>DAIQCC010000008.1:0-102036 GCA_036780865.1 Solirubrobacterales bacterium | reverse complement strand
CGGTCTAGTAATCTATCTGGATCAGTACCGGCGTGCGAGTAGACTATGTAACACAGCTCCATCTCGACTTGTTGCGATGGGCTTACACGTAAGGGCGGCTACGCGGTTGCGTCGCCGCCCTTTTCCGTCGCATTGACGCATGACTGCCACGACTCCAATCGACTCGGCCCCGGTGCTGGCCAGCTACTCTGAACCGGTGGCCGACCGGCGCAGAATCGGAGTCCTGGTAACAGGTGGCACCGTCGGCTCCCGCTCGGAGGCGATGGGAGGCCGGGAGCGGCTGGTCACCCTGAGCGGGTCGGAGGACCAACTCGACGTCTTCTCCGGGGCAAACGTTCGTGGTGTCCTCGAGGAATCCGGCATCACGACCGTGCTCCGGCAGCCGCTGAACATGCTGTCGGAGAACATGACCCCCGAACACTGGACCCGGATGGGTCGCGAGATCGAGGACCTGATCGAATCCGAGGGCGTGGACGGCGTCCTGGTGCTTCACGGAACCGACACCATGTCGTTCACCTCGACCGCGCTCGCCTTCATGCTCGCCGGGATCCAGATTCCCGTCGTCCTGACCGGCTCCAACCGGCCTCCCAACGAGCCTGAATCGGACGCCGACAAGAACATCGCCGACGCGCTGATCGCACTACAGCACCTCACCCCGGGGGTCTTTCTCTCATTCGCGGGGCGACCAAACGCGAAGAGCCGGGTTCACGACGGGGTTTCGGTACGCAAGGCCCGCGGCTCCGGTCCCGCCTTCGTTTCCGCCGGCCGGGTTCATGCGGCGGAGGTCGACTGGGGCTCGTTCTCCTGGGTTCTCAAGACCCGGGAACCGGAATCGATCAAGGACCTGATCCCCGACATCGCCGCGGCTCCATTCCGGATCGCAGCCGATGACCGGGCACTCCGGATCGACCTCCATCCCGGGATAAACCTCGACCTGATGTTCGAGATGATGGTCCGCGGCGGATACCGCGGTGCGTGCCTCACCCTCTACCCGGCCCTGACGGCCCCGACCGAGCCGGCCGAGGCTTCGGTGCCCGAGTTTGCCCGGCGCTGCGCGGAACACGACATCGTCCTCGCCCTGACCATGAACGCCCGCCCGGTCGGGATGAGAAACCACTACGAGTCGAAGTTTCAGCTCGAAGACGCCGGGGCCGTCCTGCTGCCGGTGATCCCCGAGGTCGCCCTGGTCAAGATGATGTGGGCCCTGGGTCTGAGCGATAACTACACCGACGTGCGCAGCATCCTCGAGACGGAAGTTGCCTGGGAGTTCGGGGGCCGCCCGGCTTAGCCACAAGAAGTCGGGCGGGGTCGACCCGCCCTCCCTGAACAACCCGTCCGATCACAGAACAGGAACTGCAGGTCGGCGAGCTTCGCCCCGCCTCCAATGACAACCCGTCCGATCAGAGAACCAATGAATGGATGAACGGACTCCGGTCTAGGTTCGATGAGGCCAATACCATGCGCAATATGCCCGGTGAAGAACGCATCAGCCTTAATGAGGCGGCTCGCCGGGCGGGTGTTTCCCCGGCGACGCTGACCCGCTGGGCCGACGAGAAGGTCATTCCCGTCCGCAAGGGCCGCTGGACCGCGGCCGCAGCCGCGCAGGCCCGGATCGTCGCCCGGATGCGCGAGAGAGGTCACTCGCTGGATGAACTCAAGGAGGCCGGCAAGGAGGGCAAGCTCTCCTTCGGGGTCGCGGAAGACATCTTCATGGACGCCAGCGAACGCTTCACGCTGGAGGAGGTCTCGGAGGAGATCGGATTGCCGGTCGAGGTCATCGCCAGGATCATGACCGTCCTCGGCACTCCTGTCGAAAGGGAACCAACCCTCTCGGTCAGGGACGTCGAGGCGTTCAAGCTGGTCGGCGACGTGGCGGAGGCCGGCCTGCCGGTCGAAGCACTGCTTCAATTGACCCGCGTATACGCCCAGGCTGTCCGGCGGATTGCCGACGCCGAGGTCCGGCTCTTTCACCTCTTCGTACACGAGCCGATGATCCGCGACGGACTCAGCGAGATCGAAATGGCCGAGGAGCTCGGCGACCTGGCCCGTCGCACCTCGCCGACTGCGGTGCCGCTGTTCTCCTACCTGCACGACCGTTACGTCAGCTACTTCCTGGAGCAGGACGTGGTCGGCCACATGGAATCCGAGTTCGGCGGGGACACGAACCTCGATCACGTCCGGACCACGCTCTGCTTCATCGACCTGACCGGATTCACGAAGTTCACCGAGCAGGAGGGCGACTCGACTGCGTTCTCGGTGATCGAACAGTTCACCGAGACGGTTGAAGCGACGCTGCCGGCAGACGCCAGCATCGTCAAGACCATCGGAGACGAGGTGATGGTCGTGTCACCCGATCCGGTTTCACTCACCGAGTGGGCGGTCGGATTCCTCGCGCTGTTCACCGATCGACCGAAGCCCCGCGCCGGAATCCACCACGGAGCGGTCGTCTTCCGTGACGGCGACTACTTCGGAAGCCAGGTCAACCTTGCCCATCGCGTGGTCAACCGGGCATTGGGCGGAGAGGTGTTGATCACGGATGCCGTCGCGTCTTCGTTCGCAGACCACCCGGACCTGGAGACCGACCCGATCGGGGAGGTCGACCTGAAGGGTTTCCCGGCCCCGACCCCGTTGTTCCTCGTCCGTGCCCGGACCTGAGCGGGGATCTCCGCAGCCCTCCTTCCCAGGCAAGCCCCTGAGCGTGATCGTCAGGGCGATCGAGGATTCGGGCCTGGTCAAGTCGGAAGACCGTGTTCTGGTTCTGGTTTCCGGGGGCGCCGACTCGGTTGCACTGTTGTTCGGTCTCCAATATCTGCTCGGTGGTGACGCCCTGGTCGCGCTTCACGTGAACTACGGGCTGCGGAGAGATGCGGATGCGGACCAGGAGCTGGTAGAGGGCATCTGCCGCGAGCTCGGTGTGGAACTCGTCGTCCATCGGGCCGGCCGGCCGGAGGGGAACGTCCAGGCCTGGGCCCGCTCGATCCGCTTTGCCGAGGCAGAGAGGATCCGCGAGGAACGTGGTCTCGACTGGATCGCCGTCGGCCATAACCGGAGTGACCAGGCCGAGACCTTCATCTACCGTCTGGCCTCTTCGCCAGGCGTCCGCCCGCTGCTGGCCATGCCGCCCCGGTCGGGAAGCGTGATCCGGCCCCTGCTGGCCCTCGATCGTTCGTTGATCCGCCGGATGATGGAGGCAGTCTCGGACTACGCCGAGGATGCGACCAACCAGAACGAGTCTTTCGCCCGCAACCGGATCCGGAAGCGGCTGATCGCCGAGATGGAGGAGATCAACTCCGGGGCCGAGCTCAACATCACCCGTACCCGGGCTGAACTGGAGGAGGACGAGGAAGTTCTCACCGGACTGGCCGGCAAAGCGCTGGAAGAGGCCGGTTACCGGCCCGACAAGGGCCTCGACGGGCCGGCGCTGGTCCGCCAGTTGCCGGGCGTTCGTCGCCGGATGCTTCGCCTGATCTCGGAGGAGGCGCTGGGTCGCCCGGTCGCCGTGACCCGGGAGATCGCTGCCGACGCCGTGCGACTGGCTGCCAGCCCTGAAGGCGGAGAGCTGGAGCTGGGCGGCGGCGACCGTTTCCTGATCCGGAGGGGCCGGGTGAGCGTGAGGTCGGGCGGTGGCACCGGAACCGGGGAGATTCCCCTGCCGGTGGGGGTGCCACTCGGAGGTGGGACAGTCGAGTACGGAGACTGGAAGATCAAGTCCGCCGTCATAACCAGGCCCGAGGCCGGGTCAGGGCTCGGCAACCGGCGGATGGCCTTCCTTGACCACGAGGATCTGCTTCTCTGGCTGATCGAGACCTCGCCGGGCCCCGACGACCTGTTGCTCACGGTGCGCGAGTGGCGACACGGCGACCGGGTTCAGCCCATGGGAATGGATGGCAGCAAGAAGCTCCAGGATGTATTCACCGACGCGCTCGTGCCGGCCGAGCGCCGGCGCAGCTGGCCGGTCATCGCGATCGGTAAAACGATCATCTGGCTTCCGGGTCTCGTTCGTTCCCGTCACCTGCTGCTTGGGGATGGTCGCGGCCCGGTCCTCCGCCTGGAAGCCACTTCAACCTTTCCTATCTAGACTCAGACCAATGGCCGCGACGCCTCCGAATCATCTGAACTCTGTCGGCGAGGTCCTGATCTCAGCCGAGGAACTCCAGGAAAAGGTCTCCGAGCTCGGCATCCAGGTGAGCCGGGACTACGTCGGCAAGGACCTCGTCATGGTCGGAGTGCTGAGGGGTGCCGTGGTCTTCATTGCCGACCTCCTGCGCCAACTCACGGTGCCCTGCGAGATCGACTTCATGGCTGTATCGAGCTATGGGTCGATGCGGGATTCCTCAGGCGTGGTCAGGATTCTCAAGGATCTTGACGAGCCGATCACCGGCCGGGACGTGCTGATCGTGGAGGACATCGTCGACTCCGGGCTGACCCTCAATTACCTGATGAGGAACCTTCAGGCCCGCGACCCGGCCTCGCTCGAAGTCTGCGCGCTCCTGACCAAGCCGGAACGACGGCGCGTGGACATCCCGATTCGCTACACGGGGTTCGAGATTCCAAACGAGTTCGTGGTCGGTTACGGCCTCGATCACGCGCAGCGATACCGCAACCTCGACCACGTGGCACTGCTGCCCGAGGACGCGGTCCCGGGGCGCTGAAAATTCTTCGTTCCCCGACCGCTCTCCCATCAAGGTTGGCGGGTTCTCCCTGCTAGTCTGATCTTTCGGCCCTGCGGTGGTAAATCCCCGTCAGGCCGCAGAAAGCGACCCTAGATTTGAAACGGTTCTTCAAGAGCGCAGCATTTCCCATCCTGCTGGTGGTCATCCTGGCCTTCGTGGCCCAGCGCGTGATCAGCCCGGACAGCGGGGAGAAGCCCCCGACTTACAACGAGTTCCTGACCATGGTCGACGAGGGCAAGATCGACTCGGTCACGGTCAACACCAAGAACAACTCGCTTGACGTGACGGAAAAGGCCGCTGACGGCTCCGATGCCGAAGGCGAGAAGTTCGAGACCGGCTACCCGCCGAACACCGAGCAGAGCCTGATCAACCAGCTCCGTGAGGGCGACGTCGCGACCACGGTCAAGGGGACTGGTGGCAGCAGCCTGCTTTCGATGCTGACCTACATCCTGCCCTTCCTGCTCTTCTTCGGTTTCTGGATCTTCCTGATGAACCAGATGCAGGGCGGCGGTTCCAGGGTCATGAGTTTCGGCAAGTCGAAGGCCAAGAAGATGGCTGTCGACGCGCCCAAGATCACCTTCAAGGACGTCGCCGGGGCCGACGAGGCGGTCCAGGAACTTCACGAGATCAAGGAGTTCCTGCAGACGCCGAAGAAGTTCCAGTCGCTTGGTGCCCGAATACCGAAGGGAGTCCTCCTCTATGGACCTCCCGGCACCGGCAAGACGCTGCTGGCGCGGGCCGTGGCCGGTGAGGCGGGCGTTCCCTTCTTCTCGATTTCCGGTTCCGACTTCGTCGAGATGTTCGTCGGTGTCGGCGCCAGCCGCGTGCGTGACCTGTTCGAGCAGGCCAAGCAGAACTCTCCCTGCATCATCTTCATGGACGAGATCGACGCCGTCGGCCGCCACCGTGGCGCCGGCATGGGCGGCGGTCACGACGAGCGCGAGCAGACCCTCAACCAGTTGCTGGTCGAGATGGACGGCTTCGAGATCAAGGACAACATCATCCTGATCGCCGCCACCAACCGGCCTGACATCCTCGACCCGGCCCTGCTTCGTCCGGGACGCTTCGACCGCCAGGTGGCCGTCGACCGTCCGGACCGGGCTGGGCGCAAGAAGATCCTCGAAGTCCATTCGCGCGGCAAGCCGCTCGCGGGCGAGATCGACCTTGATGCGCTGGCCGGCCAGACCCCCGGGTTCACCGGTGCCGACCTCTCGAACCTGATCAACGAGGCGGCGCTCCTGACCGCCCGCTCAGGCAAGCGCGAGATCACCCAGAACGAGCTCGAGGAAGGCATCATGCGCGTGATCGCCGGCCCCGAGAAGAAAACCCGGATCATGTCGGAGAAGGAACGAAAGATCACCGCGTACCACGAGATGGGTCACGCGATCGTCGGCCACCTGCTGCCGAACTGCGACCCGGTCCACAAGGTGTCGGTGATCAGTCGTGGCCAGGCGCTCGGCTACACGATTTCCCTTCCGGCCGAGGACAAGTTCCTCACCTCCCGGGCCGAGCTCTCGGAGACCATGGCGATGACGCTCGGTGGCCGGGCTGCCGAGGAACTGGTCTTCAACGAGGTCACGACCGGTGCCTCCAACGACCTCGAGAAGGTGACAGCGACCGCGAAGCAGATGGTCATGCGTTTTGGCATGTCCGAGCGTCTCGGGCCCCGTGTCTTCGGTCACGATCGTGGCCAGCCTTTCCTGGGTCGCGAAATGGGTTCGGAGCCTGACTACTCGGACGAGATCGCCCGCGAGATCGACGACGAGATCCGTCGCATCGTCGAGAACGCACACCAGACTGCTCGCGACATCCTCGACGAGCGCCGGGATGACCTCGAGCGGATCTCGGAGATCCTGCTGGTCCGCGAGACGATCGACGCCGAACAGTTCGTGGCTCTGCTCGAAGGCGCCAGCGAGGACGAGGTGTTCCCGCCCGAAAGCGAGGCCGATTCGGCCGAAGAGGACTACCCTTCCGAGCCTGAACCGGTCAACACCCCGACCACCGAGCCGGCACCATCACCGCCGCGCCCCGGGTACGCCGGCGGCATGACGGACATCCGCAGCGACCGCGACTGACGCGGCGACCGGGACTGACGCGGCGACCGGGACTAACGCGGCGACCGGGACTAACGCGGCGACCGGGACTTACGCGGCGACATTGATTTAAGTCGCGCTATGTGCGACTGAACTCAATCTCGATGCATGCCCGGGTCAGTTTCCGGCAGCGATCTCGCCGGCGGCTCTGGTTCCCGAGCTGATCGCTCCGTCCATGTAGCCCGCCCAGACCGTCGCGGTTTCCGCACCGGCCCAGTGAAGGGGACCGACCGGCCTGCGCAGTGCTTCGCCGTAGGTCATCCAGGCGCCTGGCGGGAGATAGCCGCCATAGCAACCGCGGGCGAACTCGTCGGCGGCCCAGGCCTTGTCGACGAAGTGATCTGGCCTTGCTGCCTTGGGACCGAACAGCCTGCCCAGGCAGTCGAGCACGAGTTGACGCCGTTCCGCGGCGGGCAGGTCGGTGGCGCGGCGGGCCGCGTTGCCTTCCAGGAAGGCGAGCAGCACGCCGGGATTGCCGGACGGCGGGGAGTTGTCAAAGGTGACCGAGACTGGTCCGTCGGCACTGGTGGCCTGACCGGAAAGCCCGTCTGCCCGCCAGAACGGCTCCGAATAGATTGCATGGCACTTGACCACGGTCCCCTGGACCATGCGCTGGGTGAGGCCGTCCCGGATCGCAGGCAGGATCGGGTCGTACTCGAGCCGGCCGGCGACAGCCGGCGGGACGGCGACCACCGCCGCCCGGGCCGAAACGGTCAGGCCGTCCGCTTCGACCGTGACCGGATGCGGACCCATCTCGATTGGTTGTCCCTCCGGTTCACCGGGCATCTGCTGCCAGAGGATGCGCCTCACCGGAAATCCGAGGAGCACGCGGTCACCGAGTGCGGCGGCCATTCGCTCCGCGATCAACTGGGTCCCCCCGACTACGCGCGAGTCCTGGGCACCGTCGGCCGCGTCGAGCATCAGCTCCAGCGAACCACCGGCCGACTTCACGTAGAAGAGGGCGTGAAGCAGCGACACGTCCTCCGGTTCCGCCGCCCACACCGCCTGGATCGCAAGGCGGAGAAGGTCGCGGGCGGCGGGCGTTCTCGCGTTCCTCCTCATCCAGCTGGCAAAGGTCTCGCCATCCCATCCGGAAAGCTCGTGCTGGGTCCAGGGATGCTCCACCTCAACCCGGCTCGCCATTCTTTCCAGCCGCTTCAGCGCAATTCCCACCTCGGCGAGGGAGAGCGGGTTCAGCTTCGGGATGGTCCCGGTGTACTCGCGCGCCCTTCCGGCCCGCTCGAAGACGTTCCTGCCTTCGCACCAGGTGGGGAAGGTCTCAAGGCCCAGTTCGGCGATCAGCTCCAGCACCCTGTCCTGGGTCGGACCAACCCACTGACCACCGAGTTCCACGATCTCTCCGTCTCCGATCGGCTCGTTCAGCAGCCGGCCGCCAACCCGGTCCCGTGCTTCCACGACCAGGCAGTCGATTCCCAGCCGCCCGAGTTCCCGTGCCGCGGAAAGTCCCGCCAGTCCGGCCCCGACCACGACCACTTCGGTCTCCATGCTTTCTCCTTCCACGCTGGCAGTATCCCCGACCGCGGGGCGCCGAATAGAGTCGCAGGCATGAAGGTCATGGGGATCGTCAACGTGACTCCGGATTCTTTCTCCGACGGAGGCCTGTACTTCGACCACGAGAAGGCGATCGAGCATGGACTCGAGCTGGTCTCCGAGGGAGCAGACGTGCTCGACATCGGAGGCGAGTCCACCCGTCCCGGCGCCGACGCGGTACCGCTGAAGGAGGAACTTCGCCGGGTGATCCCGGTAGTGGAAGGACTATCCGGCGCGGCGCCGGTCTCGATCGACACGACGAAGGCGGAGGTCGCCCGCCAGGCGATCGGGGCGGGCGCGAGAATCGTCAATGACGTCACAGCCCTCAGGGGCGATCCGGAGATGGCTGCTGTCTGTGCCGAATCCGACGTTGATCTGGTCCTGATGCACATGCTGGGAACACCCAGGACGATGCAGGACAACCCCGTCTATGACGATGTGGTCGCCGAGGTGGCGGAGTTTCTGGCGGTGCAGGCGGGAGTTGCCGAAGCGGCAGGTATCGACCGGGCCAGGATCTGGATCGACCCCGGTATCGGCTTCGGAAAGACGGTCGCTCACAACCTGAAGCTCATCGCGGCGACCTCGCGGTTCGCGGAGATGAGGCTGCCGGTGCTGGTCGGTCCTTCCCGCAAGCGCTTCATCGGGGAACTGGGTGGGGGAGCGGCGGAGAGTCGTCGGCTGGGTGGCACGATCGCTGCCTGCCTGGCTGCGTACGAGGGCGGAGCATCAATGGTCCGGGTCCATGATGTCGCTCCCGTGGTCCAGGCGATCAGCGTGGCCACCGCCATCGACGTTGTGGACGACGAACCTGAGTCCCCGCGCCTGTAGCTTTAGCCCATGGAACGACCCGCAACCGGTGACGTGATCATCTCCCTGAGCGGAGTCGAACTTCACACGAACCATGGCGTCACCGATGCCGAACAGGAGCTTGGTCAGCGCATGCTGTTCGACCTGGAACTGGTCCCGGAGGACGTGTCGGCCACGGAGACGGATGAGATCGAAGGAACCGTCGACTACGGCGCCGTGACCGATTTCCTTGCATCCGCCGCGACCTCGGTCCGCTACCGGACCCTCGAACGTCTGGTGACCGTGATCGCGGATGGGCTCCTGGAAAGCTTTCCGCTGGTCGAAGTGCGGGTGCGTGCGACGAAGCCGGAGCCACCCGTGCCATTCAGCATGGACGGGGCCTCGGTCGAGGTGATCAGAAGCCGTGACATCTGAGCGCCAGGTCTATCTCGGCCTCGGCTCCAACATCGGAGACCGCTACTCCCATCTCGCGGACGCGATCAGTCGGCTTGAGGAGAAAGGACTCACGGTCGAGCAGGTGTCTTCTGCCTGGGAAACCGAGCCGGTGGGGGAGATACTCGACCAGCCTGACTTTCTGAACGCGGCGGTCAGGGTCCGGACCGACCTCGAGCCGGAGCCCCTGCTTGACCTGCTCAAGTCGGTCGAAGCCGAGATGGGAAGGGAGAGCGGACGGCCCCGGCATTCACCCCGGGTGATCGATGTCGACCTGCTCCTGATGGAGGATCTCGAGTACGAGTCCGAGCGGCTGCGGCTCCCGCACCGGGAGACGACCTCGCGGCGCTTCGTGCTCGCGCCGTTGCTCGAAATCGATCCGGACCTGACCCTTCCCGACGGGACCAGGCTCGCGAATGCCATGGCCGAACTCGAAAAGTCGCCAGAAGGTCAGGACATCCGGCGCGCCGGTTCGGTCAGTCGCCTCTGATTTTCCTTGGAGAGGTACGCCTTTCCCCGGTACAGGCGCTCGTACTCGAGCAGCAGGTCGGGGCGCTCGGATCCGAGCCACTCGAAGAAGACGTCCCGGGTCTCACGCCTCAGGTTGAGGGCGATCGGGGTCACGAAGTCGGCCCCCGCCTCTGATGCCGCCTCGAGGATCGGCGCGATCTGCGCTGGTTTGTCGTTGATTCCGGGCATGATCGGAGCGATGAGGATTCCGGAGGGGATTCCGCGGCGCTTCAGTTCGGCCACCGCTTCCAGGCGTGCTCTCGGGTTGGGGGTGTGCGGCTCGGTCGAGCGCCACGCCGCCTCGTCGACGGTCGGCACCGACAGGTTCACAGCGACCCGGCGGCTGGCGTTCATCCGTTCGAAGATCTCGATGTCCGAGAGGACCAGGGGGGACTTGGTCAGCACGGTCACAGGCGTCTCCGCATGGTCGAGGGCGTCGAGGATTCCCCGGGTCAGCCGGTACCTGCTCTCCACCCACTGGTAGGGGTCGGTGTTGGTGCCGAGCGCCACGATTTCGCGCTTCCAGGCCGGGCGGGCCAGTTCCACCGCGAGCACCTCGGGCGCATTCACCTTGACCACGATCTCGCGTTCGAAATCGCGGCCCGGGCCGAACCCAAGATAGGTGTGTGTCGGGCGGGCGAAGCAGTAGACGCAGGCGTGGCTGCATCCACGGTACGGGTTTACGGTCCAGCCAAAGCCGTATGGGCCCTCCGGAACCCGGTTCAGGGCGGACTTGGCCCGGATCTCGTGGAAGCGGGTGCCCATCGCCTCCGGCGCGGAGAAAGTCCTGACCGGACCGAGGCCGGCATCTTCCATCCCCGGGAGGCGCATCTCGGCTCCCTGTGTGGCCGGTCGGCCATCGGCGGTGACCCGCTGTCCATCCCATCGCACGAACATATGTTCGCACATGCCCGAGCCGGCGGAGCCATGCAACAGATTTCCGGGATGCAACAGGGAGCAGGTAGTCTCCCCGCATGTCCGACTCATATGACTTCGCCGTAAGCCGCGACGACCTGCGGGACATCACGATCCTCGACTCTCCGGGAGCCGAAACGGATCTTGCCGACGGCCAGGTTCTGGTCCGGATCGACCATTTTTCCCTGACCGCCAACAATGTCACCTACGGTGCGATGGGCGACGCCATGAGTTACTGGGACTTCTACCCCGCACCGGATGGCCTCGGGCGGATCCCGGTCTGGGGCTACGGCGAGATCGTGGGCTCGAAGGCAGAGGGGATCGAGGCCGGGACCAGGATCTTCGGTTACTTCCCGATGTCCACCCACGCAGTTCTCGAACCCGGGAGGCTCCGCGACAGCGGATTCACCGACGTGACCGGTTACCGGACGGGCCTTCCGGCGGTCTACAACGAGTACCGCTTCGTCCGCGGCGACTCGGATGAAGAGCGGGAACGTCTGGTGGCAATCTTCATGCCCCTTTACGGCACCTCCTGGCTGCTTGCCGACTGGCTGAACGAGATCGAGTTCGCAGGCGCCTCGCAGCTGGTCGCCTCGAGTGCCTCGAGCAAGACCGCCCTCGGCCTCGGCCACGCGCTCCAGGTCGACTTCGACTCGCCGATCGACACGATCGGACTGACCTCGGAAGGAAACCTCGACTTCACCAGGGGCACCGGACACTGGGACGAGGTGTTCACCTACGGGGAACTCGACCGGATCGACCCCTCCACTCCGACGATTTACGTCGACTTCGGCGGCAATGCGAAGTTGAGGCACCGGGTCCACAGCCACTTCGGTGACGGCCTCGTCGCCAGCGTGGCGGTCGGCATTGCCGACTGGGAGTCGATGGTTCCCGAGGAAGGCGCGTCGCTGCCGGGGCCGCAACCACAGTTCTTCTTCGCCCCCGACCGGGTCGTGAAGCGAAACGCTGACTGGGGCGAGGAGGGACTCGGCGAGCGGCTGGCGAAGAGCCAGGATCGATTCACCGATCGCAGCCGGGAATGGATGGAAGTCCAGGTCGGCGAAGGTCCGGAGGCGATCCGTGAATCATTGATCGCCCTGATGGATGGTCAGGTGCCACCCGACAGGGGCATCTCCGTCAAGCCCTGAACCAGGAGTGGGCCATGAGTCCGCCGACGCCGGTCGAGGTGAGTCCGGTCGCCGCGAGGACGGCCGCGAGCGCGGTCACGTCGATCCGTGAAGTGTCATCCGGCGTCGCAAGGAGGGCCGCGACCGCCATGCCAATCAGCGGGATTCCGAGGGTCAGGAGCGTGCAGCCGGCCGCCAGGAACCAGGGCCGGTGAGCCGTCGCTGTGCCACCGGCTGATCGTTGTCGCCGGGGCCGGCCGATGATTCGCACAGCGAGGAGCGCAGCCAGGAAGAAGATCGTCACGCCAACGAGCAGAAAGAACAGTCCGACGACGATGTAGAAGCTGGCTTCGCTGTCGTTGTAGCCCCAGACGGTGACTCCGACGAATCCGAGCCCCTGATACATCAGCACGAGGGCGAATCCGCCCATCACGAGTGCCAGAACCCGAAGCAGGACACCGCCGGGCGTGAGGCCTGTTTCCGTGTGACTGTCGTTCATGGATTCCCTTCCAGAAGCTGGTTCGGCTGACAACCCATCTACCCGCGATCGTCGTTCGAGTTACCGGCTAATGGGTACGGTCGGTGCATGGACACTGATCGGAGGCATTGTGAGTGAGGAGCGAATCGTCATCGTCGGGGCGAGTCTGGCCGGGGCCCGGGCTGCCGAAGGTGCGCGCGATGCGGGGGTTGAAGGCGAGATCCTGCTGATCGGTGACGAGCCGGAGCGCCCTTACGAGCGTCCGCCGCTTTCCAAGGACTACCTGCAGGGAGAGAAAGACGACCTCGCCTGGGTTCACGAGGAGTCTTTCTACGAGGAGAAGGACATCGACCTGCGGACCTCGACCTTCGTCTCCGGCATTGACCCGGGCAGCCGGACCGTCCTGATCGAAGGAGCCGAACCGGAGCCCTTCGATCGCCTGCTCCTTGCAACCGGATGCGAGCCGAGAAGAATCGACCTTCCCGGGGCCGGGCTGGACGGGATCCACTACCTGCGGAGTGCGGCAGACTCGGCCGGGCTCGGCGAGCGTCTCCGGGAGGGGGTCAAGGTGGTCGTGGTCGGAGCTGGATGGATCGGCTCCGAGGTTGCCTCCTCTGCCCGGCAGCGGGGTTGCGAAGTGACCTTGGTCGAACCCCAGGAGGTTCCGCTGGAAACCGTGCTCGGGACCGAAGTCGGCGGGGTGTACCGCGATCTCCACATCGAGCAGGGGGTGGACTTCAAGTCCGGAACCGGAGTGGAGGCATTCCTCGGCGACGGATCGGTGGCCGCGGTGAAGACCACCGCCGGCGAGGTCCCGGCCGACCTGGTTGTGGTCGGGATCGGGGCGGTTCCGCGGACCGGCCTTGCCGATTCAGTCGGGATCGAGCTCAACAACGGGGTGCCGGTCGATGCCGGGCTCCGTACCGAAGTCGAGGGGATCTACGCGGCCGGCGACATCGCCAATCAGTTCCACCCCTTCTACAGCGACCGGATCAGGGTCGAACACTGGGCCAATGCCCGGCGGCAGGGCTACGCAGCGGGCCGGTCGATGGCCGGCGAGGACGTCGTCTACGACGACCTGCCGTACTTCTTCTCGGATCAGTACGACGTCGGTATGGAGTACGTCGGCCATGCCGCCGACTGGGACGAGTTGGTGATCCGGGGCAGCAAGGAGGAACGTGAGTTCATTGCCTTCTGGCTCAAGGACGACAGGATCCAGGCCGGCATGAACGTGAACATCTGGGACGTCAGCGAGACGATCGGCGAGCTGATCCGGTCAGGCGAAGCAGTCGACACCACGGCGCTGGCCGATCCCGACACGGACCTGGCCACTCTGGCCGAGACCTGATCCCCGACGCCATCGGCCGGCGGCGGGTTCTGAAATCAGGCGGTCGCGGGTTCCGCTGATTCGCGGAGCGGGGCCAGCCACTCGGTTGGCAGTGCCGGCGGCACGTCACCCGGGTAGTCGGGACAGGCAGCCTGAGCGGCTTTCCCGATCGGACGGTCGGCGATGAAGGGCCTCAGATCCTGAAGGGTGCAGGCGAGCCGGATGCTCGTTGCGATCTGGAAGTCGGCCGCGTTGGGAGTCTCGCCTCCCAGCACACCTTCCGCCACCCAGGCGTCAAGCCGGTCCAGCCAGCCCGGGAGGGCGGCCAGGTTCGCCCGTGTGTTCTCATCGGTTGACTCGTTCACCTTGTACTCGCCCCAGATGATCGGACCGCTGGTGTACGAGGCGATCGAGGGAGGAAGGGGCAGGCTGGAACCTTCAAGGAAGCTGCCGATCGAACGGGGCTGGCGACGGACCGCATTCCAGAGGATCTGCCGGACCGCATGCTGGAGTTCGGCCTCGCCGAACGCCTCGGCGATCATGACCTTCTTGCGTGCCTCCTCGTCGGCGGGCAGCAACGGCGGCTCCGGAACCATGCGGTCGAGCGCCCTGGCGATCTCAACCGATCCCTGCAGCTTCTCGCCGTTGAACTTCACCGCCGGGACGGTGGTCCCAGGGAAACCAAGGGCTCGCACCGCTGCCTTATGCATGAGGGGCATGAGGTCGAAGGTCCGATACTCGATTCCCTTGAAGTCCAGCATCAGCTTCACGGTCATCGCGGGATGGGAACCTGGCAGTGAGTACAACGTCGCCTTGCTCATGGGGGACATCCTAAATCGGCGAGCTTCGCCCCGCCCAGCCGACAAGTAGTCGGGCGGGGTCCGACCCGCCCTCCAAGTCTCACCCGCCCGATCATGGCACCCGAAAATGGATGATCGGGCTCCGTTAGGCGGCTGTCCATAGCGCCGTGCCCCGGGGATGCCTTTGGGTGGCTGTTCCTGCCACACTTTCCGAGTTCATGCTTCTTGCAATTGACGTTGGCAACACCCAGACCCATCTCGGGGCCTTTGAGGGCAACGAGCTGACCCGGCATTGGCGTTTCCAGACTCGGGCCGGCGCTACCAGCGACGAGCTGGCCGAGCGCATTTCCGGGCTGATGCAGCTGCGGGGCACCGGGTTCGGTGATCTCGACGGACTGGTCGTCTCGTCGGTCGTTCCCCCGCTCGGCTCCGAATACACGCGGCTCGCGGAGCAGTACCTCGACGTCGATTGCCTGCTCGTCGGCCCGGGTATCCGTACCGGAATGGCGATCGAGATCGACAATCCCGTCGAGGTGGGCGCCGACCGCCTGGTCAACGCGATAGCTGCCTACGAAGAGGTGGGCGACGTCTGCGTAGGCGTCGACTTCGGTACAGGAATCAACTTTGACGCAGTCTCCGCTGACGGGGCCTACCTGGGCGGGGCGATCGCTCCCGGCGTCGAGATTTCACTGACCGCACTCACCGAGCGGGCGGCCCGGATCTCGCGGATCGACCTCGGAGAACCGAAGAAGGCGATCGGCACCTCCTCCCGCGAGGCGATCCAGGTCGGCGTGCTCTACGGATTTGCCGGCCTGGTCGACGGGATCGCCCGTCGGATTAATCGCGAACTCGGCGGCAACGCCCGTTTCATCGCGACCGGTGGCTACGCCAAGTCGATCGTCCCGTATTCCGAGGAGATCGACGAGATCGACGAACTCCTCACCCTCAAGGGGCTCCGGATCATTCACGAGCGGAACCGTGGCTGAAGTTTCCGCAACCACGAACCGTTCACAGCCCCCACTCACTGAACCTTTCGAGATTGGCGGGGTGGAGATCTCCAACCGGGTTCTGCTGGCGCCTCTGGCGAGCATCGGAAACTGGTTCGTCCGGCTTCAGGCCCGACGCTTCGGGGCCGGCCTCGCCGTCTCCGAGATGGTGTCCAGCTTCGGGCTTCACTACGGGAATGACAAGACGATGAACGAACTGCTCCGCATCCACCCGGACGAACATCCGGTGTCGATCCAGCTTTTCGGCCAGTCCCCTGAGGCGATGGAGTCCGGGGCCCGGATCGCAGCGCAGGCGGGTGCGGACCTGATCGACATCAACATGGGCTGCCCGGTCCCCAAGGTCCGCAAGACTGGCGCGGGGGCCGAACTGCTTTCGGACCCCGAGCTGGCGCTTGATCTCGCCCGCGCTGCCCGTAGGGGAGGCGGGTTGCCGGTGACCGTGAAGATTCGCTCAGGGCTGATGCCCGGTGACCGTTCCGGGTTCGACCTGGCAATCCGGCTGGTCCGCGAGGCCGGCGTAGCCGGGATCGGCTTCCACCCCCGGGTTGCCAAGCAGGGTCACAAGGGTCAGCCCGACTACGCGATGGCCCGGGAGCTTTCCGGTGAGATCGACGTCCCGATGATCATCTCTGGCGGGTTGAGCAGCGCCGGGGCCGCCCGCACCGCCTACGAGGAGTCGAATGCGGACGCGGTGATGATCGCCCGGGGCTCGCTCGGGTACCCGTGGGTGTTTGCCGAGCTCACCGGTCAGGAAGTGGAACCGCCGTCGCGGCAGAGCGTCATGGACGAGCTCGCCTGGATCATGGACCGGGCCGAGGAGCACCTCGGTGAGGAGCGGGCCGGGCGCTACCTGCGGAAGTTCTACCCCTGGTATCTCGACCAGCTAGATGTTCCGAAGGTAGTCCGGAACGAGCTCTGCCAGACCGCCGGGCTCGATCGTGCGCGCGAGATCGTCGCGGGCATCCGGAACGGCGAGCCGGTGAGCGTATGAGTTCGCCGTCGCTTTCGGAGCGGGTGGAAACCTGGCGTCTGAAGGGAAACCTCGAGGAGTTCAGGGGTCGCCGGATCCACACCTACTTCCAGGATGGGGAAGGCCCGCTGCTGGTCCTCCTGCACGGTTTCCCGACCTGTTCCTACGACTGGCGATACACGGTCGACCTGATGCCCGACCGGGCCATCCTCGCCTTCGACTTCATCGGTTTCGGACTCTCGGACAAGCCCCGCGACCACGCCTACACGCTCTCCTGGCAAGCCGACCTGACCGAGGAGTTGATCGTCCGCCACTGGGAAGACAAGCCGGCCTTCGTCTGCGCCCATGATCTCGGGACCTCGGTGGCCACCGAGTTGCTTGCCCGCGACCTCGCCGGGGAGCTTCGGTTCGACCTCGCCGGCATGATGCTCTTCAACGGCTCGATTCTGGTCGAGAAGTCAAACCCGACCCTCGCCCAGAAGCTGCTCCGTGGGCCTCTCGGGCCGCTGGCGGCAAGGTTCTCGAACGAGGCATTCTTCCGGCGCCAGTTCTCCTCCGTGTTCGGCAGCGAGCACCCGATGACCGATGCCGATGCAGCCGATTACTGGTCGCTGATGACCTACAACGACGGCAACCGCTTGGGCCACAAGCTGGTTTCCTACATGGACGAACGGGTCATCTATGCCGATCGCTGGCACGGCGCGGTCTCGCGCTGGCAGGGGGACCTGAACCTCGCCTGGGGCATGCAGGATCCCGTCGCAGTGCCGGATATCCTCGACGGGCTGCTCGAGATGCGGCCGGAGTTGCCGGTGGTCAGGATGCCCGAAATCGGCCATTACCCCCAGGTGGAGGATCCGGAGCGCTTCGTTCGCGTCGTGTCCGAGTGCTTGGACAAGACGCGTTCCTCGTTATAATCGCCCGTCCACTGCCCTGCCGGTGCCCTCTGGTGCCGCTCAGGGCGTTCGTTATTTTCAGGGCCGGGGCAGGTAGCCCCGGCCGTCCCAAGAGAGGTTGATACCTGTGAGTCGCCAGTCTGAAATCACGCCCGAAGGTCTGAAGAAGCTCGAGGAGGAAATCGAGTATCTGTCGACGGTTCGCCGTCGGGAGGTGGCCGACCGGATCAAGGAGGCCCGTGACTTCGGTGACATCTCCGAGAACGCCGAATACGACGACGCCAAGAACGAGCAGGCCCAGCTCGAAGCGCAGATCGTCCAGCTCGAGGAGCGCCTGCGCCGTTCGACAGTGGTCGAGGAAGGTTCTGCCGACAAGGGCGAAGTTGCCTTTGGCTCGATCGTGCACATCAAGGACCAGGACTCGGGGGATTCAAGGAAGTTCCAGATCGTCGGTTCGACCGAGGCCGATCTCGCCGGTGGCAAGCTTTCGAGCGAGTCGCCTATTGGCGCTGCCCTGATCGGAGGCAAGGTCAACCAGATCGTCACCATCCCGGCGCCGCGCGGCCCGGAGAAGAAGTTCAAGATCACCAAGATCGAAGCCGCCTGAGGCCCGGGTCGGGGGAGAGCCGGCGATGACCGAGAACGCGAACCAGGAGACCGCCGATGACGGCTCGGTCGAAGGTTTCGCCGGGATCCTCGCCGAACGGCGGGAGAAGCTCGAACGCCTGAGGGCGGCCGGGGTTGATCCCTTCCCGCCGTCTTTCCCCGACCGGGAAGACATTGATTCGGTGATTGCCCGGCACGAGGGACTCGAGGCCGGTGCCGAGACCGAATCAATCCATCGGGTTGCCGGCCGCATCACCGGTCGCCGTGGTCACGGCAAGGCCGCCTTCATCGACCTGCGTGACGCGACCGGCCAGATCCAGATCCACGCCAAGGCCGATGTCCTCGGCGATGCCTACGGACTGCTCGAGGACCTCGACCTCGGCGACTTCATCGGCGTCCAGGGACGGGCGATCGTCACCCGCCGCGGCCAGCTCTCCCTCGAAGCGGGCGAGTGGCAGATCCTCACGAAGTCACTGCGACCGCCACCGGACAAGTTCCACGGCCTCGAGGACACAGAGACCCGGTACCGCCGCCGCGAACTCGACCTGATCGCAAACGAGGACTCCCGGGAGATCTTCCGGGTCCGTGCCCGGACGGTCAGCGAAGTCCGCCGCTGGCTGGACGAACACGGCTTCTTCGAGGTTGAGACCCCGGTCCTGCAACCGCTTTACGGCGGAGCTCTCGCCCGGCCCTTCACCACGCACCACAACGCGCTCGACCGCCAGCTCTACCTGCGGATCGCGACCGAGCTGTACCTGAAGCGCTGCGTCGTGGGCGGGATCGACAAGGTCTACGAACTGGGCAAGGACTTTCGCAACGAGGGCATCTCGATGAAGCACAACCCCGAGTTCACGATGCTCGAGTGGTACGAGGCCTATGCCGACTACAACGACACGGCGAAAGAGCTCGAGGAACTCGTCTCGAGCGTGGCCCGCAAGGTGCTGGGCAAGGCGGAGATCGAGCGGGACGGGCGCACGATCAGCCTCGAGGCTCCCTGGCACCGGATCACGCTCCGCGACGCGATCCTCGAAAAAGCCGGGATCGACATCGACGAGCTGAACGAACGCGACGCACTCTCCGAAGCGATCGGCAACGAGGACGAGACGGCGGGATGGGGCAAGCTCGTCGACACCGTCTTCTCGAAGGAGGTCGAACCCGCGCTCGTGGAGCCGACCTTCATCCTCGACTACCCGGAGGAGCTTTCCCCGTTTGCCAAGCAGCACCGGGACAAGCCCGGAAAGGTCGAACGGTGGGAAGCATTCATCGGCGGCGTCGAGATTGCCAACTCGTTCACGGAGCTCAACGATCCCGACGAACAGAGGCGGCGCTTCGAGCAACAGGCGGCCGAGATCGACCGCGGTGACGAAGAGGCACAGCCCTTCGACGAATCTTTCATCGAGGCTCTCGAGCAGGGAATGCCGCCGACCGGCGGCGTCGGCCTCGGCATCGATCGCCTGGTGATGATGCTGACCGGGTCATCCACGCTCCGGGAAGTAGTCCTCTTTCCGGCGATGCGCGACTGAGCCTTCGCCCGGAAATTCAGGCCGGTTCGCCGTTCGGTCCCTTGGGAAGTCCGGGGCCGAAATACGCGGCCGAGTGGTAGATCCTGATCAGCTGACGGATCCCGCGTCGGTAGTCACTGCGGGGCACCATGAACAGCTTCGAGCTCTGGTAGCAGTACTGGCCGCTCGAGTCCGCGGCGGCGTAATCGAAGACGAGCTGGCCCCTTCCGGCGCGACTGCCCCTTCCCGAAGTCACGATAATCGTCTGCCGGAAGTAGTTCCTGCCGACCTGTCGCAGGCGTCCGGTGCGCACGAAACGCAACCCCCTGATGCTCTGGCGCTGGGTGGCGATGAATCTCGCGGCAGACTGGCGATAGCTGTTGGCCGGCACGCAGAAGACGTTGCTGAAGCCCCAGTCGATGCCGCGACGGCCGTCCGGCGAGGAGATGGTGATTCCCTGTTTCGAACAGACCGCCGACCAGCTGGACGGTCCGGTCCATGACCAGTTCGTGCAGCGGTGAACCTTGTCTCGCGCCGATGCCGGGGAGGCCGCGGTGAGACAAATGGTCGCGATCAGGATCGCGAGTAGGGCGGTCAGTGTCGCTCTCTTCATCTGTCGTCGACTCTAGCCCCGCTTCCCGGCCCGATCAAGCGACGCGAGGCCGTAAGGCCGGGCGAGGCGCCTCGTTATACTGGCTTATTCGCTCGATCCCTCAAGACCGGAGGTCAGATCCCAAGGAGTTTCACGACTGAAACAGGGGATAGGGCAACCGGCGCTTTGCCGACTCGGAAAGCCCCGGATGAAGTTAGCCGTCAGGATTCACCGCAGTAACCGACCGACCGATCACCGATACTCAACCAACCGACGAGGTTTGAGGTAGAAGAGAAACTTGTTCGAGAGATTCACAGAACGCGCACGTCAGGTAGTCGTCCTCGCTCAGGAAGAGGCGCGGACGCTCAAGCACAACTACATCGGTACCGAGCACATCCTGCTCGGCCTGCTGCGCGAGGAGGAGGGCCTGGCCGCCCGCGTCCTTGAATCGCTCGAGATCACGGTCGAGAGGGTGCGGGCCCAGGTGGTTCGCATCGTCGGCTCCGGAGAAGAAGTCACCTCCGGTCAGATTCCCTTTACGCCTCGCGCCAAAAAGGTCCTCGAACTCGCTTTGCGCGAAGCGCTCAGCCTGGGTCACAACTACATCGGCACCGAGCACATCCTGCTCGGCCTGGTCCGTGAGAACGAAGGGGTTGCCGCCCGCATCCTGCTCGACTTTGACGCCGACTCGGACAAGATCCGCAACGAGGTCATCCGCATGCTTTCCGGGCCCGGTGGCCGTCGTCCCGGTCAGAGTGGCAGCGGTACTACCCCCGGGGCCGGCCAGGGTGAGGGCAGCGGCAAGAAGTCGTCGAAGCTGCTCGACCAGTTCGGTCGCAACCTGACCAAGCTGGCCGAGGACGGCAAGCTCGATCCCGTGGTGGGACGAGAGACCGAAATCGAACGGATCATGCAGATCCTTTCCCGCCGGACCAAGAACAACCCGGTGCTGCTCGGCGAGCCCGGGGTCGGCAAGACCGCGGTGGTCGAGGGACTGGCTGCCCGCATCATCAAGGGCGAAGTCCCGGAGATGCTGCGCAACAAGCAGATCTACACGCTTGACCTGGCCGCGTTGGTGGCCGGTTCCAAGTACCGCGGCGAGTTCGAGGAACGCCTCAAGAAGGTGATGAAGGAGATCGCCCAGCGCGGCGACATCGTCCTCTTCATCGACGAGATCCACAACCTGGTCGGTGCCGGTGCCGCAGAAGGCGCGATCGACGCAGCCTCGATCCTCAAGCCCGCACTTGCCCGTGGCGAGATCCAGACCATTGGCGCGACCACGCTCGACGAGTACCGCAAGTACCTGGAGCGCGACTCGGCACTTGAACGTCGCTTCCAGCAGATCCGGGTCGACCAGCCGACACCCGAGCAGACGGTCAAGATCCTCGAAGGGCTGCGGGAGCGTTACGAGCAGCACCACAAGGTCCAGATCTCCGACGACGCCCTCGAGGCGGCGGCGGAACTTGCGGACCGCTACATCTCCGACCGCTTCCTGCCCGACAAGGCGATCGACCTGATCGACGAAGCCGCCTCACGGATGCGGATCAAGTCGATGACGGCGCCGCCCGTCTATCGCGATCTCGAAGAGGAGATCGAGACGGCACGCCGCGAGAAGGAAGCCGCGATCGAGGCGCAGGAGTTCGAGAAGGCAGCGAACCTGCGTGATACCGAGCGTCAGCTCACCACCCGTAAGCGCCAGCTCGAGGAAGAGTGGGCCGAAGGTGAAGAGGGCGAGCGTCCGGTGCTCGGCGAGGAGGAGATCGCCGACATCGTCTCGATGTGGACCGGCATCCCGGTCTTCAAGCTGACCGAAGCGGAGACAAAGAAGCTGATCGAGATGGAGGGCGAACTCCACAAGCGGGTGATCGGCCAGGAAGCCGCCATCGAGGCTGTCTCGAAGGCAATCCGCCGTTCGCGCGCCGGGATCAAGGATCCGAAGCGGCCCGCCGGTTCGTTCGTCTTCCTCGGACCTTCGGGCGTCGGCAAGACCGAGCTCGCCAGAACCCTGGCCGAGTTCCTGTTCGGCGACGAAGATTCGATGGTCCGGATCGACATGTCCGAGTACATGGAGAAGCACGCGGTCAGCCGTCTGGTCGGCTCGCCTCCCGGTTATGTCGGATACGACGAGGGTGGTCAGCTCACCGAGGCCGTGCGCCGCAAGCCGTACTCGGTGCTGTTGCTCGACGAAATCGAGAAGGCCCACCCGGATGTCTTCAATATCCTGCTCCAGATCCTGGAAGACGGTCGCCTGACCGACTCGCAGGGACGCACCGTGGACTTCCGCAACGCGATCATCATCATGACCTCGAACATCGGGGCCAACGAGATCGCCCGCAACCAGGGGATCGGCTTCACGGTCTCTGACGACACCGGCATCACGTACGACGACATGAAGGGCCGCATCATGAGCGAGCTCCGGAAGGTTTTCCGTCCGGAGTTCCTCAACCGGATCGACGAGGTGATCGTCTTCCACAAGCTGAGCCGCGAGGAAGTGCGCGAGATCATCGAACTGATGCTGGCGAGGGTGCGCAACCAGGTCGCCGAACACGAGTTGATGCTCGAGTTGGACAACGACGCCAAGGACTTCCTTGCAGACAAGGGTTGGGATCCCGCCATGGGTGCCCGTCCGCTGCGTCGGGCGATCCAGCGTTACATCGAGGATCCGCTCGCCGACGAGGTCCTGAAGGCCGGAGGCGGCGACTCGGTCGCCGGATCGCTGGTGACCGTGACGCGAAACGAGGCCGGTGACGACGAGGACAAACCGCTCAAGCTGAAGATCACCAAGCCTCGCCGCAAGCCGCAGAAGAAGGAAGACGGCCCGGAGAAGGTTGGTGTGGGAGCCGGATCCACGGGTTCCGCTACCCCCGAGCCGCCCGCCGGCAAGCCCGAGGCGAGTGACGGTCCCGCGGCCGAATCTGCTGCCGACTGAGCACCAACCGCGACCCTCGAGGTTCGCCGGTGTTCATACGGCTAGACTGACCCGACACTTCAAGGGACGGAGGGTTCTTTTGCGGGAAGCCCGTGCGGTAAACGGTTTCACTCGAGTCGCTGTCGCAGCGCTGGCGATCGCCTGCGCCTGGCTTGTCGCGCCCTCGGTCGCCGGTGCCGGATGGACCACACCCGTCGTGGTTTCAGGTGTGGGAAGCAGCACCAGCCAGGTCGGCATCGCCGGCGACAGCGAAGCCAACTCCTGGGTCGTCTGGAAGCGGGACGTCGGCGGCTTCGACGTGATTCAGGGTACGCGGGTGACCCCCGACGGCACGCAGGGCGCGATCGTCACGCTCTCGCCAGCCAACGAGGATGCGACCGACCCGGTGGTTGCCAGCCGTGCTGACGGTTCGACCATGGTCGCCTGGCTCAACACCTCGGCGACGGATGACATGGTCCAGAGCGTCTCCATCGCGGCCGACGGTTCCGTCGGCACAGTCCAGAACCGGTCGCTCGCCGGTCCGGTCGGTCAGCCGGCCAGTGACATCGCCCTCTCGCTCGGCACGGATGGCACCGCCGGCATCACCTGGCGCAAGTTCAACGGCACCAATTGGGTGATCCAGGCCGTGAAGGTCGCCGCAGACGGCACCTCCGGCACGATCCACGAAGTTTCCGACCCGTCGGTTTCTGCCGGAACGTCCGACATCAGCGCCGCCCCGCCGGCCGTGGCCGGCGGCGGCAACTCGTACCGCGTCCTCTGGACCCAGGGTGCGGCGGAGACGAGTGACGTCGGCACCAGGGTCATCAGTGCCGATGACACGATGGATGCGATCTCTCTTCTCACTACCGGCCTCGGTGGCGACCCGTTCGATGCCCAGGTCGCTCACGGCACGGACGGATCGACCGTCGTCGCCTGGATCCGATACCGCGAAGACCAGCATCTCGAGGGGCCGCTGGGCCAGGAAGTCGCCATCCCGTACTTCAACTGGGCGGTCGAGTACATCCGCGCCGATGCCGGCTCGGCTCCGATCGGTGCTTTCCGGCGGGCCGCCACGCCAACCGTCTACGGGACTACCTACGACACCAGCGGCCTGTACATGACCGATGTTCTGAACGGCCAGCCCGTGATGGCCTGGATCCATGACCTGAACGGCGGGGGCGAGCGGGTCGAGACCGGACGGTTCATGCCCAACGCAACCTTCCAGACCTGGGCTGACACCCAGACCCAGGCGACCGATGTCGAGGATCCTTCGATCTCTGCCAACGCGACAGCCCAGGCCATCGCCGGAGGCACGTCTCTGGGGGCTCTGCCTGGTCAGACCACCGTTTCCTGGACCAGGTTCTCGAACAACTCGCTCGAGTCGGTCGTGCCGACGGACGGTTTCGTTTACAGCGATGACCCCGGGTACGCCATGGGACACGACGGCCGGACGGTCGCGGCCTTCAACGGGCTCGACGGGGGCAACGTCGGCGCGGTTCGCGTCATGACCTTCTCCGACCCAGGCATCAGGCTGGACCCGGGAACCTTCGATTTCGGCAAGTCGGACATCGGCATGGCCCGCCAGGGTGTGATCACGATCAGGAGCACCGGTGAGACCCTGAACGAGGTGACCGGTATCACGCTCTCGGGTGCCAACGCCGGCCGCTACGAACTGGTCAACCCGGGCAACTGCGTCCGGGTCATGGATCCGGATTCGGTCTGCACCATCCAGGTCAGGTTCACCCCGGGTTCTACCGCCACTCAGACGGCCAAGGTCACGGTCTCGTCGCTGGCCGGGAACGTGGAAACCAACCTGACCGGGGCCGGACTGAACAGGACCCGGAACCAGATCAGCGCCACGCCGCGCAACAAGGCCGTCCGCAAGGGCAAGGTCGTGAGGATCAGGGTCACAGCCTCCAACCGGGGCGGGGTCGCCTCGAACAACACGAGGATCTGCGTCAATCTCCGCAAGCGGGCTCTGAAACTGGCCGGAAATCGTTGCCGCTCGCTCGGCACGCTGTCGGTCGGGGCCAGCAGGACCCTCAACTACCGGGTGCGAGTGACCTGGCGCGCACAGCGCGGGGTCCGGCTGCCAGTGACCTTCGTCATGCGATCGAACAACTCGGTCGTCCGGCAGGCGGTCGTCCGGGTTCGCCGGAAGGGCAACTGAAGCGCTTCAGTTGCCGGTGTAGGCGATGAAGTCCGGGTGCTTCCAGATCTTCTCGGCGCGCCGCTGGGCGATCCAGCCGAGGTAAGGCTCGATCGGCCGCTCCGGCGGCCCCCACCAGCGGCCTGAGTACCAGGCTCCCATGCTGCCCTCGAGGTCTCCGGCCCGATAGCGCCGGCCATTGCCGGTGACCGTGTTCAGCCAGGTCTGTTTGCCGTCGAAGTAGGAGCGGACGATGGCGCCGTAGTAATCGGCGTTGAAGGCGGTGAAGTAACGGGCGATCTTGCATTTGCCCCAGCAGTGATAGGGACGCCTGACCTGGTACAGGCCGAAGGAGTCTCCGTTGTCGCCGAGTGTGTCCATGTCCCACCAGGACTCGACCGCGGCGACTGCACGCATCGTGTTCGTGTCGATGCCCCACTTGAGCGCCGCCCACTGGATGATCTCGTCAGTCGTGCCCTTGAAACGACCGTCCACGAAGCGTTTGTATGGCATTTCGCTGCGCTTGCGCCAATCGCGGAGCAGTTTCTTGCCGGGAACCCGGTAGTTGTCCTTGCGGTTCATCCGGCGGGGTTCGAAGCCGTTCCGCGTGACCAGCTTTGCGGCAGCCTTGCTGGTCCTCGGGCCCCAGCCGACCGGCTTGGTCTTCTGATATTTCGCCTCGGCGGCAGTCGTCAGCCCGATCGTTGCGACGAGGAGGCAGACGAGGAGCATTGGGGTGAGCCGCCTCAAGGCTGGCCCTCCGGCAGGACCTCGAGCAGGTCGATCATCTCCATCGGTTCGTCCATTGCCGCGAAGGCGTTCAAGAGCACTCCCGAAGCGAAGAACCTGGCGACCTCCCGGCGGCTGCCGCCGCTGATCTCCACCACATCGTCGAAGAGCTGGTTGAAGCCCTCCCGGACCGGCTTGCGCAGGTCGGCGCTTCCGGCGGCGGCGATGATCTGGAGGTGGCAAAGCACGCGTGCATCGTCGTGGAGCAGGCCGGTGTAGGCAAGTCCCATCTTGCGCAGACGCTCATGGGGAGAGTCTCCGGATTCGAATGACTTCTCGAAGGTCGCCCTGATTTCTTCGTTCAGGACCTCGTGGCAGGCGAGGAAAAGAGCCCGCTTGTTCTCGAACAGGGCATAGATGTACGGCTGCCGGATTCCGGCCCGGGAGGCGATCATCGAGGTCGAGGTGCCGGCGTAGCCGAACCGGCCGAACTCGACCAGGGCAGCATCGATCACTTCGGCCCGCCGCGCTGCCTGCGAAATCCGTGTCCTTTTTTCCTGCTCCGACATCCCTGCGCCCTTCAATAACCGGGTATACGTCCATTACCCGAATCTGGATCTTTCCGCACCGGCTTCCCGAAACGGTCAATGCCGGAGCGGACGCAAGGGATGGGTCAGTTGCCGTTATTGCCTCCGGCTCGCGTCTTCAGGACCTCGTCGGCGGCGGCTTGTGCGGCTTCGATCTGCCCTGCGACCAGATCGAGTCCGTTGTCCCAGAAAGTGGGGTCACTCAAGTCAACCCCGACCAGGGCACCGAGTTGCTCAGGCGACTTCGAGCCGCCGGCGGAAAGCATCTCCAGATAGCCCGGAACCAGTTCCTGCCCCTGCTCCTCGTACAGCCTGTAGACCGAAAGTGCGAGCAGCTGGCCGTAAGCGTACGCGTAGACGTAACCGGGCGAGCCGATGAAGTGCGGCACGTACGACCACCACGAGCGGTAACCGTCGGTCACCTCGACCGAGTCGCCGAGCAGCTCCTCCTGGGTCTCCGCCCAGAGCTCGCCGAAGCGCTGGACCGAAAGCTCGCCTTCCTCACGCCTCGAGGTGTGAACCCGGTCCTCGAACTGGTTCATGGCGATCTGCCTGAAGATCGTCGCGATCTGGCCCTCGACGGATTCGGACAGCAGGCCGAGGCGGGAAGCCGGGTCCTTCTCGTCCTCGAGGAGTCGCCCGAAGACGAGTTCCTCGGCGAAGACAGAGGCAGTCTCGGCCACGGTGAGGGGTGTGTCCTGATGAAAGATTCCCTGTTTCGCCGCCAGCGCCTGATGGAGCCCGTGACCGAGCTCGTGGGCGAGCGTGAGCACGTCGCGACGCCGGTCCGTGTAGTTGAGCATCACGTAGGGGTGCACTGAGGGGACGGTCGACGCCGAGAACGCGCCGCCCCGCTTGTTCGGGGCCGGCGGGGCGTCGATCCAGCGGCCCTCGAAGAAGCGGCCCACCACTTCGCCGGCCTGTGGGGCGAGCGAGTCGAACGCACTCTGGACGATCTGTCGGCCTTCGTCCCACTCGATGGTCACGTCATCAGTGGCTATCGCGGCCATCCGGTCGTAGTCGGCAAGCCGGTCGATCTCCAGCAGCTTCGCCTTCGTCCGGTACCAGGAACGGGCCAGGTCGTAGCGACCCTTTACCGCTTCGATCAGTGCCTGAACGGACTCGTCCGAGGCCTCGTTGCTCAGGTTACGGGTGGCTAGCCAATGCGGGTACGAGCGCAGGCGGTCTTTGATCGCCTTGTCCTGCAGGAGGGTGTTGAAGACGTAGGCGCGTGTGCGGAGGCCCGGTTCAAGGGATTCGGTCACTGCTTCTGCGGTTGCCTTGCGGACTTCCCGGTCGGGGCTGTGAAGGCCGGAGAGAGCAATGTCGAGACTGACCGGCTCGTCGGCATCGGGAAGGTCGACCCTGATCGCGGAAGTCAGCTCGTCGAAGAGACGGGACCAGGCCCCGGCTCCGGTCACCGAAAGCTCTGTCGCGATCTTCTCCTCCGGGGCGCTCAGCAGGTGGTCGCGGTATCGCCGCTCGCTGCGCAGGTGATGGGCACAGAACTCGAGTCCCGGGGTAGCCAGCAGCTCTTCTGCCTTCACGTCATCGAGCGCGGCCCACTCGAGGTCGAAGAAGAGCAGGCGGGTCTGGATCCGGGTCGCCCGCTCTGATCCCATCTGGAGCAGCGCTCCGTTGCCGGGGTCGGCCGTATCGGCTGCGAAGCGCAGGTGCGCGTAGTTGAGGGCACGGCCCGCCCGATCCGAGATGTCAGCCAGCTTGGTCATTGCCACGATCAGACCCTGGCCGTCAAGTTCGGCAACCTTGCCTTCGTACTCGCCGGCAAACTTTTCCGACGCCTTCTCGGCCTCGTCGAGGAGCTCGGTTACCGCCGTTGTCGGATCGGAGCTGTCGCCTTCGAGCAGATCATCCAGATTCCAGGTGACCTCTTCGAGTGTCGCATCGCTGGCACTCACGATTCCGCCCCCTGACGGAGCTTCCGCCTCACGATGAAGTCGCCGATCAGGGAACCGGGAGGCCCGAGCGTGATCACGGTGATGATCGGGAACCACCAGCCCCACCACTTCTGCATCGAACCGTATGCGCAGAGTCCGATCAGGACGATGAAGAGAGTCCCGTGAATGGGTCCCAGCACAGAGACGATTTCGTGCCTGTCGGCGATGAACCGGGATGCCCAGACAAGGGGGATCAGCAGGAGGAAGTCGATGATCGCGACGATCGCGATGATGTTCAGGAAACGGATTTCCCGGGCGCCGCCCGGTGCCTCGGAGGCGAGGTCTTCAGAGGTGCTCATGGGCAACTGAAGCTATCAACACCCCGACTCCTCCCCGTGGCTCAGTGAGTGAGGTTGACCCCGGAGTAGACGGTGGCGAGGGTGAGAACGAAGGTGACCGCCATCAGCACATGACTTTGGCCCCGCATCATGTGCAGGAACACGGCGATGATCGTCGCGACGACCAGGGCCATCTTCACGTGGAAGGGGCCGTAATCCCACAGTTGGAAGTGGGAGGCCAGGGAGAGCCCGGTCAGCAGCAGCACGCCCAGGGCGATCAGCGAGCCCATCCCGAAACGTTGCGCGATTGCCTTGATCCTCTCCGGCTGGGCCGGTTCGGCCCGCATGACGGGCACCACCGTGAAGGCCAGCATGATCTGACCGCCAAGGAAGAAAGCCATCGCCACGACATGCAGGAAGATCAGAAAGGTCCAGTACATGCCTCGCAGGATAGTGCCGGGTGACGCGGGCCGCTTTTGCTGCGGGAGGGGCGAAGGCGTCCTCGACCGTCCTTAGTCTGGTGCGGTGGCAAAGATCAGGTCCCAACACGTATGCCAGAGCTGCGGCCACGTCGCGATGGCCTGGACCGGGCAATGCCCCGATTGCCGGGAGTGGAACACCCTGGTAGAGCAGGCGGCGCCACAGTCCATCCGGAAGGCCTCTCCGGCCAAGGGAAACGGCAGGTCGCTACCTCCCGGCGAGCCGGGCAGGCCGGTGCGTCTGCGGGAGGTCCGGGCCACCAGTGTCGACCGGCTTTCCACCGGCATCGGGGAGCTCGACCGCGTCCTCGGTGGAGGAGTTGTACCCGGGTCGCTCGTTCTGCTGGGCGGCTCCCCCGGAATCGGCAAGAGCACCCTGACCGGGATGGCACTCGCCAACCTCCAGGCATCCGGAAATCGCACGCTTTACGTCTCGGCGGAAGAGTCCGCGGCCCAGGTGAGAATGCGGGCCGAGCGGCTGGGTGAGGCCGCTCTCGAGGTGAACGTGCTGGCCGAGAGCTCCCTCGAGACGGTCCTTGGAACGATCGATTCGGAACGGCCGGCCGTCTGCGTGATCGACTCGATTCAGACCATGCACAGCACCGAGCTGAGCGGCGCGCCGGGTTCGGTCGGTCAGGTCCGCGAGGCGGCAAATGCCCTGGCCGAGCTTGCCAAGCGGCTCGACGTGGCCGTGATCCTGGTCGGCCACGTGACCAAAGAAGGCAGTCTGGCCGGCCCCCGGGTCCTTGAGCACCTGGTGGACTGCGTGCTGAGGTTCGAGGGGGAGCGGGAACGGACCTGGCGCACCCTGCGCGCGGTCAAGAACCGGTTCGGTGCCACCTCTGAAGTCGGAGTTTTCGAGATGCGTTCCGGCGGGCTGACCGAGGTCCTCGATCCGTCTGCCCGGTTCGTGGAGGAGGCGACCGGGGCCCAGGGGTCGGTGGTGCTGGCCTCGATGGAAGGCACCCGGCCCGTCCTGGTCGAGGTGCAGGCGCTCGTCTCGCCATCCGAGCTGGAGGTGCCCCGCCGGGTCGTGAACGGGATCGATCGCAACCGGCTCAGCATGATCCTGGCCGTGCTTGCCCGCCACGCCAGGCTTGGCCTGGGCAACTCCGACGTCTTCGTGAACGTGGTCGGCGGGGTGCGAATAGACGAACCTGGTGCCGACCTCGCCGTTGCCCTGGCGGTCGCCTCGGCGCAGCGGGGCGAGCCTCTGGTCGGCCCGGACGGCCGTCCCGTCGCCTGCTTCGGTGAACTGGGGCTGACCGGTGATCTGCGCTACGTGGCACACGCCGACCGCCGCGTGGCGGAGGCAGCGAAATTCGGCCTCGCTCCAGTGATCGGACCCCGCAGCGGCGAGCACCTCCATGGCCTTTCTCCCTGCGCAACCGCAAGGCAGGCCCTGAAAGTCGCATTTTCCGGAAGTCGTACGGGTCGGGAAGCCGAGGCGGCCTGAGGTTCAGTCCCGTCTAAATTCCGCTTCACCGGCGGGTTTCAGGCCCGTTCAACGGGCTGAAAAATGCGGCCCGGAGCTTCGCTAGACCGCATTGGAAAGCGGAATCTGGCATAATTCTTCGAATGGCACCGGTAGTCGAGAGTGATCTCGCTCATCTTTCAGAGCGTCAGGATCCCAGGCTGCTCCGTGCCATAGATGCGGTTGCGCCGGGCACCGAACTCCGCGAGGGGATCGACAACATCCTCCACGCCCGTACCGGCGGATTGATCGTCGTCGGCGAAACCGAAGATTTCGCCTTCATGCTTTCCGGTGGTATCCGGCTGGACATCGACTACAGCCCGGCCATGCTCTACCAGGTGGCGAAGATGGACGGCGCGATCCTGATCAATGCGGACGGAAGCAAGATCACCTGGGCGAACGTCCAGATGATGCCCGATCCGACCATCCACTCGGTCGAGACCGGAACCCGGCACAGGACCGCGGAGCGAATCTCCAAGCAGGTCGATGCACTCGTAATCGCCATCTCGGAAAGGCGAGAAGTCGTCTCGCTCTACCTCGACGGGGTCAAGTACATCCTTCAGGACATTCCAGCCGTGCTGGCCAAGTCCAATCAGGCTCTCGCGACCCTGAACAAGTACCGCACGCGGCTGGATGAGCTTTCGAGCCGTCTGACCAGAGCGGAGTTCAGCGGCGGCGTGGTGCTCTACGACGCGCTGGCCGTGCTTCAGAGGTCGGAACTCGTTTCGCGCATGGCAACCGAAGTGGAGCGCTACGTGATCGAGCTCGGCACCGAGGGCCGCCTGATCGAAATGCAGCTTGAGGAGACCATGGTCGGTGTCGCATCCGAGCGGCAGGCCCTGATGCGCGACTACGCGGTCGAAGACACCGAGGAGAACATCCAGTTCATGCTCGAAGAGCTGACCGGCCTCTCGCATCAGGACGTGCTCGATTTCGGGCGCCTGGCCGAGCTGCTCGGCTACGACCGCAAGGTCAACACGCTCGATCTGGTCACGGAGCCGCGGGGCTACCGGATGCTGGCGAGCGTTCCCCGGTTGCCACGGCTGGTCGTCCAGAAGATCGTCCAGAGATTTGGCACTGTCGACGAGGCCCTGAGGGCCTCCGACGAGGAACTTGCCGCTGTCGACGGCGTTGGCCCGGCCCGGGCCAAGGAGATCCGCGAAGGCGTACGGAGACTCCAGGAATCCGTCATGGCAGACCGGTTTTTGAACACATGACGGCCACGGTCGTCAGCTAAGAGACAAAGGAGCATCTGATTTCCGATTCAGAGGCAGTGAACGGCGAAGAAGTAATTGATGAAGATCTCGAACTGGTTCCATACGTGTGCGACTTCGAGGAGGGCGACAAGGTCGTCTACCCGCACCACGGGGCAGGAGTGGTCCTCAAGAAGGCTGACGCGGAGCTCATGGGAGAGACTCGCGAGTACCTGACCATCAAGATCCTCCACAACGACCTCACGGTCAAGGTGCCGACCGAGAAGGCCGGGGAGGCCGGCCTGCGTCGCGTGATCGACGAGGACGAGATCAAGAAGGTCATTTCGGTCCTGTCGGACGAGGTTTCCGACATGCCCAAGAACTGGAACCGCCGCTTCAAGTACAACAAGGAAAAGATCAAGACGGGTGACGTCTTCGAGCTGGCCGAGGTTGTCCGCAACCTCGCTCTTCGCGAGATGGAAAAGGGCCTCTCTACCGGCGAGAAGCAGATGTACACCCGGGCCAAGAAGATCCTCGCTTCCGAGTTCATGTACGCGCTGGACAAGGACGAAGAGGGAGCCGAGAGCTACCTCGACGGCCTGCTCGAAGAGCGCTACGAAGCCTCGGTGGCTTCCGCCGCGGCCTAGGCTGAGGCAGGGCTGACCCCGTATGGGGTTTCCGGCGCTGATAGTGGCCGCCGGTTCCGGGCAGAGGCTCGGGGCCGGTGGACCCAAGGCCCTGGTGCCCCTCGTCGGGCGCCCGCTTTACGCATGGTCGGTCGAGGCCTTCAGGGCAGCCCGGACAATCGACCGGATCGTCGTTGCCGTGCCGCCGGGGAGGGCGCAGGACTTCAACGAGGCCGGCATCGAGACCGTGGACGGCGGCGATTCGCGCTCCGAGTCCGTCGCCAACGGCCTTCGGCTCATCGCCGCCGGGAGTCCCGACTCGCTGATCATCGTTCACGATGCCGCCCGGCCGCTGGTCACCCCGGAACTGATCGATGCTGCAGTCGAGACGCTTGAATCGGAACCGGGGCTCGACGCCGTGATTGCCGCCGCTCCGGTCACCGACACGATCAAGCGCGTCGGACCCGACCGGAAGGTGACGGCCACACTGGACCGTTCAGAGCTGGTCGCGGTCCAGACTCCGCAGGTCTTCCGGATTGCCGCCCTGCAACGGGCGATCGCCGATGGTGATCTGGCCGCCGCCACCGACGACGCCTTCCTGATCGAGGCAGCCGGGGGATCGGTCGGCCTGGTCGACGCGCCTTCCGGCAACATCAAGGTCACCGTGCCGGACGACATCGAACTGGCGACCCGTCTACTCGAAGCTGACCGATGAACCAGGAACCAGGTGCCATAACCGACTACCACCTTCACCTTCGGGGAGATGACCTCGGAGCGAGGGCGGAGGAACATTTCACGGCCGCAAACATCGACCGCTACCTGGAGGCGGCTGAGCAGGCCGGAGTCACCGAACTCGGCTGCGCCGAGCACATGTACCGCTTCACGGAAGCGCTCACCGTCTGGCGGCACCCCTTCTGGGACGAGTGGGCGATCGACGACATCGACCAGTACGTGGAAGTCGTGAAGGCCAGTCCGATCAAACTGGGCATCGAGGGTGACTACATCGCCGGTGCCGAGGAGAAGCTCGAGGCAATGCTGGGCTCCAGGCCCTTCGACTACGTCGTCGGCTCGGTTCACTTCCTCGGTGACTACTCGCTCGACACCGAGGAGTACACGATCTGGGACGGCAGCCAGGATCCCGACGACGTCTGGCGCCGCTACTTCGAGACGCTTGCCGACGCTGCCCGATCCGGTCTCTTCGACATCCTCGCCCACCCTGACCTGGTCAAGGTCTGGGGGCGCGCGGGACGCTTGCCCTCGGTCGACCCCCGGACCATGTACGAACCGGCGATCGAAGCGATCGCCGAATCGGACGTCGCGGTCGAGGTATCGACGGCCGGACTGAGGAAGGGCGTCGGAGAGATCTACCCGGCTCCCGCATTCATGGAGATGTGCGTCGATGCCGGTGCCACCTTCGCCCTGTCCTCCGACGCCCACGAACCCGCCCAGATCGGATTTCGCTACGGCGAGGCGCTGGATTTCCTAGCGTCGCATGGAGTCACCGGGATCGCCACCTTCTCGAACAGGAAGCGGACCCTGCGGCCGATCGGTTCCCTCGAGGGCCCGGAATAGGATTCAGGCCGTTGCCATGTCGATAAGCGTCGGAATCGGATACGACAGCCACCGCTTCGCGGAAGGAAGAAAGCTGATCCTCGGCGGGGTCGAGGTGCCTCACGACATGGGGCTCAGCGGCCACTCGGATGCCGACGTCCTGACCCATGCCCTGATCGATGCGATCCTCGGTGCGGCCGGCCTGGGAGACATCGGCGAGGTCTTCCCCGACACCGACCCGGCCTGGCAGGGGGCCGACTCGATCGGCCTGCTCAGAACCGTAATCGGAATGCTGCGCGGCCCCGTCCTGAATGCCGACGCAACGCTGATATGTGAGCAGCCGAAGCTCGGACCCTTCCGGCCGGCCATGGTTTCGAGGCTTTCGGAAGTGACCGGAGCGAGGATCAGCGTCAAGGCGACCACCAACGAGCGGATGGGGTGGATCGGCCGGGGCGAGGGCATCGCATGCATGGCCGTCGCAACGGTCGATCTCGACTAGAGTCTGGCCGCAATGAACCCAGTCAAAGCCGTCGTCGAATCAGTCTCGAACAAGGGTTTCGAGCTGAAGACCCTCCACAAGGCCGGAGTCATCGGGGGACTCGGGCCGACCGCCCTGCCCGTTGCCGCTTCAGCCCTCCTGCGGGGAGGTACCACTCCGGCGACGGCGATTCGCGTCGCCGCCGTCAAGCACGGAGACCGGACCTATCTGGTCGACGAGAAGGGCTCACTGACTTTCGCCGAAGTCCACCGCCGAAGCAACGCCCTTGCCCATGCCTTCAGGGGCCTTGGCATCGGCCCCGGTGATGGTCTCGCGATCATGTGCCGGAACCACCGCGGCTTCGTCGAGAGCAACCTTGCCGGCTGGAAACTCGGCGCGAACGTGATCCTCCTCAACACCATGTTCTCTGGTCCCCAGCTCGCGGACGTGATCGAGCGGGAGGGGGCGAAGGTCGTGGTGCTCGACCAGGAATTCGAGGATCTGCTCTCCGGGGTACCCGACAGTGTCGGGCGAGTCTGCGGCTTTGAGGACGAGCCGGGAACGTCGGGGCTGCCCGGCCTCGAGGATCTGATCGCCTCGAACGACGACTCCGAGCTCCCGTGGCCCAGCGAGAAGGGCCGGAACATCATCCTCACCTCGGGAACGACCGGAACCCCGAAGGGTGCCCAGCGCCCGGCGCCGAGCGGCCTTTCCGTGATGGTCGGCCTGCTGGACCGGATCCCGCATTTCTCGGGCGAGACGATCGTCGTTGCCGCACCCCTGTTTCACTCGTGGGGCTATCTCAACTCGATCATCGGAACCTCGGTAGGTGCCAGGCTCGTGCTCCAGCGCCGCTTCAGGCCCGCCCAGACGATGGAACTGGTGGACGAATTCGGGGCGGACGTCCTGGTCGCAGTTCCGGTCATGCTGCAGCGGATCCTCGAACTGGACGAGGAGACCAGCCGTCATTTCCGTGCAGACAACCTGAAGATCGTCACGCTCTCCGGTTCGGCCCTGCCGGGCGGCCTCGCCACCGCATGGATGGATCGCTACGGCGACAACATCTACAACTTCTACGGATCGACCGAGGTGGCGATGGGGTCCATTGCCACGCCCGAGGATCTGCGGGTCGATGCTTCGACCGCGGGGCGGCCGCCTTACGGGACGAGTGTCCGACTGATCGACGAGTTCGGCGAGGATGTGCCCCAGGGGGAGACCGGCCGGATCTTCATCCGCAACGAGATGACCTTCGACGGATACACCGGCGGGGGCAACAAGGAGAACCTGGACGGCTATCTGTCCAGCGGCGACGTCGGGCACTTCGACGCCGACGGTCGCCTCTACATCGACGGCCGCGATGACGAGATGATCATTTCCGGCGGCGAGAACGTGTTCCCGGCCGAGGTTGAAGACCTGATCTCCGGTCACGACGAAGTCGTCGAGGCGGCGGTGATCGGGGTCGAGGACGAGAAGTTCGGCCAGGCTCTCCGTGCCTACGTGGTCGTCCGATCCGAAGTGTCGATGAACGAGGAGACCGTAAGGTCGTTCGTCAAGGCCAACCTCGCCTCCTACAAGGCGCCCCGGGACGTCGTCTTCCTGCCGGAGTTGCCGCGAAACGCGACCGGCAAGGTGCTCAAGCGCGAACTGAAGTAGGCGCCGGTCGCGATCCTGCGGCTGAAATGAGCGATCTTGCCGCGCTAGTAGTAGTTTTCAGGCGACGATGAGTGATTCCACTCCAGCTCCGTCAAAGGAAGAGGCGTCCGGAAACGGTCTGCCCCCCGAGCTTCGCCAGGTCGGCGAGACCTCCAGCAAGCTCACCTCCCGGGTCGAAGCCCTCGCCAAGGAACTGACCGCAAGCGAGGCGCGTGCCCGTGAGGCCGAACTCGCGGCCCGTGAGGCCGAACTGAAGGCTCTGGCCACGGCTCGCGAATCGCTGACCCAGGCGCGCAGGGACCGCGAAGCCGCCGAGAAGGCGAAGGCTTCCGCAGCCACCGCCGACCAGCGGGTCGAGGCGGCCAAGGCCCAGGCCGCCCGCGAAGTGGCCGAAGCCCGCGAGGAGATCAAGACCAAGGCGCGGGAGACCCTGCGGAAGTTGAGCGCCGAAGCGCGGGAGAAGATCGAGGCATCGCGAAAGGCACGCCTCGAGGCCGAAGAGAAGGTCAAGGAACTTGAACAGAAGGATGCCGACCAGCGCGAAGCCCAGGCAAAGGTCGAAGCAGAACTGAAGCGGGTCGAAGGTACGCTCAAACAGGAGCGGGAGACTCGTGAGGAAGCTATGGCCAAGGTGGCCGCCGACGGTGAGGAAAGACTCGCCGCCCGGACCCGTCACCTCGAGGAAGTCGCGGAGCGTCTCGCCAAGGAAGCCCGACAGGCAGCCGAACGGGAGGCCAGGAACCGGATCGAAGCGGCCGACGAGCGGGCCCGCAAAGCCCAGGACAGGGCTGCCCAGGCCGAGGCTCACGCGAACGAGTTCGAGTCCCTGGCCCGTCAGAAGATCGCCGAGATCGAGGCTGACATCGACCGGCGGGTGATGGAGGGAACCGAACAGGTCCGTCGTGAAGCGGCCGAACGCGTCGAGCAGTTGATCGAGCGTTTCGGGCGCGAAGCCGAAGAGGACGCCCGTCGTCGGGCCGAGCAGCGCCTCCAGGAGGAGGACGAACGGATCCAGCGCGAAGCCGAGCGCCGGGCCGAGATCGCCCGCAAGTCAGCCGAAGACGACGTCCAGGCAGCAGCCGACCGGGCCCGCCAGGAAGCGATTTCGGCGGCGACCAGCACCGCCCCCGAATGGGAACGCCAGGAGTCCCGCGAGAGTGGCGAAGGCCCGGTTCCGAGGCGCCGTCGCGGCGGGCCCGGGGCCGGCGGCTATCGGACCTTCTGAGTAGTCTCTCCGCGGCATGCGCGAGGTAAGGATCAGGGACACGATGAGCGGGGAACTGCTCACGCTTCCTGCCGATGGCGAGATCGGCATCTACGCCTGCGGACCCACCGTCTACAGCCGCATCCACATCGGAAACGCCCGCCCCTTCGTCGTCTTCTCGCTTCTTGCGCGTTTTCTCCGTAGTGAGGGCTACCGGACCCGGCTCGCGATCAACGTCACCGACATAAACGACAAGATCTACACCGCTGCGGCCGAGCGCGGGATACCTTCCGGGGATCTCGCCGCCGAGATGACGGCGGCCTATCTCGAGGACACCGGGCGGCTTGGAATCGGCCGTCCTGACGCCGAACCGCTCGCGACCGAGACGGTCGGGCCGATCGTGGAGCTGATCGAAGCCCTGGTCGAGGGCGGTCACGCCTACGAGTCGGGCGGGGACGTCTATTTCTCGGTTCGCAGCTTCGACGGTTACGGCAAACTTTCCCACCGGCCCACCGAGGAGATGGAACAGGGCGAGGGTGATGACGCCGGCTCGCTCAAGCGCGACCCGCTCGACTTCGCTCTCTGGAAGTCCCGCAAGGAAGGTGAGGACACGAGCTGGGACTCGCCGTGGGGACCGGGCCGGCCGGGCTGGCACATCGAGTGTTCCGCGATGGCCGAAGCCGAGCTCGGCCAGCCGTTCACCATTCACGGCGGAGGTTCCGATCTCGTCTTCCCCCACCATGAGAACGAGATCGCGCAATCGGAGGCCGCGCGGGGCAAGCCCCTGGCCAGGGTGTGGATGCACAACGGGATGATCGAGACCGGTTCGGAGAAGATGTCGAAGTCGGTCGGCAACATCTTTCAGCTCTCTGAAGCGCTGGACGTCTACGGGCCTCAGACCGTCGTGGCCTACCTGATGTCCGGGCACTACCGTCAGCCCCTCGCTTTCGGAGAGGGTCCGCTCGAACAGGCAGCAGCCGGAAACGAGCGGATCAGGAACTTCCTCCGCGAGAACCCTCCCGGCGCAGAAGCGGGACCCGGGGCCCTTGCGGCCGGCGAGAGGTTCCGGGACGCGCTGGCAGAGGACTTCAATACTCCGCGGGCGATGCGGGAGGCCTTCGACCTGATTCGAACCGCCAACCAGCGTCCCGACGATCCCGGGCTGGCCGGAGCGGGAACAGTGCTCGCCAGCATGCTCGAACTGCTTGGGCTCGAGGCACTCGCCGGCGGGGGAGGGGAGGGGCCCGACCAGGCTGCTCTCGACCTGCTCGAAGCGCGAAACGATGCCCGGGAAGACAAGGACTGGTCACGCGCCGACGAGATCCGTGATCAGCTGGCGGAACTCGGCTGGGAAGTCCGGGACGGTGCTGACGGCGCCCGCCTGGTCCCCAGAAGCTGAGGCGGGTCAAGTGGCTGCTTCCGAATTCATCTATGGCCGCAACCCGGTCGCAGAGGCAGAGCGGGGAAGGCGCCGGATCCTCAAGGTCTACGAGGCGCCCGGTACCCCGGAATCGAAGCTGTTCGAGCTTTGCGGCTCGCATGATCATCAGGGGATCGTGGCCGAGGTCGAGCCTTTCCCGTACGCAGGAGCCAGCGAGCTGCTCGCCATCGAGGACGCCCTCGTCGTGGTCCTTGATCAGGTCCAGGATCCGAGAAACCTCGGAGCGGTCTGCCGTTCCGCCGAGGCAGCAGGTGCGGCCGGGGTCGTGATCCCGGACCGACGTGCGGCCGCGGTCACTGCGGCGACCGCGAAAGCCTCGGCCGGCGCGGTCGAGCACCTGCGGATCGCCCGGGTCCGGAACGTCAGCGACTGGATCGCCGAAGCCAAGGATGCGGGCTTCTGGGTGTGGGGTGCCGACGGTCGGGCCGAACAGGCCCCATGGCAGGTGGACCTGACTGGCAAGACGGTCCTCGTGCTTGGCACCGAAGAAAAGGGACTCCGTCCCCGCGTGGCCGAATCCTGTGACGGACTCGTCGCGATCCCCCAGAGCGGCCAGGTCGATTCGCTCAACGTTTCGGTGGCCGCCGGCGTGATGATCTTTGAAGCCATCCGCCAGCGAAGCACCTGACGGGAACCCTCCATCGAGATCCGGATTGTTGGTCAATACGGCCAACGGAGTGGATCTCACTGATCCCGAATCCTCCCACGGGACCGCCCGGCGGACTCCTTCAGGGGCTTGGGATCTGCAAGCAGGATTTCACCTCTGGCACCACGAAGTTGACAGAACTCTGCTGATGTGTAAACTAAGCGGCGTATAAAGGGTGAACCTCAACTTGAGTGTGAGTCTCACCTGTCAGCAAGGGCGTCCAGGGGAGGTAAGTGGCGCCACAGGCCTTCTTCCTAAGGAGAATGTGCGGTGGCTACCCCAACCTCAGTTTCCCATAACAAAGCCGTTTCCGACGCCCCAGCCAGATCGGCCCGTGCCGGATCTAACGCTCGACTAGAGCCTGATGATGAGACGCTCGTAGCGTTCGCAAAGCGCGGTCGCAAGGAAGCCGCGGATCAGTTGATCCGTCGTTATCACTCGTTCGTCCGGCTCAAGGCTTCGTCCTACTTCCTGGTCGGCGGTGACTCCGATGACCTGATCCAGGAGGGACTCCTCGGACTCCACAAGGCGATCCGGGACTACCGGACCGACCGTGAGTCGAGCTTCCGCAACTTCGCGGAGCTCTGCATCACCAGACAGATCATCACCGCGGTCAAGACCGCCACCCGGAACAAGCACGCCCCGCTGAACCAGTACGTCTCGTTCGGTCAGACCCCGGCTGCGAACACCGAATCGGAAACCACCATGGAGGAGATCCTTCCCGGCCCGACCGCGCTCGACCCGGTCAACCAGGCGATTTCGTCCGAGGAGCTGGCTTCCCTGGTCTCCTGCCTGCAGTCGACGCTCTCCGAGATGGAAAGCAGCGTCCTCGGCTACTACCTCGAAGACCGCTCCTACGAGGACGTCGCCGCGCTGCTTGGCTGCGAGACCAAGACGGTGGACAACGCCCTTCAGCGGGTGAAGAGGAAGGTCAGCAAGCATCTCGAGTCGCGCGACGTCGCGGTCTGACTCCGCTTGACACAATCCGCCTCCTGCCCGGCTAGCTCAATTGGCTAGAGCACCTGTCTTGTAAACAGGAGGTTTCCGGTTCGACCCCGGAGCCGGGCTTTCGCGTCACCTCTCTCGAACTCCATCTGTGAAGCCGAACCCGCAGCCTTGATGCCGCGCACTCCGCCTCACGAGACGCCAACGATGTACCGCGGAATGTACCACTGGTTCCTCGGAAACCGGCGATCGTCGTCCAGGCGGCGGTAGTTCGACACTCGCCAGTCGCGCCCGTCGGCCTCCCCACCTTGATCGATTCTCAGATTGCGGGCACAGAGAGTTTCCGGATCTATCATCCGATCCATTCGTGACCGCCGAAACTGCTCGCAAGTTCCGTATTTGGCTCTCTTGGCCCACCTAATCCGTCCTGCTCGCATGACATCCTGCGTTAGTGAAGAAGTCTCCTTACCGCAACGAACTTGAAGCGCTCCCGGATACCTATGCTGCCGTCCTAGACGCGGACGTTGGCTCTTTGCGCAGCGCCGTAGAGGCTCTCGGCCATGGTCCCGCTGCTTTTGCTGGGTCGGGCGGGACGATGGTGCTCGCTGCGCTCGCCGCCCGATTGCACGAATGGTTTTTTCGGCAGCCAGCTCGTGCGTGCACAGCGCTCGAGTTGATCGACTTGCCGCATCTTTCGGAGCGCGGCGGATTGTTGTTCTCGTCGAGCGGAAAGCATCCGGACGCCGAACGGGTCTTCACGGAATTTGAGCGTTCGCGTTTCCGTCCAGCTGTCGTACTAACCCACCGCGCCGCCAAAGACCTTCAAACAAAAACGGGGTCGGATACCCGGATCGTACAGTTGCCAGCGCCCGTACAGCCAGATGGTTTTCTGGCTACTGGAAGCGTGATGCAGATGTCGGTCGCGCTTCTCCGGGCATATGTCGACCGACCATCGCTGCCCGAGTCGTTGCCGAATAGGCTTGAGGTTGAGCCTGAACTCAGACCTGAAGTATTGGTTTTGACGTCCCCGGCGCTGGCGCCGGTGGCTACCGATATCGAGGTTCGGCTGGTCGAGTCGGGACTAGCGTCGGTGCAGGTGGCCGACTACCGTAACTTTGCCCATGGTCGGCATACCGGTTTCGCCCGCAGACTCCCTAATACGACGGTGATCGCATTGAGCGATTCGGCATCTGAGAAGCTATCTACCGGGACCATCGCAGCGCTTCCACCGGAAACCGATGTGCGACCGTGGCATCACCAAGGTCCGTGGACCGAGGCATTGATTGTCTTGCTGCTGCGCTCGATGCACCTAGCTGGAGAAGAAGGACTGCGCGTCGGGGTCGATGTGGCTCGACCATCCGTGCCCGAGTTTGGCCGTCGGCTCTACCGATTGCCGCTGAAGCGGCGGCTCCCGGAACACCTGGCGGATGGCGTCGAGCGCAAACTTTTGGCGCTGGGGGCTGGCGACAGCGACGAATTTCGTGAGTTCTATCGTCGATCACTAGATGAATGGAGAGAGCAACTTCAAGCTCAGCGCTTTGCCGCAGTTGTCCTCGACTACGACGGGACTGTCTGTTTCACATCGCAACGTCGAGACCTCCCCAGCAACTCAATGCAGCAAGGCATCCAGCGCCTGCTTGAAAGTGGCGCGCACGTTGGCTTCGCCAGCGGGCGAGGAAAATCGCTCTACCTCGACCTCCGACGTTGGGTGCCAGAACAATTCTGGGGGCAAGTGCTCTTAGGTCTCTACAACGGGGCGGTCGAGCTCTCGCTCGATGTTCCGCTGCCCGAGCTTCGCGACCCAAGCGACTGGAGCCGCAAAGTGGTCGACGCGCTAGATGCGCTGCCTCTCGGTGATCGACTTGAAATCGAAGAGCGCGGGGTCCAAGTCACAGTCGCGGCGCGTGGGGCGTTACAGCACGGCCGACTGGCGGAACTCGTGCGCGAGAGACTAGTGAGCGCCGAGGTCAACGCTCAGGTGGTCGCGTCGGGCCACAGCGTCGATGTCATTTCGCCCGAGACTCGCAAGACTTCGGTCTTAGATGCCGCAGGCGAGCTGTGGGGCAAATCTGTCCTAGCGATAGGTGACCAGGGGCAAATCGGGGGTAACGACCACGCCCTATTGGCGCGTGGACCATTCTCGCTGTCGGTCGATAAGTGCTCGGCCGACCCCACAAGATGCTGGTACGTTGGTGATGGCAGACAATCTGGCCCAGCACTCCTGACGCGGTACCTGCGCGACATGCGACCATTGAAGGCGGGAATTGCCTTCAAGATTCGGGAGAAGACATGAAGTCTGAACTGGCTGAAGAGTTGCTTGGTTCTCTGATGGGCTGGGACCGGGAGGCCTTCGCCGAACAGGTACGTCGTCTCGAAGCAATGGCTAGCCACAAGTGGGATGAGTACGGCAACTTTCGACCGGGTGTCAAGTTTTTTGAAAGTCTCGCGGCGTGGCTAAACCAGTTTCCCGATGACGCTGATCGCGCAACCGCGCTGAATTTCGTACTCGACCGGATGGTCTTTCTATCGGACGCTGAGATGACTCACCTGATCGAATTGGTGTACCCGGACCATATGGAAACGGTGCTCCTTCGACGAGTCGCTTCGTCGACCGGAATCTCTCCCTTCCGGGTCTCTGATTTAGCTAAACATCCTGATTTTGTCTCGCTGAGACGTCGGTCGCTTGTTCTCGGAGCGTCCGACGGAGCGCGTCTCGATCGCTTGCGGCGATCAGCCCCGTTTCTGTCGCACGAACAGTTCCTACAAAGCAGCGAACCTCCTACCGATCTCATCAAGCCGATGACAGACAAGCTCTCGAAAGCGCTCAAAGATCAGGGAATCGACGCACCTGCGACCTTCGGACACATTTTCCTTGTTGACGATTTCGCCGGCAGCGGAAAGACGCTTCTACGAATCGAGGACGACGAGCGCAAGGGCAAGCTTCACAAGCTAAACGATGCGATCAATCAGTTGCGGAAGGACGGTTTCGTGGCTGAAGATGTTGACGTAACCGTGATTCTTTATGTGGCCAGCGAGCAGGCATACGACCATGTCGTCAAGACCTTGGCGTCTACCTCGCTGCCGTCTTGGGAGATTCGTCGTGTTCAGAGCTTGCCGAGTACCGTGAGGGTGGACCAAAGTGACACCGCTATGGCTGACCTTTCAGAACGGTTCTACGATGATTCTCTGAACGACGAACATAAAGGGCGTGCGCCATTGGGATACGCCGATTGTGCTCTCCCCTTGGTCCTGTCTCACAACACACCAAACAATTCAATCTCGCTGCTCTGGGCTGACACCACAGTTGAACCACAAAGTTTAGATCGCCTGGCTCTCTTCCCTCGCTATGAACGCCATCATCGGGATCGCCCATGAGATCCTATGTCAACCCTTTTCGGGCACGAACGTCGGAGCAGATAGCCCACCAGGGCCTAGACCGATACCTGCGGTCGTTCGGAGCTGATGCGCTCGACTTGTTGCCCGACGAACTGTGGGACCGTCTCGTTTTGATTCGCAGTGCCCCGGGGGCTGGCAAAACTTCGCTCCTTCGTGCGGTGAGCGCGGAAACTCTGAAGTTGCTGGGTAGCCGCAGAAATTCGTATGATGATCTACGCGAACGACTGCGAAGTATGTCGGTACTTGATGGGGACGATAGGCCGTGTGTTTTGGGATTTCGCGTTCCACTTGGCCGTGATTTTCGAGCAATTGAGGATCTCGAATCTGAGTCAAATGCTGGCCGACGTACTTTCCTGCGTTTGCTTGACGCCCGGATCATTGGGGCGTTTTGCGATGCCGTAGAGCATTTGGCGGAAGTTGACGAAGGCTCAGTTCTTGCTGCGGTCAAGGTTGAGCCGGACTCGAGCGGCGCGACGGCCCTCCAACGGGTCGGCGGTGAGAGCGGGGAAGAACTTCAGGCGTGGGCTCGGAAGACCGAGGATGAAATCCTCGATCGGCTCGACGCCGTGTTGCCCCGCGATGAACCAGCTGACGGACATGCCGCCCTATACAGCTTGCGCGCGTTGAGTGACGCCAAGCTGCGAATTGACGGTCAATTGTCCCAGCTTCAACCGCTCCTCTTGCTGGATGATGGCCACGAGCTGGCAGCGAGCCAGCGCACACTTCTTCTTGACGCACTCCATGATCGCGAGTTACATCTGGCTCGTTGGTACACCGAGCGATATTCGGCGATGGAGCCAGAGGAACTCGTCGGGGACGGTGAGCCGCGGCGTAATAACGTGCTTGTCGACCTGGAACGTGAAGCTCGACGCATGGGAACAGTTACCCGACGTGGTGGCAAGACTCGTCAGTTTGAAAAGCTCTTGGCCGATATCTCGGGCCGTCGGGCCTCCCGTCCTTTGCTGCAATACGACGACGAGGAACGAACTTTCGTCGAACTCTTGGATGGTGAACTCGGTGACGAAATCGAAGACCGCGCGGATCTTGCAGTCAGGTCTATCCGAGAGCGTCTCCTTAATATCGTCGATAACGTGGATACGCGCTACAGCAGATGGTTCACGGACGCGGACGGATTGAGTGGGACGGAGGCCGCTATACGTTGGCGCGAGCTTGAGATCATCATCGCCCGAGACCGCGAACGACCGGAACTTGGTCTGTTCGAAGTCGAGTTGAGCGAAGAAGAACGCAAGGCCCGTAGTGGTTCGGCGATTCGTGAGTCTGCCGATCTATTCTTGCGTCGGGAGTTCGGTTTGCCATTCTACTTTGGGTCGGAGCGTCTCAGCAAGCTGTCAGCCGAGAACATCGAGCAGTATCTGAACTTGTGCGCAGACATATTCGATGAAATGTTGGTCGGTATTACGCTCCGTAGTGGGGCCGAGCTGCATCCAATCAGTCAGGACGCAGCGTTGTCGGCGGCAAGCGAACAGTTCTGGCAAGACATCCCCGCTCGTCGAGTGGGCGGACGCGGCATCCAACAGTTTTTGCGCCATGTCGCCAAGCTATGTCGTACGGAGACCTATCGACCGAAAGCGCCTTACGCACCTGGAGTTACCGGGACGGCACTTAGCATGGACGATCGAGCGCGGCTACTGGACCCCGCGATTCGAGATCGGATTCCGGGCGCGAAAGAGTTATTCGACGCGCTTGGCGGCGCTATCGGACACAACCTGCTGCGGGCTCATACGAATCGGTCGGTGAAGAACAACAGATGGATGGTGCTCTACCTCAATCGACTGACATGTGTGCGCTACGGATTGCCTCTTGGGTACGGCGGATTCCGGGAGCGGTCGCTCGAGGAGATGTGCCGGTGGATGCTCGACGACATCGAGGACGTGACGGAGTCAGGCGTGCAGGAATCTTTGGATATCGCATGACTTACTGGGAACATCCCCTTCTCGTATCCCAGAAGACGTTCGATGATGTCTGGTCGCGCCCCAGCGATGATCCGATACTTTTCGTCGTGGGCTCAGGATTCGACCCGCGTGCCGCGGTCGTACTCAGCCGGTTAGTCGGATCGACTGATCGTCGAATCGACAGTGTGATGATCGACCTTCCAGAGGACGCCACAGACCTCGACGTTCGCCCAATGGCGATTGCGAATCGAACGCGCATTCAAGAACTGATCACGGAGGCAGGCGGAGAGTTACGTCACCAATCCCTCCCGGAGTTTCATGATCCTGGCGCCCTTGGTCGGCTCGTCAGTCGCGGGTTTCAACGAAGTGGTCTGCTTGAGCAGTACAGAGAAGTCATCGTGGAGATTTCCGCCATGCCACGGTCTGTGTTTTTTCCGCTGATTCGCGGGATCTTGGAGCGCGCACACGTAGCTGATGAGGACGGCCAGCCTTGGGCCGGGGACCTTCACGTAGCGGTTTGCGAGAACCCCGAGGCAGATGAGAGCATCCTCGAAGAGGGCACGACCCCCATGGCGCCAATCGGCGGCTTCGCACGCACCGGAGGAGAGACGCCAGCCACGACCATTTGGGTCCCGGTTCTGGGCGAGGGTGCGGTCGCCCGGGCTCGCCGTCTCTACGAAGAGCTTGATCCAGACGAGGTTTGTCCCGTGCTTCCCTTCCCGGCCCGCGATCCCCGTCGAGGGGACCGGATAGTCTCGGAGTATCGCCAGCTGCTTTTCGACGAGATCCGCATGGAAGCTCGGAACGTGATCCACGGCGCAGAACGCAACCCGTTCGATCTGTACCGCACTCTCGGTCGTCTTCACGCGCGGTATTGTCAGGCTCTGAGTCCGCTCGGTCCAGTGTCCATGGTTCTTTCTTCCCATTCCTCCAAATTGCTCTCCGTTGGCGTTCTTCTGACCGCCTACGAATACGACCTAGAAGTCCAGCATGTGAGCCCGGGCACCTATGGGCTGCGAGACGGCGATGACGGCTTGCGCGATCACGATGAGATCTTCGACCTTTGGTTGACAGGAGAGCCGTACCGATGAGAATCCGATCGGTCGTATCGGCTGGTTACATGCCATTGGACGTCATCAGCTACCAGGATGAGATCGCCTACCAGGCGGGGGGGACCGCAGCAAACGTTGCCGCGATCCTCGCCTTTCTCGGATGGGATGCGACCCTGGCCGGTCAGACTGGGGACGATCGTGCCGGTCAGATCTTTCTCGATGATCTACAAGCGGCGGGCGTCAGTACCAGTCAGGTTTACCAACCTGCCGGCATGGCAACGCCGCGCCTCATCCACCGGATTCATTCTGGAGAACACTCTTTTGCGTATTCATGTCCTAAGTGTGAGCGTCGGCTGCCGCGAAGCCGGCCGCTGACCCTGGGTCAAGCAAGGCTCTGCTCCGAATCGATACCGGCACCTGACGTCTATTTCTTCGATCGAGCAAACGCTGCGACCCTTTTCCTGGCCGAGTGTTACGCCGACGCTGGAAGCGTGATCGTCTTCGAGCCTTCGGTGCCCGCAAACGCCGAACTCCTTCGGCGCGCCGTCGTGGTTGCCCACATCGTCAAACACAGTGATGATCGTTCGATTGGCGGGCTCGATGATCTGGGCGTAGAGCCGCAAGAACGGCAGATCCGGGTCGTTACTCATGGAGTTGGAGGACTAGAAGTACGTTCGGGCGGAAAGGCGTCCAAGCGCTTTCCAGCGCTTACCGCGCCTCAGGTCGACAGCGGCGGGGCGGGCGACTGGACCACTGCTGGATTGATCACGACCGCAGTCCGCTCCGGTCGACTGGATTCCGAAGCAATCGATACCGGTTTGCGATTTGGACAAGCTTTGGCCGCTCTCAGCTGTACAGCACCTGGCGCGCGGGGACTGATGGCCCTGAGTCGTCGAACCGTGACGCGCCGCGCACGAGAGGTTCTTGCACAGGGCCGCGTCTTGAAGAAGCCTCGTTATGCTAGTCCCACTCAGCGCTCAGCACGTGGCGCATGCGCCACGTGCCTTATGCCGCACGCAGTCGACAGTGCGAAGGCCAAAGTTGCTTAGTCTTGTCTCGCGGCGCCTGTCGGCCGTTCTGGTTCGGAATCAGATCTTGTCCAAGGCGGCCTGCTCTGGTGGAGCGCCTGAAGTCGTTTTTGATGAGTGGTCGGTGAACTAGGCGCCAAATGAAGGATCACGCTGAATCGAATGACCTACTCCAGCGGATGAGCGCCCGCGGAACAGTTCCCGGCGAGTGCCTACCCAAGCGGAAATGTCTTTCTTTGAGTAGCGTCGGAATTTGCCGAGTTTGTAGCTGGGGATGATTCCGCGTCTGGCCCAGTCGGCGACGGTGCACGGGCGTACCTGGAGGATTACCGCGACTTGTTCGGCTGTGAGAACGTCTCCTTGGGGATCGCTGTCTGGAGCCGCGGTGTTGAGGTTGCTGGGGTCGGGAGGGCTCATAGTCCGGGCGGGTGTCGTTTCTCGAAGGTTGAGAGGTAGCTGGCGCTGAAGTTGTCTTTGTGGATCCAGCCGGGGCCGGTGAAGCCGTTTGGTCTCATTCCGGAGGTGCCCCAGTAGCGGTGTTGGGGTGGGGCAAACCGGAATTCGAGGAATGTGTGGCCGGTGTTGACGTGGATCGTGATCCATTTGCCGGGGCCTGGTTTGCCCCATTGGAGGAGTCCGATGGTGGTCATGGTTGGGGCGTGGGTGCCTGCAACTTGGAGTAGGCGGCTGACGGCGGAGCTGCAATCGAACTCTCTGGCTGTGGCGGGGATTGGGTTGAGTCCGTGGGAGCCGCCCCAGACGTAGGGGAGGCGGAGCGCGTGGATGCGCGCGGCCTCCTTGTACATCTGGTCGACCGCTTCGTTGGGGGCGATCGGCTGTTGGCATCCGCCGGTGCTTTGTGCTGGTCCTGGTGGTACGTCGTACTGCTTGGCGTAGGCGAGAACGTCTTGGACGTACCAGTCGGCGTGGTTGTAGGCGAAGATCGCCCCGTACCAGTCGGCGGGTGCGCCGGACTCTTTTAGGTAGTGGGCGGCGGCGAAGATCGCGTCCCATTTGTTGACGGGGTCTTTGATGTCGTCGCCGTTGCCGTCGACTCCGTAGGCGTCCCAGGTGGCGGGCATGAATTGCATCCAGCCGATCGCCCCTGCCGAGGACGTGGCGGTGGCGGCTATCCCGAACCCGGTTTCGATCTTGTTGATCGCCGCGAGGATCGACGGGCCGCGTGGCCCGAGCCGGTACTTGGCGGCGGCCTTCTGGTAGATCGGAATGAGGTTGGTTGGGACGCCGTTGGCTTTGCCGCCGGTCGCGGCGGTGCTGGTGCAGGTCGTGGCGCCGATGCTCGCGAGGCCGAGCAGTACGAGGACCAGGGCGAGGAAGACGGCGGCCGGGATTGTGAGGACTGGGCCGAGCGAGGCTGAGCTTGAGCGGGAAGAGGCCACTAGTTTCCGGTCGCCTTGCTCGCGGCCCAGCGGCTATGCCGGAAGGTGATCTCGAACTCGAGCCCGGAGATCGCCTGGTCCGATTTGCTTCGGACCATGAACCGGGCAAGCGCGCGCTCTCTGGTGATCGGAACGAGAACTGGTCCGGTCAGCCGAAACGGGCCGGGCACCCGTCCGGTTGAGACCGTCGGGCTGCGCTGGACCAGTTGGCGGCGTAGCTCGGGCCAGGCCGCCTCGACCGACGTTGCTGGTGATCGTCCGTAGATCACCGGAAGAAACGAGCGGGCGAAGCGGTGGGCGGCGGCTACCGCTTCGGCCTGGTCGCGCAGAACATTGGGTGAGCCGGGAGCCAGCGGCTCCGCGTGGTTAATTGGGCGGCGGCCAGACGGTTCCCGGGGCAGGTTGACGGCCGCGAAAAGTGCCGCGAGGGCGAGGCAGGTCAGGCACGCGATGATCTTGCACATGCCTTTCTGGGATGTCGCGTGGTGTTTCCGTTACGCCCAGGCCGGTTGGGTTCCCTACGTGTTGAGCAAAGCCCGCGCGCGCGTTAGCCTGAGATGCGAAAGGAGCCGATGGAGGCCGGTCAGCACACAACGGAGATCGAGCCAACTCATCTCGACGTGCGCGAGTTCGCCCGACGGAAGGTCTGGGCGATGACCGATCCGGGGACCGCGGGGCGGTGGGATGAGGACATCGCAAGCGATGTGTTGATCGAGTGGATGGACGCCTCTGCCCGTCCTGATCTGGAGATCCGAAACTGGCGGGGCTGGGTCGGAAGTGCGGTTCGCTCCAGGCTCTACGCTGAGCGGCGCCGGGAGCGGTTGCGACGGAAAGTCCACGAGCGATACGCCCAAGGCGCCCTGAGAAGCCACGCCGAGCCGGAGCCGGTCGAGGTGGCAGAGGGCAATGAAGCGGTCACGCAGCTCGATGATGCGATGCGGTCGCTTAGGAGCCGCAAGCAAAAGCAAGTTTTGGCGCTCTCGTATCTGAAGGGCATGACCAGCAGCGAGATCGGGGATGTCCTTGGAATGTCACCGGAGAGCGTTCGCGGCTGTAAGAAACGCGCGATCGAGAAGCTCCGTGGCGTCCATCATGATCGCGGCTTCGATGAATCCCTGATGGGGGTCGAGATCGGCATCGCCGCCACGCTGTCACTGCTTCAGCCGCACGGACCGAAGGAATGGCTTGCCTCGATGACCTCCCAGGCAAGCGACTCTGTTCAGGGCGCGGCGGCGTCGATCAAGCAGATCGTCGCCCGGATCACCGGGGCGGGCACTGGTCCGGCTGGCGATCAAGCGACGGGCACGGTCGCCGGGGCCGGTGGTGTTGCCGGCACTGCCGCAGCGGTTGGGGGCGGCAAGCTGATCGGAGCGGTCTGTGCCGGAGTTGGCAGCGTCTGCGTTGCCGGTGCTCTGGTTGCTGGTGTCGGTCCCGGAATCGGACCGGCCTCGAACGATCAGGACAGAAGCACTCGGCCGGTCACCGAAACGCGTCCGGTAGCGGAGCCGGTTTCTACGTCTACGTCGATGATCGCTCCCGTCGCCGAATCGTCTGACGTTGGCAACTCAAACTCACGGTCCAGGGACCGTCGGCGCAAGGCAACGTCGTCTTCTTCGCAGACAGTGGAGCCGGTGACGACTTCCACTAGCGGTCCGGCCTCGGTCGCGACACCGGCTGAGGCGGCGGACGCATTCTCCCCTCCGATTGGAGGGGGCGATTCGGCCCCGGCCAGTTCGAGCTCGTCCGGTTCCGGTTCGCAGACGGCCGGGAAGTCGGGCAGCGGGAACACTGCTTCGGCCGGTCAGGCAGCGCAGGCTTTCGGTCCGTTGCCGTAACCCCGCCCTTCGGGGGTGTGTTCGGGGCAAACGTTACGGTCGCGTCCAGTCGCGCCCCTTGGTGGCGAGAGCTGAATCCCCACCTTAGGAGGCGACCTTGAAACCCAAAGCAGGTTCCCGCAACCATGTCTCAGACCGCAGGGCAACCGTTGCTCGACCGGGAAGGCGAAAGCTGGGGCTGAGACCGCTCGGCCGCCGGGTCAATTTGGCGGTTCTCCGGGCCGGAAGCCTTGCCGCCGTGCCGCTGGCCTACGCGCCGAACGTATCTCCGAACAAGGGGGGTTTGCCGGGTCTGAGCGCGGTCGAAAAGGGCGTCGGCGGTGTGATGGCGCTCGGTCTCATTGCCTGTGTGGCCTGGTTCATCATCGGTGCGATCCGGGCTGGGATGGCCGGTCGCACGAACAACTATCAGCAGACCGCGGACGGCAAGCAGCAAATGCTGTGGGGTGCGATCGGAGCGTTCGCGATCGGTGGGGCGTCGGCGATCATCACCTTCGCTTTCAAGGCTGGGGGAGGTGTCCACTAGATGCGGCCCTCCTACGAGAAGCTGACACCCCGGACGGGTAGCGGCTCCAGGGACGGACTGCTCTTGAAGATGTTGGCGGCGCTCGCCGTCGGCCTCCTGGCAGGTGCCCTGATCGGGGTCTGGTTTCTCGGGTCGGGCTCCGGCTCGACCGGCAGTGGCGAGCTGTTCGAGACGGCCGGTGTGCCTGGCGGGTTCGAGCGGACCTGTGACGGCGCGGCGCTGGCGAGCGGCCGGTTCTTTCAGGCGATGAACTCACCGGAGATCGCGCTTGACCCGGACGCGAGCCGGACGGCGATCGACCACATGGCAGTCGGTGAGATGGCGGCCGAGATGAAATCGGCGGTCCCGCGGCTGGTTGAGCCATATGCGAACGGCGCGATCGGCGAGCAGTACCGCGCCGGGGTGCAAACCCTCCAGGTCGGGGTGCCAGTCGGCTACAAGACCCTCTCCTGCGACACAGACCGAGCGGTCGTTCGTCTTTGGACGGTGACGGTTCGCGGCAACGCGACGAACGTGTGGCCGATGCAGTTCTGGCGAACTGTTCAGACCGAGCTTCGCTGGATCGACGGGGACTGGCGGATCGTGGACGGCTGGACCCGGAACGGCCCGATCGCCTACTGGACTCAACACCCGCTCCCCGACCGGACGGCCAACCAGTCACTGGTAATGCTGGTGACCAAGGGGATGAAATCCTTTGGCACTCTGCCATAACCCCGGGTTGCCTTTGGTTGGCCGCCGACTGGTGGTTGTCCTCCTTTCCCTCGTGGTGGCGGTGCCAGCGATCTCGCTTGGGCCACCTCCGGAGCCGGCCAGCGCCGATGTTTGCGACGTGCCGTTGATCGGGTCCGGCTGCGAGGTCGGTGGATGGGTTGGCGATCAGGTCGGGGGAGGCGGCGATCTGATCGTCGACTCGACCGGGGTGCTCACCGGCGGGGCCAAAGGGATCGCCGGCGCGATCAGCGGCCAGGTCGGCAAGGCGGTAAGCGAAGCCATCGAGGCCGGCACCAAGGGCGTCTTCGACCAGCTAACCGGTTGGGTCGGCACCGCCGCCGGGTGGCTCTTCCTGAAGGTCGTGACGTTGATCGGCGACACGACCTCCCCGAACCTCCTGCAAGACGCTTTCGTCGCGAAGTACCGGCAGATAGTCGCGCTGGCGGCGATCTTGACTGTCGGGGTCGTGTCGATGGCGGTAGTGGAGGGCGGCCGCCGAGGCGATGTCGGTCAGCTCGTCAACATGCTGATCGGCGCTTTGCCTTTGGCGGTGTTGGGGATGGTGGTCGGGATCGCGATTGTGCAGCTCGCACTCAATATGGTCGACACCCTCTCGGCCGGGGTGGCCGAGGCCACGAAGTCGGATATCGAGAAGTGGTTTGAGGCCGGCGCAAAGTGGATGGTCAAAGGCACAACAGCCCAAACCACGGCTGCCGCGGCCGGGGGCGATCCTGCCGAGACAGCCGAGTCGGCGGCCGCCGCGACGGCACCGGGGTTCGTGCTTTTCATCTCCGCGCTGCTGGCTGTGATCGGTGCGTTCGGGCTATGGCTTGAGCTGCTTTTGCGCGACGCCGCGATCTACGTGTGCAGCCTTTTTCTGCCCTTGGGGTTGGCGGCGGCGGTCTGGCCGCGCTGGTCGGGGGTGCTCCGCAAGACGTTCGAGATCCTGATCGTCCTCGTCGTCTCGAAGTTCTTCATCGTCATGGTCGTAAGCCTCGCCGCGAGTTTTCTCGGCAAGCCCGATGGCGTGGAGTCGGTGCTGGCCGGGTCGGCGATGATGATCGTCGCCCTCCTTACGCCGCTGATGCTGATGAAGGTCATTCCCTTCATGGAGGGCGCGCTTTTGACCTCGGGGGCAGCGGGGATAGGCCGCTCGACGGTCTCGACCGGAAGCCAGGTCTCGATGATGCGCTACCACATGGGAGCGATCGGAAAGACCGGTACCGGACACGCCGGCGCCACCGGGTCCGTATCAGGCGGTGGTTCTGTCCCTCGTCCAGGCGGAACACCGGGAAGCGCGGCTGCCCCACAGGGACAAAGCGCCGCGGCCGGTGGTCGAAGCGCAGCCGGAACGGGATCGAGCGCGGCGTTCCCGGCCAGCCAAGCGCAAGCGTCGGAGTCCGCGACGCAGCCTGTATCGACCAGCGGGCCCGTCGGCCATGCCTCCACGCCCCGGCCGGTGTCGGTAGGCGATCAGCAAGAAACCTCGGCCCCAGCCTCCGCCCCGGACAGCGCCCCACCGCCGGCCAGTCCGACTCCGAGCCTCGCCCGGGCTCCAGACAAACGCGAATCCCAATCGGACGGACCGGAGCCAACTTGGCAGCCAAGTACCGCACCCGAGCCGAAACCGTCGTCGGAGGCTCCCGTGAGCAATCAGCTCCGGGAAGACGGCGAGGCGAGTAGGCCGCCGCTTCCCGATTCGCCCAAGCCGAAGCGGATGGGCGATGGCTGAGTTCGACACAAGGCGCAGGTACCAGTTCGACCAGCGCGAGGAGATCGGCGCGCTCGGAACATTCCGGCCAGCACAGGCAGCGATTCTCGGACTCGCGGCCGTGGTCGTCCTGGCAACGCTCTACGTAACCCGGAACGTGATCGGGCTCGTGATCGCGGGCGTTCAACTGGTCGCGGTCGGCGCTGCTGTCACCGTGCCGCTGCGGGGCCGCAAGCTCGACGAGTGGGCGCCGATCTGGACGAACTGGCTGCTCCGGCGCCGGGCAGTGGAGGCCGGCTACCGCTCCCGGTTCCCGACCGCCGGGATAAGAGTGGTGAGCGGTGAGGCGAAGGATCCGGCGGCGTGCCTGCCGGTCCAGCTGCGTGATCTGGACATGCTTGAGGTCGAGTACGGACGCGGCCAGGTCGGAGTGATCCGAGACAGCGCGAAAGGCACCTACACCGCCCTGGTCAAAGTTCGCGTCGGGTCGTTCGGGTTCCGCGACCACCGCGAACAGGAAAAGCAACTTGAGGCATACGGTCTCGCACTGGCCTCCGCGTCTCAGGATGGGTCGGCGATCCGGCGGATCCAATGGATCGAGCGGACCTTGCCGCAGGGCGGCGACGAGTTGGCCGCCTATCTTCAGCGGGAGCGAGACGAGCATGTGCCGCTCGAATCAGATGCGGTTCGGTCGTATATCGAGCTGATCGAGGAGGCCGCGCCGACCGCCCAGGAGCACGAGATCCTCTTGGCGCTCCAGGCCGACGCGAAGTCGGCCGGCCGCGAGGCGAGACGCTACGGCAAGGGTGAGGAGGGCTACGTCAAGGTGCTGCTCTCGGAGGTTGAGAGCTTCGCCGAGAACATCGGCCGGGCCGGGGTGGTGCCGATCGGGATTCTCACCCCGCGCCAGTACGCCCGGTCGATCCGCGACGGGTTCGACCCCTGGGGCAGGGAGACCCGTCAGCGGCTCGGGGTGATCGATCCCTCCCGGGCCGACGTCGCACCCGAACGAATGGGGCCACTCGCCGATCAAGGCGCCTGGAACCATTACCGCTCCGACGGCGCCGTTCACATCGCCTACTGGATCGCCTCATGGCCGCGCATCCAGGTTCACGCCAGCTTCCTCATGCCGCTGCTTATGCAAAGCCAGGCGGTGCGGGCGATGTCAGTGGTGATGGCACCGATCCCGTTCTCGGTCGCGACCAGGCGAGCCGAGTACCGGCAGACCGCCGAGGACGCCGACGAGGTACAGCGAACCAAACAGGGCTTCTCCTCAACCGCCCGCGTGAGAAACAGAAAACGCGCGGCGACGAGAAAGGACGAGGAGCTGGCGGTGGGGCACGGCGAGATGCGCTTCGCCGGATATGTGATCGCGTCCGGGCCAACCCTGGATCGGGCCGAGGAGGCGGCCTTGACGATGGAACGCTCGGCCATGCGAATCGGCCTGGAGCTCCAACGCCTCGACGGCGAACACGACATCGCGGTCGCGTTCGGACTCCCGCTCTGCCGAGGACTGGCGAAATGAAAGCAAAGACGAAGAAGCAGCCAGCACCTTTGTTGCCTCGTTGGAGTCCGCGTGGCGCGGTCAAGTCTCCGCAGCTTCCCCGGCTGGCCGGCAGGCCGAGCGAGCGGTCCGGCCACAGCGCCACCACCGCCCACCTTCAAGCGGCATACCCGTTCATGGCGGAATCGCCGCTGACCTCTGCCGGTGTGCTGATCGGCCACGACGCCTACGGCGCGAGCTTCGTCTACGACCCGTGGACCCTCTACAGCGCCGGTCATATCACCGGGCCGAACATGGTCGTGGTCGGGATCATCGGCCGCGGCAAGTCCGCGCTCTTGAAGTCGTATCTGTATCGGCAGAGCGTGTTCGGCCGCGAGTCGTGGGTGGTCGACCCGAAGGGCGAGTTCCGGCCACTGGCCGAAGCCTTCGGCTGCGAGCCGATCGCCCTTCGGCCCGGCGGTGAGATGAGACTGAACCCCTTGACCCGCCGGGGCGGAACACAAGGCCAACAAAGCCTCCTTCGCTCGGTCGCCCAAGCCGCTCTCGGCAGGCCACTCAAGCCGGAGGAGGATGCGGGTCTGCGGGTCGCGCTCGAGTACGCCGACCACGACGCCCAACCGGCCGAACCGACCCTGCCGGACGTGGTCGAAGCACTGCTCAGACCCAACGCCGAGATGGCCAAGGCAGTCGTCACCACCGAAGCCGAGCTGGCCGCAGGCTGCCGCGAAGCCGCGCTCGCCCTGCAGCGACTTTGTCAGGGCGATCTTCGGGGCATGTTCGACGGGCAGACCTCACCCGGCATCGACCTCGACGCCCAGTTCGTCGTGATCGACCTGAGCGCGGTCAGCGACTCGCAGGCAATGGGAATACTTATGACCTGCGCGACCGCCTGGCAACGCGGGATCGTGCTCGACCGCAAGCGCCGCTCCGAAGAGCGCGGCGAGCGTGGGGCCAAGCAGATCCTTCTCTTGGATGAGGCGTGGCGGGCTACAGCGCATGTCGGGATCACCGACTATCTGCAGCAGAGCTTCAAGCTCTCTCGCGATCTCGGGGTGCAAAACGTGATCGTCTTGCACCGGCTCTCCGACCTCGCGGCAGCCGGGGCAGCCGGCTCGCGAGAGCGCACCATCGCCGAAGGACTCTTAAGCGACGCCGAAACGAAAGTCGTCCTGGCTCAGACACCCGACGAGCTGGAGCAGATCGGCCAGAGCCTCGCTTTGACGAACCCGGAGCTGGAGCTTGTGCCGGACTTGGCGCGGGGCGAGGCGCTTTGGCAGATCGGCCAACGCACCTTCTACGTGCGCCACACCTTGTCCAGGTTCGAGTGGCCGCTGATCGACACCGACGCCCGCATGCGAGGCAGCGACGAGGAGGCCGCGTGACACGGCCACCTACAACCGGTGGCGGCGGCTGGGTCATATCGGTCCTGGTCGCCGGGACCATCTGGGTCTTCTGGGGCGGTGGTTCACTGGCCGCGCTGGTCAGCTCAGGTGTATGGCCGGGCGTCGAGATCGGGGACGTAGCCCGCATCACCGTCGGCACGGTTTTTCATCTGGACGATCCGGCGGCCGCATGGCCGGAGCCCTGGCGATCGAGGATGCCTTCTGCCGAGGTGATGTACCTCGGCGGGCTGGCGGCCCTAGTGACCGCGCTTGCCATCGCCGCCGGTCTCGTTCGGGAATGGCGTGTTGTCGCCGATGGGGTCCGACGGGGACCCAAGGGTGATCCGGAGGCGGCGAGATGGGCTGGCCGCAGGAGCCTTCGCGGACTCTTGGTGAGAAGGCCGGAGGCTGGCCGGCTTACGTTGGGTCGATTCGGACGCTCGCTTGTCGCGGCCGAGGCCCGCCACTCGGTTCTGGTCGCCGGCCCAACGCAAGCGGGCAAGACCGCCGGCCTTGTAATGCCCGCGATCCTCGAATGGCAGGGCCCGGTTGTCGCCACGTCCGTCAAGGGCGACCTCCTCGACACCACGATTCACCGTCGCCGCGAGATGGGGCCGGTGTGTGTGTTCGACCCGACCGAGGCGACGCCCCACAAGAGAACCAGCGCGACACCGCTTCGAAGCTGCGGGTCCTGGCAACAGGCCAGACAAGTCGCGCACTGGCTAACCCAGGCTTCCCGGCCCACGAGCGGAGCCGGCTTGCAGGACGCCAATTTTTGGTACGGGCAAGCCGAAAAGCTGATCGCACCACTACTTTTCTCGGCCCGACATCAAGGTGCCACGGTCGATCAGGTGGTGAGATGGCTGGACCTCGGCCCGGCAGCACGAGCCGAGGTGGAGGCGGGGTTGGTCGACGAGCCGAGAGCCTTGGATGCGTGGCAGGCCTGCCAAGGCCGCGAACCGAAGCAACTCTCCTCGATCTACGCGACCGCCGAGCTGATCCTTGGGTGTTTCGCCGATCCGAAGGTCGCGCGAAACTCGGAGCGAGACGAATACAACCCCGCGGCACTCCTCGATGGAGGAATGGCGACGCTCTATCTGGTGGCGCCACTCCACGAACAGGAACGCCTCGCGCCGCTGTTCGCGACGATGGTCCAAGAAGTTGTCCGGATCGCAACCGAGATCACAGCCGCGGCAGGCACCGATCAAGGGGCGGGCGGACTGTCCCCGCCGTTGCTCTTGGCGTTGGATGAGCTGGCGAACATCGCTCCCTTGCCTGATCTCGACAAGATCGCCTCGACCGGAGCCGCGAACGGTATCCAACTTCTCTCCGCGATCCAAGACCTGTCCCAGCTCCGGGAACGGTTCGGTGTGAACCGGGCCCAGACGATCGTCAACAACCACCGGGCCCGAGTTTTCGCGTCCGGGCTTGGTGACCCCGAAACCCTCGGCTACATCCAGCGCGTGACCGGCGCCGGACAATACGCCCAACGCTCCGAGACCGTCGGCGACGGGAGAGGGTCGCGAACGGAAGGCGTCCTCTATCGAGATCTGGCTCCGGCGAACGTTGTCCGTGAACAGAAACCGGGGGAGGCGGTATTGATCTACGGGTCAAGGCCACCTGCCCGAATCCGGCTTCGTCCCTGGTACAAAGAAAAGAGACTCAGCGGCCTGGCTAAACCAGCTGGCAAGGAGAAGGCAGATGGCTGACGAGGAGGACGACATGCCACAGGTCGACCCAGAGCGGGCCACCGACCCGGACGATGATCCGGTCCCCTTGTTCGCGCCTGGCGTGCGCGAGGAGGAGGAAACCGAGCTGCTGGAAAGGTGGGCGGCGGCCCCCGAGGACGAACAGATCGCACAGATCACCCACCGGCCGGACTGGCAACGCAAAGTGGCGATCGGCGGAGCCGCCCTTGTCGCGGCCGCTGCGATCGTGTTCGCGATCACGAACCTGACCGGCGGCGACCCACCGACCGATCCACCAGCCAACACCGAAGCCAGGGAGCAGACAAGGCTCGCCGCCGAGACGGCCGAGCGACGTCAAGCAAAACGAAACGCGGCGTTGCGTCAGCGCGCGAAAGCCCGCCAGAGGCAACGGCGACTCGCGAAACAAGAAGCCAGGCGGCGAGCAAGGCGAGCCCAACGGGCAACAGCCGCAGAGCCGATAGTCGAGCCGCCGGTTCAGACCCAAGAGCCGTCGACACCACCGCCAGCCCCACCATCCTCTCCGCCGGTGTCACCGCCCCCGCCGCCACCCGAACCGCCTCCGGCTACTCCGGCGCCCGCGACTCCGGGACAGGCGGTCGAGGCGTTCGGTCCCGGACCCTGACAGTCGAAACGTAACGGCCCAGGCGTTCGCGTCCCTGAATGACATGAACGGCACCTCAATTGATCGCATTGTCCTGAGCAATCGGGATATGTTGGTTGTAGGAGCGAGCCGTTTGACCCCGACCCGGGGCAGCAACAGTCAAACGGGGCAAGTCGCCCTCGCGAGCAAGGAGTGAACGTGGGAAACACGCGCGGGATGTCGAAACATCCGATTTTCGTGGCCTTAGGTCTCTGCGCGGCCGTAACGGTCGTGGCTTTGGCGATACCAGCAAACAGCGACGCATCCGGGGCCTACCCGGTCAGGCTCTGTTCACCAGAGACCTTTCGGGCGGATGGGACCGGAGGGACCTTCGGGACGGGAAACAGTGATGTTGGGATCTTGAAGACCTACGCCACCTATCAAGGCAATATCTCCTATGGTCCGGCTGGCAACTGGAACGCCTGGCACCCGGTTATGCAATGCGCGGCGATGAACACGAACAACCCCGGCCAGCACACCTACGGGATGCGCCTGTTCACTAACCGGGACGCGGGATGGCACCGGGATCAGGGTGGAGGCCTTGAGATCGTGCCGCCGGCCGGAATGACGATCGCGCAAGTGAGCTTCAAGGCGAGAGCGTTGCTGCCACCGAGCTGGGGACACCAAGGCGGACTCGGCGGAGGCGGCACAAAAATGCTCTGGGAATTCGTTGGCGCCCCGAACAGCGCCGGAACCAGCGGCGGGGGCGTACCGGCTCATGAAGCGTTCGGCAGCTACGGCAGCGCCGGCGCGGTACAGGCTGTCTCCGCCTATCGGATCGGGCAGGTGTGCGAGCCGAGCGGCACGGCGACCATCTGTTTCGGACCCAACGAGTCACTCTTGATTCAGGACCTCATCGTCACGCTCATGGATCGAATCAAGCCGAACGTGAGGATTCTCGACAGCCCGGCCGCCCTCGGCAACTGGGTATCCGGGGAGCAGAGGATCGGGTATCTGGTCCATGACGGCGAGTCGGGGATACGCGAGACAGAGGTTTTCCTCGACGGTAAGCTGATCGACTCGAAGACCTACTCGTGCCACACGGTGAGCGGATTCAATGCCGGGGACGTGAGCGTGCCGATGGCCGCGAGAATGAAACCGTGCTCCAACCAGCTTGAGGGAGGCGCGGTGATCCTAGACACCAAGGAGTTCGGCGACGGCGAACACCAGCTCAAGGTTTGCGCCCGCGACTTCGCCAGCGCCACGACCTACTGGAGCCAAGACCCACCCTCCTGCACCGACACGACCATTCGCATCGACAACACAGCACCGACCGCACCGGAGGCAATGGAGGCGGTACCGACCCGTGTTCCGCGGGCGGTTGAGCCGAACGACATAGGCTGGAACGACCCCGGCAAAGGCGACCCGGGAGCACCAGTCAGGGCCGCTGTCTACGAGATCACAGACCAAAACGGGCAGACAGTGGTTGAGCCGCGGGTCGTGACCGTCAATGGCCCGGCGTCTGTCCCCGCCAACAGCGCGCAGGCAAGAAACGTCGAGGCGGTGCCGACGCTTTCGACACCGACCGGCGCGGGCAACTACACCGTTCGGGTGCGCCTGATCGACGCGGTAGGCCACGTCTCCGGGGTATCGACCGTGCCGCTTCGCTACTCCTGCCAAGACAGCGGCGGAGCTCCGTTGCCGGAGACGAACGTTGGGCTTGGGCTGGTTCGTGAGGGCTACCACCAGACAACGGCAACGGCGAAGCTCGCTCTCCCGCAGGGCGGCAAGGCGGCTCTGCTCGGCCAGGTTCGCGGTCCCGGAGGCATGCCCTTCGACGGCGCGAGAACGTGCGTGAACGCGAAGCCGGTGACCGACCCTCAACTGGCCCTGATGACGAGCATCCAAACCGACCGGCAAGGTCAATATCGGACAGACCTAAGGCCGGGCCCGAGCCGCAACCTCGTCGCCGTCGTGCGGCAGGGCCACCGGGAGTCCTGGTCCGGTGAAGCCCTGACCAGAGTCAGGGTGAAGCCGAAGCTCAGGGTGAAACGGAAGCGGATCAGGGCTGGGCAGGTTCTCCAGCTCACCGGGAAGATCCCCGGGCCACGCGCCGGCCGAGTGACGGTGGTCCTCCAGGCCAAGGTCGGCAAGGGCTGGCAGGCCTTCCGGTACTACCGGACCCGTGCCAACGGCAAGTACCGGCTCAGATACAGGCCCCGGGCCGGCCATCTGACCCGCCCGACCAAGTTCGTTGTGCGGGCGGTCGTGCCGCTCCAATCCGGCTACCCATACCAGGAAGGCAGCTCTTCTCGGCGAACAATCGTGATCCGGCCTCGACCTTGATGAAAATGTCGCTGCTCACGAAAGATGACGTGCACGACAGGTAACTGAGACCGAAATGTCGTACGGATGTCCGTGCATGTCGTGCCGAGTACCGGGAGCTGTGAAACCAGCCAAGAGGCCTGAAACTGGCCCGGTTTCTCGGGGGAAGATCACTGTGATCGAACAAACGGGACCAGTTCCAGACCGATTCACGCGGCCACGTTCGGTTGGACCCTGTAACGAATTACGTCCCTGCGGAGATACTTAAGTAGTGCCGCGAAAATCGGAAAATGCCGAAGAGCGCTTCGCCCGCGTCTTTCAGAACTACGGCGTCATCGTAGGTTTCGCTATGCGAAGAGGTAGTTCGGACCCAGAATCCGTGGCCGCTGAGGTCATGTCGATTGCTTGGCGTCGCCTTGATCAACTTGACGCGGGCGACTGCAGGTCTTGGCTGTTGGCGACAGCGCGAAACCTTCTTTACCGCGAGTATCGGGGAAGCTTCAGCGAGCCAGTGGACCCTGCCACCCTTGAAGACGCCCAAGTGGTCGTCCCGGACTATCTCACCAACTCACTGGACGCGGAAGTAGACCGTGCGTTGGCTGCCCTAGACCCCAAGGATCGAGAAGTACTCATTTTAGTTTCGTGGGATGAACTTACCCCCAGAGAGGCTGCAGTGTCTCTGGGAATAAAGCCTTCAGCGTTCCGAGTTCGACTTCATCGTGCCCGCCAACGCTTCGTCTCGCTTCTTCAGACACCTGAAGTCCAATCCGACCAGAAAACACCTCAATTGAGAGAGGAAAGAACATGAAGCGCAAAGAGATTTCACGTTTAGCTTCGTCAAACCCGACATCGAACAAGGAGCAACCACCTTCGGACCTCTTCAACGAGATCGTGGCCGACCCTCGCCCAGAGGGAAGATCGACACCGCGCCGTTCGGGCTTTTTCCGAAACCGCTTTCTCCAGATAGGCGCGGCCATCTTCGCGGCTTTCGCGATTGGGTCTGGGGTGAGCTGGGCAGCCAACGGTGAGTTCCCCGGAGGAGGGCTGTTCGGCCACGAGCCCAAAGAAGGACTATCGGTCGGCGAAGACGACGTCACTTCTGAGGACTTCTCGGTACTTCACCCCGCACCCCAGAACGCGGTCGACGAGCTTCCAGAAGCTACGCTAGATGTGCTTCAGCATGTGCGAGTCATACCTCCAACACCGCTATCCGAAGGAGGGTCTCTCGACGCGGGCATCGATCTGGAACCTGGCACGATCACTGCAGTTGGGGAGTCTCGAACCGAACCGTCGGGTGATGTCTCGATTGTGGCGATCAATGGGATGGTCTGTTCCGTCTGGGTCGAAACTGGGTTGGGCAACTGCGAAACGCCGGCTGTCATTGCCAAGAGGGGCATGACCTCTGCCGGGCACTTCGGGCCCGGGGGCGCTCGCGTGGCTTATGGCCTATTCAATGACAGCGTTGCGGCAGTCAGGCTCGAGGGCACACATCTTCCAGACGTACCCGTTTCGGGGAACGTCTTTGAGGTAGCGAAATTGCCGGAGAGCGCTACCGCCCTCGTTGGGATTGACTCCCGGGGAGACGAAGTGACCCGGATGGCTTTGCCTTAATTGAGTCGTGCGGCGACGGTTCGACTCCACACCATGGACTGTGAGCTGATCGTAGTGTTCATGACCGCCTCAACTCGAGCCGAATTTGGCTCGAGTTGAGGCGAACGGGGGAGCTGTGCTGCCACGTATTTCGGGTGACTTAGAGCGACAAAAGAACCGGATCGCGTTCGGCCAGCCGGTAACCGTTGGGCCTCGGGTGGAGCAGCACCTGGCTGTTCCCCGGCTCTAGAGGGTTCAATTCTCGACCCCAAAACCCGACGATCTGAACCACAGGACTAGGCTTCTCTTGACACGGACTACCGCGCTCGATACGTTCTGGTTAGGGAGAGAGCCATTTCTCTCACCGTAAGTACGACGCCAACGAAGCGATTCGAAGGCCAGCCGAAGGTATGCGGGCGTGCTCAAGTGGCACCTTTTCTCCGCAGGAAGGCACAGGAGACCATGAAGGATCTGCAATCGGCTATAAGCATAAGCTTCGATAACAAGTCCCGAATGCTTATAGCGGCCATTCTCGTCGTGGCGGGCTGCGCAGGCTACTACGCCACATACGCTTTTGCTGCAACCATAAATTGTTCATCTGACCCGTGTTACGGTACCAGCGGCAACGATGACATCACGGGCTTCACCACCGGAGAAAGAATCGAGGCCGGCGACGGAAACGATAATATTAACGCCCGTGGGGGCGACGACGCAACCTATGGCCAGGTTGGCGCTGACTACATACTTGGAGGAAACGGAGACGATATAACGTTGTCAGGGGGCAACGGCGACGACCGAAAAACTCTGGGTGCCGGAATCTACGGCAATGATGGTCGAGATACCCTCTTCGGAAACGATGCTATTGACACGCTATATGGCAACGGAAGCCAAGATTATATCTATGGCAACGACGACAGTGATGCGGTCCATGCGCAGGACAGTTTCCCCGACAATGCCATCGTAGGGGGAGCGGGTATAGATAATTGTTGGAAAGATGCTGTGGACCCCATGCCAGTGACCTGTGAAAACATAAACCCCTAGGCCTACTGTTATCCATCAAGAATGCGCCCCGCCACGTGGCAGGCGCGCATTCTTGATGAGACGGATAGTCACAAGGATAGTTCTTGATGGCTCGTTGGTTTTAGCTAGGCTGGTGCGCGACGGCTATCACGCGACCACCGCGACCGCGAAGCTGGCGCTCGCCCAGGGCAAGAAGGCTGTTCTGCTCGGCCAGGTTCGAGGTCCCGGAGGCATGCCCTTCGACGGCGCGAAGACATGTGTAAACGCAAAGCCGGTGACCGACCCTCAACTGGAGCTCATGGCGAGTATCCAAACCGACCGGCAAGGCCAGTACCGGACAGACCTTAGACCGGGACCGAGCCGCAACCTGGTCGCCGTGGTCCGCCAGGGCCACCGCGAGTCTTGGTCCGGCGTGGCCTTGAGCAGGGTGAGGGTTAAGCCGAAGCTCAAGGTCAAGCGGAAGCGGATCAAGGCCGGGCAGGTTCTTCACTTCACCGGGAAGATCCCCGGCCCACGCGCCGGACGGGTGGGTATCAATGGTTCTGCAAGCGAAGGTCGGGGAGGGCTGGCAGGCCTTCCGGTACTACCGCACCCGGGCGAACGGCAAGTACAGATTCAGGTATAGGCCCCAAGCCGGATACCTCATCTGCCCAACCAAGTTCATCGTAAGAGCAGTAGTGCCGCTCCGATCAGACTACCCATATCAACCAGGCAGCTCAGGTCGGCGCGTGATCGTTATTCGTCCCGCGAGGCGTTAGGGCTACATCAAGTTTGGCGTTTGGAGGTCGGAGAGGTGTTGGGCGGTCGACTCATCGAATCCGGCGGCCACGAGGCGTTTGATTCGATTTCGTTCCATCGTTGCCAGCAGGCCTCGGACTCCATCGGCTGCTCGGATGGGTCGGCTGGCTGTAGAGATCGGGCCGCCAAGAGCGAGAGCGATTCGGTGAGCATCGTGCTAAGTCCCAAGAAAGCTGGTGAGTTTCCTCACGCGGTTTTCGGTGTCGGGGCCGATGGCCTTTTCGTAGTCCTCGATCCGGGTTCGGTTTGTTGTACCGATCTCGACCAGCTGGGCTCCTCGTTGCTCTAGGATCTCCGGCACGCGGAAGGATCCACCGATCACGACCAGTTAGCCCCGACTCACGATGACTCCGTCTACCGCTATTCCACAGGGGTCCCGTCGATCGCAGAACCGCTTCCGACTTCAGCTTCTTGCTGCGGGAACTTGACTTGATCCGGAAGGAAATCCACCAACGAACTGTTTGGGAAGTCCAATCCGCTTTCCACGCTCCATACACCTTCGCCATCACGATTCTCGAGGAGAATACCTTCCGGGGAAGTTGCCTGATATAGCGGCTGCCCGGCAGGTCTACCCGCCTCTGGATCAACTATTAGGACGTAGCGAGACGCTTTCTCCGGTGCTCGAGTGAGATAAAAGATGCCGGCTCGGTCTGTCAAGGCTTTCTTAAATACCTCGCGATCCTCACGGCCAGCCTCCTCTTGCGGGGCATTCATTTCAAGATACAGGGTGTCATCGACAAGCGGCGCGAGCTCTCCTGCCTCTACCGACTCGATGGTCACTGGCACAACCACTGTTATCGCTGCGCCCCAGTCGTTTCGAGACTCACCCCTGATCCTTCCCTCATGAGGAGTGCGTGTACTGCCACGAACAACGACCGCTGATTTTCGCGCCAATTCCGCCGGACCTTCTGATTCTTCATACTTGGCCGCGATACCAGTGGAAGGGGCAGGCGAGTTGGTTGCGGACTCCGTATCGCCCCCACAACCGGACAGGACAACCATGCCTGTGAAAACCGAAAGCCAGATGGTGGAGAGTTTCTTTGGCAACATTCGCATCATCCATTCTGGTTGAGGTGAGCTATGTGGTGGCCGTTATAATGTATATTTGAGGAGGGAGTTGCATTCGTCATGCAGTCATTCGTGGCACCGTGCGCCAATCCACCGGTATGACCCACCTCGTGGCAAGCCGTAGATTTCTTGTTGTCCATGCCCCAATTGTTGAGAAAATCACCGTCGAAAACAACTCTTGCGCGGTTACACCTATTTGTCCCATTTACAAAGTCTAGACATTGCGTGAACGCGGAGGGACCAATCGAGTCATCACGTTTAAACACAACATCGGTGTTTCCACTGCAACTCGCCATGTACGTTTTTATAAAGTTCGTCTGAGCAACCAGGTTGGTCATAGCATAACCTGAGGCAGTTTGAAATCCATCGCCGTTCAAGGTGGCACCGAAACAATATGTATGTTCAAGATTGTCAGCGCGACAGCCAACGTTACCTGTACAAGTTCCAAAATCGTCACCTTGGGCATGCGTGATCCAAAAGCCAGAAATTACAAACAAAATAATGAGGAAAGCAGATCGCTTTTTGGCTTCAAATTTGCCCAAGTTCTTGATGCGGAGCATAATCCCCCTCGAATATGGTTATGACCGAGATGTCGGCGCGCCCGGACTCCTACGAGCACCAATTCGAATACGCTCCGAGACCGCCGAACCACTCTGGTCATCGTCGTTGCGCCTGTCACTGACAACGTAGCGTCCTCCCCCTTTCGTGTCAAGGCGACTATGTCCTGCCCACGAGCGTAGTGAACACGGTTGGTCGGTGACCGGTCTTCGAGTGAGCTGTGGGTCGTTTGCGGTTGTAGCAACTCGTGAAAATCGGCCCGGAGCGAGACCTCGGGCCGGTCTGCGTCCTGGCCGAGAGTGGTCTCGGCTACCTGGATCTGATCAACCGCCGTGTTCGCGCCAGCGGTTCCGAACCGGAGTACCGCTGCGGCAGCCTACGTAGTTTCATCGAAAAAGTGCAAGCATGGGGTTAAACCCATATCCGCCTTTGACGTTCCCGGCGACTCCTTCGTTCTCCGAATTGAAGTTCACCAAGGTTGCGTCGATATCGATCGTGACTCGGCTAGGACGCGTGCCCTGATCCCAAACCCGTTCGCGAGCAACCGCCCGGGCATGCCAGATGGCTCCGAGCCGTTCCGGATCTCGGCTGACTTCTCAACCACCGGAAACGCGGTCGAATCCAAAGCCACCCGGCCGAACAGGGCTTCCTGACCACGGAGTCCGCCAAGGTCGGTGAGCGGCTCACCACCCGCGGCGAGTGTCACCGCGAGATCCCGGATCACCCGGTCCGGATCATGTGCCGAACGGCGCTCACGCATCGCGGAAAGACCCGCCAAGCCGGTCCGATCCGCCACCCTGGCCAGCGGATCTTCCGTATGGAGATCCTGGAGACCGTCCTAAATCTCCCGTGTATGAGCCTGTTATGCGTCGTAGCAGGTGGCGGTGACCGATCCGGTCATTGCCTCATTGCCGAGAATGATGTCGGCTCGCCATTCTCTCCTGGCGTTTTGGGGTCCCATTGATCCGACCGCAACGACGTTGGAGCCCCAGACCCAGCCGGTGATCACCCAATCGCCTGGGTCGCAGGTGACTGTTATGGCTCCGGACCCGGTTCTGGATGCTGTTTTCTCGTAGAGGCGGCTGGGGTCAATAAGTCCAGGGGCGCCCGTAAGGCCCTGCGGTCCGGTCGCACCGGCGGGTCCGGTCGCGCCCTGGAGTCCTCGTGGTCCCCGCTCGCCTCGCGGCCCGGGCCTAGCTTTCTGGTTGAGCAGGCGCTTGACGTTCTTCGCGAGCTTCGGCTTGGTGACCGCACCGTTCTTGATCTGGTTCGTCCCGATTTTGTTGATCGCATAGGCCGAGCCGCCCAGGGCTATGAACAGGGCCAGCAGGGCGATGGCGGTGGCTGGCGATGGTCGGCGCTTTTGGTTGGTGTCCACCCGGATCTCCTCTCCATAGGCTCGTACACCCTCTTGGTCGGTCGTGTCGATCCGCTCTATCGATCCTCGCAGACGGCGGGGGCCATATCAACGTCTGGTTGTGCGGGTTCATCGGTCTGGCTGCTGTCCGGTTCAGGGTCCAGCGGGAATCTCGATTGTCGATTGGGCTTGCGGGGCGGCGGGGCGGGTCTGCTCAAGTCCTCGACTGGTGCCTGTCGGGTTTTCGAGGCGGGTGATCTCTTTCTGTCGGCCGGTGAGGTTCTGGTTGAGGGTCTGCCACCGGGAGCGGCGAATCGAATCACGCGGTTCACGGCCGAGCGCCGACGCTCGGTCGGAGATGCCATAGAGCTGGCGGTGACGTTCGATCTCGTCCACGCCTTCGATCCACTTCGCCCGGGCGAGCGGCTGCGTCGGTGCAGGGCCGAGCGCGTCGACGACGTACTCGGGCGCCTGAATCCGGTCGGCGGTAACCCTTGTTTGCCGGCGTGCTCGGAGCTCTCGCTCTATTAACACTCGCTCGGCTTTCCGCTCGGCCTGCTGAGTCGGCGAGTTTTGTGGCTCAAACTCGTCCAGGTCGGCCCGCGCGTTCTCGACTCTCTCGCGGGCCGCGGTCTCACGCTCGGCAAAGGAGTGGCGGAGCGGGGCGGGCGCCTGCTTGGCTTCGGTCCGCAGGTCGCGGAGTTCGCCCTCGGTGTCAGCCAATCGGCGAGTTAGGCGATCCTGTGTTGCCTGGTCGGCGGTTACCTGCTGGTCGGTTTTGTCGAGGCTGCGGAGTCTTCCGGCGAGGCGAGTTTCGTCCAGACGGGCCAGTTCGGCCCTGACACCTTCGTCCGCTGCGGACGTCTCGGCTGCGTCGCGCGAAAGCGATGCGGCCAGGTCGTCCCAGCCAATGCGGTCGTGGGTGGGGCCGGATTCGAGGTCGATTGGTTCCTCTCCGACTACCCCGTACAGCCGCATCTCCTGTCGTGCTCTCGACAGCGCGGTCGCCGCCCACTGCCGATAGATGCCCGCCTCGGCCTGCGCGAACACGGTGGCGCGGGTCGTTCCCTGCGCGACATGTCCGGTAACGGCGTAGCCGTGCTGTAGTGAGGGGCGATCGTGCCGGGTCGGTGTGTCGAGGTAGGCCGCGCCGATCGTCGCTTCCCGGGGGCGGTCGAGCGAGCGAAGCCGTAGCTCTCTCGCCTCCTGGTCGATCTCGGCTACTTGCCAGCGTTGGAGATTCCTGACTCCCGCGTGGTGGTCGTTGACTCGGGTAACGACGAGATCACCTGTCGCGTACCTGTTGCCTGCCGCTTCGACGGTTTCGGTGCCGAGGCTGCCTGTCTCGGCCATGAGCGCGCGGGCCATCTTGTTCAGCTCACTGACCGAGTTGTTGGTTTGGGCGATCATCACCGCATCGTTTCCCTGGGAGTAGGAGTCCCACCAGTCGGCAACGAGCGCCTGGTCTCTCTCCGTTCCGTTATTGGCGACCACGACCCCGTTGGTCGCGCGAAGGAGATCGAGCGCTTCGGTGCCGTGACCGGTCGAGATCAGGTCGATGATGTGCCTGTCGACTGGCTGCTCCTGACGACGGGAATGGGGCAGCGAGGCAACACCGTGGCGTTCGTAGGTCGCGCGAAAAAGGCCGCCGGGCCCAACCGCCTGGAGCTGGTCGTAGTCACCGACAAGCACGAGCTTCCCCCGGGCCTGCTCGACATGGTGTTGGAGGCGAATCAGATCGTGGGTCTCGACCATGCCCGCTTCATCAACAACCAGGACGGTCCCGAGCGGTAGGGCGTTGTGTCCCCGGGTTGCCGCTTCGTCCCATTCAACGAGGCGGGAGGCGATGCTCTTGGTTGGGATGCCCGTCGCAGCGGTCAGTACGTCGGCTGCCTGCCAGCTCGCGCATGCCCCATAGACAGGGTGACCCTCCGCGCTCCATGCCTCGTGGGTGGCAGCCAGGGCGTAGGTCTTGCCGGACCCGGCCACACCGGCGACCGCGGCGATAGCCTCGCCCCCTTGGGTGAGAGCTTCGACCATCTGGCGTTGCTGGGCGATGACCGGGCGAAGCTCGGGATCAGCCTCGGCCGCTTCGGCTCTACGGTCGAGTCGCCGCGAGCTGAGGATCGCATCAGTCCGGCTCGGGCTAACGAGGCCCCGATCGGCGTCGGCGCCGTCGGCGGCCGCGTCGAGGAACCGGCGTTCCATCTCAAGCACCTCGCCGGTGGTGTAGATCGAACCCCACGCGACCTCACCGATCCGAACGATCTGCTCGCCTTCGAGGAAACGATCCGCGGCCACCTCAACCTCTGTGACCGGGGCGCCATCTGGGACCATTTCGCAAAGCGTCTGGATCACGTCGCGCCGCTGAAAATGCGACGCACCGCCCGTCACCGTGCCGGTCAACTCGGCGGTGTCGGCGAGTCGGGCCGGGGCGTCGCGACCCGGGCCGGTGAGCTGCCCGATCGTCTCGCGGGTCAGTCCGATCGTGGCGCCTCGTTCGAACCATTCGGCTTCCAGCTCGCCGCGTTCAAGATCGGTCTGCTTGGCCTTCCGGGTCTCCAGAACGGACGACTGCCACGACGCCCTACTGCCGGTCCCGGACGTCGCTTGGGCAGCCTCGATCGCTGACCGTCGCCTGGAGAAAGTCGCCTCGGCTACTTCCTCGATCCCTTCAACCGTGGCCGAGCCTCGGTGAACCTCACCCCACTTGACGCCAAGGCTCCGGGTCAGCTGGTCGCGTAGCTCTGCCTGGTAGAGAAAGCCGGCGGTCTTCGCGTTGGAATAGAGGCTCGGGCTGTGCAGACAAGTCCACCTGCCATCGCTCGCCTTCACCAGCTTGGACACCAGAACGTGGGTGTGGAGCTGTGGATCACCGGCCCGGGAGGTCCGGTGACGGTAGGCCGCGCCGATCAGGTTCGGGGCCGGCAGGAAGGTGCCGCCACCGGCGCCACGGCGAGCGAGCGTGGCGTCTCTCTCCAGGTGACCGAGTGCCTGGTCGACGGCGGTCTCATGGGCGGCGACTACCTGTGAGCGAACCTGCTCATCACCAAAGGCCCAGAGCAACGAAACCGATTTCGGGGCGGAGAAGGTGAGGTCGAATCCTGGTCCGCTCATCGTCTGCTCGCGGTCCTGCAGCAGCTGGCCGGTGGCCGGGTTCCTCGCGGCGAGCATCGCCTGCAACTGATCGCTTGAGACCTTGCCTTCAAGGCCGAGGGTGGCGGCGCCCGAGCCGGTCCAGCGGCCTTCTGCTTCGCCGCCGCCGACGTAGTAGTCCTCGATTCCCTCGGCGACTTTCCCGAGGTAATAGGCCTCCTGGCCTGCCGCGAGTTTTCCGATGGAGAGCACGCCCTAAAGGGCGGTGGAAGGTGCGGGCCGTAACGTTCTCGTCAGCTGAACGTATGTTCGGTGATACTGTGTGGATGGGTGTGGGGCCGGTGCTGGAGAGAGCTTCGGGGAGTCGATTAAGGGTCGCTCGGAGCCGCGAGATCGACCTGTCTTTGGACTCCTGCGAGTCGGGACTTGGTCAGCTGCCGAAGGTGTAGCTCAGTCTGCGATCGAGTGACCCTGGCGGATGAAACGTTAAGGCTAGGGGGAAGTTGAGCACCCATCCACACGCGAGCGCAGCGAGCCGACGCTGCCGCCCGCCGGGAGCGTCGAAAGTCAGTCAGCCAGCGCGGGCTTTACCCGTGGCGGGTTCGGCGGGTCTGCTTCCAGACCAGCCGCGATCTTCTTGTAGGCGAAGATGTTCTCGGGGTCACCGAGGACCAGCAGATCCCACTTCTCTCCCCACCAATAGCGGATCCGGTTGCGGTACTTCGGGTCGAGCTTCCAGCCCTCGGAACGGTCCGGTGGCGAGTCGAGGTCCGCGATCTCTTCTTCCTCGTCGATCCAAGCAAGTCCCTGCGGGCTGAGGGCAATCGCTGAAGAAGCCCAGAACGTCCGGTCTGGGTCGATGCCGTGCTCCTCGGCCAGGATCTCCGCCGCCGCGATCTCGATTCCACTCCAGGCGCTTTCCGCCAAGTAAAGGATTTCCTTGATCTCGGCAACCGCGTACTCCAGCGACTCACCCGGGGTTGTGCGCTCGTCGCCGTCGAAGATCGGCTGGCGGTTCTCGTCTGCTGGCATGTCGCCTCCTTGGGATGCTCGCGTATTGAACACACTATCAGATGACACCTGATCGTGTGTGGACTTTGGGGTCAGGAACCAGCATGCTTCCGTGGTGCCCTCGACCGCAGACCGCGACCACCTAGCGTTAGGCCGCGCGATCAGGGCCGAACGAGAACGGCAAGGATTAAGTCAAGAAGACTTGTCCCAGAAGTCAGGTCTTCACAAGAACTACGTCGGCAGCACCGAGCGAGGTGAGCGGAACATAAGCCACGACAGCCTGCTCCTGTTCGCCAAAGGGCTTGGGCTGAAGGCGTCAGAGCTACTGGCCCGCGCGGGCCAGTAGCTGCCGCTGCTCGTCCTCGCCTTCAGTAGGCGAGGGCGAGGTTCATGGTGTAGTCAACGGCGTCTGCGGCGAGGGACGCTGCGGTGAAGATCGCCTTGTTGTCGTTCTCGAGCAGCTCGATCCAGTGGCTGAGATAGCGGGCGGTGTCTTTGGTTGTGGTGGCTTCGATGTCGAACTCGGCGGCTAGGAAGTGGGCACCCAGCTCCGCGACGAGTTCTTCGGCCGCGTAGCGCCGGCCACCGAACCGGCCTTCCATGTCCCGGTCGAGCCGGTGCGCTGCCCCGGTCCAGTGGGTCAGCTCGTGGAACGTCGTCGCGTAGTAGCAGTCGGTGGAGATGAACTGCTCCCGGTCCGGGATCGCAATGTAGTCCTCGACCCGATTCCAGAGTGCCCGGTCGCCTCCGTGTCGGATGTCCGCGCCGGTCGTTTCGAGGAAGTCCTCGGCGGTCTTTTCGATCTCCGCCACGTCGGGAAACTCGATCTTGTCCGGCTCGTATCCATCGACCTGGCTGGCGTTGAAGACTCGCTGCCAACCGACCGTGATCCGGGTGCGCTTGCCGTCCTGCGCGGTGTCGTCCTCGACGTCCTTCTTGCCGACGTACCTGACGAGGGTGCTTTTCTCGCCTTTGCGGACCTGCGCGTCGATGTTCTTCCATTGTCCGTAACCGGCCCACTCGTTGGTCGGGTAGCCGTTTGCGGCGGCGGCGAGCCAGAGTTGCAGCACGTTGCCGCCTCGGTATCGCTTGGAGGTGGTGGCGTTGATCGGCCTGCCGCCCTTGGTGCGGGTGACCCAGCCGGGCTGCCATTCGTCGGGGTTGGCGTCGCGCATCTCGTTGAGAATCGCGTCGGTGAGGTCGGAGTATCGGTCGTGCTGGTTGCGGTCCATCGTGTTCTCCTCGGGTTCGGCACCTGGGGTGCTGGCTTTCCGGAACCGAGGCGATGGTTTGTGGTCTGTTCCTCAGTTCCGACTCGGAGGCCACCCGCCGATCTGTGATCGGCCACACTGGCCGGAGGTTGGAACTGAGGGCAGACCGCTTCCATGTGGCTTGCCGGTGAAACGCCCCCGCCCCGGAGTCGAACCGGGGCAGACCGGTCGGGGGCGGCTGGTTAGTTGCCGGTGTCCTCCTTTCCGTTGTCGATCGCCTTGACGATCTGCGCCTCTTCCTTGACCAGAAGCTCCCTGGCGGCGCTATCGAGGCAGGACGGCAGCACCTCCCCACCGAGCGTTCTGCTCTTGACTCGCTTGGCCTGCGGAAGCTCGGCCTCGTCGGTCAGGTGGGCGGCGATCAGGGCATTGGAGACCGCTTGGACGATCTGCTCGGTCGTGGAGGCCGAGTCGATCTGCCTAAGCAGGTACGCCGTCGCCTCGTCGGGATCGACGTAGGTGACTTTCTCGCGGCGCTTCCCGGTCTTGGTCGTCGTGACCTCGACCTCGGAGAGCGCCGGGTCGGTCAGCCGGAGTCCGGCAGCCGCCAACTCGTCGTCGGCGAGCACCGTCGCGTGGGCCATCACCCGCACCACGTCGAGGACACGCCTCTTACCGGGCGCGCGCTTCGCTCGGCGTGAGAGCGCTTGGCCGATAGCGCCGTTCCTTGACCGAGCGGCGCTCTTCGCGGCCTTACGTTCGGCGGCCTTCCGCTGACCTTCGGACTGTTCGGGCTTGCCGGACTCGCCTTCGGCATCTGTCGCCTTGGTGTTGGCCTTGGTTTTCTTCTGCGTGGCCAACTTTTTCTTGACCTGTTTCTCCTGGGCTTCGATCAGCACCTCGACCTCGGTGCGAAGCAGCGGCAGATCGAACACCCACTCGTGGGTTCGCGACCATCCGCCGTGATCGACCTCAATCTCGAACAGGGCACCGGCTGCCCGTAGGCGGTCGGTCGCATCCGAGTCCAGCGAGAACGTCGCCCCTCCGTGGTAGGTCCTGATCCCAGAAACGAACACGCCGGACTCGTCCAGTTCAGTGATCCGGTCGATCCAATCCTTTCGCTCGGTGTCGTCGAGACCGAGCCGTTCGAGTTCGATGCCGTGCATCCGGTTCACCGTTGCCTCGTCGGGCAATTCGGTCGAGCCGCGAGCGATCCCGTCCGCGAGCGTGTCGAGCGCGTATGGCATCTCGGTCCGCAAGGCCCGCTCCCACTCGCCGGACCTAACCGCCTTCTTGACGAGCGCGAGCGCGACCGCCTTACCTGCGGTGATCTTGGCGACCGGCAAGATCGCCGCTGCCGTGGCCGGGCCGAACTGGTGGCAGGCCAGAACTTCATGCTGCACCTCGTCGGGCAGCCGGGTCATGGCGATCAGCTGACTCACTGCCTTGGGTGAGATGCCGACCTCGGCGGCGAGTGCCTTCTGCGTTCCGAAGTGCGCAAGCTGTCTTTTTAGCGACCGTGCCCGGGCCATAGGGGTCATGTCCTCGCGCTGCTCGTTTTCGGTGTACGCCGCGCTCTCGCGGTTGTCCACCGGGCAAACATGCACCGGAACCTCGTTGAGGCCGGCCTGCTTGGCCGCGGCCGCGCGACGGTAGCCGGCGATCAGCCTGAGACCGTCATCGGTCTGCTCGACCAGCAAAGGCTCGAGGACGCCTTGCGCCTTCATGCTCTCGGCCAGCCCTTCGACGCTCTCCGGGGTGATCGGTCCGCGCGGATTCGCGCCCGGGTCGATCACCAAGTCGGCCAACTTCGCGGTTGGTGTGGTTGCTGCTTCCATGATGTACCTCGTTTCCGGGTGTGTGTGCACCCTTTGTTGGTTTCGATCTGTGAGAGGTCAAGTCCCGCGCCCGGAGTCGAACCGAGCCAAGGCCAAAGCGGGACGGGAAGGTCGGGGTGAGGTCGCGCTGCTGCCGGAACGTGGTGTTAGGTTCGTTGGCAAGCGGCCTGCTCGTGATACCTCCGAGCGGGTTGCCGAGCGGCGCGTGTGTGCGCGTCGCCAAGGCGAAGATGGCCCGGCCCGTCAGGGCCGGGCCGCTTCGCCCGACGGCTACTCGCTAGCGGTCGCCTCGACCGGCTCCGGGTCGCCGGTGCCTTTCGGCTTGGTCCCGAAGACCACGTGCTCGGCTACGACATAAAGCCGCGAGCGTCGCTCGTCCTCGGTTCCCCAGCTTTCCTGCCGGAGCCTGCCGGTGACCGTGACCGCCTGACCCTTGACGAGGCTCTTGGCGCAGGCTTCGGCCTGGCCCTGCCAGACCTTGACCGGAACGAAGTTCGGACGGTCCGCGTAGCTGCCGTCCTCGCCTTTCACTCGGTCGTTGACGGCGACCCGGAACTCGGTGTAGGCGGTGCCGTTCGGGGTGCGCTTCAACTCGATGTTGCTGGCGAGCCTTCCGGTGATGGTGGTGTTGTTGATGTCCTTCATGGTGAGCCTCCTTGGGCTGGTGTTTCCTCTTAGGGACCGGGCAATCACGATCTGTTCGCGGCACGCGGTTCCCTCGTTGAACTGGATGCCATGTCGTGCCGAAGCCGTCTGCTGTCACCGAGCGCAAGCGAGGGGAACCCCGAAGGGGTTGACGGCAGCGGCGCAGGCGCCAAAATGGCAGGAGGTCAACGAGGGAGGGTGACCCACATCCCCGCAAGGGGATGCATGCCGACGGCGATCCCCCGCGCAGTGCGCGCTTGCGATCGGCCTGGAAGAAATCTGCCCGCGAAGGCCTTGTGGCGACCTCGCGGACAGGTATCGTCAAGGTTTAGACACCGGCGATCGCAAGCGAAGGGACAGTAGGGCTGTGGCGGGTTCTGGAGACCAACTGAAGGCACTGGTTAGGAGCCACGCAGAAGGAGACGATGACTCCTTCTATGCAGTTGCGATGCAAGTTGCCGCTCAGGCTGCTCGAAAGGGGCACAATCGGCTTGCCGATGATCTGAAACGGACGATCGACGCCTCACGGCAAAAGCCTGTGAGTGGAGGCGTGACGTCAATCGCTCAGCCGCGCGGCGATCTGGCTGACCTCGTCAGCGCCTCGTTTCCGGAAGTTGGCTTCAAGGATCTCGTCGCGCCAGAGACGGTATTGGGACAGATCCGCCAGGTGCTCGATGAGCAGCGTCAGCGCCAGCGGCTCATCGAACGTGGATATGCGCCGATCCACCGGCTTCTATTGGAAGGTCCACCTGGCACTGGCAAGACGATGACTGCCTCGGTTCTTGCGCATGAACTGTCACTGCCGCTTCTGACCGTGAGGTTGGAAAGCTTGCTGAGCAAGTTTCTTGGTGAAACCGCGTCCAAACTTAGGATCGTCTTCGACGCGGTGGCCCAACAGCGCGCCGTCTACCTGTTTGATGAGTTCGACGCCCTGGGGGGTGACCGAACAGGCAACGACGTTGGCGAAGCCCGCCGTATCCTGAACTCGTTTCTGGTCTTCCTCGAGCAGGCCAGTCCAGAAAGTATCGTCGTGGCGGCAACCAATCACAGGAAAATCCTCGACCATGCACTATTTCGACGCTTCGACATGGTCATTACCTATGACCTGCCTAACCGAGAAGAGGCGGTGGCGGTGATGAAAGCCAGGCTGGGGCCGCTCGCGAAGGGGCTGCGTTGGCAAAGCGTTGGCAAGAAGGTCGCCGGTCTCAGCCACGCCGATCTGGTCAAAGCGAGTGAGACCGCAGCCAAGATGGCACTAATGCGTGGCGATGAGCACGTCACGAACGCGGACGTGAGTGCCGCCCTGATTGCTCGCGGGACGACTGAGGTTGCCTGAACAAGGGGAAGTCTTCGCTCATCTGCTTGTGCGCACCGCCGCGAGGTCGGAGGAGTTCCGCCGACCAGGTCGTGGCAATCCCAAGATCCGCGACGTCGAACGCCGCGCGCACGGAGCAGCCCGGTTGGGAGAGCTCGCTGAGTCGATAGACGAGCAGCAGAGAACCCGCGATGAAGCGCCCCTGACCGACGATGAGCTGCGGTCGCTGGGAGTCATCGTTGTCCTTGAAGGCGCTGATGCCACCTACCCGTTGAAGGTGGATTCACTTCAGAGGCTCACCCGGCACCGGGAGAAGCGGCCTGAGTGGCTCCTTTTGTCGGTCATGCCTCCCACGGACGAAAGTCCCGAGAAAGCGATGGTCTGGGTAAGCGACGAGTACCGCGGACGTTTCCTGCGGCTGTTCGAGCAGTTTGTCGACAAGACCACCGATGCGGGAAACCCCTACAACCGTGAGCTGGTGGCGAATATCTCGCGGATCCGAGGTGCGGTGCTGGCGGATCTCTGGCAGTCGTCCGGTACGCCACCAGCGCACGGTCGCACTTGGTGGGAACTGTGGTTGCGTTCGGCCAACGATGGTGTAGAGCAGTTGCGCAAGTTCGCCGAGAATCGTGAACTGCCGGTTGCAAATCGCACCCTGAAGTTGGGGGACCGTACGGTGGCATGGGTCCAAGCCCGCTGGAGCGATCTTCAGCCGCTTCCTTTTTCGCGAGTTCCAGTCGCGGAGATCCGTCGACCTGAGTTCGCGGACACCATCGAGGACTTCGATCGCGACGATCAGGGTGAGCTGACCGAGGACCTTCTTTCCCGCATCGCCGCGACACCCGATTTCAACGCGCCGGCGGTTTGTCATCTAGACACGGGCGTGCGCCGCACCCATTCTCTGATCAGGGAATCTCTAGCTGAAGGTGACGTCCACTCGGTGGTGGACGAAATTGGAGCCGACCTGCAAAACCATGGGACTCCGATGGCGGGTCTGTCGCTCTTCGGGCCGCTGGACGATCTGCTCTTGGGAAGCATGCCCGTCGAGCTCCGACATCGGATCGAGTCAGTCAAGATTCTTCCTGACGGAGGTCCGGGCCACGATCCGCGGGCCTATGGTCTGGTCACGGCGCAAGCCACCGCTATGCCCGAAGCCACCGTCGATCGCCGCCGCGTCTTCTCGATGGCGGTGACAACGGAACCCGATAGCCCCGGTCAACCGACCCTGTGGTCAGCTTCGGTTGATGCCCTGGCGGCCGGTGTTGCTATCGGTCGGTCAGATGAGGGGATCGAGCTGCTGGGCACGCCGGACCCTGATGCCTCCAGGCTATTCGTGATCTCGGCTGGAAACATCAGAAACCACGAGCCCCAGACCGACTATCGGGATGCCTGCGATCTGGAGGCGATCGAAGATCCCGCCCAGGCTTGGAACGCCCTCACGGTTGGAGCCCACACCGAAATGGCGGATACGCCATCGGATCCGAGTTTCGACGGATGGTCTCCCCTGGGCATCGCGGGGGACATATCTCCGCACAGCCGCACATCGGTCCTGTTTAGCGACAGAACATGGCCTCTCAAGCCTGATCTCTGCATGGAGGGCGGGAACGTCTTGACAGACGGAGTTCGGGATTTCGTCTCCGATCATCCGCTTCTTTCGGTTCGCACCACCGATAACCGTGACGACCTTGCCCTCGGATCAGCCAACGCCACCAGCGCAGCCACGGCTCAGGCAGCCAGACTCGCTGCCCTTACGCTGGCCCGCTATCCGTCCTACTGGCCTGAGACTGTGCGCGGCTTGCTGGTCCACGGCGCCGAGTGGACACCCGCGATGCGTGCCGAGGTTGACGGTGCATCATCGAAAACCGCTCGTCTCAAATTACTCCGCCGATACGGGTGGGGAGTCCCAACCGAAGGTGCGGTCCTCGAATCGACACGCCAAGCAGTCACGACCGTTACGCAGGACACGTTCACGCCATTCGACGAAGAGCATCGTTCGCGGCAGTTCCGACTTCACCAGCTACCTTGGCCCGTTGACACTCTTCGTGGCCTTGCGGAGAACGATGTGACTCTTCGAATCACGCTGTCTTATTTCATCGAACCGACCGCGTCGCGCCGTGGCTGGCGCCAACGCTACAGCTACGCCAGCCACGGCCTGCGATTTGACCTCAAATCTTCGACCGAGACGATCGATCAGTTTGTAAGGCGTGTGAACCAAGACGCGCAGCGAGAAGAAGACAATGGCTCGGGCGGGCGGTCCTCGTCGGTGAGCGATCGATGGTTGGTCGGTCCGAATCAACGAAACCTCGGATCACTCCACCAAGACATCTGGGAGGGATCTGGCGCTGACCTCGCCGAGGCCGGAGTTGTTGCCGTCTACCCAGTCGGTGGTTGGTGGAAGAACAATCGTCGAAAGGATCGCGCCGACCTTCCCGTGAGGTACGCGTTGATCGTTTCGCTGAAGTCATCGGAGCAGGGAATCGACTTGTACACGCCAATCGCTGCCCAGCTAGACATACCTGTTGAGAACGTGGTGGCTGCTTCGTAGGCTAAGAGCGCCAATTTCTGCTGCTTAGACCTTCTTGGTCTATAGATCAGATTCGAAGGCTTCACCGAGCTTTGCGGCGTCGTCGGTGCGGGGTCGGCTGTGGAGGTATCGCTCGGTTGTGGTCAGGCTGGAATGGCCCATCAGGGTTTGGACTGTGACCGGGTCGAATCGCCGGACGGCGACCGAGCCGAAGGTATGACGGAGGTCGTGGAAGCGACGGACTCTGAGACCGGCTTCTTGTTGAACTCGACGGAATCGCCTGCGAAGGGCGGACGCGTCGAGGATGCCTCCAGCGCCTCCGCAGAAGACGAAGTCCTCGGGTTCGAGGAAGTGCGACCGGGAGGCCACGCGCTTCAGTTGGCGGCAAGCCGTATCGGTCAAGGGAACGGTTCGGATACGGCGGCTCTTGGTTGTGGAGACTTCACCATCGGAGATCGCTGCCTCGACGGTCACACGTTGACCTTCCAGGTCAACGTGGCGCCAGCGAAGCGCACGGAGCTCTCCTTGTCTGAGCCCGGTGTGTGCGGCGACGATGATGATCGCGGCGTCCTGCTGGTTGAGTCGCCGCCATTCGACGAAGACGCCTGGACCATAGAAGTCATCGGGCTGTGCTCGATGCTCGCCGGCCAGGGCGACGCGCTCGATCGCGGCCAGCTCAGCGGCAGAGAACGTGTCGATGGCCGCTTCGCCACCGTGACGTTGCTTTTCCGTGCCGGTCACCGGGTTCGTTGGAAGCTTGAAGGAGCCGGGTTTCATGCCGAAGGCGTAGATCGCGTGCAAGACCGCACGGTGCTTGTTGACATTGCGGGGCGACAAGCCTTCGATCACGAGTTCGTTGAGGAACTCGGCGATTTCGTCCGTGGTGATCGCGACGGCGTCGCGTCCGGCGAACCGTTCCATGATCCGCGCTTTCCGTTCGAGTCTGCCTCGGATGGATGAACGGGGGTAGACGAGGAGAAGCCGGTAGTCCTTGAGCGTTGACGGTTTGGCCCGTCCACCGCGAGATAGGTAGTCGATCCAGGCAGCGGCCAGCTCGTCGAACGAAAGTGGTGGCTGGCTTGCTTCTAGTTCAAGCTCGTGATCGTGTTCTGCGATCAGCTCGGCCATGCGGAGATAGGCGGCTTGTTGGTCGAAGTATCCGAGCTGGAGTCGGCCAGGGCGGGTATCCCACAGACCATCTTTCTTGACCAGCCAGGCAGGACCGATGGCGGGCGCGCATTGCCGTCCGTCGCGATCCCGCCACTTTGCCCGGTAACGTGGCTCTCCGGTTTTCGTTTCGTAGATGACCAGGGAACCGCGCGGGAGCTTGTTCGGTTTCATGGTGGTGCCTTCCTTTCTGAATGGAAGGCGTCTCAGGGGTTCGAGGTGTTACGCAGACGGCGGTCCGGGCGGGGCCGATGTACCACTCGATGTACCAACCCACACCGAAACAGGCCGACACAACCGAAACCAGTTTGGCTTTCTCAAGGGAAATCGCTGTAACTGGACTCATCAAAAACCACCATCTAGCCTCTTGTAAACAGGAGGTTTCCGGTTCGAGCCCGGAGCCGGGCTTGGTGTCCGGGTGCGCTCAGTCGCGGTTGCCGGCAATTGCTCCCCAATAGGGTGGGCCGGTGCCCTTCGGCCTCCTGATCCTCGTACTACTGGTCGGCCTTTTTGTTCTGCTCCAGCTGATTCCGGTGCCCCGCAACCCGCTCGTGCGGGTTGCCTCCTTCTGGACCGGCATCGTCGTGAACGAGCAGCCCCACTGGTTCGCATTGATTTTGCTGCTGGTTACCGGGGTCACCTTTGCGTCAGGTGACGTCGATTCCCCAGGGGCATGGCTGGTCGTCGGCCTTGCGCTCTTCACGATTGGCGGCCTGACCGCCGTGACTTTGCGGATGTTTCGAGCACGTGGCGTACTCAGGGACTCGATCAACGACCTGTCACCCTCGGCGACGACGCACCTGCAGGGCGACCCGCCCCTGTTGGGAGCCCTTCTCGCACCTTTGGCCTTCGGCAGGAGAAGGGTCGAGTTCAGGCCCGGTATCTCCTACGGTCCGGCTTGCGACAGCAACCTGCTGGACGTCTATCGCCCTCGCAACGTGAAGGTGACCGGTCCAACCCTGATCTACCTCCATGGCGGCGGATTCAAGGGTGGTTCGAGGAAGCGCGAGGGTCAACTGGCGCTCTACCGGCTGGCCGCCATGGGCTGGATGTGTGTAAGTGCCAGCTACCGGATCAGCCCTGAAGCCCAGTTCCCTGACTATCCGATCGACCTCAAACGGGTGATCGCCTGGGCCCGCAGCGAAGGCTCCGAATGGGGTGTCGATCCCGGCCGTATCTTCCTCGCGGGAAGCTCGGCGGGGGGTCACATCGCGGCGACCGCCGCGCTCACGGTGAACGAGCCGATTCTCCAGCCTGGGTTCGAGTCGGTTGACACCTCGGTCGCCGGGGCGATCGGCCTCTACGGCTACTACGGCGGTCTCGAATACGGCTCGCTCCGTCCGCGCGGGCCCCTTCCTTCCAGCCCGAGGGACATGATCCACCCGGGAGCCCCGCCTTTCCTCCTGGTGCACGGTGACCGGGACACGATCGTTTCCGTCGGCATCGCCAGGTCCTTCGCCAGCAGACTTCGCGAGGCCGGTGTCGAGACCGCCTATGCGGAACTTCCAGGCGCCCAGCACACCTTCGATCTGCTCCGTTCGGTCAGGAACGAAAGCGTCATCGACGCGATCGCCGATTTCGCAGCCTGGGTCGAATCCGGGTGACCGGCCCTCCAGCCAGCGCCTGACTCTGGCGGAAACTCCTGATGCTGCCTACTATGGACTAATGCGGCGAGGGGCAGCAACCCGTTTCTCTGGAGTGGCTGGAAGGATGATTCTGGCCGGCTTCGCGGTGGCAGCCGTACTGGCCTCCGGTGACATCGCGAATTCACCGGCCCAACCGCCCGTAGATTCCGGATCCGCAACCGGGGTTCTGCCCTGCAAGCGTCCGGTGGCATTGACCGCCGTGTACAGGGTCGACGGCAGGATTCGATTCGAGGGAGTTGCAGACGCGTCGATGCGGGGTGAGACCGTCCGGATTCACGATTACAGGACCGGTGAGCTGGTCGCGAAGACCAGCGTCGGGCGCGACGGCACATGGTGGGTGGACTCCGAGACGGACGGCCGAAGCTACACCTGGGTTGCGAAGTTTGTCGCCAGGATCGGAGACTCGGAAACCCGCTGGCGACGCCTCGGCCAGGCCGTAGCGATCCGCGGCCGCGATCCGGTCGGGTCCGGCCGACCCAGGCACAGCGACACCCGGACCACGGTCATGGTCAAGGTCTCCGGCCAACGCCCCGAACTCCTTCTGGTTGCCCGTCAGACCGGCTGCTCGCGCTATCAGGTGGAAGACCGCTTCGCGGTCGAAGCGGACGAGCGCGGTTACGCCACGATCAGCCTTCCCCGTCCAGCCGCCGGCACACCTTTCGGGATCTACCGGGTGAGGACGATGAACGGGCAGAAGATCTCCCCGCCGATCGTGGTCAAGCCGGTCGCTGGAGAGTGATCTCCGGTCTCCCGGAAGTCCGCTCGGCAAATGATTCAAACCCGGTTGTAACCGGGTGGTGGTCGGTGTGTAGGAATCTCTTGTGACGCAAGAGCAACTCGAGGCCTACCACGAGTACACGCGCAAGTACGGGGTGAACCGCGGTCTCTACCTGCTGGCGCGGATCGTTCTGCAGCCGTTTTTCCTCGTCTATTTCCGGTTGTCACGGCAGGGAAGGCAGAACTCGCACATCAAGGGCGCCACGATCGTGGCGGCCAACCACCGGAGCTTTCTCGACCCCTTCGTTATCGGGGCCTGCCTGCCCTGGGGCAAACCGATGAACTACGTGGCCAAAGTAGAGCTGTTCGAGAAAAGGTGGCAGGGGTTCCTGCTCTGCCGGGTCGGCGCCTTTCCGATCAGGAGAGGTGAAGCCGACGACCTGGCGATCGAAACGGCCGAGAAGGTGCTGGAAAGGGGCGGGTCGATCTGCATCTTCCCCGAGGGCACACGAATCCGCCGGGGATCCCTCGGCAAGCCGAAGCGGGGAGTGGGGCGGCTGGCTCTCCGCAGCGGAGCCCCCGTCCTGCCGGTGGCCGTCACCGGCACCGAGCACGTGCGACGAGGCTGGCGGATCAGGCCCCGCAAGGTCGACATAAGAGTTGGACGGCCGATGTCATTCCCGCAGTCGGAGAACCCTTCACCTGCACTGGCTGCGTCGGTGACCGACCGCATCTGGCCGAACGTCGAACTTCAGTGGGAAGACATCGGGGGCCTGCCTCCGATGCGCCGCGCCGCCGTGATCGGAGCCGGAAGCTGGGGTACAGCGGTCGCGGTGCTGCTCGCCCGCGGTGGTCTCGAAGTTCAGCTGGGAACCCGGACCGCGGCTCAGGCGGAGGAGATGGCTCTGGCCCGAGAGAACAGCAAGTACCTGCCGGGCGTCCGCCTGCCGGACGGAATTGAAGTGCGCGCATCCAGCCAGATCGAACTGGGCGGCGTCGACCTGCTCTGCATCGCAGTGCCCTCTGCCTCGTACCCGCAGGCCGTCGGGGCCGTCGCCGACCGTGTCGGACACCGGGCCGGCGTCCTGCTTCTCGCAAAGGGCCTGATCGCCCCGAAGGGCCAGCTTCCGTCGGAGTACGTGAGTGAGCGTATCCGCTCGAGGGGTGTCTCCTGCCTCGGTGGTCCCGCCCACGCCAGGGAGGCCGTTTCGGGGTCCGCGGCGCTGGTTCTCGGTACCGGCAACGCCGATTTGAGAGCCCAGCTCGGTGACGTTTTCGACCGTGCCGGCCTGGTCTGTGAAAGGTCCCGTGACGTGGTCGGAGTCGAGATGGCGGGCGCCGCGAAGAATGCCGCCGTGCTGGCGGCGGCCGCCGCCGAACCGCATGGGCTGAACGCTGCCGGAATTGCAGCTGCCGCGGTCTGGGACGAATGCGTCGGCTACGCCGTAAAGAAGGGGGCCGACCTGGAGACTTTCAGCGGCCTGGCGGGAGTCGGGGATCTCCTCGCGACAGTCATGGCCACCGGCAGCCGCAACCGTCGGGCCGGCGAGCTGCTCGGCAAGGGGAGTGCGCCGGACCAGATCCGGGAAACGATCGGTCAGGCCTCGGAAGCTCTGGATTCGGTTCCCCAGATCGCGGCAACCGTGGCGGCATCCGGCTGCCCGGCTGACGCGCTGACCGGGCTGGCCGACCTCGCGACCGGTCGCATCAGCTCGGATGAGTGGGTGGCCGCCCTCCGGCGTTCCGGCCACTCGAGGAGGGCAGCATGAGGCGGCCCGGACCGGATACCGGCCGTTTCGGGATAAGGTCCAACCGTGTCCGGTCCCGACGCCAAACCTGCCCCGGAGTCGAAGGCCGAGACGGATCGGGCCTTCGAGCAGCTCTACCGGGACCACCTCAAGGACGTCTACTCGTACTCGTACTACCGGATCGGCAACCATCACGACGCCGAGGATCTGACCGAACAGACCTTTCTCCAGGCCTACCGGCACTTCCCCCGGGCGCGGCAGGAGTCGGACGGCAGGCCGCTCCGGCCCTGGCTGATCAGGATCGCCCACAACCTTGCCGCGAACTACCATCGCGACCGCTCCCGCAAGCCCCAGACGCCACTGGACAGCATCGAACCACCGGCTGCGAGGCACTCGACCGAGGATCTGGTCGAGGGCAGGGAAGAGTTGCGTGCGGTGATCGAGAACCTTCAGGAGCTTCCGGACGACCGGCGCGAAGCGCTGGTGATGAGATTTGCCCTGGGTATGGACAACCGGGAGATCGCCCGGGCGATGGGCAAGTCGGACGGCGCCACCAAGGTCCTGATTCACCGGGCGATCAAGCAGCTTCAGGAGCTGCTCGAAGCGGAAGGAGCCCCCGTTGAGCATGGATGAACTCCGCATCGAGAGCCTGCTTGCCGATGCGCTGAAGCCGGTCGAGCCGCCCCAGCGCATGTCGGATCGTCTTCACGACACCTTTTCCGCAATCTCCGATGCGGCCGCCACGGATCTGTCCGACTGGGCCGAAGAGCTGACCGAAAGCGAGCTCGAATCCCTGCGCGACCCGCGCAACTGGATTCGCCCGGTCACCGCTCTCGCGGCAGGCGGAGTGGCTACCGGTGCCCTGATCCTGGTCGGATTCCGCCGGCGCAGCCGGTTCCGCCCCTGAACGCCGGCTGCTGCTAACGGCCGGTCGCGGCGCGGCGCTTGCGCACCTGGCGGCGGCGTCTTCTCTGGCGACGCGCCTCTGCGCGGGACTCCAACCGTGCCCCGAGGCCTCCGGACCATTCGGTGATCCTGTCCCAGCGGCTGGCGGCGTATGCGCCCAGCCCGGCAAAGCCGATCAGCAGGTTCAGCAGGTTCACCCAGCGGGTGGCCGGCAATCCATCCAGGAGGAGCGTTCCGTTGGCTGCGAACAGACCCCACAGGCCCAGCGCGGTGAAGACGATGCCGGCGATGACCGCGAACAGCCTGGGGAGGGGCCTGGCCAGGAAGAGGCCGAGCAATCCGGCTCCGACATGGAAGACGTTGGCCCAGCCGTTGACCGTGTAGAAGCCGAGCAGGTCGCTGGTCAGGGTCGGGACCTTGAACTCCGAGTTCACGAGCAGGCCGGCGAAGCCCAGCAGGACCAGGAACGTACCGGCGACGGTTGCGTAAAGGCGGGCGTAGACGGTCCTCTCCATCGGGGCCATTCTCACACGAACGCCGGAGGTGGGCGCCTCGGTAGGGTTCAGAGCCCTTGGCTACCTGTTACCGGCATCCGAATGTCGAGACCGGCGTTTCCTGCTCCAGTTGCGGGCGTCCGATCTGTCCCGACTGCATGACACCGACCCCGGTCGGCATGCGCTGCCCCGAATGCTCGAAGGAGAAGACCCGGGTCCGGACCGGTCCCGCGGCCACTTCGCAGGTCGGTGGCTACCCGGCGACGGTCACCCTGATCGCGATCAACCTGGTCGTGTTCCTGGCCGAGATGGCAACCGGATCCGGCGGACTCAGCTCGACCACTTCCGACCTGATCCGGGACTACGGTCTGATCGGCGCGATGGTCGCCGACGGCGAGCCTTACCGCCTGCTGACCGCAGGTTTCCTGCACGCGGGCTTCATGCACATTGCCTTCAACATGATCGCCCTGTACTTCTTGGGACGGGTTCTCGAACCGTCGATCGGAACTGCCCGCTTCCTGCTGGTTTACTTCGTTTCGCTGTTCGCCGGGTCTTTCGGGGCGATCCTGCTCAGTTCGAACGTGGCGATCACGGTCGGCGCATCCGGAGCCGTCTTCGGCCTCTTCGCCGCCACATTCATCATCGCCTACGGCCGGGGGCTCGGCCACATAGCCAGCGAGATCGGCCTGATCATCGGCATCAACCTGCTGCTCACCTTCACGATCAGTGGCATCAGCATCGGCGGCCACCTCGGTGGCCTGATCGGCGGCGGCATCTGCGGCCTGCTGGTGATCGCGGGTGAACGTGGCTACTTCGGCTCCAACGCCCGGATCGTCGAGTACGGCGGAATGATCGCCGTCGGAGTCCTCTCGATCGTGCTGGCGATATCCGCTTCAGAACCGGTGCCGAACCTGGTCTTTGCGGCCCTGACCTGAGCCGCCGCTGCCAGCGGCCGCACCGGTTTCGCGAATCAGTTGTGTTCATGGACCCGGCGCGGGGTACCCTCGGGACATGGCGCTACTAGACGACCAGCAGATTCAGGACAGTCTCGCCGGACTCGAAGGTTGGAAGCTCGAGGGCCGGAAGATCATGCGGCAGTTCCAGTTCGATGACTTCGTCGGATCGATCGGGTTCGTCGATTCGCTGGTGGGCCCGGCGGAAGCGATGAATCATCACCCGGATCTAGGGATCTCCTGGAACAAGGTGACGGTCTCGATCACAAACCACGCGGAGGGCGGGCTGACCGAGAAGGATTTCGAGCTGGCCCGCGAGATCAACTCACTGGCCTGAGCATGAACCCGGCTGTCTACGAATAGTCGTAGAAGCCGCGGCCGCTCTTGCGGCCGAGATTGCCCTGGCCGACGAACTTGCGGACCGTGTCCGGGGCGAGATGGTCCGGATTGCCTGATTCCGCATTCAGGGCCTCGCCGATCGCGACCGCTACATCGAGTCCGACCAGGTCGAGCAGGGCGAGGGGGCCCATGGGATGGGCCACTCCGAGCGTCATGCACTCGTCGACTGCGGCCGCCTCGAGGCCGGTCCGCTCCTGGTACCGCACGGCGTCGAAGAGATAGGGGAAGAGGAGGCGATTCACCGCGAAACCTGCGGTGTCGGGTACTTCGACTGCGGTCTTTTCGAGGATGTGACACCAGTCCCGCGCCCGTTCGGCGACATCCTGGTTCAGGCCCTCGGGAAAGATCAACTCGACCAGCTGCATCGCCGGGACCGGGTTGAAGACGTGGAGGCCGTAGAGCCGGTCAGGGCTTCCGCAGCCGGTCCCCAGCCCGGTGATCGACAGCGAGGAGGTCGTGGTTGCGAGGTCGGCGCCGGGAGCGGCTTCGGCGGCCCGCCGGAGCAGGTCGGTCTTCACCTCCGCATCCTCGATCACGGCCTCGACGAGCAGGTCCGCCTCGGTCAGACTCTCCAGGTCCTGGGTCGTGGTGACCCGGGAAGGATCGGCGCCGGCGATCCGCCGCCTCGCCTTCTCGACCGCGGCCAGCGCACGATCGCCCGACTCGGCGGAGCTGCCCAGCAGGCCGACCTCGGAACTCGACCGCGAGGCGACGGCCGCGAGGCCGGTCGCGATGGTCCCGCTGCCGGCGATTGCGACGAATTGGTAGGGCGTTGCTGTCATCGGCTGAGACCCTATTGGGATCGAGGCTGAACCGACATTGACTGACGAGTCAATCAGCTAGGATGGGTGGAGGTTTTCGATCCGAACAGCCACCTGACTGGAATACCGAGAAAGGCAGAAGATGAGCAAGTTTGGCGGACGAGAAGTAGTAATCGTGGAGGCGGTCCGTACCCCGGTCGGCCGCGGTCACAAGGAGAAGGGTTACTACAAGGACGTCCATCCCTCGACCCTCCTGGCTCACGCCTACAAGAACGTTGTGGAGCGGGCCGGAATAGACCCTTCAGAGGTCGAGGACGTGGTTGCCGGCTGCGTCCAGCAGTTCGGCGAGCAGAGCCTCAACATCGGTCGCAACGCCTGGCTTGAAGCCGGTTTCCCGATCGAGACTCCCGCCACCACGATCGACCGTCAGTGCGGATCGGCGCAGCAGGCGATCAACTACGCCGCCGCGATGATCGCTTCCGGCGTCCACGACGTGATGATCGGCGGCGGTGTCGAGCACATGGGCCACATCTCGTTTGGCGATGCGGCGAAGGTCATGGGCGAGTACGGCTTCGGCTACTCCCCGCAGCTGCTCGAGAAGTACGACCTCGTCAATCAGGGCATTTCAGCCGAGATGATCGCCGACCAGTGGGAGATCCCCAAGGTCGACCTCGACGAGATCGCGGTCCGCTCCCACGAACGTGCCCATCAGGCCACCGAAGAGGGGCGCTTCGAGCGCGAGATCGCTCCCTTCTCGGTCAACGGGGACACCTACACCACCGACCAGGGCATTCGTCCCGGCACAAACCTTGAGGCCCTCGCCGGTCTGAAGCCGGCCTTCAAGGAGGACGGCAAGATCACCGCCGGCAACTCCTCCCAGGTATCCGACGGGGCCGCCGCGGTCCTGCTCATGACCCGCGAGAAGGCGGACGAACTGGGACTCAAGCCCCGGGCCCGGATCGTCGATCAGACCGCGGTCGGCGTCGATCCGGTGATCATGCTCACCGGTCCGATCCCGGCAACGAAGAAGATTCTCGAACGTAACGACATGACCATGGATGACATCGACCTGACCGAGATCAACGAGGCCTTCGCCTCTGTGGTCAAGGCCTGGGAGATCGAGCTCCAGCCGGACATGGAGAAGGTCAACGTGAACGGTGGCGCGATCGCCCTCGGCCATCCGCTCGGTTCGACCGGCGCCCGGCTCATGACCACCCTCCTGCACGAGCTGGAGCGCACCGACGGCCAGTACGGACTGGTCACCATGTGCTGTGGCGGTGGCATCGGCACCGGCACCCTGATCGAACGAATCTGATTCATCGCTGGTGGCCGAGGCCGCGCAGCAAAGGCCCGCGTTCCAGCTGGAGCGCGGGCCTTTTTCGTTTCCCGACGCTTGTTGCGGTCCTCTCCGGCGCTGATTTCAAACAGGTACGCTGGCGCGCATGACGGCAATGGAGCGGGTATCGATCGGGATCATGGGGGACACGCCGCAGGAGATGGCGGCAATGGCGAGGAAGGCCGAGGCGGCCGGATTCGACTGCGGCTGGGCGATCGAACTCTTCCGCAATGCCTTCACACAGACCACCTTCCTCGGTGCGGAGACCGAGACCATGGACATCGGTACGGCGATCGCCTGGGGCTTCGTCCGCAGTCCGATGACAATGGCGATGAGCGCGATGGACATCGACGAGATATCCGGCGGACGCTTTCGGCTCGGACTCGGTCCCGGGGTCAAGCGCCTGATCGAGACCTGGCACAACGCCGAGTACGGTCGTCCTGCCCCTCACCTGCGCGAAACCATCGAGGCCGTGCGGGCGATCATCCACGCTGCCTCCGTCGGCGAGTCGGTTTCCTTCAAGGGCGAGTACTACGACCTCGACATCAAGGGCTGGTACCGCGCGACGCCGCCCTTGAGGGCGGAGATACCGATCTACACCGCAGCGGTGCAGAAGGGAATGTCGAGGATGGCGGGTGACGTGGCCGACGGCCTGATCGGACACATCATCTGCTCTGCCCAGTGGATCGAGCAGGAGATCGTGCCGGCCTTCGAGCTAGGCCTTTCCCGATCTGGTCGCGAGCGCTCCTCCTTCACCTACCTGCCCAGCATCTGCGTGGCGATCGATGACGACTACGAGCGCGGGCTCGACGCGGCTCGCCGCACCCTCGCCTTCTACTCCACGGTCAAGACCTACCTGCCGCTTTTCGAGCTCCACGGGTTCGGCCAGAACGCGGTCGGGGCCGGGGAGGCCTTCCGCCGTGGTGACATCGAAGGGGTCGCCGCGGCGATCACCGACGAGATGGTCGAGACCTACTGTGCGGTCGGCACGCCGGACAAGGTGAAGGAGAAGGTCGCCGAGGTCGCGAAGTTCGGGGATGCGATCCTGCCTGGCGCTCCGACCTACTTCATTCCGAACGAGCAGATCGCGGAGTACAACGACCGGATCATCGAGGTCTTTGGCAATACCAGGTAGGTGAGTAGCGGTTGCTTCACGACGGCAGCCTGGGCGGGGGTCGGTTCAAATCACCGGGATATGGCGCCAGTGACTTGAACCCAGCGCCCGTCCCCGCGACCCGGTCAGTCTTCCGGGAGGGAGGAGACCCAGGCCTGGAAGCGGTCCATGTCGGTCAGGGCCGGGCCATGGCCGGGGAGCAGCACTGACGGCCCCAGCCCGGCCAGCTTGCGAATCGAACGACGGTTTTCGACCGGATCGTAGGTAAACATCTCCGGTGGCTCGTCGAGGCTGGCCCGTCCGGTGGCGTAGTTGAGGTTGCGGATCACGTCGCCGCAGATCGTCACGCCGTCGGCCTCGCGGAAATAGACGACGTGACCCCGGGCGTGACCAGGTGTGTGGACCACGGTGAAGTCACCGACCTTGTCGCCATCCTGGAGGATGCGGGAGACCTTGTGCGGCGGGCCCTCCCAGGACGACTGGATCTTCGCCAGCGCCGGGTTCATCTCTTGTCCCTCGGAAACGGGCCGCCGGCCTTCCATGGCGTCGACGTCGTCGGCATGGCAGGCGAGCGGGATGTCCCGCTCCCGGCAGACCTCCCGGGCCATCCCCTGATGGTCGGGGTGAACGTGGGTCAGGGTGAGCAGCGAAAGGTCCCGATCCTTGATCTGCCTGGGGATGCGGAATCTGTCCCAGGTGGTCCCCGCGTCGAACATGATGTCGTCTACCAGGTAGACGTTGACCATCGGCAGCGGGAACTGGCCGAGGCGCTCGACCCCCGGTGCGACTTGCTTCAGAGCCATTTTCGGGACCTTCTCAGTGGGCCTGTTCAGGGCCGGGCTGGCCGCTGTGGTGGGCGAGATCCTCAAGCCGGGCCATCTCCCGCTCCCCGAATATGCGGGCCGGGTCGGAAGGGTCGAGGCTCTCGATCAGACGGCCGACCCTCACCCGGACCTGCTGGGCGAAATGGGGGGTGACGGCGCCGGTCAGTTCCCGAATGTCTTCCGGAGTGATCTTCTGCTCGGAGTCGAGGACTCCGATGTGTTCTTCTTCGCTCATCCTGAACTCGCAGTCTCCACGATTTCGAGCTCGAGCGCATCGTCGAAGCGGGCCTGCTCGTCAACCGAAATGATCGAGTCGTCACCGATCACCCAGGCATGGTTCACGATCGCGCGGGTCGGGTCGGTCTCGTACCCGGGCTTGACGTCGAGCAGATAGTCCTCAACCACCTGCGGGAGTTTCTCGCTGGAGTCGGTGAGGAGCAGCGCCGGCCAGGTTCCGCCGGTTGAAAGCGCGGTCACTGCGACGACGTCCATCGGGCGGTCGGTCCGGGCCAGGACGTAGCCGTGACCGGGATCGTTCAGGTTCCAGCCAAAGAGTCCGCTCGAGAAGCGGACCAGTTCGACCGCGGCGGTCTCCGGGTCTTCGCCGCCGACCCGTTCGACCGTGGATCCGGCCTTGTCGAGCTGCTTCAGGACATTGCTGGAAACGACGTCGGCCGGGCCCAGGACGAAGATCGGGACGTTCTTGTTCTCCTTCTTCCGGATCAGGTCCAGCGTCACCTTGGGAACCTCGTCCTTGCCGGTGAACAGGACCACGTCACCGGAACGGGCCGACCAGGTTGCGGCCGGGGTGGCGTACTCGGGAGCTTCGGAAGAAACGACGACAAAGGCGGCGGGCGGGCTTTCGACGAGTTCGGCCCTGGTCTCGGCGACGCCGACCGCGATCGAGGCGGGGTCAGGGCCATCGATCCGCTTGACGTCATAGCCCGAAGGCGGTGCGACCCGGCCGACGGTGAAGACCTTGTTCTCACCGGTGTCGGGTGATCCGAGCGGGTTCAGCTGAGCCAGGGTGTTGGTCCCGGTCTCGGAGAGGGTCCCGGAGGGGGCAAGCAGGATCGGCGCGCCGACCGGGAGGGCCGCGAGGCTCGCTGCCGCGACGCCGGACTGCCAGTCGGTCGAGTCGACGATGGTCACCGCCGCCGGCGGTGCGCCCGGCCCGGTGGTCGGGTAGGCGGCCAGGGCGGCGGCCATCGAGATGTCAACCGGGTCGCTTCCACTGATCCTGGTCGTGTTGCGGGTGGCCACGGAGGGGAAGCCCAGGGGACCGGTCGAGTGGCCCCCGATCACGCTCTGGCCACCGGTGGTGCCCTCTTCCACCTCGGTGATCGTGGTGGCCGAGGAGCCACCTTCGTCGTCGCCGACGCCGAAGAAGAAGTACGCGACGAAGGCACCGAGAATCAGGATCAGGACAAGCAGAATCGAAAGCCCGAGCCACGGCACTCCTGCCGCCTGCGGGCTCCCCGGGGGTGCGTTGATCGGCCGTCTTCCGGAACTTGCCACGGCCTGAACCGTATCTCAGGCCGGAACTCGTAAGAATGGCGGCGATGCCGTACCCCACCGGGACAATCGTCAATGAAGCCGGCCACCTCGAGATAGGTGGCTGTGACGTAGTCGAGCTCGCAAGCGAGTTCGGCACGCCCGCCTACCTCTTTGCGGTGGCCGAGATGAAGGAGCGAGCCCGCGCGTACCAGAGGTCTTTCGCGGCGCACACCGACCACTTCGAGGTTCTATTTGCCAGCAAGGCACTTCCGGTTACGGCCGCTTACCGGCTGTTTGCAGAGGAAGGCCTGTCGGTTGACGTCGCTTCGGGGGGAGAGCTGACGATGGCGCTCAAGGCCGGGTTCGATCCCGCGAAGATCTACATGCACGGCAACAACAAGACCGACGCCGAACTCGCCCTGGCCGGTGACGCGGGGGTCGGTCACCTGATCGTCGATTCGTTCGACGAAATCGAGCGGTGCGAACGGGTTCTCACCCGGGACCAGGACGTGCTGATCCGGGTCACTCCGGGGATCAAGCCTTCGACTCACTCCTTCATCCAGACCGGACAGCTCGACTCCAAGTTCGGCTTCGGACTCGAGGACGGCACCGCGGCGGCGGCGATCGAGCGTGTCCTCGCCTCCGACCGTCTCAACCTGGTCGGACTTCACTTTCACATCGGCTCGCAGATATTCGAGATCGAGCCATTCCGTCTCGCCGTCGAAGCGCTCGGTGAACTGCGTGGCGACTGGTGCGAGATTCTCGACCTCGGCGGGGGCCTCGGGATCTCCTACGACGAAGGGGACTCGCCGCCGGCGATCGAGGAGTACGTGAACCTGAAGGTCCAGGCGGTCAGGGACGTCTTCGGCAACGAAGTGAAGATCCTGATCGAGCCAGGCCGCTCCCTGGTCGGCACGGCGGGGGTGACCATTTACACGATCGGGACCATCAAACAGATCCCCGGGGTCCGGACCTATGTCGCGGTCGATGGAGGCATGTCGGACAACCTGCGTCCGATGCTCTACGACGCGAAGTACACCGCCGTCATCGCAGGACGCGCCAACGATCCGGCTGACACAAAGGTGACCGTCGCAGGTTCACATTGCGAGTCCGGGGATATCCTGATCCGAGATGTCGATCTTGCCGCCCCCCGAGTGGGGGACATCCTCCTCACGCCCGCGACCGGCGCCTACGGCCACTCGATGGCCAACAACTACAACGGAATGCCGCGGCCCCCGGTGATCTTCTGTGAGGACGGCGAGGCCAAGGTGGTCGTTCGCCGCGAGAGCTGGAACGACCTGCTGACGAGGGACATGTGAGCGAAACACTGAGAATCGGCCTGCTGGGACGCGGGACCGTCGGATCCGCCTTCGACGAGCTGGTGGCCGAAAGGGCCCCGCAGGTTGAAGCGGCGACCGGCCGGCGCCCCGAGATTACGGGCGTACTCACCCGCAGCATGGGCGATTTCGGAGAGATCCTGCCGGACGCAGACGTGATCGTCGAGTTGATGGGCGGAACCGACGTCGCCCGCGAGCACGTGCTCGCGGCGCTCAAGGCGGGGATTCCCGTCGTGACCGCCAACAAGCAGTTGCTGGCCCAGCACGGGCCAGAGCTCTTCGCCGCCGCCGAGGAGGCCGGAGTTCAGCTTCGCTTCGAGGCTGCCGTCGCGGCGGTCGTGCCGGTCATCCGGGTTGTCCAGGAAAGCTTCGGGGCGGTCGAGTTCAACAAGGTTTTCGGCATCGTCAACGGAACGACCAACTTCATCCTTTCCGAGATGGCGGCGACCGGGGCTTCCTACGCCGAAGTCCTGAAGCGGGCCCAGGAACTGGGCTATGCCGAGGCGGATCCGACCGAAGACGTCAACGGGGCAGACGCCGCCGCCAAGATGGCGATCCTGGCCCGGCTCGCCTTCCACACCCCGGTCACCCTCGATCAGGTCGACTTCGAGGGGATCGAGGACATCCAGCCGGATGACCTCGCGTACGCGAAGGAACTCGGTCTCTCGCTGAAGCTGCTCGGCGTAGCCGAGAAGTTCGACGACGGGATCGCGGTCAGCGTCTACCCGTGCTTCCTTTACCCTGGCCATCCGCTCGCGCCGATCGAAGGTCCCTTTAACGCCGTGATGGTCGAGGCACCGGAGATCACCGAGGTGACCATGTCGGGTCCCGGGGCCGGCGGACTCCAGACAGCGGCGGCGGTGCTCGGTGATGTCGTCTCCGTGGCGGCCGGAAGTGCCCGCACCCACACCGCGGATCGTGACCTCCCGGTGCTCACCGACGTGGCTTCGTCCTTCTATCTTCATCTCGAGGTGGCGGATGAGCCTGGTGTGCTGGCCGAGGTGGCGAAGGTGCTCTCTGACGGCGGCGTTTCCGTCAAGAGCGTCGTCCAGCGGGGTCTCGGGGATGACGCCCGGCTCGTGATGGTGATCCATTGTTGCCTGGAATCCGACTTCAAGGCGGCGGTCGCCGAGATCGCCCGCCTCGAGTCACTCAAGTCCGCTCCCCGTTTCATCCGAGTAATCGAAGAAGAGTTCGTCGCCTAGGGAGTCATGCCACAGCCACTGATCGAGAGATACCGCGACGACCTGCCACTCGAGCCGGGTGACCCTGTGGTCTCCCTGAACGAGGGGTCGACCCCACTGGTCGAGGCGCCCCGCCTTTCCGAGCGGGTCGGAGCCCGGGTCTGGCTCAAGGTCGAGGGCGCCAATCCGACCGGATCCTTCAAGGACCGGGGTATGACGGTCGCGGTCTCGAGGGCCGCCGGTCGCGGTGCCAAGGCCGTGATCTGCGCCTCGACGGGCAACACCGCCGCGTCCGCGTCCGCCTACGCAGTCCGCGCCGGCCTGCGGGGTGCCGTGATCGTGCCGGAGGGCAAGATCGCGATCGGCAAGCTCGCCCAGTCCCTGATGCACGGTGCCCGGGTTGTCGCCCTCGAAGGCAATTTCGACGACGCCCTGACGATCGTCCGCCAACTTGCCGAACGCAATCCGATCGAGCTGGTCAACTCGGTGAACCCCTACCGGATCGAAGGCCAGAAGACGGCCGCCTTCGAGCTGATCGACGAGCTCGGCCAGGCGCCCGATGCGCTCGCGATTCCGGTCGGCAACGCCGGCAACGTAACCGCCTACTGGAAGGGTTTCCAGGAAAGGGGCACGGCACCGATCTGTTACGGCTTTCAGGCCGCCGGTTCTGCACCGCTCGTTGAGGGTGCTCCCGTTGCCAAGCCGGAAACGGTCGCGTCGGCGATCCGGATCGGCAACCCGGCTCGCTGGGAGGAGGCGATGAATGCCTTCAATACTTCAAGGGGCAGGGTGGCTGCGGTCACCGACGAGCAGATCCTCGACGCCTACCGCTGGCTGGCTTCGAACGAGGGAGTCTTCTGCGAGCCGGCATCGGCCGCATCGGTGGCCGGCATCCTCACCCACGGCCTGCCGACCGTCGAGGGGTCCGAGAAGCCGGAGACCGTTGTCTGTGTGCTGACCGGACACGGGTTGAAGGATCCGGACACCGCCCTCAGCACCGCACCGTCGGTGATGAACTGCCCGAACGACATCGGGGCAGTCGAAGAAGCAGTCTTCGGCTGATCCGCTCCCGTTCTTTCGATCGAAAAGATTCGGCCAGCTCACCGCACCGGTACTGTTAGCGGGGTGTTTCACCTGTAGCTGCGTGCTGCGAACAAAGGGAACCAGGGAAGAGGAGAGTTGATGGGTGCGTTGAGGAGTCTTCGAGTTTTTGTTGCGGCAACGGTCGCGATTGCCGCGGGGCTGGTTGCTTCAGCGCCGGCGTCGGCGGCCTTCGATGATGTTCCGACTGCCAATGTGACCGGGCCGATCGCCGTCACGGCTGACTCTTACCCGTTCCTCGCCACCGATATCGACCTCGACAAATACGGCTACGTTGAGCAGGAGTTCTTCCTGGAAGGTCTGGCGTACCGCTACAACACACCGCTGACGGATTTCGAATCGAACGCGTCGAAGATTCTGACCGGTGGTGAGGACGGCAAGTATCCGTTCAAGACCCGCATCGTGGTCCGGCGACCGGCCAATCCCGCCGATGCCAACGGTGTCGTGGTCGCGGAGTGGAACAACGTCACCTCCACTCAGGACATCGAGTTCAACTGGTTCGGAGACCCCTACTTCCTCCTCAGGAACGGCTACACCTTCGTTGGCGTCACCGCCCAAGTCACTGGCATCAACTCGCTCAAGGCATTCGATAGCGGTCGCTACGGCTCTTTGACGCTATCTGCCGACCCTTCGCCCGGCAACGGCCTTCCTTCGGGTCACCCGGACCGCATTCCGGATGACACCGACCCGCTTTCCTTCGATGTTTTCTCGTCCGTGGTCAAGGCATTAAAGGGCGGCCGCACCGGCGCCGATCCGCTCGGCGGGATCACCGCAACCAAGGTCATTGCCTCCGGTGAGTCGCAGTCCTGTGGCCGGCTCTCCACTCACTACAACGAGATCGAGCCTACCCACGAGATAGTCGATGGGTACCTGCTCACCGTCTGTACGTCTCGGCTCAGGACTGACCGCCCGGCCGAGAAGGCGATTCGTGTGATTTCGGAGTCGGAGAACCGGTCCCCCCGTACCGAGGCGACCCTGCCGGACACGGACGGCATCCGCCACTGGGAAGTGGCGGGCGGCTCACACCTGCCCCGGGTTGCCTGGGACAACCTTGACAACCTGCTCACCCGCGACTTCATCGAGGGGACGGCAAGTTGCCAGAAGTTCCCGCTTTCACTTGTCAAGTGGCCCTACACCCAGAACGCTGCGATAGATGCCCTGGTCCGCTGGTCGGGCGGTGGTGCAGCGCCACCGATCGCTCCGCGTGGCGTCTACCAGGAGACCCCGGCTGATCCTCTCAACCAGCTCGTCCGTGACGAGTACGGAATCGCTGAAGGCGGAATCAGGTACCCGGACATGACGGTCCCGACCGCTGTCAATGACGGGGTCAACTCGGCCGGGACCGGCGGCGGACTCTTTTCCGGTTTCTGCCAGCTCTTCGGGTCTTCGACTCCGTTCAGCTCCGAGGTGCTCCACACGCTCTACACCGACCATGCCGACTACCTCGCCCGCTACTCGCAGGCGGCAGATGATTTTGTCGACACCGGTTTCATCCTCGCCGGGGATGCCGAGCGCCTGAAGCAGGATGCCCGTGAGTACGCCCGCCTGCGCCCGTCGCTGCCGAGCGTGATCGGGAAGGTCAGCAACAAGGGCAGCTTCCAGCTGAACTGGATCGGGACCGAAGCGCCCGACACCACCTTCAAGGTGCAGAAGACGAGCGTCAAGAGCAAACCCAAGTGGACCAACGTGCCGGTCAAGAACGTCGCGGACGGCACGGCGACCCTCCGGAATGCCCCCCAGGGGACGAGCTACTTCCGGGTCAACAGCACGACCGTTCTCCCGGGCACGAACATCTCCGCTCCGGAGACTGTCGTCACTCCGTTCTCCGAGGCCAGCGTCGCGGTCAAGGTGGACCGCACCGGGCCGGCCAAGCCGAAGATCGTGCTCAAGGGCCGGAAAGTGAAGGGTGCCTACCGCGGAGCAGTTCGCGTGAAGGTCGTCGGCAAGCCTGACCGCAAGTTGCCTGACGGCACCGCCGGAGTCGGCCTGAACCGGAAGTCGGTTCCGAAGACCCGCAAGGTGACCCGCAAGGGCAAGACCGTGATCAAGGTTCGGACCCGCGACAAGCTGGGCAACCTCTCACCGGTCGCCAGGGTAGTCATCCGGATCGCTCGCTGAGCCGGCGCCCCGGAGTCGCTCGGTGGGTCGGCGGCCTGGTTTCGCGCGGTCGATCGAGGGCTGGATCCATCGAGATTGAGTTCAGTCGCACATCGAGCGACTGAACTCAATCTCGACACTCAGGCTAGCTGCGGAATCTCGACGCCCAGCTAGTTCCGCAGCTTGTAGCCGGACTTGAACATGCGGTAGTTGACCAGGGTCAGGGCTCCGGCCGCGGCGGTCAGGGCCAGCAGGGACAGCCAGACGCTGATGTCGGCCACCCCGAGGAATCCGTATCGGACCAGGGAGATCATGTAGTAGACCGGGTTGAAGTGGGTGAGGGTCTGGTACGGCTCGGGCAGCAGCGAGGCCGAGTAGAAGACCCCGCCGAGGAAGATCAGCGGTTGCAGGATGAAGGTCTGGGCGAAGGAGACGTCATCGAACTGCTCGGCCCTGACTCCGACGAAGACGCCTAGCTGCGCGAAGAACCAGCCGACCAGGAAGAGCGCGGGGAAGAGGATGTAGAGATGCTCGACCGGCAGGTCGACCAGCAGGCTCGCCACGATGAAGGTGATCACCGAGATCAGCAGGCCTCTCAGGAACCCGCCAAGTGTGAAGGCGAGAAGCAGCTGGGCCGGCGAAGCCGGTGAAGAAAGCTGATCGTCGATCGCCCGCTGGAACTTCTGCTGGAGGATCGAGGAGGAGTTGTTGCTGAATGCGTTGATCGCGAAGGCCATCATGATCAGGCCGGGGATCACGAAGACCACATAGGAGACCCCGTCGAGGTCCCCGACCCGGGAGCCGAGAGCGGCGCCAAAGATCGAGATGTAGAGGAAGGTCTCGAGCAGTGGCGCGCCCAGGGTCTGGCGCGGGATCTTCATGAAGCGGCTTACCTCGCGTCTGGTCAGCGAGACCAGGCGGACCATCGTCGGGCTCACGGGGCTGCCTCCAGGTCGCCACCGACATGGGCCCGGGAGAGCTCTTTGCGGCCCACCAGCTCCAGGTACGCATCCTCGAGAGTGTCCACGCCGAACCGCGCGGCGAGTTCCTCGGAAGAGCCCTGATCGACGATCTCGCCACCGTTGATGAAGGCGATCCGGCTGCAGAGCTGTTCGGCCTCCTCCAGGTAGTGGGTGGTCAGGAGGATCGTGGTGCCCTCGGTGTTGACCTGCTTGACGTAGTGCCAGAGCTCAAGTCGCAACTCGACGTCGACGCCGGCGGTTGGCTCGTCGAGGATCAGCAACCTCGGCTTGTGCATCAGGGCGCGGGCCAGGATCACCCGCCGCTTCATCCCTCCCGAGAGCTCCCGCGTCCGGTTGTCCCGCTTCTCGGTGAGTGAAAACGACTCGAGCAGTTCGTCGACCCGTTCGCGGCGCTCCTTCTTGCCCATTCCGAAGTACCCCCCGTGGAGGTCGAGGGTCTCGTCAACGGTCAGGAACCAGTCCAGGTTGATGTCCTGGGGGGCAAGGCCGACGGCTTCGCGGGCCTCCCGGTAGTCGTTCACCGCGTCGTTGCCGAAGATGCGGATCGAACCCGAGGTCGGGTTGGCGAGTCCGGTGGAGCAGTGGATCAGGGTCGACTTGCCGGCTCCGTTCGGGCCGAGCAACCCGAAGAACTCGCCGTCGGCGATCTCGAGCGAGACCCCCTTGAGGGCTTCGGTACCGGTCGGGTATCGCTTGACCAGGTCGGTTATCTCGAGGGCAGGGACGGGAGTAGGAGAGGAGGACGATTGCACCCGTCAATCTTTAGCAGGGAGAAACGCCCGGGTCCCGACCCGGCTTCGGACCAGTTAGGTTTCCCGGGTGACTGAAAGGCACCGCCTAGTGAGGGTCCCCGCCTCGTCGGCCAATCTCGGGCCCGGTTACGACGTGATGGCGGTAGCGCTCGACGTTCACCTCGAACTCGAGGTGAAAGAGACCGGTCAGTTCTCCGTTTCCTGCGACGGGATCGACGTCCCGACCGACCGCAGCAACCTGCTGGTCCAGGCATTCGAAACCCTTCAGCCGGCCGACGGCCTTTCGTTTCGCATCGGTGGCGAGATCCCGCTCGCCCGCGGCATGGGGTCCAGCGCCGCCGCGATCGTAGCCGGGCTCGTTGCGGCAGACCACATGTTCGAGCTCGGACTCGAGCGCCAGGACCTTCTCGAAAGGGCCACCGCGCTCGAGGGCCATCCCGACAACGTTGCGGCCGCAATCTGCGGCGGCTTCGTCGTCTGCACCGGTGGACCGCGCCTGACCGCCACGGTGATAGACGCGCCCGAGGGTCTGGAGGGAATCCTGGTCATCCCCGACGAGAAGGTTTCAACCCGGCTCGCGCGGGAGGCGATTCCCGACCAGATCCCGATCAACGATGCGGTCGCTAACGCGGCGTCCGCTGCGCATCTCGCCCTCGGCCTGAGCCGCGCCGACTTCGACCTGATCGGAATGGGTCTCCATGACCGGCTCCATCAGGAACGGCGTCGCCACCTCTTTCCGAAGTCGATGGAGATCGTCGAAGCGGCCGGCGAGATGGGGGCGATCGGCGCGACAATCTCGGGGGCCGGACCGACCGTGCTGGTCTGGACGGGCTGGCAGGAGACCGGAGGTGTGGTCGAGCAACTCCGCGAACGTTGCGAAGGCTGGGCGAAGGTGAAGCGGGTCGGCTTCAGCCCGCTCGGTGCCGACGTACCGGAGCTGTAGGTGGACCTGCTCGTCCAGATTGGCCTGATCGAGCTGGCGGTCGGCGGGCTGCTCGGCTGGGCTGTTCTGATGCGGAGCGAAAAGCCCGAGATATTTCAGAGAATCGGCCTCAAGCAGCCGCGTGCGGTACTTCAGATTCACCTCGACTATGTGCTGATGGGCCTGATCCTGATTGCCCTCGGCTCTGTGCTCGACGATCCGCCGCCGCTCCTCGCCGGGCTCCTCATCTTCGGCACGGTGGTGAACCCGCTGCTGTTTCTGCCGGGAGCCTTCGACAAGGCGAACGAGAAGAGGCTGCCCTACCGGGTGGTGGCGGTGGCTTCCTTCGTGTCGATCTCGGTGGGGCTGGTCTGGGCCGCGATCCTCGGCCCGTCCTGAGGGCCAGGCGCAGG
>DAIQCC010000007.1:28740-119048 GCA_036780865.1 Solirubrobacterales bacterium | reverse complement strand
ATCCACGTCACCGCCGCAGCCTACGGCCTCGACCGGAAGGCGAGGGTGGTCGGGACCAACGCTGCAACGAAAAAGGCCCGCCGAAGCGGGCCTTTCACTGCTTTCTGCGCATCGAGATTGAAAAACAGAGCGCTATGTGGCCGCGATTTCAATCTGAATGCGAATCCGGGATCATCCGGATCCGAAGCCGCCTTTAGACGAGTGCGGGCTCGCGGTCGCCCTGGCAGATCGCGCGGATCTCGGAGGTCGCGAACTCGAACTCCTCGTCCGACATGACCGGGGTGCCCTCGAAAGGCAGGTCGCGGTCGATCTCGACCCAGGAGCGGCAGCCGTGGTACTCCTCCCGCACCCGGACGGTTACCGGGCGAGGGATGCGGTGGACCCGCAGCAGCACGAGGTGCAGCGGATGCCGCGGCTTCCAGCTGAGACGCTTGTGGGCGTAGTCAGTGGTCCAGATGTAGAACGGAGACAGCGCATCGACGATCCGGGGATCCTCGATCGTGATGTCCTCGGCCACTTCGGCCCAGGCGCGGATGCGGACACGGTCGGGCTGAGGGATCCCGCCGTCCTGGAGCAGGGCTCGGGCCGGTGGCTCCTCGTCGGGCCATACGCCCTCCTCGAGGGCACGGTCGAGCTCGGGGTGATGAGAGGCACGCACCAGGTCATTCTGCTGGTGGTCAAACGTGGGGTAGAGGAAGAAGCGGTCGTGCTCGAGCTCGAAGTGCTTGTTCTCCTCACGGATTCCTCCCTTTCGGAGGGTGAGAAGCTGTTCACCTTCGGCGAGGGCTCGCACGGTCACAGCCCATTCCTTGAACGCAATTGGCATAGGTATTCAGTCAGGGGTTGAGGTTGCTACGGACAGGTACTACTGCAGACACCTGTACGGGGCGAGAGGAGGCATGACTGGCTGCCACGGGCTCCGTAAGGGTCTGCGACTTTACAGAGCGGACCGGCGAAAATCAAGTCATTGTGCCAAGAATCACGTAGTTCGCCGCAACGTGTACTCAGATTTCACGAAGGATCCGGTAGAGCCCGTCGGGGCCTCCGCGGATTTCCCAGCCCGCCGGAACGAAGATCGTCGCCTCACCAAGGTCGACGCTCTCCGGCCCGTTCAGGGAGAGTTCGGGCGCCGGAGCCGGGCTGAACCCCGGGCCCCTGCGCAGGTACCGACGGCGGACCGTGACGAGTTCGACCGGGGCCGACGGGTCCGAGTAGCCGTACCGCTCCTCGTGGGAGTTTTCGAACAGGTCGCGCAGGATGGCGGCGGTGGGTTCGGCCGAGCGCTGATCGCCTTCCCCGACGGTCAGCTCGAAGGACTGGCCCCTGTACCGAAGGTCCCAGGAGACTTCGTCGGCGTCACCGGCAAGCCGCCGGAGGACTGACGGCTCGAGTTCCTCCTCGTTCATCAGGACGGTGTGGACCTCGTCGCTCCGGCGTTCGGCTGCGGCCAGACCAAGGGCGCTGAAGACTCCCCCGGTGGCGGGCACGAGGATCTCGCTGATGCCGAGCTCTTCGGCGACGCCTGCCGCATGAAGCGGGCCGGCGCCGCCGTAGGCCAGCAGCTTGAAGTCGCGTGGATCGAGTCCCCGCTGGACGGTCACCACGCGGAGGGCGCGCACCATCTCCGCGTTGGCGACCTTGATGATCCCGGCGGCACAGTCGTCGACGGTGAGTCCGAGCTCGTCCGCGAGGCGCCCGATTGCCCGTCGGGCAAGTTCCGGGTCGAGGACGATGTCGCCCGGCAGCCTGCTCCCCGCGACGAGGCGGCCCAGCACGAGGTTCGCATCGGTCACCGTCGGCAGATCTCCTCCCAGACCGTAGCTCGCCGGGCCGGGGCGGGCACCGGCCGAGCGGGGGCCGACTCGCAGGGCGCCTCCACTGTCGCGCCAGGCGATCGAGCCCCCGCCGGCTCCCACGGTGTCGATCGCGACCATGGGAAGGGCGATCGTCCTTCCCTCGACCTTCTTCAAGCTGGCCTCGTGAACGCGGCCACCCTCGACGGCACAGACGTCGCAGGAGGTTCCGCCCATGTCGAAGCAGAGCAGGTTCGGTTCGCCGGACTGCGAGGCGATCAGCGAAGCGGCAGCGGCACCGCCGGCCGGTCCCGAAAGCACCGCAACGGCGGCGTGCGCGGCCACCTCCTCAAGCGGTGCGACGCCACCACTCGACTGCATGATCTCGGGCTCCGGCAGGCCTGCCTCGCCCGCCCTTGCGGCCAGACGCGCGAGATAACCGGAAAGGAGGGGAGAGATCGCGGCGTCGATCTCGGTGGTTGCGGCCCGTTCGTACTCGCGAAAGGTGCCGACCACCTGATGGGAGAGCGAGACGTGAACCTCATCCCCGAGTCGTTCCCTGATCGCATCTCCGATCCTGACCTCGTGCTGCGGGAACCGGTATGAGTGAAGCAGGCAGACGGCGACCGATTCGACCTCGAGGTCAGCGATCAGTCCGGCAATCCGCTGTGCCTCGACCTCGGTCAGTTCGTCGATCACGCCATCGGGCCCGCAACGCTCGTCGGCGGGCACGCGGAGTTCTGGTGGTACCAGGGGAGGCGGGTGGGCTGCCTGGAGCCGGTAGAGGGAAGCGCGGTTCTGCCGCCCGATCTCGATCAGGTCTGTGAAACCACGGGTCGCGACAAAGGCGGTTCTCGCGCCCTCGGACTCGAGCAGGGCGTTGGTGGCGACCGTCATCCCGTGCGCGAAGTGACCTACCTGACCAGGCTCGAGCCCGGACTGGTCAAGCACCTGGCTGATCGCTTCGAGGACGCCGACGGACTGGTCCTGCGGCGTCGTGGGCGCTTTGCCGGTGAAGGTGCCTGCCGGCGCGATGAGTACGGCGTCGGTGAAGGTTCCGCCGACGTCCACCCCCAGTATGGCCCCGGACTCACCGGCCAAATCCGCCTCCGCCCGGGGTCTCGATCCGCAGTCGCTCGCCCGGCTCGAGGCGGCCGTCCGATTTCGGAGGCAACTCTTCGGCGGTGCCGTCTTCCCTGACCAGGACGTTTCGGCCGGGCAGCCCCGGCCCGCCGCCCGAGCCGCCCGCCGGCGGGTGCCTGCGACGCTCGGTCAGCAGGGAGAAGGACATCGGCTCGGTGGCGATCAGCTCCCTGACCAGGCCGTCACCGCCCCGATGTCCGCCCTCTCCGCCACTTCCCCTGCGGACCGAGTACTCGGTGGCTCGCAGCGGAAACTCCGTCTCGAGTGCCTCGATCGGCGTATTGAGTGTGTTCGACATCGCCACGTGAACCGCCGACGGTCCGTCGGCATCGCCCGAGGCGGCCTGGCCTCCGCCCAAGGTTTCGTAATAGGTGAAGCCTTCGTTCCCAAGGGTCAGGTTGTTCATCGTCCCCTGACCCTGTGCGAGTCCGAATGCGGTGAGGCAGAGGTCGGCAATTCTTGATGAGGTCTCCACGTTGCCGGCCACCACCGCGCTGGGATACGCCGCGTTCAGAAGACAATCATCGGGAACCACGACTTCGACCGGACGCCAGGAACCGGAGCTGGCTGGAATGTCAGGGTCCGTGATCACCCTGACCGCGAAAAGGCAGGCCGATTCGGTTACGGCCAGCGGGCAGTTCAGGTTGCCCGGGTCAGGCCCCGAGCTTCCGGTGAAGTCGAACCGGATGCCGCTGCCGGACACGGTCGCTTCGAGTTTCAGCTCGAGATCACCGTCACGGCCTTCCAGAATGTCCGTTGCGAGGTATGTGCCGTCGGGGATCCGGGCGATCTCTGCTCTGGTGCGCTGTTCCGCGTGGACGATCACTCCGTCCATCGCCTGCGCGAGTCCTTGCCTTCCCCGGGCAGCCGCCAACGATTCGAGCCGCCCCGTCCCGGCGCGGTTGGCCGCGACCTGCGCCCGCAGGTCGGCCATGCGCTGCTCTGGCTGGCGCATCAGGGTCACCACCTCGAGGATTGATTCCTCGTCGAGGATTCGCGGAGGGATAACGACGCCCTCGTCCTGGAGAGTTTTCGAACCGGCCGGCATCGAACCGGGGACGATTCCGCCGACGTCGGCGTGATGGGCCCGGTTTGCGGCGAACCCGATCAGCTCACCCTCGAAGAAGGCCGGAGTCACAACCGTGATGTCCGGAAGGTGGGTGCCGCCGGCATAGGGGTCGTTCAGGAACCAGGAGACTCCCGGCAAGTGGGGCTTGCCGGCCACGGCAAGGACGGAGGCGGGCATCGAACCGAGGTGGACCGGGATGTGCTCCGCCTGCATCACCATTTCGCCGTTCGGCTTGAAGATCGCGGCCGAACAGTCGCGCCGCTCCTTGATGTTTGCCGAGTGGGCCGAACGGATCAGGACCGCGCCCATCTCCTCGCAGGTCGAGGCCAGCGCCCCGGCGGTGACCTGGACCTCCACCGGACCGGGTTCGCGGCTGGAGACGGTGGTCATGCTGCCTCTCCGGCGCTCAGTCCCAGCGACGGAGCTGGATCTCTCCGTCGGGGCGGTAGATCAGATGGGTGAAGTCGAGCGCCGGGTCGGCCTCCGGGAAGTCGGTGCGCCGGTGGCCACCCCGGGATTCGCGGCGGCCCAGGGCGGTCGCGCCGATCGCCCTGGCGAGCGGGTAGGGATCCTCGGAAAGGCGGGAAAGACCTTCCGCGTTTCGTAGCGGGCCGGCCAGCTCCCAGATCGCCTCGCGGGTAGGAGGCTGAGGCGGGTCGAAGCGCCAGTCGGTCAGGGACGGCATCTGGCCCGGCTCTTCACGCAGGCCTGCGAGTGCGGCCCGCCGGCCGAATACAAAGCACTCGGTCAGGGAGTTCGAGGCGAGCCGGTTGGCTCCGTGAAGTCCGGTGCAGGCGCATTCCCCTGCCGCGTAGAGACCGGCGATCGAGGTCCTGCCGTCGAGGTCCACGGAAACACCGCCCATCATGTAGTGGGCGCCCGGCGAGATCGGAACCGGCTCGCTTGCCGGGTCGAATCCGGCGGCCACAAGCAACTCAAAGACGCTCGGGAACTTCGCAGGGTCGATTCTTCGCAGGTCGATCGTCACTTCGCGACCGTCCTGCGCGGCCATGCGGGTGAGGATGGCTGCGGTCACGTCGTCGCGCGGGGCGAGCTCGTCGGTGAACCGGTTTCCTTCCACATCGAGCAGGGTCGCCCCTTCGCCTCGGATCGCCTCCGTGATCAGCGCGCCGTCGAAGGCTGTTCCCGGGGCCGAGAGACAGGTCGGGTGGAACTGGCAGAACTCGAGGTCGGCGAGTTCGGCCCCCGCAGCATTGGCGAGCACCGCACCTGCGCCGATCGCACCCCAGGGGTTGGAGGTGCGACGCCATAGCGCAGCCGCACCACCACTCGCCATGAGGGTGGCGGAGCTCCTGACCACTCCGGTCTCGGTGATCACTCCGTAGCAGCGATCGCCGTCGCTGACGAGGGCCACGGCGGAGGTTTCCTCCATCACTTCGATCCGGTCCATGTCGGCGACCATCTGGGCGAGCGCCTGGGTGATTTCGCGCCCGGTCTGGCTGCCCCCGGCGTGGATGATCCGGCGATGGCTGTGACCTCCCTCAAGTGCGAGGGACAGCGAACCGTCCGGCTCGCGGTCGAAATTCATGCCCCGGCTGATCAGGTCGTCGACGATGCCCGGGCCCTCCCGGGTCAGGGCATGGACGGCAGAGGCCCGGCAAAGGTTCCGGCCGGCCGCCATCGTGTCCTCGAAATGCTGTTCGGGGGAATCGGCGGGATCGAGCGCTGCCGCGAGGCCACCCTGCGCGTGGAAGCTGGAACTCTCGGCCAGCGACTTGCGCGAGACGAGGCAGACGGTGCCACCTTCCTCGGCCGCACAAAGCGCTGCCCAGAGACCGGCGGCGCCACCACCGACCACCGTCACGTCATAGGTCCCGATGTCCCGCTCTTCGTTTTCGGCGGGCATTCAGCTACGGGTTCGCATCTACGCGGGGCCGGCTCCGTCGCCGCCGCGGGCCAGGTCCTCGAGTTCCTGGAGGGTCAGTCCCTCTTCGAGTCCCCTGGCGATCAGGTCGGCTTCCCGGTCGATCTTCGCCACTTCGGCAGCCTGTTCGGAAAGTCTTCGGCGGTCAAACGATCCCTCCGACGCCATTTCCACGGTCATCTGGCCGAGTTCACCGAGGTTGCGGCGACGCATGTCGTCGAGTTCGCGCAGGTGGTCCTGCATCGCCCTGCGCTCGCGCCCGGTCTGCCCTCCGCGGCTGAAAAGTCCCATCAGCTGCCTCCCGCTTCCTTGCCGGCTTCATCGCCCTTTGCGATCTCCTGGCGGAGCGCCGAGATCTGGCCTCGCAGCCAGTTGACAGCGGCCTCGCGCGCCTCGGCCTCGGTTGCCGAGCCCGATCCCGCGGCCGGCGCGGCGGCCGTCACGGCCTGGTTCTGCGCCTCGGTCGCGGCAGCTTCGGCTGCTTCAACCCGCGCCTCGGCCAGTCTCGCCGCCTGTTCGATCTCCTTCAGTCGAGCGGCGGCCATGGTCAGTGCTTCTTCCTTGGAGGCTTTTTCGGCCGCGAGTTCCGCCTCGAGGGAGGCAACCCTGGCGGTGAGTACCGGGTCGGCCTCGCCCGGCTTCGCGGCCCCGGGTTCCTGGTCGCCCGTCATCTCGGCAGCGAGGGCGGCGTCGGCTTCGATCTCCGCAGCCTGTCCGCGCACCCACTCGGCTGCGGCTTCGCGGCCAGCGGCGGTTTCCCGGACGAGCCTGGCTTCCGCCCGGTTTGCCTTTTCCTCGGCGGCCGCGATCGCGGCGGCGGCCTTCTCGAGCGACTGCTCGAGCAGACCGCGGCTGGACTCGACCTCACGGGTGATCGCGGTCAGTTCGGTCTCCGCGTCGGCATTGCTCGAAGCCTTGGCGGCCTCCATTGCGGCCTTCGCCCTTGCCTCACTGTCGGTCACCTGCTTTTCGAGAATGTCCAGCGGGTCGGTGGGCTCGGGCGTTGGGGGAGCCGGGGGCGGAGGCACGGCGATCGGTTTCTTCTGGTCCGCACCGGATGCCGGAGAGTCGGCCGGTTTCTTTTCTCCCGAGGCAGGGGCGGGAGCTGGTCTGGCCGGGGCTTTCGCCGCGGGCGCTCTCACCTCGGGGGCGGAAGGGCTGGGCGCGGGAGTTGCCGGTGCCGGAGTGCCGGAACCGGGGGTTTCGGCGCCGGCCGGAGGCTTGACTTCCGGCGTCGCGGTCGCCGACGGGGTGGGGGCGGTCGCCGACGGAGAAGGGGCCGGCACCGGGGTAGCCGGTTCCTCACTTGCGGCGGCCTTTGCCTCCTCCGCCTCCTTTTCTTTCCGCTTCCGTTCCTTCTCTGCCTTCCGGGCAGCCTTCTTCTCGGCCCGGCTCAGCTTGCGCTCTTCGGGCCCGGTGCCGGGAAGGGCATGTTCAGAACTGTGTTCGGCGGTGTGCTCGGCGGATTCGGGCAGCGAATGCTCGGCCGTGTACTCGCCGGTTGCCGGAATTTCCTGTTCCGCTGATTCGGGCAGCGAGTGTTCAGCCGTGTACTCGCCGGTCTCGGGAACGGAGTGCTCGGCGGTGTACTCGCCAGTTGCCGGGTAACTGTGCTCGCCGGTCGGCAACCGGTGTTCGCCGGTGACCGGGAAATCCTTCTCGGTGGTCGAAGGGCCGACCGGTTCGTTGCCAGCGATCAGCTCTCTGAGTTCGTTCTCGACCTCGGCGACCTCGGCCGAGCCGCGCGCGAGCAGGTCGTCGTCCCAGGCGTTCTGAACGTACATGCCGAGGACCAGCTCCCCGAGCGCCTCGCGGCGATCGAGATGGAGTTCCTCCAGCTGCCTCTGCTTCTTCTTGAGGGCACCCTTCCTCATCAGTTCTCCCAATCATTACCTAAGTCGCCGCCGGAAACGCGCGCGGTCCCCGATTTTCCCGTTCCGGACCGCCCGTCGAAACGGTCCGGACTCAGCAGATCGCCGTAAGCGAGTGCGACGCGATCGGCCATTCGCCTGGCTGAAAGAGCCTCGGCCCGCGGACGGCCGGCGGTCCGCGGATCCGGTTGGGCGGTCAGCCCCGAGGCGAAGTCAGCCCAGACGCCCGGGTCGAAGTCGATGCAGAGGCTTTGCCTGAGACCACGGAGGGCATGGGGGGCTATGCCGACCGGAGTCGAGATGACCGGTACGTCGCAGGCCAGCGCCTCGAGGCAGGCGAGGCCGAAGCCCTCGTAGTCGGAAGTCACCAGCACGGCGTTTGAAGCGTTCATCCAGAGCGGCATCAGGTCCGGCTCGATGCCGCCGCCTGTGAGCAGCCGGACGCCGGCCAGTTTGGCTACCTCCCGGGCGCGATCGACCCGTTTCTCGGGTCGGTCGGGAGCGGCAGGAAAGAAGAGAAAGGGGGTGTCCGGATCGAGGCCAAGCTCCTGTCTCGCTTCCCGGCGATCTCCGGGAGAGAAACGGGAAAGATCCGCACCACAGGGAAGGACCGCGCTTCGGCCTTCCGGCATCGGCAGTCCGGGCCGGCCCGCCTCTTCCTCGAAAAGCGCCCTGGATGCGCCGGCGACCAGGGCGATCCGGCGGGTCAGGATCCGGGACATGCGACCGACGATCCGGTGCCGCACGTCAGTGCCGTGGAAGGTTACGACCAGCGGTTCGGCGCCGGCCAGCTGCGCACACCAGCCAGCCAGTCCGTAATGGGCGTGGACCAGGTCGTAGCTGGTCTCGCGGAGCATTTGCCGGATCCTCCGTGTGGCGGGCAGGTACTGGTCCTTGCCGGGGCGGAAGCTGAACAGGTCGACGTCGAGTCCTTCCTCGCGGAGCGCTTCGACCTGGTCCACCACCCAGCGTCCATGCTGGGGAGTTGCCGGATCCGCTCCGAAGTTCATGACCACCAGAACCCGCATCCGAGCAGGTTACCCCCCGGCTCCTCCGTTGTCGGCGGCCCATCGGGCTCCGTGCCAAGTGTTACTCCGAGGTCCGTCTTTTGTTCGTCGCCGGTCTTGTTCCGTCAAGTCCGGTTCTGGACGATCGGCAATGGAAAAGGCAACTCGTTGGAGGAGGAAGCAATGCTCTACAGGACGATGGGAAACGCACACGCGCTGGCGATCTCCAAGGGGGAGGTACTGCGTCGAAGCGCCCTTGAGAGGTCCGGGCAGGGGACGGTCGAATACGTCGGGCTGATCCTGCTGGTCTCGCTGCTGATGCTCGGCATGGTCGCGGCGATGAAGGGATTCTCCGGCCGGCAGGGGACCGAACTGGCCGAACTGATCGTGGACAAGATCCAGTCGGCAGTCGACAAGATCGCCTTCAGGTAACCGGCCTGCGGCCGGGCGTTGCCTCGCCGACGGGTTATCGCCCGTCAGCCGGCTGGATACGCGGTCCAGCGGTCGGACTCGAAGGGGATCGAGTTCGACCGCATCGCCCTGGTCACTTCTGGCCCGACCCGGTCCAGACACTCGTAAGCGCGGCGGACAAGTTCCCGGGCCGTCATTTCAGGGCCGAAGACGAGCTCGGCGAGGCGCTGGAGCAACTGGATCTGGGTCCTGGCCTCGGCCCGGCGCCCCTCCGCAGCAATCGCGGCAAGCGCCAGAGGTCTGCCATCCGGCGCGAAGGTCCCGAAACGGTTCACGAAGACGAGGCTCTCGGAGATGCCCGGGAAGCCGAGCGTGGCAACCCGCCTCTCGGCTTCGAAGCGGGCCTCCAGACGGCCGAGCCAGTAGGGCACCTCCGCCCAGACGAGCTGTTTCAGCTGGACGGGGGTCAGCCAGATGAGCGTCACCTCGACCCGGGTGTCGGGGCTGGGGAAGATCGTCGCCGGCATCGATCCGTAGAGGGCGAGTTCGGCCGATGCCCCGACGTCGAAGCCCTCAAGGGTTCCGGCCACGGCGAGCAGCGTCCGGTCCGGCTCGTCATCGAAGTGGGCGAACTTTCGCCACAGCCCTTCCGGCGAGGCGTTCGACCCGATCGCAAGCATCGGTGTCCGTCCGGAGCGCGGACCCGTGAATGCTTCAAGCAACGTGCTGCGCCGAGATTCATCGAGATCGGCCAGCAGCCTGCCCTCACCACCCGCGAGGACGAAGGAACCGACTGGACGCGCCCACGGGTAGCCGACGCTGATTTCGAAAGCTTCCTCGGTGAACTCCCGGCGCGGCATCTGATGGCTGAGCGAAATCCAGAGATCGCGAAACGAATCCTGATCGAGGAGCATTCGCCTGATCAATTCCGGCTCGTCGAGGTCCGGCCACCTCCACTTGTCCGGCCTGGCTTCCATCACGACGATTATCCAGCCCCGCGGGGCGATTCCGGGTCAGGTCCCGAGATGCCGGTGGACGGGTCCGGTCTGGAAGACTCCGGCCGATGAGCGATCCCATCCCCCGCAGCCACGGCCGTTCACCGGCCGATCTTCGTCCGGTAACGATCGAACCAGGCTTCGTCGGCAGCGCCGACGGCTCGGCGCTGATCTCATGCGGAGGCACCAGGGTCATCTGCACGGCCTCGGTGGAGGAGCGGGTTCCGAGATGGATGGAAGGCCGCGGCCGCGGCTGGGTCACATCCGAGTACGCGATGCTTCCCGCCTCGACCGGTGACCGCAAGCAGCGGGACATCAGCAAGGGCAAGCAGGACGGACGCGGAGTCGAGATCCAGCGGCTGATCGGGCGGTCACTGAGGGTCGGGATCGACTTCGAGGCTCTAGGTGAAAGAAGCATCTACGTTGACTGTGACGTACTCGAAGCCGACGGCGGCACCCGTTGCGCATCGATCACCGGTGGATGGGTGGCGCTTCGTCTGGCTCTCGGAAAACTGATCGATGCCGGCGCAATCGAGCGGATGCCGCTGACCACATCGGTGGCTGCGGTCAGCGTTGGCATGGTTGACGGGCATCCGGTATGCGACCTCGACTACCCCGAGGATTCCCGCGCCGAGGTCGACGCAAACGTGGTGATGACCGGTGACGGTGGTCTGGTCGAAGTCCAGGCGACCGCAGAGAGGACGCCCCTGTCCCGTGCCTCGCTCGACGAGATGCTCGCCCTGGCCGAGGCCGGGATTGACCGTCTGCGAGATTTCCAGATGGCCGCAGTCGGGGAGTGAGAGCGGCGGCTTGATCCTCTCCAGCCGAAACGCTCACAAGGTCAGGGAGATGGGGGAGATTCTGGCCGGTGTCGATCTGATTCCGCTTCCAGACGAAGTTGAATTGCCACCCGAGACGGGCACCACCTTCGAGGAGAACGCGCTGATCAAGGCTCGCGCGGCCCGGGAGGCGACCGGTGAGACGGTGATCGCCGATGACTCCGGTCTCGAAGTCGACGCCCTCGACGGTCGCCCTGGGGTCTACTCGGCCCGCTACGCCGGTGAGGACGCAAGCGACGGAGAGAACCTCGGAAAGGTCCTCTCTGACCTCAGGGAGTTGTCGGCCGGGGATGGAGAATCCGACGGCTTCACGGCCCGGTACGTGTGCGCGATCGCCCTGATCGACGAAACGGGCGAGCACTTGTTCCGCGGAACCTGCGAGGGACGCATCACCCTGGAACCGCGTGGCGACGGCGGCTTCGGATACGACCCGGCCTTCGTGCCCGCGGCCACCGCTCCCGATGATCTCCGCACGATGGCGGAGCTCTCGCCCGACGAGAAGAACCGGATCAGCCACCGAGGAGCCGCGGCCCGGATGCTTGCCAGCCATCTCGGGATCTCCTGATCCCCGACATGGACCGAACAAGCTTCCGCTTCAAGCATTGACCGGCAGGACCTCGGTCTGGCAGCCGGCCTGACTCAGCCGTCGGTATGGCGGGGCAGCAGGTTGACCGAAGCAGCCACTCCGACGGCGGCGATGGTCGCCGCGTAACCCTCGTAGCCGGCCACCGCAGTGATCGCGGTGGCGATCGCACAGGTTGCGACGACGATGATCCAGGAGGCCTGGGCGAGGGTCATGGTCGGTATGTTCCTACACCGTGGCGGATGTGAACGGCAAGAGCTCCGGATCGGGTCCGGATTACCAGGCAAGCGGATCTGGCCTGGTCGAAGCATCCAGGCGTGTTCTGGAAAACCTGGCTGAGCTCGAACCCGAACTGGTCAACGCCGGCATCTTCGACGGCGACCTCGAAGCTGTCGCCGTCACGTCGGATTCCCCGGAGTGGCCGAAGCAGGCCACAGCCCTCCTGAAGTCCCTTGACGCGGCCTCGGGTGACGAGGTATTCGATTCGGCCCATGTCGCCGGCACCGACGGGGAAGTGTTCGCGGTCACCGAGAATGGCCTCTCGCTGGTCGCGGTGACGGGAAGATTCGTACTTGCCTCACTCAGCTCCTACGACATGCGGATGGCCCTGCGTGACGCAACCCGTTCCGCCAACGCCAACATCGACGGCAAACCGCTTGGCAAAGCGGAGAACCAGGGGGCAGACGATGCTTAAGCCACACCGCGTGGTGCTTGACAAGGTGAGCTCCTACACCGATGAGGCCGCCGCCTTCATGCGACGCCGACGTCACCAGCGGCGGGAATTCGTGCGAATCCGCTTCCAGAGCGGAGCAGAGTCAGACCTGCCGTTTGAGACTCCCGAGGCCCGGCAGATTTCCCAGGCGGCCCACCGCCTTATCGAACTCGGCTGAAATCTGCACTCCGGTCCCGCGGCCGGAGGTGGCAGAAATGGCATCCGAATGCGGTGTTACGGTTCTCCCATTCCCTAAACCGAGGAGGATTACTGACGTGACCAAAGCAGAGTTTCTCGAGAAGGTCGCCGGTGACGAGCGCATCGGAAGCAAGAAGGCTGCGGCTGACGCCGTGGATGCCGTCCTGGACGCCATCACCGACACCCTGACCGCCGGTGGTGAAGTCAACTTCACCGGCTTCGGCAAGTTCCACGTCGCCGAGCGCAGCGCCCGCCAGGGCGTGAACCCCCGTACCGGTGAGCGCATCACCATCGCCGGTGGCAAGGTTCCGCGCTTCTCGGCCGGATCCGCTCTGAAGAAGCAGGTCAAGGGCTGAGCCTCTTCATTGATCGGGCTGCGGCGCTCGTGGAAGAGCGTCGCAGCCAGATCTGCCTCGGTCTGGATCCCGATCCGGCCGGGCTCGGTGAGTCGATCACCGACTGGTCCGAAGGATCAGCAGCCGAAGCCGCCGGCGCGGCGGTTTCGGCGCATTGTCGCGACCTGATCGAGCTGGCCGGCCCTTCCTGCATCGCGATCAAGCCGCAACTGGCCTGTTTCGAACGACTCGGCTGGCCGGGCTGGAAGGCACTCGAAGAAGTCTGTGCTGCCGCCAGGGATGTCGGCCTGCTCGTGGTCGCCGACGGAAAGCGCGGCGACGTCCCCGTCTCGGCGAGGGCCTACGGGCAGGCGATGGTCGGAAGTACCGATTCTCCCTTCGGGCCGGTCAAAGGCCTCGGAGCTGACGCTTTCACGGCGAATCCCCTGCTTGGCGAAGATGCGCTGGAGCCGATGGTTCAAGCGGCCGAGGCGGCAGGCTCCGGGATATTCGCACTGGTCCGCACCAGCAACCCCGGTGCGGCGGACGTCGAAGACCTGCAGACCCCGGAGGGTCCGGTTCACGAGCACCTCGCACGGATGGTCGACCGATTCGGCGACCGGCTGGCAGGCGCGGAGACCGGCCTGTCCGGGATGGGAGCGGTGGTTGGCGCCACTGCTCCCGAACACATAGCGAGGCTTCGCGAGTTGATGCCGCGGGCCATATTCCTGATTCCCGGGGTTGGCGCCCAGGGGGGGAGCCCGGATGAACTCGGGCCAGCCTTCTCTCCGGGCCCGGCTGCCGCCATGATCGCCGCGTCGAGGTCGATCGCCGGTGCCGCCGACCCGGCCGCCGCGGCCGAGGAACTGCGGGAAGCAGTCTGGTCCGTATCCGGTTGACCGCGCCCGAATCAGCAGCGGAACAGGCCCCGGACTCCCGGTACCGGTAACTTTCCGGCCGCAATCGGCACCCTCCCGGCCACACGATGGACGACAAGAAGAAGAACTCCCAGATAGCCCGACTTCTCGCTGCCCTGGCGCTGATCGGCGCCGTGCTGCTCACCGTCGTCGTGATCTCGGGCGCCACCGGGGGCGACGATGGCTCAGGCGAGCCGAACAAGCCTGCGCGCCAGCAGCAGCAGGCCAAACCCAAGACCAACGCCAAGACCTACGAGGTGGAGGAGGGTGACACCCTGATCACCATCTCGCGAAAGACCGGCATTCCGGTCGGGAAGCTGGAGCGCCTGAACCCGGACATTGATCCACAGGCCCTCCAGCTGGGTCAGGAAATCAAGCTTCGTTGATCAGACGGGTCGGGCTCGCGGCACTCATCCTGCTCCTCTTGATCCTGGGGGCGGGCGCCTCCGGCCAGGCAACCGCAGCGACAGCGCCGGACCGTGGCCCGGACCTCGATGCCAAGGCCTGGATAGTGATCGATGCGCGAACCGGAGAGCCGCTGGCCGGACAGGCGGTAAACCGCCATCTTGCGATGGCCTCGACAACCAAGATGATGACCGCCTACCTGGCGGCTCAGCGGCTGCCGTTCAGCAAAAAGGTGAAGGTCGGGAACTATGAGGGTGACCCGGCAGAGTCGCTGATGGGCCTCGAGGCCGGACAGGTGGTGTCCGTCCGGGATCTGCTCTATGGCCTGATGATGCTGAGCGGCAACGACGCCGCGGTGGCCCTGGCCAAGGCCGTGTCAGGGACCGAGAAGCGCTTTGTGCGGCTGATGAACCGGACGGCCCGGCGGCTCGGTCTGAACGACACCAGCTACGAGAACCCGGTCGGTCTCGACGGCCCGGCGCACTACACATCCGCTGCCGACCTGGCGAAGCTCGGCCGGGTGCTGATGCAGATGCCCCGTCTGCGCAAGATCAGCGGTGCCAGGGTCGCGAAGCTGACCAGCTACCGCCCGCCCGTGACCATCGAGACCACGGACAGCTTTCTGCTCGAGAATCCCTGGGCCAAGGGAATCAAGACCGGACACACTCTGAGTTCCGGATACACGCTGGCATCGGACGGCCGCCGCAAGGCGACCGAACTGATCGGGGCGGTTATCGGCGCTCCGACCGAGGCCGCCCGCAACGGGGAAACGGTGGAGCTCCTCGACTGGGCTTTTTCGCTCTACGACAAACGCGTGCCGGTCCGGGTGGATCGCCCGGTCGCGCTGCTCCCGGTTCGCTACGAGGACCAGGACCTCGCCGTCAACTCGAAACGCCGGGTCCGGATCGGGGTGCGTGAGGGGGAGACCCTGAACGTGGTTACCGACCTGCCCGGTGAAGTGGAAGGCCCGATCCTCGCCGGACAGAAAATGGGAACTGCCACCGTGCGATTGAATGGCGAGCCCTACGCGACGGTCCCCCTGTTCGCGAGCCGCACGATCGAAGAGCCGTCCCTGCTCGATCGGGTGCTCGGAAACCCGCTCTGGATCGTCGGCCTCCTCGTACTCGCCGGGTTCGCCATACTTTCTGTCGTGTTGCTGGCGCGCAGGCGCCGGGAGAGGAACGCGAGGAAGAGGCTTCAGCGAGTGCTCAGGACGAGACGATGATCATCTCCGTGACCCTGAATGCGGCGATCGACCGGACCGTGGCCGTGCCGAATTTCAGGCTGGGGCACCGCCACCGCTCCGTGGAAACCAGGACCGTGCCCGGCGGCAAGGGAATCAACGTGGCTCGCGCACTCGGACTGCTTGGACGCCCGGTGATTGCGACCGGCCTCGTCGGCGGTGGCAACGGCGACCGGGTGTTGAAGCAACTCGGTGAAGAGGGTCTGCTCACCGACTTCATCCGGATCTCGGAGGAAACCCGGTTCAACCTCGCCCTGGTCGACCCCACGACCGGGGAGCAGACCGAGGTAAACGAGCGAGGCCCCCGGGTCAGCCCCGACGAACTGGATTCATTCATCGACCGTCTCGACTATCTGGCCGGTGGTGCCAAGCTTTGCGTCCTGGCGGGGAGCCTTCCGCAGGGCATTGACGGCGAGTTCTACGCCCGTTTGGTCGAGGCGATGAAGAAGGCGGGCCTGCCCGTGCTGCTCGACTCCGAAGGCGAGGCGATGTCGGCCGGTATGCGTGCGGGGCCAGACATGATCACGCCGAACAAGCTTGAAGCCGAAGAACTGGTCGGCCACGAGTTCGAGTCCCGGGCCGAGATGTTCGGGGTGCTGTCGGAACTGGTGGAAATGGGTCCGACCGAGGCGGCCATCACCCTGCCCGAGGGCTGCGTCGCGATCGTCGGCGAGGGCTCCGATCAGAGGATCCTCGAGGCGGTGATCGAGCCGCTCGAACCGATCTCGACGGTGGGTTCGGGTGACGCGTTCGTCGCCGGGTTCATCGCCGCCCGATACGACGGTGGCACGCCGGAAGAGTGCCTCGCCTACGGGGTCGCCTGCGGAGCGGAATCGACCCAGCACCTGGGCGCGGGCGTGCTCGACCGGGGGCGGGCCGAGAGCCTGCTCGGCAACGTCGAGGTGCGCCAGCTACAGCTCCCCGCCGGCGTCTAGCCGGCTTCATCGCTTCTCGGACAGGGGGACAGGGGCCAGTACGGTTTCCTGTACCGCGGTCGATCGTGCGGTGCGGCCCGCGCTTCTAGATTGGACTTCGCGATACGGGGTTTCTCCTCCCCGGTCATGTGGCAGTAACAGGTGGGTTCCGGACAGGACGGCCGGACTCACTCCCTCCCGGCAAACCCTCCGTCACTCCCAAGGACGGGGGGTTTGCTGGTTGCAAGTGCGCATTTTCCGGAAGGGGACTGGTTCAGGGAAGGGGGCGCGGGAACGCCGAGTGGAGCAGAGGCGTAGTCTCTGGTGAAACGTCCGCAGGGGCGCGTAGTCTGCCCCTCTTCACCCTTGGTGCCCTGGAGGACCTAATTGGAAATTGAGATCGGCCGAGGCAAGAAAGGCCGCCGCGCTTACGCATTCTACGAAGTTGCCATCGTTCCTTCACTACACACTCGTGACCCTGATGACATTGACATCAGCTGGACGCTTGGCCCGTACCGTTTCGACCTGCCCCTGGTCGCGTCGGCGATGGATGGTGTCGTCAGCCCGGAGACCGCGGTTCTCGTCCACAAGCTCGGAGGTCTCGGCGTCCTCAACCTCGAGGGCGTCTGGACCCGCTTCGAGAATGCCGAAGAGAAGCTGGAGAAGATCGCCAACTCGACCAAGGACGAGGCGACCGCGCTCATGCAGGAGATCTACACGGAGCCGGTCAAGAAGGAACTGGTCGCCCAGCGGATCGCCGAGATCAAGGCCGAAGGTGCCGTGGTCTGCGGCTCGTTCACCCCGCAGTCGGTCCAGCAGTACTACGAGGTCGCGATCGAAGCCGGGATCGACATCCTGGTCATCCAGGGAACCGTGATCTCGGCCGAGCACGTCTCGACCACGGTCGAGCCCCTGAACCTCAAGGAGTTCATCGCCGAAGTGCCCGTCCCGACCGTAGTCGGCGGCTGTGCCTCCTACTCGACCGGACTCCACCTGATGCGTACCGGAGCGGTCGGCGTCCTGGTTGGCGTCGGACCCGGCGCGGCATGCACGACCCGCGGGGTTCTCGGCATCGGCGTTCCTCAGGCGACCGCGATTGCCGACGTGGCTGCGGCGCGTTCGCAGCACATGCTGGAGACCGGCGAGTACGTGAACGTGATCGGTGACGGCGGCATGCGCACGGGCGGTGACATCTCCAAGGCAATCGCCTGTGGAGCCGACGCCGTGATGATCGGATCGCCGCTGGCCCGCGCCAAGGAAGCCCCCGGGCGTGGCTACCACTGGGGCATGGCGACCTTCCACTCGTCACTGCCGCGTGGCACCCGGGTGACCACCGTCCAGGACGGCACCATGGAGGAAATTCTGCTCGGCCCGGCCCACGAGAATGACGGCACCTTCAACCTGATGGGGGCCCTCAGGACCTCGATGGCCACCACCGGTTACGAGGACATCCGATCCTTCCAGCGGGCCGAGATGATGATCGCACCGGCGCTGATGACCGAAGGCAAGAAGCTTCAGACGGAGCAGGCAGTCGGCATGGGTTCGAACGGGCGCGCTGCTGTGTCCGCCGGGGTCGGAGTCGCTGACGACTGATGTCAGCTGCCACAACCGAGGAAGTGCTGGTCCTCGATTTCGGGGGCCAGTACTCCCAGCTCATCGCCCGCCGCATCCGTGAATGCGGCGTTTTTGCCGAATTGCTTCCGGCCAGCACGACCCTCGAGGACATCGAGGCCCGCAATCCCAAGGCCCTTGTCCTCTCCGGAGGTCCCGCCTCGGTTTATGACCCGGGTGCTCCGGAGTTCCCTGAGCGACTGGTCGAGATCGGCATTCCCGTGCTCGGTATCTGTTACGGCATGCAGGCGATGGCAAAGGCCCTCGGTGGCAAGGTCGAGGGAGCCGAATCTGGTGAGTTCGGCCGTACGGAGCTGACCGTCACTGGCGACGGCGGCATCCTGCTCGGTGGCCTGCCCACCGAGCAGACCTGCTGGATGAGTCACCGGGATTCCGTTTTCGAGGCGCCTGAGGGATTCACCCCGATTGCCTCGACCCCCGGGTCGCCGGTCGCCGCCCTCGAGTCGGCCGAGAAGAAGCTCTACGGAATCCAGTTCCACCCGGAAGTGGTTCACACCCCCTACGGCACCGAGGTCCTGAAGCGCTTCCTCAGGGAAGTCGCGGGCTGCGAGGAGCAGTGGAGCGCCGCGTCAGTAGTCACCGAACAGGTTGACGCGATCCGCCGGCAGATCGGTGAAGGCAAAGCGATCTGTGGCCTTTCCGGAGGAGTCGACTCGTCGGTGGCCGCCAAGCTGGTCCACGAGGCGATCGGCGACCGGCTGACCTGCGTCTTCGTCGATCACGGCCTGATGCGGATGAACGAGGCCGAACAGGTGGTCGAGGATTTCCAGCACTTCGGGATCCCCCTGGTCCACGTGGACGCGGAGGAGCGCTTTCTTTCGAAGCTCGCCGGGGTGACGGATCCGGAGACCAAGCGGAAGATCATCGGCGAAGAGTTCATCCGGGTCTTCGAGGAAGAAGCGGCGAAGATCGAAGGGGCCGATTTCCTCGTGCAGGGAACGCTTTATTCCGATGTGATCGAGTCGGGTGGCTCCGATCACGCGGCGACCATCAAGTCTCATCACAACGTCGGAGGGCTTCCCGAAGACCTCCAGTTCGAGCTCGTCGAGCCGCTTCGGATGCTTTTCAAGGACGAGGTGCGTGCGGTAGGGACCGAACTGGAACTTCCGGATCGGATGGTCTGGAGGCAGCCGTTCCCAGGTCCGGGTCTCGGCATCCGGATCGTCGGCGGAGAGGTCAACCGGGAGCGTCTCGACATCCTTCGTCAGGCCGACCACATCCTTCACGAGGAAGTCGGAGGCGCGAACATGTACCGCGAACTCTGGCAGTTCTTCTGCGTGCTGCCGGTGATCCGGTCGGTCGGCGTCCAGGGTGACGGCAGGACCTACGCCTACCCGGTCGTGATCCGCGCAGTCACCTCGAAGGACGCGATGACCGCAGACTGGGCAAGGATCCCGTACGACGTTCTCGAGAAGGTTTCAAACCGGATCATCAACGAGGTCAGCGGCGTCAACCGGGTAGCCTACGACATCACAAGCAAGCCGCCCGGCACCATCGAGTGGGAGTAGGCGGGCAGGGCGAAGCTGATGGCTGCTCCAGACGGAGCCGGCTCATCCATTCTTGATTCTTTGAGCCGGCGGGTTCAGCTTGGAGGCGGGGCGAAGCTCGCCGACTATTGATGGCAGTCCTGGCAGTGGCCGTGGAGGGTCACTTCGTGGGTCTCGACCTTGAAGCCCTTGCGGTGGATGTCGTGGATCGCGTCTTCCAGGGCCTCGTCCTCGAACGGTTCCACTTTTCCGCAGTCGTCGCAGACGATGTGGTGATGATGGTGGCCTGAAGGCTCCAGCCGTTCGTAGCCGTGCGCAGAACCACCCAGGTCGACGCGTTGGATGAGTCCAAGATCCTCGAGCTGTTCGATCGCCCTGTAGACCGTCGCCCGTCCGACCCCGTCGAGTTCCGCATCGAGCTGTAGTGCGGTGACCGCACAGTCCTGGCCGGCCAGAAGTTCGATGACCCTCCGCCGGGGCACGCTGCGCTTCAGGCCCGCTTCGCTGATCCTGGCCTCTGCGTGTTCGGTCCAGGCCTGTTCCGGCCGTCGCCTTGTGGCGGTTTCGTTCATGAGCTGGTTCTGGTCCTCACGGGGGATCGGTCTCTCAGGGCGGAGGTTACGGCCGCGAGGAGATAGACGGTGACCAGGCACCCCACCACAGCCGCACCGGCCGCGATTCTCGCGTGGAAGGAGAGGTAGATACCGGCCACTCCGGCTAGCAGCGCGAAACTGACGCTGAGGATCATCATCGACCTGAAGCGGTCGGTCAGGAGCCTGGCTGCTGCGGCCGGTCCAACCAGGATTGCGGCCACCAGCAGGTTGCCGAGGGCCTGCACCCCGACCAGGATTGTCACGGCAACGAGTCCGAGCACCAGACCGGTCATCAGTCCCGGCGAGATGCCGATCGCAGAACCGGAGTTCTCGTCGAAGCCGATCGCGAGCAGGCGGGAGTGCAGGATCCAGAGAGCGGCCAGAACCGGAATGGTCACCACTGCAGACACCAGGATGTCCTGCTGACTGGTGCCAAGAAGGTCGCCGAAGAGAAGTTCGGAGATTCCGGGAGGCGACGCGGGGGAGAGGGCCATCAGCACCCCCAGCCCGAAGAGGCTCGTGATCACTACGGCGATCGCCGTGTCGGTGTCAGTGGCGAAGCGTGAGACGAGCGCGATCAGGGCGGCAGCCAGGAGGATTCCGGCCGCTCCACCGAGCAGAAGGGGCAGGCCAAGCAGCGCCGCCCCGACCAGCCCGGGAAACAGCCCGTGCGCAAGCGATTCGGCGCTGTAGGAGACCCGGTAGAGCACGACCCAACAGCCCACCACTCCGCCAACGGTGCCGAGGATCGCGATCTCGATCAATGCTCTGGTTGTCGCCCCGAAGGCGAGAGGATCGGTGAACCACTCGATCATCGCGCGCGACCTCCCGGGCTGGATGTTCTCGCGGGGCTAGTGGTCATGGTGGTGGTGGGCGGGAAGGACGCCGAGGTCCGGCTGCCCGGGTATCTCGACTATGTGCCCGCCATAGGTCGCTTCGAGGACGGGCTTGCTCAGCGCTACTGCCGGGTCGCCGAACGAAATCTGCGTCTTGTTCAGGCAGAGGACCAGATCCCACCGCGAAGCCTGCTCGACTTCGTGGGTGGCAATCAGCACCGTGTGGCCGGAGGAAGACAGTTCGTCGATCAGCGTTTCCAGTCGGGCTTCGCTCTTGTTGTCCAGCCCGGTGAACGGTTCGTCCATCAGGAGCATTTCGGCATCGGCGGTCAGCGCCCGGGCGATCAGGACCCGTTGCCTCTGGCCTCCCGAAAGGTCGCCAAAGGTTGACCCGGCGAGGTCGGCGAGCCCCACTTTCTCGAGGGCTCCCAGCGCCCTTTTGCGCTCCCGTCTCCCTGGCCTTCGCCACCACGGGAGCCTGCCAAGGGCTCCCATCACGGCCACGTCCAGAGCGGACACCGGATAGTCAAGCCGCGAGCGATCCGTCTGGGCGACGGTCGCGGTCGTGGAGTTGACTTCCAGGGTTCCCCCCAACGGAGTCAGCTCGCCGAGCAGGGCCCTGAAGAGGGTCGTCTTGCCTCCGCCGTTGGGCCCGAGTACCCCGACCCGGGTTCCGGTCGGGATCTCGAACTCGAGTCCGGAGAGAACCGGCTGGCCCGCGTACCCGAGCTCGGTGTGCCGGGCGAGCACCGCCGCATCCCCCTGGGACGCGGCGGTGGTATCTCTCGGGTCGGGTTTGCTGCTCATCGCATCTCAGTCGACTGTGGCGAAGCAGTCTTTCTGGCCGCCGGTCATACCGAGCATCAGGCTGTCGGTGTTGGCTTTCATCATCGACATCCAGGTTTCTCCGTTGGAGCCTTCCGGGCCGAGCGTGTCGGCGTACAGGGTGTAGCTGGTGCTGGCACCGGTGTCTTCGGCTACGGCTTCGGCCAGGGCCGGAGAGACCGAGGACTCGGGGAAGATCGCCTTGACGTTCTCTTCCTTGATCGTCTGCTCGAGGTCGGCAAGGTCACCGGCGGAGGGTTCGGCCTGCGTGGTGAGTGCGGGAATGACCGTGCCCACGGACTCGATGTCGTAGCGGTTCGTGAAGTACCCGAAGGCATCGTGGTCGGTAACGATCTTCCGTTCGCTGGCCGGAACCTGCTTCACGCAGGCGGTGATCTGACGATCCAGTTCCCTGGCTTCCTTGTCGAAGCTGGCGGTGCGCTCCGAGAAGTAGCTGGCGTTATCCGGCGAGGCCTCGCTCAGGGCCGTGTCGATCTCCTTCGAGGCTGCGACCACGTTGACCGGGTCGTGCCACCAGTGGGGATCGACCTCGCCGCTGTGTTCATGGCCTTCCTCCTCGGCTGGCTTCGCTTCTCCCTCATGCGAGTGGCCCGCTTCACTCTCCGATGAATGCGCGGCCTTTTCCTCATGCGCGTGTTCGTGCTCCTCCTCGCCCTCAAGCTGTACCGGGAGGCCGCTGCTCAGGTCGACGACTTCCGCGCCGCTCCCGCTATCGGCGACGATGTCGTTGGCCCACTCGTCGAGGTGGCCACCGCTTCGAAAGACCAGGTCCGCATCGGCAACTGCCTTCACGTCAGACGGACGGGGTTCGTAGTCGTGCGGATCAGTGTTGGGCTGGAGGATCGTCGTAACCTCGACCCGGTCGCCACCGATCTGTTCGACGAAGTCCCCGACCTGGGTGGTGGTCGCCACCACCTTGAGCTGGTCACCATTCGAGCCGGAACCGCCGCAGCCGGCGATCACGCCAGCGCCGAGGACCAGCGCCGTCGCTGCGGCAATCCTCCCGCCCCGGCGGCCGAGGCTGCGAACGCCCAGGGCGAGTCCGAAAGTGATCCCGCTGACCACGGCAATAGTTGCCCCGGGGGGTGCGTCGGTCTGGTAGGAGAGCCAGAGTCCGAAGCTGCCGAGAACCGCGACCAGGAGGACAGACGCGACGAGTTGGGTGGTGATCCTCCGAGCGAAGAGCCGCACGGTCGCCGCAGGCACGACGATCAGGACCGTCACAAGCAGGGCACCGACGGCATTCAGGCTGGCCGTGACGGTGACCGCAACGGTGAGCAGGAGAACAGCATCGAGCCAGGCTGAGCCGGCACCCACCCGGCTGGCAGCTGTCTCGTCAAATCCCCGGGCGAGCCAGCGATGGCCGAGAAGCACAGTCGTGGCTACCGCAAGCACCGCGGCCGCGGCGGCGAGCAGGATGTCCGAAGTGCCGATCGAAAGCAGGGAGCCGAACAGCAGGGTGTCGACGCTGGCGGTTGAACCGAAGACGTCACTCGCCAGGATCACACCGAAGGCAAGGCATCCGACCAGGACCAATGCCGTGACGCTGTCGTTGGAAGCCCGGCGTGACCTGCCCAGGAGTGCGGTCAGTCCGGCAAAGAATCCGGCCGCCCCGAATGCCCCGAGGGCGGGCGAGAATCCGATGCCGTCGGCCAGAACCAGCCCGGGAAAGGATGCCGTGCCGATCGCATGGGAAAAGAAGGCGAGGCTTCTGAGAACGACCCAGCTGCCGATCAATCCGGCGGGTATGGCGAGGATCAGGATTTCGATCAGCCCTTTCTGAAAGAAGGGCAGGGAAAAGGCTTCAAACATTGTCGCTCCGCGTGGTAGGTCCGAATCATTAGCAAGAAATGAGAACAAATCTCATTCTCAACTTCTGCCGGGGCAAGATATCAAAATGAGAACCAGTCTCATTACCGCACGGCATTCCAAACGCCGGTCTGGCTGAGAGGCTTCCCCGATGCGCTCCGCGGGATCCCTCAACCATTACCGTCTCGCCGTCGTCGTCCTCGCGCCGGTCACCCTCATCGCCGTGGTGCTGCTGTGGCCCGACGGAGAGCGGGAGTCGGACCTGAAGTTCGTTACACCGACCCCGACCGAGAAGGCCGAAGTAGAGAGCGTCCAGGAGATCGAGTGTCAGGTCCCGGTCGAGGACGCAACCTGCCTTGAGGCCTCGATCCGGCTGAAGAGTGGGCCGAACGAGGGTGATCTGGCGACCCTTGACGTGACCAGCCGCTCGGCGGACACGGTCGTCGACCCCGGCGACAACATCAAGGTTGCGGCGATCTCGACCGACGGCGGCCCGACCATCTACTCGCTGATCGACTTCGAACGGGGCCCGCCGCTGCTCCTGCTGGCCATCGCCTTCACGATCCTTGTGGTGCTCTTCGGGCGACTGCGCGGAGCATTGTCCCTGGTCGGGCTGGCGGCCAGCCTGGGGATCGTCCTGCTCTTCATCATTCCGGCGATCCTCGACAAGCAACCGCCGCTCTTGGTCGCTCTGGCCGGGTCGATGGCAGTGATGCTGGTCACGATCACCCTCGCGCACGGGGTGGGGCCAAGAAGCATCGCGGCGATCCTCGGCACCTCGGTAAGTCTGCTCCTGGTCGGGCTGCTGGCAGTGATCTTCACTTCTGCCGCCAACCTGACCGGTTTCACTTCGGAAGAAGCCACCCTGCTTTCGGCCAGCGATTCGGGTATCTCGATCAGTGGCCTGGTGATCGCCGGAATCATCATCGGAGCGCTTGGTGTGCTCGACGACGTGACGATCAGCCAGGCCTCGACCGTGATCGCCCTCAGAGCGGCCAACCCCAAACAATCGATCGGTCGGCTGTACCGGCGGGCAATCGAGGTCGGCCGAGACCACGTCAGCGCCACGGTCAACACGCTGGTTCTGGCCTACGTCGGTTCATCGCTTCCGGTGCTGCTGATCCTCGGTTCCGGCGAGGTCGGACTCGGCAGGGCGGTCAACATGGAGATCGTCGCGAAGGAGATCGTCGCGACCCTGGTCGGCTCGATCGGCCTGATCGCCGCGGTACCGATCACCACGCTGCTGGCGGCGCTGATGTCCAGGTCACTGGACCGGGCCGAGCTGGCCGCTGAAGCCTCCCACGGCCATCACCACTGAGGAGCAACCCCGACCCGCAGATTCACCCCCAAATGGTGAAACTGAATCTGGTCGTTTTCCTCGAAAGTTTCAGTTTCACCGGGTCGGTGACTTGACCGGGTTTCACCGGGTCGGTGCTGCGGCCGGGTTTCACCGGGTCGATGCTGCGGCCGGGTCCGAGGACAGGCGGGACCGGTGCCGCTCAGGGCTGAAGACCGGCGGCGATAACGCCCAGGGTCAGAAGGCAGGCGGTGGTGATCTTCATCCGCCTGGCGGTCATCCAGCTTGGCCTGCGGGAGTGCAGCCATGCCCTCAGGCCAGTTGCTGTCGCTCCAGCCGCCACGGCGGCTCCTGTCACGCACTGCATGCACATGGACCGAGGATAGCGGCGGCCAGAACCGGACGGATCAGCTGTAGCGGTCCCAGGCCCTGAGCATCGGCATCGGGTCGAGGTAAGTGCCTCCCTGATACCAGCCGGGACCCGACCAGACTTCGAAGTGAAGGTGGCAGGCGGTGCTGCGGCCGGTGGTGCCCACACTGCCGATCCTCTGGCCGGTCCGGACAGTCGCACCCACCTTGAGGGGAGAGCGGACCGGCAGATGCATGTAAACGTGGCTGCGGCCGCCCGCGCCCTTGAGATTGATCACGAGGTAATTCCCCGCACCACCTGCCTGGTAGTCGTTGTAGTAGACGGTTCCGGCCCGGGCCGCGACGAGCGGCTGGCCGCACCTGGCGAGAACGTCGGCTCCCTGATGTCCCCGGCCGGCGCCGATTCCGTCACCGTAGGAATGAGGTCCGCGCAGCGGGAACATGTAGGCGAACATCCGGAACGTGAACGGGTCGCGGGGCTTGCCCGACCTGGCGCGGGAAGCGCGGGCCTGGCGGCGTTCACGTTTCAGCCGGGGGGAGAGTGATGCCGCGGTCCCGTCGTTCCCGCGGACGACGAAGCGATAGGCGCCGTTAGGGGCGCTTCTTCCCCTGGCGACCAGTCCGCTCCATCCGACCTTCTGGGCGGTGCCGGTCGGCACGTCGTTGAGGAAACGGCTACGGACCACGTCGCCACGCGAGTTGACCACGTCGACCCTGAGGTCCACCCGCGCCGTCGAGCCGTTGACGATGAAGCTGAGTACCGGTCGACGCAGTCCGTACTGGAACGCGGTCTTCGGTGAAGTGCTCGCATCGACGATCGTCAGCTTCCCGGTGCGGACGAACTCCTGGGCGTTGACGGCGAGGATCTGGCTCGAGGGTTCCGAGACCGAGCCGGTGTTTGAAACCACCCTGACCCGGCCGGTAATGGCGCCTTCCGGCACGGCCGCCTCGACCCTCGACGCCGTGACAACATCGGGCTTGACCCGGATGTTCCGGTTCTTGCCCCGGAACGCAACGTAGGAGACCGACTTCATTTCGGTCCCGGTCACCTGGACCGAGCCGCCGACCGACACCTCGCGGATCTTCGAGCAGCCGGTAAGGCAGATCACGTCGGAAACCTTGGGGATGCCGGGTATGACCAGTCCGCCGCCCGCTGTGACCGCTCCGCTGGCGGCAGTGGAGAACGCCGCGGCCGGAACCAGGCAGGCCAGAACGGCTGCAAAGGCAGCGAGCGAGAAAGTTTTCGGTCGTCTCGGCTTCATCTCTTTCCAGACGCCTGCGGAGTTAGCTGGCGGGCTCGCGCTGAAAGAGTTGCGCTACGGAGCAATGCCTGCCTCCGATTCGCCCCTTGGGGAAAGTTCCCCGTTGGTTCCTCCGCCCCTTCTCCTGGAAGAAAAGGGTTCGGCTATTTAGCTGGCGGCAGTATAAGCAAACGCTAAGACACCTGAAGTGACGCCCGTCAACTAATGAATTCGGCCAAACCATCCGGGCCCCCGCACCGACAGAGCCCCTCCCAACCATCGTTCTGGTTCGAATGGGAGGGGCGGGTTGGCTCCAACGGAGCCCCTCTCAACCATTCCTTACTTCGAGTGGGAGGGGCGGGTTGAAATGGGAGCGACGGCGAAGACCGGCGCGACTGCAGATGTTTGGCGTCTTCCCTATTATTCGCAAGCCGCGCGTACGCAGCCGACGGCTGTCCGCGTCCTTTTGCCATGAAGACTCACGTAGCCACACCCGCCAATCGCCAGAGAGACTGGTACATCGTCGACGCCGAGGGCCAGACCCTGGGCCGGCTCGCGACCCAGCTCGCAGACACGCTGCGCGGCAAGCGCAAGCCCGACTACACGCCGCATATCGACACCGGCGACTTCGTCGTTGTGATCAACGCCGAGAAGATCAAGGTGACGGGCGACAAGCTGAACCAGAAGATCTACTGGCGGCACAGTGGCTACCCGGGTGGCATCAAGTCCCGCACTCTCAGCGAGATGCTCGAGAAGCAGCCCGAAGAGGTGATCCGCAAGGCGGTCAAGGGAATGATGCCCCGCAACAAGCTCTCCCGGCAGCAGCTGCTGAAGCTGAAGGTTCACGCCGGCCCCGAGCATCCCCACCAGGCCCAGCAGCCGAAGCCCTTGGAAATCCAGAACTGAGCTAGACGAACTTGAGCGAAGAAGAAAACACCGAAGACGTGACCCCCGAGGAGACCCCCGAGGCAGCGGAGGAGACTCCGGCCGCCGAGGAAGTGGTCGAAGAGACCGCGGAGGTCGAGCAGGTAGTCGAGGGTGAAGTCGAAGGTGCCGAAGGCGCCGGTGAGGTGGACGTAGAGGAAGCTGCAACCGTGGCCGCCGGGGAGATCGTCGCCACCGAAGAATCGAAGGCCAAGTCGGACCTTCCCCCGGGAGCCGATCTCGAACCGCTGGTCGAGCCGGAGCCCGAAGTGGAGCTGAGCGCCGAGGAACTCGCCGCCCGCGAGGCTGAGGAAGAGGAGCGGGCCGCCCGTGAGGCTGCCGAAGCCGAAGAGGCTGACGCGCCGGTCGCGAAGCCTGCCCCGATCACCCTCGCCAAGGACGCCCGATACACCGCGACCGGCAAGCGGAAGCGTTCTGTCGCCCGCGTAATCATTCTTCCGGGCGACGGCAACATCACGATCAACGATCGCGAGCTCGACGAATACTTCCCCCGCGCCCGCCATCGCACGGTAGTTCACTCGCCGCTGGTCGCTACTGGCTACGAGTCCAACGTGAACATCAAGATCCGCGTTCACGGCGGCGGCATTTCCGGCCAGGCCGGAGCTGTCAGGCACGGAATCGCCCGCGCCCTGACCGAGGTCGACCCCGAGCTTCGTCCCGAGCTCAAGCGCCGCGGGTTTCTGACCCGTGACGCCCGTGCCAAGGAACGTCGCAAGGCCGGCCTCAAGAAGGCCCGCAAGCGGCCGCAGTTCTCGAAGCGCTAGGACCGGAAAAGCAGGCGTGTCGACTCCGACCCGCACTCTCTTCGGCACCGACGGGGTTCGCGGTCGCGTCGGCGAAACGCTGGACGCAGAGCTTGCGCTTTCGATAGGCAGGGCGGGTACGGGGTCGCTGCGTCAGTCCCGGGGGGTCGAACGTCCCCGGGTTCTGATCATCCGCGACACGCGGGAGTCCGGGCCGATGCTGGAATCCGCGCTGGCCGCCGGTATCACCGAGGCCGGAGGCGAGGTGTATCTCGGTGGCGTGCTGCCGACCCCGGCTGCCGCCCTGCTTTCGAGGCACCACGGATTCGACATGGCTGCTGTCGTGTCGGCCTCGCACAACCCTTTCCACGACAACGGCATCAAGCTCTTCGGAGGCGACGGTGGCAAGCTCGACGACGCGACCGAGGCAGGGGTGGAGGCGCTGATTCACGAACCTCCGGCGGCAGCCACTGTGCCGGGACGCATTCATGAGCTCCGGGGAGCCGAGGAGGACTACCTCCGGGCTCTTGAAAGCCACTTCCGCCTCGACCTGACGGGGCTCAAGGTGGTGCTTGACTGCGCCAACGGGGCCACCTACAGGGTTGCCGGCCGCATATTCGACCGGCTCGGCGCCGAGGTCGAACTTCTGGCCGTCGAACCTGACGGGCGGAACATCAACGACGGTTGCGGATCTACCGATCTCGGTCTTCTCTCCGAGGCCGTGGCAGGATCGAATGCTTCGATTGGATTCGCCTTCGACGGCGACGGCGACCGCGTGCTCGCCGTGGATGGGGAAGGAAAACCATTCGACGGCGACGAGATGATCAGCCTGGTTGCCGTTGCCCGCAACGCGGCCGGCGGTCTGGGCGGCGGGGTGGCGGTCACCGTGATGAGCAATTACGGCTTCCATCAGGCGATGAAGGAGCACGAGGTAGAAGTCGAGGTGACCAGTGTCGGTGACCGATACGTGCTCGAAGCCCTGCGCGAGAAGGGCTGGGCTCTGGGGGGCGAGCAGTCCGGCCACATCATTTCCACCGACTACGCACCGACGGGGGACGGCATCGCTGCCGCCCTGATGCTCCTCGAAGCACTCGACGGAAGGGATCTCGCCGCAAGCCGGGTGATGGAAAAGCTGCCCCAGAAGCTGGTCAACGTCGAGGTGGCAGACCGGGAAGCCATCGCCGGTGCGGAGCCGGTCTGGGCCGAAGTAGATCGCCTCAACGCGGACCTGGAGGGCAAGGGCCGGGTCCTTTTGCGGCCATCCGGCACCGAGCCGCTGGTGCGCGTGATGGCGGAAGCGCCAAGCCAGGAACAGGCAGAAGAGATCTGCGATTCCCTGGCCGGTCTCGTCAGGGACGAGCTCGGCTGAAAACCTTCTCCGTGACGGTCGTCTCCTCCGTGCGGGACCGGCACGGGTAGCCTTAGAAGCTCATGTGCGGAATCATCGGATACGTGGGGGGACGCCCCGCTGAGGAAATCCTCGTGGCCGGTCTCGAGAAGCTCGAGTACCGCGGATACGACTCTGCCGGCGTCGCGATCCTCGTCCCCGGCGAAGAGGTCAAGAACGTCCGTGCGGTCGGAAATCTCGAGGGCCTGAAGGGCGCCCTCGCGGATCCCGGACTGCCGGTCGCCGACAAGGCGGAAACGGACGGCACCTTCACCGGAATCGCCCACACCCGCTGGGCCACCCACGGCCGGGTGACGGAAGAGAACGCGCATCCCCACACCGACGAATCCGGCAGGGTCCAGATCGTCCTCAACGGAATCGTCGAGAACTACGTGAAGCTGAAGGAACGGCTGCAGGAGGACGGGGTGGTCTTCACCTCCGAGACCGATGCCGAGGTCGTCGCCCACCTGATCAGCCGGTACTTCGAGGGTGACCTCACCGAGGCGGTTCGCAAGGCTTACGCCGACCTGCGCGGCCATTACTCGATCGTTGCGATGCATGCCGACGCGCCCGGCATCCTGGTCGGTGCCCGCAAGGAGACGCCCCTGATCGTCGGCATCGGTGATGGCGAGAACTTCATCGCCTCGGCGATACCGGCCTTCCTGAACGAGACCAGGGTCGTGCTGACCATCGACAACGGCGAGATCGTGACCATCCGTCCGGACGGCGTGTCGGTGACCAGGGCCGACGGAGAAGCCGTCGAGCGGGAAACCGAGGAAGTCGAGTGGGATGACGAGCAGGCAGAAAAGGCCGGCTACGACACCTTCATGATGAAGGAAATCCACGAGCAGCCCGAGGCGATCGCCGAGACCATCCTCGACCGGCTGACCGAACACGACAGCGTCGATCTCTCCGACATCGGTTTCGGTGACGAGGTTTTCCGCAAGGCCAAGCGGATCGTGATCGTGGCCTGCGGGACCAGCTACCACGCCGGTCTGGTTGGCCGTTACGCAATCGAGCGCTGGGCCCGGGTGCCGGTCGAGATGGACATCGCCTCCGAGTACCGCTACCGCGACCCGGTGATCGGCGAGGACGACCTGGTGATCGGCATCACCCAGTCGGGTGAGACGGCCGACACGCTTGCGGCGATGAGGCTGGCCCGGGATCGGGGCGCGAAGGTGCTCGCCATCACCAACATCATGGGCAGTCAGGCGACCCGCGATTCCGATGCGGTGCTCTTCACCCGCGCCGGACTCGAGATCGGGGTGGCCGCGACCAAGACCTTCGTTGCCCAGGTGGCCGCCATGTACCTGGTCGCCCTGCGGCTCGCGGAGCTTCGGGGCACCCTCGGCTTCTCCGAGGTCAGCCGGCTGATCGGTGAGCTTCGGGCTATCCCGGAGAAGATGGAAGCGACGATCGACTCGGAGTCGGAACGGATGCTCGAGATCGCGAAGCTCCATTACGACCAGCGGTTCTTCCTTTACCTCGGCCGCCACATCGGCCTCCCGGTCTGCCTCGAAGGAGCCCTGAAGCTGAAGGAGGTCTCCTACATCCCGACCGACGCCTACGCGGCCGGCGAGATGAAGCACGGGCCGATCGCCCTGCTCGACGATTCGACCCCGGTCGTCTGCGTCGCGACCGACAGCCCGATCCTCGACAAGGTCCTCTCCAACATGGAGGAGGTAAAGGCGCGGGGTGCCGACGTGATCGCCGTGGCCACCGAAGGTGACGACCGGGTCTCGAAGGTGTCGGAGGAAACCATCGAGGTTCCCCGCACCGACTGGGTTCTCCAGCCGCTGGTTGCGATCCTGCCGCTGCAGCTGCTGGCCTACCACGTCGCGCGGCTCAACGGCCTGAACGTCGACCAGCCGAGGAATCTGGCCAAGACGGTCACCGTCGAGTAGGCCCGGCTGCCAGACCCGCGGGGTAATTTGGCGGTGGAAGCGGGCTTCGACCCTCTCGGGTGAGGATCGCAATGTGTTCGCAAGGGGTCGCGTTAGGATCGTTGCATGACTTACTTCACCAGGTATTCCGTCCCGTCCATTCTTGCCACCGGCCTCGCCGCACTCGCGATCAGTGCCTGCGGAGGAGGTTCCGATGATTCAGGAGCCACCGAACTGGCCAAGTTCGCCCCGGCCGACTCGACCGTCTTCATCGAAGGATCGGTCCAGCCCGACAGCGAGGTCGCTGCCAACGTCGATGCAATGACCGACACCCTCGCGGGGGTCAATGTCGGCGACCTGATCAAGGAGAACATCAACTCCAGCGGCGAAGTCGACTTTGATGCCGACGTGCAGCCCTGGCTCGGCCAGGATGCCGGCATCTTCGTCAGCTTCGATCCGGCCGCCCTCGCTCCCGACACCGACGGCCTGAGTTCCCTTACCGCGACGGACGGCACCTCGGACGCCTACATGGATTCGGCGGATGCCGGCGAGACATTCGGCCTGGTGGTCCAGACCACCGACGCTGAAGCGGCGCAGTCGTTCATCGACAAGCAGGCAGAGAGCGACGGCATCTCGGGCGAAGGCGAATACGAGGGCTTCTCGTACAAGGTCTCCGAGAGCGACGGGACCGCGGTCGGCATCGTCGATGACAACCTGGTGATCGGCTCCAGCGAAGCCGAGTTCAAGGCCGCGGTCGACGCCTCGAAGGGCGACAACCTCGCCGACACCGAGGTCTTCTCCGACCTCAAGGACCACGTCGCCGACGGAGCACTGATGAGCATCTTCACGGCGAACGACCCCTATCTGGCCGCGCTGAAGGAGCAGGGAATCGACCTCAACAGCCTGTACTCGGCAATGGGTATGGACCTCGAGGGCACCGGCACCGTGATGAGCATGGTTCCGAGCGCCGACGAGATGTCGATGAAGGGCTACACCAACGCAACCAGCGACCTGACCAGCGGTGACCCCTCGGCCCTGATCGAGACCTTCCCGGCTGACACCATGGTCGCGGTCGGCTCCGGAGACGTCGGCCAGAACGCGACGCGGATCATCGACGCGTTGAACAAGGAAGGCATTCCGGGCGTGCTGAAGCCCGGTCAGATCGACCAGTTGATGAACGAGGCCTCCCGTCAGGTTGACGTGATGGGAATCGTCGAGTCGTTGGAGACCGTCGCCTTCTTCGTCAACGGCAGCTCCCAGAAGAATCTCGGCGGGGCTCTCGTCGCGACCAGCAACAACATCGACCCGATCGAGAGTTCTCTGCGGGGAATCTCCTCCCTGATCGGCCTAGCCGGTGACGCGAACGTCCGACCGCTTCCCGGCGGTGTGGCCGGTTTCAAGGTCAACACCCCCGAACTGCCGGGCCGTCCGGTCGTGATCGGCGTCAAGGATGACCGCATGGTGATCGGTGTCGGCATGAAGGCATCGCTCAACGCCCTCACCGGGACTGGCATGACGCTGGCCGACAGCGACGCCTACAAGGCGGCTGACGCCTCCACCCCCGAGGATGGGCTCGACATGTTCGCCAACCCCGACAACATCGCGAAGCTGGTTCTCTCGGAAGGTGCGGGGCAGCCCGACGCCAGGGAGATCGCGAAGATCATGCAGAAGTTCCAGTTCATGGCGGCCGGCTCCAGTGACGAGGACGGCACCTTCGAATTCAACATGGGGCTGAACCAGTAGAAGCGCAGGAAAAACCGGAAGTGTCGGCCGGGGTCGGGATGGACCTGATCGAGGTGGCCCGTGTGGAGCGGGCCCTCGATCGCCATCCCCGCCTCGCCGGCCGCCTCTTCACCGAAGGCGAACTCCGATACGCCGCCTCGATGGGTCGCCCCGGCCGTCACTTGGCGGCGCGCTTTGCCGCCAAGGAAGCGGTAGTCAAGGCACTCGGTCTCTTCCCTGGCGCGAGCCTCAGGGAGATCGAGATCGTCGCGGGGCATGATGACCGGCCGGCTCCGGAGGTTCACCTCACCGGAGCCGTTCGCAGCCACGCGGAGGCCAGGGGTCTCTCGGTCAGGGTCAGCCTGACCCATTCCCGGGAGATGGCTGGCGCGGTCGCGATCGCGGACCCTGACCTACCCGACAAAACCCCCGGAGAGGTTTGACCGAGGGCTGGCTCGATCCGGTCTATGACGCCGCCGGGATGGCGGCCGCCGATCGCTGGGCGATCGAGGAGAGAGGCATCCCTTCACTCGAGCTGATGGAAGCCGCCGGCCGGGGTCTCGCCCGGGCGGCTTCCGAACTCGCCGGAGCCGGCCCGGTGACTGTGATCTGCGGCAAGGGCAACAACGGCGGGGACGGGCTCGTCGCCGCCAGGCATCTGGCCGAATCGGGCTTCGAGGTCGGCGTGATCCTCTTTGGTGACCGGGATGAGCTCAGCCCGGATTCGCAGGCCAACTTCGACCGCCTGCCCGAAGGACTGGCGGAGATCCACGATTCGGCTCCCGGGCCGGAATCGCTGCGGGGCGTGCTGATCGACGCGATGCTCGGTACGGGTTTCGACGGTGAACCGCGCAGTCCGATTGCCGAAGCTATCGAAGCGATCAACGAATCCGGCCTGCCGGTCGTCGCCTGCGACGTTCCTTCCGGAGTCAACGCCTCGACCGGGGAGGCCGCCGGCCACGCCGTCCGGGCCGAGCGCACCGTCACCTTCCACCAGAGGAAACTCGGCCACCTGATCGCGCCGGCCAAGCACCTCTGTGGGCCGGTAGAGGTGGTTCCCATAGGCATACCGGCCGGGGCTCCGCCACCGGAAGCGGGCGGCGCGATCCGCCCCTCGGTCCTGGGTCTCCTGCCACGACGTTCAGCCAACTCGAACAAGTTCACCTCGGGCAGGGTCTCGATCGTGGGCGGCTCGAGGGGGCTCACGGGCGCCGTCTGCCTGGCTGCCGAGGCGGCGATCCGGTCGGGTGCCGGTTACGCAACGGCAGCCGTTCCCGGCGGGCTTGAAGACATCATCGAGACCAAGCTGACCGAAGTCATGACCCGCGGCTTCGGCGAAGGCGCGACGGTGCTCGGGCATTCGCAGGCCGCCAGCATCGTCGAACACCTCGAGGGGGCGGCAGCCGTGGTCCTCGGCTCGGGCATCGGCCGCGACGCCGGCACGGGGGAGCTGGTCAGGGAGGTGGTGGCACGGGCGGGGTCGCCAATGGTGGTGGATGCGGATGCCCTGACCCTGATCGGATCCGATCCTGGGCCGCTGGCGGCCCGCGACGGGGCCACTGTCCTGACCCCCCACGACGGCGAGGCGGGCCGCCTGCTCGGCCGCGATTCAGCCGACGTGACAGCTCATCGGCTGGCTTCCGCCCGGGAGTTGGCCAAGAGCACCGGTGCGGTGGTCGTGCTGAAGGGTGACGACTCGATCGTCACCGACGGTCAAAGGGTCGCCGTAAACACCCTGCCGGCCCCGGCACTCGCGACCGCTGGAACCGGCGACGTGCTCGCCGGGATGGCGGGTGCACTGCTCGCCAGGGGTCTCGAACCGTTTGAGGCTGCCTCTGCGGCCGTGCTGGCTCACGCTGCGGCGGGCGAAATTGCCGCGATCGAAACCGGCAACCGGGACGGTGTGATCGCCTCGGACGTGATCGGGGCGATACCCCGAGCGATGATCCCCCGCCAGGGCTAATGCCATAATCTGCCGCCGATGCCGACTGTCGCCGAAATCATGGATCGTGAGCCAGCCACCGTCTCGCCTGACGACCCGATCCAGGAAGTCATCGAAACCCTGCAGACCAACGATCTGCCGGGTGTGCCGGTCGTGGACGAGACCCGCAAGGTGCTCGGCATCATCACCGACTCGGACCTGGTGATCTCGAACGAGGACTCCGATTTCCACCTGCCTCATTACGTGAACATCATGGGTGGCATCGTCTTTCTCGAGTCCACGAAGCATTGGGAAGAGCGCGCCAAGAAGGCTTTCGCCGCCACGGCGGCGGACATGATGACCGCCGATCCGGTCACGGTCGGGCCGGAGGAACCGGCCGAGCACGCCGGGCGCCTGATCTCCGAGAAGAAGCACAATCGCCTGCCGGTAGTCGATGACGAGGGCCGACTGGTCGGCGTGGTCACCCGGGTTGACGTTCTGGCCGCCCTCACCGGGGCCTGATGTACGAGCGGGCGGAAGCCCGGATCGACCTCGGTGCGTTGCGGCACAACTGCCGCGAATTGAAGTCGCGCCTCGGCAGCGGAGTTGAGTTGTGTCCGGTCCTCAAGGCCGACGCCTACGGTCACGGGGCCCTTCACTGCGTCATGGCGGTGGCGAATTCCGGTGCCGACCGGATCGCGTTTGCAACGGCCAGCGAGGCCGCCCTGGCGCGAAGCGTCGCGCCGGACATTCCGCTTCTGGTCCTCGGGGCCCTCGCACCCGGCGAGATCGAGATGGCAATTTCGGCGGGGGCGGACGTCTCTGCCTGGGAGCCAGGATTCATCGCCAGCCTGGCCGACCAGGCTGCCGCCGCCGGCCTCGTTGTCGGGGTCCACGTCAAGTACGACACCGGCATGGGCCGCCTCGGGACGACCGATCCTGAACTGGTCCTCGAACTGGCCCGGACCGCGAACTCACATCCGAATCTTCGCCTGGCCGCAATCTGGACTCATTTCGCCACCGCCGACGAGCGGGACACAGGCTTTCGCGACCTCCAGAGGAACCGGTTGGCTGAACTCGGGGAGCGCGCCCGCCGCGAGTTTCCCGAGGTCAAACTCCACGCTGCGAACAGCGCGGCGATGATCGCCGACCCGTCCTGCCATTTCGACATGGTCCGGCCCGGAGTGGCGATCTACGGAATGGATCCTTTCGGCAACGACCCGGCAGATCACAACCTGCGCCCGGTGCTCTCTCTCCACTCATGGGTTGCCTCGGTCAAGGATTTCGAGGTCGGGGAGAGCGCCGGATACGGTCGTACCTGGAAGGCGGAACGCCGGACCAGGGTCGCGGCAATCCCGATCGGTTACGGGGACGGCGTCAGGCGGGGACTCTCCAACAAGGGCGAGGTCCTGATCGGCGGCCGCAGGTACACCATCAGCGGCACCGTCTCGATGGACAACATCACCGTTGACCTCGGTCCCGGATCCGAGGTGCGGGTCGGTGACGAGGTGACCCTGATCGGCAGCCAGGGAGAAGAGACCATTTTGGCCGAGCGGGTGGCCGAGCCGCTCGACACCATCAACTACGAGGTGACCTGCGGGATTTCGCCTCGCGTGCCCCGAGTGGGCCGGGACGACTGATCGCGGTGACGGACGTACTGGCTCTGGACCAGCTCGGTCCCGGAGCTCTGTCAGCTCCCCGGGTCGACAAGGTCAGGGAGGCGCTGGCCGGGACCCCGGCATGGCTGGTCGGTGGAGCGATGCGGGACATCGCCCTTCAGCGGGAGGTGAACGACCTCGACGTTGCAGTTGCCGGTCCGCCCGCGGCGCCGGCACGGGCCATTGCCAGGGACCTGGGTGGAGTCGCCTTCGAGCTTTCGGAGGAGTTTCCGGCCTGGCGGGTCAAGGACCGGGAGGACGCCTGGCAGGTTGACCTGGCCCAGCTGAGGGCCGACCGGATCGAAGGCGATCTGGCCCTCAGGGACTTCACGGTCGGGGCGATCGCTACCGACCTGACCAGCGGTGAGGTGCTCGATCCGCTCGGCGGGCTCGAAGACCTGCGGGCCGGGGTGATCCGGGCCTGTGGACCCGCCTCGTTCAGGGACGATCCCCTGAGGCTGATGAGGGCGGCCCGCCTTGTCTCCCAGTTCGGCTGGAGAATCGACCAGGAGACCGTGCTGCTTGCCCGCCAGGAGTCGCCGAGGTCAAGTGAGCCGGCGGGGGAGAGAAGCCTGGCTGAACTCCTTCTGCTGATCGGGGGCCGCGATCCCCTGGCCGGTCTTTCGGCAATGGACCGGCTTGGTCTGTTCGACTGGCTCTTGCCGGAGATCGGCGACCTTCACGGGGTCGTCCAGGGCCCCAACCATCACCTCGACGTTTACGGGCACACCATGGAAGTGATCGAGGGAGTCCTTCGCATCGAGTCGGACCTCGAACGGTTCACCGGCGACCGGGCTGCGGAGGTCTCCGAGTACCTTTCGAGGCCCCTGGGGGACGGCGTGACACGTGGAACTGCATTGAGGCTGGGAGCCCTCTTCCACGACTGCGCCAAGCCACAGACCAGGAGCGAGGATGGCGGGTTCGTCTCCTTCCGCGGGCATGACCGGATCGGGGCCGGACAGATCGAGAAAAGGTTCCGCGAACTGCGGGCAAGCCGCAAGCTGACCGGGTTCATGGCGGATCTGACCCGGCACCACCTGATTCTCGGCTTCCTGGTTACGTCCAGGCCGCTGGACCGGCGGCAGATCTTCCGGTACCTCGACCACACGGACCCGGTCTCGCTGGATGTGACGTTGCTCACTGTTGCCGACAGGATGGCGGCCCGGGGAAGCGCTTCGATTGCCAGCGAGGAGATGGTTGCGGGGCACATGGAACTGGCGATGGAGATGGTCGGCCACGCTCTCGACTGGGACCGGAACGGGCCACCAGCCCAGTTCCTGCCCGGAATTGAACTGGCCCGGGCGCTCGGAATCGAAACGGGACCGCGGATCGGCGAAGTGATGAAAGAGCTGGCAGCAGCCCGCTTTGCCGGTGAGATCAATGATGCAAACGAAGCTGTAGAGCACGCCCGGCGCTTCCTCGAAGCCGGGTGAGTAGTAGCCTCACCCTCGCATGGCTAAAGAAGAAAAGATCGAGATGGAGGGCGAAATCACCGAAGCCCTCCCGAATACGATGTTCCGCGTCAAGCTTGACAACGACCATGAAGTGCTGGGTCACATCTCCGGGAAGATGCGCCGCCACTACATCCGCATCCTCCCCGGGGACCGGGTCAAGATCGAGCTCTCGCCCTACGACCTGACCCGCGGCCGCATCACCTACCGCTACAAGTAGCCGGAGCCCGGAAGGGCCCCGGAGCGCAACATTGAGGCACCCAACCGTGTTCCAGTATTCGATGCTTCGCTCCCCCCTCACATCAGACGGCCTCCGGGCCGCCCGGATCCTGACGCTCCTGACCGGCCTCGCAGCGGTGCTGCTGCTTGCCTTGACACCGCTTGCAGAAGCCAAATCGACTAAGCGGATCGAGCTCGGCGCCCGGAACATAAACACGTTGAAGCCGAACTGCGGCAAGGACTTCAGCCGGGATTGCGCCTTCGAAGGAAGGGTGACGGCGTTCCAGTCACTTTCCGCCCGCTACCCCGGCCGCAACTTCGTGGTTCCGTTCAACGGCAAGCTGGTCGCCTGGTCGATCTCGCTCTCCAACCCGACCCGGACCGAGATCGACGGCAACGGTGCCCAGCTGCCATTCGCGAACGCGGTCTTCGGCGCCCCGTCGCAGGCGGGCATCTCGATCCTCCGCCAGGTCGAGAAAAGGAAGAAGGGTGGACCTCGGTTCAAGCTCGTGAGGCGCAGCCCGGTCCAGGTTCTGAACCCGTACTTCGGTACCAGGGTCACCTTCGCCCTGAATGCTCCCCTGAACGTCTACGAAGGCAACGTCGTCGCCCTGACCATCCCGACTTGGGTACCGGCCCTCTGGAAGCCCCGCGCCTGCAACTTCGTGCCGGCATTTGCCGACGTCCTCGATCCCGAGCGTTGCGCCGCGGCCGAGAAGAATTACACCTGGCGAGGCAGCCGGGTGCCGCGTGGTGAGCCGGAAACCTGCGCGCTCAGCAACGACCCCTCGCCTAACGAGCAGCTTGAGAAGACCCGCCCCCAGACCGGCATCGACTCGATTCGCAGGTACGGCTGCTATTACGGCGGCAACGTGCTGCTCTACTCGGCGACGATCGTCGGCCGGTAGTTGTAGCTGGCGGTCTCCCGGTAGTCGGGAAGTATTTCCCGCGGCTCTCCTTCGCTTGACCTTCCGCACCTGTGGCGTAGCCTCGGTGTTAGTTCCGATATGGCCGACAAAAGTTCACAACAGGTTGTGAGCCGCCCGGTCCTCCGCCTCGGCGCGCTCATCGCTGCCACTCTGGGCCTGATGGCCTGCCTTGCGCTGACCGGGGTCTTCAGCGTGGCAGACGGGAAGAGCAACCGCCGGATCGTTCTCGGAGCGACCAAGAACAAGGTCACGCCGAACTGCGGCACAAGGGCCAGGGCCCGGGCCTGCATCGCGGAAGGCAAAGTGACCGGCTTTCAGGTCTTCCAGCGGGGAGCGACCGGCAAGAACTTCGTCGTCCCCTTCAACCGGGCCAAGGTGGTCGCCTGGTCCATTCAGCTCTCGAATCCGACCCGCAAAGCGAGCAGAAGGTACGGCGCCGCCCAGCGCCCGTATTTCAACCGGCTGTTCGGGTCACCTTCCAGGGCGCGGATCTCGATCCTGCGCAAGGTCAAGGGCGGGCCGAAGTTTCCGCCCCGCTACCGACTGATCCGGGCCAGCGGCACCCAGACCCTGAACCCCTATTTCGGGACCGAGATCAAGTTCGCGATCAGGCCCCTGAACGTGATTCGCGGAGACATCGTCGCCCTGACAATCCCGACCTGGGCCCCGGCCTTCTGGGTGCCGATGGCATGCAGCCCCGGCATGGGTGGCAGAGCCAACCCGGCGCGGTGCGCTGCCGCCCAGCGAAACAACACCTGGAGGGCCAGCCGCGCCCCGGGCCAGTGCGCGATCGGGACCGACGCCTTCGATCGGCCGAACGAGGCGCTGCAGAAGTCAAGGCCACAGCAGAAGGTCAACTCGACCAAGCGCTACGGCTGCTACTACGACGGCGGAAGGCTGCTCTACAAGGCGACTGTCGTCGCCCGCTGACTCCCCTGCTTGGGGGTGCGCCGTGGGGTCCAAGGCAACGGTGGGCTGCTCCTGCCACGACAAAGGCGCCAAATTCGATACCTGCCTCGTGGCAGCTCCCGAGCCGTAACCGATCTAGCCCGATCATCCATTCATGGATGTCGTGATCGGGCGGGTGCTACCGGGAGGCGGGGCGAAGCTCGCCGACTGCAGTTAAGCCGCGGGGAGGCCGCAGAACTCGCAGTTGGCGAGGTCGCGGGGAGTCAGCTGCTCGCAGCGGCGGCAGACGCGGAGGTTGACCGGGGTGCGGGGGAGGTTGGAGCCTTCTCCGGTGACCGGCAGGACGGCGGCTACGGGCTCGAGTTCCTCGCCCGTTTCGGCGTCCCTGTAGACGACGCCGTCCCGGACCGGGGCGATTGCCTCACGACCCGATGCGGGGGCTCGAAGACGGAAGATCTGATCGGTGGCTGCGTTTTCAGTCGTCATCAGGGTGGAGAATAACCGGCAATGAAGATCCTCATCTTTCACGGCTACCTGCTGCGCGGGACCGGAAGCAACATCTACAACGCGAACCTCGCCAGCGCGCTGGCCGGACTCGGGCACGACGTCCACCTGCTCTGCCAGGACCAGGAAGCCGAAAGCCTCGACTGGGTGAACGCGGTGGGTACGTGGCCCGAGGCAACCGGGCCGGACTCGATCAGCGAGCTCTCGGTCGAGCAATTGCGTGAACCGGAAGGTGGTTCGGTCACAGTCTATCGCCCTCCGATCGGGACCCTGCTGCCGGTGTACGTGGAGGATCCGTACGAAGGCTTCGAGGCGAAAGCATTCCCCCGGCTCACCGATGAAGAGCTCGACTTCTATCTCCGGATCAACGTGGCGGCGGTCCAGGCGGTCGACCGCGCCGTCGGCGGGGTAGAGGCCGCTCTCGCCAATCACCTGATCATGGGGCCGGTAATCCTCGCCCGCTCTGGCGTCCGCCCCTACGCCGTCAAGAATCACGGTTCGGACCTCGAGTACACGATCAAGCCGAACCCTCGCTTCGTTCCCTACGCCGAGGAGGGGGTCATCCCGGCAGCGGCGATACTGGTTGGCTCGCACCACACGGCCGCTTCGATGTGGGCCGCGCTGCCGGGCCTGGATCTCGAGGAGAAGACGGGCTTCGGCCCGCCCGGGGTGGACACCAGGGCCTTCGCACCGCTCGCCGCAGGGGAGCACGCCGGGAGGATCGCCGCCCTCCAGGAAGAGATCGGCAATGAGCCGCCATCGACGACCTTTGGCCGCGATGCGGAGGAAGCCGTTGACGCGCTGGAGTCGTTCCGTGAGTCCGAGGGGCCGCGGGTGATCTTCGTCGGAAAGCTGATCGTGTCGAAGGGAGTGGACCTGATCGTCGCCGCCTGGCCCCTGATCCATCGCGAGAACCCGGGCGCAACCCTGATGCTGGTCGGGTTCGGGGCCTACGAGATGGGTCTTCGCGCCCTGGTCACCGCAGTAACGGATGGTGACCTCGAAGCTGCCCGCGAGATCGCATTCGTCGGCCGCGGCCTCGAGGGCGGGGAGCCGGAGCCGCTCAACTACCTCACCTCGTTCTTCTCCCACCCGCCAATCGGCTACGCCGAAGCGGGTCGGGACGCGGCCGGGAGTATCGTCTTCGCCGGCCGCCTCGAACACAAGGAAGTCGCGCGGGTGGTTCCGGCGGCCGATTCGATGATCGTCCCCTCGACCTTTCCCGAAGCATTCGGCATGGTGGCAGCCGAAGCGGCCGCGTCCGGCGTGCTTCCGGTCTGCGCCGAACATTCGGGTCTGGCCGAGGTGACCGCCACCCTGGCCGACGAAGTGCCGGAGGTCGAATCCATGATCAGCCTGCCCCTTGGCCCGGAAGCCGCTGCCGAGCTGGCCGGCAAGGTCAACCGCTGGCTGGCCCTCGACGAGAGCGAGCGGTCCCGGATCGGTCAAAACATTGCCGAGTCCGCAGATAGGAATTGGAGTTGGCAGGGCGTCGCAAGGGATGTGATTTCCGCATCAGCAGGGGAAGTTCGGAAAGTCGGTCACGAGTGACGAGGGGTCAGGGACCTTTCGTCTGCCGCTTCAATAGAATGGCTGGCGCCTCATGACTCGTCTCCCGATTTTGAAAATGGTCCTCGCCACGATCGTCCTTGGCGTCGTCCAGTCCGTGATCCTGCTGCAGTTCAACTGGTTCGGCGATGACGCCTCTGTAGAGGCCGGCCCGATCGACACGCTGCTCGACGTAACGATCGTGATTTCGTCCTTCGTCTTCGCGATCGTCTGCGTCGCCCTCGGCTACGCCCTCATCAAGTGGCGCGCCAAGCCGGGCGACGAGAGCGACGGTCTCCCGATCCACGGCAACACGAAGCTCGAGATCATCTGGACGATCATCCCGGTGATCATCGTCCTGGGTCTCGGCGGCTACTCGTGGGCGGTCCTGAATGACATCGAGAAGAAGGACGACAATGCCGTGCGCGTCAATGCGTACGCGCAGCAGTTCGCCTGGACCTTCGGTTACCCCGAGGACGGCAACAAGTGGTCGGAGGGCGTCCTGCACGTTCCGGTCAACCGCCAGCTGATCGTTGACCTTCAGGCCCAGGACGTGATCCACTCCTTCTGGGTTCCCGAATGGCGCATCAAGAAGGATGCCGTGCCCGGACTCGCGACCGACGTGGTCGTCACGCCGGACAAGGAAGGCACCTATCCGCTGATTTGTGTGGAACTCTGCGGCGTCGGGCATACGACGATGCGGGCGCTCGTGGTGGTCCAGTCCGAGGAAGAGTACGAGGCCTGGCTAAAGAAACAGACGACTGAAGTTCCTGAAGATCTTCTGCTGACCGGCGATCAGTACCGCGAGGCGCAGGCGAAGAAAGAACAGCAGTCCGGGGGCATTGAAGGAAGCGGGGTCATCGAAGAATGATTTCCCCGCTCCGTAACCCGATGATGGAGGTCAAGTAATGGCAGCGGCAATCAGGCAGCCGGGTTGGTATCGCGGCGCGATCGGCACCCTCATTGGTGCAGCGTTCGGCTTCGGTCTCGTTATTGCGCTCCGCGCAATCTCCGGCCTCGACCTCTTTCAGACCGAGCAGACCGGCTACCCGCATGTCGTGGTACCGCTGATCACCGCACCGTTTGGCTTCCTGATTGGCTTCGGAGCCTTCGACTACTGGTTCCGCTGGGCCGCCGGCAAGCCGACCATTCCGGAGGATCACTCGGGTCACGGCGCCTTCAGCTGGAAGGACTACTTCAAGTTCAACACCGACCACAAGGTGATCGGCACCCAGTACGTCGTCACCACGATGATCTTCTTCCTGATCGGCGGCCTGCTGGCCCTGCTGATCCGGGCCGAGCTGGCGCAGCCAGGCGGCCAGATCGTTGCTGCCAGCACCTACAACGGTCTCTTCTCGACTCACGCCGTGGTGATGATCTTCCTCTTCATCATCCCGGTCTTCGCCGGCCTCGCCAACTACGTGCTGCCGCTGATGATCGGCGCGCCGGACATGGCCTTCCCCAGGCTCAACGCGCTTTCCTTCTGGCTTCTGCCGATCGCCGGCATCATCTTCCTGGCCAGCTTCCTGGTTCCCGGCGGTGCCTTCGACGCGGGCTGGACCGGCTACGCGCCACTTTCGACCGGTGCGCCATTAGGACAATCCTTCTTCAACATAGGCGTGCAGTTCGCCGGCGCGTCGTCGATTGCAACGGCGCTCAACTTCCTGGTCACGATCATCACCATGCGTGCGCCCGGAATGAACCTGTGGCGCATGCCGCTACTCGTCTGGGCGAACCTCTCGACTTCGCTGCTCGTCGTCGGTGCGACCCCGTTCGTGGCCGGCGCCCAGTTCATGGTCTTCTTCGACCGCATCCTCGGGATGAACTTCTTCAACTTCCTCGAGGGCGGCGACGTCATCTCCTACCAGCACATCTTCTGGTTCTACTCTCACCCAGCCGTCTACATCATGATGTTGCCCGGCTTCGGGATCATTTCCGAGATCATTTCGACCCATGCCCGAAAGCCGGTCTTCGGATACCGGCTCATGGCCCTGGCCCTGATCGGCATCGTGGTCCTTTCGTACTCGGTCTGGGCTCACCACATGTTCGTCGCCGGCATGTTCAGCTGGCTGCGGGTCCCGATCATGATCACCACGCTGCTGATCGCGGTTCCGACCGGCATCAAGGTCTTCTCCTGGCTCGGAACCCTGTTCTACGGCAAGATCCACACGTATTCGACGGCCATGTTGTTCTCGCTGGCCTTCATCATCACCTTCACCGTGGGTGGCATTTCCGGCGTCATGCTGGGCATGATCCCGATCGACATCCATGTGTCCGACACCTACTTCGTGGTCGCACACATCCACTTCGTGCTCTTCGGCGGGTCAGTCTTCACGATCTTCGCCGGGATCTATCACTGGTTCCCGAAGATGACCGGCCGCATGTATGACGAGCGGCTCGGGCGCATCCACTTCTGGGGCACCGTGATCGGAACCTGGATGACCTTCATTCCGATGCACTGGATCGGCATGGACGGCATGCCCCGACGGGTTGCCGACTACGCCACGCAGTACGGCGAGTGGAACCTCCTGATCTCCGTGTCGGCCTTCGTGCTCGGCGCGGCCCAGCTGGTCTTCCTCTACAACATGATCGTCAGCTGGCGTTTCGGCCCCAAGGCCGGCAACAATCCGTGGCGCGCAAACACCATCGAGTGGCAGGTCTCTTCGCCGCCGCCGGTGTTCAACTTCGACGAGATCCCGCGGGTCGTCGGCGGGCCATACGAGTATGGCACGCCTGGCGCCCGTCACGCCATCATGGGTGGTGAAGGCGAAGGGGCCGAAGTGCCCGAGACCAAGCCGAGCACGGTGACGGCACCTTCATGAGCCGTCCGCTCCTCATATTTCTGAACGAGGTCGCCGGTGGCCGCAAGCTGCTCGAGGCCGCCCGTGAAAGGGCTGCGGATGCTTCCTACGTCGTCGTCGTTGCGCCGCAAAACCAGCCTTCGGTTGGCCAGCTTTTCGCTCCGGAGGAGCGCGAGGAGGCAGCCCGGGCCCGGGTGGACGTGACCCTGGCGGTTCTGGACGAGTTCGGAATCGACGCGATCGGCGAAGTACTCGATCCCGATTACGACCTGGCTCTGGGCGACGCGATCCGCAGCCACCGTCCCTCGGAGGTGCTGCTTTCCTGCACTTACGACTTCCGTTTTGGCCTGACCAGGCGCGACCTGCTCGAGTGGGCCGAGCTGACCTACGGTGACGTCACAAAGATCACTCACATCCCGGTGCGGATCGAGGATGACTCGATCAGCCAGAATGTGACCCACACTCTCGTGGTCGCCAACCGGACGCTGACCAGCGACGATCTGCAGGCGCGGCTGCTCGATCCCTCGGGAGAGTTGCCCCACCGGTTCACGATCATCGCCCCGGCCGCCGACGACGTGTCCGAGGCGACGGTCGCCCGGAACCTCGCCAGTGTGCTGGCCAAGCTTTACCACGCGGACATCGACGCCACCGGGCAGCCGATGAGCCCCGACCCGTTTGACGCGGTCAAGAACGCGATTGAGCACTACCGCGTCGACGAGGTGCTGATCTCGACCCTGAGCGGGGAAGAGTCACACTGGCTCAAGCAGGATCTGGTCGGAAGGGTTCGCGAGATCACGGACAAGCCGGTGGTCCACCACGAGGCCGGAAGTTCGCCGGAAGCCGTCGCGGCCGTAGTCGCGGAAGGTGAGGCGCCGGTCTCGTCAGAAGAAGATTCAACCGCTGAAAAGAGCGAGGCATAGAGATGGAAAGCGCAAGCATCGCCGCTCACGGTCACAGCGAGGCCGAAGACCACCATCACGGCCCTCCCGAGGCGCATCAGAGTGCCCGGATCGACCGGACGGTCCTAGGCATCCTGCTCTTCATCCTGTCGGAGGTGATGCTGTTCGGCGCGTTCTTCGCCGCCTACTTCTTCCTCCGCGTGGTCGCCGACCCGGCCGCCTGGCCACCCGAGGGGATCGAGCTTCCGGTCCTGATCGCCGGCATAAACACTGCGGTCCTGATCTCTTCCTCTTTCACGATCCATTACGCGCTCGAGGCGATCAAGCACAACAACCACCGGGGCCTGAAGCTTGGCCTCACCCTGACCTGGCTGCTCGGTGCGACCTTCCTCTTCATCCAGATCAACGAGTACATCCACATCGGCTTCACACCTCGTGACGGTGCCTTCGGCTCGATCTTCTTCAGCCTCACCGGACTTCACGGTGCGCACGTCTTCGTCGGTCTGCTCTTGCTGACCTTCGCGAACATCCGTGCCTATCGCGGCCACTTCGGGCCGGAACAGAAGGACCACCTCGGTGTCGAGGTACCAGGGAGCTACTGGCACTTCGTCGACATCATGTGGATCATCGTGTTCCTGGCGATCTACATCATCTGAGCAAGGACATGAGCGATCCCGACGTGCGGGAGGGAGACGACTCCGCGGAGGTGGAGGAGTCGCCGGTTCCCGCGCGGGGTGAGAGGTTCGGACTCAACCTCGGCAATCCGGTGGAGTCCGAGGGTGCCGCCTTCAGCTGGCTGGTCGTCGTGATCCTCGCCGCGATCTCGATCGGAGCCGTGGCAAAGCTGATCTCGCCGCTCGCCGCGGTGATCTGGATCCTGATCCTGCTGTGCATTCTCGCCGTACCGGTCTTCCGGGGCCTGCGCCACCAGCTGGGCAGCCCCGACGATGACGAGTAGCGGCGCCTATCTGATCCAGTAGGCCTTGAGCAGCGTTTCCTCTATCTCCCAGGTGGTTTCTTCTCCACCCTGGAAGTGATGAATGAACCCGGGAGCCAGTTCGAGCACGCCGCCCTCCCTGAAGATGACCCGGCCCCTGCCTGTGATCACCATGAATGACTCTTCGACTTCGGTGTCGGTGACCACGCCAGGGGTGAGCTGCCAGAGACCGGAGGTCGCACCGTCGCCCGCTTCCAGCAGGGTCAGTTCGGAGATCTCCGGGTTTCCCGACACGACCTGACCGGGTTCAGGAGGATCGGGTGTGAGTTCTTCCAGTACTGGATGTCGCTTCATGTTTCAGATGTCCGTTCTGTCGCCGATCACGGCGACGTAGAGGTCGTTCACGTTGGTTCCGGTGGGTCCAGTCACCAGAAGGTCTTCAAGGACTCTCAGGGCGTCTCCTGCGCGATGGGATTCAAGGCTTCCCGGGATGTCCAGACCCAGCCCGGCGGCCCTGCCGGCAGTCTCGCCGTCGCAGACCGCCCCGGCCGCGTCGGTGCCGCCGTCGGACCCGTCGGTGTCCAGAAAGACTGCCGCCACCGGTTTGCCCTCGAGGGCGAGCCCTGCTGCGAGCGCGGCTTCCTGGTTTGGTCCTCCCGCCCCGAAATCTCCTTCGCCCAGGACCACGGTTGCCTCCCCGCCACATCCGATCAGCACGGTTCCGGACATTCCGGCTGAAGATTCTGCGGCGGCCCGGTCTGCCACATGCCTTCCGACCCAGGTCGCGTCACCTTCAAGCCCGGTGCTGAGCACGATCGGGTCGAGACCGGATTCCCGTGCCGCTTCGGCCATCGCGTCGCAGACCCGCTGACCGTTGACCAGCATGAGATTGTCGATTTGAAGCGAGCCGAGGTCCGGCGAGGCAGCGGTGTCACCATCGAGGTGGTCAATCACTGATTGGGGAACCCGGGCCCGCAGTCCATGCCCGTCGAGCGCCTCAAGTGCCTCCCCGGGAGTCGAGCTGTCCTGGGTGGTGAGGTCAGCCAGTACGTCGAGCTTGTCGCCAGCCACGTCAGAGACCGTGAGGTTCAATATGCGGGCGGGGGAGATCATCGCCGCAAGCCTCCCCCCCTTGATCCGGGAAACATGCTTCCTCACGGTGTTGATCTCGCCGATCGCCATTCCGGAGGAAACGAGCAGCTCGTTCAGTTGCCTCTTCTCTCCAAAGGAAACGCCCTCCGGGGGAAGGCAGAGGAGGGCGGACCTTCCTCCCGTGAAGCAGGTGATGACCAGGTCCCCGGGTTCCGTCTGCCCGGCGATCTCGACAATCCTCTCTGCTGCCCGGACCGAATCACGGGAAGGAAGCGGGTGGTCGGAGTGGAGCACCTCGAGCCTGTGAGAGGCCGCCTCCTCGCCACGGCGAAGGACGATCGCTCCCGCATCTATGCGATCACCGAGAATCTCCTCGAGCGCCCTCGCGACCGGCAGCGTCGCCTTGCCGCCACCGAGGACGATCAGCCGGTTTTCGTCGGTCAGCGGATACAGCTTGCCTTCGACCTCGACCCCTTCCTCGAGGAGCCGGACCGACTCGCGGACCGCCTGCCCCCCGTCGGCGGCAGCCAGACCTGCTTCGGCGATCTCCAGCGCCCGGCGCCGAAGATCGACAAGCCCATGCTCGAGAAGCTTTGACATTGAAGTTATGGCCATATAGCGCTCCAAACTTCATTGTCGCGTGCGGTCGGGACGGCTAACTCGAAGGGGCTGCGGCTAACTCGAGGAGGCTGCGTCCGGGTGGCGCCGCAGCGCCCCCTTCGTGCCCGGCGTTATCTGCCCGGCCGTGGCAACCGACCAAAGCACCGCGATCCAGAGCAGGGTCGCGAGGGCGACGTGGCACCAGACCAGCCAGGCGGGCAGATGCAGCTGCCACTGAAGGATGCCGACGCCGATCTGGAGACAGATCATGCCGAGGGTCACGAAGAGGGGTTTCTGGGCCCGGGAGTCGCCGCCCTTGCGGCGCACGATGAAGATGACTGCCACCACGGAAAGCGCGAAAATGACGGCCATCGCGGCGTGGCGCTGAACTATCCATTCGAGCGTGTCTACCCCTTTGAAGTCGAAGCGCCGGACCAGCTCCTCGTTGTGGTCACCCGGGTGGGGACCTGAGGCCGTGGTGATCGTTCCGAGAAAGATCGTCAGCTGTCCGACCGGGATCAGGGCCCGCACCGCCCAGGTGCTGATCCAGTCGGTCGAATACCGCCGCTCGCCGGGCTCGTACTTCGAACACCAGTAGAGCGCGAAGGCGGCATCGATCAGGATCATCGAGAGGATGAAGTGGAAGATGACCAGCTCGGGAGGCAGGTGGTAGTAGACGACGAAGGCGCCAAGAATGATCTGGCCAATCACACCGAGCGGCAGCAGGGCCCCGATCCAGACCAGATGCTTGCGGTAGGGCTTGCGGAAGAAAGCCAGCAGGCAGGCTGCGATGACCGCGAGAGAGACGATCCCGGTCAGCAGGCGGTTCCCGTACTCGATCCACGCGTTTATCTGGGCCGGGGCTACGTAGCCTCCGTAGCACTTGGGCCAGTCGGGGCAGCCGAGGCCGGATGCGGTCAGTCGAACGCCGGCGCCGGTGAAGACGATCCCGACCAGCGTGACCAGCGCGATCAGGGTTATGACCTGATAGTGCTCAGGCGAGATGCTGAATCGGCGGATTCGATCCAGAATGCCGGAGTCAGCCCTGGCCATCAGCCGCAGCTGATGTGACGAGGAAGTCGATCAGCTGATTCAGCTCCTCGGGGCTGATCTTCGTGCCGTAGTCGGAAGGCATCGCGTTGGGGTAACCGGGAGCGATCACGGCGCCGGGGTTCACGATCGACTGGCGGATCTCCGCCTCGGTCATGCCGGGGATGACTTCGTCGAGGTTGGGACCGAGATTACCGGCCGACTGGGCGGCGGCAAGGACGTGACAGCTTCCGCAGCCGTTGTTGGCGTAGACCTGGGCACCGGGACCCTCGCCGGGAGCCTGGGGAGGTTGGATCCCGGGCACTCCGGCGACAGCGGCAACGTAGTCGGCGACGTCTTCGAGGTCGTTGCCTTCAAGGATGTTGGCCGGCATTGCGATGCCGGGGTAGCCGGGCTGGACCGACTGCGGACGGATCACCTGGGCGCGAACGACGCCCTTGATGGTGTCGTCGTCCATGCCCGCGAGGCGGGCGGCCGCGAAGGCGTCGTCGAGGTTCGGACCCTGGACGCCGGTGCTCGCAGCATGGGCGAGGACGTGGCAGGTTCCGCAGTTCGCGTTGAAGAGCTGGCGGCCGCGATCCTGGAATCCGAGCTCCTCCGGATCGGAGTTCGATGAGGACGATCCACAACCGGCAATCACCGCACCGAGGATGGCAACGGAGGCGAGGAGGACGGGCAGCTTGGTCGAAAACTTGTTCTTCTTCATGGCGTTCGTTGAGGCCCGGCCATTCTATAGACCGGGGCGGCACTGCTGCCTCGTCGTCCCTCCGTCGGGTCAGCGCCCATTTGAGACAACTCGCACGATCAGGTACGCTGGCAACGATCGTTACAAACTCCTGAAAGGGAACGGATGCGCGTTAGTGTCGGGATGTCGGATGTCGTGTTGCGGGTCGGACCGGATCACACCCTCCGGGAGGCGGCGCGAAAGATGGCCGATCGCTCGGTCGGCGCGGCGATCGTCGAGCACGAGGAATGGCCCGGGCCGCAGATCCTGACCGAGCGTGACGTTCTCAAGGCGGTGGGCAAGGGGCTCAATCCGGACCAGGAGAAGGTTTGCGATCACATGAGCGAGAGGGTGATCACCGCTTCACCCGAGTGGAGCCTGGAAAGGGCGGCGACTGAGATGTCCAAGCGGGGCATACGACACCTCACCGTCTACCGCGACGGCGAACTGGTCGGGGTGCTCAGCATGCGCGACATCATGCGCGTCTGGACCAGCGACGGAGCCACTTCCAGCCAGGCCGGAGCGACAACCAGCCAGCCGGTCTAGCAAGAGGCTCGCCCGTTGGGCGCAGGGTTCCGCCGGGTGGGACCAGAGACGGGCCGAAGCTCGCCGACTACCGGCCAGCTGCCTACTCGGCGGTGGGGGCGGTGAAGCTCTCGACGGGCAGTTCCGCCCGGGCGTCTTCCTGCTCGCGGGGCAGCGCGTAGAAGGCGCGGCGGCCCTTCTTGATCATGCTGCGCAGCGAGAGGACGCAAAGGACGAAACCGACGGCCGCGTAGAACCAGGCAGGGAACATGAAGTCGTTGGCGTAGTTGCCGGCGATCAGGCCGAGCACGCCGAGGGCGAAGACCGCCGGCGCGAAGGAAGGAGCGGGAAGCTGAATCGTCTCGGTCGGCTTGGTGATCTGGCTCATGGTGATTCCTAGTTGGCGATGTAGAGGACTGCGAATACGAAGGTCAGGGCGAAGATCGCCGCGGAAGTTGATCCGAGCAGCATGCCCGTGGTGAAGTTCTTCTTGGAAGTATTGCGGTCCATTAGGACTGTATTTCTATCAACTCGGAAGGCGTTCACGCCGCCTGAAGCGGAGCCACTCCCGACCATCTGATTGTTCGAACGGGAGTGGCGGGTTGAAATCGGAGGCGGGGCGAAGCTCGCCGACTGCAGTTAAGCCGCGAAGCTCGCCGACCAAGGTTCCCTAGGCGGCGGCTACGGCGGCCACTGCCATCGAGATGAACAGCAGTGCCAGGTAGGCAAGCGAGTAGAGATAGGCCTGAAGCGTGATCCGCGGCCCTGGCTTTCGCCAGAGGGCGAAGGAGAAACCGATGTAAATCAGGCCGAGCACGACCGATGCGGCGAGGTAGAGGGGCCCCAGCAGCCCGGTGCAGTAGGGGCCGACGGTGAATCCGACCATGAAGATGGTGTAGATGAGGATCGACTGCCGGGTCGCCTCCTCGCCCTTGACCACGGGGAGCATCGGCACCCCGGTCTTCGCGTAGTCGTCCTTGATCATCAGCGATAGGGCCCAGAAATGCGGGGGAGTCCAGAAGAAGATGATCAGGAAGGGCCACATCGCGTCGAGGGTCAGGCTGCCGGTGGCGGCCGCCCAGCCAACCAGCGGCGGCACCGCCCCGGCGCTGCCACCGATCACGATGTTCTGCGGTGTGAGCGGCTTCAGCCAGAGCGTGTATAGAAAGACGTATCCGAGAAGTCCGACCATCGCCAGGGCGGCAGCGAGGAAGTTGACGGTCAGCCAGAGCTGGAAGAACGAGACGACCCCGAGAGTGATGCCGAAGATCAGTCCGTGGAGCGGTTTGACCCTGCCGTCGGCGAGCGGACGGTCCTTGGTCCGCTTGTTCTGTGCGTCCCGGTTGCGGTCGATGTAGTGGTTGATCGCGCCGGCGCCTCCGGCGGCGAGGTAGCCACCGAGCATGGTCCAGAGAATCGTCGAGAGGGCGGGGCCGGACGGGTCGGCGACGAACATCGTCGCAACCGTGGTCAGCAGCAGCAGGCTGATGATGCGCGGTTTGGTCAGCGAGACGTAATCCCGCACAAGCGGAATCAGATCAAGCTGGAGGCCGGACTGCGCGGGCGACGCGGCCGGCCGTGGACGCGCTGAACGCGCGCCGGCACCGGAGTTCATGACATTCAGGCTACCGGCTGGGCGGCACTTTCGGCCTCTGCGCTCTCGTTGTCGCGGCGAACGATCGCCTCGCGAATGTCACGCATCGGTCGGGTGCTGCGGACGTCCGGCAGGACGTCGAAGTTGTGCGCCGGCGGCGGCGACAGTGCCAGCCACTCGAGCGAGTCTCCCCGGTAGGGGTCGGGAGTCGCCGCAGGCTCTTCGTGGCGGCTCATCACGAGGTTGCCGATCGCCAGCACGATCCCGACGAAGAGGATCAGCGTGCCGACTGCGGCAATCAGGTTGTAGACCTCGAAGTCCTCGAAGCTGAAGTAGCGGTAGGAATCGGTCACCTGACCGGACACCCCGGCGAGGAACAGCGGGAGCACGGCGATCAGGGTTCCGACGAACATCAGGCCGAACGACTTGGCGGCGCGATCTTCGTTGAGCTGCTGGCCGGTCATCTTCGGGTACCAGTAGGTGACGGCGGCGAAACCACCGAAGATGACGAAACCGATAAGCGCGAAGTGGGTTGCCGCCCAGGCGTCGTAGGTCTGCGAAAGCTGGGTCGCGACCGCGATCGTCGACTGGGCGATCTCGGCAGCGAGACCGATCGAGGCCAGCGAAAGGGCGCCGAGAGCGAAACGCAGCGGTGCCCGCATGTGGAAATCACTCTTGCTGACGGTCGAGATCAGGTTGAAGAAGATCATTCCGAAGGGAACGATCAGCGCGATCGCCATCAGCATGCCGAAGTACTTCCAGCCGCTCGGGATGGGCGCGGTCAGCATGTTCTGGGTCCAGGCCAGGGTGCCGATCAACGCGATCGCGATCAGGCAGCGGGTGAAGGACTTGCGGGGCAGCTCGCGGCCGGTAAAGGTCTGGACGATCTCCCCGATCGCGGCGAGGAAGGTCACGGCCACCGACATGTAGATGGCGGTGAAGAAGAGGTAGGAAAGGTGCTGCCAGAGGATCGGGGAGCCGCCGGCATCACCAGCGAAGAATCCGCCGCCGTAAAGCCGGTCGATCATCAGCATCGTGATCGCGGCGAGGAAGATCGGCGCAATAACCACGAAGAGCCAGGTCACGATGGCACCGGCCCAGGTGAACAGGGGAGCCCGTCGCCAGGCCATGCCGGGGGCGCGGAGGTTGTGAAGCGTGGCCAGCAGGTCGATCGAAACCATCAGGAGGCCGAGGGTGATCAGTGCGGTCGAGGTGATCCAGACGTCGACCCCGTTGTTCGGAGAGAAGGTCGCGTCAGAGAAGGGAGGCAACGGGTTGATGCCGGCCTCGGGCGGGGTGAAGAGGAATGACGCGTAGAGGAGGATGCCGCCGAAGAGGAACATCCAGAGGCCGGTCTGCCCGACCCGCGGGATCGCGGTGGTGCGGGACCCGATCTGAAGTGGCACTACGTAATAGAGGAGGCCGATCATCAGCGGCATCGCCACCAGGAAGATGGCGGTCTCGCCGTACACGGAGAGGAGACGGTCGAAGGTGATGCCGTCCAGGAAGACGTTGGAGGGGACGGCCAGCTGCAGCCTGAGCAGCAGGAGTTCGAGGGCAGCGAGGAAGACGGAACCGAAGGCTGAGACGATGAGAATGCGCCCGATGTCCTTGTGGTCAGCGCTTGAGGCGAGTTCCGCCCAGCGGGCCTGGCGCGGCTTGGGGCCTTCCGAGGAGATCTCGGGCCTGGTCGGCGGCATCGACTGGGGGTAGCTGGTGGTGCGGCTCATTGGGAGTCAGCGCTCTCGGTCTGGTCGTTGTTCATCTGGTTCTGGGTGCTCTTCTCCTCCATTGCGGCGGCCTCGGACTTCAGGCGGTCAGCCTCGAACTCGGCTTCGACCTTGTCCTGTGCGAACTGGATCTCCTTGCGGAGCAGATCGATCGCGGCCTCGTACTCGGCGGGAGGCATGACGTGGACTTCGATCCCCATCGTGTCGTAACCCTGGCCGGACAGCATCGAGGAGCGGTTCGAGTAGATGCCCGGCTCGTCGGCCCGGAAGTAGATGCTGTTGGTCTTTCCGGGGACTGCCTGGGCCTTGCCGGTCAGCTCGGGGAGGTTCCAGCCGTGGATGACGTCGGTGGACTCGAGGTCAAGCTGGACCGTGACGCCGGCGGGCACCATCAGCTTGCGGTAGCTGAAGGAAGCGTTCGGGTAGTCGAAGCGCCAGAGCCACTGTGAACCGGTCGCCCTGATGGTCAGCGGCTGGCCCTTCACCTGTCCGGCAACCGGTTCGGCGTTGACTGCAGGGATCTCCCGTGACTTGTCGGAGAAGATGGTGGCGACGACGAAGAGGGCAAGTGCGAAGACGCTCAGTCCGACCGCGAGCTTGACCTGGGAGACGTTCCGGCCGGACTTCGGGCTGACCGCCCGGGTCCGCGGGCGCGCGGCGCGGAGAATCGCAAGGTTGACGACGACGATCACCCCGAGGATGACCACGAAAAGGATCCAATGCAGGGTGTTTGCGTCCTCGATGCCCGGTGAAGCCGCATCCGGATTCAGCGATAGGGCCATGGCCGGAGACGCGTTCAGCGCGAAGGCGATCAGTACGCCGGCCAGAGAGATGAACAGAGACACTGGTTTTCTGGATCGAGGCAGCAAGACGCGGGCCATTCTAATCGCAGTAGCGGAGGCTGCGCCGCGCCGTCGCATACGCTTGGGTTTCGGGATGAGATTGCCGACCTCGTTCAAGCCGCGTCGGTCCAGCAAAAGGACCGCCATCAGACTCGCTGCCGTGGGTGCGCTGGCTGCCGCGGTAATCGTCCCTCACGTGCGGCGCCAGCTTGGGATTCCGGCTGCCGTCACGGTCGCGTCAACAGTCTCGGCACCGCTTGCCATAGCGGTTCTGTGGCCGCGCTCGCGCCGCCGCGATCTCGGGCTCTTCGCGGCGCAGATGTGGGCCTTCGCGGTCTGCCATGAGCTCCCGTACGACAACCCGAAGCGGCTGCGCGAGCGTCTCTACATCGAGTATCCGATCCGGATCGACCGCTGGATAGGCCGCGGCGTGCTGCCCAACGCCAGACTGCAGAACTGGCTGCATCAGGGCCGTTTCGGCAACGATCTCACCAAGTTCGCCGCCTGGACTCACTGGTCCTGGTTCGTCCAGCCCTACGCGGCGATCTTCTGGATCCTGATTCGCAACAACGAGAAGTTCCCGCAATCGGCACGCCAGCTGGCGGCCACCTTCGACATCGGTTGTGCCATGTATTTCGCCATTCCGACCGCTCCGCCGTGGTGGGCGGCCGAGAATGGGTACATAGACCCGAAGATCGCTGACGAACACGTAAAGAGGGTCATGCTTGAGTACGGCGAGAAGCTCTGGGGTCCGGCCTGGACCAGAATCTTCGGGACGCTGGGGTCGAATCCCTGGGCGGCGATGCCGTCCCTTCACTTTGCCACGGCGCTGATGGCGGCAATCCTGCTCAGCGACGCCGGGGGCAAGATCGAGGGAACGCTCGGCTGGGCCTACGCGCTTTCTCTCGGGTTCGCACTCATATATCTGGGGGAGCACTACGTGACCGACCTGCTGGCCGGGGCCGGGGTGGTGCTGCTCGCCCGCAAGGGTGAGCCGCTGGCTCGGCCAATCGTGCACATGGTCAACCGCCGGCTCCAAAGACTCGAGGCCCTCGCAGCCGGCGGATGACCCAGTCCACAGAGCGGCGACCGAAACAGGATGAAGTGGAGGGGGATGGTCTTCCCGTCTTCACGACCAGAGGGGTGATCCAGACTCTTGCGCTGATCGTCCTGCTTATCGTCGCGATTTACTTCCTGCTGCCGAAACTCGCCGGCTTCGGTGACGCAATCGGAATGCTCGGAGAGGCGAACCCCGTATACGTGGGGATCGCGATCGGATTCTGCGTTCTCTCCTTCATCACTTACATCGCCCTCTTCCGGGCGGTCGTCGGCGGGGAGAGCTTCCCGATCACCTGGCGGGAGGCCTACGAGATCAACATGGCCGGTTTTGCCGCGACCCTGCTCTTTTCGGCCGGGGGTGCGGGCGGCGTCGTGCTCACTTACTGGGCGCTCAGGCAGGGAGGAATGGAGCGAAGGGACGTCGGCACCCGGATGGTCGCCTTCATCGTCCTCCATTACCTCTTCTATCCGCTGGCCATCCTCGTTTTCGGCATCCTGCTCGGCACCGGGGTGCTGAGCGGGTCGACGACCGTGTCGCTCACCTTCGTCCCGGCCGGGATCGCGCTGGTCGTGATGATCCTCGGCGGTGCGCTGGCCCTGGTCCCGACCGACATCGAGCGACGCATGGATTCCTTTTCCCGCCGGCATTCGGGCGTCAAGTTCCTGGCGAAGCTTTCGACCGTGCCCGCGATGGTGGCTGACGGAACCCGGGCAGCCCTCAGGCTGGTCGCGAATCCTTCCCGGGCCGGTCTTGCCGTGGTCGGAGCGATCGGCTTCTGGGCCGCGAACATCGGCATCCTCTGGGCGTCGTTCAAGGCCTTCGGGATCGCCATCCCCTTCGGTGTAGTGGTGATGGGCTTCTTCATCGGGATGGTCGCGAACCTGATCCCCTTCGTGCCCGCCGGTGTCGGAGCGGTCGACGCGGGAATGATCGGAACCTTCGTGCTCTTCGGATTCCCCGAGGAGCAGGTGTTCGCCGCCGTTCTGATCTATCGCCTGGTCGCTTTCTGGCTGCCGATTCCGACGGGAGTGGCCGCCTTCTTCCAGCTGCGCAAGACGGTCAAGCGATGGAAGCGGGAGGGACTGCCGATCGATCGCCCGCCCAAACCCGGGCTGATCGAGGAGATCCTCTGAAAAGTGGAGTGCCCCGCCGGGCGCTACACTTACTTCAGAAAGTAAAGTAAAGAGACCGGAAGACGAAACAGGTACGGACAATGAGTGAAACCGAAGTCGAGAACATGATCATCATCGGCGGTGGCCCCGCCGGCTACACGGCCGCTCTCTACGCAGCGCGGGCCGAGCTCAGTCCGCTCGTCTTCGAAGGGTTCCAGTGGGGTGGGCAGCTCCAGAACACGACCGACGTCGAGAACTTCCCCGGCTTCCCCGAGGGGATCATGGGACCGGAGATGATGACCCGCTTCCGTGACCAGGCAGAACGGTTCGGCACACGCTTCGTCACCGATGACGTCGACAAAGTCGAACTGACCGACGGCGGAATCCACAAGGTCTACCTCGGTGACGAGGTCCATCACGCGAAGACCGTGATACTCGCCATGGGGGCGGAGCCCAAGCGGCTCGGTATCCCCGGCGAGATGGAGATGGCCGGCCGCGGGGTCTCCACCTGCGGGGTCTGCGATGGCGCCTTCTTCAAGGATCGCTCGACCATGGTCATCGGCGGCGGTGACTCCGCGATGGAAGACGCAGTCTTCATTTCCAAGTTCGCCTCGAGCCTCGACCTCGTACACCGGCGCAACGAGTTCCGTGCCTCGAAGATCATGCAGGAGCGGGCCGAGAGCCAGCCCAACATTGCCCTGAAGACCCCGTGGGCCCCCGAGGCATTCCTGCCCGGTGACGATGGTGCCCTGGAGAAGGTTCGCCTGAAGCATTCCGAGAGCGGTGAGGTTGAGGAAGTGCCGGTCGACGGGGTGTTCGTTGCGATCGGTCACATCCCGAGGTCGGAACTGGTGGTCGGTCAGGTCAACACCGATGACGAGGGCTACGTGATCACCGAGGAGCCTTCGACCAAGACGAACCTCGACGGCGTCTTCGCGATCGGCGACCTGGTCGATCACACCTACCGCCAGGCGATCACCGCGGCTGGTTCAGGCTGCAAGGGTGCCCTTGACGCCGAGTGGTACCTCCGCGACGCCACCTTCTAGGGCACATCTGCAGTCGCGCCGGTCTTCGCCGGCGCTCCAATCTCAACTCGTCCCTCCCACTCGAAGCAACTGATGGTTGGGAGGGGCTCCGTTCGGTGGCTACCCGAGGTCGTCCGTGAGGGCAGTCTCGAAGGCCTTCTGAGCCATGACCGTGAGCTGTCCGGCGACCGATGGCAGGTTCGTCCGGTCCACCGAGGAGACGGGCTGGACTTCCCTGGTCGTCGAGGCCAGGAAGGCTTCCGGGGCAGCCAGCAGGTCGTCAATTCCGAACTCGCCCTCCTCGACTTCCACCCGTTCGACGATCTTTCGCCGGGTTATCGAATCGAGGGCACCGGCTTCGAGCGCCGGGGTTCGGAGTGTGCCTTCCGAAGTGGCCCAGAAAATCGAAGAAGTCGGAGCCTCCAGGACGACACCATCCGGGCGGACGAAGAGCGCTTCCTCGGCCCCGGCCGCCTTCGCCATGCGGGTCACCTGCATGTTCGCCGCATAGGAAAGTGACTTGACCCCGTTCAGCACCACGGTCGGCGAGTAGGTCACGGTAGCCAGAGCGATCGCCGGGGGGTGGACGGGCAGGGGCTCGGCCGTGATGATCCTTCGCCCGGCCCGGGTCTGGACCAGTCTCAGCAGGCAGTCCCGCTGATCGAGCGTGGCGAGCAGGCCATTCAGCTCTTCAATGAACTCCGCGCGCTGAAGAGGCAGCTGGATCGCGTCGGCGGACCGGCCCATGCGATCGAGGTGGAGGTCGAGTGCGAAGGGCCTGCCGTCGTAGAGCCGCAGGACCTCGAACACCCCGTCACCCCTCAGCAGGCCGTCATCGGGGAGCGGAAGGAAAGCCTGGCCTGGCTCAAGTATCTCCCCGTCGACGCTGAATATGGTCGGCTCGGCCATCGGCAGCAGCATAGAACCGGCGTCGGGCGCCTGTGGTCCAGCTGCTGTCGGCTCACTTCATCGCGCCGATGCGGTGAAAGAAGTCGGTCAGGATCCTGGCCGTGGCCCCCCAGATCAGGTGGCGGCCGAGCTCAAAGGTGGGGGTCCTGATCGGAACCCCCCGGCGCACCAGCCGGCGCATCGCGTACGCCTCGGTCAGGTCGTCGAACCCGAAGTTGAGGATCGCGGCGACCTCGTCCGGGTTCGCGATCATTCTCGCCTCCGGGGACACGAGACCGACGATTGGCTGGATCCGGAACGAGGTGGCGAAGGTTCCGACCGGAGGAACGGCACCGATCACTTCTACGTGTTCAGGTTCAAGGTCGATCTCCTCATGCGATTCGCGGAGGGCGGTCTCTTCGAGGTTGCGGTCATCCGGTTCGGTCGTCCCGCCCGGGAAGGAAATCTCCCCCGCGTGCTTGCGCAGGTCGGCCCGGCGCTCGGTAAAGGTCAGGTGGGGGTCATGCGGCCAGCCGGTGATCGGCAGCAGCACGGCCGCCTCCGTGTTGCCGTGGGCTCTCATCGCGACCGCTGATTCGGTGTCGAGCAGCAGTCCCGGGAGGTCGATCGCCGTGAAGTCCACGGCAAGGATCATGCCGGACAGGGGCCGCTGACGTGTCGATTCCCGGGACCACCGGCGGTAAGCTGCCGCGCATGAACCGGAAAGTCATCCTGGTCTTGCTCGCGCTTGCCGCCTCGCTGTCAACGCCCGCTTCCTCCTTCGCCGCAAAGAACGGCACGTACGTCGGCAAGGATGAAGGCAAGGTCAAGGTAGTGATGAAAGTCAAGAACAACCGGGTCACCTACTTCAAGGGAGATCCGGCGGGTAGCTGTTACGGCATCGGTTCGACCCTGGTCGCCTTCACCTTCCCGTCGGCCGCCCAACGGCCCAGCGCTAGTTCGAAGATCACCCGGACCGGCGTTTTCAGTGCCGTCTTCAAGGGTTCGCCCGATGTCAGCTTCAAGGATGACCGGCGCGTCCTGACGGGAAAGATCAAGGGCAACCGGGTGACCGGCCGGATGATCGTCAGCGGACTCTGTCAGGCCGACCAGAAATTCACAGCCATCCGGAAGTAGGCGGTCCGTGGACTACGCGTCACTGATCCGGGCGGTCCCTGATTTCCCCGAACCGGGGATCCTCTTCCGGGACATCACGCCACTCCTGCTCGACGCCGGGGCCTGTCGCTCGGCCGTCTCCGATCTGGCCGAGTGGTCGGAGCCGCTGAAACCGGACCTGCTCCTGGCCGCGGAATCCCGTGGCTTCATCCTCGGTGGTGCGCTCGCCCAGACCCTTGACATCGGTTTCGTGCCGGCCCGCAAGCCGGGACGATTGCCCTCGGAGACGCTCTCGGTGGAGTACCAGCTCGAGTACGGGTCCGATTCGCTGGAGGTACACACCGATTCGATCTTCAACGGAGCCAAGGTGCTCGTACATGACGACCTGATCGCGACCGGGGGCACGGCCCTCGCCAAGATCAACGCGATCGAAAAGCTCGGAGGGGAGGTTGTCGGCTGCGCGTTCCTGATCGAGCTGGACGGACTGGGAGGGAGGGGACACATCACACCCCACCCGATGCACGCCCTGGTCAACCTGCCCGCCCAAGGTTGATCCGATCGCTGGCAGAGCCGTCCCGACCGTCTGAACAGGGTGACGGGACGGCGGGTTTCACTTGCGGCCCCCAAAGGCCGCCCCTCAAATTATTACGGGGACGGTGCCACCGTCTATGCCCCAGGCGGCGCCTGAGACGTAGGAGGCCCGTTCGGAGCAGAGGAAGACGATCGCAGAGGCGATCTCCTCCGGGGTGGCCAGTCTGCCGATCGGTCGCTTTTCGCCCGCTGCCCGAAGCGCCTCCTCACGGCTCTCGAGTCCGGCGGCTTCCTTCGACTGGTCGAGCAGACCGCCCTCTGCCATCCACAGGTCGGAGGCGGTCGGGCCGGGGCAGATCGCATTGACCATCACGCCCTCTGAAGCGTGGCGCTCGGCGAACTGCCGGGAGAGCGAGAGCATCGCCGCCTTGCCCACCGAGTAGTCCGGCATCATCGAGGAAGGTCGCTTGCCGGCAGTGGAGGAAACGTTCACCACCCGGCCCCAGCCGTGCTGGACCATGTCGGGGATCGCGGCGCGCATCAGGTTCAGCGGCGCGATCACGCTCATCTCGAACTGGAAGCGGAAGTCATCCTCGCTTGCCTCCTCGAGCGGTTTCCACTCGGCGACACCGGCGTTGTTGACCAGCACGTCCACCTTGCCGAAGGACTGCTTGGCCGAAGCGATTATGTGCTGGCCGGCGCAGTCGACCGTTACATCCTGGACCACTACCTCGACCTCGCCGCCTTCGGCCCGGACGACCTCGCGCATGGCGGCAAGCTGCTCCGGGTCGCGGGAAACCATCAAGACCTTCGCGCCCTCGTCACAGAGCTGCCTCGTGACCTCGAGGCCGATCCCCCCGCTGGCCCCGGTGACCACACAGACCCGGCCCTTCAGCCCCAGGTCCATCGGGCTACGGCTCCTGGTCGCCGGACTTGCGACGGCCCTCGAACAGGGCGGGGAAGTCGACGTCGGCGTAGCGGGCCATCGAGAAGACCAGGTCGGACGCCCGGTTCAGGAAGCGCAGGATCTCCGGCGAGGCGAGCTCGTCTGCCAGCTTGATCCGGACCACGGCCCGCTCGGCCCGCCGCACGATCGTGCGGGCGACATCGAGCTGGGCCGAAAGCCGGGTGCCGCCGGGGATGACGAACTTCGGGGGCAGGTCGACGTGGGCCATGTACTTGTCGATCTCGGCGTCGATCGAGTCAACCATCTCGGCCGTGATGCGGCTGATTCCGTCCTCGAGCCTCTCGGCTGCCTCCGGGGCGGTCGCCAGTTCGGCGCCGGCCACGAACAACTCGTTCTGAAGGGCGAGGATGTCTGCCGCGAGCTGCTCCTGGCTGTCGTCGCAGAGGGCCCTCGCGAGACCGAGGGCGGAGCAGGCCTCGTCAAGGGTCCCGTAGGCGTCGGTCCTCAGGCCGGACTTCTCGACCCTTCCCCCGTACCAGAGCCCGGTCGTCCCGTCGTCACCCTTTTTCGTGTAGATCTTCACTGCGTCTGATCCTATTGATCGGGCGCCCGGATGAACCTGGGTTCAATTCACCCGTGTATTACGCGGGTGATTTGAACCGACGTCGCTGCGGCGCCAACTGAAGGTTGGTGGCCTTCAGTCACTGCGGCGCCGGGTCAAGGTTGGTGGTCCTCAGCTGAGGGGGTTGAAGACGATCCCGGTCGGGATCTTCGGAAAGAAGTGGGTCGACTTCGGGGGCATCGATTCGCCGGCCCCGGCCACCGCCCGGACCTGCTCGATCGGCGCCGGCCTGAGAATGAACGCCGCCTGGGCCGCTCCGGAATCCATGGCCGCTGACGCATCCTCGACCGTCCGTGCGTAGGCGAGGCCCTTCTTCGCCTCGACGTCGGCTTCCGTCATGCCGAGCATTCCGGCGAAGACGACCTTCTCGAGGATCGCGGCGTCCAGCTCACGGTAGGCCGGGGAGCGACCCTCGAAGAGGCTGGGCAGACGGGATGGGTCCCGGAGCCGGATCGTGCGGCGTCCGTCCGCAGTGATCAGTCCGAAACAGCCCGGACCGTCGAGGCCTGAAGGATCAGCGACGACTTGTTCCACCGTCTCGAACCAATCCTCGAGCTCCCTGGTCAGGTGATCGAACAGGTCCGGGTCCTTCAGGCCGGTCAGGACGCGGTGGGTGGGGAAGACGGCGAGGCCGGGGTCGTCCAGGCCGGTCAGGGCCATCAGCGTGTAGCAGTGGGCTCCTTCGCCACCGACTTCCTTCCGGTAGGTGCGGGCGGTCTCGTAACGGTGGTGGCCGTCCGCGATCAGCAGCTCGGCCTCGCCCAGCTCCCATGCGACCGACCGCTGGATCTCCGCGTCGGTGACCTTCCAGACGCGGGTCAGGGTGCCGTCATCGCCGAGTGCTTCGCCCCAGGGTGCGGCACCTTCGAGGGCCGGTTCGATAAACGGCCACGGGTTCCGGGTGGTGAGCGAGAAGATTGGCGAGAGGTTGAAGCGGGTCGCTCGCGTAAGGTCGAGCCGGTCCTGCTTCGGACCGGGCTGGGTGCGTTCGTGGGGGCGGATACGGCCCGGACCGTAATCGTCGACCCGAACTGCTGCGAGGATCGCGTTGCGGGTGCGCATCGAGCCGTCGGGTCCCGTGAACTCCTGGCTGATCGCCCAGAGTGAGGGCTCGCGGTCCTGTTTGAGGATGCCGGTCAGGATCCATTCCTCCAGCGTCCCGGCGGCGTGCTCGTACGGGTCGGCTCCCGGTGACTCGGGCAGGTCGATCTCGACCACGTTGAACGGTGAGCGGGCGAGCAGCGACGCCCGCTCCTGCTGATCGATGACGTCGTAGGGCGGCGCAGTGACGTCGGTCAGGCCGCCGACGGCGGAGAGCTCGTAGTGGAGCGCGTGGATCGGTCTCACGTCTGCCATGTCCCAACCGTAGCGGCACCGTCTTTGGTCGTCTGGCTACCGGTGCCATAGGATGCGCGATCGTGGCGCCTGAGGGGGAAGCAACAGAACTGCCGTGGGCACTGATCGGAGCCGGTCCGACCGGCCTCTCGGCGGCGCGGAACCTCTCCCGCCGCGGGATCCCGTTCGTCGGCTTCGAGATCCACTCCGACGTCGGCGGTCTCTGGGACATCGACTCGAAGAAGTCGACCATGTACGAGTCGGCGCACCTGATCTCGTCCAAGACCACGACAGCGTATGACGAGTTTCCGATGCGCGAGGAAGTCGCGGACTTTCCCAGCCACTGGGAGATGAACACCTACTTCAAGGACTACGCCGACACCTTCGACCTGCGCCGGAACTACCGGTTCAACACGGAAGTGATCGCCGCGGAGCCCGAAGATACCGGCTCGGTCGACTCTGCCTGGAACGTGACCGTTCGCGACGGAAGCGGCAAGGAAGAAACCGGCCGTTACGCCGGGGTGATCATCGCCAACGGCATCCTCTCCGAGCCCAGCATCCCCCGGTTCGAGGGGCAGGACGAGTTCAGGGGCGAGGTCATGCACACCGCTTCCTACAAGCGGCCCGACATCTTCCGCGACAGGAAGGTACTGATCATCGGTTGTGGCAACTCCGGCTGTGACATCGCGGTCGACGCCGTCCACTACGCCAGCTCGATCGAGATGAGCCTCCGGTCGGGCTACTGGTTCTTCCCCAAGTACATATTCGGCCGGCCTTCCGACACCCTGAACGAAGGCAGGGCCCTGCCGGCATTCCTCAAGACGAGGATCGACGGAAAGTTCATCAAGTTCCTGACCGGAGACCCGGCCCGGCTCGGATTCCCCGAGCCCGAGGGCAGGATCTACGAGACCCATCCGGTGATGAACACCCAGGTGCTCTACCACGCGGGCCACGGCGACATTCACGTGCGCCGGAACATCGCGAGGTTCACGCCGGACGGCGTCGAGTTCGAGGACGGATCGACCGGCGAGTACGACCTGGTCATGCTCGCCACCGGTTACAAGCTCCACTATCCGTTCATCGACCCGGCCCACCTCAACTGGAACGGCAACAGCCCCGACCTCTACCTCAACATCTTCACCCCGAAATACCGGAACCTGTTCGTGCTGGGGATGGTCGAGGCGACCGGACTCGGCTGGCAGGGGCGCTACAACCAGGCGCACCTGGTCTCGGAGTTCATCGAGGCGGGGGAGAGGAACCCGGCCAGCGCGAATGAGATGTGGCGCCGGATCCAGGGTCCGAAGCCTGACCTCTTCGCCGGCTACAACTACCGCCAGCTGGATCGCCTTCCGTTCTACGTGAACAAGGACGCGTACCGGGCCCAGATCCACGAACACCTGAAGATCTTCGGATGAGCATCCTCGGGTTGCTCGGCCTGCCCTTCGGCGCCTCCGACATCGACAGCGTGTCGCTCAACACGAGCGACGGCACCCTGATCCTGCTGAGCGTCGTCATCGCGGTGATCATGTTCGGCATCGCGCTCGAGATGAAGGTCGACGACTTCCGGGCCGTCGCCCACATGCCGAAGGCGATGGCGGTGGGTGTCGCAGCCCAGTTCATCTGCCTGCCTGCGATCACCTACCTGCTGACGATCGCCCTGAACTTCCGCCCGTCGATCGCCCTGGGGATGATCCTCGTCGCCTGCTGTCCACCGGGAAACATCTCGAACATCCTCGTTTATCGCGCACGTGGAAACGTGGCCTTGTCGTTATCGATGACGGCGCTTTCCAACTTCCTTGCGATCTTCCTGATGCCGATCAACATCGCCTTCTGGGGCGGGCTCCATCCGGAGGCCTCCCAGATCCTCAAGGATGTCGATGTCAACGCCCTCGAACTCCTGGCCGACATCGTCCTGCTGATCGGGGTGCCCCTGACCCTCGGCCTCCTGATCTCGAGTCATCGTCCGGAGATCGCCAACAAGGTCCAGCCCCTGGTCAAGAAGTTCAGCATGATCTTTCTGGTCCTCTTCATCATCGGGGCGCTGGCGACCAACATCGGCGTCTTCATCGACTACATCGCCCTTGTCGCGCTTGCTGTGTTCCTTCACGACACCCTCGCCTTGCTGCTCGGCTACGGGATAGCTGCGTCGTTCAAGGTGTCGGAGCCGAACCGGAGGGCGATCACCTTCGAGGTGGGTGTTCGCAACGCGGCGCTCGGGCTCGGAATCGCGCTGAGTGTTTTCGAGGGGCTTGGAGGGGTTGCGATCGTCGCAGCCTGGTGGGGTGTCTGGGACCTGATCGCCGGCCTGATCCTTTCCAGCTGGTGGGCACGAAAACCAACCGGTGATCCCGGTGAGAGCACCGTGGAGGCGAGAGCGTGAAGCGGGTATTCGTGACTGGCGGGAACGGCTTCCTCGGTCATTCGGTGGTCCGGGGACTGGCCGAGGCCGATGATCAGGTCGAGCTGGTCGTGTCCGGGGACCTCGGCCATCCGCCGGCGGAGCGCCGGGTGGAAGGCGTCGACTACGTAATCGCCGACGTGACCGACCCGTCTTCGGTCTCGGGTCCGATCGGCGAGCACGGGATCGACACGGTGGTTCATCTCGCGTCGATCGTCAATCCGGGCAAGGACACGACCACCGAGCAGGAGTTCGCGGTCGACGTCACCGGGTCGAAGAACGTCTTTGACGCCTGCCTCGCCCACGGGGTGAAGCGGGTGGTGGTCTCATCCAGCGGGGCCGCCTATGGGTACCACGCAGACAGTCCCGCCTGGCTGACCGAGGACGATCCGGTCCGGGGGACGGAGACCTTTCCATACAGCCTCCACAAGCGGCTGGTCGAGGAGCAACTGGCGGCGCTGCGCGAGTCGAATCCGGAACTTGAGCAGGTGGTGCTGCGGATCGGAACGATCCTTGGCGAGACGGTGGACAACCAGATAACCGACCTGTTCAAGGCGAAGCGCCTGATCAAGATCCGCGGGTCCGAGTCGCCGTTCGTGTTCATCTGGGACCAGGACGTGGTCGCAGTGATCCTGCAGTCGGTGCTGGGGGAGAAAACAGGCATCTACAACGTCGCCGGAGACGGAGCGATGACGGTCGACGAGATCGCCGCCGAACTCGGCAAGAAGGCCATGCCGGTTCCGGTCAGTGCTCTCAAGGCCGGCATCTGGCTCGGTCACCTGCTCGATCTCACTCCGCACGGGCCGGCCCAGACCGACTTCCTTGCCTATCGCCCTGTGCTTGACAACCGGCGCCTGAAGAACGAGTTCGGCTACACCCCGAAGTACACGACCCGCGAGGCCTTCCACGCCTGGCGCCTCTCCCAGGGTCTCTGAGCCGCCCCAGCGGGCCACTCTGCAACGAGTCTGCAAATACTTATCAACAAACCCGTTGCAATCCCCTTGTTTCAGGGGAAAACGGCGCTTTGGCGACCGCCGCCGGGAAGACCATGGACTCCATGGCACATCCGGACTACATAAGACAAAAGGCAATCCAGCTACGGGTCGAAAAGAAGCTCACCATCGACGAAATCGCCGAGCGCCTGGCAGTCTCCCGAACGACAGCCTTCCACTGGGTAGGGGACATCACGATCCCCGAGACCGAGCGACAGAGTGCCCGCCGTCTCAAGGCATCGAAGGCAAACAGCGAGCGGGCGAAAGCGAAGCGCGACGCAGCCTACGACGAGGGCACCATGGAGTTTCAGGAACTCGCGAGAGACCCAACCTTCCGGGACTTCATCTGCATGTACATCGGCGAGGGCTCCAAGAGAGACCGGAATCAGGTTGCTATCTGTAATTCAGATCCGGTTGTGGTGAAACTGGCTCATAGCTGGATTTCGAACCTGAGTAAGAACCCGACCAGGTATTGGCTCCAGCATCACGATGACCAAGACGTCGGAGAGGTTTGTCGCTTCTGGGCCGAGTACCTCGACATTGAACCGGGCGAAATTGCGTTTCAGCGGAAGTCAAACAGCGGGAGGCTTGGAGGCCGGACTTGGCGGTCCAGGTACGGTGTCCTCACCGTACGCTCCAGTGACACTTACCTGCGCGCCAGGATGGAGGCATGGATGGATCTCCTGAAGGCTGAGTGGGAATAGAATCGCCTCTTCGGGGCGTAGCGCAGCCTGGTAGCGCATCTCGTTTGGGACGAGAAGGTCGCTGGTTCAAATCCAGTCGCCCCGACTCTCAGGTTCAGGAATCCTCTCAGGGGAGCAGGGATTCGATTCCGTCGAGGATGAGGTCGAGACCGAAGAGGAACTCCGCGTCGTAGTCGTAACCGTGCTCGGCGACGTACCCGCCTACGACCTCGATCAGGTAGGGGTGATCAGCGAGCTGATCGCTGTAGTCCCGCATCTGCCTTCCGGCCTCCGCTGCAAAATCTTCCGGGGTCTCCTGGGCCATGTCGACCTCCTGAAGGGCGAAGCCATAGATGTAGGCATCCTGGACTGAGTACGCGTGAACGGCCAGCTCGGGAGAGAACCCGGCGCGGCGGAGGCAGCCGAGCACGGCATCGTGAAGTCGAAGGCTGTTCGGGCCATGACTTGTCCTTCCCTCCATCTCGCCGATCGCCCAGCGGTGACGATTCAGCGCTGCCCTGGTTGAGAGGGCTCGTTTCCTCAACTCTTCCTTCCAGTCTCCGTCGACGGCGGGCGACTCGATCTCGCCGAAGACCACGTCGATCATTCCGTCGAGAAGGTCGTCCTTGTTTGCGACGTGGTTGTAGAGGGACATCGCCTCGACACCGAGTTCGCGGGCCAGCTTTCGCATCGACAGGTCGGTTAGTCCTCCCTGGTCGGCCAGTCCCACGGCGGCCTCCAGTACCCGGCCCCTCGTCAGGGGTTTGCGCCGCCTCTTCTTGCTCTGCGCGCTCTCGCTCATCTTCGGCTCCTTGATGATCCGGTCCGGGGGAGAAAACTTACGGGCTTGACAAACTTACGGTGTAAGTGTACAACATGCGGGCACGACTTACACCGTAAGTAAAAATTATGCCAAGGAGCCAAAGTTGTCCACAGTCATCACACGATCAACCGGTACAGGAAACGACAGCCGACGCATCTCGCTGATCGCCGGCCTGCTCTTTCTCGCCACTTTCGTCACCTCGATCCCTGCCGCGATCCTTTACGACCCGATCCTCGGCGATGCCGGCTTCATCCTGGGAGTTGGCTCGGAGGCGCGAGTCACGGTTGGCGCCGTGCTCGAGCTGCTGCTCATCGCGGCAAACATCGGGACCGCTCTCGTGCTGTACCCGGTGCTTCGTCGTCAAAGCGAGGTGGCCGCGCTGGGCTGGGTCTCCGCGCGGATCATCGAGTCCGTCTTCATCGCGGTCGGACTGATCGCATTGCTCGCCATGGTCACCCTGCGCCAGGAGTCGACCGCCGACGCGGCGGTCCTCTCGGCGATCGGTGATTCGCTCGTTGCGATTCACGACTGGACCTTCCGTATCGGACCCGGACTCGTCGTCGGAATCGGGAACGGTCTGCTGCTCGGCTACCTGATGTTCAAGTCAGGACTGGTACCCCGCGGCATGTCGGTGCTCGGACTGGTCGGCGGCCCGCTGCTCTTCGTTTCAGGGGTGCTCGTGGTCCTCGGAGGGATCGACCAGGGCTCACTGGCGAAGGCGGTAATGGCGATCCCCGAGATCCTCTGGGAGGCGTCGCTCACTCTCTACCTGATCTTCAAGGGCTTCCGGCCTTCCCCGGTGCTCGAACAGGGCGAAGAGGGGTCAGCATGAACGCCGCAATCGAACTCACCCGCAACCGGAGAGTCGGGATCCTGTTCATCTGCTCGATGAGCCTCCTGATCGTCGGGCTGGACATCACCGCCATGAACGTTGCCCTGCCCGCAATTGGCGAGGAGTTCAACTCGGATATCTCCTGGCTTCAATGGACGGTCAGCGCCTACACGGTGATGATGGCGAGCTTCCTGATGTTCGCGGGCTCGATGGCAGACCGCCTTGGACGTCGGCGCGTGCTGGCCACCGGAATGAGCGTCTTCGCGGTCGCATCGCTCCTGTGCGCCCTGGCACCGACGGTCGAGCTGCTCGTCGCCGCCCGGATCCTGCAGGGAATCGGGGCCTCGATGCTCAACCCGGTCGCGATGTCGATCATCACCAACACCTTCACGGAACCGCGCGAGCGGGCGCAGGCAATCGGAGTCTGGGGTGCGGTGTTCGGTGTCTCGATGGCCCTTGGACCCATCGTCGGGGGAGCTCTCGTTTCCTCGATGGGTTGGACCTGGATCTTTCTGCTGAACATACCGCTCGGTCTGACCGCCATTTTCCTGATGTTTCGCTTCGTTCCCGAATCTCGCGCGGCTACACCGCGGCCGGTAGATCCGGTCGGCCAGGTCCTGGTCATCATCCTGCTTGCGTCAGTGACCTACGGAATCATCGAAGGTCCGAACTCGGGCTGGGCATCAAAGTCCATTGTCGCTTCGTTTGCTGCCGCCGCGGTCGCCCTGACGGTCCTGCTCGCGTACGAACCACGTCGGGATTTTCCACTTGTCGAAATCCGCTTCTTCCGGTCCATCCCTTTCTCCTCATCGATCATCCTCTCGGTCGCGGCCTTCGCGTCTTTCGGCGGATTTCTCTTCCTGAACACCCTGTATCTCCAGGACGTGCGAGGACTCTCCCCGGTCGAGGCCGGCGTCGCGATCGTGCCACTCGCGCTGATGACGATGTTGCTTTCACCGGTCTCGGGACGAATGACGGGGCGGGAGGGGCCTCGCAAGCCTCTGGTCATCGCCGCGATTTCGACCTTTGTTGCCTGCGCGATGCTGGTGAATCTCGACCCGGATACCCCCTTTGTCTGGCTGGTCCTGGCCTACACGGTGTTCGGAGTCGGGTTCGGTTTCGTGAACGCTCCGATCACCAATGCGGCCGTGTCGGGAATGCCTGTCGCTCAAGCCGGAGTTGCCGCCGCGGTCGCGACTACATCCCGCCAGTTCGGTCAGGCGATCGGAGTGGCGATAACCGGAGCGATAGTGGCATCGAGCCTCAGTGGTGCGAGTGGTACAGACCTCGCCGCGGCCAGCCATCCGGCCTGGTGGACACTGGCGGGGCTCGGAGTCCTGATGCTCGCGCTTGGTCTGGTGGCAACCAGCCACGCTGCGAGAGTCTCGGCTTGCCGCACCCGGGTCAGGTTCGACCCCGAAGCGGCGGCCACATAGCAACATCGCGACAGAGGGCAGCGTCGCACTGGCCTTCTCGCCGTCAGTTCGTTACCTACACTGCGCTGCGTGTCAAAAAGTGAATCCGGGGTTCCCTCCGGCATCAGGGCGGCGGTTCGTCGCCGCAGCGAGTTCTCGGATGTGGACTCCTCGGGCCGCTACCACTACGGGACCGTCATCCGGTTGCTCGAGGCGGCCGAGGTCGAACTGCTTTCGAACCTCGGGTTGCTGGACGAGATCTACACCTCGATGCCGAGGGCGCACCTGGAGATCGACTACGCCTCGACCCTCCACTTCATGGACGAGGTCGAAGTGACGATCGAGGTCAGCGACCTGGGCCGGACCTCGGTCACCTTCGGCTTCATGGTCAGGAGGGCAGAAGAGGTCTGCGCCCGCGGGAAACTGGTCACCGTCTTCGTCGATCCGGACGGCAACCCGGCGCCGTGGCCTGAGAAAGCCCGCGAGCAGTTCGGGGGCAAAAGCCGCACTGTTTCCGGTTTCAGGCCTGGGCGGCAGCCCGAATAGATGCCTCGGGAAGGTGCTGCCCGACAAACTGTCTTGTTCAGGCGCCCAGATGGTTATGTAGTGAACATTCTTCAGCGCTGGATCGGCCACTACGATCGCGTCATTCGCGGTTCCGCAAACTGGAAAGGCCCTGATGATTCCAAATATTGGACCCTTGGAGATTGCGATCGTCCTCGGCATTTGCCTCCTGATTTTCGGTCCGCGCAAGCTCCCCGAACTCGGACGATCCGCCGGTCGCACCATCACCGAATTCCGACAGTCGATCACCAGCGGACCAGGTTCGGAAAGCGACCGCGAAGCGGACTCGGAAGCTGAAGGTGATGAAGTGCCCGCCCGGTCCAGCGCCCAGGCGTGAGTCGTACCCACCGAATTGCCGTAATCGGTGGCGACGGAATCGGCCCGGAGGTAGTCGAGTCCGGGCTTGAAGTGATTGAGACTGCCGGCCGACGGTTCGGTTTCGAACTCGAAACTACGCCACTTGAGTGGAACAGCCAACGGTTCCTCGAGGAGGGATCGATGATGCCACCAGACTGGTTCGAAGTGCTTGGCAAGCACGACGCGATCTATCTGGGTGCGGTCGGCTCTCCCCAGGTGCCCGATCACGAAACGCTTTGGGGGCTTCTGCTGCCGATCAGACAGAGGTTTGATCAGTACGTGAACCTGCGGCCGGTCAGGCTCATGAGAGGTGTGGACAGCCCGCTCAGGGACGTAGATCGCAGTGAGATCGACATGCTCTGTGTCAGGGAGAACTCGGAAGGCGAGTACTCAGGTGTCGGGGGAAGGGTTCATGAGGGCATGGACCACGAGGTCGCCACGCAGGTTGACGTGTTCACTCGCAAGGGTGTGGAGCGGATCGTCCGGTACGCGTTCGAACATGCCGCAGGCCGGCGGGGGCGGCTGACAAGCATCACCAAGTCAAACGCAGGACGCTACGCATTCGTCTTCTGGGACGAGGTGGTGAATGAGGTGGCGACCGAGTATCCGGATGTCGAGGTCGAACATGTTCTTGTCGATGCCGCTGCCGCTTTTCTTGTGACCCAACCGGGGCGCTTCGACGTCGTCGTTGGCTCGAACCTCTTCATGGACATACTCACTGACGTCGGCGCCGCGATTCAGGGCGGCATGGGCTTCTCGGCGAGCGCCAACATCAATCCGGACGGCGGGGTTCCTGCGATGTTCGAGCCGGTCCATGGCTCGGCTCCGGATATCACCGGGCAAGGCATTGCCAACCCGACCGGGGCGATCTGGGCTGGAGCAATGATGCTGGATTACCTGGGTGAGACCGAGGCTGCGGCGTCCGTCATGGCCGGACTTGAAACGGTGCTGGGCGAACGCCAGGTCAGGACGGTTGACCTGGGCGGGAGTGCAACGACCGACGAGTTTGCCGGGATGGTGGCCGCACGGGTCAGCGGCTGACCACCACCAGCCGTTCTTCAGTCATCTCGCGCGCGGCCCAGGCCGGACCTTCCTTGGTGTTGCCGGAAGCCTTGACTCCCCCGTATGGCATGGGGTCGGCCCGCCAGCTTGGTGCATCGTTCACGATCACGCCGCCGAATTCGAGTCTTCTCGCCGCTTCCAGCGTCTCTGGGAGCGACTCGGTGAAGACCGAGGCCTGCAGGCCGTACTCGGTCGAGTTCGCGATTTCAAGCGACTCGTCAAACGAGCGGGTGGGTGTAACCACCAGCACGGGCCCGAAGATCTCCCGGCAGGAGATATAGGCGTCGCCCGGCACTCCCGAAATCAGGGTCGGGGCGATCACATTGCCGTCGATCACTTTTCCTCCCGCCTCGAGCGTGGCGCCATCGGCGAGAGTGGACTCGATCGTCGTCATGATCCGGTCTCTCGCCTCGACGCTGATCACCGGCCCGACCACGACGTCGGGATCAGTCGGATCTCCGGCTGGCGTTTCCTCGGCACGCCGACGCAGTCGCTCCAGTAACTCGTCATGGACACTTTCGTCGGCGAGGACTCGCTGGGCCGAGACGCAGGCCTGGCCCGCGAAGCCGAAAGCGCTGGCGGAGGCAATCTCGGCCGCGCGATCGAGGTCGGCTGACCTGGTCACGATGACAGGTGTCGAGTTGCCCAGCTCCAGTGAGACTTTGGTCCGCTCGGCGGCACGGGCGAGACCCCAGCCGACCGCGGCAGATCCAGTGAATGTGATCAGTCCCACGTCCCTCGACTCGAGAAGGATGCGGGAGGTCTCCACCGGCTCGGCGAGAACAAGGTTGAGCCAGCCGGGGGGCAGGCCTCCGTCCTCGAAGCAGCGGGCTAGTTGAATCGCGGTCAGTGGCGTCTTGTCGGCAGGTTTGTGAACGATCCCGCAGCCGGCTGCGATCGCCGGAGCGAGTTTGTGCACGCAGAGATTGAGGGGAAAATTGAAAGGCGTAATGGCAGCAACCACGCCGACGGGGACCCGGATTGTCATTGCCGTGCGGCCCACACCCGAGGCGATCCCTTCCAGTGGCACCACTTCGCCGGCCAACTGTCGGGCGACTATCGAGGATTCCTCCATTGTGGTTATTGCCCGGGTGGTTTCGAGGCGGGCGAGCGTTATCGGTTTTCCCGCCTCGGCCGAGATGGTCGCGGCCAGAACCTCGAAGCGTTCACGCATGACCTCTGCCGTCCTGGCGAGGATTTCGGCACGCCGGTGAGGAGGGATAGGTTCTGCCATCGCCTTCTTTGCGGCTGCAATCGCATCGCGAGTGGCCTGAGGCCTGTCCCAGGCTGCGCGGCCGACCAGTTCGCCGTCGTACGGCGACTTGACGTCGAGCCATTCCCCGGTTTCCAGCCACTCCCCGGCCCGGAAGATGGCGTGGTCGGTCCCGCGGGCGAAGGCAGGCTTGTCATTCATTTCGGGTTCCAATCTGTTCTCCTTGGTTCCAGCTCAGGTCTTCATCGGGGCAGCGAGAAACTCGCCAGGCGGCGTGCAAGCCGTCCGGCCGGTCCCGGCGTGTGCCCCAGTTCCTCCCGGCTTTCGCTTCTCTGAATCACATTTCGGACCACCGCAGCACCCGCAAAGCGAAGCGGTTCCGGTGGCAGATATCCGGGTGGTCCCGACGCAAGGGCGCATTCTGAAATCTCGTCACGTATACCCAGTGTCCGCCTCGCCAGGATCTGCCCGATCAGATTGCTCGGCGCGACACCATTGCCTGAGTAGCCGATCCCGTAATGGATGTTCAGGTGCTCGCCCAGTTCGCCGACAAATGGCAGATGTCCGGGTGCCCGGTCCACGGCGCCACCCCAGGTATGGGTGAGCCTCACGTTCCGGTACTGGGGGAACCAGGACCTGAAGTCATCGGCGACAATGGCCGATGTCCCGGGATCAACGAAGTGTTTCGGGATCACTCGCCCGCCTGCGCTGATCGCGCCACCCCCACGACCGAACGCAATGCGGCCACCTGTCGTGACCTGGGCGTAGTGAACGAACATTCGCGCGTCCCCGAAAAGAAGTCCGTCTTTCCAGGGGTTGCCAACACGATCACCAAGCGGCTCCGTCAGGACAATCTGGGTCCCGACCACAAACACCGCCCGTCGCAGTTCCCTCATGCGGGCCATCCAGACGTTGCTGGCGAGGATCAGGCGGTCGGCCTCTACCGTGCCTGAAGCGGTCCTCACGAGAACCGGCGAAGTCTTCTGGAAATCGATCATCGGGCTTCCCTCATGAATCTCAACGCCCAGGTCGAGAGCGGCCTTCCTCAGGCCTCTGGCAAGCTTGGCTGGCTGTACGGCCGCGCTGTCGGTCAGCAGCAGCCCGCCACGGGCCACCCGGGAGCCGGTCATCTCGAAGGCCTCGTCGGCGTCGATCTCCCGGATCAGGTGGCCGCGTCCGTGTTCCCGCGCCGTCCGGGCAACCTCGGCCACTGCCGGGTCGTGCGCCTCACTGGTCGCAACCCACAGGGATCCCTCCGGCCGGAAGTCGCAGTCGAAACCATGTTCCTCGGCGATCGCACCGATCCGGCGGATCGAATCGCTCGAGCGATCTGCCAACTTCAATCCCTGCTCGACGCCAAAGCGTTCCGTCAGCCGGTCAAGTTCGTCGAACCAACTGGTCGCCCAGCCCCCGTTGCGTCCACTGGCTCCGAAGCCGCAGGCCGTCGCTTCGAGAAGGACCACCTTCGTCTCGGGTGAGAGACGCTTGATCTCAATGGCCGACCACAGGCCGGTGTAGCCGCCACCCACGATGCAGACATCGCAATGTGCAGCGTTGGCGAGTGGCGGACAGGCCGGCGCTGATTCCTCAGCGATCGCCTCTTCCAGCCAGAAGACGCCGTGATCGGGGGTAGAGCCGGAGGGGGGCAGCATGGCCGTATCCTGAGGCGGCAGGGACGCACGGGCAATGCTCGCTCCGTCAAATGCCCGGACTGGTTTGGATGACGGACCGTCTCTTGTGACGGCTTCCAGGGACGGATTTCATTTAGCGCAAGTCGAAGGCCGCGAAAGGCTTCTGTGGGAAAACCTGAACACGACGGCATGACCGTCAGGGCAGCACTCCAGACCTCCCTCTTGGAGGGTGGGGCGCCCGAGGTTGTTTCCGGCGAAGAAGGGCTGGACCGGGAGATTCGCTGGGCCCACGCGGGAGATTCGCCCAACCTCGCCAGGCAAATGCAGGGAGGCGAGTTGCTGCTGACTACCGGGCTGGGCGTCGGAAAGGACGCCAAGGCGCAGCGCAGGTTCGTGGCCGAGTTGAGCGACCGGGACATTGCTGCGCTGGTGCTGGAACTCGGGCAGGTCTATACCGAGGTGCCGTCAACCCTGGTCAAGAGTTCGCGGGAGGCCGGACTGACCGTCGTAGTACTGCATCGCGAGGTTCCATTCGTTGAAGCAACCGAAGCGATCAACCGGGTGCTGATGGACAGCCGGCTTAACGACGCAAGGCTGGCCGACGAACTCCAGAGACGTTTCACCGGACTGATGCTGGAAGGGGCCGGCATTCCGGAGGTTCTGGGTGCGCTGGCAGCATCGATCGGCAGCCCGATGATCCTCGAGCGGGAAGGGGGAGAGCTGGTCTACCACGCACCACATTCGTTTGACTCGGCTCATGTGCTGTCGGCCTGGGACATGATCAATCGGGAGCTTCCTGGAGCTCCGGATGCGTTGTACGTGGACGTGCCCGGTGCCGGACTCGACCCGCACTCGAAACTGGTCGCAATCGCCCTCGGTGAGCCGCTGTTGCCAGTGGCACGACCTGCAATGGAGCGGGCCGCCGACCTGCTCGCCCTGGTGACTCTCCAGTCCCGGCAGGAGGAAATCCTGATCGCCCGCGAGCGGGGGAACCTGCTGGCGAGGTTCCTCGATACCGACCTGGCCGAGTCAGAAATCGACCGGCAGGTTGACGCCATGGGCTTTCCGCGACGGGTGCCTTACCTGCTGCCGTGTGTGTTGGCTGCCACCGGGCCCGGGCGGGCACCGCGGGCATCTGCGGCAGCTCTCTGGAGCTCGGTCTGGAGACAGGTACGGAAAGAACTCGACGGTCGCAGGATCCCGGTACTCGGTGGACTCATGCCTAGCGCCCATGAGCTGGGCATGGTGGTTGGCCTGGCCACGCCCAAACAACGAGAAGAGCGGGCAGATCTGCTGGCGGGACTTTTCGCGAGCGCGCTGGAGAGGGAGATTGGTTCGAAGACTGCCGGACTGCTGTTCGTGGGCGAGGCGTCGGGCAACTGGAGTCGCGCGATCCGTTCACTGCGAGAGGTCGCCGAGGCCGCCCGCACCCCCAGGGTTGAAGCCGGAGACTGGTACGACGCGACCAGCCCGGACCTGGAGCGGTTGCTTTGGGCCCTTCGGGACAGCAACGAAATGCAGTCATTCATCATGAGGAGGATCGGCCCGCTGGTCGAACACGACAAGGATCGCAGCGCGATGCTGACGCATACCCTGGAGACCTTCCTCGAGTGCGGCGGCAACAAGACCGAGACCGCCCGCAAGCTTCACCTGGAGCGACAGTCGCTTTATCACCGACTCGACCGGATCGAGAAGATCCTTGGCTCTTCGCTCGAGGACGAGGACACCAGATTGGGCCTCCACATGGCACTCCGTGCGCGTCGCCTGATTCCGGGGATCGACCAGGAACTCGCCTGAGCCCGTCATGGCAAACGTCTGGACGCTTCGTAAAGCACGGCACGAAATTGTCCGACGAAAAGGGACTGTCAGTTGCAGTTCGGGCTTCTCAGAATCGCTTCCATCGTTGAACTAAGGAAGGAATCTCGGAATCTTGCGTCGGATTGGAGTTGACACCGGAGGGACTTTCACCGACTGTGTGATGATCGACTACTCGACCGAGGGAGGTCAGGTATCGATTGCCAAGGTGCCGTCTCAGCCGGCCTCGCCGCATGAGGCGATTCTGGGCGGCGTGGAAGCGATGGGGGGAGACGGCAGGCCAGCCGAATCACTGACCCACGGAACCACCATTGCGACCAATGCGGTTATCGTCGGTGACTTCGCGAAGGTCGGATTGATCACCACCCGCGGCTTTCGCGATGTCCTCGAGATCGGAACCCAGCAGCGCCCGCTCCTTTACGACCTGAAGCAGAAGCCTCGCCCAGCGATGGTTCCGCGCCAGTTGCGTCGCGAAGTCGCGGGACGGATCGCCGCCAACGGTGACGAGGTCGAGCCGGTCGATCCGGAGGAGATCGCCGAGGTTGCAGACTGGCTGGTCGAACAGGATGTGGAATCGATCGCGATTGCCTGCCTTTTTTCATTCGTCAATCCCGACCACGAGAACGAGATCAAGCGGATCGTCGAACAGCGCCACCCCGACATCTATGTCGGCTGCTCATCGACGGCCAGCCCGGAGCCGCGGGAGTATCCCCGCTTTGCGACCGCTGCCGTGAACGCCGGCCTTGCGCCGAAGATTGACCCCTACGTCCGGGAACTGGAGGCACGTCTAAGCGCGGGAGATACCTCGGAAAGACTCTTCATCATGCAGAGCAACGGAGGAATCGGAACTTCCGACCGGTGCGTCGGCGAGAACGTCCATCAATTGATTCTTTCGGGGCCGGCCGCCGGGGTGATTGGTGGTGCCGACGAAGCTGCGCGTTGCGGATTCGATCGCTGTGTCACTTTCGACGTAGGTGGCACGAGTGCCGATATCGGGGTCATTGACCAAAGTGAGCCACGTACAGGCTTCGAGATGGAGCTCCCCAACGGCGTGCCCTGCAAGCTGCCCCATCTTGAGGTGACGACGATCGGTGCCGGCGGCGGCAGCATCGCCCGTGTGGATGCCGGAGGTGCTCTCACGGTCGGCCCTGAAAGTGCCGGTGCGGACCCCGGGCCTGCCTGCTACGGGCTCACTGGTAGCGAGCCCACTGTCACGGATGCTCACCTTCACCTTGGCCGGCTTTCGAAGGCGGGACTCGCAGGCGGTGAGATCCTGCTCGACCCGGAACTCGCGGAGAAGGCGATCGCGGAGAAGCTCGGTGACCGGATCGACCGCTCCACTGACGAACTCGCACTAGGCCTCCTCGCAGTCCTCGAGGCGAACATGGCGGGTGCGGTCCGCCAGGCGGCCGCGAAACATGGCGACGACCTGCGCGATTTCGCTTTCGTTGCCGGTGGCGGCGCCGGCCCCCTCCACGCGGCACGTCTTATCGGTCTTCTCGACATGCCGGCCGCGATCGTTCCCGCCCGCCCGGGTCTACTGAGCGCGACCGGACTCCTGCGTGCCGACCTGCGGCACGATCTGGTGACTCCGGTGTACAGGGACGAGAACTCGATCGGTGACGAAGACATCGAGTCGCTCTTCCAGGACCTGGAGAAACAGGCAGTCAGGGCTCTGACTGGCGACGGGATCCCCGAAGACCGACATGTCTACGAGCGAAGCATCGACATCCGGTACTTCGGTCAGGAGTACTCCCTGGCCGTTCCGATTTCCGCTGGAGAGTCGCTGGGCCAGGCCGTTGAGCGCTTCCATGAGCGGCACGAACACACCTTTGGGCACGCCTCGAGTGGTGTTCTCACCGAGGTGGTTGCGGTGCGCCTGCTGGCCATTGGAACCCGGTCGCTTGAGCCGCCCGCGCCAGACCTGCCCGAGACAAGGGGAGAGCCGGTCGCCACTCGCCTGGTGATGTTCACCGCCGAGGAGGGCCGCGTGGAGACGCTCATCTACGAGCGGTCATCGCTCGCTGCTGGGCAGGTCATCGAAGGCCCGGCCATCGTCGAGCAGCTTGACACGACAACTGTCATTCCACCCCGCTTCGAGGCGGAGGTCCACCCGACCGGATCTCTCATCATCACCCAGGAAGGAGGGCTGAATTGACCAGCCCCGATGCAATCACCGTTGCGGTCATTTCCAGCGCATTGAAGGCGACCTCCTCGGAAATGTCCGAGGCCCTGCGGCGTAGTTCCCACTCGCCGATCATCCGGGAGATGCTCGACTACTCCTGCGCCGTTTTCACGGCCGACGGTGAGACTGTGTCCCAGGACGACCTTATTCCCGCGTTCCTTGGCGCGATGGCTTCGACCCTGCCCTGGGTGATCGATTCAGTTGACCCCGGGGACATCAGCGACGGCGACGCCTTCATGGCGAACGATCCCTACATGGGCAACACCCATACGCCGGATATCCAGATCCACGTGCCGGTTCTTCACAACGGCGAAGTAGTCGCCTGGTGCGGGAACATCGCCCACCACAGTGATGTGGGGGGAACGAACCCCGGTACGGAGGGCTTCGCCAACCAGTCGATATTTGAAGAGGGACTTCGTATACCGCCGATCCGCCTGATGAGAAACGGGGAGGTGAACAACGATGTCCTCAACCTGATCAAGAACAACATCCGTGATCCTGAATCCACCGCCGGCGATCTGCGTGCGCAGCTTGCCGCGGCGAGGTTGGGACAGAGGCGAATCAACGATCTGATCGAGCGCTACGGGGTCGAGACGACGATCGCTGCGATGCGGACGTCGCTGGACCAGTCCGAAGCCCGTATCCGGGCCGCAATATCCGAGCGGGAAGACGGCACCTCTCAGGCTGAGGGGTGGCTTGACGATGACGGCCTGGGTTCAGACCCCGTGAAGATCGCGGTCTCCGTCGAGGTTGCCGGTGACGCGGTGAATGTTGACCTGACCGGGACCGCGGACCAGATGTCAGGCGGACTAAACATGTCTGACACGGCAGCGCGGGCGGCGATCATATTTGCCGTAAAGGCCGTTTTCGATCCAGGTGGACCCCACGACGGCGGGGTAAAGCGGGCGGTCGACATACACCTGCCAAAGGGCAGCATGGCGAACCCGAATTTTCCCGCTGCGGTGAGCCTCAGACACCTTGGAGTTCTTCGTCTTGCCGACACCCTGATCAACGCTTTCGGGAAGCTTTACCCGGACCTGGCGACTGCCGGATCATTCGTCGGCTTCAGCAGCATGGCGGCTTCGGTCAGGCACCCACGGGTTGGTTCTGAAGTGATCATCCAGGACGATCTGGGGGGAGGTATGGGCGCACACTCGTCTGGTGACGGACTCGACGCCGTGGACATCCACCTTGGCAACGTCCAGCAACTGCCGGCGGAGATCTGTGAATTGCAGTACCCGGTCCGGCTCGCGGCCACCGAGCTCGTCCCTGATTCCGGGGGGCCAGGCGAGTTCCGGGGCGGCCTCGGAATGCGTCGGGTTTACGAGTTTCTCGACGATGGAGATGGTGTCTTCTACTCCGAGCAGACCCGAGACCAGTTTGCTCCCTTTGGTCTGATGGGTGGTGAGTCGGGCACAGCTGCCAGCCTGGTAGTCGAGCGCTCGAACGGCAAGGTCGAGCACATCAGCAAGGCCAGGCTGCAGCTGGCTCCGGGAGATCGGGTGGTTACGACAACGTCGGGCGGGGGCGGCTTTGGCGACCCTCGCCGCCGTGAGCGAAGCGCGGTGATCAGGGATCTCGAGGAGGGCAAGATCACGGCAAGGGCCGCTCAGGACACCTATGGACTTGACATGTTGTCGGCAGCGGCTACATCCGGCTCTCAGAGCGGACTTTCGGAACCAGATTGACAACGAGGTGTCGCCTGCCAGGAGACAACGTGTGTCGCATTGTCAATTGATCGACTTGATCCAGTGATCGAGATTTATGCCCAGTAACCCACCGAAAGCGAGCTCCGTATGAAGCCTCCAAAGGCAACGCAGCAGCATCCGTTCGTTGATGAACCCGGTATCAGCCGAGCCCAGGCCATGACCCGGGGCTCCTTTCTCAGAAGGGCTGCGTTGCTCGGCTTCACCGTGTCCGCGGCCGGCACTGTCCTCGCCGCTTGCGGCAGCGACGATAGCTCGTCCAGCAGCAGCTCTTCCTCCGGGTCGCTCGCCGACCTCGGAGAGGTCGGTGGCCAGATCCAGATCCTGACCTATGCCGGCTACGAAGGTGCGGACGCGATCAAGCCCTTCCTCAAGAAGAACGGGATCGATGCGCAGACGACATTCATCAACAGCCAGGACGACGTCAGCACCCGACTACGGTCGCCCGCAGGCAGGAAAGCGGATGCAGCCCAGCTCGGGGTCGCTCAGGTGGACATCTACCGCAATCTCGGCCTCTTCCTCCCGCTCCAGAAGGAGTGGTTCTCGAATTTCCCGGCCATGGAGGAACGCTTTCCCAAGCTGACGGAGAACGAGGACGGAACCCTGGTCTCAATGCCCTTCGTGTGGGGCAGTCTCGGCTGGAACTATCTGCCGGACAAGCTCGATCCGATCGAGAGCTGGCAGGACCTGCTCGACCCGAAGTTCAAGGGCAAGATCGCAATGGTTGACGATCCGGTCTCAAGCATCCAGACGGGCGCACTGGCCGTCGGTGTGGAGGAGCCCGGGCGGATGACCAAGGACGAACTGGCCGAAACCAAGGAATTTCTGATGCAGGTCAAGGCCAATGCACGGACGGTTGCCGCCTGGTACGGCGACATCGCCGACCTGCTCGTCGCCGGTGACGTGTGGTGCAGCTTCCAGGGCTGGAACGCGGTCCAGGCATTTGCCGCCGAGAAGGGCGGAACCGTGATGACCGGTTACCCGAAGGAGAAGGCAGTCGGTTTCGTCGACACCTTCGGGATTCCGGTCGAGTCAGACAACCCGGCCAGTGGTGTTGCGTTTATCAACGAGATGATCGGCAAGAAGATGCAGACTTACGTCGGCAACGACCTGGTCTCGGGAGTGATCCGGCTCGATGTCGTCCCGAACATCAAGGGACTCGGTGCCGAGGTCTTTGACTACAACGACTTCGACGAAATCTTCAACACCAAACTCAACTTCGCGCTGGACGCGCCGATCGAGCCCGACGGTGACATCGCAACCCATGAGGAGTGGGTCACCGCCTGGGAGGACGTGAAGGCATCCTGACCGCTGAACTCCGATCCCGACTCTCGGCGATCGGGCTGGTATCGCCGCTTGGACTTCTACTCATCGCACTGCTGTTCGTCCCTCTGGCGATCGGACTCTGGTACTCGTTCCGCCAGGGTTCGCTCTATGGGATCACTGGAGGTCTGAGTTTCGACAACTACTCCGAGGTCCTGGGCCGCGAAACCTTCTGGAAGGCGGTCCGGACCTCGGTGGGGTTCGGTTTTGCGACAGCGGCGATCTCCGTCGTGGTCGGTTTCATCATCGCCCGCTACGTGCGGTTCGACCAGCGCAAGTGGGCGAAAGTCGCGGTGGCGATCGTGCTTCTCGCGGTTTTCGGGGGCTACCTGGTCCGGATCTACGCCTGGCGCACAATCCTCGGTGACAGTGGAGTAATCAACTCCGCACTCACGACCTCCGGGCTCGCAGACCAGCCACTGAGCTGGCTGCTCTTCTCGCCAACGGCAGTCGTTCTGACCCTGGGCAGCATTTATGCCCCCTACGCAACGCTGATCATTCTCTCGGGGCTGGAAAGCGTCCGGGATGACGAGGTCGAGGCGGCACGCGACCTCGGGGCTTCGCCGTTTCAGGTTTACCGCAAGGTGGTCCTGCCCCTGATCGGACGCTCACTGCTGCTTGCCTTCACGCTGATCTTCCTGCTTTCCGCGGCCGACTACGTGATCCCGCCGTTGGTCGGTGGTCCTGACACCCAGATGGTCGGCGTTCTGATCGCCAACCAGTTCATGGCGACCGGAGATATTCCGCTCGGGGCCGCCTATGGATTCGTCACCTTGATCCTTCTGGTCTTCATTGCGACCCTGATCTGGGCCGCCCTCAGAGTTGGTGGCCTCTTGCCGAAGGGTGCCCGCTGATGAACCTGGTGAAGGCGGCGTCCGGCCGGGCTCTGCTTGCCTTAGTGCTCGTCTACCTTGCGCTGCCGGTGCTTGTGGTCGTCATCTTTTCCGTCCAGGAGGCCAACCGGACCGGACTCCCCTTCGAAGGTCCTTCGCTGCGCTGGTTCGATCTGGTGCTGAACGAGGAAGAATTCAGGGATGCCCTGTTGGCGACAGTCAGGGTTGCGGCCGGAGCTGCCTTGACCGCCACCGCAATTGCTTTTCTCGGCGCGCTTGCGACGGCCAGGGGCAAGGTCCCGATGCCCGGACTGATTCGCGGAGCCGGCCTTCTTCCACTAATCGTGCCCCCCGTCTTCATCGGCTTTGCGATGTTGATCGCGATCGACCAGTTCAACATCACGCCCTCGCTATTCACTGTCTACCTGGCACACACGCTGGTGACCCTTCCATTGGCATGGGCAGTGATGCTGGCCAGGTTCGACGGCTTCGATTTTTCGGTGGAAGAGGCCGCGCGGGATCTCGGGGCCAGTCGGATCAAGGTCTTGACCCGGGTGACCCTGCCGATGACCTGGCGATCGCTTGCCGGCGCGGCTCTCATCTCGTTCGCATTCTCGGTTGATGAGTTCGTGGTCACCAACTTCGTGATCGGCAACGAAAACACGTTGCCGGTCCTGATCTTCAGTCGGCTGCGACGGGAGATTGACCCTTCAATCAACGCGATCGCCACGTTGCTTCTGCTGACAGCCATTCTGGCGGGGGTGCTGGCCTGGCTGGTGATGCGAGGCGACAAGGACGGAGGGCCGGATTTCGATGACGAACAGAATGGGACGGTTGAGGTGACGAGCGGAAAGGAACGGGCGGTTGTCTGAGTCAGCGCAGGGCGAGCCAATCGTCGAACTGAAGAATGTGAGCCGCAGCTTCGGCGACGTGGCAGCTGTCGACGGGATTGACCTTCAGGTGGCGGCCGGGGAGTTCCTCGCCTTCCTGGGCCCCAGCGGCTGCGGCAAGACTACGTTGTTGCGGATCATTGCCGGATTCGAGCACTCCGACGAGGGGGAGATCTGCGTCGCCGGCGTCGACGTTACCCGGGTACCTCCCGAGAAACGACCGCTGAACATGGTGTTCCAGAGGTACGCGCTCTTTCCTCATCTCTCCGTCCAGGAGAACGTTGCGTTCGGCCTCAAACTGGAGAAGCGCGGTTCCCGGGAAGTAAAGGCTCGGGTCGCGGAGATGCTCGAGCTGGTCCAGCTCAGCCATCTGGCCCGCCGTTTCCCGAGCCAGATCAGCGGTGGACAGGCACAGCGGGTCGCCCTGGCCCGTGCCCTCGCGCGTGGTCCCGAAGTCCTACTGCTCGACGAGCCGCTGACCGCCCTCGACCGCGCAGTACGCGGCGATCTCCAGGATCAGTTGAAGGCGATCCAGCGGGAGGTGGGAACCACCTTCATCTACGTCACCCATGACCAGGAAGAGGCAATGTCGATGTCGAGCCGGATCGCACTGATGAACGCCGGCCAGATCGACCAGCTCGCCACCCCGAACGAGCTTTACCGGAGCCCTGGCAGCAGTTTCGCCGCTTCGTTCGTCGGTGACGCGAACATCCTCGCCTGTCGGGTTTCGAACAACGGCCGTGACGCGTTGGTCTGGAACAGCCAGGAGGTCGAGTGTCCTCTGTCAGGAGTTGAGGGCCGGGACCAAGTGAGGGTGATGATTCGGCCTGAGGATGTCGTCGCGAACCCGGGGGCATCCGGTCAAGACAGCCATTCGGGGGGTGCCGAAGCGAGGGTCGTCGAAAGCACTTTCCACGGCTTCTACTGGATGCACCGGCTGGACGTGGACGGGGAGCTGCTCGTGGCTCGCGAGATCGCCGAGCACCCATCTGTGAAGACCGGGCAGACCGTCTTCGCCACCATCGACTTCCGACGCGCCGCAGTTCTTCCCGACTGAACCCGATCAAAAAGAAAGGCATCGAATGACTGACAAGAACTATTTCGAGATCCTCAACGAAAAGGGCGTGGAGAAAGAGCTGGCCTTCCCGCCCGAGGTCTACTTCGGACGCATGGAAGCTGTGCAGCGTCGGATGGCCGCCGAGGAGATCGACGTTCTCGTCTGCTTCAACATCGCCAGCTCCTGTTACCTGACCGGGTACGACTCGCACATGGCGCCGACCTATCAGGTCACCGTCCTGCCGGTCGAAGGGAAGCCGGTGTTCACCTGTGCAGAACTTGAAGCGCCCGTGGTGAACCTCCATGCAGTCACCGAGGATGTCCGTGTGTTCGACTGGACCAAAGCGTCGGACACAGCGGTCTGGCTTGCCGAACTGCTCCGCGATCTTGGCTTCGCGGACAGGAAGATCGCGATGGAACTGAAGAACGACGAGAACTTCGCGGTAGGAAGGGCGGCCGACGCTTCGACCTACATCACCGTGAGCGAAATGCTGCCGGAGGCCGAGATCGTCGATGGAACCCGGCTCGTCCTGGAGGAAAGGCTGATCAAGACCGAGGCGGAGCTTGCTCACATGCGCGAGGCGGGCAAGATGACCTGGGCGGGGATCGCGGCAGCGATCGAGGTGACGCACGAAGGCGTGAACGAAAACGTGATCGCGGGTGCTTCCTACCGGGGTGCCATGGAAGCGGGATCGGAGTTGATGTCAATCGACCCGATGCTGATGACCGGCAAGCAGACCGGTCTCATTCCTCACATTCCATACCGGCGGCACATCGTGAACAAGGGCGACATCGTCTATCTGGAGATGACGGGCACCTACTGGCGCTACAACGCCCCGATGATGCGCTCCTGGCTGGTCGGCGAACCAACTGCGAAGCAGCAGCTGCTTGCCGACACCAACATCGCTGTCCTTGAAACCCTGATAGCCGAAGCCCGGCCCGGGCGGACCGGCGACGATGTGGCGCAGATCGCAAAGACGCATTGGGAGAAGACACCGGGCGTCTGGTTCCACGGCGGTTACGGCTACGCGATCGGAATGGCCCTTCAGCCCAGTTGGACCGAGCAGTCCGTTTACATCGCTGAAGGGGCGGAGCGCGAACTCGAGCCGGGTATGTGCTTCCACCTGCCGATCATCTCCTGTTTCCCGGGCGAGTTCGGCGTGGGATTCAGCGAAAGCATCGTGATTACGGAAGACGGTTGCGAACTGCTGACCCCGGGAACAGACCGTCATCTCGTGAGCCTGTGATCGATTGGCCGGTCGCGTCGCTCGAACGTGGCGACGTGACCGGCCCCGGGTCCGAAGGTGATCGGATCCCGTGATCTCGTTCGTCTTTGGAATCGCTGCGGCACTCCTTTGGGGCACGCAGAACGTCCTTCTGGCCAGTGAATCGCGCAGGGGGGATCCCAGGGTTGCCTCTTTCTGGTTCGTCGCGTATCAGGTGCCACTCGCCGTTCCGGCCTTGATTCTCACCTGGGATCCATCCGGAGCCAACCTACGAACACTCTCCCTGATCGCAATCGGCGGTGTCCTGCAGGGTCTCGGAGTCATGCTTTTCACCCGGGCGCTGAGCATCGGGCCGGTCGGTCTCCTCTCGGGCCTGCTCTCGCTGGAGGGTGCCTGGGTCGCGATCCTCAGCATCGTCGCCGGCGAAAGTATCGGACTGCCGGTCGGGATCGGGCTTCTCCTCGCCACGGCTGGAGGGGTGTTGATGGTCGTCTCCCGAGCCGCTGACGTGCCGGGCCGGAGCATTCTTCTGGTTCTGGCAACGATCAGCCTGACGGCGACCGGGCTCTTCATCCTCAGCTATTTCAAGACCAACATCGCACTCACGATGATCATCTACAACGCGGCATCTGCGCTTGCCATCTGGGTCCGTCTTCAACTGCTCCGGGAGAGCGTGACTGCCGGTCGCTTCTCGAGCATGAGGCTGGAGGGCACCATGCTGACCGCCTCGGCTTTCGGCGTGTTAGGGCTATCGGCATTCACGATCGGATCGCAGGCCGAGTCCGCAGCGGTGACGGCCGTGTTGGCAGCCCAGTTTGCCTCCCTTTCCGCAGTGATCGGCTACTTCGCCTTCGGCGAGAAACTCAGGAAAGTTCAAGTGCTCGGGTTTCTGATCCTCGCCTCGGGTGTCGGTCTGGTCGCTGCCTTCGCCTGAGTTGGGGCCAGAATCGTCGTCCCCGCTCCGGCCCGGTCAGGCGCGGGCGGGTGGGGTCGAGAGGGTCTGGAGGGAGGCGAGGAACTCTCGTTCGACCCTTCGGACCGTGTGGGTCGCCCAGGAGGGGGAGATTGCGGCGGGCAGGGATCTCAGGCAGACGTCCAGCCGGCTCCTCGGCCCGCGCCATGCCCGGTTGCCGGTACGGACGGCGCAACCCCTGTAGTGAAGCTCGGTGAACAGGAGCATAAGTACCGCGGCGGCCCTGACCGGAGCGCTGCCGCCCAGCTTCATGCCCTCGAAGAGGCGTCGGTAGGCGGGCACGCGGGCAAAGGCCATGGCCATGTATGCCTCGCGGGCCTCGCGAACGGCCCCCTGGGCCTTGGCGCCTTCCGGGCGTTGTCCCAGATACGGCTTGAGGTCCGGGTGGTAACCGACCCCGCGCTCGAGATCCCTTTCGATGTCTCGGGTCACGTTGGCCAGCTGGATCATCTCGCTGACCAGGAGCGCGTCCTCGCGGGCGGGTTCCGGCAGCTCGAGGTCCGAGACCTGCGCGAGGGTGAACAGGGCAGGGAAGCCGATCACGTTCCGGCAGTACGAAGCCAGCTGATACTCATCGACCAGAACCCCTCCCTGCCTGGCGAAGGCATCTCTTGACCAGACCATCCCGCCGGCCATGTCCTCAACCAGGTCGGCGATCTGTCCCCGGGCCTCCGGAGTCAGTGAAGCGAACACTTCGTCGACCAGGTCGCAGCGCCTGACGAGCAACAGGTAGACCCGGTCACGGTCGTTTCCGGCAACCCCGTCCGGGAGCTCCGGTGCCGAGGGCAGAGGCAGAGGACCCCGGAACCGTTCGGCAAAGGCAGTCATCGCCTCGATGGAACCGGAGGTATCCGGCAGCAGGTCCTCATAGGTATCGAGCATGCGGCAGTAGAGATAGGCCACCGCGGCGGCACGGGCCTGATCTTCCGGCAGCACCACGATGCTGGCGGCGAAACTGCGGGCAGCATGGGGCAGAACCTTCCAGACGAAGCGATCAGGTTCAGTTTCGGCCTCAAGCGAACAAAGGTCGGGCCGACCGCGATCGACCGCCAGCCCCTTGATCAGCCTTGCACTTCCCGTTGGCACCCCTGCTCGCCTCACCGAAGGCAAGTTACCAACCGGGAACCGGCTGCTCCCGAAATTCCTGTTGTCCAGGGTTCGCCCGGGCCCGGAGCGCCCTGATCGGAAGTCTTTTCCCCGGTTAGTGGAACCGGGCGAGCGGGGCCGGTAGATTCGGGCTGACACCGACCAGTCAAGGAGAATCCAGATGGCAGAACTCGAAGGCCGATCGCTCGAAATCGTGAGGGACGGAAAGAACTACGCAGTGGTTTCAATTCCGACCGATGACGGCTCGGTGCAGGCCGTCGTCGTCTGGGCCCATGTCGATGACAACGGCAACGTCACGCTGAACAGTGCCGAGGGAAGAGCCTGGCCGGCCAACCTCCGCAAGGCGGGAAGGGCGACGATCACGATGATGGCTGACGGGAACCCCTACGAGTGGACCTCGATTCGGGCCCGCCTGGTCGAGGACACCCACGAGGGTGCCGACGAGGACATCAACATGCTCGCCAAGAAGTACATCGACGAGGACGTCTACCCCTGGAAGGGTCCCGACGAGGTCCGGGTCAAGTTCGTCCTCGAACCGGAGAAGGTCACCTACATCAAGCAGGGTTAGCGGAAGGCGAAGGGAATTTTCAGGATCGTGCCGGGCAGGTCCCGGCGCGCCCTGTCCATCGCTTCATGGAGGGCAACGGTCGCCTGATCACCATTGATCGGGTTGCCATGGCCCATCAGAAGATGCTGGGGGTTGTAGGTGCCGAGCTGGCTTCGTGGTGGCCGCGCCCTCAGGCCGATGTGGACGCCGGCTCCGGCGGGGCCGGGATTGAACATCTTGCTGGCTCCGATCGCCTCCGCGACGACGAGGGTTCTGGTCTTCTTCCACCAGAGGGCCCTCTCCTTCCAGACGCGGTTGTCAACGACCTCGATCGCTTCGAAAGGGGTTCCTCTCAGCTCGAGTGGCAGCGCCACCAGGTCGATCCCCAGCCGGTCCGCGACCTCCTGACAATCCCGGTTGTGACGGTCGAGCAGCTGGAAGACGACTGCGGGCTTGCCAAGGGTGAGGGCACGCTCGATTGCTGCCTCGTCATCGACCGGGTCGATCAGCCAGACCTTCTCGCCGTCGGTCAGCGCATGCGAGGTCCGGGCCATGGGCTCGTCCATGACCCAGCTGATTCCGATCTCGCCGTTCTCGATGATTCGCACGCTCACGCAGCGAAGTCTACGGTTGTCACCGCTCCTACCCGCTTCAGCGGGGTTTAAGGTGTCAGTGATGAGGGCATCGGGAGCGGGATTCAAGGTCATTCTTGCGACGGCCATGGGGCTGGCCGCGCTTTTTCTGCTGGCTGGCGGCGCGGGAGCCCGGCACGCGGCTGCCAAGCCGTCGCTGAGCGCCCCGGTCGAGCTGGCGGGCAGCGGTGGCAAGTGGAGGCTGCTGATTCCGACGAGCCTGCCGCTGGAAGTCTCCGGCCACAGGGTGAACGGCAAGATCAGGATCGTCCGTCCCCGACAGGGGTGGTCGACCAATTTCTGGGCCTACCCCCATTCCGGCGACCTCAGGCTCGCGGACCAGCGAAAAAGGTTCACCTACGTCATCGGCGTTCACGTTCCGCGCCGCATCGCCCTGCCCTTTCTT
>DAIQCC010000007.1:0-28730 GCA_036780865.1 Solirubrobacterales bacterium | reverse complement strand
CTGGAGCTGAACGCCGGGAGCGGTTCAAGAAGATCCAGAAAAAGCTCAGGCGGGCGAGTCGCGGCACCTGCGAAACCCTTCCGCGGATCAGCATCCGGCAGCCGGCCAGGGGCTATCGCAGGTTCGCGGTGCCGGTCTGCGGGGACACCATCGCCTGGCGGGTCGGCGAGCCACCTCCAGGCGGAAGCCAGCAGGTCATCAACTCATCGACCTTCGGCTACCGGCCGCGGGAGGGGTCCGGCGGCGCCGACCGGATGCTCCTCAACGGTTACTTCCGGGGCAGGCTGGTCACCACCCAGCCGGTTCACTTCCGGGTCGGGCAGGTAGCCCCGTCGAAAGTCTCAGTGGTTGCGATGGGCGATTCGGTGACCGCCGGTTTCGGCTACTTCGGCTCGACCGGAAAGCAGATGACGCTTTCCCAGCTGATCGATTGCCGGCCAGGGGCGACGGTTTTCAACGACGCCTGCTCCTCGAACTCGACCAATCGCAACAGCTCGGTCGGTTCGAAGCCGAACTATCTGCCCGACTACGGCCTCTCGCGGAACATCTCCTGGGCGGCCCAGTGGGCGAATGATTTCGGGATCACCAACTACCGCAACTACGCAGTGACCGGATCGGCGCCGAGCGACTGGCTGCCGGGAGGACAGTTCGACTCGACCCGTCAGGCGATCGAGCAACAGAACCCGGACTACATCCTCATGACCATGGGAGCGAACCCGCTGCTCTCCGACGTGCTCTTTGGCATCGACAACATGGGCTGCGCTCTCGAGTCGGACCTGTTCGGCGACTTCCGGAATTGCGTGCTGGCTGCATTCGCGGCCGTCGATCTCGACCAGAAGCTGAACCAGCTTTACTCGACGCTGGTCGACAACACCACCTCGCAACTCGTGGTCATGCAGTACCACCTCGCGGTTCCTTCCACCGCGCTGGCCTACAGCTCGACCCAGCTGGAAGCGATGACCGAACTCCTGAACGAAGTGATCGCCGACGAGGCCGCGCAGGTCTCGACCAGCCGCATCGTCGTCGTTGCGCCGCCGCGCTTCGACGTCGGCATCGACATGCAGCCGCTCTACCCGTCGGAGTTCAGTTGCTCATTCCTCGGCTACAAGGTTGATGGTCCGAGCGTCCAGTCCACCCTCACCCAGGACGAACTCGAGATCGACCACCCGCTCTCCTTCTGCGCCGGCCCGGCGATCGGCCCGCCCTGGATCATCAGTGGCGACACCGGAATCCATCCAAGCGCGGCCGGATACCTCCAGATGTCGAGCCAGGTACCCGCCCCCGGCGCCTGAATCGGGGAGCCGGCTGACCGGCCTGAGTACCATCGGTTCATGTTCTTCGGCCGCGACAAGACCACGATGCCCGCCCCGGAAGACGCCTTGCCCGGGAGGTCCGACTACGACTTTCCCGTCCCGGAGAAACACACCGTCCTCGGAACCCCGATCCAGGGTCCGTTCCCGGAAGGAATCGAAGTGGCCTACTTCGCGCTTGGCTGCTTCTGGGGGGCCGAGCGGCTCTTCTGGAATCTCGACGGCGTCTACACGACAGCGGTCGGCTACCAGAACGGACACACCCCGTTTCCCACATACGAGGAAGTCTGTTCCGGCCGCACCGGCCACGCGGAGGCGGTCCTCGTGGCCTTCGACCCCGGGAAGGTGCCCTACGAGAAGCTGCTCGAAGTGTTCTTTTCCGAACACGACCCGACCCAGGGAATGAGGCAGGGCAACGACGTCGGCACCCAGTACAGGTCGGCGGTCTTCACCGTGGGTGAGCGCCAGAAGGAGGTTGCGGAGATGGCTCGCGACACCTACCAGCAGGCTCTCGATGCCCGCGGGCTGGGACGCATAACTACCGAGATCGAAGCTGCCGGGCCCTTCTACTACGCCGAAGGTCCGCATCAGCAATACCTCGACAAGGTGCCGAACGGATACTGCGGTCTGGCCGGTACGGGGGTAGCCTGCCAGGTTCCGCTGGCTGGCGGTCCGGCCTGACCGGCCTGGCGTTTCTCGTACCGCGGGCCGTCAGACGGTCCTCTGGCGCGGCCATAAATTAGGATTCCCGCGGTGCCATCCCTGTCCACAGGACGGCTTTGACCCCGTCCCTTGCCTCATACGTTGCCGGAGTTCTTCAGATCGCCGCTATTTGCGGTGCCACCTGGTACGGCTCCTGGTGGCTTCGGCGATGGATCGTGCCCGAGTTCTCGGGGGCGCTCGCCCGCCTGGCCGAGCTGACGATCGCCTTCGCGCTGGTCACGATCTCGCTTGAGCTGATCGGCTCGGTGGGCCTGCTGAAGGAAGTCTGGATCACGGTCGCGTGCATCGTGATCCCGCTGATCGGAGCTGGATTGGCCTACCGGTTCGCGCCGCGTGACGTCGAACAGATTGCTGCCCCCGCGGTTCCGACCTGGGCCTTCCTGGTCGGTGTCGGTGTCGCGTCCTGGTGCGTGGCCGAATGGGCGTTCCCGACCCAGCTCAGCCTGGACCAGGGCATGTTCGGTGGCGACACGACCTGGTACCACATGCCCGCCTCGGCCCGGTTCATCCAGGACGCGTCGACGATTCCCCTCCACTTCACCGACGCCCTGAGGCTGGCCGTCTGGTTCTACCCGCAGAACTCCGAACTGATGCATGGCGCCCTCATGGGCCTGATGAACAGTGACTGGCTTTCTCCGGTCTTCAACATGCTGCCGCTTGGCGTGGCACTGCTCGCCTGCTGGTGTGTCGGCCGTCCGTACGGGGTCGGCCCGGCCACCCTGGTCGGCGGGGCAATACTGCTCTCGGCCGGCGTGATGATCGAGACCCAGCCAGGCGAGGGTCGGAACGACATCGTCGCCTTCGCCTTCCTGATCGCCTTCGTGGCCTTCCTGATCAACGGCCACCAGCGGCACGCACCGAAGTCCGGGGCCGTGGATGAGAAGCCCGACCCGAACGCGCCGCTGCTCGACAAGGGTCCGCTGATCCTCGCTGGCATAGCGGCCGGCCTGGCGATCTCGATGAAGGTCTCGATGCTGGCACCGGTCGGGGTGATCCTGATCGGGATGATCCTGATCAGCGGGCGCGCCCGGGCCCTGACCACGACTCTCTGCCTCGGCATACCGATGTTGATCGTCGGCGGCTACTGGTACGTGCGGGCCATGTTCTACACCGGCGGCAACCCGGTGCCCGCGATCGGCTGGGGTCCGCTGAAGCTCCCGCAGCCCGACCAGATGCCGCTGGATCCACGGCCAAGGTTCTCGGTCGCGCACTACATAACGGAACCGAGCATCTATCGATGGTGGTTCTTTCCGAGGCTCGACGATGCCTTTGGCATCCTCTTCCCGCTGATCCTGATCATGCTCGCCGCGGCTGCGATCTGGCTGGTCATCAAGTCACGCAACAAGATCGTCCGGGTGATAGCGGCGGCTGCCCTGATCACCGCGGTCGTCTACGTGTTCACACCTCTCACCGCGGCCGGCCAGGAGTTCCAGCCGCGCGGTTTCTTCACCAACACCCGATACCTGTTGCCCGGACTGCTGCTCGCGGCGGTGCTCCTGCCGCTGATCAGACAGCTGAGGGAGCCGGAGGAAAGGGCCAAGAAGGTCCTGATCTTCCTGACCGTGGTCTACGCGATCACCGTGCTCACCTCGCCCAAGTGGTATCCGAGCTTCCTGCCGGGTGCGATATTCCTGACCCTGGCGATCATCTGGGCCCCGGTCGGCCTCAGCTGGCTGAACGAGAACACGAAGGTTCCGCGCAGCCTGATCGTCGGCTGTGTTGCGGTGATTGCGGTGATCGCCGCGGTCTGGGGCAGGGGAGAAGAGGTCGGATACGCCGAGAAGCACTACACGAGGACAACCCTGTTCCTGCAGGAGGGCGGCCCGCAGGAGGCATTTGCCTTTACCCGGGACATGAAGGACAAGCGCATCGCCCTGGCCGGCTCGGGGCAGATGTTCTTCGGTCAGTACGGCTTCTACGGAATCGACCGCTCCAATCACGTCCAGTACATCGGCCAGGAAGGACCGAATGGCACCTACCGGCTGATCGACAACTGTCCCGAGTTCATCGAAAAGGTGAACGAGGGTGACTACGACTACATCATCACCAGCGAGTACACCCAGGACTCGCCCGATGCGGACTACTGGTATCCGGTGAGGGCCTGGATCGACGGCGACCCGGCGGTTGATCTCGTTGTTGCCGAGGAAGACATCACGCCGCAGCCGGATTACGTCTACAAGATCAACGGCAAGCTGGATCCGGGCCGCTGCGCCAAGCTTGACAAGAGCGAAATCTACGAAGTGCGCAAGGAAGCCCTGCAGGCCAGGGCAGAAGCTGAAGCGGAAGCCGCGGCTGAAGCGGCTGCGGAAGAGGCAGCGGCCGCCGATCCCCGGGAGTAGCGGCATAAGTTCCCGGCCTTCTGCCCACTAAGGTGAGGTTTTCGCGCCCCCGTAGCTCAGCTGGATAGAGCGCCTGCCTTCTAAGCAGGATGTCGCAGGTTCGAATCCTGCCGGGGGTGCTTTCCCGTGCCGCCCCGGCGCCAGTAGATTTCCCCTGATGCTCCGAATGATCACGCTGGCCGGTGCGGTGGCCCTCGGAATCGCCTCGATGGGAGCCGTCGGCTGCGGATCCAGCGAGTCGGACCTGCCGGAAGGTCCGAGTTTCGCCGGGTCTCCGGTGCGCGAGGGCGCACTCCTGCTCCCGGCCAGGGTCGAAGGCGAGGAGATCTCGCTGGGGATGGGTGATCGCTTCGAACCGCGATTCTGGCCCGGCGTGAACCTGGGACCGACCGTGCCCGGCACATTCCCGGGGGAACTGGCCGGCACCCGCGCCGACTTCGACCGCTGGCTCGAGGAGATGGGCGAGCTGGGGGTCCGGCTGCTGCGCGTCTACACGATCCTTCCGCCTGACTTCTACAAGGCCTTCAAGGCTTACAACGAGGCGAACGAGGACCGGCCGATCCACCTTCTGCACGGTGTCTGGATTCCGGAGGAAGAGTTCCTCACGACCCAGGACGCCTGGCCCCTGCTCGACGAGTGGAAGGCCGAAATCAAGGACGTGGTCGACGTGGTGCACGGTGACGCCGTGATCCCGGACAGGCCCGGCCACGCTTCGGGCACCTACACGGCTGACATCTCGAAGTGGCTGATGGGGTGGGCGGTCGGCGTCGAGTGGGACCCGGCCGCCTCCGTTGCGACCGACGAGAAGCACCGGGGTATGAAACCGTTCCGCGGACGCTACATCCGGGCAACGACTGGCGCCACACCAATGGAGAACTGGATCGCCAGCGGCATGGACTACCTGGCCGGGCTGGAAGCGGACCGGGGCTGGAGCCGGCCGATGACCTTCACCAACTGGCTCACCACCGATCCCCTGAGGCACCCGCTCGAGCCGAATCCGAACGAGGACCGGTTGTCGATCGATGCGATGCACATGCGGGCGACCGGAGCCTGGCCCGGCGGCCTGTTTGCCAGCTATCACGTCTACCCCTACTACCCGGATTTCCTCCGGTACGAGTACGAGGACGCGGTCGCCGCCGACGGCAGCCCGGATCCGTATGCGGGCTACCTGCGCGCCCTTTCCGAACATCACCGGGGGGAGCCGGTGATGGTGACCGAGTTCGGGGTGCCGACCAGTTTCGGCATGGCCCACGTCGGACCGCTGGGGAGGAACCAGGGCGGCCACTCGGAGCAGGAAGCGGGGGGAATCAACGCGACCCTGCTTCGCCGGATCCAGGAAGAGGGTTTCGCGGGCGGAATCATCTTCGAGTGGACCGACGAATGGTTCAAGTTCACCTGGAACACGATGGACCTGGAGATGCCCGACGACCGCCGGGCTCTCTGGCGTAACAGCCTCACCAACGAGGAGCACTTCGGCCTGCTTGCGGTCGAACCGGGCCGCGAGCCGGTCAAGGTCCTCGACGGCAAGGACGATGACTGGAAGCCGGACAACAGCCAGGTCATCGCCGAGTCACGGGGACCGGTGCGTGAGGTGAGGGCCACCCATGACGCCCAGTTCCTTTGGCTGCGGCTGAAACTTGACCAGCCCGAACTGTGGAACGAGGAAACGATCAGGATCGGTCTTTCGGTTACAGACGACGGTAATGGTGGGCTCCCGGGAACCGACGGTGCCGACCCGGAAGCGGACGTCGGGGTGGTAATCGGGCCGGGGGAGAAGGCCACCCTGCTTCAGGCCGCCTGGCTTGATCCCCTGCCCTGGCTCTATGGCCAGAGCTACAACTACGTACCGTTTGACGAAGAGGCAATGAAGCGAGGCAGCGGCGCATGGGTGAAGCCCCGCCAGATTCTGAACCGGCCCCTGATGGTGCCCGGGCGCGGCATGCAGCCAGCCGAGTTCTACGACATCAGCTCGCTTCCCTGGGGCAACGGGGATCCGGAATCAGAGAATTTTGACCAGCGCAGCCTGATCAACGGCACCGGAGACGTGCTCGAGATCCGCCTGCCCTGGATGATGATCGGCTTCGCAGACCCCTCGAGTCATCAGGTGCTCCGTGGCCAACGCGACAAGCCGATGACCACAGAGACGACGGGGCCGGTCGGGATCACGGTCCAGGCGGGGGAAGAGCTGCTGAAGACCAACGGCTACGGCTGGGACGAGTGGAACCTGGTCGAGTGGCACGAACGGCGAAAGGCGGGTTGGGACGCGGTTCGCGCGGAGATGGCCGAGAGTGCGGCCGCAGGTCCGGTTCCGCGGCCCTAGGCCGGAACCCGCCCTTCGGAATCTTCGCCGAGTTCTCTGGCCGGCTCGAACGCGGTCTGGTCACGACCCTCCGACTTGGCGCGGTAAAGAGCCCGGTCGGCTCTCGCCACGGTCTCGGCGATCGGTTCACTGTCCTCATGCAGGGCGACCCCGGCCGAGCAGGTCTGCGGGGGAGGCGTCTGTACACGGATTCGTTCGACGACCCGCATCGCCACGTGTTGTGAGCAGCGAGGCATCAGCACGCCGAACTCTTCGCCTCCGACCCGGGCCAGGAAGTCGGTCGAGCGAAGCGCGGCAGACCACTTCTTCGCGCAAAGGCGCAGGTACTCGTCTCCGGCGGCATGCCCCTTGGTGTCGTTCAGCACCTTGAAGTGATCGAGATCGAGGATCGCGATGCCGAGGTCACTGCGGCCGGCCCGGGATCGGGCCTGCTCCTTCTCGAGCTCTTCCTCCCACGCCCGCCGGTTGGGCAGCCCGGTCAGGCCATCGGATCGGGCTGCGTTGCGCTCGACGCTGAGTCGGGCCTCCCGGTCCTGTTCGGAGAGCTTCCGCTCGGTTATGTCCTTTCCGGAAGCGAAGGTCTCGTTGTCGCGCACCCGGGTGCTCCAGAGCATCCAGTGCCAGCTGCCGTCGGTGGCGATGAAGCGGTTCTCGAAACCGAACATTTCCAGGTCGCTTCCGACCAGGCTCTCTTCCATTCGAAGCGACGCTTCGACGTCATCCGGATGGACGAACTCGATGTAGCGGTGGCCAAGGAGATTGCCCGCCGGGTGACCGAGCAACTCGGTCCATTGCCGGTTGACCCGCACGAAACGTCCTTCGGGGTCGAGTTCGGCAAGCAGGTCGTTAGATAGGTCGAACCATCCTTCGGCCCGGGCGTAGGCGCTGGACCGGACCCGTTCCAGCAGGCCGAATCCAATTCCGATGGACCCCCAGGTGACGAGGCGCAGGATCCAGCCTTCCAACGGCACCGGGGAGTTGAAATGTGACCAGAGGCCAAAAAGGGCGGTGGCGGCGAAGAATCCTGCGATACCCCCGGCCAGACCATGCGTGACTGCGAGGAGTCCGATCGGCAGGACGTAGAGCATCGACCAGGGGATCTCCTGCGAATCAGTCAGGAAGCGCATCCCGGTCACAACCCCGAAGAGGAGCAGTGCAATGAGGTCGTTTCTGAGTTTGTACCTGGAAAGATCCATCGTCATCCGCAGTCTTTGCAGTTACGGGTTACCTCCCTGCCTGGCGCCTAAACCGCCGCCATGTGAAAAAAGGATCGCACGGATGGCCTGCGGATTTACCGCAGACCCGGGAATCAGGGTCGCTCTTCAGAGGCAGACTGATTGCCGGCCGCAAAGAAGGCAGTGACGGTCACCAGGAAGATCACCGTCCCGTAGACCATTGCGGTTGCATCGAGTCCGAACCTGTCCGAGGCGAACCCTCCGATCACGGCTGGCACGCTGAACGCGATATAACTCACGACGTAGGCGAAGGCGAAGAGTTCACCGCGTTCATCCGGATGGGGCAGGTCGACGAGGACCCCGAATGACCCCAGCGCGGCCGCACCGAAGCCGACCCCGGACACAACTGTGCCGGCGAGGGCTAGCAGGCCTGCCTCGAGCTGCATGCCGAGAAGGTTGATTGCGATTCCGATCGAGAGCCACGCCGTGGCAAGCCGGATCACCGAGCGCGGTTCCCTTTCGCGAAGCAGGTAGACGGTCAGCGCGCCGGTTCCGCAGAGGGCAGTCACGACGATCGCCCCGGTCAGGTACGGATCTCGATCGATGAAGCTCGCAGCGATCGACGGTCCCAGCGAGAGGTACAGCCCGGCCAGCGCCCAGCCGGCAACCATGATCGGCAACAGGGACATGAAATCCGGTCTCAGGTGGGCGGGGAGACCCACCTTCGGCTTCAGCGAGTCTCTCGCCCCGGGCCGGAGCGCCGAGGTCTCCGGGGCCTTCCATACCGCCACCGCCGAAAAGGCCAGGGCGACGAGGAGGATGATGAAGATCAGGGAGGTGGGCCAGGGGGCGAACTGGACAAGGACCCCGCAGCCGAGCGCGCCAAGCGCCAGCCCGGCCAATGGTGCGACTCCGTTGACCACACCGCTCCGCTTCGGGGCGTCCAGCGGCTGAAGATCGACGATCACTGCACTCAGGGTGGCCAGGGCTGCGCCGGTCGCCAGGCCCTGGACTACACGGGCGAAGGCGAGCATTCCGACGCCTCCGGAAACCAGGAAGAGCAGCATCGAGAGCGCCTCGAAGGCGATGGCTCCGAGCAGCACCGGTCGGCGGCCGACATGGTCGGAGAGACCGCCGAAGACCAGCAGGGAGAAGAGGAGGGCCACCACATAGATCGCGAAGACTTCGGTCAGCACCGCGTCGGAGAATCCCCACATGTCCTGGTATAGCGAGTAGAGGGGCGAAGGCACGGCGGAGATCGCCGGGAAGGTCACCGCGATCGCGGCCATGGCCCAGAAGGCGCGACCGGCTTCGGTCGGGCGGGAGGAGAGACGGAGTCTGGATGATTTCATGGGAGGCGAATCTGGCACGGTAGCAACGCAACTCTTCCGCCAATTCATCCAGCTCGCCAGATGAATGCAACAAAGTTCAGAATCTTGAACCAGTTTCGATAACTCTTCCAGTACATACATACGCGGAAGTTGATCCGGATATATTTAGTTAACGGCCGGAGGCATGAAGTTGTCTGGCAAAAAGACAAACCAGTCCTTCAGGAGAAGACATGTCAAGCATTGAAGACGCAATCCAGCAACTTGAGACCTCGGCCACCAAGCTCCGTGAGCTTTCAGTAGAAGAAAGTCGGGCGATCCGCGACGCGGTGAAGGAAGCGACAAAGGAAGCCACCGCAAAGGTGAAGGCCGAGTACAAGGAAAAGAAGGCTCAGGCCCGCAAGGAAGCGAAGGAAGCCGAGAAGTCGATCAAGGATGCGCAGGCCAGGATCCAGAAGGCGCTCGGTTCGGAGAAGTCGCCAGGAACCGGAGCCAAGCGCGCCAGGCGGGGCGAGAGGGAAGCCCAGTTCGTGGCCTATGTGAAGGAGAACCCCGGTTCGCGGCTGGCTGACATCGCGCGCGGCATCGGTGTTCAGAACAGCGCGGCAAACGGTCTCGCAAAGAAGGCCGTCGCGGCCGGCAAGGTGAAGAAGAGCGCAGACAAGACGTACAGCGCTGCTTGAACTGCATCTGAATGAGTGTTCAAGGGCCCGCTTCGGCGGGCCCTTTTGTTATCAGTCGAAGATCACGATCTGACGCACTGCCTCGCCTTTCGCGAGTCGGTCAAATCCCTCGTTTATCTCCGACGGGCTGAGCCGGTGGCTGAGGAGTTTCTCAACTGGCAACTCGCCGTTTCTGTACATGTGAATGAACTGGGGAATGTCCCGTCGCGGTACACATGAGCCGAGGTAGGACCCCTTGAGCGACCTTTCCTCGGCGACCAGGGAGATCGCCGGAATCTCGAGTTTTCTGCTCGGATGGGGGAGACCTGCGGTCACGGTGGTTCCGCCCCGGCCGGTCGCCGCATAGGCCTCGGCCAGGACGTTCTCGTTGCCGACCGTCTCGATCGCGAGGTCCACGCCACCGGTCGCTTTCCTGACTTTCTCGACCGCGTCCGGGCCGGCCTCGATGACCACGTTCGCGCCCAGCTCCCTCGCGAGTTCGAGCTTGGAGTCGACCGTGTCGACCGCGACCAGGGTCTCGGGGTTCTGGGACCTGGCGGCCAGCAGCGCGGTCAGGCCGACACCTCCCAGGCCGAAGACGGCGATCGATCTGGCCGGCAAGGCCTGGGCGCCGGTGTTGAGTACAGCCCCGGCGCCGGTCAGCACTGCGCAGCCGAATAGCGCGGCAATGTCAAACGGCAGGTCCTCAGGCACCTTGACAGCGGAACAGGCCGAGACCACTGCGTGATCGGCGAGGGCGGAAACCCCGAGGTGATGATGGACTTCGGTGCCGCCAGGCTCGAAGAGCCGGATGTGTCCGCCCAGCAGGGTGCCCTCAACGTTCGCTTGCCCGCCCGGTTCGCAGAGGGCGGGTCGCTCGGCAGCGCAGAAGCGACAGGAGCCGCAGGCCGGCACGAAAGCCAGAACGACATGGTCACCGGCGACGAACCCGTGGTCGCCCGGACCGGCCTCGACGACCTCGCCCGCGGCCTCGTGGCCCAGGGCCATGGGCATCACCCGGGGTCGCTGGCCGGTGATCACCGAGAGATCGGAGTGGCAGAGTCCCGCTGCCCGGATCCGGATGAGAAGTTCGTTCTCCCCGGGTTCCTGGAGTTCGAGCTCTACCTGCTGGAGCGGTTCCGTTTCGGCGAACGGTCCGGGCAGTCCCATCTCGCGCAGCACCGTGGCGGTGGTATTCACTGGCCGGCCTCCAGCTCCGACAGGGCCTTCCTCAGCATCTCCGGAATCAGGGTCGGGCGCCGTTCATCCCGGTCCACGAAGACGTGAACGAACCAGCCCTCGGCCAGTGCTTCACCAGCTGAGTCGAAGAGTCCGATCTCGTAGCGAACTGACGAGTTCCCCAGGTGGCCGACCCGAAGGCCGGCTTCCACCGCGTCAGGGAAGGCGACCGCGGCGAGGAACCGGCAATGCGACTCGGCACAGACTCCGATCGTGTCGCCCGCGTGGATGTCCAGCCCGCCCCGAGTGATCAGGTAGTGGTTGATGACCGTGTCGAAGTAGGAGTAGTACTCGACGTTGTTCACGTGGCCATAGATGTCGTTGTCCTTCCAGCGGGTGGGGATCGTCAGGAAGTGGAGATACCCGTCCCGGGCAGGAGGCTGATCGGTCATGCGCTGATTATCACCGGTTGCACCCTGACTTTTCGAGGCTCGCTTCGCATCCCGGCCCGGCGGTGATTCACTGCCCGGATGTCCCCGGAAGCTCCTCACGCCCGGCCCGGGCCTCCCCGGCACGGCTCTCACGCCTCACCGGCTGTGGGGATGGTGCTCGGCGCGATCCTCTCGATCCAGGTCGGCGCGGCGCTCGCCACGGACCTCTTCGATCAGATCGGTGCCTCGGGAGCGGTCTTCCTCAGGGTCGTGGTGTCGGCATTCCTGCTGGTCATGATCTGGCGGCCCAGCTTTCGCATGGACCGGCCGAAACTCAAGCTGGCATTGCTGTTCGGGATCGCGCTGGCCGGCATGAATCTCTGCTTCTACGAGTCGATCGACAGGATTCCGCTGGGCACGGCGGTGACCTTCGAGTTCATCGGGCCGCTGGGCGTAGCGGTGCTGACTTCCAGACGGCGCCAGGATTTCGCCTGGGCAGGACTTGCGGCGATCGGGATCCTTCTGCTTTCCGGCGGGGTCGGACACGACGGGCTGGACCCCTGGGGGATCCTTCTCGCCCTGGCAGCGGGCTTCTTCTGGGGTTCTTACATCCTGCTCGGCAAGCGGGTCGGTGAGGAGTGGTCCGGAGGCAAGGGGCTCGCGATCTCGATGGTCGTCGCCGCCCTGATCTGCACCCCGCCGGGCGTGGCTGCAGGTGGCCGGGAGCTGCTGGATCCCACCGTCCTTCTGATCGGTGCCGCCGTGGCGGTGCTCAGCACGACCCTCCCGCTGTCGCTCGAGATCGAGGCGATGCGCCGACTGCCGTCCAACGTGTTCGGCGTGATGATGAGCCTCGAGCCGGGGATTGCGGCCGCAGTCGGATTCGTCCTCCTTTCGCAGGGTCTCGCAGCGGCACAGCTCCTCGCCATCTCACTCGTTGTCGCCGCGTCCGCCGGCGCCCTCTGGTCGAGCCGGGCCCCGGCCCCGATCGAACCTTAGGAAGGGTCTCCGCCGTACTCGGCCTCGACCTCGTCCAGCCAGGCGAGGTGGGCTTTGATCATCCGCCGGGCGAGGTTGTGGTTGATATGAAGGGCCCTGGCCCGACGCGGCAGATTCGGTGCCCGACGATCCAGATGCTCGATCGTCTCGAGATCTGCGAGCAGTTTCTCGCGCATCGGGCCGACGGATTCAAGAACCGTCTCGTCCGGCACGTACTCGGAGCCGAGCAGTCGTACGACCTGCTCTTCCTGCACCTTTGGCAGGTTGCTCGGGGTGGCCAGCCACTCGGCGAGCGCTTCGCGTCCCTTGCTGGTCAGGTGGTACACGGTGCGGTCCCTGGTCTGCCCGGGCTCGCGGTGTGAAACGAGATAGCCGAGCTCCTCGAGTCTCTTCGGCTCGGCGTAGAACTGGCTGTCCGATCCGTTCCAGAACCATCGGCCTTCGCGCATCATGCGGACGATGTCGTGTGGCCCGGCGCCTTCTTCTCCAACCAGGACCATGACCACATAGGCGAACGGTTTGAGCGCTGTCATCAGAGGCATCTTGACAAAAACTCCGAAATGGAGTTACGATAACTCCGAAATGGAGTTTAGTCCAAAGAAGGAGCACACCGTGTCAAACCTGAAGTTCCTGGCCAATCTGGTCACCGTGCATGTAGACCCCGAAAGCACCCGGGGATGGTTCTCACTCCTGGAAATGCAGGCTCCCGCTGGTGATCAGCCCCCGCTTCACGTCCATCTGGATGAAGACGAGGGCTTCCATGTGGTCGCGGGTGAACTCACGATCTGGATCGGTGAGGATGAACCGTTAGTTCTCGGCCCGGGCCGGTCCGCTGTTGCGCCACAGGGCGTACCGCACACTTACCGGGTCACCGGCGAGCAGTCCGCCCGCTGGTTCGTGAGCTCGACGCCGGCCCGTTTCGGCCGGATGGTCGCCGCCTACGCCGAGCCGACCGACGCGGTATCCCTCGAGCAGATCGAGCCTTCGCCGCCAGATCTTGACCGCCTTGGGGCGCTGGCGGCCGAGAACGGAATCCAGCTGCTTGGCCCTCCGGGCATGCTGCCTTCCGAACTGGCTGTGACGGCCGGCTGAATCCTGAATCCGCGGGGCGGGCCTCGCTCAGTCCGGAGGGTGGGGGCCGTCCCCGTTGAGGGAGGGATCGGGTGTCTTTTGCGCCTCCGGCCTGAGCAGCAGGGCGGCGCTGAAGAAACCGATCGCACCGACGAAGGTCCCGAGGTTGACCAGGTCGGTGTTAATCGCATCGCCAGTCGATGGATTGGTCCAGGCGGAGATTGCGGAGATCATGAAGGCGATCGACCCGGCCATGTTGAGCCAGGTGTTCCACCAGTTGCGGGCTTCGGGATCCCAGAGCGACTCGCGATGGGTGGTCGCCCTGATCGCCAGGACCGAGGACACCATGAAGCAGATAGACCCGACGAAATCGGGCCGCCAGACCACGTAGTCGAAGAGCTTCGGGTCGAGGTTCCCGGCGATCGCGAAGAAGGTGGAAACGTTGAAGGCGAGGGTTCCGATGAACTGAACCGCGGCAGCCCACCAGTCATCCCAGGCATCAGATGAAGACCAGCCTCCCTTCTGCCACCGGCCGGTCAGGCGCAGCTGGGTGAATGCGGCGATCGTGAAGAACACCGATCCAAGGAAGTAGGTCATGTTGTCGGCCGTGGTACCGACCAGGCCCAGATAGCCCGGGGTGGCCCCGAGCGCGAACAGCAGGGAACCGACCGCGAAGCCGCGCATCTCGCGACGCACGGTCAAGGCGTTTTCCGCTTCTCCCTCGGCTCTGGCACCGGCGCAGCGTATCCGACCCCTGACCGGTAGATTCCCTCGTCGCGCGGTGGGCGTAGCTCAGTTGGTAGAGCTCCTGGTTGTGGTCCAGGCGGTCGCGGGTTCGATCCCCGTCGCTCACCCCTCCGAGAAGGCCCCGCAACTGCGGGGTTTTCGCTTTGCAGAGGCAATTCAAACCGCCCCCGAATCGGGCTCACTTTTCAGGCACGAGTGCCTGAAAACGACGCGATAGGCGCCGATACCCGCCGATTGGGCTGGATTCTGGCTCGCTTTCGGTTGCGGTCAGAGCTAGGTTCGGTCGCGATATGTAAGTGCCCCGGCGGTGGTGGAACACCCCGGGGCGTGGCACCGAAGAACAAGCTTCGATGCAAGTTGCACGGTACTTGCCGTGGCCCTTTCCGGGCTCATCGCAGCGTCTTCGGTGCTCCAACGAAAGGAGCATCCGATGTCTACCTCCATTAGGAACAAATCTCAGACCAAGGGCCGGCTGAGCCCGGGTGAGTTGGACGGCCTCGTTCTCGCGCACCTTCGAATCAGCAAGGGTGATGGTCCTTTGACAGCCGGTGCTGTCGCGAAGGAGATCGAGCGTTCGTCCGGGGCGGTCGCCAATTGTCTCGTACGTCTCAAGAAGTCGGGCGAAGTTCGACAGGCCAAGAAATCGCCGCGAGCCTTCGTGATCGCTGAGAAGAAGAGGAAGTGAGATCGATGCCGAGTGACGAGGACTACGGGCTGACCGATGAAGAGAAGGAGATCGGAAGTTGGGGGGAGAGCCTTGAGGATGCCGTGGTCGAGATCAGGAACATGCTGCCGTTTCTGGAGTCGGCCTTCAGTGGGGTTGAGTTCGCCGCGGTGGCGGTCCGGGCGAAAGAACTCGGGTTCGACCGCCACACGGCGTTCTGGCCGACGCTCTTTCCGAAACAGATGACGTATGGAATGGCGTGGAGCGATGATCCAGAGTTGGTCGCGGGGATCGAACCGCCGCCGGAGCTGAGTCCCGGATGGAAGCTAGACCCACACTGGGGCGACCGAGTGCGGTACTGGAACGGAGAGGAGTGGGACCTCGTATCTGCTCCGGCACCAGGAAACCTCGATCTCTACAAGCGGATCGCTGCTGGAGAACATGTGGGCGAGACACCTGAGGCGGTGATGATCCATCCGACCAACTCTAAAGAGCCGAACCCACTTGTCCAGATGATCAGAGGAAACTCACCTGAGGAACCTGTGGATGCGAAGGAAGAGGAAACCGATGGGTAGCGCCTGTCGTTGTCAGATCCGTCCCGCATGGGGTGGCTCGGACGATAAATACGGTAGATGCGGCTCGCGGAGCGGAAGCTCTCAGTTCCCTGATGAATCCTTCATTGGCGTTTCAGCGAGAAGTCTGGAGAATGCAGCGTCATAAGCAGACTTGTAGTCGAGACCGGCACACTCGGCGAAACGAAGCACACCGAATACGGTCATACGGGAAGCCGCGTTCATGACTTTGGTTATTCCGACAGGATCGGGGACGTGAGTCGCTCGGAAGTACTTAGGCTCATATTCCTCCTCCACCAAGAACTGCCCTGACAGGGCTTGAAACCAGTTCTTCCCGTGGGCTGCGCCACTTGCCAATCTCCAAATCGCCTCAATTTCATCGGGCTGGAGGTTCACTGCGGATGCGCATTCCCGTACTAGGTTGAGAAATTTCGGTTCGCCATTCTTGATTGCGACGAAGTCAAAACTTCCGTCGATTCGCTGCTGAAGGAAGCTCATTCGTTCTCGGGCGATTGTGGATCTGGGGTCAGCTTCGGCTTCCAAACTAAGTGCCATGTGGCGAAGGTCGTGGTAGACCAGTCGTAGATGCCTAGTTGTCCTTTCGATTGAGGTATCCGGCGTGAGGATCCAAACGGCTTGGCATGCGGATTCGAGGCCGGAGCGAGCAAGGGCGTAATAGGGGCGCGAGTAGTTGGTCACCTTCGCTCCCTCGGGGAAGTCTTGGGGCGAGATGACGTTCGCCCAGAGAAGTAGATGCTCGCAGCCGGCTAACAGGTAGGACCGAATCCATGCGGAGCACTTCTCCCAGCGATACTGCGCATCAACTGCTGCCAATTCGCTATCTGACTCGGGATCGAGCAGCCCATCCAGCATGTAACGGGCGACCCTCGCCCTGTGGGCGGACGTAACCCAGTTGATCGATTCTTCAGGAGGTACGGCCGATAGAGAATCCCCAGCTTCCATGGTCGGACCGTATCGCCTGGTCATGGTCCAGATCACCGGTCGGTCCTGAAGCTATCTCCGGCGGGGGTGAGATACTCGGCGAATGCCAGATTCCTTGATCGGGATTCTCATCGCGATAGCCGCCGTGTTGCCTGGGTTCGTGATCACGGAACTCTCTTTAGTCAACCGGCCAGGCGGCGGCAGGTCGGACCTTGAGATCGTCCTTCGGGCACTGTTTTACGCCCTAGTCCTACACCTTGTGTTTGGTTTCTACACGGTCAAAATCATCGATCAGGTAGGAAGTATTGCGGCGATTCCCGATCACCTGGGCGAGGTATCGATCTACGTCGCCACCGTCTTGGTAGCTGTTCCCCTAATCGTCGGATTGGCGCTGAACAGGTACTTCCGTGAACAGGACCAGGGCAAGAAAGAGCCGAGCCGGCTGTATTCGATTCTTGGCGCACATCAGCCGCAGTCAGCCGGGGATGTGCTCGCCGCCCGGCTGAGACAACCGGCGTGGATCATCATCGAGACCAATGATGGAGCATTTGTCGGAGGTGAATTCGCAGAAGGCTCCGCAGCGGGTCAAGCACCCGGCGAACACGACTATTTCATCGTCAAAGAATGGGTGGTGAAAGAGGATTCGGGTGTCGGCCCAGTGCTAGTCGGAGAGATCTCGCCGAGTCGAGGAATCTACGTTCCGGCGAACTCAGTGAAGTCTGTGAGGATCAATTTTTGACCCGGAGAGACGATCGATAAGGTAGGTAGATGAGCGAGAGAAGAGATCGAACAGATTCGAACAGGGACAACGGTCGCCGCGAACCAGGCCAGATCAAAGAAGGCGCGATCCGTCCCGTGGGGAGTCCGTCTAGTCCGCCGCCGATTTCTCTGGAAGTCAACCCGCCCTCGAGTCCTGCTTCGGGCAATGACGATTCGCGCAATAGCGGCGATTCGAATTCGAACAATTAGATTCGATCGGTAGTCTGGACGGTCTGATCAGTATCGGTTCACCCTGCTGGCGCGCAACTCGCCGTTATTTCGCGAGGCAGTAGGCGAAGACAACGAAGCGCTTGCGGGCCGCTCCCCCGAGATCCGAGTTCATGGTCACGAACCACTGACGCTGACGGGTTACTGGCCCGGAGTCGACCAGTGCGACTCTTAGTGGCCCAGCATTTGGACTGCGTCGTGCTCGCACGCCGCCGCTGATGAGTCGCTCTCCACGTCGGCATTGTGCTTGGCCAGACGCGATATCGAACTGACCATCGCCGGCCGTGGTATCGAAGTCTCGGAGTTTGCCCCACCTGATTTTCATTGCCCCGAGATTCTTCGCCTGGATCGCGTGCGGCTTTATCTCTCGTGTCCCGATGCTGTTTCTTGAGATGGCGAACGCGGTCCCACCGAGTGCGACAAAGAGGGCGATGATCGCCAGAATGGTTGCTGGGGACGGGATGCGTCGACGGGTGATCATGCTCTCCTCCTGGCGTTGAGTATCTGGCACGGTCTATGGCCTGACTCGGATGTAACGGGCGGCTGAGTGCCCTTGGGTATATGGATACCCGTTCTGGTGGGGAACGACTGCCCAGAAAACGAACCGGGTGGTGGCTGGTACGGGGGTGAACGTGTAGGTCGCTCGCCACTTGCCTACGGCGTTTGTTCTGGCCTTGCGAACAAGGAAGCGCTTCTTGGCCCCGGGCACTGTTCCGTAGATCACGACGACTCGTCCACCCGAGTGCGGATCTGGAATACGACCGGAGAACTTGACGGGTTTGAAGGGGCGAGTTCGATGGCGGCTTATGTGGAGCGTGGATTTAGCTCTGACTTTCACCCGAAGCCCCTTCGAGATCTGGGTGGCACCATCGCGGTAGACGACCCTGAGACGACGAGATGCGCCGCGGCGGATCTTGTAGGAGAACCCTCCGCTCGCGTTAGTCGTGATCGTTCTGAGCAGGCGGAACTTTTTGTGGGACAGGTCCGAGTGAGACTGAACGCAAACAGTCGCGCCGGGAACCGCGTTGCCGTGGGCATCGCCAAGCCAACCGCGGATAACGGTCCGGCCCCCAGACTTCAGTCGGGCGATCCGCTTTCCGGATCGTGCGAATCGTGCGTGCAGCTTCGTTCCGCCGCCTACGACGGAGGCTGGGCAGAGACTGTCGACCACCACATCTTCGGATTGGCAGGCGGTGTTGGCAACGCCGGTTTGAGCATGATCTAACACGCAGACGACGATCTTGTTCGGGCCGTTCTTGAACGGCGGCGTAGCGGTGTTGATCGAGTAGCTCCTGCTAAGGGTCTTAGGGCAGGGAGCCATACGGGTTGCCTGGCCCGTCGGAAGGAGATGGCACGACGCGACGAAGTCGTCCCCGGCGATGCGAATCCCGTTTACGGTGACGGATGTCGATCTGATGCCGGAGCCCTCGTCGACCGCGATGACGCCGAGGCTTTGTTGACCGCGCTGGATCTTGCCATCAAGAATGGAGCCACCGACCGCGAGCTTCGGCGTGGCAAGGTCGCTCAAGCGCAGTCGGACCTGTTTCACGAAGGTATGGGCAGCGCCGGCCCTACCGACGCAACGATTTCCTTGGTTGGGCGCCGTGCACTGAAGGCGCGCCGAGAAGTAGCGCCATGTCCCCGCTGGAATCGCTGATAGGTGCTGCTTGCCGTCGTTCTGGTTCTCTGTGACCACGCCGTCACCGACGGCCGGGGAAACCACAAGGTAGCCAGAGACACCGTCGGCGTTCTCCAACTTGCTGCGAGCCGATCCGCCGCTGATTACCGTGCCGAGCGGAGCCGTCCACACCCAGGTGCCATATCGCCTGGCGACGGTCCCGGTCTGGCCAGGGTCAAGGTAGTGGCGAAGTTGAACGCCGGGAGACTTGCGTCCGCAATCCTGCTTTCCCCTGAAATGCTTGCTGGTAGAGGAAAACTTGGCTTCGGTACTCGCGTTCAACCCCGGTGCGCACTGAACTACCACATAGTCCCCGGCTTGAGCCGGTGTCCCAAACAGGATCAACGCCGCCAGAACCACGGCCCCAGCGCCCGCCATCCTGGCGAGTTTGCCTCCAAGACCCATCTCCATTTGTAGATCACCTACCCGATCCGCGCTGAAATGACCCAGGCGCCCCGGCGCGTTCGGGAGCGCCCTACCTCCTTGTCGGGCGGGGACGTTCTACGCGTCACGGATTACGGAGTGAACTTCGCCAGCGTGGGTTTGCCTTCACAAGGTCGCGAGCAGTGGAGTCTCGGAGCCCTCGGGAGCAATTACTACCCAGCTCTTCGATGCCCGGGTCATTGCGACATAGAACAGACGAACTGCTTCGGGGTCATCTGCGGGAAAGTGCCTGTCGGTAGCGCCGGCCAGGACAACAAGGTCGAACTCTTTGCCTTTCGATTGGTGTGCTGTCATAACGGACAGGCCACTGCTTGCTCGCGGTGCCACCTGCCTCGCGGCCATCACGTCCTTGGCATATTGGGCCAGCGCCTGGTCGAGTTCTGGCTCCGTGCCTTCCATTGCAAGCGCTGTCTGACGAAGCGCGTGTACAGCCTCAGCTCTCGGGAGATGATGCTTCCCGCTAGCTGCTGAGGTGATCACCTCCATCACTGCCCCAAAGTACTGGCCGGTGCCATTGTCGTATATCCGCTGAAGCGGAGCCAGAATCATGCGGGCGTCATTGCCAGCTCTGTGGAGGTCGATACCGTCTCGACCAATCCGTCTTGAGGCTTGTGTGAATGCGGAAGGAGGGACCGTCGGCAACAAGGTCTCGAGCCGGCCCAACGCGTGTCGTGCGATTGCTTCCGAGTCGATGGCCAGCGGAAGCTGTTCGATGTCGTTGCGCGCATCCTCAAAGTCCGCAGTACCAGCCTCCCTTGGGAAGAATCCATGTTTTGTTAGGTAGCTTCTTAGCTGTGCCACGTCCTGGTTGGTTCTGGCAAGGACCGCAATACTCTTGTGGCCGTGTTTGAAGGCCGAGGCAACGGCGAACTTGACCGCGGTCTTTACTCCGTTGAATCCCCGGGCACCATCTGTCTTGCGAATCGCAACAGCTTCCGGTTGCGGAGCGTTGGCTAGTTGGCCCTGGAGGCGTTCTCTGACCGCCAAGAGCCATTCTCCGAGTTCCGCGCTTCCGTGCCAGCGGTGAGTTGTTCTGAGTGTTTCCTGGGCTCCGCATTCTGATCTGTGAGCTTCAATTCGCTCCTGCCTTGCGCCCCGGAAGCCGTGGATCAGTTGCATCTCATCGGCCATGACGATCAGTCGTCTTGTTCCGAATTTCCTGGCGACGGCATCTTGGAGCGCTGAGGCATCTTGGTGTTCGTCTGCGATGACAATTGGATAGCGGGATCCATACGCCGCGGCGACGGCCGGGTTGTTCCGGAGAAGTTTCCAGAAAAGCGCGCCGAGGTCATCGAACACGAGTCGGCCCTCTGTTACCTCGGCTCTAACGACGGCGAGCATCCGATTCAGTTCGTCGGCTCTCGGCGTTCGTTCGTCCCGAAAGCACGCGAAGGCATGTTCAGCCAGGGAATCGAGCAGACCTGGAGACGCTTTGCCTATCTCCTTGATTCGCGGGGCACCAAGTTCGGCGGCGAATGCGTCCCGTCGTCGCTTGCTACTGCCGATGTCGATTTCCATGGGCAGTCCGAGCAGCCGGCGATAGGCAAGCACGCTCTTCCAGAAGAAGCGGTGATAGTTGGTGATCTCCGTGCGCCGACGCTGTTCGGGAGTCAGCTGCCGCCGCGCTTCTTCTTCGAGTTGAGTCCTAGCTTGATTTGAGAAGGTGAGGACGAGCACACGGGCACCGGTGGGTAGATCGGAGGTAAGTGCTCCGGCAAGTCGGATTGTGAGAAAGGTCTTCCCAGTCCCTGGAGGTGCCGTGACAAGAAGATGGTCCTCGGCGCAGGCGCAGACGCGATCATGGTCCGGATCGGGCCTGGGACTAACCACCGGGCATCTCAATCTCACGGCCGCTTTCACACCCTTCGTCGATCCACTTCTGAATTTGCTCTAGAAGGAACGAAAAGTTGGCGGGCACGCCATCGGCCTTGACTATGGTTTCCGCAAAAATCCGGGCATGACGGCCGCCCTTGATTGTGAACGGAGCAACGTTCTTGGCTGCCAAAGCTCTAGCAATCAAGGTTCGGGCGTCTCTGACATCAAGAGCGTCAAGCAGCGTCTTTAGGTCCGCCGCCGCCTTGCATGCGTCACGTTGTTCTGGGGGAAGATGGTCGGCGCGGCTTACGAGATCGTCACGTTGGGCATCCCAGCCGTACCCGCGGTCAACGGCGATGGCGGAGAGACCTGCGACCAAACCGTCCAGCTGGCCGCCATGTGCAAGTGCGCCCTCGAGGCTCTGGCACCCGTCGGCAGAGCAATGCGACGCAACCAGGCTACAGTCGCCAGATGCCTTCAGTCTCTCGTAGGTCGCGTTGACTTGGCCGTTGTCTCGTTCTGTCCATGCAACAACCTGTTTGCCAGCGCGGGAGAGGACTGACGCCAGCATTGGCATGTTTTCATTGCCTTCGCAGTTGATGATGTCCATCCCATGCTCAGCGGCGGGTCGCACTACGTTTGTGGTGACCGAGTGGCGCCAGAAACACTCCAGTACGGCGCGATCCCCCGGCCCTTCAACGAGTACTGGTGCACGAGCGAAGAGGCCTCTCACCATTGCTCCATCGAGCCAGCGCTCGTAGCCGTGGCGATCAGGGTCAGAGAGTTCCTTTCGAAGAACTCGAGGGCCGGAAGTGCTTTGCCGTTCCGGCATGAGGACGAAATCGTCGACTTCGAATCGACGCGCCACTTCCGGGGAATGGGTTACGACGAAAACTTGGCCTCCGTCATCCGCAAGGTCGAAGAGCATGTCTGCCATCTGCGCCTGCCGGAGTGGTTCAAGCGCTTCTTCGGGCTCTTCAAATCCACCGATCACACCGTCGATTGACGCGCCGCGTGCGATCTTGAGCAGGATCGTCACCAAGACGAGACGTTGGGCTCCCCGTCCCTGCCTAAGGAGTGGAATGTTGACCTCTCCGTGAGGTAGCGCGATACGGAGCGACTGCAGAAGCTCGCGTTGGGATATCGATCCAGCTTCGAAAGACGGCCTTTCATTTATTCCTACTAGCCCGAGTTTTTCGAGGTCGCCGCCGAGATCAGCGAGAACCTTTGAAACATCGTCGTCACTGTTCACTCTGCCCGCGCCGGCCTTCAGGGCCTCCCGAAGTTCCGACACTGCTGGGTCTAGATCGGCGGCGGTAAAAAGGCGTTCCAGCAAGCCTCCTTGGTAGAAGGCGAGTTGCCGAAGCGGGTCTCGAGTCCGGCCGTCGAACACCCAGCCCAGCTGGATACGTTTTGCGGCGTTGAAAGTTGCCCCTTCGGATTCAGGCTTCGAGAACTGATGCTCCACCGTGAGTTCGGCGTTTCCTCGGGCTCGAACCCGAACCACCGGCTCGATCCCATCTCCATCTGTTTCCGCGACAAGCTCGCTATCTCGTGACCTCCATCCTTCGAGGTGGGGGGCGACTTCGGCGGCGAACTCCTTAGACAGGCCTCCAACGATCGCCTCTACCTCGAATCCGTCTGTGGGGTTCCGCTCGAAATAGTCAATCTCGGTCGGATCGGGTCTACGTCTTCCATAGCCGTGGTGCAGTAGAAGGTCCAGCGCTTCCAGGACGCTGCTCTTGCCGGCGTTCTGGGGACCGAGGATGACGGTGCGTAGGCCAGGAAAGAGTTCAAGGTGGCGTATGCCTCGAAACCGCTCGATTGTCAAACGGCGGACCTGCAAGTTCAAGTACCCCTATCTGTCGTAGACGTTCACTAGCACGGCTGAGAATCCGTTCTCGAAAAGAGTTGGAGAGGTAAGCGCTCCCTAGACAATCGCCTCAGCAGCTGTATTGAAGCAACGTCACTGGACGAGAATCGGCGAAGCGTTCCTCACGAGTAGCGCGGCGCCCTCACGTTGGGCAGCTCGTCGATGCCATCATCTGGGCTCGCTAGGTTCAGCGAATGGTCAAGCTCCGAGGGGAAGAGGTCTGGGCCGCGGCCTGCGTCGAAGCTGCTCTTCCCGGAGTCGAAGTGCGGCAGCACGATGACAACTCTCGAAACTCGATGCACGACCTCGATCTTGTCCGCGACGGCAAAGCTGTCGGGGCCTGTGAAGTTACGGCGGCGGCTGATCGCCAGTTGATCCAACTGTGGAATCTCGTGAACGGGCGCGACGAGAGATACATCGAGCCGAGTCTTCGCGGCGGATGGACCGTCTCGCTTAGGCCGACATGTCGCAAGAACACGTTGATGCTCGGACTACGGTCGCTCCTTGAGGAACTTGAAGCCCGGCAGATTTCAAAGGCGGGCCAGTACTGGACGCCACCCGATGTGGAAGAACGCATGGAGGCTCTGGGAATCGACCACGTTTTCCAGGGTGGTACCGACTTTCCGGGCAGTGTCTACTTCACGATCGATCTTCCACCAGAGATGAACGGCGGCGCTGTGCCCGAGACGGGCGACGCGCTTTGTGAATGGCTGGAAGGCTGGATCGCAGATCCAGCCAGAGACCGAAAGATCGCCAAGCTCCTCAAGTCGGAAGCGCCCGAAAAGCACCTATTTGTGATCCTGCCGGGGTTCTCGCAAGCCCCGTTTGTAGCCGCCGACGTTCTTATGCGGGATCACGGACCTCTGCCTACCAAATCGCCCCAGCTGCCCGAAGGGTTGACCCATGTCTGGGCCATGAGCACCTGGTCAAGTGGTGATCTCTTTGCATGGTCTTCCGCCGACGGCTGGACCAGGCACGAGAAGATCACCACCGTTCCGGCTCGCCTCGCAGCATGACCTCCCTTTCGATGTTCACGGCAGCCCGAACTGTTGCTGGGCGGCCTGGTCTGGCGTGGATGTCGACGAGGGGGTGGGAGTGCTCTGCGGCGCAGGCGTTGACGCGGGTGGAGCGACATCCGTGGTTGTCGGGGCGGAGGATTCCACGCCGAACTGGGATGTTGCCTGGCTGCGCGCTCGCTTTCTGTTCGCGGCTTGGCCGCTATCCGCCGTCTTGCGTTTCTTGCCGGTGGATGATTGCTCGGCCGGTGTCGTGTCCTTGCTCGCGCTCTCGGTGGTGGACCCGGTAGGAGCTTGATGTGCTCGGGCCTCCGTTCGGGGAGGTGGCGGGTTCGACGGTCTTGTCTTCGCCGTTTTCGAGTCGTTGTTGGGGTGGATGAGGTCGAGTCCGGCGACTCCGGGTCCGACTACGCCGGTGGCGGTGCAGGCGGCGATGGCGGTGGCGCAGATTCCGGCGGCTGCTTTACCGGCGGGGCTGCTGATTCCTATCGCGGTTTCTCCGCCGCCGGAAGAGAGGAGCCTGGTCGCTAACTCGCGGCCACGGTCAGCGACGCTGATCGCGCTCGACTTGACAGCTTCGGTGGCTGCGGCGAGGTTGGTGGTCCATCCGATGCGATTCTCAGTGGTGGCGAGGCTGAGCCAGGCGGCGAGGCCGATGTCGAACTCGGGCACGGAGACTCCGAGACGTTCTCGGAGGCTTTGGATCGCGGCGTCGCGTCGTCTTCTGAACGTGGGCTCGCTCCAGCCGAGCGCGTCGGCGCCGTCGCGGGTTGATTTCTCTTCAAAGTAGTAGAGGCTGAGCGCCTGGCGTTGCGAGACGGAGAGGCGGGAGATCGCGCGGTGGAGTTGCTCGGCTTCGATGTGGCCGAGCGCCTCTTCTTCAGGGAGAGGTGCGGTTTCGTCGGTGGCGGCAGCCGCAACATCGTCGGCTAGGCCGTCGACCTCGTGCTGGTCGCGGCGCAGTTGGTCGATGGCACGCATGTAGGCGGCGTGGACGATCCATCCGCCGGGGTTGACGATCTTGTCTCCACGTTCGCGGGCGTTGGTGTATTCAGCCAGGGCCTGCTGCACGAGGTCCTCTGCGTGGCGGTCGATGAATGCTTGGGAGATTTGGGCGGCTCGGAGCTTCCCCTTGAGCCCGAACTCGATGCTCCGAAGTTGATCGGTGTCAAGAGCCCATCTCATATGGACCGTCCCAGTTGACACGTGCATGAAGTTCCCGGAGACGCGTTCGAGCAAACGGAAACGGAGCTGGGAGGGGTCTTTCCGAGACGCATCATGTCACTTCCTTGTCGAAGCTCGATCCTGTTCGCGTCATCGATCTAGAGGTTTTCGGAAGAGGTGACGCAACTCGGATTTCGCTCCGACAAGTGGGCGTGAATCCATCCGAGAAACAACTTCGGCACGTGCGCACCACGGACGCCCGGCGCGGGACCGAACGTCTCGCCCCCGACCCCGGATTTCTCTTCGCCGGGATCGGTCGCCACCCCGGCCTTTCCTCAAGGTCGGGGCGGCCGGCGTCCATTCGACGTGGTGACGGCGAGCCGGGAGGAGGTGCGTCGTGACTGTAGATGTATCTGACCGCGCCAGGGGCCTCGCCCCACGGGCTCGTGTCATCGGCCGGATTGCCTTGTGGGCAGTCGTGGCCGTGCTGTTGTTCCGCGGGTTCGGGGCGATTATCTCCCCGCCCGAAACCATCAACTCGACCTCTGAAATGACCGGAGCGGGGCGTGTTGTCGGTGATCGCGTTGCCGCGGTCGCGGTCCGGTTCGCGCGTGATTACTTCTCCGACCCACAAGCGGTCGCCCGCACCGGCCGTCCGACCTCCGACAGTCGAGCGGTCAAGACGGGGCGAATGGTCGCTCAGGCCGAGGTCGCCGGCGCCAGAAGGATCGACGCTGACCGTGTTGTCGTGACGGTCGAGTGCGAGCTTGCCTCCGGCCGGGTGCTGAGTCTCGCGGTTCCGATCCGCGACACGGACGGGGCGGCGTCGGTTCTCGGGGCGCCCTACTTAATTCCTCCGCCGATCTATGGCTTCGAGCCCGAGCGTGGCTCGCCGGCAACGGGTCCGGACGCCGGCGAGATCACAAAGCTCGTCGGCAGATTCCTCAGCGTCTACGCTCAGGCGTCGCGGCCGGCCGATCTCGTCTACTTCGTGGCACCGGGATCGGAGGTAACCCCGCTCGGCGGCTTTGAGATGACGGGCGAGCCCCGCGTCACTCAGCTCGACGAGGGTGAAACAACCCGCACGGTCATCGCCTCGGTGAGGTTGCGGGACCGGGCGAGCGGGGTTCGCTACCCGCTCAAGTACCGGCTGGAGCTGGTGAAGCGGCAACGCTGGTTTGTCGCCGACGTTCAGGGGACGAACCGATGAAACGCCAGATCGCGGTAACAGCCGCGCTCCTCGCTGTCCTGGCGCTCGTACTTTGGTTCGTGCCCGACGCGTCGGCCGCACCCGGCGGAAACGATGTCGGTCAGAACATCGGGTCTTTGCTTCGCCGATATGCCGCACAGATATATGGCGGCATCATCGCGATCGTCGGATTGATCTTCCTCATCAACCGACGCTACACCGACCTCGCCATGTTCTTTTTGGCCGCGGTGCTGGTGGCCTGGCTTGTGTTCTCCCCCGACCAGGTTGCTGACGCGGCACGCGGTATCGGCGACCAGATCCTGCCATGACCGGCGAGCCGGAATCGGTGCGCTCCTACCAGCGCGTCTTCAGGCCAGACCGTCGCATCTACTCGATCGACGGTCGGCCCCTGCCGGTTCCCGGTGGGGTGCCGCTCCGCTGGTTCGGCTACGCGCTCGGAACGCTCATCGCGTCGATTCTCGTCACCACTGGCTCGGTCACGGTCGCTGTGCTCGGAGCGATGGTGGCGGGGCTGGTCGGGTTGGCGCTCGGAGGCCGGGTGGCCGCTTTCACTGCCGCCGCGGTCGCCTTCGTCGGTGTCGAGATTGTTGGCGTTCTGGTTGGGATGCTGGACTGGCCGCTTCGGCTGGTCGTCTTCCCGGCTGCTGTCGCGACTTTGGCGACGCAGAAGACCCCGGACGGTCGAAGCGCCGAGCGTTTCGCGGCCTCATGGATCGCGCTTCATCTGGCACCCCGGCGACGCTCCCTAGGTCGTGCCCTCCCGTCGGCAGGACGTGAAGCCGGGTTGCGCGGGGAGGTGTGGTTGGCGCCCGACGAGCACTCCCCGGTTCTTCGCCGGGGACTGATCAAGGGTCCGGCCGAGATCACCTTCAGGGGGCCGGTCGAGGAGATCAAGCGCCGCCGTGGCCGCCGGGTCGTGCGTCAGCTTGGATGGCATCGCCGTCGCGGCTCGGTCACCGAAGCGGTGACGCTCGCGGCCGGTGAGGTGATGGAGGTCAGGCCGTGATCCGGTTCCCGCTCCGCTACGCGGCCGGCAACATCCTGATCGGCCCGTCCGGTGAGGCTGCCGCGCTCTACCGGGTTCAGACAACCTCGTACCCGCATCTGACCGCGGGCGACAAGCAGGCGCTCGCCGCTCGGCTGGTTCGTTTCGCGCATGTGGTCGCCGCGGACTTCTCGATCTGGCGGGTCCAACGGGCCTACCCCGCGAGCCAATACGTCGCGGAGCTGGAAGGCCTGGTCGATGAGCGTCACGCCGGCCCCGGCTCGTGGCGAGAATTTCTCCAGGACCACGAGAAGCGCCTTGCTGAATCGTCGTCGCATCTGCCGGAGGTCTATCTAGCCATCACCTTGACCGCAACCGGGAAGTCGGTGTTGGGGCAGGGCGTGATCTCTTCGTTCGATCGCGCCCGCCGCAGACTCGAACAGCTTTTCCGGGTTGACCAACCCCGGCCGATCTCGGGCGGCGACCTGAAGAAGCTGGCCGAGTCCGAGCGACGCACGTTCGACCGGATCGGGGGCGTGCTCGATTTCCGGCGTGCCAGAACCTCCGAGATCCAATGGCTCCTCAGACGAGGCGGCACCCGTGGTGTCACCGAACCGGCGCTGGACCCGCATTGGCAACCGGACGCCCTGGTGGTCGAGACGCCGGATGGCTTGACTACATATGAGCCGCTTGAGCACGACCTGATCCGTTGCGTGAACGAGCCGATGACCGAGGACCCGGCCGAACCGGCCTCGCTCATGGTCGAACCTGAGCCCGGAACCGGCTACCAGGCGTTCCTATGCCTCGGCACGCTCGCGTCGGAGGCCGTGTTTCCGGGTGAGCAGGCCGAGCTCTTGTCGGCTCCGGCGGAGGCGGTTGGGTTCCCGGTTGACGCGGTGATCCACGCCCGCTGGATCGGCAACCGCGACGCCCTGGCCCAGGTTCGCAAGCGCATCCTCGATGTTGAGCATGCCTACCGGGAGCAGGAGAAGGGATCTGTCGCCGGACCTGGGTTCATGGCTGCCGAGGACCGCGAGCTGGCCCGCGAATACGAGGCGATCCTTCAAGGCACCTCGCACCCGCCGATGCTCAAAGC
>DAIQCC010000006.1:12193-120999 GCA_036780865.1 Solirubrobacterales bacterium | reverse complement strand
GGTCCGGGAGCACCAAGCCCGGCGGCATACCCGTGAAACGCGCGATAAAGACACATTTCAAGGATTTCCTCGCGATTGCCGCACTGGTGGTCATCGCCATTGCCGTGCTGCTCTTCATCCTGTCCAACCAGAAGGCGGCTCTCCCGTCCTGGATCCCCTGGCTGGGCCAGGACTTCTACTCGATCAACGTCGAGATGGAAACCGCCCAGGCGGTCACGCCGGGTCAGGGCCAGGCAGCGGTCATTGCCGGGATCAACGTCGGCAAGGTCGGCGCCTCGACCCTTGAAGACGGAATCGCGCGGGTCCGGCTCGACATCGAGCCCGAATACCAGGAGCTGATCCACGAAGATGCCCAGTTCCTGCTCAGACCCAAGACCGGCCTCAGCGACATGGTGGTCGAGATCGACCCCGGGACGAAGGGGCCGCCCCCGCCCGAGGGCACGCCCTTCCCGGTCGCGCAGAGCATGTCGAACGTGCAGATGGACCAGATCCTCGCCTCGCTGGACAGGGACACTCAGGATTACCTCGTCCTGCTGCTCAACGGTGCCGGTGAGGGCCTCAACAACAGGGGCCCGCAGCTTTCCCAGGCGCTCCGTCGCTTCGGCCCCTTCGCCACCTACACGGCGAGGCTCAACGGGTTGCTCGAGAAGCGGCGCAAGTTCATCGCCCGGGGCGTCAACGCCTTCAGTGAAGTGGCCTCTGAACTGGGCGACAACAACCAGATAGTTGCCGACTTCATCACCAGCTCCAGGCAGAACCTCGAGAACTACGCCGCCCAGGAAGCTTCGCTGAGGGAAGCCCTCAGGGAATTCCCCTCAACGCTCGATGCCGGCAAGGTGAACCTGGCCAAGTCGAACGAGCTTTCCCAGCTGACCAGGCCGACCCTGCTCGGCCTGATTCCGGGCGCCCGCAACCTCAAGAGCTCGCTGCAGTCAGTCCAGCGCCTGGCCCGGGACACCAACGCGCTGGTCCGTGACGACATCCGGCCCTTCACGAGGGAAACCCAGCCCGTTTTCCGTGAACTCGGCAGGACCAGCCGCGCTGGTGAAAAGTCAACGCCCGAATTGCGCGGCGTGTTCACCCACCTGAACACCTTGCTGAACACCCTCGCCTACAACCCGCCCGGCGACTCGGAAGGTTTCCTCTTCTACGCACCGTGGGCGAACCACAACTTCAACTCGTCGGTTGCCTTCCAGGACGGTCTCGGCCTGGTCCGGCGCAGCGTCAACATGTTGACCTGCGACACCGCGAACGCCGCCAACCTCGCCATCGTGGCAAACGTCCAGCTTGAAACCGCCTACCGACTGAACCAGCTACCGCCCGCCGCTGCCGTCTGCTGATGAATAAACAGGCCCCCTCAATAGGACAGCTCATCGCCATCGCGGGCTTCGCGCTCTCATGCTTTGGCCTGCTGCTCTTCGTCTGGGTGGCCTTCGGTGGCCCGACCCCGCTGGCCGCCCGCGGATACGAGGTCAAGGTGCCTCTCACCCAGGTCGGGCAGTTGGCCGACCAGTCCCAGGTCGACATCTCAGGTATCGAGGTCGGCCGGGTCAAGTCGATCGATCTCGGTGAAGGAAGCGAAGAGGGCACCGCGATAGTCACCCTCGACCTCGAACCCGAGTACGCGCCGATCCCGGCAGACACCCGGGCGATCCTCCGGGCCAAGAGCCTCCTCGGAGAGGCATACATCGAGCTCACACCGGGCGACGAGCGGGCCGGAATGCTCGAGGACGGCGACCAGCTGGCGCCGGCCCAGGTCGCGAAGTCGGTCCAGCTCGACGAGATCTACCGAACATTTGACGAGAAGACCCGTCAGGCATTCATGCAGGGCGCGATCGACAACGCCACCGCGATGAGCGGTCGCGGCGCAACACTGAACCAGACCCTTGGTGTCCTGCCCGGCACGATCACCTCGCTCACCGACGTTCTCCAGGTAGTCAACGACCAGGAGCAGGACGTCTCGAAGCTGATCCGGAACACTGGAGTCGTGTTCGACGCCCTCAGCAAGCGGCAGGGCGAACTCAGCGGCATGATCCGCAACACCGACACCGTGTTCACCACGCTGGCTGACCGCAACGAGCAGCTCAAGGACTTCTTCCGCGTGTTCCCGACCTTCCTGCGGGAATCGAGGCTGACCCAGGACCGGCTCGGCAACTTCTCGGACTTCGCAACCCCGGTGGTCCGCAAGCTGATCCCCGTCGCCGAGCAGCTATCGCCGACCTTCAAGGCTTCGCAGCGACTCGCGCCCGTCAGCGTTCGTCTCTACACGAACCTGAAGCCGGTGATCCGAAAGGCGCCGAGGGCGTTCCCCTCGCTGCGAGCCTTCCTCGACGACGACGCGCCGACCCTTCTGGCCCGGCTGCCCGACTACCTGGCCGAGCTCGATCCGGTGCTCGAGACCGCCAGCCTCTACCGGAAGGAGATCCCCTCCTTCATCGCCAACGCCGCAGCGGCCACCTCGACCAACGTCCGCGCGGGCAGAAACTTCATCCGCGGCGGCGTGAGGCTCGGTCCGGAGACCTACACAGCGTTCCCGGGCACTGGCGCATCCTCCGGGCGGGTCAATCCGTACACCGCACCCGGAGGCAACGACGACTTCGCCAGCGGCGGCATGAAGGTGTTCTCCTCGGCCAATTGCGCCGGCTCCGTCAATGCGACGATCGCACCGTGGGCTGCCCTGACACCGGTCCAGCAGGCGCAGTTCGGGGCGAACCTCCGGTACGGATACAGCCCGGCACAGCAGGAGGATTGGTACAACAAGGCGATCACGTTCCTCATGTGGAACGCCAACCAGACCAACAACGTCCCGGCCCCGCCCTGTACCCAGCAGGCACCGTTCGATCCGATTGGTGACGAGTCACAGCCCCCGACTCAGTACCTCCACGTTTTCCGCGAGCCTTAGGCCGCCGCAGATTCTCATTCAGGGAGCGCAACTAAAGCCCCATATGCGGGTTCATCATCATGTAAGCTGCGACCGGTTAGGGAGTGGGAGCGGCTCACATGTCGCAACCACGTGTAATCCACAGGAGAGAAGAGAGAAGATGAAGAAGCTTGTAGCCATCGTAATGGCGCTTGTAGCGTCGTTCGCATTGGCGGCCTCGGCCCAGGCGGCGGACGAGACCGTTCTAGGAACAACCAACGTCGAACCGCGCAACGGACCCCTGTATCAGGCCAAGCCCGTGCCGGTGAACCTCACGATTCGCGCCGAAGTCACCACCCCGGCTCTTTCGCCGAAGGTGAATCCGCTGAAGAACACCAAGACCACGTTCCCGGCTGGTGTCACCTTCAACCCGAACAACAAGGTGACCCCGGTCTGCACCGACGCAATGCTGAGCGAGACCTCGAACCTCGCTGATCCGGCTGGCGTCGTCCAGGGCTGCAAGGACTCCGTTGTCGGTACCGGTACCTCGGCAATCATCATCGCGAAGATCAACCAGCCGGGCGCCCTCGTTGGCGACCCGATCCTGGTCATCTTCAACGCCGGCACTGACAACAAGGGCCGCGCGAAGATCAAGATCTACGGTTACTCGAAGACCACCAACGTCGGCATCCTGATGAACGGCACTCTGATCAATGGTGTGCTTGACGTTGCCGTTCCGGTTCTCTCGAACGACTCGGCCGTCAAGTACTACCAGTTCGACATGCCGGGTCCGCTGCTCGACCGTCCTGACATCAACGTCAGCACCCGTGGCCTCGACCCGAACTACGTGCGGGGCATCTGCCCGGCAAGTGGCAAGCTGGTCACGAAGTCCGAGTTCGTGCTCGGCGAGCGGACCTACCCGGGCGGCGTGGACACCACTCCGTCGGTGACCGTCCAGTCGCCTGACACCACGCAGGACTGCGTCGGCAACCCCGGCAAGGCCAAGCTGGCCGCCTCGGTCAAGGGACCGAAGGCTGTCAAGGCCGGTGCCAAGGGTGCCTTCAAGGTCACCGTGAAGAACAACGGCACGGGCATCGCCAAGGCCGTCAAGGTCACCGCGACCGGCGGTGGCAAGGCCAACGCGGGCAACATCAAGCCCGGTGCCTCCAAGACCGTCACGGTCAGGACCAAGGTAACCGGACGCAAGGGCAGCAAGAAGACGCTGACCTTCACGGCCAAGGGTGGCGCGACTGCCAAGGCCAAGATCAAGGTAACCGTCAGGTAGGACTCTCCTGCTGGCAGAAGTTCGCAAGAAAGGGCGGCCCCGATCGGGGCCGCCCTTTTGCGTTCGACTGACTTGACATGAACCCGATGAAGAAAGCAATGCTCCTGCTCGCGATGTTCGTCACCCTGGCCGCGAGTGCATCCGTGGCCAGGGCGGCCAACGAGTCGATCAATCTCGAACTGCAGGCAGAGCCGAACGCCGGCCCCCTCTTCAAGGAGGTCTATCGACCCCTGGATGCCAGCCTCACGGTGACCGTCTCGAACCCGCCTTCGGAGACGCTGATCACGCCACTCAAGGTGGCGAACGTCAGGTTCCCGCGGGAAATGGAGTTTTTCCCCAACCCTGCGAGGACTCCCGTCTGTCCACCGGAAAAACTGAACGAGACCAGCAACCTCTCGGCAGGGGTGATCGCGACTGTGGCCCAGTGCCCGCGATCAGTGATCGGGACGGGATCGGCGGTGGTACAGCTGGCAAAGGCCAAGGAAAGCCAGCCCGGGCAGCTTCCAGCCGTAACCGACCCGAAGTTTGTGATCTTCAACGCCGGACGGGACGAAAAGGGCCGTCCGAAGCTCCTCATCTACGGATACTCGAGGACGGTCAACTCGGGGCTACTGATGCGGGGAACCCTGGCCGCCAACCGTGACCTGAAAATCAACATCGGGGTCCTGCCCTTCGACTCTTCGGTCAGTCGATTCACTCTGGGAATACCCGGCGAGCCGCTGGAGATCACCGGGGAGGGCAACACCGAGCCGGTTACGGTCAAGGGTCTGGATCCGACCTACCTCCGGGGAACCTGCGCGACCGGCAACTGGCGTGCCACCGGCGCGTTCGTGCTCGGTGAAAGGGATCACCCGAGTGGCACGCCGGCCGGACCGAGCACTTTCCTCAGGTCAAACGCGTTCGACCTTCCCTGCCAGGGGAGGAAGGGCAAGGCAAAGCTCAAGATCGGCCGGATAACGGGACCGGCGACAACAAAGCCGAACCGGGATGCGACCTTCAACCTCCGCGTCTCCAACCAGGGCACAGCGACGGCAAGGCGCGTGAGCGTTTCCGTGAGCGGCGCCGCAAAGGGTAGGAAGCGTGTTGGAGACCTTCGCCCCGGTGGATCAGGCCGGATCAAGGTGACAGTCAAGACAGGAAAGCCAGCGGCTCCGGGGATTCTGCGCTTCCGCGTCACCGCAAACGAAACAGTTCGTAAAGAAGCCGTTAGGAAGCTGACGGTCGGGTAACCGAAATGGTACGCCGTCAATGATGGCGGCCGTACAGAGAGGAGCTACCAATGGCAAACCTGAAGCAGTACGCATCGGCAGTCGGGATAGCCCTCCTTGGCTTGATGATCGTTTCGTCCACTGCCTCGGCGGCAGGGGAGACGATCACCCTCCAGACCGTGGTGAAGCCCCTCGGCGGGAAGCTCTACAAGGAGGTGAGGGTTCCGGCCAGCACCTCGGTCTCGGTCCAGGTTCACACGCCGCCTTCCTCTCCGACCGTGAGCCCGCTCAAGCGGGCGGTGATGCGGTTCCCGACCGATCTCACCTACAACCCGAACAACAGGAAGACGCCGGTCTGCTCCGACAGGGCGCTGAACGAACAGTCGAACCTGGCTGCCGGCATCGCCGCAATCGTCGACCTTTGCCCCAGGTCTGTCGTAGGAACCGGCAGCGCCCAGATCTACTTGGCGAAGATCCACACGCCCGGCGCCCTGATCTCCGACCCCCAGATGGTCATCTTCAACGGGGGCCGTGACGCCAGGGGAAACGCGCGAATGAAGATCTACGCGTACTCGAAGGCAACGAATTCGGGAATCCTGATGGCCGGTTCGCTCACCCGGAAGGGCATCCAGAACGTGGCGATCCCCGTCCTGAGCAACGACTCGGCGACCGCCAACTTCGTACTCCGCATCCCTGGACCGCCGATGACCGTCGAGGATCCCGGAGCCCCCGGGGGAACGAGAGTCGTCAAGGGTCTTGATCCGGCCTATGCGCGGACCAGATGCTCTACCGGTAGCTGGCTTAACCGCGGCACCTTCACCCTCGGCGAGCGCAACTACCCGGCCGGTACGGATTCCGGCCCGGAAACGATCGTTGAGGCCACTCCGTACCGCGATGCCTGCAAGGGCCTCCCCGGACGAGCCAGGCTGTCGAATGCGAAGGCCAAGGGTCCCAGGTTCCTCAGGCGTGGGACCCGCCGGGTCTTCCGGGTGACCGTCCGTAACCGTGGCACGGCTACCGCACGTGGCGTCCGGGTACGGGTCTTCGGCGCCGCCCGGGGCCAGGCCCGCACGGCGAAAATCGCGCCCGGCAAGTGGCGGACGATGAAGGTAAGGGTCAGGGTCACCGGCCGGAAGGGACGACCCGGCAGGATCGTTTTCCGGGTGAACGGCAAGGGAACTTCCACCCGGACCGCGACGCGCGTGCGCATCGCCCGCAGATGACCGGGTAGGCTCTCTGAGATCGAGCGGCCGGAGGGCTTTGGAGCCTTCCGGCCGTTTCTCGTTCGGGTGCCCTTAAGGTTTTGTAAACAGCGAAACAAAGCCGTACCGAGGGGGTATCTAACAGTGACGGGCCGCACAGAGAGGCGGCGCGTCTGTTCTCTCCAAAGCCCACATGATTGAGGTCAAGTAATGAATTCCCTGAAGAAATACATAGCCCTCGCAATCGCGATGGTCGTTCCCTTCGCCCTGGTCTCCAGTGCGAACGCCGCGAACGAAACCGTGACTGCCACCACCAACCTCGCTCCGAAGAGCGGCCCCTTCTACAAGGAGAAGGCTGTTTCCTCGGAACTTACGGTTCGCGCGGAAGTCGAAACTCCGCCCGCGTCCCCGAAGGTCAACCCGATGAAGAACGTGAAGATCACGTTCCCGAACGGAATGACCTTCAAGCCGAACAACTCGAAGACCCCGGTCTGCACTGACGCCAAGCTCAGTCCGACCTCGAACCTCGCGGACCCCGCGGGCGTCGCCAACTCCTGCAAGTCCTCGGTGGTCGGTACCGGCACCGCGGCGATCTACATCGCCAAGATCAACCGGCCGGGCGCCCTCGTTACGGACCCGATCCTGATCGTGTTCAACGCCGGCACGACCAACAGCGGTCAGCCCAAGCTGAAGATCTACGGTTACTCGAAGATCACGCAGGTCGGCATCCTGATGACAGGTACCCTCAAGGGCCAGGTCCTCGACATCGCGGTCCCGGTTCTGAGCAACGACTCGGCCGTGAAGTACTTCGAGCTGAACCTGCCGGGCGGCACCCTCAACCGTCCCGACATCAACGTCAACGTGCGTGGACTCGACCCGAACTACGTTCAGGCGAAGTGCGCCAGCAGCCCGCTGAAGACCAACGCCGTCTTCGAGCTGGGTGAGCGCACCTACCCGGGCGGTCAGCCGACCACCCCGACCGTGACGGTCAACTCCCCCGAGACCACCCAGGCATGCACCGGTAACGCCGGCAAGGCCAAGCTGGGTGCGAAGGTCAAGGGCCCGAACGCGGTCAAGAACGGTCGCAAGGGTGCTTTCAAGATCACCGTCAAGAACAACGGCACCGCAACCGCCAAGAACGTGGTCGTGACCTCGTCGCGCGGCGGCAAGGCCAAGGCGGGCAAGATTGCCCCCGGCAAGTCCAGGACCGTGACCGTCAAGAGCACGATTCGCGGCAAGAAGGGCAAGAAGGTCGCCGTGAAGTTCACCGCCAAGGCGGGCAACGTCAAGGCGTCCGTGAGCAAGATGGTGCGCGTCAAGTAGAACTGCCTCAATCAACAGCGAAGAAGGGCGGCCTCCGGGCCGCCCTTTTTCGTGTAACTGCAGACTCCGGACCGATCGCCCGGGCCCGGATTCAGATCGAGGCCAGTTTCTTCTCGTCGAGCTCGACGCTGACCGGGCAGTGGTCGGAGCCCATCACGTCGTTGTGGATTCCGGCCCCTGTGATCGCCTCCCGGAGGCGCTCTGAGGCGAGAAAGTAGTCAATCCTCCAGCCTGCGTTCCGCTCCCTGGCCTTCGACATGTAGGACCACCACGAGTAGTGGCCGTTGCCCTCGGTGAACAGGCGGAAGGTGTCGACGAAGCCGGCATCGAGGAAGTTCTGGAAACCCTGGCGCTCTTCGTCGGTGAACCCGTGTTCGCCCCTGTTGGCCTTCGGGTTCGCGAGGTCTTCCTCGGTGTGGGCGACGTTCATGTCCCCGCAGACCAGAACCGGCTTCTTCGCATCAAGCATCTTCATGTGGTGCAGCAGGGCCGGGTCCCACTGCTTCTCCCGCAGCGAGAGGCGGGAGAGATCCCTCTTCGCGTTCGGAACATAGGTAGTGACCAGGAAGAAGTTGTCGTACTCGGCCGTGATCACGCGGCCCTCGGCCCGAGGGTCGCCGTAGGAGTCGTTGTGGAGGTTGTACTCGTCGGAGATCTCCGCCGCAAAGTCGTTCAGGACCGCGATCGGCTTCGGCTTGGTGAAGATCGAAGTGCCCGAGTAACCCTTCTTCTCGGCCGAATTCCAGTACTCCTCGTAGTGGGGGAGATCAACCTCGGCCTGGCCCTGCTCCGCCTTCGTCTCCTGCATGCAGAGGATGTCCGGGTCGTGCTTCTCGATGAAGGATCCAAAGTCGCCTTTGCGGATGACCGCACGGATGCCGTTCACGTTCCAGGAGAAGATCTTCATCGGAAGGGGAGCCTACCCAGCCGGGTAGAATGCCGGCATGGAGGCGGGGAGATGATCGGGGGAGCGGTCAGGCCAGCGTTGCGCGTGATGGTGCCCGTGCTTGTTGCCGCCTTCTTGCTGGCGCTTTCGCCCTCGGTCTCCATGGCGGGCGGAAGCTCGTGGTCGACGACCCGGATGGGTGATTACAGGATCATCATTTCGGAATCACCCTTCGGATTCAGCATCCGCAAGGGTGAGCGGACCATCCTTGGTGGTCTGGGCAAGGCTTTCAGGAAAAACGGTGTCCAGTATGCGACCCTGGGCTTCACGCCGGGTCACTCCGCAGAGCTGGAAGCACCGGTTCTCGACGGCACCGAGGATGATCCGGACCCTGGTCCGAGTTACCGGGCCACGAGGTCGCCGGGCATCTGGTTCGGTCCGAACGTTTTCGAGGCGAGGCCGTTCACCGACTCGCCGTCCAGGAGGAGGATGCGGCTCCGCTTCGAGCTCCTGCCTGACGGGAGCCTTTCGATCCGGGCGGGCATGATGAAGGGCGGCGCCGGCTCGATTTACATGGGATTCCGCACCGCGCGTGACGAGGCATTCCACGGCTTCGGGGGAAGGCGCGAAGGGACCGACCTTCGGGGGTCCGACATCCGCAGCTGGGTCCTCGACTACCGCTACCCCGACCCGACCACGGCCTACTACGCGCCGGTCCCGGGCTTCATCTCCTCCCGCGGTTACGGACTGTTGCTGAAGGGTGACCGAATCAGTCGCTGGAGGATGGCCAGCGACGTGGCAAACGCGTGGCGGCTCAGCACTCCGGGCGCCGGGATGGCGATCAGCCTGGCGTCGGGAACGAAGCAGAGAGTCCTCCGTGACATCACGAGCCGCACCGGCCGTCACAGGGTGCCCCCGGCCTGGTCTACGGGGGTGACCCTCTCGAGAACGATCGGCATCCTCGGTGACGCGGGTGGCAAGTACAGGGCACGGGTCGAAAGGGATCTGGAGAAGATCGCCGAGGCCGACTTCCCGATCTCCGCTTACGCCTTCGAAGGGTGGCAGGCGCTGCCGATGGATTTCGTCCGGCAGACCGTCACCGATCTGCGAGCAAGCGGGATCAGGTCAATCCTCTATCTCCGGTCATTCGTTTCCAACGACGTCGCTGGAACAGAGGGGCCGGATACATTCGACCAGGCGATCAACCGGGGCCTGGTGGCCACCGATGCTTCCGGTGACCCCTTTCTGCTGCCATCGCCGTTCCCTGGGGCACAGGCAGCAGTGATCGACTTCACCAATCCGAAAGCCGTCAAGTGGTGGCGCGAACGGGTTTGGGCGCTGCTCGACACCGGTGCCGACGGCTTCATGAACGACTTCGGTGAACAGGTCGAAGGCGGAATGAAGTTCCACGACGGCACGCCAGCCGGACTCATGCATAACCGGTACCCGGCTCTTCAGGCAAGGGTGACGAGGCAGGCGATCGATGCCTGGGAGAAGCGGAATCAGGGCAGGAAGGCCTTCTTCTTCCAGCGGGCGGGATTTGCCGGGAGCATCTCCTCGCTCAGATGGGAGAACGCCCAGTTCCCAGGTGACGAGCCCGTGGACTGGCTGCCGGATGCCTGCCTGCCTTCGATCATTCCGGACATGCTGAACCGGGCGGTGATGGGCGCCCCCGGCTTCTCGACCGACATCGGCGGGTACTCGCAGTTCCGGAAGGGACAGCCTTTCATGCCGGTCGCGGACGACGAGCTGTTCACCCGCTGGGCGCAGGCGGCTGCCTTCATGCCGTTCTTCCGGGTGCACAATTCAGGGCTCAGCGGCGCGATGATGCCCTGGGACTACCCGGAAGAGACCCAGGCAGCCTGGAGAGAGACGGTCGCCCTTCACAATCGCTCCCGCCCCCTCATGAGGCGGCTCTGGCGCCAATTCGTGAAGACCGGAGTCCCGATGGTGCGTCCGATGTACATGGCGGGAGGAGTCGGGCCGAAGGATCCGGGGAACGACGACCAGTGGATGGTCGGTGAGAACCTGCTGGTCGCCCCGGTCGTGGTCGAAGGTGCGACGAGCCGGCGGGTGAGGCTGCCGTCCGGATGCTGGAAGCGCGAAGGATCCGGCCCGGAGATGCGGGGCGGCCGGGAGCTGACCGTCCCGGCGCCGATCGACGAGCTTCCCTGGTTCACCAGGTGTGGCACCCGGCCCCTGGCCGGTTGAACCGGCCCTGCCGGAATGGCGCGCAGAGCGCCAAAACGAGTGCGGCTGAGAGGAGTCGAACCTCCACGTTCTTGCGAACACAGGCACCTGAAGCCTGCGCGTCTACCAGTTCCGCCACAGCCGCGCGGAGGCGGGACTCTATCGGAATTGCGTGATCCGGCTCACCTTCAAGGAAGGCGGCAAATTGTTAGAATGAGCGCCACGCGCCGCTATCGTCCAGGGGTCTAGGACGCCGGATTCTCAGTCCGGAAACCGGGGTTCGAATCCCCGTAGCGGTACTCCAGAAGCCCGCCCTTGGCGGGTTTTCTTCTTTCCGGGGAGAATGGGGTCGTGACCCGGGGGATGAATCGAAGGGACTTCGGCAAGGTTGCGCTCGGCGGCGTGGCAATCGCCGGGCTGGCCGGACTCGGTGGCCTTGCCGGCTGTGGCTCCGCAGCCGATGAGGCCGGTCAGTCGGAGCAGGAGGTGATCGACCGGTTGCCAGACCTGGGGATCCCGAAACCCGTCGACTACCTTCGGACCAGATGGGCCGAGGATCCGCTCGCGCTCTGCTCCTACTCGTACCTGGCTCCCACGCCCTACGGGTCGGGAATCCGCCGGATGCTGGCTGAGCCGGTCGGCCGGATGGCGTTCGCCGGTGAGGCCACGGCTGACATCCCGGCCACCGTCCACGGTGCGATTCAGGCGGGTGAGAGTGCCGCCGGGCTGGCAGCCAGGGAGTTGCCGGATGGCGGGACCGTGATCGTGGTCGGGGCGGGCGCCGCCGGACTCTCATGCGCCGGTGCATTGGCCGATGCCGGCCTCGACCCGGTCGTTATCGAAGCCTCCGACCGGATCGGGGGGAGGGTCCGCCAGGGAGAACTGGACGGAACCCCGGTCGAACTGGGTGCCTCCTGGATCCACGGCGTGAACGGAAACCCCCTGGTGGATTTGGCGGCAGAGGCCGGGGTGGAACTCAAGCCGTTTCGTTATCAACCGGAGTTTCCAGTGCCGGGCCAGGGTCAGCTGGCGGCAGGTGGGGAGCGGCGGTTCAATCGGGCGATCGACTCGTTCTCGCCCTACCTGCCGGGAGCGAGAATGCTCAGGGTGGATTCGCTGCTGCCCTGGCGTCGGGGACCGGGCCTCGAGTGGGCCGTCCAGATGGAAGTCCAGCAGGAGTACGGGGCCGACCCGACCGAACTCGCCGCTCTTGCCACCTGGGAGGGTTCGTGGTTGGGCGGGGGTGACGCACTGCTGAACGGCAACTACCCGGAACTGCTGGCAAAACTCGCCGGTAAGGCGGAGATCCGGCTCGACAGCGCCGTGAACCGGATCAGCCGCGATTCCGGCGGAGTGACGGTGGGCTGGCCGGACGGTGAGTTACGGGCCGACGCGGTTGTGGTGACCGTCCCGATCGGGGTGCTGAAGGCAGGAACCATTGACTTCCAGCCGGAGTTGCCGATCCGGACCAGGCAGGCCATCGCCGGTCTTGGTGCCGGACTGCTGGACAAGGTGTGGCTCGCATTTGAGGAGCCGTTCTGGGGTGAGGCAGCCGAGGGTTTCGGGTGGATCGACCCGTCGCGACCCGGCAGGTGGGGTAGCTGGGTGAACATGGTGCCGGTAACCGGCAAGCCGTTCCTGATGACCTTGAGCGGAGGCAGTGAAGCCCGCAGGCTGGAAGGTGAGGGCGACCTGGAATTGCTCAGCGGCACGATGGCCGCGCTCGATGCGATGTTCGGCGGCTAGTCGCTGTCGAGGCAGGCCCGCATCAGGCGGGCGGGCGAAGGTCGAAGCTGACCAGACGGAATGCAGAGACAGGGGAGACGCTCGGCGGATTGCCCGCGGCGGCGAAAGAGACACGGATCCTGACCCTGCGCGAACCGCCTGAGCGGGTGAGGGCCCGGCGGAGCTTGCGATTTGCCTTCAGGACGAGCTTGACGTTACCGGCCTTCCTGGTTCTTGCCCGGGTAGTCCTGACCAGGTCCGGCTTCTTCGCGTCATCGGCGACCAGGAGCCCGGCCGAGGGGACGCGCACCCTGAGGCTCACGAGTCCGTTGCCAAGCGGAGTCGCCTTGCCGAGACTGAATACCTTCCCCTTCGGGGGCTCCGGCTGGGTGGGCTTGCGGATGGTTACCGGATCGGATGCCGAGTTGTTGGTCGTGGCCGCCTGCGGTTCGGCACCGCCGGTGACGGTCGCCGTGTTGACCACCGTCGAGGGGGGATCGGTGGCGACCCTCACCTTTACGGTCACCGGCGGGTACGAAGCACCAATCGCGAGAGAGTCGCTGCGGGAGCACGAAACAGTGGTGAGGTCACATGTCCAGCCTTCGCCGGACACCGAGGTGGCGACCAGTCCGGCCGGGATCTGGTCGGCGACCGTGACTGCGCCGCTCGAGGCGAGGTTGCCGGTGTTGGTTACGCCGATCGAGAAAGTGCCCTTTCCACCGGCCAGCAGGTCACCCTGATGGCTCTTGCTGACGGTCAGGTCGGAACCGAGCACGGTGACCGGTGAGAAGCCCGAGGCGGGCTGTGGCCACGGGCGCAGGTCGACGCTGCTTGAACCGGTTATCAGCGGCTGGTTCTCATAGGTTCCGGGCAGCAGGTAGGTGCGCGAGCAAGTGAACTTCCAGGTTTCCCCCGGGTCGAGAACGGGACCAACGGTGGCGTTCGGGTCGCCGGACGGGGTCTGGTCACCAGAGAGGTAGACCAGCGGCGCGCAAGCGGCATCCGACAGCAGGTCGTATGGACCGTCTGGCCCGTCCGGAACGAGGGCCGGCGCACTCGTGCCGGAGGTCGGCAGCGGACTCAGGTTGGTCAGCGAGTAGGTGAACCCGACCTTCAGGGGAGGAGCGCCGGAGGGCTTGTCCGCCTCGATCTGGAGGCTGGTCCTGGGGCGGGTCAGCTCGAACCGGAGCGGATTGCCTTCACCGCTGATGACCGATTCGGGGTCGCCGTCGTGGACGGTGGTTTCCCATGAGATTGACATCGACGCGCCAAACACCCCTTCGTCGAGATTCACTACATACGGCGGCGTTCCGGTGAATCCCTCGACCACGCCGCCGGCATCGACCGAGACGTTGCTGGCCAGGGTGCGGATTTCGCCCGGAGATCCGTCAGGGTTCGGGAGGCGGACCTTGATCGTGATTCCGCTCAGGTCGCAGGCTCCCGGGCCCAGGTTCGAGACCCTGGCTCCGAGATCGATCGAATCTCCCTGCCGGACGGTGCCGGCCTGGTTGATCGTCTCGCTCGCAAACCGGACGACCGGGTTCGACTTGACGCAGGTCGCGGGACTCTGATGGGATTCTGCGGCAGGGACCAGGGCCAGCACCAGAATGAGCGCCGCAGCCGCTGCCAGACAACGTTTGATCTCCCTCATCGAACCCCTTGCCTTCAGTCAAAGAGTAGGCCACGACGGTGCGGGACGCAACCGGCCAGACTTACGCCTCGTTTTCGGCGTGAACCGGCTCTCCCTCTTCGTCCACCGGGTTCTCGAAGGGCTCCGGCTTGCTGGGCCGGGTGGCCTTCCGGAGCTCGATCAGGACCGGGATCACCGAGACACCGACGATGATCAGCAGAATCGGTTCGATGTTGTTCTTCACGAACTCGATCTGACCGAGGAAGTAGCCGAGCAGCGTGACTCCGGCACCCCAGAGGATGCCGCCGATCACGTTGTAGGTGACGAAGGTCCGGTAATGCATCTTCGAGGTTCCGGCCATCACCGGGACAAACGTCCGGACGATCGGTACGAACCGGGCGATGATCACCGTCCGCGGACCGTGCTTCTCGAAGAAGGCGGCCGAGCGATCGACGTACTCACGCTTGAAGAAGCGGCTGTCGGGCCGGTTGAAGAGGGGCGTTCCGAATTTCCTGCCGATTGCGTAGCCGACCTGGTCGCCCGCGATGGCGGCGATCGGAATGGTGACCACGAGAACCCAGATGTCCGGGAGGACGTCATTGGCCGAAAGCAGCCCCGCGGTGAAGAGCAGGGAATCTCCGGGCAGAAAGAAACCGACGAGGAGTCCGGACTCGATGAAGACGATCGCCAGGATGCCGAGCATCCCGAAGACGTTGATCAGGTGCTCGGGCTCAAGCCAGCTTGGACCGAGAGCAAGCGGAATCTGAGGTATCAGCGAGAGGAGGGTTTCCATGGGGAGGGCCGCGCAACCGGTGCGCGGAACCCGGAATCTTGACAGGTCACGCCGCGGCAGGAGGGTCTATGATCATCCGTGAAGTCGGTTGCACCCCTTCAGCGGGGTCAGGGAATCCGGTCGAAGTCCGGAACTGACGCGCAGCGGTAGGGACACAGGTAGGAGGCACACAGCCACTGGACCAAGGTTTGGGAAGGCTGCCTCTTCGAGTAAGTCCAAGTCCGAAGACCTGCCGGCTTTGCGCCACATGGCGCACCGAAAAAGCGGCCTCGCGTAAGGCCGCCGGACAAAAGGAACGCATGACCAATCGATTCACCAGAACCGCCGTCGGGCTGTTGCTCGGGCTGGTTTCGCTGCTCGGACTGATGAGCCTGCCCGCAGCCGCTTCGGCCGGGGTCCCCGTCCACCTCCGCGTCGTCACCCACGAGGGAAGGATCCTGCTCGACCGTAACGTGAACACCGGAACGGCAACGATCAAGCCGACTTCCACCTGCCCGACCCTCGGAGGGCGGACCGGACCCGCCCGCACGCTCAGGGGGGCGACCGGCATGGGGCTGCTCTATCAGGCATCACGCCGGTTCGAGGCGCTCCAGCCGCTCAAGGTTTCCGACTCCGATTTCGGTTTCGGCATCTGCGGCATCGGCGGGGAGATGGCGACCGGCGAAGAGTGGTGGTCCATCTATCTGAACAACAGGGCCGCGATGACTGGCGCCGAGGGACTGAAACTGAAGAAGGGTGACTCCGTCCTCTTCTTCCTGTCGGAGTCCTGGGCCCGGCCAAACCCGAACCTGCTCTACCTCAACGCGCCGGCCAAGGTGCGCAAGGGAGTCACGACCAGGGTTCGGGTCTTCGAGTACGACCAGAACGGCAAGCGCAAGCCGGCCAGTGCCGCCAGGGTGGCACTTCAGGGCGGCCGTTCCGTGGTCACCGACTCCAGGGGATACGCAAGCGTGAAGATCACGGGCAAGACCCGGATCGTGGCTCGCAAGAGCGGGCTCATCCCCTCCAACCGGGTGCAAGTGGCGATCGGGAAGTAGCTCTCTCCCGTGAGTGAAGCGACCACACGCCGACGGTCCCGGGGCATCATCGCCCGGTCCGTCGGCGTGGTCGCTCTCGTCACAGCTGGACTTTTCACCGCTGGTTGCGGCCTCGGTCCGGGCGAAGACACAGGTAATGCGAGCCTCCTGGTGACCCGTGACTACGGCCGGGAAGTGATCCTCGAAGACCGTGCCATCCCGGTCAACGAGTCCAGCAACGCGATGCGCCTGCTCGACGAGAGCGCCGAACTCGAGACCGCCTATGGCGGCGAGTACGTTCAGTCCGTGGGCGGTCTGGCCGGCGGGAACGCGGGCGGCAGGAGCTTCGACTGGTTCTTCGCCGTCAACGGGATCGTCGCCGAGCGAGGTTCGGCCCAGTTTCCTGTGGCCGGGGGCGACCAGGTCTGGTGGGATTACCGGGACTGGACCGACGCCATGGAGGTCGGAGCCGTGGTTGGCTCGTATCCGGCCCCGTTCTCGACCGGTTATGACGACCGGGACTGGGGGCTCCGGGTCGAATGCCTCGATACCCGTGAAGCCTGCGGTCTGGTCGAGCAGCAACTCGGGGATGACGGGGCAAGCCTGGTGACCCGCGACGAGAACATGATCGTCCGAGTCGGGACGATCGAAAAGGTCGCAGCGACCCCGGAAGGTCGCCGGATCCTGGATGGCCCCGGTGCCAGCGGGGTATTTGCGGACTTCAGGGAAGTCGAGTCCGGCAAGGCTTCGTCAGATCGATCGTCCTGGCATCTGGTCGGCCTGAAGGTCGGGGGAGAGGATGGCTTCGACTACGGGTCCGAAGCTGGACTCGTCGCTGCGATGAGACGCGGCGACGATCCGCCGGTCTGGCTGGTCACCGGTGGCACCGGGCGTGCCGTCGGTCTGGCCGCTGCGGCCCTCGACTCGAAGTACCTCGAGCGGCGGTACGCAGCGGTCGTAGGTGGCCGGGAGGTTTCGTCGATTCCGTTGACCGGGGTGGTCAAGTGAAGAAACTCTCGCCCATCGCCTACGTGCCAAGACGGGAAACAATCCAGTCCGCCTCCCTTGGACCGGTCGCGCTCTACCTCGGCGCGTACCTTCTCGTCTGCTTCTTTTCTTCGGATCCGTTCGTGTTGATCGCTGCCGCGGCAGGCGCCGCGATCGCAGGCTACGGCAGCGGGGCCGGGAGGGCGGTCAACTTCTCGCTCAAGCTCGGCGGTCTTCTGCTGGTCACGATGGTCGTCGTCAACGCACTGGTCACCAGTCGGGGAGCGACGGTTCTCGCCCGGCTGGGCGAGTGGCCGATCCTCGGCCAGGTCGATGTGACGGCCGAGGCGATCGCTGCGGGCGGAGTCATCGGCCTGCGCGCGATGGGGACGATGGTGGTGATCGGCGTCTGGTCGGCCTGCGTCGATCCGGACCGAATTCTTCAGGCCGTCCATGGCGTGGCGCGGCGCTCGGCGCTCACCGCGACCCTGATCTCGAGGCTGGTGCCGCTCGCCGCCACCGATTACGCGAGGATCGGCGAGGCCGCAGGCCTGCGGGGCCCGGCCGCCAATCCGGTCGGCCGCGCGGCGATGGCCAACCGGCTGCTCGCCGGCTCGCTCGATCGCGCCGTCGATGTAGCTGCGACCCTCGAGTTGCGCGGTTACGGCATGGAGACCAGGAAGGCCACTTTCCGGAAGGTCACTTCCCGTTACGACGTCCGCTTTCGCGTTGCTGGCGCGTTCCTCATGGGCGCGGCGGCAGCCGAGATCATCCTCGGGGCTGGCCGGTTCGTGACCTATCCGGGCATCGAGTACGTGTCTGAACCGCTGGCACCGCTGGTTGCCTTCGCCTTCCTGATGGGCGGACTTGTTACATGGCGCCGGAGGAAGACATGAACCCGGTAGCCAGCCCGGCCCGATCCGGACTCGCCCTGGAGTTCTCCGGCCTTGAGTACGCCTATTCGGGTTCTCCCCGACCGGCCTTGCGAAGAATCGACCTCGCGGTTGAACCCGGGGAGTTCATTGTTCTGGCGGGCGGCTCCGGGTCCGGCAAGACATCTCTGCTCCGGGCCGGCTGCGGCCTGATCCCTCACTTCCACGGTGGCACGATCGACGGATCGGCCCTGATTGCCGGGCGGTCGGTCACGGAAAGCGGGCCCGGCCAGCTCGCGGACGTTGTCGGTTACGTGGCCCAGGATCCCGAGACCCAGATCGTCTCGACTACAGTGGCGGCCGAACTGGACCTCCCGCTCCGGTTTCGGGGCGACCATCCGGCCGAACGCGCCCGGGCAGTCGAGGAGGTTGCGCTCGCGCTCGGGATACCCCACCTGCTGTCGCGAACGGTCACCACGCTCTCCGGTGGCGAGCTGCAGCGTGTCGCCCTCGCCGTCGCCCTGGTGACGAGGCCGCCCCTGATTCTGCTCGACGAGCCCACCTCCCAGCTTGACCCGGTTTCGGGCGATGAGCTGATCTGGCTGCTTCGTCGCCTGAACGAGGAGTGGGGGGTGGCGGTGGTGCTGGCTGAGCACCGGCTCGAACGCTGCCTGGCCGCCGCCGATCGCGTGGTCGCGATGGACGAAGGGGCGATCGGTTTCGACGGTAGCCCCCGCGACTTCCTCGCCTGGGCGATCGAGGCGAAGCCGGAACTGGCGACGCCATCGGCGATGATGTTCGCCGGGGCCGGAATCTCGCCCTTGCCGGTCGGGGTGCGGGATGCGAGGCAGATACTCCGCCAGAGCCAGCACTCCGGACACGGGCCGCAGTCTTCCGGAAGCGAAGCCCTGGCAGGCGTCATCACCGGGCCGGCGGCCGGAACCGGGTCGGACCCGCGGTCGCGGGAGTTGCCGATCGCCCTGGAGGCCCGGAGCCTCTGGGTCGAGCTTGACCCCGGGGACGGGCCGCGTGACGTCCTGCGCGGCCTCGACCTGGAAGTCCGGGCGGGCGAGAAGGTTGCGCTGATGGGAAGAAACGGTGCCGGCAAGTCGACCCTGCTCCGGGCGGCTGCCGGACTGGTCGAGCCGGTCTCCGGGAAGGTCTCCGTTCCGGAGGGAATCGCCCTGCTGACCCAGAGTCCGGGGGACTTCCTGGTCCGGGACCGGGTCGGCGACGAGCTTTCCGGCCCGCAAGGCGAAGCGGCGCTCGAAGCGGTCGGTCTCGCGGTCGATCCCGATCGTGACCCGCGGGATCTTTCCGGAGGTGAGCGCCAGCGCCTCGCGCTCGCCATAGCCCTCGCGGGCCGGATGGAAGGGACTGCGGTGCCGGGTCTGGTAAGCCTCGATGAACCGACCAGGGGAATGGACCGGGGACTCAAGTGTCACCTGACCGACCTGGCCGATCGGCTCGCCGCCCGGGGTTCGGCAGTGCTGATCTCGACCCACGACGTCGAGTTCGCCGTCTCCTTTGCTGACCGGGTGATCCTTCTCGGCGACGGTGAAGTGATCGCCGATGCCGGCATGCGGACCGTGCTCAGTGGTGGCTGGTACTTCGCTTCGGAGGCGGCAAGGGTCTTTGACCAACGGGGTCTGGTCACGGTCGGACAGGGGATCGATTACCTGACGGAGCTTCAAGGTGGCGGCACGGAGCAGGAACGGTGAGCTGGCAACTGATCAGCCTGATCGTCCTGCTCGTGGCGATTGGAACCGGGATGCTCTGGTACGAGCGCTCCCGGCCGCCTTCGCAGATCGTCGCCCTGGTGGCGGTGCTGGCCGCGCTCGCGGTGGCCGGGCGGATCGTGCTCGCTCCGATCCCGAACGTCGTCGCGACCACCGACATCGTGATCATCGCCGGCTTCGTGCTCGGCCCGGCACCAGGCTTCGCGGTCGGGGCGCTCGGTGGACTCGTCTCCAATTTCTGGCTCGGCCAGGGCGTCTGGACTCCCTGGCAGATGGTCGCCTGGGGAATGTGCGGGGTCGCTGGCGGCGTCCTGTGGAAGTTGACCCGGGGACGGATCAACCGCTGGTGGCTCGCCGCATTCTGCGGTGCGGCCGGCCTCGCCTTCGGGGGTTGGATGAACCTTCAGACTATGGTCAGCTTCGGGGGTGAGACATCCCTCGACCGGTACCTTGCATTAGAGGTTAGAGCCATCCCGTTTGACATTGCCCACATGACCGGAAACATCGTCTTCGCATTGGCCGCAGGGCCGGCGATGATCGCTGCCCTGACCCGCTTCCGCGAGAGATTCGAGTGGCACCGGGTCGAGGCGGGCGGTACTGGCGGACGGACGCCCGGCAGGGCACGGACCGTCGCGGGCGTCTCGATGATCCTTCTGGGGGCTTTGCTCTTCACCTTTGCCGGCAGCACTTCACCGCAGCGCGCCGAGGCGGCCTATACGGCCCAGGCCGGTGAAGCAGCCACCTGGCTGAGGGCCCAGCAGAACACGGACGGCGGATTCGCTTCCACCCCGGACGGTAGCTCGTCGGTGAACATCACCACCCGGGCGATGTTTGCACTCGCCGCGACAGGCACCAACCCGCTTGACGTCAAGACGAACGCGACGCCCTACGGCTACCTGATCAACAACCGCAGCGAGATCACCGATGCCAGCGACATAGCCCTGACCATCCTCGCGATGAAGACGGTCGGCCAGGATCCCAGGGATTTCAAGGGCAGAAACCTGATCGAGGCACTCCGCAACCGTCGCGGCAACGGCTCCTTCGGCAACAAGGTCAACACCACCGCCTTCGCCGTGCTGGCGTTTCGTTCGGCCGGTTCGACCAAGGATGCGCAGTACTCGCTGAAGTGGCTTTACGGGGCTCAGAACGACAACGGTGGCTGGGGGATCGGCAAGGGAGTCAAGAGTGATGCCGACTCAACCGGCGCGGTTCTGATGGCGATCACCGGGGAGAAGGCCGCGAACCGTGCCCTCGCATTTCTCGACGGCATCCAGAAAGACTCCGGCGGCTTCGGAAACAACGGCAGCGTGAACTCGCAGTCCACCGGGCTGGTGATCCAGGGGCTGATCGCCCAAGGGCGGGGGATGAACTACCTGAAGCGAAACGGCAACTCGGCCGCCGACTACCTGCTCGCCCGCCAGCAGGACGACGGCAGCATCTGGTACTCGCGAAGCAGCGACCAGACCCGCGTCTGGGTGACGGCCGACGGGACGACGGCCCTGGCCGGGAAGCCGCTGCCGATCACAGCGCCGCCCCGCGAGCGCAACAACGGCAACAACGGCAACGGAACCGGGGGCGCGACTCCGGGTTCCGGCGGTACCTCGACCGGTGGCACATCGCCCACCCCAACCTACACTCCTTCGCCCGGATCGCTGGCAACACCCCCGGTCTCGGGCAGCGGAACCGGGACGGGAGGCAACCAGGGCGCTGGCGGTGGCGGTCAGGGCGGAGACGGAAGTGGAACCCGGTCCGGACCCTCTGGCGATGACTCCGCGAGCGCGCTTCCACCAGCCGACACCACCGTCCCCCTGGTGCCCGTGCCCCCGAGCGAGGCGGTTCTGGCTGCGTCCGAGGCAGGGCCAGAGCCTTCACCGATCGTCGCGATCCTGATCGCGCTGGGCGTCGCAGGCGCACTCTGCGGAGGCACGATCCTTCTCGTGCGGCGGTTCCGTTGGTAGGCCGAAGCGAGTCGCTGGAAGCGATCGCCGGGGCGCATTTCGAGGTCGTGGTGATCGGGGGCGGGATCACCGGGGCCGGGGTAGCTCTCGACGCCGCGTCAAGGGGATACTCGGTCGCCCTGCTCGAGGGCCGCGACTACGCGATCGGCACCTCTTCCCGCTCGTCGAAGATGGTTCACGGCGGTCTGCGCTATCTCGAGAACTTCGACGTGGGACTGGTGCGCGAAGCCCTGCTGGAGCGACAGCTGATGGTCGAGCTGGCCCCGCACCTGGTCTATCCGACGCCTTTCATCGTTCCGACCTTCGGTGAGGACAAGCCAGACCGCCGGGTCGGGCTCGGGCTGAACGCCTACGACGTGCTGGCCGGCGCGACAGGTGGCCGGAACCGCAGGGAGAGCCGCTGGCGCCGGCGCCCCGCCGAAGCCGAGGAATCGTGGTCACCGGACCGGCACCGGACTATCGACCGGGACGAGATGCTGGAACTCGTGCCGTCGCTGGAAAGGCGTGATCCGGAGTCGGGCTACCTCTTCTATGACTGCCAGACCGATGACGTCAGGCTGGTCCTCACGGTATTGGGCGAGGCCCAGAGGTTCGGCGCGATCTGCCTGAACGGAGCGAAGGTCGAGCGGGTGATCGAGGCAAACAGCAAGGCCGGGAAGGTCGAGTTCACCGAGGCCGCCTCCGGCGAGACCGTGGTGGTCGAGGCCGACAACGTGGTCAATGCGACCGGGGTGTGGGCCGACCAGATCAGGCCGGGGGAAATCCAGCGGGAAGAGGACATCCCGAAAATCGCCCCGAGCCGGGGCGCCCACCTGCTCTTCTCGGCCGAGGACGTAGACATGGGCAAGGCTGCCTGCATCGTGCCGGCCGGTGAAGGTCGCAGGATCTTCGCCCTCCCCTGGTACGGGCGAACCCTGGTCGGGACGACCGACGTCGACCATGAAGGGGGCATCGAGGAGGTGGCCGCCACGGAGGACGACATCTCCTACCTGGTCAACGCGATGAACGACTTCATGGACCTTTCGCTGAGCGACTCCGACATCGTCGGTGCTTACGCCGGCGTTCGGCCGCTGATCAGCACCGGTGACCCGCGGAAGTCGGTTGACATCTCCCGGCAGGCCGAGCTCTACGAGACATCGTCGGGCATGCTGACGATCACCGGAGGCAAGCTGACCACCTGGCGCCGGATGGCGAAACAGACGGTTGACCGGATAGTCGAACGGGCGGGTCGCAAGGCACGCTGCCAGACCGCAGAGATACCTCTCGGCATGGAGATCGACCCGGCCGAACTGAACGCTCCGGAGGGAGTCAGCAAGGAGTCCCTTGCCCAGCTCGCGTTCCGCTACGGACATGCCGCGCGGGGCGTGATCCGTCTGGCCGAAGCCGACCCCGAGCTGGCCAGGCCGATCGTCGAGGGCATGCCTGACCTGCTTGCGGAAGTCCAGATCGCGATCGATCACGAGCAGGCCCGCTCCCTGGCTGACGTTCTCCTGCGCCGGACCAGGCTCGGGATCACCGCAGCCTCGAGCCTCGCAACCCCGGAGTCGCTCGAACCGGTGGCGTCCGTGATGGCTCGCGGACTGGGCTGGGGAGACATCGAAAAGAAGCACCAGATCGATGCCTGGCTCGAAACGATGAAGGCCGAAGGCCTGAATCCGGCTGGCGCCTGAGCCCGCAGGGCCGACGTACACACCCTGTTACCACCCGTAGCCGTCCGAGTCAATACGATTGACGCATGGAACTTTTCATTGACACCGGTGCCGTTTCCGAGGTCGAGGAGATTGCCGCCTGGGGCGTCCTCAGTGGCGCGACCACCAATCCCTCCCTGCTCGCCAAGGAAGACGGTGAACCCGGTGACATCATCCGCAAGATCGCGGACCTGGTCAACGGACCCACCTCCGCCGAAGTCGTCTCGCCGACGGTAGAAGGCATGATCGAGGAGGGCCAGGCCCTGCGAACCATCCACGAACACGTGACAGTCAAGGTCCCGTTCAGTGCCGAGGGCCTCGCGGCCACCAAGGCCCTGACCGACGACGGAGCGATGGTCAACATGACTCTCGTCTTCTCGCCTAACCAGGCGCTGCTGGCCGCGTCGGCCGGTGCGACCTTCGTCTCCTGCTTCATGGGCCGGCTGGATGACATCTCGGTTGACTCCGCCAAGGTGCTGGAGGAGATCGTCGACGTCCTGCACTCCCGGGATCTCGAGTCGAAGGTCCTTGCCGCCTCTATCCGTCATCCCGAGCACATGGTCACCGCGGCCTCGCTCGGCTGTGACATCGCCACGGTGCCGGGCAAGGTCTTCCACCAGATGCTGAACCACCCGCTCACCACCGAGGGCGCAGCCAAGTTCGAAGTGGACTGGAAGAGCCGCCCCGAGTTTGCCGAGTGGCTCGGCGGCCTGGTCGCCGCCAACAAGGGCTGAGATGTCAGACCTGAAGTCGAAGTCACTGGCCGAGCTCCACGAGCTGGCCGGGAAAGCCGGTATCGAGAAGTTCCGCCTGCTCAGGCGAGAGGAACTGGTCGAGAGGCTCGGCACATCCGACGCCTCGGACGAGGAGGGTGGATCCTCCGAGAAGGGTTCCGCGGAAGCCGGTTCGGGTTCGCGCCGCCGCCGCGGTGAGCGTGGCCGCCGCGGGGACCGCGAGCGCCGAAGCGACCGGGAGCGGGGGAACGGAAAGTCCGGGGACCGCGATTCCGATCGCAATGGTGGCCGGACTGACAAGGGCCGGGAGGAAGAAGCCGAGCCCGAGCTGAGCGAGATCACCGGAATCCTCGACGTTTTGCCGCGAGGCAGCGGAATCATCCGTTCCGATGACGGGCCGTCGGCAGGCATCTATGTGTCTCCGGCACAGATCCGTCGCTGCGAACTGCGCTCGGGTGACGAAGTGAGCGGTCCGGTTAGACCGGCCCGCCGCGGCGAACGCCGGCCCTCTCTGGTCAGGGTCGAAAAGGTGAACGGCGAACCGCCGGTGGATGAGCGCGCGCCCCGCTTCGAGAGCCTCACCCCGATCGCCCCGCACCGGCACATGCCGCTGAGCGGCGATGCCGATGACATTCTCGCCAGGTCCGTAGACCTGCTGGCGCCGCTCGCCTTCGGGCAGCGGGTGCTGGTCGAGGCCCAGCCCCGTTCCGGCCGGACCAGTTTCCTGCGTTCTCTCGCCAAGGCGATCGCCCGGGGTGCCGGCGATGACGCCGAGATCATCGTTCTGCTGATCGACGAGCGACCGGAGGAGGTGACCGCCTGGAGCCGCGAGGTTCCGGAGGTAGAGATCGCCGCTGCGCCGGCCGACCTCGGCGCCCATGAACAGGTCAGGACCGCCGAGCGGATGCTCGCCAAGGTCAAGCGCCAGGCCGAGGCGGGCAATGACGTCGTGATCATCGTCGATTCCCTGACCCGGCTTGGCAACGCCTACGGAGATCCGGGAGCGGTCAAGCCCTTCTTCGGTACCGGCCGTGAACTCGAGGAGGAAGGTGCCGGTTCGGTCACGGTGATTGCCACGGCCCTCTGGGGTTCACCCGGGGACCAGGACGTGATGGACGCGGTACACACGACCGAGAACTCGACGATTCGCCTCGATGCCGGGCTTGCTGCTGCCGGGGTGGAGCCTTCGCTCGACGTCACAGCCTGCGCGGTTTCCGGCCAGGAGGCGGTGTTGGAGAAGTCCGAGATCGACGCGATGCGCCGACTGCGGGCCGAACTGGCAGGGATGGAGCCGGTGCCTGCTGCCAATCGTCTCGCCGAGCTGATCAAGGGCTCGGAAAGCAACGAGGAACTGCTGAAAAAGCTCTGATCCGGCGGTCGGTTCAACTCACTGGCGTTATATCCCGGTGATTTGAACCCAGGTCGGAAATTGGGCCGGGAGCGGGGCCGGAGATCGGGCCGGGAGTGGGGCCGGAGATCGGGCCGGAAGTGGGGCCGGAGATCGGGCCGGAAGTGGGGCCGGAGATCGGGCCGGGAGTGGGGCCGGAGATCGGGCCGGAAGGACTAGCGGCGGAAGGCGACCCGGCGCCAGGAGGGTTCCTTGGCCAGCTCGATCATTTCCGGGCCACGGTCGGGCTGGATGTAGCCGAAGGTCTGGCGCCGTTCGTCGAAGACGATGTCGAGTTCGCCTTCCTTGACCCGCTGGTCGAGCCAGGCGCCACGGAAGACGAGCCGGCGGAGCCAATGGACGAAGCTCTGGTTGCCCGGCCCGGTCAGGTCCTCCCAGTGATGGGTCACGTGAACGCCGAGTTCGGACGAGGGTTCTTCGATCTCGCCGGAAACGGCCAGGTGGAGCAGGTCGTTGAGTTCGGCGAAGGTCAGGCCGGGGGTCACGAAGCCGAGCCGCACGGCGGCTTGTTCGACTCTCTGGCTGAAGTCCCGCTCATTGAACGAGAATCTGAGATTGCCGTACTCGAGCACATAGTCAGTGCCCGATTCGTAGTTTCCTCGAAGGGTCTTTTTGCGTTCCACGGTTGAAGCCTTGAGCACCCGCGGCATGGTCCTTGGGTGCCCGGGCATCATGCCTTGAGGTTCCGTTTAGGGAGTTGCGGGCGTCTCCCCTGAACGGGCGGTTGCACCCCGAAAGACTCGTTGCAGTGCCAGGCCAGGCGAGCGGGGGAGAGATTCCTGTGCCCGTGCCTTATGGGGTCATGGCAGAAGGCCCGGACATCACCAGGCAGGCGCGACGCTTCAGGCGGCTCGGCCATCGACGCATCCATGGCTTCCAGGTACTGGTGGCCGACGACCCTGTCTCAAGGCTGCTGGGCCTCGCGCTGCTTGACCGCCACCGGGCCCCGGACGGCCTGCTGATTCCGCGCTGTCGCTCCGTCCACACCTTTGGAATGAGATTTCCGCTCGACCTGCTCTTCTTCGGTCGCGGGGGTGAACCACTGATCGCAGTCCGCGAGGTGGGGCCAGGCCACCGGCTGCGGGTTCCCGAAGCGGATTCGGTGCTGGAGCTGCCCTCCGACTGGGACGTCGACAAGTGGGACGACAGGACGGGGCTCGACCTGAAAGGGGAGGGGTGATGTTGCCGGCCGTTACCGAGACCGCACGCGTTGTGGTCTGCGAGGACGACGAACCGACACTGGAGCTGCTCTGCGACCACCTGACCGCTGACCGCTTCGCGACCTTCGCCGCTCCGACCGCCTCCGATGCGATGCGGCTATGCACCTACAACCAGCCCGACCTGCTCTTGCTTGATCTCGGCCTGCCGGATGCCGCGGGCCTTGACCTGTTGCGGGAAATCCGGAACCCCGACCGGACTGCGAACAGGATCGACCCCGGCCTCGGAGTGATCATCGTCAGCGGGCGCTCAACCGAGAGGGACAGGGTCCGTGGACTCGCCGAGGGGGCAGACGACTACGTGCTCAAGCCCTTTTCGTACGGGGAGTTGCTGGCCAGGATCAACTCTGTGTTGCGGCGCCGGAGCCGAAGCCACCCGGTGATCCAGGTCGCCGAGATCGAGATCAACGACATCGAACACACCGTTCGGGTCGCAGGCCGGTACCTGCGCCTCTCGATGAAGGAGTACGCGCTCTTGAAGACGCTGGCAAACGAGCCGACCCGGGTCTTCTCGAAGGAGGAACTGCTGCAGGAGGTCTGGGGTTACAGGTCGATGGGCCACACCCGGACGCTGGAGGCTCACTGCAGCCGGCTCCGCCGGAAACTCGACCCCGAGCACGGCAGGTACGTGGTGAACTGCTGGGGTGTCGGCTACAGGCTGGTGGGACCGTGAACATCGGCATGACCGATCTCCTTCCACTGGCCATCGCGCTGGTCCTGTTAGCCGGCCGGGAAGCCTGGCTCGCCCACCGGCGAAGCCTCGTCAACCGTGCCCTCCACGAAGCCCGGCGGCCGCTTCAGGCGATCGCGCTCTCGCTGCCGGCGGGGCCGGGCAGGCTGACCCCGGCGCTGCCCGTCTGGCAGGCGATCCGTGCCCTGGGGGAGGTCGACCGGCAGGTGAACGGGGGCGCCCCCGAGCAGTCGAGGCCGGAGCCGATCGCCTGTCGGCTGATGATCGAGGCCTGCGTACGCCGCTGGCAGTCCAGGGCACGGATGGCCGGAGCCGGAATCGAGTTCCGCTGGACCGGACCCGAGGCGATCGTAAACGGCGATCCTGCCGCGCTTTCCTCGGCGGTCGAGAATCTGATTGTCAACGCGATCGAACACGGTGGCCCCCGCATCGTAGTCCGGGCCGTGGTCATCGGAAGACGACTGAGGCTCGAGGTTAGCGACAACGGCAGCGCCCGGAGGTCCGGTGACCGGGTCGGCAACCCTGGCGAGGTCATGGCCCGGATCCGGGGGAAGGACCGACACGGACACGGGTTGCCCGCGGTGCGTGATTCCGTCGGGAAGCATGAAGGCAGCTTTCGGCTCGCGATCGGCGAGGAGGCGACCACGGCGACCATCGTGCTGCCTTGCCTGACGAGGGCCCCGGCTTCGGTCGCCGGCGTGATCGAGGTCGAGGCGTGATCCCGGGCCGATGACCCGACGAAGGCGAGCCATCGTGATGCTGGTCGCATCCGTTGCCGCAGGCCTCCTGGCGGTCAACCTGGTCGGCGGTTACTCCTCGTCCGTCGCCGAGACTTACGGGGCGCTCCGGCCCGTTGTGGTCCTGACACGGGGTCTGGTCCCCGGTCAGGCGATCTCTCCGGAAGTGATCGCGAGCAGCGTTGAGGTCCGCCAGGTCCCGACCAGGTTCGTTCCAACCGCGGCGATCGGGGATCCATCCTTCGCCCTTGGCCTCGAGGTCCTGGCTCCTCTTCCTTCGGGCAGCTACCTGACCGAGACGGCGCTCAGGCCGCCGCGGCGGCAACGACCCGGCAGGCCCCGGGCCGGCCGGGGCAGGCATGCCGTGGAGCTCTCCGTGGCCGGGGCCGGAGCGATCACCGGAAGGGGCAGGGTCGACGTTCTGGTCACCACTGACGACGACCGCGGAGGAGGCCGCACCGTTATCGCCGCGCGAAAGGTGCCTCTGCTTGCCGTGGGGGCAGGGGGGCAGAGCGAATTCGGTCCGGGTCTGACCGAAGTGACCCTCGGGCTGACCCGGAAACAGGCGATACGGCTGGTGGACGCCCAGAGTTTCGCCCGCCGCATCACCGTCCTGCCACCTTCGGGAGGCTGAAGTGGACGCACGGGCCCGGCTGGCAGACGAGATCCGCATGGGCCTGGTCGAGCGGCGGAGGGCTGGAACCGGGAGCGGCGCGGAGGCGATCGGTGAAGCCATCCGGAGCGAGGTGGCGGCGCAGGCGGTCTTGCTTTCGCAATCGACACAGGATGATCTGATTGAGAGGATCGAACGCGAAGCCTCCGGCCTCGGACCGCTGGAGGTCCTGCTCGAGGACCGGACCGTCGAGGAGGTCATGGTCAACGGTCCGGACCGCGTCTACGTCGAACGGAACGGCCGCATCGAGCTGGTCGACGTGGCTTTCGAGGACGAGGAGCAACTCCGAAACACGATCGAAAGGATCCTCGCTCCGCTCGGGCGCAGAGTCGACGAGCTCAGCCCGATGGCGGATGCCCGCCTGCCGGACGGCTCCCGGGTCAACGTGGTCATCCCTCCGCTGGCGGTCGACGGGCCCGCCGTCTCGATCCGGCGCTTTCCGGGCGACCGGCCAACCGTCTCTGACCTTGTCGACTGGGGGTCCCTCACCCTGGCCCAGGCCAAGCGTCTGGAGCGGGAAGTCGCCGAACGACGGAGCATCCTGATCAGCGGTGGTACGGGATCCGGGAAGACGACGCTGCTCAATGCGCTCTCAGGGTTCATCGCCGCTGACGAACGGATCGTGACCATCGAGGACGCGGCGGAACTTTGTCTCGCCCAGCCTCATGTGGTGCGTCTCGAATCGAGGCCGGCCAGCATCGAGGGAAGGGGAGAGGTTTCGATCCGCGACCTCCTTCGCAACGCACTTCGCATGAGACCGGACCGGATCCTGATCGGGGAGGTCCGGGGTCCGGAGGCGCTCGACCTTCTGACGGCCCTGAACACGGGTCACGATGGTGCTCTTTCGACGGTCCATGCGAACTCGACCGAGGATGCCCTGGCCCGGATCGAGGTCCTGGCCCTGATGGCTGACGTCGGCCTGCCACTGGACGTGATCGGATCCCAGTTGCGCCGGGGAATAGACCTCGTGGTTCACATCTCGCGAACCAGGGACGGGCGCCGCGTGGTGACCGGGATAGACGAGGTGGGAAGGTGAACGGTTCCGCCCCCGTGGTTCTTCTGGCGGGACTCGCTGCAGCGCTTGGTGCGGGCGCGATCTCGGAGATTCTTGCCGTTGGCAGGCGGGCCCGGACCGATGATCAGGATGTCCGCGGCTGGCTGTCAGCCACCTTTGACCCGGTTGGAAGGGCTCGTCGGGAGGGTTATCTGCCCACCTCGGATGAGCGCTTCCGGCTGGCCGGGGTCGCCAGCCTGATCGCGATAGTCGGGGGCTGGTGGTTCGCCGGACCTTTGGTCGCGTTCGCCCTCGCGGTCGGGGCACCCCTGCTCACCGGCTGGCTGATCTCGCGGGGGAGATTCCGCTATCGCCGCGGGGTCGAGAAGTCGCTGCCCGAGGTCGCCCGCGCGATCGCCGACTGCCTCACGGCCGGACACTCTCCGCGCGGGGCACTGGTTGCCGCAACACGCTCCCTGGAGGGTCCCGCCCTGAGCGAGTTCCGGCACCTGGCCTTCGAGCTGGAGGCCGGGGCGCCGACCAGCGAGGCGATTCGCAACCTCGCTGAGCGATTCGGCTCGTCCCGGGTTGATGCCTTCGCCACTGCCCTGATCAGCCAGCGGCTCGCGGGCGGTGACCTTGCGGCGCTGCTTCGCCGCTTTGCCGAGGGTGCGGCCGAGCAGGACCGGGTCGCGGAGGATGCCAGGGCGGCAACGGCCCAGGCCCGCTTCACCGGATACCTGGTGGTCGCGATGCCAGCCGGTGCGGCTCTGTTCACCGAACTGCTCAGGCCGGGCTTCTTCGGGTCGATCATCGGTTCACTGCCGGCGATGATCCTCGTCGGAATGTCGCTTGCGCTCCAGGTATTCGGGTTCCTGCTGATCTCCCGGCTGGCGCGGATCGGGACACATTGAAGAGGGTGACCCGTTGAACCCTGCTCCTGCGGTCCTGGCCGCGACGGCCCTGGTGCTGGGAGGACTTGGTCTGCGGGAAATCCTGCGGGCGGAGCCTGAGCCTGCGCAGCGGAAGCGTGAGTCGGTGTCGGGTGGAGATGGCGATCTCCTGGGACTGGGCGAAAGGATCCGCAGGGCCGGGCTCGAGGACCGGCTCAGTCCAGGAAGCCTGCTGCTGCTCAAGGGTCTCGGTGCCGCGATCGGGATGCTTTTCGCCTCTCTGCTGACCGGTCTGCTCCCCGGCCGGCTTGTCCCGCTGCTGCTCGCCGGCAGCGCGGGAGCGGGATTCATGTTGCCCGACCTGCTGATCGAGCGGGCGGCCCGACGCCGCCACCGCCGCATCGTCGCCGCACTGCCCGACGCTCTCGACCTGCTCGCCGTCTCGGTCCAGACTGGCCGGGGGCTGGGAAGCTGCCTGCGTGAGCTCGCGGGTTCAGGGCGCGGACCGCTGGTTGCCGAACTCGCCAGGGCCGGTGAGGACATGGCCTGGGGGAGCGGTCAGATGGCGGCGCTCGAGGGGCTCAGGCAACGAGTCGGAGGGACGGAGATCACCGCTTTCGTGTTTACCCTGGAGCGATCGCGCAAGCTCGGGTCGCCGCTCGCCGATCAGCTTCGGAGGCAGTCCGCCTCGTTGCGGCAGGACCAGAAGCGGTCGATCGAGGAAGAGGCCGCCCGGGCGGCACCGAAGATCCAGCTCGTGATCGCCCTGGTCCTGGTGCCGTCAGTTCTGCTGTTGATCGTCGCGGCTCTCGCTGCCAACGCGGACAGCCTGATCAACATGACCTACTGAACGAATGCCGACGCGTGCCCGGATGGAGTCAGACGGGCCGCACCACCCTCAGCTGGTCTCCCGCTCGGTTCTCGTGGTCGTCTGGCCTGCCTCTTCCAGCAGGCGGTCGGCGACGTAGGTGCCGACCCGGGTCATTTCCTCGAAGCCTTCCACGTCATCCCTGTGCTTCGGGACGTAGGCGATCAGGTGTCCGTTCTCGAGCTCGAAGGCGAACTTCTTCGGCGGGGTTTCGGTCAGCCAGACGATGAAGCTGGGGGAGAAAAGGCGGCGAACCCAGACCGCGTCCTGATCCTTGAGTACGAAGATCTCGTAGCGATCTCCCATCGCCTCGCTCTCGAGGGTGACCCGCTGGTGGTTACGGCGGAAAGTGTCCTCGAATCCCTCGAGGAACTTGAACCCGACCTTGTTCTGAACCCTGAGTTCGGCGAGGTGCGGAACCACCTCCGGCATCTCGACGTGGATTACCGTGAAGGGATAGTCGGTCTCGGTCTTGTCACCGTCTGAATCCCGGCTTTCGATGGTGTAGGTGAAGAGAGCGATGTCCCCGACCACGCCGTCGGCCAGTTGACCGTGGAAGATCTCGTCGGTCCTGCGCTTGTCGCCCTTGCGAAGAAGCGGAGTCACTCCTCCTAGGTCCGGATTCGGTACCCGGGTCAGGCCGTGTGAGGAGCAGTAGGCGTCGTAAAAGGCATCCTCGGCCTGGTTGTCGGCGATGATGAAAACGATCAGGAAACCGATCAGGGCGACTATCACCGCCCCGACCACGCCTACCACCACGATTCCAGCGGCCGCCATGAAGATCAGTGGGAGCAGGGCCACGACGGTGATCGGGATCCAGGCGACCGGTCGGCGGATAAGCACCTTGAAACGCTCGCCGCGGAGCTGGTTTGCGTGGGTGATCCCGGCGCTGCTGCCGGACTCCGGGTTGCCGGCGCCAGCGGCCTCGCCGCTCTCGCTGTTCTCCTGCTGTTCGCTCAAGGCACTCCCCCTCTGAAATCAGTGACCGGGTTTCTGTTCGCAGCCTAGACCCTCCGGCCAGAGCTTGCCGCGGTGTCGGGAAACAGCCGGTCCCCGGGCTGGTGCGGCGCGACGGGACGTGCAACGCCCATTGCATTTTTGGAAGGTAAATGGGGGGTTGTGTTGCAAAGTGGGACAAAGTGGGTTATGGTCCCTTTCGAGTTGAAGCCAATGGGCCGGGGTGATGGAGCTCCTCCCGCTCTCACCACCCCGGCCCGACTCTTTCCCAGGTCAACCAACGGCGAGGCAAGAAAGGACGAGGAGCGGTGGCGTTCAGAGGCCAGCACGAACACAGCCTCGACTCCAAGGACCGCCTCACGGTGCCCCGCAAGTTCCGCGCCGCACTGGATGACGGATACGTTCTCGCCAAGGGGCCTGACGCCTGCCTCTGGCTGTACGCGACCAAGGACTTCGACGAGATGGAGGAGCGATATGTCGCTCCCCACAGCCCGTTCGGTGCGGACGCCCGCAACCTGCGACGGATGATCAACGCAAGTGCCGACGAAGGTGACCTCGACGCCGCCGGACGGATCCGAATTCCGGCCGAACTCAAGGCCCTCGCGGGTATCGACAGTGCATGTGCGGTGGTCGGTGCCGGCAACTACATCGAGATCTGGAACGCCGATAGCTGGGCGAAGGTCAATGAGGAGCTGCTCGGACAGTTCCCCGAAGTGGCCGAGAACCTGGCCGGAGGAAGCGAGTGAGCGCCGCGGCGCGGCTCGCCCCGATCGGAGCCCGAGTGAGCGACGCCCGACAGATTCCGGACCGTCCCGGACAGGGCCCGAGGGGACATCTCCCGGTTCTGGCTGGCGAACTGGTCGACCTGATCGGCCCCCAGCCCGGAGAGACCGTCGTCGACTGCACCTTCGGAGCCGGGGGACACGCGCGTCTCGTCGCCGAACGAATCGGACCCGAAGGAACGCTTGTCGCAATCGACCGCGATCCCGTCGCCCAGGCCCACTTTCAGCAGTTCGCCTCGGAAGTTTCGTGTCGGACACGTTTTCTGCCGGCGGAATTCAGCATCGCCCTGAAATCCCTGCAAAATGAAGGATTTCGTGCATCGGCGCTGTACATGGATCTTGGGATGTCTTCACTTCAGGTGGATGCCGCCGAACGCGGGTTCTCCTACTCACATGAGGCGCCGCTCGACATGCGGATGGATCCGCGTCAGGACCTGACGGCTGAAGTGATTCTCAACACCTGGACCGAACAGCAGCTGGCCAGGATGCTTCGTGACCTCGGCGAGGAACGCTACGCGGGGGGCATCAGCCGGGAGATCGTCGCGCGACGTCCGCTGGAAACGACTTCGGACCTGGTCGAGGCGATCAAGGCCGGAATGCCCGCAGCCGCCCGTTTTGGCTCCGGTCATCCTGCGAGGCGCAGCTTCCAGGCGCTGCGCATCGCCGTTAACGGTGAGCTGGAGGCTGTCGATGCGGCCCTGCCGATCGCCTGGGACACGCTTGAGGTCGGCGGCAGGATGGCCGTGATCTCTTTCCACTCGCTCGAGGACCGGCGGGTCAAGAGGTTCTTCAACGATCTGGCAACCGGCTGCATCTGCCCGCCTGAGCTGCCCGTTTGCGTTTGTGGTCACGAGCCGGAAGCTGAAGTGCTCACCCGGCGCCCGGTCTCGGCCAGCGAAGAGGAGACGGCTGCGAACCCCCGGGCCCGTTCGGCCCGGCTGCGGGGCGCCCTCAAGCTCCCGGCAGCGGAGGAGAAGGCCTGATGGGAGCCCCGGCCCGGACACTGCCTGTCCTTCCCGCCCGAACCCCGGCCCGCAGGCACGCACCCGGCCGTCGCCCCGGCACGCGTCGCAGGCCGCCCGCCCGCCAGCAGACCGGCCTCCGGCTGATCGGAAAGAGTGCCCAGGCGGTCACCCACTTTCCCGAATCCGGACTGGTCCGCACCGTCTCCACGGGCCGGCGCTGGATCTTCGTGATCGGGGCACTGCTGCTCGCCACCGTCGCAATCAACGTGGTGACGGTCAGCTATGGATCGATGGCAAGCAAGCTGGAGACCCAGATCGAGTCGATCGAACGCCAGAACGTGATCCTCGAGTCCGCCCAGACGGCGGCGCTTGCCATGCCTCGGGTCCAGGCGCAGGCCGAGGCCGAGGGCATGTACCTGCCTGAGCCGGACGCGATTCACTACCGCTCCTTCCAGCCGACCGACTACTCGGCGGCCGCCGAAAGACTGGCGGCCGGAGGCTGATGCGCATACCCCGTCTGGAGCGCCGGATCGGACTGCTCTTCGCGGTCAGCCTGGTTCTCCTCGCAGGACTCTTCGTGCGGGCGTTCCTGCTCCAGGTCGTGCAGGGCTCCTCGCTCGCTTCCCAGGCGACCAGCCAGCAGGAGGACATCGTCGAAGTTCCGGGTCTCCGGGGTTCGATCCTCGACCGGAACGGCCAGCCGCTGGCCGGCTCCGAACCTGGTGCCACGATCGTTGCCACGCCTTACCAGATCAAGGACCCCCCGGCCGAGGCAGCGGCGGTGGCCAAGGCCCTCAAGGCAGATCCCGATGAAGTTCTGAACGCGCTCACCCAGCCCGGGGGCTTCGCCTACGTCGACCGCAAGGTGGACCTCAAGAAGGCGAACGCGGTCGAGCAGCTCGGACTCGAAGGCATCAACCAGCTTCCGGACACGCTGCGGGTCCGGCCCCAGGGAGACATCGCCTCCCAGGTGATCGGCGCGGTAAGCGACGAAGGCGAGGGCCTGACCGGGATCGAAGCCGGCAAAGAGAGCATCCTCAGGGGAGTCAACGGGGAGGAGCGCCTGGTCAAGGACGGGGCCGGAAACCCGATGAGCTTCGACACGATCCGAAACGCCGAAGACGGCAAGCCCGTCCAGCTGACCCTCGACGCGACCATCCAGGCCGAGGCGGAACGGGTTCTGGCCGAGATCGGCGAGTATCACGACCCTGTCAATGCTTCGGCGATCGTGATGGACGCGAGGACCTCGGACATCCTGGCGATGGCCAACTGGCCCCCGGTCAACCTGGACGACCTCTCCAGCGCCGAACCCGAGGATCTGCTCAATGTAGGCACCTCCTACACCTACGAGCCCGGGTCCACCTTCAAGGCATTCACGGTCGCATCCGCGCTGGAGGACGGCACAGTGACCCCGGCCAGCACTTTCACCCTGGCGCCTTCGATCCAGATCTACGACCGGGTGATCGAGGAGAGTCATCCCCGCGGCACGGTGACGCTGGACGTCGGCGACATCCTCGCCCAGTCCTCCAACGTGGGCGCGGTCACCATCGGACTCGAGATCGGCGGCCGGAAGTTCAGCCGGTGGATCAACAAGTGGGGTTTCGGCAAGCCGACCGGGATCGACTATCCGGGGGAGGAACAGGGAATAGTTCTGCCCTACAGCGACTGGTCGGGTTCGACGATCGGCAACGTTCCGATTGGCCAGGGCCTCGCCGTCACCCCGATCCAGATGGTCCAGGCCTATGGGGCCCTCGCCAATGGCGGTGTCCTGCGGACTCCACGCCTGATCGAGAAGATCGACGGCGAGGAGGTACCGGTGGACAAGGGCCGCCAGGTGATTTCACCGCAGGTCGCGGCCGAGGTCAGGGACATGCTGAAAGGGGTCCTCGCCCCGGGAGGTACCGCATCCGAGGTGTCGGTGCCCGGCTACACACTCGCCGGCAAGACCGGAACGGCGCAGATCGCCACCGAGGATGGCTACTCCGACACCCGGTATGTCGCATCCTTCATGGGCGTTGCCCCCGCCGACGACCCGGCGATCGTGGTTTCCGTCATGGTCAACGAGCCCAAGAACGGGCATACGGGAGCCGAGGCAGCGGCCCCCGGGTTCGGCGAACTCGCTGCTTTCACGCTTCCCTACCTCGGCGTTCCCACCGACGAGTAGGCGGTGATCCGGACCGCTTTTCCGGGGGCCATGCCATCTAGAATCATGCGCATGCGGCTGGACCAACTCGCCCGGGATCTGGCCTCGTCCGAATTAGTCGGCGACCCGGGAACCGAAATAGCCTCGCTTGCGTTCGACAACCGCAAAGCGAGTCCCGGTGCTCTTTTCTTCTGCGTGCGCGGTCTCGCCAGCGACGGTCACGACTTCGCTGCTGATGCCGTTGAGCGCGGTGCCGCGGCCCTGGTCTGTGAACGCCGGCTCGACCTCGACGTGCCCCAGGTAGTTGTGGCTGACTCCAGGGCGGCGATGGCGCCTGTGGCCTCGACCTTCAACGGTGACCCGACAGCCGGAATGAAGCTGGCCGGTATCACCGGTACGAACGGAAAGACGACCACCGCATTCCTGCTGCGGGACATCCTCGAGTACGCCGGCACGCCTACCGGCCTGATGGGCACCGTCAAGCAGGTGATCGGTGGAGCAGAGGAGGAAGTGGTCCGCACGACCCCGGAGGCGATCGACCTTCAGGAGTCCTTTCGCCGCATGCTCGAAGCAGGCGACGAGGCGTGCGTGATGGAGGTTTCTTCCCACGCCCTCGTGATGCACCGGGCCGACGCGATCGACTTCGACCTGGCGATTTTCACCAACCTGACCCAGGACCACCTCGATTTTCACAAGGACATGGAGGACTATTTCCAGGCAAAGCGACTCCTTTTCGCTTCCGGACCTGACGTCTCGGTCGTCAACGTGGACGACGAGTATGGCCGGCGCCTGGCCGTCGAGTTCGATTGCCTGACCTACTCGGCCGAGGGCCGGGCCGCCGACTATTCGGCCCTCGACGTGAGCTTCGACGCAGCGGGCGCTGTCTTTGCCGTCCAGTCCGAGCACGGGGAGATGGCGGTCAGGACCGGCCTCCCGGGAAGTTTCAACGTGGCCAACGCCCTGGCTGCACTGGCGGGGGCGATCGCCCTCGGCGTGGACCCGGAGGAGGCGGTCGCCGGGCTTTCCGAGGCGGGACGGGTCCCGGGTCGCTTCGAGCCGATCGACGAGGGCCAGCAGTTCGCGGTCCTGGTGGACTACGCGCATACGCCCGACTCGGTCGAGAACGTTCTGCGGGCCGCCCGGGACCTGACCGGGGGCAGGGTCATCGCCATCGTCGGGGCCGGCGGCGACCGCGACCGGGCAAAACGTCCCCTGATGGGACAGGCCGGGGCGAGCCTCTCGGACTTGGTGGTGATCACCTCCGACAACCCTCGCTCCGAGGACCCCTCTGCGATCATCGAAGACGTGCTCTCCGGGATCGAGGATCGGGACTCGGTGGTCGTCGAAGAAGACCGTGACGCCGCGATCGGTCTGGCCATTCGCGAAGCCGGTCCCGGCGACACGGTGGTCATCGCCGGCAAGGGGCATGAGCAGGGTCAGGAGTTCGAGAACGGGCTGAAGATTCCCTTTGACGATCGTGACGTGGCCCGAAAGTACCTCCGGGCGCTCACAGGGAAACCGGCATGATCGAGCTGACGACCGAACAGATGGCAGCCGCGATGGGTGCCGAGGTGCTCGGTCGCGGTCATGGGGGAGTTCCGGCCCGGGCCGAGATCGATTCCCGGGAGATCACAGGAGGCGAGCTGTTCTTCGGCCTCACCGGCAGCCAGACGGACGGCGGCTCGCACGCTGCCGCGGCACTGGAAGCCGGCGCCTGGGGTGTCGTCGTCACCCCGCAATGGGCGGAGGGGGTGGCCGGGTCGGGCGGCTTTGTCTTTTCGAGTCCGGACCCGCTCCTCTCGCTCCAGATGCTGGCCAGGGCCTGGCGCCGGCAGCTGGGAGCCAAGGTGATCGGGATCACCGGTTCGGTCGGGAAGACCTCGGTCAAGGACATAACCAGGGCGCTCCTCCCGGGCCGGGTCCATGCCTCGAGCGAAAACTTCAACACCGAGATTGGCCTGCCGTTGACCATTCTCGAAGCGCCGGCAGACACCGAAATGCTGGTCCTGGAAATGGCCATGCGAGGCAAGGGCCAGATCACCGAGCTCGCGTCGATCGCCGAGCCGGAGGTCGGCGTGATCACCAACGTCGGCCCCGTTCACGTCGAACTGCTCGGTTCGATCGAGGCGGTCGCCGCGGCCAAGGCCGAGCTGATCGGGGGGGTCGGGCCGGACGGAGTGATGATCGTGCCCTTCGAGGCCGGGTATCTCGAACCCCATGTGGAAGGGGTGCCGGGCCTGATCCGCTTCGGCGGTGAAGGTGACGTCCGGGTGGTCGAACTCGACATCACGGCGGGGGCGACCCGGGCAAGAATCGAGACCCTGCAGGGTGCGGAGGACTTCGAGTTTCCGTTCGCCGAGCCTCACAACCTTCTGAACGCGCTCGCTGCGATCGGCGCGGGGGTGGCTGCCGGTTTCACCCCGGTGGAACTGGCGGCGCGAACCGACGGCATCGCCTTCTCCCGGTTTCGTAACGAGCACATCGAGCTTGAGAGCGGCGCTCTGATCGTCAACGACTGTTACAACGCCAATCCGGTCTCGATGAGGGCTGCCCTCGAGTACCTGGCGCAGGTCGACAGGCCCCGGAAGCTCGCCGTGCTTGGCCTGATGGCGGAACTCGGGCCGGACGAAGTGCGATACCACCAGGAGATCGGCGAGATCGCACGCAGCCTCGATGTCGAGATCATCGGTGTCGGTGACCTCGCCCGCTCTTACGAACCGGACCTGAAGGCCGGCAATCCCGAGGAGGCGGCAACGCTCTTGATGGAGCGACTTGGACCGGAGACCGCGGTGCTGGTCAAGGGGTCCCGGGCGGCCGGGCTCGAAAGGGTGACCGAACTGGTGACTGGGGCGCGGGACCAGGAAGGCGAAGACTGATGGGTGAAATCGTCATCGGGGCGATGGCCTCGATGCTGATCTGTCTCTTCCTGGCTCCGAGGTTCATCGAGTTCCTGCGCGGCCGCGAGTTCGGGCAGCACATCCGCGAGGAGGGGCCGGCCGGCCACCAGACCAAGGCGGGCACTCCGACCATGGGCGGCCTGATCATCTTCACGGCGATCATCGTCCCCTTCCTGGTTCTCTCCGAGAGAGATGCGGCCTCGATAACGGTTTTCGGGATCGCTCTTGGCTGTGCCGCGCTCGGATTCGCCGACGACTACATAAAGATCATCAAGCGCCGGTCACTCGGGCTCCCCGGCCGGTACAAGCTGCTCGGCCAGGTCGCGCTCGCCCTGATCCTCTGGTGGGTGGCCCGCCACGAGGTCGGACTCGAACCCGTGATCCACTTCCGGATCGCCGACCTGACCTGGGACATCGGTCCCGTCGCGTACTTCATCCTCGTCTTCCTGGTGCTTGCCGGTGCGACAAACGGGGTGAACCTGACCGACGGTCTCGACGGGCTGGCGGCGGGCTCGAGCGCAATCGTCCTGCTTGCCTACACGGCTATCTCCTACATCACGGTCGGTCAGCACGACCTCGCCCTGTTCGCGGTCTGCCTGGTCGGCGGCTGCATCGGCTTTCTCTGGTTCAACGCGTTCCCCGCGACGATCTTCATGGGTGACACCGGCTCCCTCGGACTCGGCGGTGCCATTGGTGCGCTCGCAGTTATGACCCAGACCGAGGTACTCCTGATCGTGATCGGCGGCATCTTCGTGATCGAGGCACTCTCGGTCCTCATCCAGGTCTTCTCTTTCAAGACCTTCGGTCGCCGGGTCCTGATGATGGCCCCGCTCCACCATCACTTCGAGATGATGGCCTGGTCGGAAACCAAGATCATGCTGCGGTTCTGGATCATCGCCGCCGTCTGCTCGGGGATCGGCTTCGCGATCTACCAGCACTCCATCGGGCGCTAGCGCACCCGATTCTGAATCAGAATGCCATTCGGTCTTCGCCGAATGGCAACTCGAACCCGTCCGCCCACGACATCCGGTAACGGATGGGCGGACCCCATTCAGGGCAGGAAGAACGGGGTCGGCGGAGAAGAAATCACGGTGGAGTATGTCCGCTCAACGAAAGGCCGCCCGCCGCTTCCGGAAGGACCTTTCCTTGTCGTCGGACTCGCCCGCTCCGGAGTCGCCGCAGCCAGGGCCCTGAAAGCCCATGGCCAAACGGTTTTCGGGATCGACTCCGGTGAGCCAGGCGGCCTGGACCTGCTGCGCGAATCGGGCATCGACTTCGAGACCTCCGTTGCGGGGGTCAACCGCCTGGACGACGTCGGCACCGTGATCAAGAGTCCCGGCGTCCCCCAGAGCGCCGATGTGATCGTCGAAGCAAGGCGCCGCGGCATCCGGATCATGGGGGAACTCGAGCTCGGCTGGCGCATGTTCGAGGCACCGTTCGTGGCGATCACCGGCACCAACGGCAAGACGACCACGACCGAGCTTGCCGCCCACCTATTCCGCTCGGCAGGCCGGCCCGTATCGGCGGCCGGGAACGTAGGCCACCCCGTCTGCGAGGTCGCGATGGAAGCCCGGTCGGGTCTCGAGGTCGGAACCGTGGTCTGTGAATGCTCCAGCTACCAGCTCGAGGACTCGGTCGAGTTTTCGCCCGAGGTCGCAGCCTTCCTCAACCTCGGACCCGACCACCTCGACCGGCACGGAGACATGGAGAGCTACCTCCAGGCCAAACTGAAGATCTTCGCCAACCAGGGGGAGGGCGACGTCGCAATCCTGAACGCCGACGATCCGGCCGTCGCCGGATCACCGACCAGGGCGAGCACGGTCAGCTTTTCGACCGAAGGGTCCGCCGGAGCCGCGATCACCCTGGAAGGAAAAACCGTGATGGTCGATCACGAACCCCTGATCGACGTGGGAGAGATGAAGATCATCGGTCGCCACAACGTGGCCAACGCGATGGCCGGCGCCGCCTCCGCTCTCGCCTTCGGGCTGGCGATGGAAGAGGTGGCGGCCGGACTCAGGAGTTTCCCGCCGGTCCCCCACCGTTACGAGCCGGTGGCAGAGATCGAGGGCGTGGTCTTCATCAACGACTCGAAGGCGACCAACGTGGATGCGACGCTCGCCGCGATCGAGTCCTCGGATCGCAGCCTGCACCTGATCCTGGGCGGTAGCCGCAAGGACGAATCGTTCGAGCCACTGGCCGGCCCGGTCGGCAAAGCCTGTCGCGGGATCTACCTGACCGGAGAGACGGCTGACGAGATCGGCGAGGCACTGGAGAAGGCGGACATAGAGATCGTCCGCTACTGCGAAGACCTTGAAGCGGCAGTGTCGGAAGCGGCCGGGGCAGCAGTGCCCGGCGAGGCAGTCCTCCTGTCACCGGCCTGTGCGAGCTTCGATCAGTTCAGGGACTACGAGGACCGGGGCGACCACTTCCGGGCGCTGGTGGAAGAGCTCGATGGCTAGGGCCGGGCGTGACAAGCCGGGGAAGCGCAAGCGCGGCAGAGAAAAGGGCCGCGAAAGCGCCCTGCGGCCGGCCAGGACCGGTGGCGGATTTTCGGCCGAGTACAGCCTGCTCCTGACTGCAACGATGATCCTGCTGGCCTTTGGCGTCGTGATGGTCTTCTCGGCAAGTTCGACCAGCCAGATTCTCAGCAACGGCAGTCTCGCTGGCAGCACCGAGTACCTGAAGAAGACATTGATCGCGGCCCTGATCGGGCTTGGTTGCCTCTGGTACGCGATGCGAGGAAGCCTGAGCCGGTTCCGGGAACTGACGCCGAAGCTGATGGTCGCCACGCTCGTCGCCCTGTTCCTCGTGCTCTTCCTCGGGGCGTCGATCAACGGCACCCGGGGCTGGTTCGTCTTCGGACCGGTGCAGCTCCAGCCGGCCGAGTTCGTGAAGCTTGGACTCGTCCTCTACGGGGCGCACCTGCTTGCCGACCGGCCCGACCGCCTCCATTCGATTCGCGAGATGGGTCCTTACCTGGGCATGACGGGTATCGCACTGCTGCTGGTGCTTGCACAGCCCGACATGGGCTCGGCGATGGTGGCGGTATTCGCAGTCTTCGTAACCCTGTTCGCGGCCGGCGCGAGGCCACGTGACCTCGGCCTGCTGGCCGCCCTAGGGGGTACGGCCGCACTTTTCTTCGCCCTTATCGCCCCCTACCGGCGCGACCGACTGCTCACCTTCCTCAATCCCGATGGCGACGTCACCGGGACCGGCTTCCAGACGATCCAGGCAAAGATCGCGATCGGATCCGGCGGGCTGGATGGAGTAGGAATCGGCAACGGCGTGCAGAAGGCGTTCTATCTCCCCGAGGCCCACACCGACATGATTTCCGCGGTGATCGGCGAGGAGTTCGGCTTCCTCGGAATGTTCGTGCTGATCCTCGTCTACGGAATGCTCGGATACGCCGGCTTCCAGATCGCTCGAAACGCGAAGGATGACTACGGCCGCATCCTCGCCGGCGGACTGACCGGACTGATCCTGATCCAGGCCTTCATAAACCTGTACGCCGTCATGGGGATGGCGCCACTGACCGGCGTACCCCTTCCGCTCGTTTCCTACGGAAACAACAGCCTGATCGTCAGTCTGATCTCGATCGGCTTGATTCTCAACGTCGCGAGGGGAGGCAAGGCCGCCACGGTTCGCAAACCGGTTACCGGCAGGGGGCCGGGCCGTAATGCGAGACTGCGCCTGATTGATGGAGAAGGCCACGGAAGACCAGAGAGAAGGACTAGCGGTGCCCAACGTCGTGATAGCGGCCGGCGGTACGGCGGGGCACGTGGTTCCGGCCCTCGCCATAGCCGACGAGCTTCGAGATAACGGTGTCGCCGTGTCGTTCCTGGGCGCAAGGGGCCGGATCGAGGCCAACCTGGTGCCGAAGGCGGGTTATGAGGTCGATCTCCTCGACCTGTCCGGAATCGACCGCAAGAACCCGATCAAGGCGGCGCGAGCCGCGGTGAAGGCAGCGGCAGCCGTGCCGAAGGCCCGCAAGCTGATCCGGGACCGGAATGCCGACCTGGTGGTTGGCGGTGGAGGGTTCGTTGCCGGGCCGGCCGGGGTCGCGGCTCGACGAATGAAACTGCCACTGGTTCTGACCGAGGCCGACCGCCACCTGGGGCTCGCCAACCGCCTGCTCGCCCGGCGGGCAGACCGGCTCTGTCTGGCCTTTGAGATCGAAGGCGTTGACGGTCCCCACGTAAGGGTCACTGGCCGACCGGTCGGCCGTGCGGTCCTGAACGCGGACCGTGCCGCGGCGAGGTCCCGCTTCGGGATCGCCCCGGATGCCGAATGCCTCCTGGTCATGGGCGGCAGCCAGGGCGCGCGAACCGTGAACCTCGCCGCCGTGGAGGCGCTGGCAGAGCGGCCCGGACGGGACTTCGACGTGATTCACGTTTCCGGGTCTCGCGATTACGAGGAGCTGCGCGAGCGGCTGGAATCTGCTCCCCATGGGGAGCGCTACACGCTGCTCGAGTACGAACCGGACATGGGCGACGGTATTGCGGCCAGCGACCTGGCACTGGCCCGCTCCGGGGCCTCGGTCTTCGAACTCGCCGCGCTGGGACGGGCGGCAGTACTGGTGCCGTACCCATACGCGACCGGTGACCACCAGAGCGCCAACGCAAACTGGATGGCTGCCGCCGGGGCCGCCGTGGTCGTGCCGGATTCAGAACTGGACGCGGAGCGTCTGCTGGCAGAGGTCGGCTCGATCCTCGCCGACCCCGTCAGGCTTGAGGCCATGTCAGTAGCGTCGAAGTCACTCGCCAGGCCTGATGCGGCCGCGGATGTCGCCGCAGAGGTTCTCGGGCTGATCGGAGAGAGGGCGTGAGCTGGGACGGCAGGAAGATTCACCTGATCGGCATCGGCGGGGCGGGGATGTCCGGCCTCGCCTGGGCTGCCCACCAACTGGGTGCCGACGTGTCCGGCAGCGATCGATCCGAATCTTCCTACCTCGATCGGCTCAGGAGGGCCGGTGTCGAGGTCGCGGTCGGCCACGACCCGGCAAACCTTCCGGAGAGGGCCGAGGTGGTCGTTTCGACCGCGATTACAGAGGACAATCCCGAACTGGCCGCGGCCAGGGACAGGGACCTGCCGGTAAAGCACCGTTCCGAATTACTGGCGGAACTCTGCGCGGCGAGGCGCCAAATTGCAGTTGCCGGCACCCACGGGAAGACGACCACGACCGGGATGCTCACCTGGGCCTTGAGGGAGCTTGGTCAGGAACCGGGCTTCTTCGTCGGAGGCGAGCTGCCCGGCTTCGGTGCCGACGGCGGTGCTGCCAATAGCGGGTGGGGCGACGGAGAGTGGGTCGTTGTGGAAGCCGACGAATCGGACGGCAGCTTCCTGACGCTTGATCCGGAGATCGCCGTGATCACGAACATTGAGATGGACCATCACGCCCGCTGGGACAACCTGACGCAACTTAGGGATGCGTTCCACGACTTCGCCGCCAAGGCGAGAGCGGTGGTGCTTCCCGCCGGTGACGCGAAAATCGCCGAAGGGCTGGCGGACGGACACGAAATCACCCCGTTCGACCTCTCGCGACCCGGCCCGGAAGAACTCGCTCTGGCCGTTCCCGGAGCCCATAACCGGCTGAATGCGAGGGCGGCAATCGGCGCGCTCGTTGCCGCCGGGTTCGACGCCCACGAAGCAGCCCGGGCCCTGCAGGGTTTCGGTGGGGTGAAGAGACGACAGGAGTTCAAGGGATCCTGCGGACCGGCCCGGGTGTATGACGACTACGCCCACCATCCAACCGAGGTGGCCGCGGCGATCGCTGCGATGCGCGACCTGGGACCGGACCGGCTCGTTGCCGTGTTCCAGCCCCATCTCTACTCGAGGACCAGGATCTTCAGCCAGCAGTTCGGGGCGGCGCTCGCGCAGGCGGATGAGCTCGTGGTGCTCGACGTCTACCCGGCGAGGGAGGAGCCGGTCGGTCGGCTTGCCGGGGTCAGTGGCCTCGACGTGCTCCGGGCGGCGGCAGACCGCTCGGGTGGGAGGCCCGCCTACTGGGCACCCGACCTGGAAGCAGCCGAGCGCATCACCCGGTCCCTCGCAGTTGACGGCACGATCATCGTCACGATCGGTGCCGGTGACATCACGAAGCTTTCGGATCGACTGGTCGGGTAATGAGCACGAGAGCCTCGAGCGGCAGCACGAAGCGACGCGGACGAAAGCAGGTCGGCGGGAACCCTGTCTCTCGGACGGCCGAGCTGGCCCGAAAGCGGGAGCGGCGAAGCTTCCGCTTCCGGCTGGTCGCCTTCTCCGGCCTGCTGCTGGTTCTGGTGCTTGCTGCCGCCTACCAGTTCTGGCTGCGGGATTCCTCGCTGGTCGAGGTCAGGAATCTGGAGATAGTCGGTGTGAGCGCCAGGGACGAAGAGGGCAGGCAGATCGACCAGGCGATCCGGACCGCGATGGGGGAGATGACCACCCTTAACGTGCAGCCGCAGTTGCTTGAGGAAGAACTCTCCCGGTTCCCCCGCGTGGCCGACGCCCGAATCGATGCCTCGTTCCCCGATTCGGCCACCGTCACGGTGACCATGCGCGAGGACGGTTCGATTTACGGTGACGGACCGGATGCGTTGCTGATCGCAACTGACGGAACAGTTCTCGGGCCGGCGGCGGGTGAAGAAGATGCGCTGCCACTGATTGGCGAAGGTGATCCACCGGAGGAAGGCGCCGCCGGTGAGGCGGACAGCGCCAGCCGGGGCGAGACCCTGACCGGTCGGGCGCTGAGGCAGGCGCTGGTGCTGGGAGCCACTCCGCCCGCGATCCGCTCATTTGTGACCGGCAGCCGGATGACCCCGGAGGGGGTCGAGGTGACCCTCGACAACGGGTTGATTCTGCTCTTTGGCGACCCCGCCCACGCGGACCAGAAGTGGCGATCGGCGGCCGCCCTGATCGCAGACCCGAGCTTCGACACCAGCAGTTATGTCGACCTGACGGTGCCGCGCCGGCCTGGCGTAAGCGCCGAGCCGCCCGAGTAGGAGCCCGGCGAAAGCGGACTCCGGGAGGGTTCTGCGGGCATCTCTGGCAAGGTGGTCCGGTGCTCCGCCAATCCCGCATGGGATGGGGCATGGCGGTGAGCGGACCAGGTGGGCGAGGCGGAGGCAAGCCTAACCCTCAATTGAAGCTTGAGGGATGGCAAACCCTGAAGCAATGGTAGAGATATTGACCCTGCAGGATGCCGTGCGGCACGTTGACAGATGGGCCATAATGCCCTACGTTGAGCGCAATTTCCGGAGTTCCGGCAATCTCGGCAACCCTGAAGCGGGCCTGCAGACTGCGGCCTCCGGAGGCTTCAACTCAAAGAAAAGACTTGGAACGGAATGATGGAGACCACATACCTGGCGGTAATCAAGGTCGTCGGCTGCGGAGGCGGCGGTACCAACGCTGTAAGCCGGATGGTCGACGCGGGAGTGCGTGGCGTCGAATTCATCGCGGTGAACACGGACGCCCAGGCGCTGCAGGCCTGTGACGCAGACATAAAGATCTCGATCGGTCAGGAACTGACCCGCGGGCTCGGAGCCGGCGGGCGTCCCGAGATCGGTGCCGGTGCGGCAGCCGAGACGAGGGACGAGATCAAGGAAGCCCTCAAGGGCGCGGACATGGTCTTCGTGACCGCCGGCGAAGGCGGCGGGACCGGAACCGGCTCGGCGCCGATCATCGCCGAGATCGCCAAGGAAGAGATCGGCGCCCTGACCGTCGGCGCGGTGACCAAGCCCTTCGAGTTCGAAGGCAAGAAGCGCATGCAGCAGGCGATGGAAGGCATCGAGAAGCTGCGCAATCACGTCGACACGCTGATCATCGTCCCGAACGAGAAGCTGCTTCAGGCAGTGGAACGCCGGACCAGCGTCCTCGACGCCTTCAAGATGGCCGACGACATCCTCAGGCAGGGTGTCCAGGGCATCACCGACCTGATCACCATCCCGGGTCTGATCAACCTCGACTTCGCCGACGTGCGGACGATCATGCGCGACGCCGGCTCCGCCCTCATGGGTGTGGGTGCCGGCCAGGGTGAGAATCGGGCGATCGACGCCGCCAAGGCCGCGATCACCTCACCGCTGATCGAGGAATCGATCAAAGGCGCCACAGGCATGCTGCTGAACATCACCGGCCCAGAGGAACTCGGCCTGTTCGAGGTCAACGAGGCGGCACAGCTGGTCCAGTCCGAGGCCGACCCGAACGCCAACATCATCTTCGGCTCGGTGGTCGACCAGTCGCTCGTGGACGAGGTACGGGTGACCGTTATCGCCACCGGCTTCGAAGGCTTCGAACTCCTGGCCCGCACACCGCAGAGGGTGCGCCGCCGTTACGAGTCCCGCAAGCGGGTCTCCTCCGAGGACACCGACATCAGCAACCTGCGGGTCGGCGACAGCGACATCGAAGTACCCCCGTTCCTCAGGGACTGACTCGGGCGGCGCCAGGAACCACCAGCCGGAGCATCTGGAACGCGGCTCGCTCGCTCGCTGGCCGTGCGAGGATGCTCTCGCTGAGCGGCCGCTGACCTTCGTCGACGACCGGAAACAGCAGCTCACGTACCCGCGTACTGTCGCGGCTGTTTCCAGCCTTTGCTCCTCCTCAGCGGACGGCTGGAGGCCCCTCGCATCCACCCGCCGAAGTCCGGAGGAGCCCCGGAGAACGGGGTTTTCTAAGATCGGGGGGTGACTGTTGATTCCGCTCTTCGTCGTACCCCTCTTTACGCGACCCATCTGGAGGCCGGGGCCAAGCTCGTTCCGTTCGCTGGATGGGAGATGCCCGTCCAGTACGACGGGATCAAGGAAGAACACATCGCGGTTCGCACCCACGCCGGGATCTTCGACACCTCCCACATGGGCCAGATCGAGGTGGAAGGCCCCGGTTCGCTCGCATTCCTCCAGCGGCTCGTGACCAATGACGTCGCCCGGGTGCCGATCGGTGGCGCCCAGTACACGCTGCTGCTAGATGACGAGGCCGGGGTTATCGACGACCTCTTTCTCTACCGGCTCGGTCACGACCGTTACCTGGTGATTACCAACGCCGGCAACCACGATGCCGACCTTGCCCGGTTCGGCCTGGTCGCCCGCGACTTCGACGTCTACGTGCGGGATGCGAGAGACAACTACGCGATGCTCGCGATCCAGGGCCCCAACGCAAGGCGGATCGTCGAGAACACGCTTCACATCGACCTGCCGGCGAGGATGAAGGTGGGGGCCCGGCAGATCGGCCGGCGTCCCGCGATCGTCTGCGGCACCGGCTACACCGGCGAAGACGGAATCGAAATACTGATCGACCCGGAGATCGCGCCCGCGATCTGGACCGAGCTGATCGACTCGGGGATCGTGCCCTGCGGGCTCGGGGCCCGTGACACCCTTCGCATGGAGGTCTGTTTCCACCTTCACGGCAACGACCTCAGCCCTGAAACCGATCCGATCTCGGCCGGGCTCGGCTGGGCCTGCGTCGAGTCGACGGGATTCATCGGCTCCGACCGTGTGGCCGTGATGAGGGCGAACGGAACGGACGAAAAGCTGGCCCCCTTCGAGATCGAGGGCGCCGGCATTCCCCGCCAGGGCAACCCGGTGATGGTCGGGGACGAGGTGGTCGGGGAGGTGACCAGCGGCACCTTCTCGCCATCGCTCGAAAAGGGAATCGGAATGGCCTACCTGCGCAGTGATCTGGCCGAACCTGGCACCGAACTGGAGATCGATGTGCGCGGAAAGCGTCGGACGGCGCGCGTAAGCTCCAAGCCCCTGTACCGGAAGGAACGTTGAATGGCAGAGGCGAGCTACCCCGAAGACCTGAAGTACCACCCCGAGCATGACTGGGCCCGGATAGAGGGTGGCGAGGCGACCCTCGGGATCACCTGGTACGCGCAGGATTCCCTTGGCGAAGTCGTCTTCTTCGAAGGCCCCGAAATCGGATCGGAAGTGACCAGGGACCAGCCCTACGCCGAGGTCGAATCGGTGAAGGCGGTTTCCGACGTGGTGGCCCCGGTATCCGGTGAGGTGATCGCCGTGAACGAGAGCCTGGCGGATGCCCCGGAAGCGATCAACGCCGACCCGTACGAGACCGGGTGGCTGATCAAGGTTCGCCTCAGCGATCCGTCCGAAGCCGAATCACTCATGGATGCGGCGGCCTACTCCGCCAGCCTGGAGTAGGCGCCTTGGCGGGCTACACACCGGCGACAGCATCCGATCAGGCCGAGATGCTGGCCGCGATCGGCGTGTCCTCGATAGATGAGCTGTTCGAGCAAATTCCGGCCGACATAAGGTTGAACCGGCCGCTCGACCTCGAGGACGGGATGAGCGAATCGGAGGTCTACCGCTTCCTCGCCGGGCTGGCCGACATGAACCTCGACGCTGAACGGATTCCTTCCTTCCTCGGGGCTGGCATGTACGACCACTACGTGCCCGCGATCGTCGACGCGATCACCAGCCGCTCCGAGTTCCTGACCCCGTATACGCCCTACCAACCCGAGGTTTCCCAGGGCGGACTTCAGGTGATGTTCGAGTTTCAGACCGCGATGAGCGAGATCACGGGCCTGCCGGTGTCGAATGCGGGTCTGTACGAGGGGCCCTCGGCGGCCGCCTCCGCCGCCTACCTCGCGATGGGGCAGACCGGAAGGACGGGCATCGTAGCCTCCAGGGGTCTCCACCCCCACAGCCGGGAAACCCTGGCAACCCATGCGGTCGGCTTCGGTGCCAGCCTCAGCGAAGTCGGGCTTGAAGGGGGTCTGACGAGCGGCGCGGAACTCGAGGCCGCCGTGACCGAAGAGACCGCTGCCGTTTTTCTCCAGAACCCGAACTTCCTCGGCGCCGTCGAAGACATCGCGGCGCTCGGCGAAGCGGTCAAGGCGAAGGACGCCCTGCTGATCGTTCAGGTCGACCCGATGACGCTCGGCATCCTGCGCCCACCCGGTGAATGCGGGGCGGACATAGCTTTCGGGGAAGGCCAGCCACTTGGCAACCGCCTCGACTTCGGCGGGCCTTCCTTCGGTTTCTTTTGCGCCCGGGAGGAGTACCTGAGAAAGATGCCCGGCCGGATCGCCGGAGAGACCACCGACGTCGACGGCAGACGGGGCTTCGTGCTCACCCTCCAGACCCGCGAACAGCACATCAGGCGCGAAAAGGCCACCTCAAACATCTGCACGGCACAGGCCCTGAACGCACTGGCCGGGATGGTCCACCTGGCCTGGCTCGGCAAGCAGGGATTCGTCGAGATCGGCGAACTGATGGCCCGGCGCACCGCCTACGCCCGCAGCCTGATCGGCTCGCTGGAAGGTTACGAGCTGCTTCATGAGGCGCCGGTCGTGCGCGAGTTCGCCGTGCGCTCGGACCGGCCGGTCGAGGAACTCCTGCCGCTTGGCGACCAGGCCGACGGCCCGGCCCCGCGACTGCCGGTTTACCCCCTCGGCCGGGACTACCCCGAGTACGAGGACTGCTTCCTCGTCGCGATCACCGAGAACCGCTCGGCCGAGGAGATCGGCTGGCTCGCCCACATGCTCGAACACGGGCAGGCCGGCTGGGGCGAGCACATCCACGATCACGACCACGAAGGCAACCCGGTCGCGGAGGCCGTGCGATGAGCGGCGCGGCACTCACCGAAACCCCCCAGCAGGCCGACCGGGCGGAAACCATCTACGAGAAGTCGGTTCCGGGCCGTCGGGCCGCCCAGCTTCCACCTCTCGGTGAGGGTGTCGCCGAAACGCCGATCGAGGACCTGATCCAGGCCCACCTTCTGCGTGAAGAGCCGGCCGGTCTGCCGGAAGTATCCGAGCCCGAGATCATTCGCCACTACAACCGGCTCTCCCGACGGAACTTCGACCTCGATACCGGTCTTTACCCGCTCGGCTCCTGCACCATGAAGTACAACCCCCGGCTCAACGAGCGAGTGGCAGCGGTGCCGGGGCACGCGAAGCTCCACCCGGCCACCGACCCGTCCGACGCCCAGGGTGCGCTCCAGCTGATGTATCTGCTCCAGGAGTCACTTTCCGAGATCACCGGACTTCCGACAGTCAGCCTCCAGCCCTCGGCCGGATCCCAGGGTGAACTGGCCGGGCTCCTCCTCACCCGGGCCTACCACGAGGATCAGGGCCGTAACCCGACCAAGGTCCTGACTCCCGACACCGCTCACGGCACGAACCCCGCGTCGGTCACCATGGCCGGCTATGAGGTGGTCAAGGTCGCAACTGACGAGCATGGCGGTGTCGACGTCGAAGACCTCAAGTCGAAGATCGATGACGACGTTGCCTGCCTGATGCTGACCAACCCGAACACGCTCGGGGTCTTCGACCAGAACATCGCCGCGATCGCCTCGCTGGTTCACGACGCCGGCGGGCTGCTCTACTACGACGGCGCCAACCTCAACGCGATCATGGGCCAGGCCCGGCCCGGCGACATGGGCTTCGACATCGTCCACGTGAACCTTCACAAGTCCTTCTCGCAGCCGCACGGCGGGGGTGGCCCGGGTGCCGGACCGATCGCCGTGTCGTCACGGGTCGAGCCGTTCATACCGCGGCCGCAGGTGGTGCGGACCGAGGTCGGCGGAGAAGTGTTCTTCGATCTCGACTACGACCGGCCGAAGTCGATCGGCCGCCTGCGCGGATTCCAGGGCAACTTCGGTGTGTTCGTGCGCTCGCTTGCCTACATCCTGAGCCTCGGAGGCGACGGCCTCTCGGAAGCCTCCCGGCTGGCGGTGCTCAACGCCAACTACCTCAAGCACCGCCTCTCCGAAGGCCGGGCCGGCAAGTACCTGCCGGTGGCATTCGACCGGCACTGCATGCACGAATTCGTCCTTTCCGGAGCGCCGATGAAGAAGGACCTGGGGATCAAGACCCTCGACCTGGCCAAGCGCCTGCTCGACTTCGGATTTCACCCGCCGACCGTCTACTTCCCGCTGCTGGTGGACGAGGCGCTGATGGTGGAACCGGTAGAGACCGAAGCCAAGGCGGACCTAGACGCCTTTGCCGACGCGATCAACACCATTCTCGAAGAGGCCGCGTCCGACCCGGAGATCGCCCGGAACGCGCCCTACACCACGCCGGTCCGGCGTCTCGATGAAGTCGGGGCGACGCGCAGGCCAGTGATCCGGCAGCAGGCTGCCTGAAGCTCTCCTGGAGTCAGCTGGCAGGGGACAGGCCACCGGAGGACCGACGGGCAGCAATCGCAGGTAGATTCCTCGAAGGCTTTCGCAATCCAGAACGAACCGGAGTGACCATGACCGCCGATGCCCAGTACGCCCTGAACCAGGACCAGCTCGACTTCCTCGAGGTGATCCGTCAGATGGTGGTGGAGAAGGTCACTCCACGGGCCCATGACATCGACGAGTCCGGTGAATTCCCGCAGGACATCCGCGAGCTCTTCGCCGAACATGACCTGTTCGGGCTGCCTTTCGACGAGAGGTACGGAGGTACCGGCACCGGCGAGTTGATGATCTGCACCGCGATCGAGGAGATCGCCAAGGGCTGCGCCTCGTCATCCCTGATGATCGCTGCGCAGGACCTGTCGTCGCTGCCGATGAGGCTGGCCGGCTCGGAAGAAATGAAGGACCGGATCCTGCCGAAGATGGCCTCAGGCGAATGGCTCGGTGCCTTCTGCCTCTCCGAACCGGACGCCGGCTCCGACCCCGGTGCGATGCGAACCCGGGCAACCAGGGTCGACGGCGGCTGGAAACTGAACGGCGCCAAGAACTGGATCACCAACTCCGGCATCGCTGACGTTTACGTGACCTTCGCGGTGACCGACCCCGACGTCAAGTTCTCCCGCGGGATCACATGCTTTGCGGTGATGGCCGACGCCGAAGGCTTCAGGATCGACGCGCTCGAGAAGAAAATGGGTATGAAGGGCTCCCCGACCGGGCAGCCCGTCTACGAGGACGTTTTCGTCCCCGACGAAGACGTGATCGGCGAGGTCGGCAAGGGCTTCCAGGTCGCGATGGCGACCCTCGACCGCTCCCGGCTCGGTATCGGCGCACAGGCGGTTGGCATCGCCCAGGGTGCCACCGACTACGCCGCGGGCTACGCCAGGGACAGGATCGCATTCGGCAAGCCGATCAACCAGCTCCAGGGCATCCAGTTCAAGCTCGCCGACATGGAGACCAAGACCGCAGCCGCACGTGAACTGCTCTACAAGGCCGCCTCGATGGCGGAGACCAACGATCCGAAGCTCGGCAAGTACTCGGCGATGGCCAAGCTCTTTGCCTCCGACGTGGCCATGGAAGTCACCACCGAAGCGGTTCAGGTCCTCGGCGGATACGGATACGTCAAGGAGTACCCGGTAGAGCGGATGATGCGCGACGCCAAGCTGACCCAGATCTACGAAGGTACAAACGAGATCCAGCGCGTAGTCATCGCCCGAACCCTCGCCTAGGACCGGATCCAGAAGGGGGTTTCCCGCAATAGTTGCGGGAAACTGCCTTCCACTTTTCGATCAGTGTCCGACAGTCGGGGTTGAGGCGATTCTCGGGAGATCCTCCTTGGCGCGGCCCGGGCCGGCCTTCATGTAGACCCTGTCTGGTTCTACTGACTCGCCGCATTTCTCGCAGATCATGTGGTGGTCGAGCAGGCCACCACAGGTCTTGTGGACGGCAATTGTCGGAGGGCCGTTCTTTTCCGGGTAGTAGCGGTCGCCCCACCACATGAGCTGGAGCAGGGCGGGCGAGAGGTCGCGACCCTTCTCGGTCAGGTGGTACTCGTAGCGGGGCGGTCTCTCGCTGTACTGGCGCTTTTCGAGAATCCCGTACTCGATCAGCGTGTTGAGACGGGTGGTGAGCACGCTGCGGGTGATTCCCAGGTTCTCCCGCAGGGGTTCGAATCGGTTCAGGCCCAGGCCGACGTTGCGAATGATCAGCAGCGACCAGCGCTCGCCGACCGCCTCCAGGGAGCGTGCGATCGAACAGACCTGGTTCTCGTAGTCGCGATCAAGCATTCCATCGATTGTAGCGGGTCAGTCGCATGAAGCGACCGAATTGTGTACAGTCAGTCGTATGAAGCAACTTACTGAGGAAGCCGCCAGGGATCTCGCGATCGAGAGCTTGGCCTCCGAACCGGAACTGCCCCCGCAGATGGAAGCTGACGAGCGGGCCTACCGGCCCGAGTCCCTCGGCCGGGTTCTCGCAGTCGTGGCCGCAGCAGTTGCCCTTGCAAGCCTCGACATGTTCATCGTCAACATCGCCTTCCCGGCCATCGAGGCGGACTTCGCAGGGAGCTCGATCGAGTCGCTTTCCTGGGTCCTGAACGGTTACGTCATTGTCTTCGCCGCGCTGCTGATGCCCTTCGGCCGGTTGGCCGACAGGATCGGCCGCAAACGGGTCTTCCTGGGCGGAATCATGCTCTTCTGTGTAGCGTCCGGCGCCTGTGGCGTCGCCTGGTCAGTCGAGTCGCTGGTTGCCTTCCGCGTAATCCAGGGCATCGGGGCAGCGATGCTGATGTCCACCTCGCTGGCCCTTCTTCTTCACGCTTTCCCCCCGGTGCGGTGGCCGGTGGTGATCGGCGTCTGGGCCGCGGCCGGCGGCGCGGCCGGCGCCCTCGGACCCCCGGTGGGAGGGCTGCTGGTCGAGGTCTCCTGGCGCCTGGTCTTCCTCGTCAACCTGCCGATCTCGCTCGGAGCCTGGTACGTCGGCAGCAGACTCCTCGTCGAATCGCGGGACCCGGAGGAGAACCGCTGGCCGGACCCGGTCGGCATGGCACTGATGATTCTCGGCATCGGCATCCTCTGCTGGGGGCTGGTCGAGGCGCCGGAGGCGGGTTGGCAGAGCGTCCAGAAGGTGGTCGCAATTGCCCTCGGGGTCGTCCTGCTGGCACTGACATGGGCCAGGTCGAAGCGTCCGGCAACGAAGTGGATACCGACACTCGACACCGACCTGCTGTCGGTCCGGCCCTTTGCGATGGCCTGCCTGACCGGTCTCGTCTTCATGGTCGCCTTCGCGGCAATGTTGCTGGGTGGGGTCCTCTTCTTCACCGGCGTCTGGGGCTTTTCGGTTCTCGAAGCCGGACTGGCGTTCTTCCCGGGGCCGGCGATGGCGGGCGTGTTCTCGGTCATCGGGAGCCGGATCGGGGGACGTTTCGGCTCCGGGCCGGTGGCGGCCGCCGGCTGCCTCTTCGTGATCGCCGGATCGGCCTGGTGGTATCTCACGATGGGCGAGGAACCCGCCTATGTGACCGAAAACCTGCCTGGGCTGCTGATGACCGGTATCGGGGTCGGTCTGGTGCTTCCGAACATCGCCGCCGCCGTCGCGTCGACCCTGCCGCCCGGTTCGCTGGCCACCGGGACCGCGGTGCTGAGTGCCGGGCGCCAGGTGGGTGCGGCCCTAGGCGTGGCCATCCTGGTCGCCTTGCTGGGATCGGCGGCGATCACAGGAGATGCCGGCGATTTCGACAAGGCCTGGGCATTGATCGCGATCTCGTCCGCCGTCGCCGGGGTGATCGCCCTGTCGATCGGCCGCGCCGGAAAGATCGAAACCTAGACCGGAGATCGCCCGTGTGCCCGAGGCCTTAGGCTGCTGGCCGATGCGAATCTTTTCCGGAATCCAGCCGACCGGTCGCAAGCACCTCGGCAACTACATCGGCGCAATCAGGCAATACGTAGAGGGTCAGGACCGCGGCGATCCCGCGATCTACTCGATCGTTGATCTCCACGCGATCACGGTCGCGTACGAGCCGGAGCAGCTCCGTACCAACCTCTACGACACGACAGCGGCACTTCTCGCGGCGGGACTCGACCCGGAGCGGTGCATCCTCTTTCGCCAGTCGGACATCCCGGAACACACAGAGCTTTGCTGGCTGCTTTCCGGGGTCTGCGCCCACGGTGACCTGAACCGGATGACCCAGTTCAAGGAGAAATCCGCACAGCAGAAGGATCTTGTCTCCGCGGGAATCTTCATCTACCCGCTGCTCCAGGCGGCCGACGTGCTCGCCTACCGGGCCGACGAGGTTCCCGTGGGGGAGGACCAGCGCCAGCACATCGAGTTGATGCGTGAGATCGCCCGCCGCTTCAACGAGCGGTTCGGGGAAACCCTGGTGGTGCCGGATCACCGGATTCCCGGGATCGGCGCCCGAATCATGGACCTGCAGGAGCCGACCCGGAAGATGTCGACCTCGGTCGGTGCCGACAGCGGGCGCGTCTACCTGCTGGAGACCGAGCAGGAAACCCGCAAGAAGTTCGGTTCGGCGGTGACCGATTCCGGCCGGGAAGTGAAGCGGGGCGAAGGCAAGGAAGGGGTCACGAACCTGATCGGGATCTACGCGGTTGCGACCGGAAAGTCCGAAGACGAGGTCGAGGCCGAGTTCGAAGGTGCCGGCTACGGCGACTTCAAGAAGGCAGTGGCCGACGCGGTGGTCGAGTTCCTTGCGCCGGTCCGCGAGCGGTACCCGGAGATCCGCGAGGACGAAGAAGGGATCGAGCGGATACTGGCCGAAGGCGCAGCCAGGGCCCGGGCGATCGCGTCGGAGACGCTGGCCGACGTGCGCGAGGCGATGGGAGTCGGCGTTCCGCGCTGAAAGCGCTTCCTTTGCCCGCAAATTGCGCCAGGCTCCGATGCGGCGCAGGTTCGCAAATAGCGGGAATCAGGCATCCCGGCGACCGACGGTCTCTCTACCCTGAGGTTGATGGCTTCCCGGCTTGACCTGGACCTCGATCTGGATCTCGATGTCTTCATCGGGCCGTTCGACCTGCTCCTCAGCATCGTCCTGCGTGAGGAAATCAGCCTGCTCGAGGTTGAGCTCGGCGAAATCGTCGCCCGATACGTCGAGAAGCTGGAGCAGGAAGGCGAGCTCGAGCTGGAGGTCGCCACGGAGTTCCTCGTCCTGATCGCCGCCCTGCTTGAGCTGAAGTCGCGGCTCATGCTCCCTGGAGCCGAGGAGGAGCTGACCGAAATGGAGCCGGCCGAGGCGGTCGAGGAACTGGTTGCCCGGATGCTGGAGTACCGCCGCTACCGCGACGCCGGCCGTGCCCTGAAGGACCACTTCGAAAGCCAGCGCGGGTTCCTTTACCGGTCAGCGCCCCTGCCGCCGGAACTCCGCAGGATCGAGGTCGAGTCGGCCGAGAAGGTCTATGAGCCCGACCAGCTCGCCGCAGCCCTTGGCGACCTGCTGGAGCCGCCGCCACGCCCCGACCTCTCTCATCTCCGTGCGACCGTTTCACTCCGGAGACGGCTCTCTGTGGTCCGGTCGGTGCTCATGAACCGGCAGGTCTTCGATTTCGACGACGAGTTCGGCAACGAGGACCGGATGACCCAGGCGGTCACCATCTTCGCCCTGCTCGACCTCTACAAGAAGGGCGAGGCGGTCTGGGAACAGGCCGAGGCATGCGGTCCGATAACGGTGCGACGGGTACGGGCGGACCAGAACCGGTTGGCGAACACAGCATGAGCGAAGACGAAGGACAGATAGCCAGTGCTTGAAGAAGTCCCGCCCCTCGAAGATCCGGATTCCGGCCTTGGTCCACTGGCCAGAAAGGTCGAGTCGCTCCTCTTTCTCAGCAACCAGCCGGTCACCGAGATGTCGCTGGCCGAGGCCTGCGAAGTTGAACTCGTGGAGGTCGAGGAGGCCGTGGCCGAGCTCGAGGCCGACCTCGCACCCGGCCGAAGGGGCCTCCTGATCAGGCGGGTCGGTGGTGGCCTGATCCTCGCCTCGGATCCCGAATCCGAGACCGCGGCACGGCGGTTGCTGTCGAAGCCGCGCACGCCACCCCTGACCCAGGCGCAGGCGGAGACCCTGGCCATCGTGGCCTACCTGCAGCCGGTGGCTCGACCCGAGATCGCCAGGATCCGCGGGGTGTCTTCCGAGTCGGCGGTCAACAGCCTTGCTGAACGCGGCCTGATCGAAGAGGCGGGGCGCTCCCGGTTCGGTGCCGCGATCTACCGGACCTCGCCGCTTTTCGAGAAGGTCTTTGGCCTCAACGGGCTAGATGCACTGCCCGATCCGTCGCGGTTCGACCCGACGCCGGATGACGAACGGGAGATCCGGGAACGCCTGCTGGCAGCGGGCGAGCAGCGCTCGGAAGCCTGAGGTCCCTCCGCCCGTGCTGCTAGTTTGACCCGCGTTCGGTAACCGCCTTCCTACCTCTGGAGTCTCCTTGAAGAAGCCCGCTGCTCTGCTTGCCGTGATCCTGTCCGCCTTCGCATTCGCCGCCTGTGGCAGCAGCAACAGCAACCCCGAGGTGACGCCAGACAACCTCGCGGCTTCGATGGACAAGGTCTGCACTGACGCCGAGCAGGACTTCGAGGCGATGGGAACCCGCGGGCTGACCAACCCGCAGCTGGTGAAGGAGTTCGAGGGCGTGGCCGTGGTTCGCCAGGCGGTCGTGGACGGCTTCAACGAACTCAACCTGAACGAGGAGGCGAAGGCCGAGATCCAGCCGTACGTAGCCGCTTCAGAGGAGATAATCACCGCCGACAAGGCGATCGCCAAAGCCGCTTCCGAAGACGACACGAAGGCCTTGAACGCCGCATTCGCGGAGCAGGGCAAGGCATTCGCCAAGCGCGACCAGGCCGCGAAGGAGATCGGCACCGAGGTCTGCGGTACCCAGGTGGAGACGGAGGTCGAGCCCTCGGGCACCGAACCGCCCGAGGACCTCGCCTACCCGGAGCCGACCAACACCGTCGAGGAGGCTGCTGACGGCTATCTCGCGACGATGAAACAGGGCGACTGCGCCGGGATCAATTCGAACCGTCACTCGGATGCCGGGGAGCTGGACCCGCAGGCCTGCCAGCAGGTCTCTTCATCGCTGGCCAAGGCGACGGTTGCCGGAACCGAGAGCTACGGCCCGGTCGGCCAGGCCGAGATCGTCGCCGGTGGCGTCAACTATCCGACCTTCTTCGTCGAGGACATGGACAACGTCCTTCGTTACGGAGGCGACGCCATCAATGACAACGGTGGCTTGCGGCCCGCCCCCGAGGGCAACGATTCCCAGGAGACGGTTGACGCAACTTTCGCCGCGATCAGGGACAACGATGCCGCGGCCTTCAACGACTCGCTCTCGGACGAGTCGAGTGCTTTCCAGTTGAAGGAGGGAGCGGATGTCGACACCTTCAGCGACGGTACCTACGCGAAGTCGTTCCTGGCCGACGTGCGTGCGGGCGACGCCGAACCGGTCCAGCTCGGGCTCAACTCGACCTTCGGCTTCTACTTCTACGAGGGAAGCGAGAACGACTGGGTGCTGACCACGGTCCATGTTCCCGGGATCGGCGGCGACTACGGCTTCTCCGGCTACTGGCCGGTTCCGAAGGCCTGACGGCCGGGAAGGTGGGACCAGGTCCCATCCGGCCTGGCGTAGATTGAGCGCATGAGGCTTGCCAAGTACCTGGCTCACGCGGGAGTGGCTTCCCGGCGCAAGTCGGAGGAGATCATCTCCTCCGGACGCGTGCGGGTGGGCGGCAAGGTGGTGACTGACCCTGCATTCGGTGTCGAGGGCCGGGAGGACATCCGGGTCGACGGCCATCAGGTCGAGCCTGAGGGCCGCGAGGTGTGGATGGTCAACAAGCCGCTCGACGTGATCTCGACCGCCGATGAACCCGGAAAGCGCCTCGCGGTGGTCGACCTGGTCAACAGCTCGGCCCGTCTCTATCCGGTGGGCAGGCTGGATGCCGACTCGACCGGCCTGATCCTGCTCAGCAATGACGGTGAACTGGCCAACCGGCTGACCCATCCCCGCTACGAAGTTGAAAAGACCTACCGGGTGAGGCTGAAGAAGCCGGTCAGCGACGAGAACCTAAGGCTGCTCCGGGAGGGAGTAAGGCTGGATGACGGCCCCACCGCACCGGCCGTCGTCAGGCGACTTGGCGAGCGGGAGATCGACATCACGATCCACGAAGGTCGCAACCGTCAGGTGCGCCGCATGGCCGAGGCGGTCGGCAACGAGGTGGTCAGCCTGCAGCGGATCTCGATCGGTTCGCTCAAGCTCGGCCGGCTCGGACCGGGCAAGTGCAGGCTGCTCGACGAACGCGAGGTGGAGCGGCTCTGGAAAGATGCAGGCAATGACTGACCCCGAGGCAAACGGTATGAGGGTCGCCGCGATCCGCGGCGCGGTCCAGGCCGAGAACAGCTCCGACTCGGTGCTCGCTGCGACCGAGGAGCTGATGCGGGAGATCATCAATGCGAACCGGCTCGAGTCCGGCATGATGATCAGTGCGATCTTCACCACCACCGAGGACCTCGACGCCGAGTTCCCGGCCGCTGCTGCCCGCCGGATGGGGCTGAACGACGTCCCGCTCATGTGTGCCCGCGAAATTCCGGTGCCCGGGGCAATGCCCGGGGTGATCAGGGTGATGCTCCACACCTACGTCCCGGCGGAAAGCCGGGTCCGGCACGTATACCTCGGCGAGACCCGCAACCTGCGTGCCGACCTCGACGCGGCCCAGTAACCGACACACCAGGGAAACCATGACCGTCCGCTACAACGAGCACCTATCGTCCATTCCCGGATACACCCCCGGCGTGCCCAAGGGGCACACGGCAGAAGACGTAGCCGGATCCGACCTCGCCCAGCTCGCATCCAACGAGTCGCCCTTCGCTCCGCTTCCGGAAGTCGTCGATGCGATCACCAGGGCAGCCGGTGCGATGAACCGCTATCCCGATCCCGCTGCGACGAGGCTCCGCCAGCGGCTGGCCGACCGGCACGAGATCGAGCCGGGCCAGGTCTCCGTCGCGAACGGATCCTGCGAGTTTCTGCTTGCGGCAGCCGAGGCGCTGCTCGAACCCGGAGCCGAGGTCGTGTACGCCTGGCCATCCTTCTCGATGTACCCGAACATGGCGGCAATGACCGGGGCCAGGGAGATCCGTGTCTCGCTGAAGGACGACCAGACCCACGACCTCGACGCCATGCTGGACGAGATCACCGCCGCCACCCAGATCGTGGTCGTCTGCAACCCGAACAACCCGACCGGCACCTACCTGCGTGCCAGGGAGATCGCCGATTTCGTCTCGAGGGTGCCCGGCCACGTCCAGGTCATCCTCGACGAGGCCTACATCGAGTTCCAGATTTACGACGACCCGGCACACTCGGTCGACCTGCTCAAGGAATTCCCCAACCTGGTTCTGCTCAGGACCTTCAGCAAGACCCATTCACTGGCCGGCCTCCGGGTCGGTTACGCCCTCGGTTCGCCGGCTTTCGGGGCGGCCGTGAACGCGGTGCGCCAGCCGTTCAGCGTGAACGCCCTGGCCCAGGCCGCCGCGGTGGAGGCCCTGGAACACGGAGACATCATCCAGCGACAGATCGAGACCCAGATCGCCGAGCGGGTCCGGGTCGAATCGGCCGTGGCCGAACTCGGATTGACTGCAACCGACAGTCAGGCGAACTTCTCCTGGATATCCCTCGGTGAGAACGGTGCGGAGATCGAGGATGCGGTCATGGGCACGCTCGCCGAAGCCGGAATCGTGGTCCGGGCCGGAAAGCTACTGGGTGGTCCCGGCTGGTTGCGGGTCTCCTACGGAACTCCCGAGGAGAATGATCGTTTCATCGCCGCGCTCGGGGAAGCGATCGAGCGCCACGGGTGATACTTCGGGATTCAATTCCGGCACCGAACTTCGTCACCTGATAGAAAACAGCGAATGGAGCAGCAGACCGACAGCCGCCTCGCCCGTACGGGCACGGCCTTCCGCATTTGCGGAACACCTGGTGCTGCCGCTTATTCCTATTGGCGATTTATCTAGGCGTCCGTCCGGTACGCGGGTTTCCGCCCGCCTGTGAAACCAGAAGCCGCCGGGCGCCGTGTCAGTTGACCTCGTCCGCGTTCCTCTGTGGCGCCGGACGAAAGTAGAGTCTCGGGCAGTAAAGGAAAGGTTTGAAGAAAAATGATGATCGTGATGAAAGAAGGGGCGACCGAGGATGAGATCGCCCACGTTGTCGAGCGGGTCGAAAGTGTCGGCTGCACGGCCCACATCTCGGAGGGCGAGTTGCTGACTGTCATCGGAGCAATTGGCGAGCGCGAGGACCGGGTGGCCGACCTCGGTCTCGAAGGCACCCCTGGAGTCGACCAGGTGGTTCCGATCATGAAGCCGTACAAGCTGGCTTCCAGACAGTTCAAGGACGGAGCGGACTCGGTCCTCGAGATCGGAGGACGAAAAGTCGGGGGCACGAACTTCGCCCTCATGGCCGGGCCATGCACGGTCGAGAACCGCGACCAGATGCTCGACTCGGCGGATGCCGTGGCCGCTGCCGGGGCGACGATGCTCCGCGGCGGTGCCTACAAGCCCCGGACATCTCCGTACAGCTTCCAGGGGCTCGGCCGCGAGGGTCTGCGCCTGCTCGACGAGGCGCGCGAACGGACCGGCCTGCCGATTGTGACCGAACTGCTCGACCTTCGCGACATCGACGACGTGGTCGAGGTCGCCGACGTGATCCAGATCGGCGCCCGCAACATGCAGAACTACGCACTGCTCTCGGAAGCCGGCAAGTCAGGCAAGGCCGTCCTGCTCAAGCGTGGCCTCTCGGCAACCATCGAGGAACTCCTGATGGCTTCCGAGTACATCCTCAAGGAAGGCAACGAGAACGTGATGCTCTGCGAGCGCGGGATCCGGACCTACGAGACCGCCTACCGCTTCACGCTCGACCTGCTGGCAGTGCCTGCCCTGAAGGAACAGACGCATCTGCCGGTGATCATCGATCCGAGTCATGCTCCGGGCCGTCGCGACTGGGTCGAGTCGATGTCCCTGGCTGCGGCCGCTTCGGGCGCGGACGGAATCATCATCGAGGTTCACAACGAGCCGGAGAAGGCGATCTGCGATGCCGCACAGCAGGTTCCGACTTCCGAGTTCCAGCAGCTGACCGACAAGCTCGAAACGATCACCTCGGTGGTCGGCAAGACGATCTCCCGGGGCTGACATGAAGCTGGCGGTCCTCGGAGTCGGGCTGATCGGTGGCTCGATAGGTCTCGCTGCGCGTGACCGGGATCTGGCCGAGGTGACTGGCTGGGTCAGGAACCCGGATCGGGCCGAGGACTGCCTCAGGGTCGGGGCCGTTGATCGAATGACACCGACCCTCGAAGAGGCCTGCTCGGATGCCGATGTCGTGGTCTGCTGCGCCTCGGTCGGCGGCCTGATCGAGATGGGCCGGGCGGCCCTCGACGCGGCGCCTTCCGACTGCGTCGTCACCGATGTCGGATCGACAAAGCAGGAACTGGTCGAGGCGCTGGGATCCGATCGCCGGTTCATCGGTGGCCATCCCCTGGCCGGAGCAGAAACGGCCGGGGTCATGAATGCCCGGGCCGACCTCTACGAAGGTGCCCGTTGGTATGTGACGCCAACCACCGAATCGGAAGGGGTGCTTCTCGACCGGCTCCAGAAGCTGATCAAGGGGCTCGGTGCCAGGCCGGTAGCGATTGACGCTGTCGAGCACGACCGCGCGATGGCAGTGGTCAGTCATCTGCCGCACGTGTTCGCCAATCAGCTTGCCGCCCAGGGAAGAAGCGGAACCGAGCGCCTCGGGGCCCTGGCGCCGAGTCTCCGGGACGGAACCCGCGTGGCCGGCTCGAACCCGGCGATCTGGGGCGAGATCTTTGCCACCAATCACGAAGCGGTGGTCTCGGCGATCGACGACTCGATCGAAGGCCTGAAACGGGCCCGGGAAGTCATCTCGTCAGCCGACCCGGATCGGATCGCCGACTGGCAGGCGGCGGTCGGCGAAGACCGGGCCGCACTTTCCGCGACCGAGTCGGAGGCCGGGGCGACGCACGAGCTTCGGGTGCTGGTTCCCAACCAGCCCGGCGTGCTGGCAGAACTGGCACTGGCACTCGGACGCGCCGGTGTAAACATCAGCGACATGTCCCTCGACCCGGCTCCCGACATGAGCTCGGGCGCGATCTCGCTGTGGGTGGCGGGAGCCGATGAGGCCGCGAAGGCGGAGGAGTGCATCGCCGGGCTCGGTCACTCGGTCAGCCTGCAGGAAAGCGCCAAGTGAGCAGGCACGAGATCGGTCTCGATCAGGGCGAGCGGGCAGTCTTCCGGCCTTCCGGACCACTGAAGGGCAGTCTCGTCCCTCCGGCTGACAAGTCGATCTCGCACCGGGCAGCGATCATCGGAGCCATCGCGGACGGACCCACCTCGGTCATCAACTATCTGGACTCGGATGACACCCGCTCGACCTTGAGCGCTGTCGCCGGTCTCGGTGCGATGGTCAACCCCGAGCCGCTCAACGCGATGCCGGAGCAACTCACCATCGAGGGGGTCGGCCCGACCGGCCCCAGGAACCTGGGAAGGATCGACGTCGGCAACGCCGGCACCCTGATGCGACTGCTGCCGGGCTGGCTGGCCGGATGCGACGGAGGACTCTGGCGCATGGACGGCGATGCCTCGATCCGCAAGAGGCCGGTCGACCGGGTCGCCGTGCCCCTGCGACAGATGGGGGCGGAGATCGAGGTGACTAACGACCGTTATCCCCCGATCAGGATTGACGGCAAGAGGCTTAACGGCATTACTTACGAGCTGCCGGTGGCGTCGGCCCAGGTCAAGTCCTGCGTGCTGCTCGCCGGACTTTCCGCCGAAGGGCCGACCACCGTGATCGAGCCCGTCCCGACCCGGGATCACACCGAGGTGATGCTGGCCGCAGCCGGTGCCGACATCGAACGAGCGCCCGGAAGGGTGACGATCAACCCTGGCGCTCCGCTGAAACTGGACGAGGTCGAGGTTCCGGCCGACATCTCCTCCGCCGCCTTTTTCATGGTGGCCGCTTCGATCATCGAGGGCTCCCGGGTGGTGATCGACCGCTGCGGCGTGAATCCCACCCGCACCGGGATCATCGGCGTCCTCCGCCGGATGGGAGCCATGATCGAGGTCGAACCGCTTTCGGACGGAGCGGGGGAGCCGATCGCCCGGATCACGGTGAGTTCGGCCCCGCTCGAGGGAACCCGGGTCGAGGGGGCTGAGATCCCTCTTGCCATCGACGAGCTGCCGATCATCGCACTGGCCGCCTGTTTCGCCGAGGGCGAGACGGTGATCGCCGACGCGGAAGAACTGAAGGCCAAGGAATCCGACCGGATCGCGGTCGTGGTCGGCGCCCTGGCCGGGTTCGGCGCCAGCATCGAGGCTCGCGAGGACGGAATGAGAATCGTCGGGACCGGTGGACTCAGGGGAGGGGGGGTCGACTCGCAGGGCGACCACCGCAATGCCATGCTCGGAGCGATTGCCGGAATCGCCAGCCGGGAAGGCGTCACCGTTGACGGCATGGACGCCGCCGCGGTCAGCTACCCGAGCTTCCAGCAGCACCTAGCCAGCCTCCAGGAATAGCGCCGGTTTCGGCGCTGCCCGGGGGTGCCTCGGTTCAAACTACTGGCGCCATTTCCCGGTGATTTGAACCGAGCTGCCCGGGAACCCCTGTCTTCGGGCTGGTCTAGTCGGTTTCGCCGCGGGCATCGAGTTCGGCGCCGACCCAGTCGTCCACCATCTGCCACTTGTCGTAGAGCCACTCGGTGCGGGCCATGTCGCCCTCCGGGATCTCCCGGCCGTCGAACCGCCAGAAGCGGATCTTGATGTGGCGGCCAACCAGCACCCCGGCGAAGACGTCGCCTACCGTACGGATTCCCTCGAAGCCGACATGGCCGCAGAAGACGATGTCGGTTCCCGAACTCGCTTCGTCAAGGATCGCGAGCGGCCCGCCCAGGCGTGGTGGCAGGAGGTGTTTGAGCCGGGCGGCGAGGGGAGCGATCTCCGGCTGCTTCTCGGCGATGACTTCCTGGGCTCTGGCGATCTTCTTCCGGGTGGGCCGGGTGCCTTCCGGGTAGATCGCCATGATCTCGCCCTCGCTCATGTCATGGGTCAGGGCCCGCACGGCGGCGATCTCGGTGTCAGGGTCCAGCGATCCGCGCTTGACGAAGACGGTCGGGATCCAGCGGCCACCGATGTCGATCGGGGTCAGGGCCCGGATCTCCTCCTTGATCACGTACCGGACGCCGATGCCGCGAGGGTGGCCGATGAAGACGTCGCCGATCAGATTGTCGAGGATGCTGACGTGCCGGGGCATGAGCACGTATCCGCCGGGACCTGTGACCTCGCCGCCTTCGATCTCGAACTTCAGTCCGAAGAGGATCCTGATCGCGATCAGGTGGTTTCGTGCCCAGGCGATCCGAAGGGCGTAGATCCAGCGCCGGCGCCGGATCGAACCGCGACCCCACGGCCCGCCTGTGAACAGATAGATGAAGATCAGCTTGAGGTAGGCCTTCATCTCGCCGAAGAGAAACCACCAGACCGCCGGAATCACCCTGATGTTCACGAAAGGTCTCCGGTTCTTCACCCAGAGCACCAGATCGACGATGAAGCCGACCAGCATCAGGAGAGGGGAGAGGACGGTCAGCAGCAGGAAGCCGGTGATCTCGGCGGTCGCCCCGATCACACGCCGCCTGATGCGGGCGCCGAGAGGACCCTGGTCGGGAAAGAGGGGCCCCCGGCCCGGAGTCTGGACTCGCATCGGTCCATCGTATTTGTCCGGCCCGTAGGATGAACGTCCGATGATTGGCGGACCGACATGGTGATAGCGATCGACGGCCCGGCAGGAGCGGGCAAGTCCACCGTGGCCAGGGGCCTGGCGAAGGAACTCGGGTTCACGTATCTGGACTCCGGGGCCATGTACCGCTGCGTCGCTCTGACCTGCCTCGAGTGGGGGGCAGACCCGAACGCTTCGGGCGAAGCCACCTCGACCGCAGAGTCGATCGAGATCGGATTCGATGATGGCGAGGTGCTGATCGACGGGGTGCCTGTCACCGACGAGATCCGCACCCCCGAGGTGACGGAGGCGGCATCACAGGTGTCGGTTCATCCCGGCGTCCGGGAGGCGATGGTGACCGAGCAGCGCCGGTTGATCGAGACGGGTCCCTACGTGGCCGAAGGCCGGGACATCGGAACCGTCGTTTCGCCTGATTCACCCCTGAAGATCTTTCTGACGGCTTCCCCCGAAGAGCGGGCGACACGGCGGGCGGCAGAGACCGGGGCGGAAGTTTCCGAGGTGCTGGCCGCCCAGGAGGACCGAGACCGGCGGGATTCCGAACGCGAACACGGAGCGCTGCTCGTGGCTGACGACGCGATCACCATCGACAGCACCGGCATGACCCCGGACGAAGTGATCGCGCAGATCGCGGGCCTGGCCCGCGAGCGGGGACTGGACTGATGGAATCCTCAGTCGCATCCTCCGCGCCCTCGGGTGCGGTTCCTACCGTTGCCATCGTGGGTTTCCCGAACGTCGGCAAATCGACCCTCGTGAACCGGCTCGCCGGTGGCCGCGAGGCCGTGGTCCATTCCGAAGCGGGGGTGACCAGGGACCGCAAGCGGGTGCGCTGCGAATGGAACGGTCGCGAGTTCGACCTCCTCGACACCGGCGGAATCGACCTCGACGACGAGTCCGAGATGGCGGCCGACATTCAGCGGCAGGCAAGGCTGGGAATGGCCGAGGCGGATGTCGTCGTGCTCGTCGTGAACGGACAGGCAGGCCTCAGGACCGGCGATACCGACCTCGCGAGGGAACTCCGGACCTCAACCGTGCCGGTGCTCGTGGCCGTGAACAAGTCCGACCGGCCGGACGACGAGTTCGCCGCAGCCGAGTTCCACGCGCTCGGTCTGGGGGATCCGACCCCGGTTTCCGCCACGCACGGCATCGGTACCGGTGACCTGCTCGACCGGATAACCGATGCCCTCGGTGACCGCCCGGCCCGGATCGATGAGTCCGACTCGGTGCGGATCGCGATGATCGGACGGCCAAACGTCGGCAAGTCCTCGCTCGTCAACCGGATCCTCGGTGACGACCGGGTGATCGTCTCCCCGGTCGCCGGAACCACTCGCGACACGATCGACACCGAGATCGAGGTGGACGGCCGGCGGGTTACGCTGGTCGATACGGCCGGCCTGCGAAGGAAGTCCAAGGTGGCCGGTTCGGTCGACCACTACGCCCAACTTCGATCGGAACGGGCCATTGAGCGGGCGGATGTCGCGATCATCGTCTGCGATGCGCAGGAGGGTGTGCGCTCCGAGGACCTCAAGGTCGGCGAGGTGGCGATGCGGGCGGGCTGCGCCACGATGATCGTGATGAACAAGTGGGACATCACCGAGACCGACATCGATGACACCAGGGCCCGGGTCGGACGGAAGCTGAGACTCAGGCCTGAAGTCGTCACTTGTTCGGCCAGGTCGGGCCGGAACGTCGCCGGCCTGATCTCGCGTGCGGTGGCCCTGGCCGATCGTGCCGCGGAGAGGATCCCGACGCCACAGCTCAACCGTTTCCTTTCCGAGGTCCAGACCACGACGCCCCCTCCCTCGCGCCGCGGCCGGCGCCTCAAGATCCTCTATGGAGCCCAGATCGGCGTCTCCCCGCCTCACTTCTCGGTTCAGGTGAATGACCGTCGCCTGATCGTCCGGGACTGGGCATACCACCTCGAGAACCGACTCCGCGAGCAGTGGGGGCTGGACGGCGTCCCGCTGGTGATCGACTACATCCCCCGCAAGGGCCGGGGGGATGACTAGACCCCGCCCGGGCGGGATGACTAGGCTTCCCGATCAGGATTGAAGCATTCAGGGATCCACTCAAAGGAGAAACCGCACGAATGAACCAGCTGAAGCTTGCCGAGGGAGAACATCTCTTCACCTCCGAGTCTGTCACCGAAGGCCATCCCGACAAGATCGCCGATCAGATCTCGGACGCCGTCCTCGACGCCTGCCTCAGCCAGGATCCCAATTCCCGCGTTGCCTGCGAGACGCTGGTCAACACCGGCATGGCCGTGATCTCCGGTGAGCTCAGCACGAGCGCCCAGATCGACATCACCGACCTGGTCCGGGAAACAGTCTGCGAGATCGGCTACGACAAGGGCGAGTACGGCTACGACGGCAACAACATCTCGGTCCTGGTCTCGATGGACAAGCAGTCGCCCGACATCGCGCAGGGGGTCGACACCGGAATCGAGACGCGAACCGGTGGCTCATCGGACCAGTTCGACCTCGATGGAGCCGGCGACCAGGGAATGATGTTCGGCTACGCCACGAACGAGACCGAAGCCCTGATGCCGATGCCGATCCAGATCGCCCACCGGCTCTCGGAGCGGCTTTCGCTGGTCCGCAAGAACGGCACCCTCGACTACCTGCGACCGGACGGCAAGACCCAGGTGACGGTCCGCTACGCCGACGGCAAGCCGGTCGCGATCGAGCGGGTACTGATCTCGACCCAGCATGCGCCCGACATCGACAACGAGAACACGATCCGTCCCGACCTCTGGGAGAACGTGATCCTGCCGGTACTCAGCGAGGACTACGGAGACCTGCTGGACGAAAACGCCCTTTACGAGTCCCTGCTGATCAACCCGACCGGGATCTTCGTGATCGGGGGTCCGGTCGGTGACGCCGGCCTGACCGGCCGCAAGATCATCGTCGACACCTACGGCGGCGCCGCCCGCCACGGTGGTGGAGCCTTCTCCGGCAAGGACCCGTCAAAAGTGGACCGTTCCGCCGCCTACGCTGCCCGTTATGCCGCCAAGAACGTCGTCGCCTCGGGACTCGCCGACCGCTGCGAGGTCCAGGTCGCCTACGCGATCGGCGTTGCCCGCCCGGTCTCGATCATGGCCGAGACATACGGAACCGGAAAGAAGAGCGACTGGGAGATCTCCCAGCTGGTCGCCGACAACTTCGATCTGCGCCCGGGCGCGTTCCGCCAGTACCTCGACCTGCACAGGCCGATCTACAAGGACACCGCCGCCTACGGCCACTTCGGCCGGTCAAACGAGAACTTCACCTGGGAACGCACCGACAGGGCTGATTTGCTCCGAGAGGCAGCCGGCATCTAGCCTGGCGGAGTCCGTTCATCCGTCACTTGGCGTCCTGAACGGACGGGTTGAACCTGGAGGGCGGGTCGGACCCCGCCCGACTTGCAGTTAAAGGGGGAAGTCGGCTTCGACCGTGGGGATGGCCCAGTCGGGGTTGGCTGCCTTGAGAGTCTTCAGGTCGAAGAGGCCCGTGGCGACGCTGACGATGCGGATTCCGCATTCGTGGGCGGCTTCGACGTCCCGCGGGGTGTCTCCGACGGCGATGAAGTCATCCTTCGAAAGAACCTGGGGACGGCCGTTCGGGTAGTTGCCGGTGGCGCAGGTGACGATGCCGCGCTTGATTGCGTGAAGGGTCAGTTCGGCCCGGTTGGCTGAATCCGATCCGTATCCGCCAAAGGCGAAGAAGCGGTTCAGGTCGCCGCGTTCCAGCTTGATCTTCGCGGCCGGCTCGATGTTCCCGGTGGTCATCCCCATCGGGATGCCCTCGGCGGCGAGCCGTTCGAGCAGGTCGACGATTCCCGGCTCGATCCGGTAGCTCTCTGAGGCGGCCACGGCTTCCGGTAACTCCCGAATGTAGATCGGTGTGAGTTCGTCGATGTCGGCGTGGGTCGGCTCTCGATCGACGACGGTGCGAAGCGCCGCGAAGGCGACGTCGTGGTCGGTCATCCCCGACTCGGTCACCTTGGCTATGTCCACGGATTTGCCGAAGACCTCCCGAAAGGCCTTGTCCCAGGCCACGGCTCCGGCTCCGCCGGTGGTGAGCAGCGTGCCGTCGACGTCGAAGATCACCGCCCGGATCGGGGCGTCAACCGGAGCGGGGCTCAACCTGCCCTCCAGTCTTCGCCGACCTTGAAGAAAAGCGCGATATATGGCGGGAATCTCAACGTCGACGCGAGGCTTATTGGCGGCCGTTCGCTTCGCGGTAGCGACGGATCAGGGTGGAAGTCGAACTGTCGTGGTTCAGTTCCGGTGCCTCTTCCGACTCGAGTTCCGGGATGATCGCCTGGGCGAGTGCCTTGCCCAGCTCGACGCCCCACTGGTCGAAGGAATCGATCTGCCAGATCGCCCCCTGGGTGAAGACGGAGTGCTCGTAGAAGGCGACCAGGGTGCCAAGCATCTTCGGGGTCAGACGGTCGGCCATGATCGTCGAGGTCGGGCGGTTGCCGAGGAAGGTCTTGTGGGGGATCAGCCGTTCGTCGACACCCTCCTCCTGGAGCTGCTCGACGGTCTTGCCGAACGCGAGGGCTTCGGTCTGGGCGAAGACGTTTGAGAGCAGCAGGTCCTGGTGGTTGCCAAGCGGGTTGAGGGCGTGGTTGAAGCCAATGAAGTCGGCCGGGATCAGCTCCGTTCCCTGATGAACCAGCTGGTAGAAGGAATGCTGGCCGTTGGTGCCGGGCTCGCCCCAGAAGATGGCGCCGGTTCCGTAATCGACCCTCTTTCCGTCGAGGGTCACGCCCTTGCCGTTCGATTCCATGGTCAGCTGCTGCAGGTAGGCGGGAAACCGGTGCAGGTACTCGCTGTAAGGAAACACGGCGTGGGTCTCGGCGCCGAAGAAGTTCCGGTACCAGACCGTCAGCATGCCGTGGATCGCTGGCAGGTTCGTTTCGAGTCCGGTCTCGAGGAAGTGCTCGTCCATGGCGTGAAAGCCGTCAAGCATCTCGCTGAAGCGGTCGGGGCCGATCGCCAGCATGGTCGAGAGACCGATTGCCGAGTCCATCGAGTAGCGGCCCCCGACCCACTCCCAGAAGCCGAACATGTTGTCGGTGTCGATGCCGAACTCGCCGACCCCTTTGGCGTTCGTCGACACGGCGACGAAGTGGCGGGCGATCGCAGACTCGTCGCCACCCAGGCCGTCGAGCAGCCACTGCCTCGCCGTGTGGGCGTTGGTCATGGTCTCGAGAGTGGTGAAGGTCTTTGAGGACACGACGAAGAGGGTCTCGGCCGGGTCGGCGTCAAGCGTGGCCTCGTGGAAGTCGGTTCCATCCACATTCGAGACGAAACGGAACTCGATGTCACGCCGGGAGTAATCCTTGAGGGCTTCGTAGGCCATGACCGGTCCGAGATCCGAGCCACCGATGCCGATGTTGATGATCCGCCGGATCGGCTTGCCGGTCTGACCTTTCCACTCTCCCGAGCGGACCGACTCCGAGAAGGCCGCCATCCGGTCAAGGACCTCATGGACCTCACGGACCACGTCGACACCATCAACAACCAGCGAGCGGCTGCGTGGCATCCGCAGGGCGACGTGAAGCACGGCCCTGTCCTCGGAGGTGTTGATGTGCTCGCCGCGGAACATCGCGTCTCGCCGCTCGGGCATCCGCATCTCCCGGGCGAGCGCGGCAAGCAGGCCAACCGTCTCCCGGCTTATCCGGTTCTTCGAGTAGTCGAAGTAGAGCCCGCAGGCTTCCGCAACCAGGTCAGTTCCGCGGTCGGGATCGTCGGCGAAAAGGTCCCTCAGGTGGAGGTCACCGACGTCTTGGTGATGGCGCTCCAGGGTCTTGAATGCGTCAGATTCCCGGAGCGCGCTCATGGTCAGCTCCCGAGCAGCTTCCTGGCTTCCTCGACCACCCGGTCCGGGGTGAAGCCGAAGTACTTCTGGAGGTCGGGGAAGGGGGCGGACGCTCCAAATGTGGTCATTCCGATCGCCACTCCTTCCTCGCCGATAAACCGCTCCCAGCCGAAGGTGGAGGCCTGCTCGATCGAGATCCGCTTCGTCACCGAAGACGGCAGGACCGACTCCCGATACTCCTCGTCCTGGTTCTCGAAGATGTGCCATGAGGGGAGCGAAACGACCCTGGTCTTGACGCCTTCGATGGTCAATGTCTCGTAGGCCTCGAGCGCTATGTGGACCTCGGAACCGGTCGCGATCAGGATCAGTTCGGGCTCGCCCTCGCTGTCCGCGATCACGTAGCCGCCCCTGGCGAGGCCGGAAGCCTCGGCGTACTTGCTCCGGTCGATCACCGGAACCTTCTGGCGGGTCAGTACCAGGGCAGTGGGGTGATCCTTGCGGGGCATGATCACGCGCCATGCCTCGGCGACCTCGGCCGCGTCGGCAGGCCGGATCACGTCCAGATTGGGCATCGCACGCAGGGAGGCCAACTGCTCGACCGGCTGATGGGTGGGGCCGTCCTCGCCGAGCCCGATCGAGTCGTGGGTCAGCCAGTGAACGACCGGCTGCTCCATCAGCGCGGAGAGGCGGATTGCCGGTCGCGCGTAGTCGGAGAAGATCAGGTAGGTCGACCAGACGGGGCGCAGCGAGCTGAGAGCCATGCCGTTCGAGGCGGCAGCGGATTCGTGCTCGCGTACCCCGAGATGAAGCATGTGGCCGGAACGGTTGCCCGGTTCGAACACACCAGCGACCTCTTCCTTCAGGCCGCTTGAAGCGGAGCCGGTCAGGTCGGCCGAGCCGCTGATCAGCCACGGGACCTTGGGGGCGATCGCCTGAAGGGTCTTCTGGGCGGCCGAGCGGGTCGCGACCTGATCGCCGGCCTCGAAGGTCGGCAGATCGGAATCCCAGCCTTCCGGAAGGTCGCCGGAGAGCATCGTGTTGACCAGGTCCTTCGTTTCGTCCGGGGCGGAGTCGAAGCGCGCCTTCCAGGCTTCGTTCAGCTCGGCACCACGCTTGCCGACCCCTTCGGCCCAGGTGTCGTAGACGCCGTCGGGCACAAGGAAGTGCTCGTCGGCCGGCCAGCCGTATGCCTCTTTGGTCAGCTTCGTCTCTTCGGCCCCGAGCGGGTTGCCGTGGACGTCGGCGGTGTCGACCTTGTTCGGCGATCCGTAGCCGATGTGGCTGTGAAGCAGGATGAAGGTCGGCTTGTCCTTCTCGGCCTTGAAATTGTCGAGGGCGGCGCCGATCTCGTCGAGGTCATTGGCGTCGTTGACGTGATGGACGGCCCATCCGTTGGCGGAGAACCTGGCCTCGACGTCCTCGGTGAAAGTCAGATCGGTCGAACCGTCGATCGTGATCCGGTTCGAGTCGTAGATCCAGCAGAGGTTGTGAAGCTTCTGGTGGCCGGCCAGCGAGGCGGCCTCCTGGGAAACGCCCTCCATCAGGTCGCCGTCACCACAGATCGTGTAGACGTCGTAGTCGAAGAGTTCCTCGCCGAAAGCGCTCCGCTTCCAGAGTCCGGCAATCGCCATTCCGACCGAGGTCGCGACGCCCTGGCCGAGCGGGCCGGTGGTTGTCTCGACACCGGTGGTCAGGTGGGACTCGGGGTGGCCGGGGGTGGAGGATCCGAGCTGGCGGAAGTTCTCGATGTCTTCGAGGGTGACGGAGAGCCGGTCGGTGATCGCCCCGTCATGCTCGACCTTGCGGACGCCAGCCAGGTGAAGGACCGAGTAGATCAGCATCGAGGCGTGCCCTGCGGAAAGCACGAAGCGGTCGCGGTTCGGCCAGAAGGGGTCGGCCGGGTCGTAGCGCAGGTACTCCTGCCAGATCTTGTAGGCCAGCGGGGCCAGCGCCATGGCCGTGCCCGGATGACCCGAGTTGGCCTTGTCGATCGCATCGATCGAAAGGGTCCGGATCGTGTTGATTGCGCGGAGTTCGGGCGTCTGGGAATCGAGGGAGTCGGTCACGCTCGCCATCCTATGAAAAACCGCTGGCACTCACGGATTGACCGAAACGGCCTGATCGCACGGAGGTCGAAACCGCGACCCGGCTCAGTAGGTCTGGCTGGGCTCGCCGAGGCCGTGCGATCCACCGGCACCGAGCGAGGTGGCGCGGTCGACCTGGGTGACCACGTCCTGCGGGTTGGCTACCCCGTTGAATACGAAGAGGTTGTCGGCATCCGAGGCAGCGGTGTCGAAGTCGACGTCACCGACCTGAAGCAGCCTCTGGAAGACGGTCTGGCTGTAGTTGACGTTCTGCACGCGCTCGAGGCGGGTTTCCTGGATGTCGCGGGCGAAGATGCCCCGCTTGATGTTCAGGCGGCGGTTGGTGATCGTGTAGACGGTCGCCATGCGCCTTATGAAGCCGATCAGCACGGCCAGGGCGAGCGCGACCAGGACGATCACGAACGGCAGAAGGAATCCGTCACCGAGCAGGGCTGCGATCACGGCGATGATCACCCCGATCAGAAGGCCCTTCAGGTAGAAGGCGAGAATCGAACGCCAGGACGGGTGGCCCTGGAAGATGATCTGTTCACCGGGACTAGGACTGAACGACACGGCGCGACTATATTCGACCGGGGCGGACCCGTGTTGGGGCCGGTCGGTCTCGTATCTTCAGTCGGTGTCCATCGCCAGGGTCGAGCCGCTGACGACGGCCCGCGCTCTGCGGGGTCCGTTCGACTACCTGATTCCGGAGCGACTCGGGGAGGTGGCCGTCGGGACGGTGCTCGAGGTTCCCTTCGGCAGGCGTCGGATCACCGGCGTGGTCGTGGAAATCGCAGCGGACTCGGAGGTCCCTCCCGAAAAGCTGGCGGAGCCAATCCGGGTCCTGGGCACGGGCACCAGCGAGGAGCTGATCGAACTTGGTCGATGGATCGCAGCCGAGTACTGCTCGCCCCCCGCCCGCGGACTTGGCCTGGTCCTGCCGCCCGGCACCGGGACCGGCGGCGAGAGGACCCGGTTTCGCGTCGAGAAGATGAACTCGATCACCGAGGCGGGCAGGGAGGCGCTCGAGGGAAACGGGCGCCTCGGAGCGAAGCAGAAGCTCGCCCTCCAGCAACTGCTCGAAGGCGACCTGACCGGCCGGCAGATCGCCGCCCGGGCAGGCGTCGATTCGTCTACCCTCCGCCGGCTCGCAGAGCGCGGCCTGATCGAACGACGAGATTTCAACGTGCGACGACGCCCCGACGATGCCGCGATTGGCGCGACTCCGGGCAAGGCGCCGGAGCTGACCCGGGCACAGGCCTCCGCTGTTGATCAGCTGGTCGGAAGGCTGGGCAGTCCGGAGGCGGGCGAAGGTGTGCTGCTGGCCGGGGTCACCGGCTCCGGAAAGACCGAGGTCTATCTCGCGGTAGTGGAAGAGGTGCTCGCCCGTGGCCGGACCGCGATCGTCCTGGTGCCGGAGATCGGGCTGACCCCGCAGGCCGTGGGGCGTTTCCAGGCCCGGCTCGGCGACCGGGTCGCCGTGCTTCACTCCGCTCTGACTGCCGGCCAGCGATTCGACGAGTGGCAGCGGCTCAGGTCCGGCGAGGCGACCGTCTGTGTCGGTCCGCGTTCCGCGGTCTTCGCGCCGCTCGAAAACCTCGGATTGATCGTGATCGACGAAGAGCACGACCCTTCCTACAAGCAGGAGGGTGACCCGAGGTACGACGCGCGCGATGTCGCCAGGAAACGGGCGATGGACTCCGGATCTCTGCTGGTTCTTGGCACCGCCACGCCCCGGCCCGAGAGCTGGGAGCGACTGGATCACATTGACTTGCCTTCGCGGGTCGACGGACAGGAGATGCCACCGGTCGAACTGGTGGACATGCGTGAGTCGGACCCGCGGCAGGGTCCGATCCACCGGCGGACCTGGGAGGCACTGTCGGAAGTGCGCGAGCGAGGCGAGAAGGCGATCGTGATGATCAATCGCCGCGGTTTCGCGCCCTGGCTCACCTGCCAGACCTGCGGCCATCACTGGGGCTGCCCGAACTGCGACGTGTCCCTGATCGTTCACCGCGAGTCGGATCAGTTGATCTGCCATCACTGCAACCACGCCGAGCCGCTGGCCAGAAACTGTCCCGAATGCGGGGGTACGACGCTTTCGCAGACCGGAGCAGGAACCCAGAGGATCGAGAGACTGCTGGCCGAGCAACTGGCCCCAATGCCGGTGTTCCGGCTCGATGCCGACACCAGCGCCGGACCGGGCGGTCACGCCCGCATACTTTCGGCCTTCGACAGGGAAGGGAGCGCGGTACTTGTCGGGACCCAGATGGTCGCCAAGGGGCACGACTTCCCGGAGGTAACCCTTGCGGTGATCCTCGATGCCGACGCGACCCTGAGATTTCCAGACTTCCGGGCCGAGGAGCGGACCTTCTCGCTGGTCACCCAGCTGGCCGGCCGGAGCGGTCGCAGCAAGACCGGGGGCAAGGTGATCGTGCAGACCCTGGCGCCGGACAATCCGGCGATCAGTCACGCCGCCACTCATGACTCGACCGGCTTCCTGGCCGGTGAGCTCGAGCGGCGACGGGAGCTCGGCTATCCGCCCTTTTCTCACCTGATCCGGATCCAGCTCGCGGCCGAAGCCGAGCCGGACGTGGAGCGAGCAGCCAACCTGGTTGCCGGGAAGCTCGATCCGGTGCTTCCTCCCGGGGCGGAGCTGCTGGGGCCAGCGCCCATGTTCCGGGCTCGCAACCGGTTCCGGCGACGGATGATGATCCGCTCCGGCACCCGGAACGAGTCGATCGAGGCCGTTCACGGGACGATCGAGTCCCTGCTCGCCGACCGCTCCCTGAGCGGAATAACCATCTCGATAGACGTCGACCCCCAGTAGGAAATGACCGACCAACGAAACTCGTGATCGACGCGAGGGTTGAATGAAGACCAGTCACCTAGGGAAGGGGAAACATGAGAATCGTGAGGATCTCGGTAGTGGTCTTGCTGGCCACTCTCACAATCTGCGTCGGGCTCTCCAGCGCAGCGGAAGCAGGAGGCAGGAATCCACTGGACGCTGCTGATATTCGAACCGGAGGAAAGGCGGACAAACATGCGTCCGAATTCTGGCCCGGTTCATACGGCGGCTACTGGGTGACGCCGGTCGCATTCAAGGGTCCCTTCACCTTCCACTTCGCCTTCACCCGCGGTCAGGAGCTGTGGAAGCAGAAGCTGGAAGAAATGTTCCCTCTCAACCGTGGCAGGTATGTGATCGAGCGGCGGTCCTACACCTGGACTTTCCTGCTCCGTTTCCAGCGGCAGGTCAGTCGTGACCTTCAGAAGATCAAGCAAGGCGAACTCAAGGCGCCTGGTCTTCGTCCGTGGCAGGTCGGGAGCTACCCTTCGCCAGAAAGGGATTGCCTGGTTCTGGAGAAGGGTCCGCTCGAGAAGTCCTTTCGCAAGTGGGCGAAGGAGCGCTACGGAGACAAGGTGTGTCTGGACCAGATGTTCTCCGGTTTCGATTGATAAGTCCGTAAACTCGGCGGGGATGGCTTCCGAGGAAGAAACAGCGACCCTGAGCGAAGAAGCGGCGGCCTACGCCGAGGGCATGGAACGGGCGGAAGAGGCCCTTTCTGCCGAAGCGGCCGAGGTCGAAGTCGAACCCGAAGGCGGCGAAGAGCCGGTTCGCGGATACGACGAGGAAACCCTCAGACGACGGGAAGCCGCCCTGGCGCAGATAGTCCAGTTTGGCGATCCGGTGCTGAAGAGCAAGGCCTCCGCGGTGACGGAGTTCGACCAGGCGCTCGCCGATGAGATCGAGCGGATGATCGAACTGATGAAGGACGGTCTCGGGGTTGGTCTCGCCGCCACGCAGGTCGGCAAGCTCCGCCGGCTTCTCGTGTTCCAGACCAATGGGGACGCCACCCCCCAGGAACTGGTGAACCCTGAGATCGAGTGGCTCTCGGACGAGACCGAGACTTCCCCGGAAGGCTGCCTGAGCATCCCGCGGGTGATCGTCGAGGTTGACCGTCCCCTTTACGCCAGGGTCCGGGGTCAGGACCGGACCGGCGCCGAGGTGCTGATCGAGGCGTCGGGCCACGAAGCGAGGGTCCTGCAGCATGAGATCGATCATCTCGAGGGTGTTCTGATCCTCGACCGGACCGAGAAGAAGCAGCGCAAGGGCGCCCTCAAGGCGCTTCGTCGTGGCGAGAGCTACTCGCCACATGACGAAGACTGAGCTTCGATGCCAGGCGTATACCTCGGCACATCCGAATTCGCCGCGGCGGTGCTCGGCACCCTTGCCGCATCCGGGGAGCGGCCCGAACTGGTCGTCACTTTGCCTGACCGGAAGCGTGGCCGGGGCCGGAAGGAGCAGGCTTCGCCCGTCGCGCAGAAGGCGGAAGACCTGGGAATACCAGTGCTCAAATCGGGCAACGTAAACGGGGACGAGGACCGTGCCCGGATCCTGGAGGTCGGCGGCGAGTGGGCTTCGATCTGCGCCTTCGGCCAGCTGATCAAGGAACCGCTCCTGTCCGAGCTTCCGATGCTGAACGTTCACCCCTCGCTCCTTCCCAGGTGGCGCGGGGCGGCGCCGGTCGAGCGGGCGATCATGGAAGGCGACCGCGAAACCGGAGTCTGCGTGATGCGCCTGGTGGCCGGCCTCGACTCTGGCCCCGTCGCCCTGCAGGAAGAGACGCCGATCGGGCCCGACGAGAACTTTGGCGAGCTTTCGGCCCGTCTGGCCGGGATCGGCGGCCGCCTGCTGGTCGAAGGGCTGGGCGCCGCCCGGAAGGGTGAGGTCTTGTGGCAGGAACAGTCGGAGGTCGGAGTCACTTACGCCGAGAAGATCACCGGTCCCGACCGGGAAATCGATCCTGCTCGCGCTGCGACGCAGATTCACAACCAGGTCCGGGGGCTCACACCACACATCGGAGCATGGCTGGCTCTAGGCGAGGAAGAGCGCCTCGGTGTCCGGGCCACCACCGTCCTTGAGGAAGGGCCTCCCGAGGGCGAGTTAGCCGAGGTGGAAGGCTGGCCCGTGATGGGTTGTGGCAAGGGTGCGGTCCGCCTCGACCGGGTGCAGCCGCCCGGAAAGAAGGAGATGGACGGCGACGCCTGGCTCAGGGGTCGAGGTCGGAAATCTGCCGGCGGCCACGGCCTGCCGTGAGCCGGGTCACCCCCGAACGCAAGGTCGCTTTCGCCGTCCTTCGCCGTACCTTCGAGGAGGACGAACACACCGAAGCGGCCTTTCGTGAGGAAGCCGCCCGGGCAGGGATCGACGGCCGGATCCGGGCTCAGGCCCAGCGACTCGCCTTCGGGGCGGTACAGCGCAAGGGCACGACCGACTGGGTGGTGGCCTCCTTCATGAAACAGAAGGGGAGGCGCCCTGATCCGCCCGTCGCAGCGGCGCTCCGGCTTGGAATCTTCGAACTCCTCTACGCCGACGGCACCCCGGACCACGCCGCGGTTGATCAGGCGGTCAGCCTGGTCCGGGAGTCAGGAGCCGATCACGCCGCCGGATTCTGCAATGCGCTGCTCCGGCGGACGCTCCGCGAGCGGGATTCCCTGCTGGAGCGGCTTTGCCAGGAATCGACCCCTGAGGAAGCAGCGGTCTCGCATTCGTTCCCCGACTGGCTCGCCCGCCTCTGGTGGGAAGAACTGGGGGCGGACCGCGCGCGGGCGCTCATGGCGGCCGCGAACCGACCCACCGAGAAGGCCCTCCGGGTCAATACCGCCAGACTGACGGTTCAGGAAGCAATCGACCGATTCGCCGGACCTGAGCTCGAACTCACTCCCGCGGCCGGCCCCTGGCCGCTTGCCCCGGCCGAACTGCTCGTCGCCAGGGGCAGCCTGGCCGCGATCGAGGAGTCAGGCGGAGAAGGGCTGGTCGTCTCCCAGTCGCGGGGGTCTGCCGCCGTGGTCGAGGTACTTGATCCCCAGCCGGAGGAAAGGATCCTCGACCTCTGTGCCGGCCCCGGCATCAAGACGGGACAGATTGCCGCCCGGGTGGGGCGCATGGGCAACATGGTCTCGATCGAGCCGGTCGAGGAAAGGGCAGCGGAAGTTGCCCTTCAGCTCGAGCGACTCGGGTTCCACCACGGTCTCGTGGTCGAAGCGGACGCCCGGGAAAGCGAGATCCTCAGCGACTTCGACCGGGTCCTGGTCGACGCCCCGTGTTCCGACCTCGGCGCGCTTTCGTCAAGGCCCGACGCTCGCTGGCGAAAGTCCCCTGCCCTGATCGAGCGGGTGGCCAGTCTTCAGGGCGAGATCCTCGACCGGGCGGTCGCATTCGTGCGGGAGGGGGGAAGCCTCGTCTACTCGACCTGCACGATCTCCCGGCGCGAGAACTCCGGCCAGGCGATCGAACTCGCCGATCGACACGGGCTCGCCATCGACGACCTCGGTGCCCGTGCGGTGCATCTGGCCGATCCGCATGACTCCCGCTTCCTCCAGCTGATGCCTGACCGCGACCACACGACGGGCTTCTTCATCGCCCGCTTCACCGCCTGAGCGCTGGTCCGCCCTTGCCAACCGGCGGGTCGGGGATAATCGCTCCATGGCGACAGAGTCAGAGAAGACAACGGTCGATCGCCGTCCCCCTTGTCCCGGTTGCGGGGAGCCGTGGCTGAGGCCGACCCAGCTCCCGGGAAGGTTCCGCTGCGTCTACTGTCTCGCCCGTTACGAGCTCGTGTCCCAGTGCCCGAACTGCGGGGAACACCAGACGATCGCCAGAATGAGTACCACCGAGGACATGAGCTGCCAGAGTTGCGGCGCCTCGATGCTCCAGCCGATCTGAAACACGACCACCGGAAACGATGACCAACCAGCCCCGAACCGCCGATACGCCCGTGCCGGAAACCTTCCAGGGCATCCGCATCGCCCCCTCGATCCTTTCTGCCGACTTCGGCAGGCTCGGTGCCCAGATCGCCGAGGTAATGGACGCGGGGGCAAGGGTGATCCACTTCGACGTGATGGACGGGCAGTTCGTCCCTCCGATCACGATCGGTCCGCTCGTGCTCTCCGGCATCGCCGACCAGGTCCACGACGCCGGTGGCGTGATCGACGTGCACCTGATGATCAACGATCCCGACCGGCAGTTCGAGGACTTCGCAAAGGCCGGAGCCGACTCGATCATCTTCCATGAGGAGGCGACCCCGCACGCGCACCGTTGCTGTCACGCGATCCGGGAACTCGGCTGCCTGGCCGGTGTCGCGATCAATCCCGGCACTCCGGTCGAAACCCTTTCCGAACTCGGGGGGATGGTCGACGAGGTTCTTGTGATGACCGTCAATCCGGGCTGGGGCGGTCAGCCCTTCATCGAGAGTTCGCCGGACAAGGTCAGGCGGATGCGGTCCCTGCTCGGTGACGACGTGCTGATCGAGGTCGATGGCGGCATCGGCACGAAGACGGCCGGCCCGATGGCGGCTGCGGGTGCAACGCTCATGGTCGCCGGTTCGGCGATCTTCGGATCCGACGACCCCGCCCAGGCGTACCGCGACATCCACTCAGCCGCCGAATCCGGCTCCTAGATCCGGCCGGAGTTCCTTCGAGATTGATTTGAGTCGCTCTATCTGCGATTCAACTCAATCTCGGCCTCCACGAGGCCCGATGGCGGGCCAGGGCCCGGGGATCGACTGAGGCCTGTTGGTCGGCTAGGGCGAGGTGTCCTCAAGGCCGGCGAGTCTGGCCTCGATCGCTTCGGAGGAGCCTTCGACCGGAACGTCCTCGGCAATGCCCTTCGGCCGCAGGTAGATGACGAACAGGAGCAGGAGAAGCAGCAGGGCGGTGACCGCGAACCCGATCTCGACCCGCAGGTTGCCATCACTGATGAACGGCAGCAGCGTCCAGACCAGGAAGAAGGCGGCACAGGAGATCCAGCGGATCGAGGCCCGCCGGGCCTGGCCCTGGGCGAGGCAGGCCTGGTTCACCGTCACTGCCGCGAGGTAGAGGCCCATGCCGGCTGTTACCAGCAGCAGCCCGGCACGGTCATAGGTGAACTTGTCGGAGAAGGCGATCTGCATCAGTTTCGGGCCGGCGATGATCACGACTGCCGCGGTGAAGGCGGTGAAGGCCGAGATGCCGAGCAACACCATCCGGACCGAGTGGTGGAACTCCCGCTCGGAATCCGGATCCCTGCTGGAATGGAGCGCAGTCAGATGGGGGAGGATCGAGGTCGAGACGGCCTGGAAGAGCTGTAGCGGGGCGCGGGCGATCATCAGCACGTTGAAGATGAACCCGGCCGCGGCGACACCTTCGATGCTGCTCACGACCAGCGGGCCGGCGTTGAGGAAGACCTGCTCGCTGAACATGATCAGGAACACGGAGCCGACGAATCCGGCCCCGTGGGACATCGAGAACTCCTCCCGGGCCTCCCTCTCTTCGCGGTCGAAGTCCTCCGGCTTTTCGCCGTGCTGCTCCGCATACCGAGCCCGCTCCTCGGCTTCGCGGCGGCTGCGCCGGGTGATCGCGACCGGAACCACCATCAGGCTGAGCAGCGGTGCGGCAACGATGCCCATCGCCACCCAGGACTGGCCGGAAAGAAGGCCGAAGGCGACCAGCGCCGCAAAAAGGGTGCGGAATACCGACTCGGAGAGGATCAGGGTGGTGAACAGTCCGAACTGCTGATGGCCGGCAAGGTAGCCCCGGGCGTAGTAGCTGGCCGCGTAGAAGAGGACGGAGGAGAAGAAGACCCAGTACAGGACTTCGTTGCCGTCCAGCAGGCCATCCTCGAGCGGACCTTTGAAGATCAGAGCGGCCACGGCGAAGGCGACGGCCAGGCAGGCCTGGATCTTCGCCGCGACGCGGACCGGACCGACATCCGTTTCGCCGCGTTCGATGTGTTCGGAGATGTGGCGGGAAAGCAGCTGGTCTACCGGCCGGTAGAGCGTCGAGACGGTGATGAAGACGGCGGACCAGAGAACGGTGATCTCGCCGTAGCTGTCCTTGTCCAGATCATGCGATGCGATCAGGAAGTACGCGTACGTGAAGATCCCGGTCAGTCCGACCCCGATGGTCAGCAGACCAACCGACCTCCCGTAGGCACGGGTCGAAGATTCGGTTTTTTCGGGGGAGTCGCTCAAGAGAACGGATCAGGACTAGACGGCGCTTCGATCCCGGGGTGGGTCGACGCGGTGGCTCGGTTCGACATCGAGTTCGAGTTCGATCCGCCTGACCCTCTCATAGACGCGCTGGGTCATGACCCGCTGCCCGGCCAGCAGGTCGCCGATGATGCCCAGCGCAAACAGCTGCATCGAGATGATGAAGAGCATCGCGCCGAGCAGAAGCGACTGGAGGTGGCCGTCGCGGTCTCCGTTGAGAATCCAGTCGAGGAGGAAGGGCATCCACGCGCCAAAGGCGGCAATCGCGGCAATGAACCCCAGCAGGGAGAAAACCTTGAGTGGCTCGTAACGGGTGTAGATTCGCAGGATCGCCAGGCCGTTTCGACGCACGTAGGTGGAGGTAGAACCGAACAGCCTGGACTCGCGCGTCTTGGGGTTGGTCGCGATCTTGACCTCGCCCACCGCGACGCTTCCCTTCCCGGCCTGAATCAGGCTTTCAAGCGTGTAGGTGAAGTTGTCCACGACCAGCAACTGGAGGGCGGCCTCGCGGTTGTAGGCGCGGAAACCGGAGGTCGCGTCAGTCACTTCGGTGTCCGAGAGCTGCCTCACCACCCAGCTTCCGAACTTCTGGAGCGACTTCTTGGCCGGTGAGAAGTGTTCGATTCCGGTGACCTCACGGTCGCCGACCACCATCTCCGCCTCTCCTGCAAGGATCGGCCCGACCAGTTTCGGGATGTCACTGCCCGAGTACTGGTTGTCGGCGTCGGTGTTGACGATCACGTCGGCCCCGAGCTTCAGGCAGGCATCCAGTCCGGCCTGGAAACCGGTCGCCAGGCCGCGGTTGTTCGGGAGTTTGACGACGTGATCGACCCCGCATTCCATCGCGACTTCGACCGTGCGATCGGTCGAGCCGTCGTCGATCACGAGGGTCTCGATCTCGTCCACGCCCTCGATCTCCCGGGGCAGGTCGGCGAGCGTCGCGGGGAGGTTCTCCTCCTCGTTCAGGCAGGGGATCTGGATGATTACCTTCATTAGTCGTCAAGATTCTCCCATGAGCGACGGGCAAGAACCTTTCGAGGCCGACATCTGGCAAAGGGCCATCCAGCTGGCCGGCCACGGCATCGGCTGGACTTCACCCAATCCCGCGGTCGGCGCGGTGCTGGTCAAAGACGGCAAGGTGATCGGGGAGGGCTGGCACCGGCGGCACGGCGACCTTCACGCCGAGCGGGAGGCGCTGGCCGACTGCCGACGTCGCGGCAACGATCCTGCCGGGGCCACGATCTATGTAACCCTCGAGCCCTGCGCCCATCAGGGAAGCCAGCCTCCCTGCGCGGACGGCCTGATCGAGGCGGGCGTCGCCGAAGTGGTGATCGCAGCCGAGGACCCCACCGAGAAGACAAGGGGCAAAGGTCCTTCCCGGCTCGAGGAAGCCGGCGTCAAGGTGCGGTGGGCCGATCCGCAGGTCACCGACGCAGCGCTCGGGCTGATCCAGGACTTCCGCAAGCGGGCGCTGACCGGCAAGCCCCTCGTCACCCTGAAGATGGCGATGAGTCTCGACGGCAAGGTGGCCACCCGGACCGGCGATTCGAAATGGATCTCCGGTGAGGAGAGCCGGGCTCTGGTTCATCGCTGGCGGGCCGAGATGGATGCCGTCGCCGTCGGCTCGGGCACCGTGATCGCCGACGATCCGCGTCTGACTGCCCGTCACACCGACGGTGATCCGGTGCGCCAGCCCACACGGGTCATTTTCGACTCGAACCTGCTGACCAGGCCCGATGCAGCGCTTTTCGCGGATGTCGCCGAGGCGCCGGTGCTGATCATCACCGGTCCCGACCCGGACCCCGGGAAGGCGACGGCACTCGAGTCTGCCGGCGCCGGGTTGGTCAGGGTCGAAGGCGAAGGTCCAGAGGAACGCTTCGGCGCGGCGATGCTCTCGCTCGGCGAACGCGGGATCGGATCGCTGCTCCTGGAAGGCGGACCGGTTCTCGCCGGAGTCGCTGTCTCGGCCGGTGAGGTGGACCGCACCGAGATCTTCGTTGCACCGCTGATTCTCGGCGGGGGACGATCGGCCACCGAGGGTGCCGGACCGGAACTGATGGAGCAGGCGACCCGGGTCCCGGAGATGCGGGTGAGCCGGGTCGGGCAAGATGTGCTCATGACTTCAACGATCAGGACCTGGTGATGTTCTCCGGGCTGGTTCAGGACCTCGGCCGCGTCGAACGGATCGAAGTTGGCGCCGATGGGGCAAAGATCCTCATCACGACCGTTCTGGCGCCGCATGTCGAGCCCGGCGATTCGATCGCAGTCAACGGCTGCTGCCTGACCGCGACGACGGTCGACGGAAGCGGCTTCACCGCCGACGCGATGCAGCAGACGCTCGACCTGACCTCCCTGGGAGGGCTCGAAGGCGGGGCGCCGGTCAACCTGGAACTCGCTCTGCGGGCCGATCAGCGCCTCGGCGGGCACATCGTCCAGGGGCACGTCGACGCCACCGCAGCGGTGATCGAGGTTCGCCCCGACGGGTTCTCCCGTCGGCTGCGCGTCTCGCTGCCCGGAAAACTCGCCCGGTACGTGATCCCGCAGGGATCGATCACGATCGAAGGCGTCAGCCTTACGGTCGCCGACTGTGGCGAGGACTGGGCCGAAGTTGCCCTGATCCCGGAAACGCAGGAGCGGACCAGCCTCGGAACGCTCGAAACCGGCGCAACCGTCAACATCGAGTGTGACGTAATCGCCAAATACGTCGAGCGGATGGTGTCACCATATGTTCGAGGTTCCGACAGCCACACGGATCGCTGAGAAATCCAGAGAGAAAGTTTGAAGAGACCATGGCAAGTGAAGAAGGGCGCGGCAGCGTGAGTGCGGCCGAGGAGACTCCGTTCGCCACGATCGAAGAGGCCCTCGAGGAGATCAGGGCCGGCCGCATGATCATCGTCACCGACGACGAGGATCGTGAGAACGAGGGCGACCTCGTGATGGCGGCCCAGTTCGCGACACCGGAGGCGATCAACTTCATGGCCAAGGAAGGGCGCGGACTGATCTGCCTTTCACTGACCGCACAGCGTTGCGACCAACTCGGCCTTCGCCTGATGACTGCCAAGAACGAGGCTCCCCTGGAGACTGCCTTCACGGTCTCGATCGAGGCGGCCGAGGGCGTCACCACAGGCATTTCGGCCCATGACCGTGCCCACACGATCCAGACCGCGATCGATCCAGACGCGACACCGCGCGACATCGTGGTGCCGGGACATGTCTTCCCGCTCAAGGCCAAGGATGGCGGGGTGCTTGAACGGACCGGGCACACCGAGGCGGCGGTCGACCTGGCCCGACTCGCCGGTGTCTCCCCGGCGGGAGTCATCTGCGAGGTGATGAACGAGGACGGCACCATGGCCCGCGTTGACGACCTGGTCGGTTACGCCACCAGGCACGACCTGAAGATGATCACCATCGCCGACCTGATCGCCTACCGGCGCGAGAACGAGAAGCTGGTCGAGCGGGTCGTCTCGACCGCGCTGCCGACCAGCTTCGGGGACTTCCGTGCGGTCGGATTCCGTTCGCTGGTCGATGACAAGCACCATGTCGCGATGGTCAAGGGCGAAGTCGACACCGGCGAACCGGTGCTGGTCAGGGTCCATTCCGAATGCCTCACCGGCGACGTCTTCCACTCGATGCGCTGTGACTGCGGTGAGCAGCTGGCAGCCGCCATGGCGATGATCGAGGAGGAGGGCCGGGGGGTCCTGCTCTACCTGTCGCAGGAAGGCCGGGGAATCGGCCTGCTCAACAAGCTCCGGGCCTACAAGCTGCAGGAAGAGGGGCTGGACACCGTCGATGCGAACCTCGAGCTCGGCCTCCCGGCCGACCTGCGGGACTACGGCATCGGCGCCCAGATCCTGCGGGACCTCGGCCTCGGCAAGATCAAGATCCTGACCAACAACCCGAAGAAGATCATCGGGCTCGAAGGCCACGGCCTCGAAGTGACCGAGCAGATCAAGATCGAGGCTCCGCCCAACATGCACAACGAGGCCTACCTCAAGACCAAGCGCGACCGGATGGGTCACATCCTCCACCACCAGGGTCTCGCCCTCGACGAGGAGATGATCCTCGACGAGCAGATCCACGACAGCGAGAAGAGCCAGGGTGCCTGAACCGACGGGCAGGTTCGCGATAGCGGTCGGCAACTTCTACGGAGATCTCGCCGATCGCCTGGTCGGCGGAGCGAAGGACGAGTTCGCCCGGGACGGGATCGGCGAGCACGACATCGACGTCTTCGAGGTGCCGGGAGCCTTCGAGCTGCCTCTTGCCGCCAGCTACGCGGCCCGGTCCGGCCGTTACGACGGGGTCGCCTGCCTCGGAGCCGTAATCCGCGGTGAGACCGACCACTACGACTTCGTCTGCAACGAGGCCGCCCGCGGGATCCAGAACGTTCAGCTGGAAACCGGGGTGCCCTGCGGTTTCGGGGTCCTTACCGTCGACAACATGGACCAGGCTTTGGCCCGGGCCGGGGGAGGCGGAAAGCGGGATTCCGGTGCCAACGCCGCCCGCGCGGTCCTTCGCATGAACCAGATGCGCTGGGACCTTTCGTCCTGAGAATGCCCGTTCCCGTCCGACGGCGGCTCGCAAAGCCGTCGGCGCATGGAATCGGCTAGGATGCTCCGTCCTATGGCTCGCGTATGTCACACCTGTGGAAAGGGTCCCGGCTTCGGGAATTCCCGTAGTCACTCGATGGTCGCCACCCGGCGCCGCTTCGACCCGAACCTCCAGAAGGTTCGCATCCTTGAAGGCGGAGCCCGCAAGCGCGTGCTCGTCTGCACCCGTTGCCTCAAGGCCAACAAGGTCACCAAGGCAGCCTGACCGGCGGGGCAGGGCTGCTTCTCGCCCTGCGCTTCGTTCTGGAGTTGGCGCTGCTGGCAGGCAGTGCGGTTCTCGCCTGGCGTCTGACCGACGGCATCTGGCAGTGGTTGGCAGCGATTGCGGCGCCGGCCGCCATAGCCGTTTTCTGGGGCAGATTTCTCTCGCCGAGGGCAACGGTGAATCTGTCCGCGGGAGCCCGGCTTGCCCTCGAGACGATTCTCTTTGCGGGTGTGGCAGCCGGTCTCGCCCTATCCGGGTTCCCGGTCATCGCCGCGATCGGGTTCGGACTCTGGGCCGCCGATCGCGCCGCTCTGGAACTGGTCGGCCGCTGACTGAGCAGGGCCGGGTCCCTGACTGATCGCCGCAGGGACCGGTAGGCTCACTCGTCGTGTCCGATCCGAGTATTGAGAGATTCAAGCGGGTCGTTGCCGCTGCGTACGGCTCGCTGGAGGCTCGCCGTCAGGAGGTCAACGACCTGAACGTATTCCCGGTTGCCGACGGCGACACAGGGGACAACATGGCGATGACCATGAAGGCAGTCATGGAGGAGCTCGACAGCTTCGACAACGGCCAGTCGCTGGACGAAATCGGGCGTACCCAGCTCGTCTCCGCGCTGGCCCGGGCCGCCCTGATGGGTGCGCGTGGCAACAGTGGCGTGATTCTCAGCCAGATCGTCCGGGGTGCAGCCGAAGAGCTCGCGTCCAGGCCGGGCGAGCTGGTCGACCCGGTGCTGGTCGCCTCTGCCTTCGCGAAGGCAGCCGACGCGGCCTACTCCTCGGTGCGCAATCCGGCCGAGGGGACGATGCTCACCGTATTTCGCGAGATTGCCCATTCGGTTTCGCGCCAGCTCGCCCACATAGAACCGGAGCGTCAGCGTCTCTCGCAGGATGCCACTCCGGCCGAGCAGGACCAGGTTCTCGCCGACGTCCTCGAGCAGGCGATCGCCGACGGACAGAAGGCCGTCGAACGCACCCCGGAGCAGCTCGAGGTGCTGGCCCAGTCCGGGGTCGTCGACGCCGGCGGCTACGGGCTCGTCCTGATCCTGGCCGGCGTGCTCGCCGCGTTGCGGGGGGAGGACGCGGAACTTCCCGAAATCCAGCATCACTCGGCCGCCCAGCTGACCCACCCTCACCACGAGGACAGCCGCTTCCAGTACTGCACCAACTTCATCGTTTCGGGAAGCGGCCTCAACTCCAGGCAGTTCATCCCCGGGCTCGAGCAGCTCGGAGATTCCGTGCTCGTGGTCGGAGACGAGTCAACCCTCAAGGTTCACGTCCACACTGACGATCCGGAGGCTGCGATGGCGGTCTTCGAGGGATCCGGTGACGTCACCAACCTCGACGTGGCGGACATGAGGAAGCAGATAGCCGAGCGGGAGGCGCGGATCAACGCCAGTCACCGGACCGGTGTGGTGGTGGTCGGGAGCGGCGACGGGCTGGAGGCGCTCTTCACGGAACTGGGCGCAACGGTCGTCCCCGGCGGCGAGACGCTCAACCCCTCGACCGCGGAACTCCTCGCAGGCATCAGGGCGGTGCCGGTCGAGGACGTGATCGTTCTTCCCAATTCGTCCAATGTGATCATGGCCGCCGAGCGGGCCTGCGAGCTCTCCGAGAAGAAGGCCGTCGTGCTGCCGACGAGAACCCAGCAGGAGGGCCTGCTCGCCCTGGTCGAGTTCAATGGTGAATCGGACCTCGACACGAACAGCAGGCGCCTGGAACAGGCAGTTGCCGAGGTGACCGTCGGTGGCATCGCCCCCGCCGCGAGGGACGATGCCCAGGGGCGGTTCCGTCGCGGCGACGCCGTCGGCTTCATCGACGGTGAGATCGTCGCCTGGGGCGGGGCCGGCTCGGCTCTCGCAGCGACCATCGAGCGCCTCGCGGACGGCGCTGAGCTGGTCACCGTGATCGCCGGTGACGGTGCGCCGATTCCACTCGACGAGATCGATGATCACAGTCCGAACGGCGTCGAGCTGGAACTTCACGAGGGCGGGCAGCCGAGCTGGTGGTGGTTGCTGGCCGGTCAGTGAGCGCCGGCATCCCTTCACTCGATCCGCCACCCGCCTTCGGCGGCGGCAAGGGAGAGCTGCCAGACCGCGAATCGCTCCTTGGTACCCCGCTTCGCTGGCCTGACGAAGGGCTGGCCGGCCGCGAACTGACCGCGCTGCCGGGAGTGGGCGACGCCTTCGCCCGCCAGGCGGCCGAGGCCGGGGTGAAGACGGTCGGTGACCTGCTCTGGCGACTGCCGAGGGCCTACGGCCGCCGTCCCGGAACCAGCCTCCTCGGCGAGCTGGAACCCGGCCAGAGCGCCGGCGTGGAGGTGAGGATTTTGAGGTCGCGGCGGGTGCGGACCAGGCGCAGACACTTCAGCGTGGTCGAGGCCAGGATCGCCGATGACTCGGGGGCCAGGAAGGCGGTCTGGTTCAACCAGCCCTGGATGGCCGAAAAGCTCACCATTGACAGTTCGTGGTACCTCGAGGGCCGGCTCGAGAAGAACGGATTCGTCGTTTCCGCGTCGGAACCGCTGAGCGGCCTTGCCGCCGAGGAACCCAGGACCGGAGGCATCCCGTGGCAGTCGCCGACGGCCAGCCCGCCGGGACTCGCGGACGAGTCGCCCCGGGCCAGCCATTCCTCCGGCGGCGAGATCGGGCCGGGCCGCTGGCGACGCTGGTCGTTCGAGGCTTGCCGGATGGCCGCCCGGCTGCCCGAACCGCTGCCTTCGCGGTTGCTTGCCGCCCGTTCTGGCCTGCCTGGCCTGCCGGGGCTCTCCTCGGCCTTCCGCGAGGCGCACTTCCCTTCCGGTGAGGAAGCCGCCGGCCTGGCGATCCGGAGGCTTGCCTATCAGGAGCTGCTCGAGAACCAGGCCATCGTCCTCGACCGGCGGCTCCGTCATCGCAGGGCGAGCGGACCGGCCCTGGCCCTGGGGGACGGCGCCACGCTCGCCTCGAACTGGCTGGAAGGGCTGCCATTCGTGCTGACCGGTGACCAGAAGAATGCGGTTGATGAGATCGGAGCCGAGCTGGCCGGCGAGGTTCCGATGGGCCGTCTGCTGATGGGGGAGGTCGGTTCAGGCAAGACGGTGATCGCAATTTTCGCCATGCTCAGAGCGATCGGCAGCGGGGCACAGGCGGCGTTCATGGCACCGACCGAGGTGCTCGCGACCCAGCACTACCTCACCCTGAACGAAATCCTTGGCGATTCACCAGGATCGATGGCACTGATCACGGGTTCGACGCCAGCCGGGGAGCGCAAGCGGATCCTTACCGGTCTGGAAGACGGCAGCATAGGGATCGTGGTCGGAACCCACGCCCTGCTCGAGGCTCCGGTGCGCTTCCGGCGACTGGCCCTCGCGGTCATCGACGAGGAGCACAGGTTCGGGGTCAGGCAGCGAGAACGACTGGACTCGAAGGCTCCGGACGGCCACGCGGCCCATCTCCTCCATATGTCAGCCACCCCGATACCGCGAACCCTGGCGCTGACCGCCTACGGCGACCTCGACGTGACCGCGCTCAGGGAGCTGCCCGCCGGGCGGGCCGAAGTAAAAACCGAAGTGGTTTCCGCGGGGGGCCGACCGGCGGCGTTCGAGCACCTGCGGGCCGAGCTCGACAGGGGCCGTCAGGCCTTCGTGGTCTGCCCGCTGATCGAGGAATCGGAAGAGGTCGAGGCCCGGGCGGCAGCAGCCGAGGCCGAACGGCTTGCTGCCGAGGAGCTTGCGGGCTACGAGGTCGGGCTGCTTCACGGCCGCATGAAGCCGGCCCAGAAGGAGGTCGCGATGGCCGCCTTCGTCGACGGCCGAACGGACGTGCTCGTTTCCACCACCGTGATCGAGGTCGGGATCGACGTGCCCAACGCGACCGTCATGGTGATCGAGGGTGCGGACCGCTTCGGTCTCTCCCAGCTTCATCAGCTGCGGGGACGGATCGGCCGGGGCAGCCACGGGGGCACATGTCTTCTGTTCAGCGAAAGTTCCGGTCCCCGGGCCGCCAGACGGCTCGCCGCACTCGCATCCACCAGTGACGGGTTCGAGCTCGCCGCGATGGATCTGGAGATGCGCGGCGAGGGCGAGATAGCCGGTACCCGGCAGCACGGCCTGCCGCGCTTCAGGGTTGCCTCGTTGCCCCGGGACCTCGAAATGCTGGAAGCGGCAAGGCAGGACCTGGGGTCGATGGACGAAACTGAAATCGAAATGCTGACCTCGACCATTCGTCTGCCGGACCTGCCCGCCGGGGAAGCGGCGGCCGCGTGAGGGTTATCGCCGGCAGGCTGGGCGGGCGGCAACTGCTCGCACCGAAAGGCTGGAAGGTCCGGCCTACTTCGGAAAGGGTGCGGGAGGCGATCTTTTCGGCCCTGGGCGACATGAAAGGGATGAAGGTCCTGGATCTCTACTGCGGCACCGGTGCCCTGGGGATCGAGTCGATTTCCCGCGGTGCGGATTCGGCAGTGATGGTCGACCGGGATACGAGGCCGGCCCTCGGAAACGTCCACAACCTGGGCCTGACCGGTGAGATCGAACTGATCCGGGCCGAGGCGACCGACTGGGTTCCAACCACCGCGGAAGGTGATTTCGACATTGTCTTTCTCGACCCGCCCTACCGTGAGTCAGGCGAGGTGGCGGCGAAGCTGGACGGCTCCCTGTCGAGGATCCTCGCCCCCGGGGGAAGGGTCGTGGCGGAATCGGACAACAGGGGACCGCTGGAATTTCCATCCCTCGAAACGGTGCGCGAACGACGCTACGGCCGCACGGTGGTTACATTCCATCGGGTCCCGTCCCCGTCCCACCAAGAGACCTGAACCGTATGAACGAGAAAGCCGAGAGGGTCGCCGTCTGTCCCGGGAGCTACGACCCGGTCACCAACGGTCACCTTGACATCATCACCCGGGCATCGCGCATCTTCGACCGCGTCGTCGTCGGTGTGGTGAACCAGCCGATTCGCAAGAAGAAGACCCTCTTCACTGCCGAGGAAAGGATCGAGTTCATTCGGGAGGCGACCGTCCACCTCGGCAACGTCGAGGTCCAGGCCTTCTACACGCTCCTGGTCGAGTTCGCCAGGGACAACGGGGCGCAGGCGATCGTCAAGGGCTTGCGGGCGATCTCCGACTTCGAGTACGAGAACGAGATGGCGCAGCTCAATTCCAAGCTCGATGACGACATCGAGAGTTTCTACGTCTTCGCAAGGCCCGAGTACAGCTTCCTCTCGTCGACCGGGGTGAAGGAGATGGCGACTTTCAACGGTGACGTGAGCGATCTGGTCCCGACATCGGTCGCAGCCGCCCTGGCGGATAGACTTGGTCGAAATTAGTGCCATACCGGCACAAAGAGGAATGGAAGATTCCATGCAGAATCTTCACCACATGGCCACTTTTCCCCCGCAAATCGACGGAGACGCATAGGGTTCCCACCACATGGATGTCCTCGTTCTAATAGACAAGCTCGATGACCTCGTCCACAACGCCCGTCCGGTCCCGCTTACGGATCAGGTGCGGGTCGACCGTGAAGAGATCTATGACCTGCTCGACCAGATGCGGGCCACTATCCCTGAAGAGATCAAGCAGGCACGCTGGATCGTCAAGGAACGTCAGGAAATGCTTGAAGAGGCCAAGCGCGAATCGGAGCGTGTGGTCCGTGAGGCCCGCGAACAGCAGGCCCGGCTGGTTTCCGACGAAGAAGTGACCAAGCAGGCCGAACGCGCTGCCGACGAGATCGTCGAAGACGCGAGGGCCAGGGAGCGGGAGATCAGGCTCGGCGCCGAGGACTACGCCGACGAGATCCTCAACACTCTCGAAGTCAACCTCCAGAAGTTCACCGCCGCAGTCCAGCGTGGTCGTGATCGGCTCGCCGGCCGCGACGAACCGCTCGACGAAATCGAGGAATAAGCAGTCGGCGGGCTTCGCTCCGCCTCCAGTCGAACCCGCCGGCCCATTGGGGTGCAGGAATGGCGGGGCCGGCTCAGTCGGTGGCTACCTGAAATCGGCCACAATCACCACGAGGTCGTCTTTCGACCAGACGATCTCGCCGTCGCACCAGTCGGCAAGCTCTTCGGCTGTGTCGGGGTAAGCCTCACCGGGAACCCTGGTCTCGCCGCGGTCCTCGCCGATCGTGACGAAGTCGCCGATCACCAGTGATCTCGCCTGCTGCCGTACCCGGCGGAAGAGGTTCCTCTTCTGCTCGTCGGTGAGCCGGTGCACCGACAGCACCGAAAGCACGAGATCCCAGGGACCGTCGGGGAGAGGATCCTCCATTCTTGCCAGTGAGACGTCGTGGGCGACTTCCCGGGCCTTGAAGAGCATGTCCGGATCGGAGTCGAGCCCGGTCACCCGGGAGCCCGGAAACCGGTCGAGCAGCCTCGACGCCGTCTCGCCGGTGCCTATGCCCAGCTCGAGAACGGTTGAAGGTTCGAATGGAATTGCCGCAACTGCAGCCTCCTGGAGCGCATCGTAGAGCGGCACCTGGCCGCGAATCGAGTCGAGGTAACCGGGGTGGTCAGGGCTGCTCATCGGGTTCATCGTAGTCGTCTGCCATGCTGGACCGGGATGCTGATCGAAAAGGTTGACCTAGATGCCATCGGCCTCAGTCACGGTGACGCGACGCGGATCAGCGGCGAGGTCGCTCCGGAGCCGGTAACGCTCGGCGGGCAGGAGTATTCGCCGTTGCCGGCGGAGCCCCCGTTCAGGCTGGACGTCTCGAGGACAAGCTCGGGCTATGCCCTCAGGCTGCGCTTCGAGGTGGGGCTGACTGGACCCTGTTTCCGCTGTCTTGAGGACGCGACCGCGGTGGTTTCCGTCGACGTGCGCGAGATCGACCAGCCAGTCGAGCCGATACAGGTTCAGGGGGCCAGCCGCTTTGACGAAGAAGAGGAAGACGACGAATCGAGCGCTGCCGAGCTCACGAGCCCATACGTCGACGAAGGCACCCTGGATGTCAAGGCCTGGACCCACGATGCCTTGATCCTGTCGCTTCCCGAACAGATTCTCTGTCGTGAGGACTGTCTCGGCCTCTGCCCGGTCTGCGGCGAATCGCTCAACGGCGCGGACCCCGCCGAGCACGATCACGGACAGAACATCGACCCCCGCTGGGCCAAGCTGCGCGAACTCGAGTAGGAGGGGGCGTCTCCGGCGATCTTCCTCTAGACTGCTGCTCCTTATGGCCGTACCGAAGAAACGAACCTCAAGGACCCGCCGGGACAAGCGACGCGCCACCCACAAGGCCGCCAGGGCCCGCGTCAATCACTGCCCGCAGTGCCATAACCCGCGTCTTCCGCACCGGGTCTGCCCGAACTGCGGTTTCTACAAGGGCCGCGAGGTCATCGCTCCCAAGGAGCAGCCCTTCGGCGCCGTGACCCCGGACTCCCAGCCTTAGCTTGAGCCCAGGCGGGACTACGGTCGCGCTCGACGGTCTCGGGGTCGAGAACGGCTTCGACGTACTTTCCGAAGGCATCCGCATGGCGGCGGCCGACGGCATCCGCCTGAGGGTCTTCGGACCCAAGGCGGAAATCGACACCACCGGGCTCACCGGAGTGGAGGTGATCGACACCACCGACCAGATTTCCAACGAGGACGATCCCGTCCCCTCGGTCCGCTCGCGTCCGGAATCATCGATCGTCCGGGCGGTCACCGACGTCGCCGGGGGTAACTCCGAGGCGGTGGTCAGTCTCGGATCCACCGGAGCCACAATGGCGGCCGCAACCTTCGGACTGAAGCGGTCGCGCGGCGTCAAGCGCCCCGCTCTGGCGGCGCAGGTCCCGCTTCCCGGTCGAACCGTCCTTTTCCTCGATGTCGGAGCGAATCTCGACGTTCGGGCCCAACACCTGATCCAGTTCGCATGGCTCGGAGCTGCCTTCTCGAAGTCCGTGATGGGCGTCGAGTTGCCGGAAGTCGGGATCCTGTCGGTCGGCGAGGAAGCCGGGAAGGGCAAGGACGAGGTGGTCGAGGCGCATGCGGCGCTCAGCGAGGCAGCCGAGTTCAGGTTCGTCGGCAATGTCGAGGGCAGGGACATCCCGGGGGCCGGGGCGGACGTGATCGTGACCGACGGCTTCACCGGAAACATCGTGCTCAAGGCAATGGAGGGAACGGTGAGGACGGTCGTTGGTGCGATCTCGGACGCCGCCCGGAAGAACCCTCTCTCGGCCGCCGGGGGGCTGATGCTCAGGCCGGCCCTGGGCGGTCTCAGGAGGGACCTTCACCCCGACACGACCGGCGGCGCGATCCTGCTCGGTCTGAGGAAGACCGCTGTCGTCGGTCACGGGTCTTCGGGGCCCGAGGGAGTCGCGAACGCGGTCCGGCTCGCCGCCCGGTCGGCGAGCGTGGACGCCCCGGGGCTGACGGAGGAGATGCTCCACCGGGTTGGTGTCAACCGTGGGGCAACCGGTTCCGACGCGAAAGCCTGACCCGGGATTGTCCCGGGGGTCTGATAGGAAACGGGTAATGAACCGCGATGAAGTCATGGACCTGGTGCGAAACCACCTGGTAACCGAGCTTGAACTCAGCCCCGACCAGGTCACCGAGAGCGCCCGCTTCAAGGAAGACTTTGATGCCGACTCGCTGGACCTCTACGAACTCGTGATGGAGCTGGAGGACCAATACGGAATCTCCGTTTCCGAGCAGGAAGCGGCAGAGATAAAGACCGTGGGGGACGCGGTTGACTTTGTCGTGGCTAAAGCGGTCGCGTGACCGCGCCGCCGATCCGTCTCCGGCCCCGGGTCGGAGCCGTGATCTGCTGTCGCTGATCGAGGGACTGCCGGACGAACTCAGGGGTCCGGCCCTGACCCATTCCTCCTGGACGGCCGACCGGACCGACTCCTATGAACGTCTCGCCCTGCTCGGTGACAGCGTGCTTGGCCTGGCGGTTGCCGACGAGCTCTACCGCAGCCTTCCCGACAAGAACGCCGGGGCGCTCACCAAGATCCTCAACCAGGCGGTGAGTGGAGCCTCCTGTGCCGAGGTCGGCAGGGAGCTGGGGATCCCCGGAATGCTGCTCGAGGCAGACCCTGGCCAGCCCGATGGCAAGCAGACACCGGCGCGCCTCCTGCTTGAAGGTGAGCGTCCACTGCCGGAAATAACCGAGGCGCTGATCGGTGCCTGTTACCTCCATTACGGGTTCAAAGAGACCGCTTCCGCCGTGGTCGGCGCATTCCGTCCCCGTATCGCCGAAGTCAAGGAGAACCAGACCGACTTCAAGTCCGCGCTGCAGGAAGCCGCCGCACGTCGGGGAGAGACGGTCACATACGAGGTGGTCAGCGCCAGCGGCCCGGCGCATCAAAGGGTCTACGAGGTCGCCGTCATTTATCGGGACGGGGAGATCGGCCGGGGCGAGGGTCGCAGCAAGAAGGCGGCCGGCCAGGCGGCCGCCGAAGTGGCGCTTCAAAATCTCGAGGACTGAGCATCCCGCTGCTTTGCCCTGCACTTTGCGGGAATTCGGTTTTTCCGCTCACGGTGCGGAATAGCCGGGGTCGAAGGCGGGAAAACATCCGTCCGGCGGAATCGGCACTCTGTAGTTCGCATGTACCTTCGCTCGGTGACCATGAAGGGCTTCAAGTCCTTCCCGGAGAAGACGGAACTGGCGTTCTCGCCGGGGGTGAGCGTGATCGTCGGTCCGAATGGCTCCGGCAAGTCCAACATCACCGATGCGGTCCTCTGGGCGCTTGGTGAACAGAGTCCCGGTGCGATCCGGGGAACCTCGATGCAGGATGTGATCTCGGTTGGCGGCAAGAACGTCGGCGCCCGCTCCGAGGCCGAGGTCGAGGTCGTGATCGACAACTCCGAGGGTCAGCTTGGCGACGATTTCACCGAGATCTCGATTACCCGCAAACTCGACCGGAACGGCGACGGCGGCTACTGGATGAACGGTGCCCGGTGCCGGCTTTCCGACATCATCGAGCTGCTCTCCGACGCCAACCTCGGTCGCGAGATGCATTCGGTGATCAGCCAGGGCCGGGTCGACTCGATCGTTCACTCGAAGCCCCGGGAGCGCCGTATGCTTATCGAGGAAGCGGCCGGACTCGGCAAGTACCGCAAACGCCGCCGCCGGTCCGAACTGAAGCTGCTGGCCACGAGGGACAACCTCGACCGCGCCCTCGACGTCGAACGTGAGGCCCGCAAGGCGCTCAGGCCCCTGAAACAGCAGGCCAATTCGGCCGAGATCGGGGCCCGGATCGAGAAACAGGAGCTCGAGCTGAAAAGCAGGCTGGTCGCCGAGGAGCTCCGCTTCGGCGAGGCCCGCCTCGAACAGGCCCGGGCGGCTGCGGAGAAGGCCCGAAAGGTCCGGGACGGGCTGGAGAAGGAACTCTCCGCCGTTTCCGAACGTCGGCGGGCGGCCGAGGAACGTTTTGCCGAGCGGGACCGGGAACGAACGGCGATCTGGGGAATCCTCAACGGACTGCGGTCTGGTTCGGAGAAGGTCTCGATCGAGGCGTCACTGATCGCCGAACAGGGTCGCCGGCTGGGTAGCCGGCTGGAGGAGTTGCGGCTTGAGCTGGCACCGCTGACGCTCGACCTCGGCAGCAGCGGCAGCGCCTCCGAGCGGGCCAAGCACCTGGTTCAGGAGCTTGCCGAGGTTGATGCCGGACTTGCCACCGCGGCAGAAGGGCTGCGGCAGGCCAAGGGCGAAGGTCCTGAATCGAAGCGGCTGGAAGCGCTCGCGGACGTCCACAAGGGTGCGGAGCGGGCGACGACTCACGCGCGCCGGGCCGAGAGTCTGCTCGGCGAGCGTCACCGGGAACGGCTTGGCGAAAAGATGGCCGAGGTCGAGAGCCTCGCGGGCCTGATCGCGACCATCGAGACCGCTGCCGGCCAGACGGCGCTGGCAATTCGCGAACGGGTCGCCCGGGCCGAGCGGACCGTGATCGGTGACCAGGGCGACGCGGACGAGATCTCGGCCGAGCTCAAGGCCTGCTCGGATCTCGAGATCGAGATTCAGGGCAAGCTGCGTGCCGTCGCCGAGCAGGTGACGAGCGCCGAGGTCGAGGCGGCCCATCTCGGTGACCGGCGGGCCGAGGCGGCCGGGGAGCTGGCCCGCATCTCGGAGAAGCTCCAGGTCGAGATTCCCGAGCCTGAGGAGGAGCTCGACCCGGAGGAGCGCGAACAGATCGAGAAGCGCCTGCTCGGCCTGCGAAACAGGCGCGAACGGCTGGGGCCGGTCAACCCGCTCGCCCAGAAGGAGTACGAGGAGGCCCTCGAGCACGTCGAGCAGCTGGTCTCCCAGCGCGAGGACACCGAGCGGGCGATGAGGGAGCTCGAAGGGGTGATCCGTGACATCGACGCCGAGATCAAGCGCTCCTTCGACGAGACCTTCGAGGCCACCGCCAAGAACTTCGAAGAGATGATCGCTCAGCTCTTCCCGGGCGGCACCGGCCGACTCCGCTCGGTCGACCTGCGCCCGGTGCCGAAACCAGCCGCCGAGGGCGAGGAAGCCGAAGGAACCGAGGAAGAGATCGACGACGAGGAAGATCCGCGCCGGCCGCATGAGGCCGACTTCGGGGTCGAGCTTGAGGTGACTCCGCAGGGCAAGCGCATGAGGCAGATGAGCCTGCTTTCAGGTGGCGAGAAGGCGATGACCGCGCTGGCTTTCGTCTTTGCCGTCTTCCTTGCCCGGCCCTGCCCCTTTTACATCCTCGACGAGGTCGAGGCCGCCCTCGACGACGCAAACATCAACCGGTTCCTGGAACTTGTCCGGCGATTCTCGGATCGCACGCAGTTCGTGATCGTTACCCACCAGAAGCTGACCATGGACGCGGCCGACGTCCTCTACGGGGTCAGCATGGGAGGCGACGGGGTCACCAAGGTGATTTCCCGCCGCCTGCCGCAGGGCGTGACCGCGCTCGAAGGGACGGCGCTCGAAGCAGCCTGACCTGTAGCTTTCGGCTCCGATGGCCACGAGCTGGAACGACATTCTCGATCTCGGAGACCGCGTGGTGCCGGACACCGCGCCTCCACCCGCTGCCGAGGAGGAAGCTCCGAAGAAGATGGGCGCCTTCCGGCGCCTGCGCGAGAGCCTTTCCAAGAGCCGCCGGGCCCTGACCGAGGAGATCGGGTCGAGTCTCTTCGACCGGATCGACGACGAGACGTGGGAGCGGCTGGAGGAAGCGCTGATCCTCGCCGACGCTGGCGCCACGACCACCGCCCGGGTCGTGGAGAAGCTGGAGTACGAAGTCGATTCGGGTGCCGTGCCCCCGGACGGACCGGCGATCAAGGAACGGCTGATCGGCCTGCTGACCGAGATCGCCTCCACCAACCGGGCTCCGATCAACCTGACCCAGGACCCCGCAGTCGTCCTGATGACCGGAGTGAACGGCACCGGCAAGACCACTTCGATCGGCAAGATCGCCTGGCACCTCAGGAACGAGTTCGGGCTGTCGGTCCTGCTCGGGGCGGCCGACACCTACCGCGCAGCCGCGGCCGAACAGCTCGCGACCTGGGCCGACCGCGCCGGGGCAGACCTGGTGCGCTCGAACGAAGGTGCCGATCCGGGTTCCGTTGCTTTCGATGCGATCAACGCCGCGAAAGCCCGCGGTTCCGACGTGGTCATCATCGACACGGCCGGCCGCCTGCACACGCAATCGAATCTGATGGACGAGCTGGGCAAGGTCCGGCGCGTGATCGACAAGCAGATCCCGGGGGCACCCCACGAGACCCTGATCTCGATCGATGCGACGACCGGGCAGAACGGTCTCCGCCAGGCCAAGGCCTTCGCCGACGCGACCGACGTGTCGGGGGTCGTCCTGACCAAGCTCGACGGCACGGCCAAGGGAGGCATCACCCTGGCGATCGCCACCGAACTCGGCATCCCGGTCAAGCTGATCGGAGTGGGCGAGGGTCTCGAGGACCTGCGGCCCTTCGACCCCGAGGACTTCAGCCGCGCCCTGCTCGACGACGAGTAAGCCCTAACGGCGCCTCAGGGCCACCCGACCCGAGACGGCAACCACGGGAAGCTCATAGGCAAGCCTCTCGGGCCGTTTGTAGCAATCGGGCCGGTCGCCACGCGCCTTGATCCTTGCCCGGAGCTGGAAGGTGAGCCGGTTGCCGTAAACCGATCCGCGTGAGCGCAGCATCTGCCGCTGGACCCGGCCCGGAAGTCTGAAGCGGAGTTTGCGAACACGGTTCACCCGTACCGTCCTTGAGTGGTAGCGAAAGGACTTTCGTCCACCCGGGGTGCCGTAGACGATCCGGGGGGATATGTCTGCGTCGACCCGGCGGCTCGCGGACAGCCTTACTCGCAGGCCCGGGACCTGTCTTGCATCACCGAGTGGAGGCCGAAGCCCGAAGCTGCGCAGGGTGAGCCCCCCTGGAACCACCTTGCAGACCGGACTGGGCGGGGCCTTCCTGATAACCGTGAAGAAGATCGAGGCGCTGCCGGTCTGGCCGTCGCTCGCGGTCGCGGTGACCGTGTAGGTGCCACGGCCCGCCCTCGACGTATCTAGCAGCCCCCGTGGCGCCGGGCTCCCATCCGAACCCAGGCAGGTGGACACCTGCGGCCCGTGGGGTGCCGCTCCGCAGCCAAAGTCCACGGGAACCGATTCACCGACTTCGTACACACCGCCGCTGACCGGGGAGGTGATCTCGGCGGTCGGTGGCGGGTCGGGTAGACCAAAGGTCCAGGTGTCGCCCAGCGCCCTGCCTTCGGCGTCGAGTCCTCCGAAAAGCAGAACCTTTCCGCTGGCTGCGTCCATCTGCATGGCGGCGGAGAAACGCGCCGGCGGGCTCGGGTTGGTCACAGCCTGGCTCCAGTTTGACCCGTTCCAGGTCCAGGTGTTGGCGCCGGCCCCCGGCACGGCGGGTCCACCCCCCAGGTGAATGAGAGCCTGGATGGCCGGGCTGAACGCCATCGAACCAGCCCCGATGAAAGGGGGGCTTTCGGCCGGGACCATCTCGGTCCACGTCGTCCCGTTCCAGATCCAGGTGTCGCTGTGGGCAACGCTGTCTCCGGCTCCGCTGAACAGCACCATGGTCTGGTTCGCGTAGTCATAGGCCATCGACGCCCCGAATCTCGCCGGAGGGCTGTTGCTCGGGTCCTGCTGCGTCCAGTTTGTCCCGTTCCAGCTCCAGGTCCAGTTTCGGGTCGAACCACCCGAGCTACCGCCGAAGAGCAGCACGGTCCCGCTCGCGGGATCGGTGGCAACCGAGGGGAGAGCCACCGCCGGTGCCGGCGTGGCAGGGTGGAGTTCGGTCCAGTTGCTTCCGTCCCAGGTCCAGGTCTCGCCGGTGATGCCGTCGGTGGTCGTGCCCCCGACCAGGATCAGCTGTCCGGACACGGGGTCGAAAGCCATGCGGGCGCCTGATCGGGCCGATGGACTCCGGGCCGGTGATCGAAGGGTCCAGTCGTCGCCGTCCCAGGTCCATGTGTCATCGAGCCTGACGCCCGCTTCGGTCAGGCCCCCGAACAGCACCATCTCCTGATTGGCGTCGTCGAAAGCCATCGCCGCGGACTCCCTTGCCGTGGGACTCTGGGCCGGAAGCCGCTCGGTCCACCCGGGGGCCGACACACCTGCGGTCGCCGGGCCGGCCTGCGCAGTGGCAAGCAGAAGCAGCAGGGCAGCCAGAATGCAGGAGAGCACTTTCGCCCGAGTGCTTCCGGATGTCCTTTCCTTGCCTCCCAAATCTTCCTTGAGCTTCCTGGAAGCCCGCAGACTCTGGAGCAAACCTATCGCCTGTAGGCTGCTTGACCAATGTTCGACCAGCTTTCAGACCGCCTCCAGTCGACCCTTTCCGATGTCCGCAAACGCGGCAAGCTGACCGAGGATGACGTCGACAAGGCGATGCGGGAGATCCGCCTTGCCCTGCTCGAAGCAGACGTCAACTTCAAGGTGGTCAAGTCCTTTACGGCGAAGGTGAAGGAGCGCTGCCTCGGCGCCGACGTGCTCGGATCGCTGAACCCCGGCCAGCAGGTCGTGAAGATCGTCAACGAGGAATTGACCGAGCTGATGGGCGGCGCCGGGCGCGACCTCGTCTTCTCGAACAAGGGGATCACGGTCATCCTGATGGCGGGCCTCCAGGGTTCGGGCAAGACGACCGCGACCGCCAAGCTCGCCCAGTTGCTCAAGAAGGAAGGCAAGACGGTCGCGCTCGCGGCATGCGACGTCTACCGCCCCGCCGCCATCAAGCAACTCGAAACCGTCGGCAAGAGGGCCGGCGCCGTCGTCTACCAGCAGGGAACCGACGCTGATCCGGTCGAGATCGCCGCCTGGGCCCTGGACAAGGCCCGGGAAGAGGGCCGGGACGTCCTTATCGTCGACACCGCCGGCCGCCTTCACATCGACAGCGAACTGATGGATGAACTGGCCCGGATCCGCAAGCGCGTGAAGCCCCACAACGTGCTGCTCGTGGTCGATGCGATGACCGGTCAGGACGCGGTCGGGGTCGCCGAGTCATTCTCGGATGCAGCCGAGTTCGACGGCGTGATCATCTCCAAGCTCGACGGCGACGCCCGCGGCGGTGCGGCGCTCTCGGTCAAGGCGGTAACCGGGAAGCCGATCCTCTTCGCCTCGACCGGAGAGAAGCTCGAGGACTTCGAACACTTCCACCCGGACCGTATGGCGAGCCGGATCCTCGGCATGGGCGACGTGCTCAGCCTGATCGAGAAGGCCGAGGAGCAGGTTTCCGAAGAGGAAGCCGAGGAACTCCAGCGCAAGATGGAGGAGGGTCAGTTCACCCTGGAGGATTTCCTCAAGCAGATGCGCCAGATCCGCAAGATGGGTCCGATCGGCAACCTGCTGGGAATGATGCCCGGCATGGGGGCGATGAAGAAGATGAAGGACGTCGAGGTGGACGACGGCGAACTCGACCGGGTCGAGGCGATCATCCTCTCGATGACCCCGCACGAACGCGCGATGCCCCAGATCATCAAGGGGTCCCGGCGTCGACGCATCGCGGAAGGGGCGGGGACGAAGATCCAGCAGGTCAACAACCTGGTCAAACAGTTCGATCAGATGAAGAAACTGATGAAGCACATGGCCAGCGGCCAGATGCCGGACCAGAACCAGCTGGCGAAGATGATGGGGCAGACCCAGCGGCCCAAGATCAGAAGGCGCTAGCCCCGAATAACCTGTACGATTCCGCGTCCAATGGCAGTCCGCATCAGACTTAGAAGAGTTGGTTCCAAGAAGAACCCGATCTGGCGAATCGTCGTCGCCGACAAGCGTGCGCCCCGCGATGGCCGCACCATCGAGACGATCGGCCAATACAACGCCCAGACCGATCCCTCGACGATCGTGATCGACGAGGAACGGGCCAATTATTGGCTCGAAAAGGGCGCCCAGCCCTCCGAGCGGGTCGCAGGCCTGCTGCGAATCAAGGGCATCAAGGCCTCCGGCAGCTGAGGCTGATCCCCCGCCGATGCAGGAGATGCTTCTCTACATCACGCGGGCCCTGGTCGAGGATCCCGATGCGGTAGAGGTCGAGGAACTCGAGGAGGACGGCGACCTGGTCTACGAGATCACGGTCGGCGAGGACGATCTCGGCCGGGTCATCGGCCGGGGCGGCAGGGTCGCCAACGCGATCCGCACGGTGGCAAAGGCTGCAGCGGTGCGGGAAGAGCGCCGCGTTCTGGTCGACATCCTCGACTGAGTTGACCGGGCCGAAGGCTGGCACCGGATGAAGCTCGACATCTTCACCCTCTTCCCCGAGGCGTTCGACTGGTTCCGTGGTCAGCGTCCGGTGCGCAAGGCAATCGAACACGGTTCCGAGCTCAACCTCCGCGACTACCGGAACTGGACGCCGCTCAAGGGTGGCCGGGTAGACGATGCCCCGTACGGAGGCGGGGCCGGAATGGTGCTGCGGGTGGATGTCGTGGATGCGGCCCTCAAGGGTGTCTACGGTGAGGGAGAACGGCCCCGCACGGTGGTTCTCACCCCCGCGGGCCGCGTGCTGGATGACGCGCTGGTCACCGAACTGGCGGCCGAACCTGGACTTGCCCTGCTCTGCGGCCGCTACGAAGGCTTTGACCACAGGGTTCATGAGCACCTCGCCGACGACGAGGTATCGATCGGCCGATACGTGCTGGCCGGCGGTGAACTGCCGGCCATGGTCGTCGCGGACGCGATCATGAGACGGCAACCGGGCGCACTCGGCGACGAGGACAGCGCGATCGAGGAGTCCTGGTCGGAAGCGCTCGAGGGCCTGCCGGAATATCCGCACTACACCCGGCCGCCGGAGTACCGGGGCTGGGGGATTCCGGACGTACTTGTCTCCGGCGACCATGCGAGGGTGCGGGAGTGGCGACTCGAGCAGAGTCGGCGGCGGGGCTCGGCATAGCCGTAAAGACGCTGGCGAGACGGAACGTTCCGTCTCGCGGGGGAGCGTGGAGGGTGCTGCGCCGGTCGCGCCCGGTCGCCCCGGACGGTGCCGAAAGACGCGCCCCGCCTTCCTTCGGTAGGATTGCGCGTCCGCGGGCCTTCAACCGGGCCCGTCTTTTTGAGCAATGAGCACCGTAATCCAGGACATCGAAAACAGCCAGCTGAGGAAAGGACTTCCGTCCTTTGCCCCGGGAGATCGCGTTCGCGTTCACTTCCTCGTCATCGAGGGGAACCGCAAGCGCCCGCAGGTATTCGAAGGCGTGGTGATCAAGCGCCAGGGTTCCGGTGTCCGCGAGACCTTCACCGTGCGCAAGCAGTCGTTCGGGGTCGGTGTCGAGCGAACCTTCCCGCTCCACTCACCGAAGATCGAAAAGCTTGAAGTCGCGTCACGCGGCCGCGTGCGCCGGGCCAAGCTCTACTACCTGCGTGGCAGGGTAGGCAAGGCAGCCAGGGTCGCCGAGCGGCGCTGGGGCATCGACGAGGACATGGTCGGCACCTCCGAAGCGCAGGACGCAGCCGGCGAATCGCTCGAGGAACTCGAACCCACGGAAGTGGAAGCCACCGAGGTTGCGGAAGCACCTGAGGCTGAAGCGACCGAGGCTCCGGCCGAGGAAGCCACTGAGGCTCCTGCGGAAGAAGCCGCCGAGGCTCCTGCGGATGAAGCTGAAGAGGCCCCGGAGGCCGCTGAGGAACCGGCCGCCGAAGCCGAAACTCCCGCTGACGCGGAAACTTCTGAAGAGCCCGCCGAAGACGGCGAGCAGGGCAAGAAGGAAGAAGCCTGAGTCCGAAGATCCCCAAGCCGAAAACGGCCGGGGGGAGCTTCGTCGAACTGGTCGTGATCGTGGCCCTGGCCCTCGGGCTGGCGCTGCTGATCCAGGCATTCCTGATCAAGCCGTACCAGATCCCCTCCGGGTCGATGGAACCGACCCTCGACATCAACCAGAGGATTCTGGTCAACCGTTTCGTCTACCACTTCACCGATCCCAAGCCCGGCGACGTAGTGGTCTTCCACCCGCCCGCCGGTGTCGATCGAGGGGGCTCGGCCGAATGTGGTGCGTCACATGGACCGAAGCAGCCCTGCCCGGAGCCGACCCCGGACGAGTCGAGCGAGACTTTCATCAAGCGGATCGTTGCCGGACCGGGAGACACAGTGTCGATCGAGAACGGCCTGCCTGTGGTGAACGGTGAAGTGACCGAGCCGGACGGCTATGAGATCGTGCCCTGCGGTCCGGCCGGTTCGGGCTGCAACCTGCCGCGTGAGATCACCGTGCCCGAAGGGCATTACTTCATGATGGGCGACAACCGCGGCCACAGCGACGACAGTCGCTTCTGGGGTCCGCTGCCTGAAGACCAGCTGATCGGCAAGGCCTTCGCCACCTACTGGCCCCCGAATCGCATCGGTGGCCTCTAAGCGCGTCAGCCGAAAGGGTGCGTCGGCCGCATCCGGCGCGCTGTTCGCGCATGACCTGAACCTGGATTCGCCGCTGGTTGTCGGTGCCGACGAGGCCGGCCGGGGTTGCCTGGCCGGTCCGATAGTCGCCGCAGCGGTGCTGCTTGACCGGGACTGCCTCGAGAGCCAGGGTGGGGGTCGCCTGAGCGGAATCGGGGACTCCAAGAAGCTCACCGCCAAGGCGCGGGAGAGGCTCTACCCGGAGGTTCTGGGCTGCGCGGTGAAGGTGGTTGTAGTCATGAGATCCGCCCGGTACATCGATGCAAACGGGCTCCATGTGAGCAACATCGAGTGTCTTGCGAGGGCGATCGAGGGGCTTGGCGCGGGGCCGGAGGCGGTGACAATGGTGGACGGGTTCGAACTGAAGGAATGCCGGGTGCCGCACCGCAGGCTGGTCAAGGGCGACAGCACCTCGGCGGCGGTTGCTGCGGCTTCGGTGATCGCCAAGGTGACCAGGGACCGCTGCATGGAGAGGGCGGGACGCCGCTACGAGGGCTATGGATTCGAAGGTCACAAAGGGTATGCGTCGGCCGCCCACAGGGATGCGATCCGGCTGCTCGGTCCGTCACCGATCCATCGGCTTTCGTTCGACTCTGACGCCTACGCCGCCTGAACGGGACGACTCGCCGGACGGTACCAGCCGTCCGTCAGGCCACTGGCGCAGAATGGTCAGAACGCGTCGGTCAGGTGCTCGTAGCCGGCCATGTTTCCGTCCCGGTCAAAGGTGATGCCGACGACGTCGAACCGGATCTCGCTGAACGCGGCTCTTCGGCCATTCGCCTGCACCCAGGCTCCGGCCAGCCTTCGGATGCGGCGCTGCTTGGAGGGGCCCACCGCGTATACCGGAGCGGTGGGTCCGACCCTTGATCCGACCCGGTGGGCCTTGACTTCAACGATGACCAGGACCGGGCCGTCGAGGGCCACGATGTCCAGTTCTCCCGACCTGATTCGCCAGTTCCTGGCGAGGACCAGCCATCCCTGACGGCGTAGCTGTCGCACGCAGTACTCCTCAGCGGCCTTTCCCATTGGGATCCTGTGGTCCATCTGGTGACCGTACGGCGGGCCGGACCTGAAACCAGCGAAATGGCATCAACCTTCACTGAGGCTTCACGGTGTGGTGACTGACCGTCTCAGGAAGTCGCGGAGCCCTGCAGATTCGTTGCACACCCCGCAACACACGTGAGCGTTCCGCTCCTAGCTTTTCCGCATGCTCGCGGAAACGACTTCATTCACTCTCGACGGCATCGCCGCCCGCATGATCCGCGTAGAAGTCGACGTCCACAGGGGGCTGCCGAACTTTCAGATCGTCGGATTGCCCGATGCAGCCGTCCGGGAGGCCAGGGAGAGAGTGAGGGCCGCAGTCGTCAATTGCGGATTCGAGTTTCCGTTGCAGCGGATCACGGCCAGCCTTGCGCCCGCGGATCTCCGTAAGGCAGGACCGGCGATGGACCTGGCACTGGCGACGGCATTGCTCGGTGCGGCAGGCGAACTGGCGATCAGCCCCCTCGCCGATTGGTCGCTGGTCGGTGAGCTGGCACTCGACGGGTCGGTGCGACCGGTCAGGGGAGCTCTGGCGATGGCGGAGGAGGCAAGGGAGAACGGCAAACGGGGGATCATCGTCCCTTCGGCT
>DAIQCC010000006.1:0-12183 GCA_036780865.1 Solirubrobacterales bacterium | reverse complement strand
CGAGGCTGCTCTGGCCGAGGGCAGTGCCGTGATGGAAGTGAGCCACTTCTCCGAGCTTGGCTGTCTCGGGGAAGGGAGGATTCCCGGTCTGTCGGCAACGCCCGCACCAGTCAGCCCGGTGGCGGACCTGCCCGACATCTCCGATCTCCGGGGGCAGGGCCATCTGCGAAAGGCGGTCGAGATCGCTGCCGCCGGCGGACACGGTTTGCTGATGATCGGACCTCCCGGGGCGGGGAAGTCACTGGCCGCGCGGAGGCTCCCCTCGGTGTTGCCGCCACTGGAAGGCGAAGAGATTCTCGAAGTTGCCAGGATCGCCAGTGCCTGCGGAATCGGCAACGGGAAGGTCAGTTCCGTGCGGCCGTTCAGGGCCCCGCATCACACGGTTTCGGCGGCAGGCCTGGTTGGTGGCGGAAGCCCGCCCAGGCCCGGGGAGATAACGCTCGCCCACCGGGGCGTCCTGTTCCTCGACGAGCTCTGCGAGTTCAGCCGACCGGCACTCGAAGCCCTGCGTGAACCGCTGGAGACCGGCTCGGTGACGATCTCCCGGGCGAGGGGACACCAGACCCTGCCGAGTCGCTTCACGCTCGTGGCGGCTGCCAACCCCTGTCCTTGCGGACGCGGGGAGGACGATCCGCGGTGTCGTTGCTCGGAGGCGTCCGCGAGGCGATACCGCGCAGCCCTCAGCGGTGCCCTGGTCGATCGCATCGACCTGCTGGTTGCGGTCAGTCAACCTTCCTCGGAGGCTCTGGAGGGTTCGGCCGGTGAAGGCTCTGCTGCGGTCAGGGAGCGCGTGATGAGCGCGCGCGAGTTGATGGCGGGTCGCCTTGGCCAGGGACGGACCAATGCCGAGGCGGAGCCGCAGGAGGTGTCGTCCTTCAAGGTGACCGCCGCAGCAGCCGGACTGCTCGCCCAGGCGCACCGATCCTGGCAACTGAGCGGCCGGGCACATGGCCGCATCCTCAGGGTGGCAAGGACCGTGGCGGATCTGGCCGGCTCGGCGGCGATCGGCGAGGAACACATGGCGGCGGCAATACAGTTCCGGCGGCGGGAAGGTTGAGGATGCCGACCGGATGCCCGGACTGCCTTCGCCGGAGCTGGCTGATCGCGAGGCTCGGATCCTGGATCCAGCAGGTTGTCGACGACCGGCCGGGCCGCAGGACGCCGGAGCTGCTCCGCCTGGAGAGAGAAATGCTCGTTGAAGCGGTGGCGTCGAGACGGGCGGATGAGTTCCTCAGCTGGAATGACGCCCTGACCGAAGGCGAGATGCGGAGCGCCCTGTCCGAAGCGGGCTGCTGGGCCTGCTGCCACCATGAGGATGAGTACCCGGAGGGGCTGCGGGACGGGGCTGACGCTCCGGCGGCGCTGATCTGCCGCGGGAAGGCACTTTCGACATCGGACCTCGAATTGGGCAACTCGGTGACCGTGGTCGGCGCACGCCGGGCCACCGGGTACGGCCTGGAGGTGGCTGCTTCGATCGGGCGGCAAGTGGCGGCGGCGGGGTTGAACGTGGTCAGCGGCATGGCACTGGGAATCGACGGTGCCGCACACCGCGGCGCCCTGGAGAGCGGCAGCACGGTCGCCGTTCTCGGTTGCGGCCCGGACCGTCCATACCCGGCCAGCCACACGAGGCTTTACCGACAGATCCTCGAGCGCGGTCTGGTCATTTCGGAGGTTCCGCCAGGCACGGATGCCTGGCGATGGAGCTTCCCCGCCCGGAACCGGATCATGGCTGCGCTCTCGTCGATGACCGTGGTGGTCGAGGCGGCCTGGCGCTCCGGTTCGCTGATCACGGCGGAAATGGCCAGCGACGCGGGACGGGAAGTGGGGGCGGTTCCGGGCCCGGTGACTGCCGGGGCGGCCGCCGGAACCAACGAGCTGATCGCCAGCGGGGCGGCCCTGATCCGGGGCGGGCAGGACGTGCTTGACCGGATGCTGGGGGCGGGCGTGACAGCACCTCTGTTCGGTCCTGCGATATCGGCCACCGGCCGGGCACTGCTCAAGGCAGTCGAGGATGGATCCCGAACGGTCGACGAGATCGCGGCACAGGTCCGCCGGGACGCAGCCGACGTGGCCGGCGAACTCGCCCGGCTTGAGATCGACGGCTACCTGAAGGGCACCCGGACCGGGACGTGGTCGCGAACATCGCTGGCCACCTATCCTTCGCCCGGTGACCAGTGAAGTCCGGATCCCGAGAGTGCTTTCGATTGCCGGTTCCGATTCCGGAGGCGGAGCCGGAATTCAGGCTGACCTCAAGGCATTCGCCGCCTGCGGAGCCCACGGAATGACCGCGGTGACCGCGATCACCGCCCAGAACACGGTCGGGGTCGACCTGATCGAGCCGGTGAGCCCGGAGATGATCGTCGCCCAGATCAGATCGGTCGTCGAGGACATCGGGGTCGACGCGGTAAAGATCGGAATGCTGGGGGACAGGGCCACCATCGAGACCGTCTCAAGGGGATTGGACATGCTGGAGGGGGTGCCGGTCGTCCTCGATCCCGTGATGGTCTCGGAGAGCGGTGCCGAACTGCTCGAGAAGGATGCCCGCGATGCCCTGGTCAGCGAGATCCTGCCCAGGGCCACCGTGGTCACCCCGAACATCCCGGAGGCCAGGGCAATAACCGGGATCGAGCCAGTCGAAGCCGGGCAAGCCGGCCAGGTTGAGCTGGCAAGGGCCGTCTATGGCCTCGGGGCCGGGGCGGCGTTGATCACCGGTGGCCACAGCCAGGAGCTGATCGATCTCTTCTTCGACGGCGATCAGGAAGTCGAGATTGCAGGCGAGGTCCATCCCGGCCGTTCTGCCCACGGATCCGGCTGCACCCACTCATCCGCCCTCGCGTCGTTCATCGCCCGTGGATTCACCCCCCTGGAGGCGGCCCGGGCCGCGCGCGAGGTCGCCTCCCGAGCGGTAGCCCAAAGTCTCGAAGGCATCGGTGCCGGTCCCGGACCGGTCAATGCTCTGGGCCTGAAACCACAAGGCGACTGAGAGCCGTAATCCCGGCGGCTTCGGCCGTAAGATTGGGCCATGACCGGGAACGACGCCTCACCTCACCTGCCCCGTCCGCGATCCGCCGCCGTATTCGATGGTCCCGACCGGGCCGCCGCCCGGGCCTACATGAAGGGCATCGGGTACAGCGACCAGGACCTGAAGAAGCCGACGATCGGCATCGCGAACACCTGGACCGATGCCATGCCCTGCAACTACGGCCTGAGGGACCTGGCCGCGCATGTCAAGGAAGGCGTGAAGGCCGCGGGTGGAACTCCGATGGAGTTCAACACGGTCGCGGTCTCGGACGGCATCACCATGGGCACCCAGGGGATGAAGTCTTCCCTGGTCAGCCGGGAGGTTGTTGCCGACTCGATCGAATTGATGGCCCGCGGCTACCAGTTCGACGCGATCATCGCGCTCGCCGCCTGCGACAAGACCATCCCGGGAGCCGTGATGGGTGTAGCGAGGATCGACGTCCCCTCAATCGTGCTCTACGGAGGATCGGTGAAGCCCGGCCAATACAAGGGCAAGGACGTGAGCATCCTCGAGGTATTCGAAGCGGTCGGTGCACACATCGCCGGAAAGATCTCCGAGGAGGAACTCACGGAGATCGAGAACGTGGCCAGCCCCGGCTTCGGTGCCTGCGGCGGCCAGTTCACAGCGAACACCATGGCCTGCGCATTCGAGGCACTCGGAATTTCGCCGGCCTTCTCGGCGATGGTCCCGGCCGAGGACGATGAGAAAGGGGCAGTTGCCGAAAGGATCGGCGAGCTCATCCTCCAGGTGCTGGCCGACGATCTCCGTCCCAGCCGCATCATCACCCGCCGCTCGCTGGAGAACGCCATTGCTGCGGTCTGCGCCTCCGGTGGGTCAACCAACGGGGTGCTCCACCTGCTCGCAGTCGCAAACGAGGCAGGGGTCGAGCTTGACATCGACGTCTTCGAGGAGGTTTCCCGCCGGACGCCGCTCCTTGCAGACCTCAAGCCGGGCGGCAGGTACGTGGCCACCGACCTCCACCGGGCCGGCGGGGTGCCGCTCATCCTCAGGAACCTCAAGCGGGGCGGCCTGCTGCATGAGGACGAGATAACGGTCACTGGCCGCACGATCGGCGAGGAGGTGGAGGGTGCCGTTGAGGAGCCGGGACAGGACGTCGTCCTGCCGGTTGACGCTCCGCTCAAACCTCAAGGCGGACTGGCGATCCTCAGGGGCAACATCTGCCCGGATGGCGCCGTGGTCAAGGTCGCCGGTACCGAGCGCCGCCGCCATGTCGGTCCGGCCCGGGTCTTCGAGCGCGAAGAAGACTGCTTTGCGGCGGTCAAGCGCAAGGAGATCGAGAAGGGTGACGTGATCGTCATCCGCAACGAGGGTCCCGCCGGCGGTCCCGGCATGCGCGAGATGCTCCAGGTGACCGCTGCCCTGGTCGGCGAAGGCCTCGGCGAGCACGTGGCTCTGCTGACCGACGGGCGCTTCTCTGGTGCGACCCGCGGACTGATGATTGGCCATGTCGCGCCGGAAGCGGTCAAGGGAGGGCCGATCGGGGCGATTCACGACGGAGACGAGATCACCGTCGACATAGACGGACGCAGGCTCGAGGTCGACCTCACGACCGAGCAGATCGACGAGCGGCTGGCCGGTTACTCACTGCCCGCTCCGCTCTATGATCGAGGGGTGATGGCGAAGTACGCGGCGGGCGTCAGTTCGGCGTCGAAGGGAGCGGTCACCTGAGACCGGTGACCACAGGGGAAAGGGTTTTCATGAGGAAGCTGACCGGTTCGGGAATAGTCTCCTTTCTTGCCGTACTGCTGATCGGCGGCGCCATTGCAGGACCGGCCGGAGCGGCGGAAGCCGGGCCCCCGTTCAAATGGCTGTGCAAACCGGGACGCGCCGATGATCCCTGTCGGCGGAGCCTGGAAACCAGCCGCGTAACCACGGCAGGCGAGGCCGGCACCACCACGCCGCGCGTCCTTGCCCGTCTGAAGAACAGAATCGACTGCTTCTACGTGTACCCGACGGTGAGCGGGCAGCCGGGACCGAACGCAACCCTGGCGGAGGACCCGGAGATCGCCGGGATCGCCGAGCAGCAGGCGTCACGCTTCACGCCCGGCTGCCGCATGTTCGCTCCGATCTACCCGCAATACACGGTTGCCGCAATCCTCGGGATGGACATCACGAACGAAGTGGCAGAGAAGGCGTACGGGGGTGTCCGGGCCGCCTGGAACAGCTATCTGCGGAACTTCAACAAGGGCAGGGGGATCGTCCTGATCGGCCACTCCCAGGGCACCGGCCACCTCAAGCGGCTCATCTCGGAAACGTTCGACCGGAACCCGAAGCTCAGGAAGCGGCTTGTCTCGGCCGTGCTGATCGGCGGCAACGTGATCGTGCCGAAGGGCAAGCCGGTCGGCGGCAGCTTCCAGAAGGTTCCCGCCTGCCAGAAAGCGGAACAGCTCGGCTGCGTCATTGCCTACTCGGGTTTCCTCAAGGATCCGCCACCGGAGAATTCCCTGTTTGGACGGGTCGGGGGTGCCCTGAGCGAATCAGGTTTCAGCCCTGAGACCCACGAGGTTCTTTGCGTCAATCCTGCCCGTCTGGACGGCTCCGCCGGAGCTTTGAAGCCGCTCTACAGAACAGTGCCCTTCCCTGGCGTTTACGGGCCGCTGCTACCGGACCTGACCGGCTACGGAACCCCGTGGGTCAGCTTCCCCGGCCTTTACCGCGCCAGCTGTCGCAAGGCTGGCGGGGCGAGCTGGCTGCGGGTCGAGGATGTCGCGGTCGAGTCCGATCCCCGGCCGAGGATCGCTGAACCGCTCGGCCGCACCTGGGGAACCCACCTGACCGAAGTGAACGATGCGGCGGGCAACCTGTTCAGCGTCGTGACCAGGCAGGAGAAGGCCTACCTCAAGAAAGTCAGCCGTTCGAAGAAAGCGGCGAAGAAGCGTTCCGCAAGCCGCAACGCAGGCCGCTGAGGCCGGTCGACCGCACCCACACAAACGCAACCGTGTTTGCGATGGTGGATGATGCTCGAATCAATCTCTCTGGGAGGAGTCTGAAAGTGTCAAGAGTTACTGCCCGCAACGCCCGGCTGGCCCTCGCCTGCCTGGCCATGTTCGTCGGCCTGATGGCCGTCGCCCAGCCGTCCGAGGCACAGGCCGAGGAGACGGTATGGATCTGCAAGCCCGGCCAGTCCGATGACCTTTGCGCAGGTTCAATCAGCACGACCGCGGGCACGCCGCCTGTGAACATCGGCTTCTCGCGACCGGACAACCCGCCGGTGGACTGTTTCTACGTCTACCCGACGGTCAGCGAGCAGGACACTCCCAATGCCAACCTCGACAAGGATCCCGAAGTCAAGCGGGTCGTAGTGCAGCAGGCCCGCATGTTCTCCCGCGTCTGCGACGTCTATGCCCCGATGTACCGTCAGGACACGAGCCCCGGCGTCTACACCGAACGCACCGAAGTTGCCTACCAGAGCGCGCTGTCCGGCTGGAAGGACTATCTCGCCAACTACAACGACGGTCGCGGCGTGATTCTCGTCGGCCACTCCCAGGGTTCGGCAACCCTCGCCCGATTGATCGACGAGGAGATTGATCCGAACCCGGGCCTCCGCAAGCGGCTGGTCGGCGCGATCCTGCCCGGCGCCAACATCTACGTGCCAAAGAACGAACTGGTCGGCGGCATGTTCGCCAACGTGCCGGCCTGCTCGGAAGTCGGCCAGTACGGCTGCCTCATCGCCTACTCCATGTTCAACGGTGTTCCGGCGGACAACCCGCCGTTTGGCGATCTCGGTTCCGGCTACTGGGCATATGACCTGCCCCGGCCTGATCGCAACGAGTTCGAAGTTGTCTGTACCGACCCGGCGGTCCTCAGCGGCGAGCAGTACCTCACTCCGTTGATCAACATGGACTACCTGCTCTCCCCGCCCGAGGATGGGAACGAAGTCGCTTTCTGGCGGGCCTCACCGGACGGCCTCGAGGCGTCCTGCCAGCGAGAGGGTACGAAGCACTGGCTCAACGCCAGTTTCACTCCCGAAGTCGATCCGCTGCTTCCGATAGCGATTCCTCAAGTCGCAGACGGCAACAACTGGCATGTTCCCGAAGTGAACGCAGCCGAGAACAACCTGATCCAGATCGCCCAGAAGCAGACCGACAGCTATCTGGCCGAGCAGGCCAGGGTGGCGAAGACGAAGGCGAAGATCCGGAAGCTGAGCGGACAGCTGGGCAAGGCGAGGAAACGCCTGGCCGCCAGCCAGAGGAAGGCGGCGAAGCTGTCGAAGCAGGCTCGCAAGGCCACGGGCAAGAGGAAGCAGGCCTTGAACCGCAAGGCGAAGGCTGCCCGCAGGACTGCTGCTGCCGAGCGCCGTCGCATCAAGTCACTGAGCAACCAGATCACGAAGCTGAAGAAGCAGCTTCCCTGAACCCGGGGGAGTCAGGTTCAGGCGGCGGGATCAGCCGGCTTCGGAAGCGAAGCGGCTGATCTCGCTGTTGAACCTGGCCGGCCGTTCCATCTGGACCATGTGTCCGCAGTCGTCGACCAGCGACAGCTCCGAATCCCTGATCCGGCGGGCGTAGGAATAAGCGGCACCGACCGGAACCAGGCGGTCCTGCTGGCCCCACACGATCTGGGTAGGTATCTCGATGTCGCTCAACGCTTCGCGGTTGTCGTAGCCGCCCAGCGCATAGGCGGCCTCGTAGAACGCGGGTGAGTGAAGGGTTGCGTAACTGCCCAGCTCCCAGAGGATCTCGGGCCCGATCAGGGTTGGATGGGCGATCACGGTCACGAAGGACGCGGCCCGCAATCGTTTGCGGGCCAGGTTGCGGTGGCCGCGGGCGCTGGCGATCGGGATGATCATCTTCACTATCGCCGCGGTTGCCGACTTGCGGAAGCCGTTGATCGTGGCGAAGCTGATGCCGGCGGCGGATACGAGGCTCAGGCGGGCAAAGCGGTCCGTGTCGGTGGTCACCGCTTCGGTCGAGATGAAACCGCCCATGGAGTGGCCGACCAGGAAGGTGTCGGGCCCGAGCCCCACCGCGTCGGCGAAGCGAAGAAGGAAATCGCCATAGGCAGCGATCGAAATCGACTCTTCGGGCATCGGGCTCAGGCCGAAGCCGGGGAGATCGAGCGCCACCACCCGGTTGCTGTCGGACAGAAAGGGAATGTTCTCCAGCCAGTTGCGCCAGCTGCCGCCGAGTCCGTGTACGAGCAGAATCGGTGGACCTTCGCCCAGCTCGACGTAACTGACCGGAGTCTCTCCCAACCGGGAGTCGACGGTCACCTGCCTGAGATGTTCAGCCCAGTTGATCTTCAGCCAGCGGCCGTCGGAAACGCCGTAATCGTCGTGGACCGGGGCGGGAGGGGCCGTCCCTGTGACAAGTCCTTCGTACTCGGGTGCCTGCTCGGTCACAACTTGCGACTCTACAACGCGCGGAACCCGTTGCGGGCCTGACACAATGGCCCGATGGCCGACAACCTCGAAGGTGCCCGCCGGGTCCTGGTCACCGGCCTCTCGACTTACTGGGGAGGCAGGCTGGCCGCCGCCCTCGAGTCCAACCCGGAGATCGAGGCAATCATCGGGGTCGACTCGAATGAGCCGACTCGGGAGTTGAGCCGCACCGAGTACGTCAAGGTCGGGGTGCAGCACGGGTTGATCGAGAAGATCGTCCGGGCAGCCCGCATCGACACAGTGATCGATTCACGCCTGATGGTCGACTCGGCAAGGGGGCCCGATGGCCGGCGCCCGGATGCGATCCACGAGAACAACGTGATTGGCACCCTCAACATCCTCGCGGCATGCGCGGCCGGGGGAACACCGGTCAGGAAGCTGGTCTTCAAGAGCTCGGCTCACTGGTACGGCTGCGCGCAGGATGACCCCGCCTACTTCACCGAGGACATGTCGCGGCGTTACGAGCCGGAATCGAGGGTGGAAAGGGACGTGGTCGAGGCCGAGGCCGCGGTCGACGAGTTCCGTCGTCAGCGTCCCGATGTGACCGTTTCGGTCTTGCGGTTCGCCAACGTCCTCGGGGCCGAGGTGGACACCTCACACGTCCAGTTCTTCGCGCTGCCCGCGGTACCGATGATTGCCGGCTTCGATCCCCGCTATCAGTTCGTGGACGAAGTCGACGTCGTGCACGCGCTCGAACACGTGACGGTCGGGGACTTCCCCGGAATCTTCAACGTCGCCGGCGACGGCGTCCTCACCCTCTCCGAGGTCATCTCCCTGCTCGGCAAGCATCCCCTGCCCGTGATCCCGCCCTGGGGCACTTCACTGGCAATGGCCGCCTATCGTCGAATCGGCCTGACCCTGCCGCCGGAGATGGTCAAGCAGCTCAGGTTCGGTCGGGGAATCGACAACCGAGCCTTCAAGGCGACCGGATTCCACTTCCGCTACACATCGCGGGAAACCGTGCTTCACCTGCGCGACCGCCTTCGACTCGACCCCGTCTCCGCTCGTGACGAGGTCAAGTACAGCTACGAACCGGCGGTTGAGGACTTCCTGCGGCACAGCCCCCACGTGGACCGTTCGCGGAGCGATCTGGGCCGGGAGGACGCGGCCCTCTTCGACCCCTCGCCACCAGTTCAGGATTGAACCTTTCCTGCAATGGCAATTTCTTCGCCAGAGAGGGAAATGCCGGACTGTCGTTGTATCTACAATCGGTAGAGGATTTTTCAGCTGATCAGAGAGCAGGATTGAAGTGGGGCGGAAGACCCAGGTAGCGATCATCGCCATCGTCGTGTTACTCCTCGGTGGGGCCGTGGCGGCCTACGCCTACGACGGCGCGCAGAAAGACACGATCGCCAACGGTGTCACCGTCGCGGGCGTCGACCTCAGCGGCATGACCCGCGAGGAGGCGACCAATGCGCTTTCGAACCAGGTTCTCGCCCCGCAGCGAAAGCCGGTCAAGGTCAAGTTCCGGAACGAGACCTTCACCCTCCCCGCCAAGGAACTGAAGATCCGGGCGAACGTGGATGCGGCGATTGACCGGGCCTTCGAGGAAAGCCGGGAAGGTTCACTGCCCACCCGGGTGATCCGCGAAGTCACCGGTGGCGAGGTGAACGCCGCGATCCCGGTCAACGTCGCGTACTCCGAGAAGTCTGTGAACCGGTTCGTCAAGGAGGTCGCCGACGGAATCGTCAAGGAGCCGGTAGATGCGTCGGTCTCGGCCGGTCCCTCATCGCTCTCGGTAATCAAGGCCGAGAACGGATACAAGCTTCGCGACAACCTGCTCAGCGAACAGCTTCACGGCCTGCTCGACAGCGGCCGCGGTTCCCGCACCCTGGTCGCCAAGGTGAACGTGACGAAACCCGCGGTCACCACCAGCGAGGTGGCGGAGCAATACCCGACCTACATCACGGTCGACCGCAGCACTTTTCAGGTCAAGCTCTGGAAGAACCTGGAACTGGTCAAGACTTACACGGTGGCAGTGGGTGCCGCAGGCTACGAGACTCCCGCCGGCCTCTACTCGATCCAGTCCAAACAGGTGGACCCGGTCTGGACCGTTCCCAATTCGGACTGGGCCGGTGACATGGCCGGCCAGGTGGTGCCCGGCGGCTCACCGGAGAACCCTCTCAAGGCCCGCTGGCTGGGTGTCAACGGTTCGGTCGGCTTCCATGGAACCTCGGAGGATTACTCGCTGGGCAGCGCCGCCTCTCATGGCTGCATCCGCATGAGCGTCGATGATGTGATCGACCTCTACGACCGGGTCGACGTTGGCACTCCCGTCTACATCGGATAGGCCCCGGACCGGTTACGGAGGCTGAACTTGGCCTGTCCGACCTGGAACGACGCGCTTGACCTCCACCGCCGCGACCTGATCGCAGCGGGCACCGCACCCCGCAGCATCGCGGCCTATGAGCGGGATCTCGGGCAGCTCCGGGACTGGGCCGCGGCTTCCGGCCAGGAGCCGGGTGACGTAGGGCACCGGGACCTTCGCCGTTACGCAGCCTCGCTTTCCGCGGCGGGCAGGGCCCCCGCCACCGTTGCCAGAAAGCTGGCCGCGATCCGGGGCTTCTACGGCTTCCTGCTCAGGACCGGGCGGGTGGCCCAGAACCCGGCCGACCTGGTCTCCGCGCCGAGGCGCAAGGCAAAGCTGCCGCAGGTATTGACGATCGAGCAGATGTCCTCGCTGCTCGATTCGGTCCCGTCGGGTTCCCCGCTGGAGATAAGGGACAGGGCGATGTTCGAACTGACCTACTCCTGCGGGCTGCGCAGCGAGGAGGTCCTCACGCTGACCGTGGATTCGATCGATTTCGACGACGAGGTGATCCGGGTGCTCGGCAAGGGCTCCAAGCACCGACTGGTCCCGGTCGGCGAGCCGGCCCGCAAGGCGGTGGAGCTGTATCTCGAGAAGTCGAGGCCGAGCCTGGTTGTCGATCCGGGAGAGCGGGTGCTGTTCCTTTCCCGCAACGGAAGGCCCCTTTCGGCTTCCGACCTGTCCCGGCGCCTGGCAATCCGGATGCGTGAGGCCGCCGCCGCAGGAGGCGTCTCGCCCCACGCCCTCCGGCACTCGTTCGCCACGCACCTGCTTGAAGGGGGAGCCGACCTTCGCAGCATCCAGGAACTCCTGGGCCACGCATCCATATCCACCACCCAGGTGTACACCCACCTTGACGCCGCCCGACTCCGCGACGCCTACGCGGGCAGCCACCCCCGTGCCTGAAGGCTGCCCGCCCGGACGGGTAGGTTCCACTCAATGAAGCTCATCATCAACGTCGACGGCGGCGCGAGAGGCAATCCCGGGCCGGCGGCCATCGGCGTCGTTGTCAGGGACCCGGCGGGCGAGGTTCTGACGGATCTGGCCGAGACCATTGGCGAGGCGACCAACAACGTTGCCGAATACAGGGCACTGATCCGGGGCATCGACCTGGCCGTCGAGATGGGCGCGGACGAACTCGAGATCCGCGGTGATTCCGAGCTGGTCGTCAAGCAGATGCTCGGCCAGTACAAGGTCAAGCACCCGGACATGAAACCCCTTCACGCCGAAGCCAAAGAAGCGTTGGCCGGGCTTTCGGACTGGTCAATCAGCCACGTCCGCCGCGAGCAGAACTCCGAAGCCGACGCCCTGGTCAACCAGGCCCTCGACGCCGCGGTCTGAACAGTCGCCTTCCGGGACGGACCCGAGGGCACGGTGCAAAGAGGCGCCTACCGGAGTCGAACCGGTGTAAACGGCTTTGCAGGCCGCTGCGTAGCCACTCCGCCAAGGCGC
>DAIQCC010000005.1:122234-125991 GCA_036780865.1 Solirubrobacterales bacterium | reverse complement strand
CCTGCTCTATGTTGTTCTCGCGATATACCAGTACCGTCAGCTCAGCTGCGGAGATGTGGTGCAGGCCCTGGTCAAGCTCGCTAAGCAGATGCGCGAGGCCCGCCACCGGCACGAAGCACTCGGCCTGACCGCCGAAGAAGCCGCGTTCTATGACGCTCTCGCTGCAAGTCCGGAAGATACGACCGCCGACCCGGAACTTGCCCGGATTGCCCGGGATCTCGTCAAGTCCATCCGGGGAGACCTGTCGGTGGACTGGGCAAGCCAGGAGTCGCGTGAAGCAGCGATCAGGATCAAGATCAAACGACTGCTTCGGAAACACAAGTTCAAACCCGCGGTAGTCAACGGATCAGGCGGCGGCTCACGGCGCCGCGTCAGTCTCGATCAGACCACCGACCAGATCCTTGAACAGGCCCGCGCGATGTACCGTCAATGGCCTGACGTCGAAATGGAGATCTTCTGAGATGGTGTCCCTTTAGATGATGCGCTCGTTCTGGGGAAATCAGTGTTCGGAGCTTCGAATCATGGGTCCCGCCAGCGACTGGGCTTGTGGCGCAGAGGATGGTGCCTTCCCGAGAAGGGGAGTTCGATAGCTATGTCCAAGGGTGCCTCGATCTCAAGGCTTGCGAAGAATTCCGGAGTTGATCCTTGGGATCTCGCATACAAACTAAGCGAGCAAGGGATTGATGTTGCTGACCCTGACACGGTCCTAAGTACTGCCGAGAGAAAAGTAGCGAGAGCGATCGTTCGCGAGATGCGGAACGGAAAGAAACTCGTTCGCGTGCGCGAAGAACCTCCGCCTCCGCGCCTCGACCCCAAAGAACGAGACTGCTCCCTGGTCGCAACGCTTTCCGTTGACGACGTCCGGCTCATTCATGACAGGCTTTGTGCCGACTTCGGGGCATCAGATGATCCGATCTTTCCTCCCGGAGTTCGGGATCCGAACCTACTCGAATCGGCAGTTGGTCGGCAGGAAAGCGGTTTCGACGGTCTAATGAAGTACCACGACCCCGTCTTGAACGCTTCCACGCTTCTTTATGGGATTTGTAGCGATCATCCCTTTCACAACGGCAACAAGAGAACAGCTCTGGTAGCTGCTCTCGCTCACCTCGACAAGAACCGGCACACCATCCAACCGGGAGTGAAGCAGCGAGACTTGGAGCGTCTAATGATCGCCGTCGCGGGGCACGCCGTGGTCACGCGTGAGGTGAAGGTAGGGCGGGATACTGAGCTAGTTCCCCGACGCGCCACGCCCGACGAAGAGGTGATGGCCATATCCGATTGGTTTAGCTCTCGTGTGGTTCGAGTCTCCAGAGGAGAAAGCTCGATCACGTACCGAGAACTACGACAGATTCTCGCCCGGTTCAACTTCACGATCATGCCTGGCAAGGGCATGAAAGTTTCAGTGTGCAGGCAGCAGAAAGGGAAGACATTGCTCGGGCGCCCCAAACCTCCGAAGACAGCGATGTCTCTGGACTGGCCCGGCGACGGGAAGACTGTGGCGATCGGCCAGGTAAAGCACATCCGAGAGACCCTAAATCTGCGAGAACAGGACGGAGTCACAAGCGACGACTTCTACTCCACCGGCATGCGGATCGATCGCTTCATAAATGAGTACCGACAAGTTCTGCGGCGACTCGCTTCAAAATAGTAACTCCAAAAGGGGCCCTCGATCGTCCGCGGCACGCTTCAGACTATCCCGGCGTGAGTCTTCTCGACGAAATAATCGGTGGCGCTGCGGATGACGCGGTTTCGACTTCGAACCTGCTGCGGAAAGTTCAGATCGTGGCTCACCGGGTCGGATCGGCAGAACTGACCTCATGGGTCAAGAACGAGCTCAATGGCTATGAAGACACATCTGCCCTCCCGAATTACCGAAAGGTGCTCACCACGCCGGTCCAAGGGAATTGGAGCGGACCCTTTGGTTCCAGTGCCTCTCTTAGCGTCAGTTCCGCCGGAGTACCCGATGAGCACCGGGAACGGCTGTTCTCGACGGACTTGAAACAACCGATAGTTGAGCTCGAACAACTCGCGGCGAGTGAGCAGGACCCCGGGGTTGGCTGGGATCCGTACTTCATTGGCTTGTACAACGAATGGATCTCAGAAGGACGAGTTCCCCACATTGAATCGATGGGCTTGATCTCAGCACGTCAGATCCTGACCCGAGGCACCATTCGAGGCGTCATCGAGACGTCGCGAAATACAGCCCTGGAGTTCGCGCTAGACCTTCACGAAAGCGCTCCGAGCGCTGGCGAGGCAGGTGGCCCCACGATTCAGGATCCACCAGTCGCGAGCACCGTTTACAACGTCACCAACAACATTTTCGGGGACGGAGCCTCGGTGGCGCACGGATCTGGGACCAGTCAGAACAGCGCCGTGGCAAAGGGAGATCTAGAGGGACTACTGCGACTCGTGCGGGAAGCAGGACTGGTAGATCCTGAGGCTCAGGCTGAACTGGCTGCGGCCGTGACTGCGGATGTGAATCGAGAGGATCGCATTGAACGGTTCCTAGGACGAGTGCGCCAGGGCTCGTTTATGGTGGGAGCCGGTGTGGCATCGGATTTGCTGGCGACCCAAATCGGTGCGTTAATCACGGAATACCTCGGCTAGGCAGGGACCCTGTCGCATATCGGTTTGGTGAAAATCGACGCGGATGAGGTCGCTCGACTCAGAGTTCCGCTTGAGAACAGGTTGCTTGACCCAGAGTCTCAGCGAACTCGCTGGATTTCACCCCACTAAGAAGCGAGAGGGGATAGGGGTAGGTCTGCTGAGACCAACTTTTCCCAAGTCCAGAAACCGATCATCGTCGTCATCATCATCATCTTCTTCTCCTTCTTCGTCCATCTGCCAGCCTGCAACTGCTCCCACCCAAGGGTTCACGCACTTCTTCATCATGCCGACGACAGCGAATATTCACTCCCTCGCTTTGCCGATCCGGGATCGCCCTAAGGGGGACCACTTGTAGAGCCACTGGGATTCCTTCCCCCTACCATCCGTAGACCATCGCTGCTGGACGGCAGCCTCTTGGTCTCCGCTCAGGTCTAAAGAAGTATAAAAGGTATAAAGAGGTATAAAGGGCCTGCTAGACTCCTATTTGTGAAGCCCAAGAACCCCTTCAAGCCTACGTTCGGCGCTGTTCCACCCATCCTCGCCGGGCGCGACCCACTGATTGACGAGTTCGTCGATGCAATCTACGACGGCCCTGGCGCTCCGGGTCGGGCCACACTTTACACCGGAGCCCGAGGGTCAGGCAAGACCACGCTCCTCAACGAGGTCGAGGACAGGGCCCGTCAGGAAGGGTGGCTTGTAGTGAGCGAGACCGCTGATCCAGGATTGCTGGACCGGCTTACCCAGACCCGCCTTCCAGCGTTGCTCTCGCAGTTTGATCCCGATGCGGTCAAACGGGTAGTCAGCGGGCTCGGGATACCGGTTGTGGGCGGAAACATAACCTGGGAGACATTGCGCTCGTACACAGTAAAAATGGACCTGAGGAGTCAGATCAGCTCGTTGACCGAGCTCCTATCCGAAAACGAGACAGGCCTACTCCTCACTCTCGACGAAGTTCACAAACACCAGATCGACGACCTTCGAGCAATCGCAGTGGCCATTCAGCATGCATTCCGAGAAGACCGTGAGGTGGCATTCGTGGCGGCTGGTCTTGAAAGCTCTGTTAGTGAGCTCCTAAAGGGACAGGTGCTCACCTTTTTGCGACGAGCCGACAAACATCACCTAGGTCCGGTGAGTGCCAATGATGTTCGGG
>DAIQCC010000005.1:23199-122224 GCA_036780865.1 Solirubrobacterales bacterium | reverse complement strand
GAAAGAGCGTTGAACCTGAAGCCCTTGAATCGATGGTAAACGAAACCGGTGGTTATCCCTTCATGATCCAGCTAGTCGGCTACCACTGCTGGCAGAAATCCGGGCGCAACCAAGATCCGATCACAGTGCAACACGTAAGCGAAGGTCTAGTGAGGGCAAATCGAAAGCTCGGCTCGCTGGTACACGAACCTTCCTTGAATGAGGCATCCTCGACCGACAAGTCATTCCTGCTTGCCATGTCAAGAGACGATGGACCTTCAAGGATGTCCGACATCTCGTCACGGCTTGGTGTAACGAAGGAGTACGCGGGCATGTATCGGAACCGGCTCATCAGCGCCGAACTTATCGAATCCACCGGGCACGGATACGTCGATTTCACGCTTCCATACCTGCGTGAGTACCTCCGCGACCACGCAGCCTCTTTGGTTTCCGCTTAGCCGCCACGATGCGAGTGCAACCGGACTGGCCCATTTCAGACCAATCCATCTGATCAGGCCCCTCATGGCCGCCCGTACAGTTTAGGGTGGTGCAGCCGTACAAACCGGCATAATCGACCCCGTAGCCATCGCATGAAGAGCGGGCTACCGACTTCTTAGAACAGTCCCACTACTTCAGCTGCCGGGAGTCAGCCGAGGCCGGGGAAACCCTCGTCCGGGGTGCTCGCTTCGGCGTAGAGGCGCTTCGGGATTCGACCCGCTTCCCGGGCCGCCCTCCCCGCCTCCACAGCGTGCTTCATCGCGGTCGCCATCAGGTCCGGATCACCCGCCCGGGATACCGCGGAGGCGAGCAGGACGGCGTCGCAGCCGAGTTCCATCGCGAGAGTCGCATCGGATGCGGTGCCGATCCCGGCATCGAGGATCACCGGGACCGAAGCATTCTCGACGATGATCGAGATGTTGTACGGATTGCGGATCCCGGCGCCTGACCCGATCGGCCCGCCGAGCGGCATCACCGCCGCACAGCCTGCAGCCTCAAGCCGGCTGGCCAGGATCGGGTCATCATTCGTGTACGGAAGGACCGTGAACCCGTCCCCGACCAACTCCTCGGCAGCCCGCAGGAGCTCCGGTGCGTCCGGCAGCAGGGAGCGGTCGTCACCGATCACTTCGAGCTTCACCCAGTCGGTTCCGAACGCCTCCCGGGCCAGTTTCGCCGTCCGGACAGCGTCCCTCGCCGTGTAACAGCCGGCTGTGTTGGGCAGGATGAACAGCCCGAGCTTCTCGATCACGTCCATCACCGACCCCTGGGCATCCGGATCGAGCCGACGCAGGGCGACGGTGATGATCTCCGTCCCGGAAAGGGCGAGAGCGCTCTCCATCGCCTCCAGCGATCTGAAACCGCCACTGCCGGCGATCAGGCGCGACCGCCAGGTGCGGCCCCCGAGCTCCCACTCGCCGGAACCGCCCTGGATCGCGGCGACCACCTCGATCTCGGCGTCGGGACCTGGGACCGTGCTCGACCAGGCAGACCTCGGCACCACCTCACCGTTGAGCGCGACCGCAACCCCGCGACGGTCCGGCGGGATCCGGTCCCCGGCGACCAGGCCGATCACATCCTCGACCGTCGTCCCTTCCGCCACTTCCCTCGCTTCGCCGTTCAGTTCGATTTTCATTTGCGGGCCCCCTGGTGAGTGAACCTTGCCGGTGAGGCGGGAGCGATCACCTCTGCTTGCTCTCCCTGAACGAGACTGGCGACCGATCGGGCGGTGACCGGGGCGAGGAGGATTCCGTTGCGGTAGTGGCCGGTCGCGAGGATCAGGCCGTTGATCGATGTCCGGCCGATCACCGGCAGGTTGTCGGGGGTTCCGGGGCGCAGGCCGGCGACAGCCCCGAGGAACTCCATTTCGGCCACGTCGGGAAGCAGCCGGTAGGCCTCACGGAGCAGCTCGTGGACGCCGCCACCGGTGACCCGCCGGTCGAAGCCCATTTCCTCTACGGTCGCACCGAGAATCAGCCTTCCGTCGGGGCGGGGGGCGATGTATACGCGCTCCGATCCGAGAATCCGCTCGCAGGCCGGTGGATTCGTTTCGCCCTTGAGCTCGACCACCTGGCCCTTGACCGGCCGGACCGGCGGGCGAACCTCCTCCGGAAGCCACTGCGCAACCCCGGCCTCCGCCCCGGGCGCGGCGATCACGAGTGGTGAAGTGAAGCCTTCCGAACCCGTTCGCACGCCACTGACCGAACCCGCCGGCCCCAGCTCCAGAGAAGTGACGTCGCTAGTCAGGATCCGTACGCCACGCTCGGCCAGACCGCGCTTCAGGGCGGCAACCATTGCCCGCGGGTCGACCACCGCGTCTTCCTCGACCAGGATTGCCCCGGCGAGGGAAGGGCTGACACCGGGCTCGAGGTCGCGGGCCGCCATCGGGCCCAGCCACTTCGACTCCAGACCGTGGCTCTGCTGGAGCTCCATGATCCGCCTGAGCTCGCCGGCCTCGTCACGGTCCAGCGCGACATGCAGGGCGCCGGTGTGCCGGTACCCCGTGTCCATGCCGGTCTCGCTCTCGACCGAAGCGATGAAGTCCGGATAAAGCTCGCGGGAACGGAGGTTCATCGCGAGCAGCTCAGGCTCCCCGAAATCCAGCTCCCCGATCGGGGCGAGCATGCCGGCCGCGACGGCGGTCGCCCCGCAGCCCGGCCTTTCCCGTTCGATCACGGTCACACCGAGACCGAGGCCGGACAGCTCCCAGGCGGTGGCCAGCCCGATCAGGCCTGCTCCGACCACGATCGCATCTGGGTTCTTGTCAGTTCTGGCTGCGTTCATCCGGACCCTGGGGAGCCGGCTGCCCATCCCTAACGCCGGAATTACCCGGATCAGGTTCAGGCGGTCGGCGGCTTCGGCGCCGCCCTCTCAGCCCGGCCAACGGGCTCCCGCAGGTATTCCTGATCTTACCTGCCTCTATCCTCACGCCATGAGCTTTGAACCGAGCGAGGGTGCAGGCGGTCTGCGGCGTGAGCGTCTGCGGACCGCGCGGCTCTACTTCGTCTGCGAAGCGCGGCCGAACGGCGAAGACCCGGAAGGACTGCTCCGCGCGGCCCTCGACGGGGGCGTGGACATCGTGCAGCTGCGGGACAAGGAGGCCGACAACCGCGTGATCGAGCGATCGGCCGACACCTTCCGCCGGATCTGCGACACCTACGGCGTGCCGTTCATCCTCAACGACGACCCCGAACTGGCGATGTCGGTGAGGGCCGACGGCGTTCACATCGGCCAGGACGACATTTCTGTCGCCGAGGCCCGCGAGATCATCGGACCCAACCATCTGCTCGGCCTGTCAACACATTCCGGGGATCAGATCAGGGCGGCCCACGGAACCGTGCGCGAGGGCGTTCCGATCGATCACATCAGCGTCGGGCCGATCCACGAGACGCCGACCAAGGCCGGCCGCCCCGCGGTCGGGCTCGAGCTGATCCGCCATGCGGCAGCGACATCAACCATTCCCTTCTTCGCGATCGGCGGCATTGACCCCGACAACGTGCTCGAAGTGCTGCAGGCAGGGGCCCGTCGCCTCTGCGTGGTCCGGGCGATCCGTGACGCTGCCAATCCCACCGCAGTGGCAGAGAGCCTGAGACGCGCCTTCGCCGCGGTCGGCAGCGAGGTGGCACCCGGTGGCTGACCAGGATCCCGGACCGCCCGCCCGCCGCAAGCAACGCGGAAAGCGCCCCGCGGCCCCGGAGGAAAGCCGGAACGGGTCGGCCCCGAAGTCAGGGGCCGACGCGATGAAGGCGGGCTACGCCAAGGCCGAAATCAAGAATCAGGCAGCCCGCGAGGCCCTGGTGCCTCTCGCCGAGGGAGAGCGGCCGAAGGCCGTCACGGTGGGGGCGATCTGTTCGGGCGTAGTGGCTGCCGTCCTCTGGGGTTCGACCCTCTACGCACTCGCCACCGGCGCGGAAGCGGGTGGCCGCGAGGTGAACGTGTTCCAGTGGGGCCTTTTTGCCCTGGTCATCTCGGTCATGGCCTGGGGAATGTGGAAGGCCCGCTACTGGGCAGTACTCGGATTCCAGATGCTTCTGGTGATCCTGATCATGGCCGGAGTCCTGGGAATGGTCACGGCACCAACCCTGCTGCAGATCCTCGGCACCCTGATCCTGGTCGTCGCGCTCTCGGTCCTTTTCTGGTTCATGGTCAAGGCGATGGCCCGCATCCAGATGCCGGAGCGGCCCGGTCGCGACTGATCGCGGTTACTCGCTTCAGAGCACGGGATCATCCTCCGGGCCGCTCGCTCCCGGTCCGATAACCTCGCCTCACCATGGCTGATGAATCCTTCGACGTAATCGTTATCGGTGCCGGGCCCGGCGGGTATGTGGCCGCGATCCGCGCCGCCCAGCTCGGCAAGTCCACCGCGGTGGTGGAATCGGACAAGGCGGGCGGACGCTGCCTGAACTACGCCTGCATTCCGGCCAAGACGATGCTCCACACCGCCGAGGTCTTCGACGAGGCGAAGAACTCCGCCGAGATCGGCGTGAAGGTGCAGGGCGCCGAGCTCGACTGGGAGGCCCTGGGGCAGCGTCGGACAGACGTTTCCGCCAGCCTCTCGGGTGGTGTCAAGGGACTGTTTGACAAGAACAAGATCACCTTCATCGAGGGCGAAGGCTCACTCACCGCCGAGGGCGACGTAAAGGTTGGCGAGACCACCTACGGCGCCGGCAAGGTGATCCTCGCGACCGGTTCAGTCGCCCAGGCGATCCCCGGGGTGGAGTTCTCCGACCGGGTGCTCGACACCTGGGGAGCCTGGTCGCTCGCCGGACAGCCGAAGAAGATCGCCGTGGTAGGAGCAGGGGCTTCCGGCTCCGAGATCGCCTCGGCCTACATCCGCTTCGGAACCGAAGTGATCCTGGTCGAGATGCTGGACCAGATCCTTCCCGCCGAGGACAAGGACGTGGTCCGGGTGGTCGAGCGGACCTTCAAGAAGCAGGGCATCGAGATCTCGACCGGCACGCCGGTCGAGAACGTCGAGGACACCGGTTCTTCGGTCAGGTTCACCTACGGTGAGAACTCGGCCGAGGTCGACTACCTGGTCATCGCCGGGGGCCGCCGACCCGACGTCGACGCCCTGGGCCTCGAGGCCGCAGGCGTGAAGCTGGACGAGAACGGACGCGTCGCGGTCGACGGGTACCAGAAGACCTCAAACGAGAAGATCTATGCGATCGGGGATCTCTGCCGGGGCGCCGCTCTCGCCCACAAGGCGATGGAGGAAGGCGTCGTCGCCGCCGAGGCCGCGGCTGGCCAGGACACCCACCCGGTCGATCTCGACCTGGTCCCGGGAGCCACTTTCTGCCACCCGCAGGTCGCGAGCGTCGGCCTGACCGAAGCGCAGGCCAAGGAGAAGGGCCTCGACGTGAAGACCGGCAAGCTGAAGCTGGGCGGTGTCGGGGCCGGCACCGTTTACGACGACCGGGACGGCATGGTCAAGCTCGTGGTCGACAAGGAGTACGGCGAGATCGTCGGTGCCCACATCGTCGGCAATCGGGCCTGCGACATGATCGCCGAACTGGTCGCCGTCATGGCACTCGAGGGCGGCATCCAGGAACTCCAGCGGATCATTCATCCCCACCCGACAATCTCCGAGGCAGTGCTCGACGCGGCCCGGGCGGTCGACAAGTGGGCCACCCACGCCTGAGCGGCCGGACCCGCGACCCGGGTAGCCGAGCCTGAGGTAACCCGGACCGGGACGACCGGCCAGCGGCCTGGTCATCCCGGTCCCGGCTGGTCCGACTAGGCGCGCACCTTGTAGATGCTGCCGGTGAGGTCACCCACGTACAGGTAGCCCTTGTGGGCGGTCACCGAAAGCACCGGTGCGACGAAGCCGGTCAGGAAGGGCTTGCGGGCGCTTCCGTCGGTCTTCATCGTCATCACCTGCGGCCCGGCCTTTGCGGTGCCGCTGAACAGCGCCACGAACATCTTCGAGCCACTGGCCGTGATCCCCATCGGGGACTGCTGGTTCAGTGAGTTCTTCGGTCCGGGCTGGGCCGCGAGCTGGACCAGCGGTTCATCGAAACCGTCACAGGCCGACTCGAGCAGCCAGTTGCATTCCGGGAAGCCGAAGTCGGTACCGGCGGCCGCCTTGACGATCAGGTCCGGCGCACCGTTGTTGAGCGGCAGGTCCTGGCCGAGGACGGAAACGAACGGGTCCGGGTCCCCGGGAGCGAAGGCGAGCATCCAGGGCTGGCGCAGCCCGGTGGAGACGACCTTCACGTTGCGGCCGGCGAGGCCCATCGAGACAACCGAGTTTCCGTAGGGCGAGGGGTCGGCGGTGTTGTCGTACTTCTGGTTCAGGGAAACGCCCGCGTAAAGCCTTCCGTTGGGGCCGATCGCCAGTCCGCTGAATCCCGTGAACTTGCGGGAGCCCTCGAAGATCACCTTGCTGGCCCTGAAGCGGCGGCCGTCAAAACGTGCGTAGGCGATTACCTTGCGGCCGGAACTGACGTAGAGCCGGCCTTCCCTCGAGGCGACTCCAAAGGCCGACTTGGGCGTACCGGGCACCTTGACCGCCTTGCGCGATCCAGGACGGACCACGAAGACCCCGCCCTTGAACGGACCCTCCGCGGCACCGGAGATGAAGGCGTTGCGACCTGAGAAAGCGATCTGCGTGGGGATGCCCACCCCGGTCGCAAAGCGCTTGACCTTGGCGCCACTGGTCGCCTTTGGAAGCGGCGGCGGACCGGCCGCCTGGGCGAGGGAGGGTGTGGCGAAGCCGAGCATGAGGAGACCGGCGATAACTGCGTTTCGGATCTGTTTCTTCATTTGTTCCTTTGTTGGTTGGGGAGAAAGTGGCGCCGCCAACCCCAGGGAGAAGGGCGGGCGGCGCCGGGAGGGAGCGGGAGGGATCAGGCCGGGGCGTTCAGGCTCCGACCTTGAACCTGAGCCTGGCCCTGCCGACGTTTCCGGCGGCATCTTTGAGGCTCGCGGTCGCGGTCAACCTGATTGGCCGGGGACGGAGGCTCCGCTGACTCATGCTGTCCAGTCGCTTGCGGACCCGCGCGGTCGGCTTCAGCTTCAGCCTGGCGACACCTGCCTCGGCCAGGTAAACCCGGCCGGCGAACCTGACACCGCGCTTGCCCCTGACAAGAACCTTGCCGGAGCAGGCCTCATCGCAGCGAACCCTGAGGCGAAGTGCCTTGCCGGCACGTCGCAGGTTCTGCTTCGGGGCGATCAGCTTGATCACCGGCGCCGTTCTGTCGGCGGTCCCGGGGTCGGGGTCAGGGTCCGGCGTGGGGTTCGGGTCCGGATCGACCGGCTTTCTGACCGTGACCGCCCGGGTGAGGGTCGTCGCGTTGCCGGCCTGGTCGGTGATCACGACCTTGAAGCTGTGGAAGCCGGCTCCGAGGGTGCTGGAGGCGCTGCCATCGCATTCGGTGGTCTCACCCTCATCCCAGGAGCAGGCCATGGTCGTGGGCAGGCCATCGGTCGCTGACCAGCTGTAATCGACCTGGCCGGGATCGATCTCGGCGCCATCGGCCGGGCCGGACGTGAAGGCGGCCTCGGGGGCAGTGCGATCGACGACGAACGGGTGAACGGCCCGGGTCACATTCCCGACCATGTCCCGCGCTTCGTAGACGAGTTCCCAGTCACCCTCGGTCGGTACCTCCTCCGAGTAGGGCTCCCAGTCGCCACAGCTCTCCAGCTCGTCGTTCTCGCCGACCCGCTGGATCGCGCATTCGACTCCCCACACGTCGTCACCCAGTTCGTCAAAGGTGAACACCGCCGTGTTGTCGTTGGTGGCAGTCAGCGGTGATTCCAGGCTGACTTCAGGGGCGGTGTGGTCAACCGGAATCGCGTGGCTGTTGCTCTCACCCATGTTCCGGTTGGCGTCGTAGGCGCGAACCTTCAGGACGGCTTCGCCTTCCGGGATCTGGGTGGTGTCAAGCTCCGCGCTGCCGAAGTTTCCTGTTTGGGTCAGCAGCACCTCGTCGTTGATCAGAAACTCGACCTTGGTGACGGCCTCGTTGTCTGAAGTCTGTACGTCGACGTGGAGACTGTCCCCGGCTGCGGTCGAGTACCCGGAGATGAAAACGGACGGAGCGGCCACGTCGAAGAAGTAGGCGAAGACTGTCCTCGTGCCCGACGACGGGAATGCGACCCGGCAGTCGTTCATCGAAGGCAACGAATCACAGCCACTCCAGCTCGTGATTCCCCAGCCGGACTTCGTGGCGTGCGGGAAGAGCGAGAGTGTCGGGGCCGGGCCGCTGTCATCCCAGGTCTTTGTCTCGGTGCAGTCGGTATGACCGCTGCCGCAATCGATCCCGGGGGCGATCAGCATCCCCTGGCCGTATGCGATGACCTTGATTTCACCCTGGACGGTTGCTGCCTGGGCGGCTTCTGCCGCGAACATGAAGGCCATCAGGGCCGCTGCGGTTATCAGGAACTTCTTCATTGCTTGCTCCTACCTGGTGAGGTTCGTTGGAAAGGGGTGACTCGAATGCGGCAGCAGCTTCCCCGGAGCGGGTTTCAGCGGCCTTGCGGAAACTTTGCGGGGACCGCAAGGTTCGGACTCTGTGTCCGCGATTTTCAGGTAGAAAGCCGAAAATGGCCGAGGCAGGCGCCCCGCTATGGTCTTTGTATGGCCTCTGTTCCTGACCGTCAGACTTGTCTCGAACTGCTCGGCCGGATGAGCCTGATCCGGCGCTTCGAGGAGGAAGCGGGACGCCAGTACCAGCGGGCCAAGGCAGGTGGCTTCCTCCACCTGGCGATCGGGGAAGAAGCGACGATCGTCGGCACCACCTCGGTGATGCGCGAGGACGACTACCTGATCGGCACTTACCGCACCCACGGCCACGCCCTGGCCAGGGGAACCTCGGCCGACGCGGTGATGGCCGAGCTCTTCGGTCGCGAGACTGGAACCAGCGGGGGCCGCGGAGGATCGATGCACATCTTCGATGCCGACCGCCGGTTCATGGGCGGTTACGGGATCGTGGGAGGCAACCTGCCCCTCGCGGCCGGCCTGGCCCTCGCCTCCCGGTACCGGGAGGAGGACTGCGTGACCGTCTGCATGTTCGGGGACGGCGCCTCGAACACGGGGAACTTCGGGGAGACGATGAACCTTGCGGCGCTCTGGGAGTTACCGGTTGTCTTCCTGGTCGAGAACAACCTGTACGGGATGGGAACCTCGATCGAACGACACTCGGCCGTCACCGATCTTTCCCGCAAAGCCGAGGGCTACGGGATCGAGGGAGAGCGGATCGACGGCATGGACGTGCTCGAGGTCCGCGACCGGGTCTCCTTCCACCTGGAGCAGGTCCGCGAGAAGGGGCGGCCCAGCCTGGTCGAAGCCTTCACCTACCGTTATCGCGGGCACTCAGCGGCCGATCCCGAGGTTTACCGCGAGAAATCCGAGGTCGAGGAGTGGCGGCTCAAGGATCCGATTGAGAGCTTCATCCGGCTCTGCCTGGAGAAGGGCGTGCTGAACGAGGAGGACGTGGAGGGTGTCCGCCGCGAAGCCGACCAGACCGTCGAAGCGGCGGTCAGGTTCGCGGACGAGTCACCGGAACCTCCGCTCGACTCGCTCTACGAGGAGCTCTACATCGTCTCGGAGACGATGGGCTGGTACTCGGTCGACGAGCGCTCACCCGAGCCCCATCGGGGCGAGCTCGGCGAGGACGCCCCGGAGGTAGCCAGGAATCTGGCCGAATCCGGGGCCGCCTACGCGGAGGAGGCCAGGGAACGGCAGTCCCGGGAGGGAGTGCGCGAATGACCGAAATGCGCATGCGCGAGGCTCTCCGGGATGCGATGGCGGAGGAGATGCGCCGTGATTCCGATGTGTTCGTGATGGGCGAGGACGTCGGGGTCTTTCAGGGGGCCTTCAAGGTGACCGAAGGCCTGCTCGACGAGTTCGGCGAGAAGCGGGTCCGGGACACCCCGATCTCGGAGAACACGATCGTCGGGGTGGGCGTGGGCGCGGCAATGGCCGGCCTGCGGCCGGTGGTCGAGTTGATGACCGTGAACTTCTCGCTGCTCGCCCTCGACCAGATCGTCAACCACGCCGCCGCTATCCCCTACATGTTCAATGGCAACACGCGGGTGCCGATGGTGATCCGGATGCCTGGAGGGGGCGGCCACCAACTGGGCCCCACCCATTCCCACTCATTCGAAGCGCTCTACCTTCAGATTCCCGGCCTGCTGGTCGCCTGCCCTTCGACCCCGGCCGACGCGAAGGCCCTGCTCAAGGCGGCGATCCGGGACGAAAATCCGGTCATCTTCATCGAGCACGAAAGCCTCTACGGGATCAAGGGAGAGGTCCCCGACGGGGATGACGTGATCCAGCGCTTCGGCGAGGCAGCGATCCGTCGCGAAGGTTCGGACGTGACGATCGTCGGCATCCTCAAGATGGCGCATGTGGCCGAGAAGGCCGCCGACGAACTCGAGCAGAAGCACGGTGTCTCGGCCGAGGTGATCGACCCCCGCACCCTGAGGCCGCTCGATCTCGACACGATCCTCGATTCGGTCAGGAAGACGAACCGGGCGGTGATCGTGGAGGAGGGCTGGCCCCACGGAGGGGTCGGGGCGAACCTCTCTGCTCTGATCACCGAGCAGGCATTCGACTACCTGGACGCACCGGTCCAGAGGGTCACCGGAGCGGACGTTCCGATGCCTTACTCACGCCGGATGGAGCAGGCGGCGATTCCCCACGAGGAACACGTGATCGAAGCGGCACTGGCCACCACCGAGGGAGCGATCCCGCGCCGGGAGGAAAGCTGATGGGCGACATTGTCATGCCCCGGCTGACCGACTCGATGGAGGAGGGAGTGGTCCTCGCCTGGCTGAAAGCGGATGGCGACGAGATCGCGGTCGGCGACGAACTGGTCGAGATCGAAACCGACAAGGCCTCGATGGTCTACGAGTCCGATCTCGCCGGCACCCTGCAGATCCTGGTGGCCGAAGGGGAAACACGACCGATCGGAGAGCCGATCGCAACGGTCGGCGCGGCCGGCGAGAGCAGCGAGAGCGGTTCGACTGCTTCCGGGACACCATCCGCGGAAGACCGGCCATCGGAGGCTCCACTGCCCCGGAGTCCACGACCGGCTGACGGGAAACAGGGTGACCGTCACCGGATCAAGGCTTCGCCCCTGGCCCGGAGGGTCGCAGAGGAGAAGGGGGTGGACCTTACGTCGCTTTCGGGCTCGGGACCCGGCGGGCGGATCATCAAGGCAGACGTGGAGGCGGGCGCGGGGGTATCCCCCAAAACTTCTGACGAGACGGAACGTTCCGTCTCGTCAGCCTCCCCGGCGCCTCCCCGCGAGACGGAACGTTCCGTCTCGCGGGGTTCTTTTGGGGACACACCGGGGCCGGATGCTTCCGCGTCAGTCGGGTCGGTATCCCGGCCCGACTCGGCCAAGGGCGAGCCAGAGATCGTCGAGCTGACCCGGACCCAGCAGTTGATCGCCCGCCGCATGTCGGAGTCGAAGGCAACCATCCCCCACTTCTACCTGCGGACCCTGGTCGACATGGACCGCGCGGTAGAAGTTCGCACCGCCTTCAAGGCCGAGGCCGCCGAAGGTGAGACCGTGCCCTCCCTGAACGACTTCGTGGTCAAGGCGGCGGCGATCGCCTTGCGACGGCACCCGCTTGCCAACGCCGCCTTCCGAGACGGCCACTTCGAGCTCTATCCCAATGTGAACGTGGGCATCGCGGTCGCCGCCGAGGGTTCCCTGATCGTCCCGGTGCTGCGCGACGCGGACCATCTGACCCTGACCGAGATCTCGAGTGAGAGCAGGCGTCTGGCCGGGCGGGTCCGATCGGGTGAAGTAACCCCGCCCGAGCTCAGCGGCGGAACCTTCACCGTTTCCAACCTCGGCATGTTCGGGGTGACCGGCTTCGACGCAGTGATCAACCCCGGGCAGGCGGGAATCCTTTCGGTCGGCGAAGTCACCGAACGTCCCGTCGCCCGTGGAGGCAGCATCACTTCTGCCCACCAGATGGAGATGACCCTGGCCTGCGACCACCGCATCCTCTACGGCGCTGACGGGGCAGAGTTCCTCGCCTCGATCAAGGCGAACCTCGAGGAGCCCGGCCTGCTGGCCTGACACTGGAGCCGTTTTGCCCATATCGTCAGTCCAGATGAGTGAGGAAGCCCAGGTTCAGACCAGTCAGACCGGCAACAAGGGTGAAGGCGAGTTCATAGAGTACTCGCGGGCCCGGCAGTCGATGTCACGGAGGATCGCCGAGTCCAAGGCGACGATTCCCCACATCTACGTCCAGGTGGAAGCCGACGTGACCGCGCTGGTCCGTCGTCGCGCCGCGCTCCGCGAGGGCGGCGAAGCCCCCACCGTGAACGACCTGGTGATCAAGGCGACCGCCTTGGCGCTCCGCAACCATCCGCGCGTGAACGGGACCTACCGGGACGGCGGCCTTCAGCTACACAGCCGGATCAACATCGGGGTTGCGGTCGACACCGAGGACGGGTCCCTGACGCCAGTCATCACCGACGCTGACCTCAAGGACCTGGAAGAGATCGCTACCGAAGTCCGGCTCCTCTCCAGCCGGGCGCGGTCCGGCGAGATCACGCCGCCGGAACAGGCGGGCGCGACCTTCTCGATCTCCAACCTCGGCCCGCTCGGCGTCACCAGCTCGCAGCCGATCGTGAATCCGGGACAGGCGGCGAAACTGGCGGTTGGCGTGATCACCTCGCAGCCGGTCGTGCGGGGCGGCGAAGTCGTCCCCGGCGACGTGATGACGCTCGACCTTTCCTGTGACCACCGGGTGCTCCACGGCGGTGAGGCAGCCCGGTTCCTGAGCGAAGTGAAGGCGAACATCGAAAATCCGGGACTGCTTGGATGAGCCACGGGTCCGGCGCCACCGATCACGGGTCCGGCCCGGCTTGCGTGAACGAGAGCACCGGCGTCACCGGTAGCCGGCGGATTTCCAGGTCGGCCGGTGTGGCCGGCAGTCTTGCCACCACACACTCGGCTGGGGTGGCGGGCAGTGCGGCGACAGGCTTCAGCGCAGGCGTCGCGGGCAGTCTCATCACTCTCTTCTCTTCGGCAATCGCCTTGAGCTTCGTCTCGCTCTTCTCCTCGATGCTTGTTGCCTGTGCCTTCTGTCTGGGCTGCTTCCGCTGTCGCCGCTGCGTCGCCTGCGTGGGTTGCCGGAACTGTGTCGATTGCGTGGGCTGTGTCGGTTGCGAAGGTCTGGTCGGAGCCCGGGGACAATGGAACCGCTCCGACTGATCGAACTCGGCCGCCGCGACTATTCGGACATGGTGGCCGCCCAGGATCGCCTGATCAGCCAAAGGCATGCCGGTGCGGTCGACGACCTGCTCCTGACCCTCGAGCACCCACCGACCTACACACTTGGCCGTCGCAGTGACCCGTCGGACCTGCTTCACGACTCGGATTGGTACCGGGCTCGGGGCATCGCGATCTGCGACACGCCGCGGGGCGGCCGGGTCACCTACCACGGGCCGGGGCAACTGGTCGCCTATCCGATCATCGACCTCAAGGGTGTCGGGACCCAGCCGGCGGGAGCGAACCGGGTTGATGTCGCCGGCTTCGTAGAGGCACTGGAAGACGCGATGGCCGCGGCGCTCCTCTCCTGGGGCGTACCAGCGGGCCGGATCGAAGGTCTGACCGGGATCTGGGTGGATGACGACCGTCCGACCAGAGCCTCGTTCGACGATGCCGACGCAGCGTCCGCCGCTCCCGGGCTGGCCAGGGGAACAATCAGGAAGATCGGGTCGATCGGCCTGAAGATAAGCCGCGGCGTGACCAGTCACGGTCTTTCGCTCAACGTCTCATGCGACCTCGAACCGTTCGAGTGGATCAACTCATGTGGAATCGAGGCCTGCCGGGCCAGTTCAATCGCAATGGAGACCGGAGGTTCAGCGCCCGCGATGCCGGAAGTGGCGACCGAGGTCGGGAACCGGATCGCCGAGGCGCTGGGGCTGGAACTGGAGCCCGGGACTCCCGCCCTTGTCGGCCTGGAGCGACGCGGTCGGGTCGATTCCGTAGCCTAGGTAGCTGTTGAGCACGACCGAACGCATCCACGTCACCCGTTCCCGCGCCAATCCCGGCGGCGGCAACGTCCAGCGCGATGACGCGATCCCGTTCCGGTCACGCAAGCCTTCGTGGCTGAAGGTTCCGCCTCCTGGTGGCCCCGTTTACCGGGAGATCAAGCAGATGATCGACGGCGAGAGCCTGAACACCGTCTGCGAGGAAGCGAACTGCCCGAACATCGGCGAGTGCTGGGAGCGGGGAACCGCGACCTTCATGATCCTTGGTGACGTCTGCACGCGCCGTTGCGGCTTCTGCAACGTCCAGACCGGCAAGCCGACCCACAACGATCCGCTGGAGCCGGCCCGGGTCGCGACGCAGGTCAAGCGGCTCGGCCTCTCCCATGCGGTGATCACCTCGGTCGACCGGGATGACCTGCCCGACTACGGCGCCTCGGCTTTCGTCGGGGTGATCCGTTCGATCCGTGCCCAGGCGCCCGACTGCAAGGTCGAGATCCTCACCCCCGACTTCCGCGGCCAGGAGATGCCGCTTGCGCGCGTCGTCCACGAGCGGCCGGATGTCTTCAACCACAACGTCGAGACGGTGCCTCGCCTCTACCCGAAGGCGCGCCGCGGATCTAAGTTCCTGCGCTCCGCCCGCGTCCTTCGTCTGGCCCGCGAGATGGGCGAAGGTGAGGTGATCACCAAGTCCGGACTGATGGTCGGGCTCGGCGAGGAGTTTGACGAGATGGTGGAGACCTTCGGGATCCTGCGCGAGCACGGGGTCCAGATCCTCACCGTTGGCCAGTACCTGCGGCCGACCGTAAACCACCTGCCGGTGGTCCGGTACTGGCATCCGGAGGAGTTCGAGTCCCTGGAAAAGGCCGCTTACGAGATCGGTTTCGAGTCGGTCGCCGCCGGTCCCCTGGTGCGCAGCTCGTACCACGCTGACGAAAGCGCGCGCAAGGCCGCCCAGGCAGCCTGAGTGCCTTTCTCTCGGATACCCTCGCCAGTTCCTTGATTCCGTTTCGAGACACGATGGATCTGCGTGGCCCCGTCTGGGGCACCCTCGCCCTGCTGCTGGCCTATCTGGTCCTGGCGCTTGCGGGCCAGATCCCCCACATGAACGTCTGGCAGGTCATCGTCGCCCTGCTCGGGCTATGGCTCTTCGCCCCGTACGTGGAGCGCCGGGCCGGGACGTCGCTCTTCCTCGGTGCCTTTGTCGCGATCGCCCTGGCGACCGGTTTTCTGGTCGGAGCAATCGACGAGGATTCCGCCCACTTCGCTGTCAGCCTCTTTCTGCCGGTGCTTGCGACCGCCGGCGCCCACATTGCCCTCGCTCCAAGATCGAGAATCCTCTGCCTGATCCCGGTCCCGTTCGCGATGACCTTCGTCGAGGTTCCAACGATCGCGATGACCATCGTCTGGGTCGCGCTCGAAATGCTCCTCACCGCCGCCTGAGCCCGCCGGACCCCGCCTGACCCACCCCACGGGAGCGCCACATCCGGGCTGCGTTCAATTCACCGGGATATAGCGCCAGTGATTTGAACCGAGCCCACCTTTTGCGAGAGGAGCGCTGGTTTCGCGCGCCGGTTGCTCCTGCCAGCGGCCTGCGGGTCCCGCTCAGACCGAGATCAGGCCGGCGGCGGTGAGAGTCAGTACTCCGGCGCCGACGATCACCCGGTACCAGACGAAGATCGCCATCGAGTGGGTGGTCAGGTAGCGGAGCTGCCAGGCGATGACCGCGTAGCCGACGATGAAGGAGACGATCGTTGCGACGGCGATGTTGAACATCGGTTCGTCGAATGTCTCCTTGCCGGAGAGCAGCTTGTAGAGCTGGTAAAAGCCGGAGAGGACCACGGCCGGAATCGCCAGAAGGAAGGCAAAGCGGGCGGCAGCACGACGGTTGAGGCCGAGGAACAGGCCGGCGCTGATCGTCGCACCGGACCGGGAGACACCCGGTATCAGCGCCAGGGACTGGGCCAGGCCGATCAGGACGCCGTCCCGGAAGGAGAGATTGTCCACCTCCCGCTCGCGGGTTCCGACCTTGTCGGCGAGACCGAGGATCAGGCCGAAGACGATCAGCATCGATCCGACGATCCAGAGGTTGCGGGCCGCGGTTTCGATCTGGTCCTGGAAGGCGAGGCCGAGAACCGAGATCGGGATCGTAGCGATGATCAGGTACCAGCCCATCCGGGCGTTGAGATCTCCCCGGAGTTCGGGACGACGGAGCGAGGCGAGCCAGGTCTTCGCGATGTTCCAGAGGTCCTTGCGGAAGTAGATCAGCACCGCGGACTCCGTTCCGAGCTGGATCACTGCCGTGAAGGCGGCGCCGGGATCCTCCCAGCCGAGGATGGCCGGAAGAATCAGGATGTGCCCGCTCGATGAGATCGGCAGGAACTCGGTCAGCCCCTGGAGGATGCCGAGAATGATGCTCTGGAAAAGATCCACGGCCCGTGGAGGCTACCCTCATTAGGCTGACGGAAGATGCCTCCGCGACGTGCCCCTGCGTCCGGGTCAGGAAGTTCATCGAAAGGGGCGTCAAGATCTATCTGCTCGCAGGAGAGGAGAAGGTCGGGCCCACAGAAGGGTTTGCCCAGGTCTCGTTCACCCCTTCGATCTGGGAACGGGGCGCGGACGGCATCGAGGTGGTGACCGGAGCGGACGACCTCGGCGCCAGGGCCCTTTAGGAGAAGACCGGCTTTCGGAACGAGATCGAGGGGGAAGCGAACTCCCGCTCGCTCTTCTACGAGCGGGAGTTCTGAGTCCGGTCTATTTGGGGGCCATGCGCAGCGCCCCGTCGAGCCGGATCACTTCGCCGTTCAGCATCACGTTATCGGTGATGTGAAGGGCGAGAGCACCGAACTCGGCCGGGATGCCGAGACGCGAGGGGAACGGGATCGTCTCGCCGAGAGCCTTGCGGGCCGGTTCCGGCAGCAGGGCGAGCAGCGGCGTGTCGAAGAGGCCCGGGGCGATCGTCATCACGCGCACACCGTGACGCGCAAGGTCGCGGGCGGCCGGCAGGGTGAGACCGACGACGCCTCCCTTCGAGGCGGCGTACGCGGTCTGGCCGATCTGGCCGTCGTAGGCCGCGATCGAGGCGGTGTTGATGCAGACGCCACGCTGGCCGTCCTCGTCCGGCTCGTTGCCGACCATTACCTCGGCGGCGAGGCGCAGGACGTTGATCGTGCCCATCAGGTTGATGTTGATCGCCCACTGATATCCCTCGAGCGGAGCCGCCCCGGTCTTCTGGACGATCCGGCCCGCCGCACCGACCCCGGCGCAGTTGACGCAGATGCGGAGTCCGCCGCTGGTACCGCCGGCACCGGGCCCGGCGGCCTCGGCGATCGCCTCGCGGACCGACTCCTCGTCGGTCACGTCCGCCTTGACGAAGGTGCCGCCGATCTCGCCGACCAGCTCGATCCCCTTCTCCTCGTTGAGGTCTGCGACCACGACCTTGTGGCCGGCCTCGACCAGGGCCCGGGCCGTGGCTTCGCCCAGCCCGGAGGCACCTCCAAAGACAATCGCGCTTTCCGGCTTCATATCAAGTGCTCCTCGTTGTAGTTCCCATAGAGTGCGGCGCATGGACCGAGCGATTTTCGAACCCGAACACCAGGACTTCCGCGAAAGTGTGCGACGTTTCGTCGCCGACGAGATCATGCCGAACTTCGAGCAGTGGGAGGAGGACGGCATCGTCCCCCGCGAACTGTTCCAGAAGGCCGGCGAGAAAAACATGCTCGCCATGTCGGTCGAGGAGGAGTACGGCGGACTCGGCCTCAGTGACTTTCGCTTCAACCAGATCATTGGGGAAGAGGGTGGTTACACCGGCGCCGCCGGCGCGATTCTCGGCATCACTCTCCACAACGACGTCTGCCTTCCCTACTTCGAGGAGTACTGCACCGATGAGCAGAAGGAACGCTGGCTTCCTGGCATCGTCGATGGCAGCCTGATCACCGCGGTCGCGATGACCGAGCCCGGGATCGGCTCCGACCTCGCTTCGATGAGCACCAAGGCGATCAAGAGCGGCGACCACTACATCGTTGACGGATCCAAGACCTTCATCACCAACGGCATCAACGCCGACCTGGTGATCACCGCCGTCAAGACGGACCCGAAGGAGAAGCACCGGGGCATGTCGCTGATGATCATCGAGCGGGGCATGGACGGCTTCGAGCGTGGTCGCAACCTCGACAAGGTCGGCATGCACTCCCAGGACACGGCCGAACTTTTCTTCAACGAGGTGCCGGTGCCTGTCGAGAACCTGCTCGGCAACGAGGGCGAGGGGTTCAAGTACCTCGTTTCGAACCTGGCCCAGGAGCGCCTCTCGATCGCGGTCGCGGCGATCGCCGCCGCCCAGGCCGCACTCAACTGGACTCTCGATTACGTCAAGGAGCGCTACGCCTTCGGCACGCCGGTCGGCTCGTTCCAGAACTCACGGTTCCAGATGGCCGAGATCAAGACCGAGGTCGACATCGGCACCACCTACATCGACCAGTGCACCGTCGCCCTGAACGAAGGCCGGCTTTCGGTCGAGGATGCCGCCCAGGCCAAGTGGTGGGCGACCGAGATGGCCGACCGGGTGATCGACAAGTGCGTCCAGCTTCACGGCGGGTACGGCTACATGATGGAGTACCCGATCGCCCGTGCCTACACGGACAACCGGGTGACCCGGATCTACGGCGGCACCACCGAGATCATGAAAGAGATCGTCGGCCGTTCACTCGGCCTGTAGCGGTGCCGGATCAGTGAGATCCGGATAGTTGGCCATATCGCCAACTATCTGGATCTCGGTTATTGCTCCCGTCAGGAGGCTTCGAAGAGGCCGACTGCGCCGCGGTCCATGTCGATTACCGAGTGACTGACAAACGGGTACATGCCGGGCTCGGGCAGGGTGAGCTCGAAGACGCCGCCTCCGCCCGGGGCGACCGTCTGGGTCGACACGTCCTGGATCGCCTCTGACGGGATGCCGTCGTGTTCGAAGGAATCGAAGATCGTGCCGACCACGTGGAAGGCGCTGAAAAGCGACGGCCCGGAGTCGACGAAGAATATCCGGATTGGTTCACCGGCCTGCACCTTGATCGGTCGCTGGGCGTAGCGCATCGCGCGTCCGTTGAAGGTTACGAACTTCGGAGCCGTGGTCTGCATGGCTTTGTACGAGGGATGGAGCATTCCCCCTTTGAGCTTTCCGTAGAACTCGCTCTGGACCAGAAAGATCTCTCGTGCCGGCGGGCGGGGCACCTGGGGGTCGATCACGATCATCCCGTGCATGCCCATACCGATGTGCTCGAGCATCGGACCGGTTGCACAGTGGTACATGTAGACACCCGGCGTGTCGGCTTCAAACTCGAAGGTGAACGATTCGCCTGGCGCAACGTTCCGGAAAGCGAGGTTGGGAGCGATCCTCGCGGCGTGGAAGTCGACCGCGTGCCACATTGCCTGCTGGTGGTGATTGCGTTTCAGGCAACGGGTCCGCTTCGGACCTCTTCTCTTCGGGCACTTGATCTTTCTGGCCGTGTGACTGTTTCTCAGGGTGACCCGGACGGTGTCGCCCTCGGTCGCCCTGATAACCGGCCCCGGCACGGAGCCGTTGAATGTCCAGGCCCTCATCTTGACGCCAGGGGCCACGTTGACCATGGCCGGGCGTGCGTTCAGGTTGACTTCGACAACAGCGGCTGCCGCTGACTGCCCGCAGGCGAGCAGGGCGGCGACGACGAAGAGCGCGAGGAACGGCTTGACGGGAGACATGACCCGACCGTATTCCAAGTCACTTGACTTGGACAACCGTGAAAACTACGGAAAAGGCAGGGGGAGCGCCAGCCGACTTGTGTGTCGTTCTGACGCATAAATCTGCTTTCGGCGGTTGAGGCTGCCCCTACTGCGTGGTCATCGCCTTGGTCGGCTTGGGCTTCTTCTTGACCTTGGCCTTGCGGTACTCGCGGTTGAGCATGCCGATCACGTCGATCGAGATCTCCTGGGGGCAGACCCGGGAGCACTCGCCATAGTTGGTGCAGCCGCCGAAGCCCTCGGCGTCCATTTGCTCGACCATGCCGATCACCCGGGATTCGCGTTCGGGCTGGCCCTGCGGCAGGAGGTTCAGGTGGGTCACCTTGGCCCCGGTGAAGAGCATCGCCGCACCGTTCGGGCAGGCGGCCACGCAGGCGCCGCAGCCGATGCAGATCGCCGCGTCCATCGCCTGCTCCTGGATCTCCGGGGCAACCGGATTGGCGTTCGGGTCCGGCTGGGGTCCGGTGGTGGTCGAGATGTAACCGCCGGCCTGGATCACCCGGTCCAGCGCACCACGGTCGACCGCGAGATCCCGGACCACCGGGAAGGTGCTGGCCCGGAACGGCTCGATGCGGATCGTCTGGCCGTCGATGAAGTCCCGCATGTAGGTCTGGCAGGAAGTGACCTGTTGCGGACCGTGGGGCATGCCGTCGATGACCAGGGCACAGGTTCCGCAGATGCCCTCGCGGCAGTCGGAGTCGAAGGCGACGGTGCGCTTCTTCTCCCGGCCGAGCCGCTCGTTGAGCTGATCGAGCATCTCGAGGATGGAGGCGTCAGGGTCGATGTCGGTGACCTTGAAGGTCTCGAACCGGCCCTTGTCATTCTCGTCGGCGCCGTCGAACTGCCGCCAGATCTCAAGGGTGAAGTTCACTTGTAGCTCCTCGTCGCCAGCTTGACTTCCTCGAAGTCCAGATCCTCGTCATGGGGAACCGGATCGTCACCGCCGTACTCCCAGGCGGTCACCTTGGCGAAGTGATCGTCGTCGCGGAGGGCCTCGCCGTCATCGGTCTGGTGCTCCTCGCGGAAGTGGCCACCACAGGATTCCTCGCGGCGGCGTGCATCCTGGATCATCAGCTCGCCCAGTTCGAAGAAGTCAGAGACCCGGTTCGCGTACTCCAGGCTCTGGTTGAACTCCTCGTCACCCGGGTCAACCCGCAGGTCGTTCCAGAAGTCGGCCTTGATCCTCCGCACCTCGGCGAGCGCCTCGTCTAGACCTTCGGCACTGCGGGACATGCCGCACTTGTCGAGCATCACGTGGCCCATCTCACGGTGGAAGGCCTGGGCGGAAGTACTGCCGCCGACGTCGATCAGCCTCTGGATGTGTTCCCGCACGTCACCCTCGACCTGGTCGAAGGCGCTGTCGGTGACGTCGACCTCGTCGTGCTTCCTGGCGAGATGGTTGGTCACTGTGTGGGGGGCGACGAAGTAGCCGTCGGCCAGGCACTGCATCAGGGCGCTGGCGCCGAGGCGGTTCGCTCCGTGGTCCGAGAAGTTGGCCTCGCCGATCGCGAAGAGGCCCGGGATCGTGGTCTGAAGCTCGTAATCCACCCAGAGTCCGCCCATCGCGTAGTGGGGCGCCGGGTAGATCATCATCGGTGTCTCGTACGGATCGTCACCGGTGATCCGGTGATACATCTCGAAGAGGTTGCCGTACTTGCGCTCGATCGCGTCCTTGCCCTGGTCCCGGATCGCATCCCGGAAGTCGAGAAAGACGCCGCGGCCGGTACCGCCGACGCCGAGGCCGTCATCGCAGACCACCTTGGCGGCGCGGGAGGCGATGTCGCGCGGCGCCAGGTTGCCGAAGGCCGGGTATCGCTCCTCCAGGTAGTAGTACCTCTCCGCTTCGGGAATCTCGGCGGGCGGGCGGTCGTCGCCGGACTTCCGGGGCACCCAGATGCGGCCGTCGTTCCTCAGCGACTCGCTCATCAGCGTGAGCTTTGACTGGTACTCGCCCGACTGGGGTATGCAGGTCGGGTGGATCTGGGTGTAACAGGGGTTCGCGAAGTAGGCGCCGCGCTTGTGGGCCCGCCAGGTGGCGGTCACGTTCGAGCCCATCGCGTTGGTCGAGAGGTAGTACACGTTCGTGTAGCCACCCGAGGCCAGTACCACCGCATCGGCGGCGTGCCTCTCGAGCTCGCCGGTGATCAGGTTGCGGACGATGACCCCGCGGGCCTCGCCGTCGATCACCACGACATCCTGCATCTCGTGCCGGTTGAACACCTCGACGTTGCCGGCCGCGACCTGATGCTCGAGGGCCGAGTAGGCGCCGAGCAGAAGTTGCTGGCCGGTCTGTCCGCGGGTGTAGAAGGTCCGCTGGACGAGCACCCCGCCGAATGACCTGGTCGCCAGCGCGCCGCTGTACTCGCGGTTGAAGGGGACGCCCTGGGCGACCGCCTGGTCGATGATGTTCTGGGAAAGCTGGGCCAGCCGCCAGACGTTCGCCTCGCGGGAGCGGAAGTCACCGCCCTTCATGGTGTCGGCAAAGAGACGCCGGATCGAGTCGCCCTCGTTGGCGTAGTCCTTGGCGGCGTTGATACCGCCCTGGGCGGCAATCGAGTGGGCGCGACGGGGACTGTCCTGGAAGCAGAAGCTCTTGACCCTGAAGCCCTGGGCCCCGAGGCTCGCCGCGCAGGACGAGCCGGCCAGCCCGGTCCCGATCACGATCACGTTCTTGCCGGCCCGGTTGCGCGGACCGACCAGGGAGTGGGAGTCCAGCCAGTTCTGCCACTTCTCGGGCATCGGCCCGGGCGGGATCTTCGAATCGAGAACTGTCATGTGAAGACTCCCGTCAGGGCGGTTGCGAGGGCGGCTTGACGGGGCGGGTCAAGGACGTCGGTGAAGAACAGGACCGGGACCGAGCCGAAGCCGATCACGAGGATCACGACCAGGGCGGTGGCACCGTGCCTGAGCTTCGGGTTCCGCGAGGGGCTGTCGAAGCCGAGGGTCTGGAAGAGACTCCAGATTCCGTGGCGCAGGTGCATGCCGACCAGGATCAGCGCCGCCAGGTAGATCGCCACGAAGTACCACTCCTGGAACACGCCGTACAGGTTGGCGTAGACCTTGCCCTCCTCGACCGGCGTGACGTGGATCGAGAGGGTCGTGAACTGAAGGATGTGGAAGACGATGAAGGCCAGCAGGAGGACACCGGTGCCGAGCATCGCCATCGACTCGAAGCTGCGGCCGATGCGCCTGGCCGGGAAGTTGGCCGGCCTGGCCGCCCGGTTCCGCTTGATCAGCTGAACGATGCCGGTGATGTGGGTGACCAGAGCAGCGAGCAGAACGACCCTCACCACCCAGACGACCGTCTCGTGGGGGATCAGCGGTTCGCCGAACTCACGAAGCCAGTGGGCGTACCAGTCGATCCGGGCCTGATCCGCCCCCGGTCCGAAGGCCGAGTTGAGATTCCCGATCATGTGCAGGATCAGGTAACCGACGAGAACCGCGCCGGTGATGGCGACGATCTGCTTCTTTCCTACTGTTGATCGCCAGTAATCGAGCATCAGGCGAAAACTTTCGGATGGACGGACATGATCACGAGAGCCGATTCTATTGCCCGACGCTCACGGACGGCTTCCCGCAACCGGCTTTGGCAAGCCTAATTCCTTCTCGAACTCTGCCCTACTTGCGGGCGGTGATCCGGTCGAGCTCGACCTCGCCACCTTCCTGCGTGTCCTCCATGACGATGTAGGCGAGCGGCGGGCCGCCGAAGAAGGTCGCGTTCTCTCCGTCGCCGACGTAGATCGCGGGGCGCTGTCCTCCACCTTCCGTGTGGACCCAGATCTTCTGTCCCTTCTTGAACCCGACGAAATCGGGGACGTCGGGTTCGCCGGTCTCGGATTCGGGTCGGGGCTTGCCGTGCTTGTGCTTGCTCATGGGTAGAATCTACTCCCCGCCGGGCAGTGGCTTCAGGGAAGGTCGATCCGCTCGCCGATCAGTCCGGCCAGCGTTTCCGCGTAGGTCGCGGAAAGGTGCGTGGCATCGCGGTAGATCACCATTCCGTCACGGGCGGAACTGCAGGTGCCGCCCGGACAGACGGTTTCCGAGAGGTCGATCACCCTGGCACCATCCACCCGTCCGGCGGCCACGACGTCGAATCCGGGCGGGTTCTTCCGGAACCCCCTGAAGTCACAGGCCTTGATGTCATCCGGGTGCTCGAGCAGGCAGTCCGGGGGGCGAAAGGACGAGCGCGGAAGGTCCCTGATCACGATCACCCCGCCAGAGGGGTCCCCGGTGGCGGCGGCCAGGCGCTCCAGAGTCCTGGCATAGGCCGCTCTCAGTTCGGGTTCGCTGTCCTTCCTGGTCATCCGGACCCCGTCTTGCCATAGGGCGTAGCCGTTGCCGGTGTCAGTTGCGGTGACGACCAGGTCGGGCGCCTCTTCGGCTATGCGGTCCAGCGCGTTCGATCGCCACTCTTCGCAGGCCCGCCGGTAGTCCACATCGGCGGTCAGGCAGTTTCCACGGAACATGGTGACCAGTCGCCAGCGGCGCTCTTCGGCCAGCCTGACCAGCGGTGGCGTGAACTGCATCGCATGTGAGTCGCCCCAGAGAATGACTGTCTCCTCCGAAGCCGGGTCGCCATACACGCAGGCCCAGGCGTCGGTGTAATCGGTCCCGGACCGGCAGCCGTCGAGGATCGCCGGGCCCTTGTCCTCGCCGGCCATCTCGGGCGCAGGAACCAGGCCGGCGATCGTGGAGGGGTCCGGTTCGCTCCCGCAGCCAGCAAGCAGGAGGATCGCGGCTGCGACGAGAGCTGCGGGCAGCGCTCCGCCAGGTCGGTTCTTCCGGGTTCGGATCACCGGATCAGCGTACGGATGGCGGGGGCGCCAGGAGGCCACCCGGGTCAGGCTCAAAAGCCGATCCGGCGACCCAGCCAGTCGGTGAGGCTTCGGGCGAAGGTCGCCGTCAGGTGGTCGGAGTCACGGTAGATGACCAGGTTTCCTTCCGCCGAGTAGCACCAGTGGGGACGGCAGAGGGCCTCCAGCGGATCGATCGCGGGAAGCAGGCCGACGCGCGTCGCCCCCTTGACGTCGAATCCGGGACCGAAGCGGCGTTTACGGGCGAAGCGGCAGACCTCCGGGTTCTCCGGATTGTTGGCCAGGCAACGGGGTGGCAGGAATGGCGCCGTCACCTGATCGCGGATCAGCTTCACCCTCGGACCGCGCCGGACCAGGCTTGGCAGGCCGGCAAGGCGGCGCAGGGTGCGGGTCATGCCCTTGGCGAGGATGCCTTCGCTCCCCTTGCGGGTGAGCAGCTTGCCCCGGACCCGCAGCGTGTACCGCCGGGCTATCGAGGTCGAGACGATCACGTGGCCGGGACGCTGGTCAGCGAGCTGCTCGAAGGCGAGGTCCCGCCACTCGTCACAGTTCTTCTCGAACTTCACGTCCGCGACCGGGCAGCCGGCCCTGAGGAAGGTGACCAGGCGCCAGCCCCGCCGCTCGGCGAGCTGGATCAGCGGGGGCCCCCACTGGAGTGCGTGAGAGTCGCCGAAAAGGGCAACCGTGTGATCGGAATCCGGGTCCCCGTAGATGCACATCACCGGTTCGACGTTCTCCGGCTTGGGCCTGCAGCCGTCGAATGCCATCTCCCCCTTGTCCCGTGCGACGAGATCGAGCGGTGGTATCCACTCCGGTCCGTTTTCCGCAGCGGCATGGGCCGTCGCGCCGAACAAAGAAACGACGAGAACTGCGATTGCTCCCCTGATCATCCTGATCCCCTTCTGTACGAACCGCATGGACTGGTTTGCGTTTCTGGTCCGGGAACACGCGAATCCTGCCGGGGTTTCGCTGGCGGTCTTCTAGAGTGGAGCCATGTCGGAGAGCTTCATCCACGTATTCGAGCCTGGTGACGCCGATCGGACCCTGCTGCTGCTTCACGGCACCGGCGGCAACGAGAACGATCTGGTTTCTCTCGGCCGCCAGCTCGCGCCAGGTGCGGGGATCCTGAGTCCACGTGGAAAGGTGCTCGAGAACGGGATGCCTCGCTTCTTCCGTCGCCTCGCCGTCGGCCAGCTGGACATCCCCGACCTGCAGGCCCGGACCGATGAGCTCGCCGACTGGATCGGGGCGGCCGCCAAGGATTACGGTTTCAACCCCGCCGGAGTCGTCGGTCTCGGACTCTCTAACGGGGCGAACATAGCGGCCAGTCTCCTCTTCAGGCGACCTGGAGTCCTGGCGGCCGCGGCCCTCCTGAAGCCGATGCTCCCGTACCCGCCGCCTGACGATCTCGACCTGGCCGCCGCTCCAGTCCTGGTCGTGTCAGCAGGACGCGACCAGTTCGTGCCGGCCACCGAGAGCGAGGGACTCGTGAAGGCCCTCGAGGCGCACGGTGCCAGGGTGGACTTTCATTTCGATCCCGGGGCGGGGCACGCGCTCACCCAGGATGACCTGCTGGCGACGGCCCGCTGGCTCGGCGAGCTCGGGCAGTAGAGGGCAACCGCTGCCATATAGTCGCCGGATGGCCTCCATCCCCTCGACTGCCCGCCCCCTCGTCGCCCTTGTCCTGGTCGGTTCAGCCCTTCTGTTTGCCGGCTGCGAAGCCGAGTTCAGCACCGGCGAGGACCAGATCGACGAGGCTTCCGCCGAGCTGACGATCAAGCGGCAGTACACCGAGCAGTACCCGGGCCTCGAGCTGGTCTCCCTGGATTGCGGAACCACCGACATCAAGTCCGGGAGCACCTTCACCTGCAAAGGAAGCAACGACAACGGTGTCGACCTCGATTTCGAAGGGACCGTCAAGGGCGTCGACGAGGAAACCGACAAGGTCAACTTCAGCTGGACGATCACCAGGGCCGTGACCGACGGCAGTGCCTACGAGGAGCCGGCCATCAAGGCGCTCCGAAAGATCGGTGCCCCGGTGACTTCGATGGCCTGCCCTTCATTCACGATCGAGAAGGGAGAAAAGATCAGGTGCGACGTCACGATGCAGGACGGCTCGATGACTACCGCCGTTCTCACCCTCACCGACAGCAACGGAGCCTTCGAGGTGAGCCTTGACCGCAATTCTTGACTTATTTACTAGGCTATTGGGTCCGATACCTTCCGGAGACCACATGACCCAGTCAGGAGAACAATGAGCGACGAAGAGAAGAAGTACGGAGCCGAGACGAACGCACTTCACGCAGGCCAGGTGCCGGACCCGACCACCAACGCCCGTGCGGTGCCGATCTACCAGACGGTTTCCTACGAGTTCAACGACGCGCAGCACGCGCAGGACCTGTTCGCGCTGGCCGAACCCGGAAACATCTACACGCGGATCATGAATCCGACCTGGAACGTGCTCGAGGAGCGTATGGCCGCACTCGAAGGCGGGGTCGCCTCGCTTGCCCTGGCCTCGGGCCAGGCGGCCGTCACCTACTCGGTCCTCAACGTCTGCCGGACCGGTGACAACATCGTCGCCCTCTCGACGCTTTACGGCGGCACCTACAACCTCTTCGCCCACACGCTCCCTCAGTACGGGATCGAGGTGAGGTTCGTCGACCCCGACAAGCCCGAGGATCTCGCCCGGCACGTTGACGGAAACACCCGCATGGTCTTCGCCGAGACGATCGGCAACCCGCGACTCAACGTGGTCGACATCGAGGCCTGGGCGAACGCCGCCCACGCCGAGGGCCTGCCTCTGGTCGTGGACAACACCGTCGCCACCCCGGTGCTGGCGAACATCTTTGAACTCGGGGCCGACATCGCCGTCCACTCGGCAACCAAGTTCATCGGCGGCCACGGCACCACGCTCGGCGGCGTGATCGTCGATTCGGGCAACTTCGACTGGGTGGCCAACGCCGACCGCTTCCCCGGCCTCACCCAGCCCGACCCCTCCTACCACGGTGTGGTCTGGTCGGATGCGCTCGGCCCGGCGGCCTACATCGGCCGGGTCCGGACGGTGCTGCTCAGGAACACGGGCGCGGCACTTTCGCCGTTCAACGCGTTCCTGCTGCTCCAGGGCCTCGAGACGCTGCCGCTGCGCATGGAGCGCCACTCCGAGAATGCCCTGGCGGTCGCAGAGCACCTGTCCGGAAACGAACACGTGACCTGGGTCAACTACCCGGGCCTGCCCGGCTTCAGCCACCACGAGATCGCCAGCAAGGTACTGACCGGGGGCTACGGCGCTCTGGTCACTTTCGGGATCAAGGGCGGCCGCGACGCCGGCCGGAAGTTCATCGATTCACTCGAGCTCTTCTCGCATCTCGCCAACATCGGCGATGCCAAGTCACTGGCGATCCACCCGGCGACCACCACCCACTCCCAGCTCAACGACGAGGAGCTCGACGAGTCGGGCGTGACTGCCGACACCGTCCGGCTGTCGGTCGGCATCGAGTCGATCGGGGACATCCTGGCCGACATCGACCAGGCTCTCGCCAAAGCGAGCTGACCGGCGACGCCTGCCGTGTCGCCGCGGAAGAGAAAGTGGTGAACGGCACCGGCGTCGGAGTCGTCGAGACCCGGCGGGCGATCGTCTTTTCAGGCGATCGCCCGCTGACTCTCGCCTCGGGCGCAAGCCTGCCCGAGGTCGAGGTCGCCTACGAGACCTACGGTGAGCTGAACCCCGAACGCTCGAATTCGGTCTTCATCTGTCACGCCCTCTCCGGTGACGCCCATGCCGCCGGCGTACATGAAGGCGATGACCCGGACCGTCCCGGCTGGTGGGACAACATCATCGGCCCGGGCCGGCCCCTGGACACGGATCGTCTCTTCGTGATCTGCGCGAACGTGCTCGGGGGCTGCAAGGGCACCACCGGGCCTTCGTCAATCGACCAATCCACCGGCAAGCCCTACGGTCTGCGATTTCCACTGGTGCAGGTGAGGGATCTGGTCGAGGTGCACCGCGCCCTGCTCCGCGAACTCGGGATCGAGCGGCTGCTCGCCGCCGTGGGCGGATCGCTCGGCGGGATGCAGGCACTTCAGTGGGCGATCGACTACCCGGAGGAGCTAGACGGGGCCGCGATCATCGCCGCCTCGGCCCGTCTCACCGCGCAGAACATCGCCTTCTCCGCGGTCGCCCGCGAGGCGATCATGCGCGATCCCGACTTCGCCGGCGGGGACTACTACGAGAACGAAACGCAGCCCGATGCCGGCCTCGCCCTGGCGAGGATGATCGGTCACATCACCTACCTCTCAGAGGAATCGATGCGGGAGAAGTTCGGCCGCCGGATCCAGGATGCGGAGGTCCCCCGGTTCGGATTCGACGTCGACTTCCAGGTCGAAAGCTATCTCCACTACCAGGGTCAGTCGTTCGTGGAGCGTTTCGACGCCAACACATACCTCTACATGGGGCGGGTCATGGACTACTTTGACCCCTTCGAGGATCCGGTCTTCGTCCAGAACCAGATCGCGCAAGGGAACACGAGCTTCCTCGTTCTCTCCTTCGATTCCGACTGGCGCTTCTCGACCGAGCACGCCCGCGTGATGGCCTCCGAACTGCGGGGGGCGGGCGCCCCGGTCACCTTCCAGGAGATCTCCTCACCGCACGGACATGACTCGTTCCTTTTTGCCGACCCGCCCGAGTACCACCGGACCGTCGCCTCGTTCATCAACCGGCTGGCCGGGCAGAGGAAGATCGGTTGAGACCGGACCTCGACATCGTCGCGTCCCTGGTCGGCTCCGGCCAGCGGGTGCTCGACCTCGGTTGCGGGGACGGCGCCCTACTCGAGAACCTGATCAGCGAACGTGAGTGCACCGGCCTGGGGGTAGAGCGCGAACTCGACGACTTCCACGCCTGCATCGCCCGAGGCGTGCCCGTCACCCAGGGGGACCTCGAGGAGGAACTGCCCCGCTTCAAGGAAGGGGACTTCGACGTCGCGGTGCTTTCGCTGACCCTGCAGGCGGTCCGGCGGCCCGACCGCGTCCTGACCGAGATGAAGCGGATAGCCCCCCGGCTGGTCGTTTCCCTGCCCAACTTCGCCCACTTGAAGATGAGGACCACCCTCGCGATCCGGGGTCGTATGCCGGTCACCGACGCGCTTCCCTACCAGTGGTTCGACACGCCGAACATCCACCTCTGCACGATTGGTGATTTCGAGACCCTTACGGCAGACCTCGAACTCGGGATCGAACGCCGGGTGCTGATCGACGCTTCCGGCCACAAGGTTGCCGGCGTCGCCAACCGCTTCCCGAATCTGCTGGCCGAACGGGCCGTCTACTCGCTACACCGCTAGACCTCCGGATTGAGTCCCGCCGAGTCGGGTACACACTGAAACGGTAGGTGCGGCGAACGGGTCCCAGCGGCTTTCTACCTGGAAGGTTCCCGCTCGGGTTTAAATGACCAACCGCATTGCGGCGAGGTGTCCGATCGCACTTACCGACCGCCTAACCGGCGGCGACACCCCGAAGCTGATCGAGCCGGTGATCGGCGCGGTGCACCGATGTGACCTCCTGCCATGTGAGGCGGAGTCCGTCCTGCTCGAGCGTCTGGCAACCGACGGGGGTCGCTGCTCCGGTTGCGGCGGTCACAGCCAGGAGAAAGAACCGGGGTGGATCGGGAGTGTTCGTCGCGTCGATCCAGCAGCTCAGGTGCCCCGGCGCTCCCGGTGCCAGCTCCCCCTGCCAGGCGAGCTGGGCCCGGCCATCGAAGGGGACTTCGAGCCGCCGTCTCAGCTCCTCCGGATCCTCGCGGGTCAGCCCCGAGTGTCGGGCGTAACCGTCAGCGAAAGCCTCGAGCCCCCACGGCACCGCACTGGAATCGATTCGGCCGTCCATCGCCTCCTGGCCGACCTGAAGGCCGATCCGGTTCGCAGCGAGCACCCCGACTGCCACGGAGATGACGGCGATCATGATCGCGACCGGCATCGGGTAGTCATCAAAGACGAGGGTCAGGATGAGGCTGCCCGCCGCGACCAGCAGGCTGAAGATCACCAGCGCCGCGGCGACGATCCCGTAAAGCTTCCAGCCGGCCTTCCGCGCATGAGGCTTCACGTCCTTCCGGTAACGCTCCTGGGCGGCGACCACGCTGACCGGCGGCTTCTCCCAGGTAACCAGTGCTGCCCCTTCCCGCACCCACTCCTCGCGGGCGTCGGGCTCGGGCAGATCCAGCGGCGAGTCGGGAACGAGCGGCGGAGATGAATCGGCAACTTCGCCAAGCCCGCTGGCGAGAGCCGAAGCGAACCGGCAGAGCTGATCGAGCGCGTTCTCTTCCACCACGACCCGGTCCTTGACCCAGACGGCGAGTACGCCGCAGACGTACTCGACCTCGACCCGGTCGGCGGGCAGGCCGTCGAGAAACCGGGTCGCCGCAGAAGCGATCCGGCGCACCCGCTCGTCCGGTTCGGCCGGAAAACTGGTCCAGCGTATCCCTCCCGCATCCTCGCTTCCCCGGGTCGGCGGCACGACCCCGTCGAGCGGGCTTCCGAGTTCACCAGGACCACCGATCGTCACGGCCGCCTTGACCCGGCCCTCCTGCGCAGCGAATCCATTCAGGTTGAAGACCGGCCGGGAGCGCCAGGGGAGTTCCGCGTAGACGACCGTGTCAGTGATCGCGATGTACCGGTCCTCCTGGCCGGCACCCTGATCGATCAGGTAGACGTGATGGCCGATCTTTCCTTCCAGGCCGCCCGGAAGCTGGCCCCGGCCCACGCCGACGGTCTGCCTCTCGGGCCGCTTGCGGTTGGAGCCGGTAAGGGACACGAACCCCCGGTCGGAAACTGTCCTGATCGATGCCCGGTGGGCGCCGACGCCGACCCCGTTGCGGAGCCGGTCGGTGGTCGGGGGAAGGGTGTCCTCTTCCTGCCAGTGAAGTCCGCGTGCGGTGGCCCACTCCCGCAGGGAATCAGGTTCAGCTCCGCTCATGGCGCCGCAGCTTACGCAGGCTGCTGGATGCCATGCCGGTCAGAGCACGGTGAGCGCGAACAGGGCCAGGACCGAGGCGGCGATCCCGACAAAGGTGATTCCGGTGACAGCGCGGCCGGCACGGCCCAGTGCCAGATCTCCCATCAGGTCCCTGTTCTTGCCGAGCGCACGGATGAAGGGAAGCAGGACCAGCAGCAGGACCGCGTTCAGGGCCTGGCTCAGGAAGAGGATCGGGACCAGCGGGGCCCCGGGGATCAGCACCACAGCCGCGGCGATGGCAACGATCACCGCGTAGCTCACATAGAAGACCCTGGCCTCCTGGAAATCGTCATTGATGTCCGCTTTGTGCCCTGTGGTTTCGGAGATCGAGTAGGCGGTCGAGAGGGGGACGATCGCGGCGGCCAGAAGTGCCGCCCCCAGGAAGCCCAGTCCGAACAGGGTCGCGGCGGTGTTCCCGGCGAGGGGCTCGAGGGCCTTTGCGGCATCCCGCGCGTCTTCGATCGAGACCTCTTGCTGATGGAGGGTTGCCGCACAGGCCACCACGACGAAGAATCCGATCACTCCGGTCAGTACCGCCCCGACCACTACGTCCACCCTCTCGTAGCGGAAATCCTCAGGTTTGATCTTCTTGTCGACCGCGTAGGACTGAATGAACGAGAGGCCCCAGGGGGCGAGTGTGGTGCCGACCGTAGCCACGGCCACGAGAACCGCATCACTCGTCGCCGGCATGCTGGGAACCACGAGGCCGCGCGTCGCTTCGCCCCAGTCCGGACCGGCCATGATGCCGGCGATCACGTAAGCGACAAGAACTGTGCTCAGGACCATCAACACGTGCTCGACGTACTTGAAGGTTCCCCGCAGGACCAGACCGGAGACGAGCAGGGCCGCGAGTGGAACTGTGACGTACTTGCTGACCCCGCCGAGCAGTTCGGAGGCAGCCGCCACACCGGCGAACTCGGCGCAGAGGGTTCCCGTGTTTGCGATCACCAGTGCCGACAGGACGAGGGCGGCCCGCTTGGGGCCGTAATGCTCCCGGATCAGGGTCATCAGCCCCTTTCCGCTGGCGATCCCGAGCCGCACCGCGACTTCATGGAAGACGACCAGAGCGAAGGTGGAAAGGGTCAGGACCCAGAGCAGCTGGTAGCCGTACTCGGTTCCCAGGATCGAGTAGGTGGTTATGCCGGCGGGGTCGTCGTCGGAGAGCCCGGCCAGGAGCCCCGGACCGATCACCGCGAGCAGCGTGACCAGACCGCCAGCCTGGATCAGACGGCGACGGCGGCGGACCAGGTGGCCGTGGAGGTGCCTCGTCGGCGGCAGATGTCTGCGATGCCCACTAATTGATTCGCAGCCTAAGCAGAGATCCGGATCTGCCGCGAACGCGACCGGTAGCTACCACCGGCGCGGTGCCTTGAACAATTCCTCTGCGTAACCAGCCAACGCAAGCGGTGACATGATCGGCTGGTACAGGGTCAGATAGAACAGGAAGCCGGCCGGGTTCTTCCTGACCGTCACCCCCGACTCGCCGAACGAACGCCGCTGCATTCTGAACATGAGCAGGGACAGCATCAGATTGATCGGGATCACGGCGAGCGTCAGCGGCCCCACGATGGCGAAGTTGCCGGTCAGCGCCAGGATCACCCCTGGAAGGAAGGCAAAGGTGTAACAGAGGTCCATCCAGGGGAAGAGGATGTCGACCAGAATCCCGTGGGTTGCCTTGTGATGCCTCCCGACCACTTGGCGTCCGTGAGCCTTCAATGCTTCGATCATGCCTCGGGCCCACCGGGAGCGCTGCCTCGCCAACCGGCGGAAATGTGCCGGGACGTACGTGAAGGCGACCGCCGTCGGTTCGAACGATGTGGTGTATCCCTTCGCGAGCAGGGCCCAGGTCATGACGATGTCCTCACCTATTGCGTCAGGCCAACCGCCGACCTCCTTGACCCTTTCGCACCAGTAGACCGAAAAGGAGCCCTGGGCTACCAGGGTCGACTGCCAGATCGCCTGGGAGCGCTTGATGGAGGCGATGCCGAGCTGGTAATCCCATTCCTGCAGCCTCGTCAGCCAGTTCTCCCTCGAGTTCCTCGCCATCACGGCACCGGCCACGGCTGCTGTCTCGGGACTGGAGGTCCCCAGTCTGCCCACGGCTCGCCTCAGCGCCTCGCTTGAAAGCAGGGTGTCGGCGTCAATGGTCGCGATGATCTCGCTGGTGACGTCCTCCAGAACCCGGTCCAGCGCCTGCGCCTTCCCGGCATGCGGAAGTTCCCTGACGGAGACAGACCTCTCTGGCGAGCTGACCGTCGCCGCCACGGACTCAACCAGGGCAACCGTTTCGTCTGTCGACCCGTCATCGGCGACCAGGATGTCCAGCCTTCCGGGATAGTCGGAGGCCAGTGCGTACTCGAGGGTCTCGACGATGAGGCCGGCTTCATTGAACGCCGCCAGCAGGAGAGTGACGTCAGGCCAGTCGGCCGAAGCTCCGTACTCCATAGACGCAGGCTCGAGATCCCGCGGCCGGTCGAGCAGAAGACTGGAGAACATGAACGCGTTGAGATACCCCGGAAAGATGGCGATTCCGCCGATCACGAAAACCGCCACGGGCAGAGTGATCGCCTCGCCCAAGTCTCTTATCCAGGGAAGGGCGAGCCAGGTGGAGAAACCGGCCCAGGCCAACCCGAATGCAACGGTGAGGAGGAACCTGATGTCGAGACGGAGGTAGGGGAGTCTCGTGCCGAGTCCTGTAGTCGGACTGGCCGAACCCGGTGCTCCGGGCAGTGCACCGTTCCCGGATCTGGCTCTCTCTGTCTTCTCCCTGGAGATCGGCTCTCCGGCTTCAGGTCGGGAGAGCCCCGGACGGACTACCGACCACGACCTGGTCGCCCCCGAGATGCTTGGCTTCGTACATCGCTGCATCGGCGGCCTCGACGATCCGGTTCCAGTCGAGTTCCATATCTTCGACGAGGACTGCTCCGACCGAGACGGAGGTCCGGATCGGTGCTTCGACATCGACCGACCTGGCGGCGGCACAGACCCTTTCCGCGATCCGCTCCAGCCTGGGCCCGTCGCAGGAGGTGACGACGACAGCAAACTCGTCGCCGCCGATCCGGGCGACGCTGTCGCCGGTCCTCAGGGTGCCCTTGACCGCAGCGCCCACCTCGATAAGAGCCATGTCACCGACCTTGTGACCGTAGGTGTCGTTGATCTGTTTGAACGAATCGACGTCGAAGAGAATCACTCCAAACGGACTCCTTTCTTCTGCGCCCCGGGACATCAGGCGTGCCCCGAGCTGCTCGAACGCGGCCCTGTTCGGGAGTTTTGTGAGGAAGTCCTTCAGCGCACGGGCGACCAGCCGCTCCCTGGAGGCGACCTGGGCGACCGAGGCGGCGAGCAACTCCAGTTTCTCCTGAAGCTCGGCCAGCAGGGCCTGGGGTTGCCTGGCGAGATTCAGCTGTGAGGGGATCGCCGAAGTGAGGAGTCCGAACTCCTCGTTCGCGGCGACCATGGGCACGCAGATCGTCGCGAAGTCCCCTGCCGAGACATGCCTGCAACTTCCAAGTTCGAGACCCGGACGGCTGACGAAGGCCCGGCCCTCGGCCAACGCCATGCAGCTGTCGCGGATGAAGGATTCGCGGTCAGCGGGGTCACCCTGGTCGGGGTCGCCGACGAACTCGACCATCAGCTCGGGTTGCTCTTCATCGACCAGGAAGAGCGAAACCTCAACCGACTCGTCGGTTTCCCCGATCGCAGTCCGGACGATCGCCATCGCCTTGTCGAGGTCGGGCTGATCAGCCACCGCCTTGACCGTCGCAACCAGCGCCTCCCTTCCTTCGCGGTACTCGGTCAGGCCGTGGACCCGCTCTTCGAGTCTCTCCAGCTCGTCCTCGGCCCGGTGCACCTGCTCCTGCGCCACAGCCGTCGCGACGATGTTTGTGAGCATCGCGATCATCGGCTCGATTTCGTCGATGACCCTCTGCTCGAAGCCTCCCGGGCGGTTGGCCAGGCCGACCATGCCGATCGGTCCGCCCTCTGCGGGTAGCGGAATGCCGGCGAACGAGCGCAGTTCTGGATGGCCCTCCGGCAGGCCCCGCGCGCGGGGGTCGGAGGACGGATCATTGGAAAGCAGCTGCCTTCCGGTCAGGATTGTGTACCCGAAAAGGGTGTCGAGGTTCCTGAACTCGAGCCCATCGTCGAAGTACTCCTCGAACTTCTCCCGTGACCATTCGTTCCAGGCGATGTCGGTGACCGCCCGCATCAGGAGATACGGGCTGCCTTCCTCGTCGGTCATTGTCCTGCCGACGAAACCGAACTCGGAGCCGGTTACTTCGATCAGCCGGCTGATCGCGGTCTGCCACCATTCACGGCTGGTCCCCCGCTCGATGTAGGAGGCCTGGAGTTCGGCCACGGATTCGAAGATCCGTGCCAGTCGCAGCCGTTCCTCGGCATCCCTGCGGGCCCGCGTGACATCTCTCGCACTGGCCACGATCAGGGCCAGGTCCGGCTCCAGGGTCGCGTTCCACTCCAGTTCATGCCAGGTGCCGTCGGCTGCCCGGTAACGGTTCTGGAACTCGACGAGTTCCGCACCTTCGGCAAGCTTCAGGACGGCCTCCCGGGTCGCATCCATGTCGTCGGGGTGGACGAAGTCGAAGAACGGCCGGGACATCAGTTCTCCGGTGGACCAGCCCAGCTTTTCGGTCCAGCGGTCGTTCAGAAGGACGAAACTGTCGCTGTCGGCGATGCACGCCATGTCCAGCGTTGTTCGGAAGAAGACGCCGCCAAGCTTGCGAATCTCCTCCTGCCGGCCCATGGCTCGCTCAGCCGGCGGGGGGAGGACTCGGCGGGTTGGACGGAGTCAGGTAGGAAGCCACGTCACTCAGGATGCTATCGGTGACGTTCACGCCGTCGGGGGCGTTGGTGCCGCGGCCGGTGGTGCCGACCAGCGAGATTGCGATCTGCCGTGCCGGAAACCAGGCCACATTCCCCATGTAGCCGTTGAAGAACGGGTTCTGACGGCGCCAGCCGTTTACGATCAGCAGTCCCTGCGCGTAATAGACCCTTTCGGGATCCGGACCGAAGCCGGGCGCATACCGGCGAACGAGGTCGCCCCTGGACCAGGTTGAGAGAGTCCGGCCGCCGAGAACACCCCGGGCGATCCGGGAGACGTTGTCTATGTTCGCCGTCGCGAGCATGCCGTTGCCCAGCCCCCAGGAGGGAGACCATCCGGTTGATTCCTCGAACAATCCGCGGTCGGTCGAGTACGCGCTGAGTGCTGGTGCCGGTAGCGGAGCGAGGCGGGAGAACGCAAGTCTGATCCCCAGCGGCTGAAGTACGCGACGACGCAGTTCGGAGACCAGGTTGGTGCCGGGCAGGACCTTGCGGACGATACGGGCCAGAATCAGAAAGTTGGTGTGGGCGTAGCTGAAGCAGGTTCCGGGCGGGCAGACCGAGCCCCTTTCCAGCGCAGTCTGCAGAAGCTCACCTTCGGACCACTTCCGGAACGGGTTTGCCAGCAGCTCGTTCTGGAATTCCGGGTTGCCCTGAATCCAGTCGTAGTAGCCGGAAGTGTTGTTCATCAGGTTCCGGATCGTGATCTGCGACGCACCGGGCAAGCCCGGGAGCCACCTGGCGACGGGATCAGTGAGCCTCAGCCGGCCTTCCTCCCTGAGCTGATAGACGAGCGTCGTCAGGGCCGTGATCGTCATGGACCCGATCCTGAAGTTCATGTCGGGGCGGGCGGGAACGCCGGTCTGTGAGACGCCGAATCCTCTTCGCAGGAGCACCTTGCTCCCGACGTCCACGCGGGCGATCACCGCTTGCTGGCGGACCTGTTGCCGGTTCTCCCTGATGACCTCGACCAGCTTGCTCTGGACCACCTTCGGCGAACGACATCCGTCAGCGGTGCTGATCCCGTCGCCCGGGCAAGGGGCAGCTGAGGAAGGGGAGGCAAGGGCCACGGTGCCCAGCAGACAGCCCAAGAGGAACCAGGCGAACCGGTGAAATCCTGCGCATCCTCTTTCCAATTCGTTCCCCGTCCTGAATCGTGTCTGAGTGAATGGAGCCAGCCGGGATCGAACCGGCGACCTCCTGCTTGCAAAGCAGGCGCTCTGCCAACTGAGCTATGGCCCCGCGAAAGTCAGAACGGAGATTCTAAGGCCTGAGGCGCGAGGCGCTCAGTCGCCGAAGTCGAAGTCCTTCGGTTCCTTCTGCTCGAACCAGAGCTGGTCGTGCTCGGGAGTCTCCTCGAGGAAGTCCGGGGTGGCCTCCAGCACGTCGTCCTGGTCGAAGAAGTCGGCATCGCCGGCTTCCTCTTCCTCACCGGTTTCGGGTTCACTGCTTTCCACCGGCTGGTTCTCGGTGGCAGCGTCCTCGTAGAGAAGCTCGGACGAATCCTCTTCGGCGATCTCGAGCTCGGCCGACTCAGCTTCCGCCGCAGGTTCCCCGACCGGCTCGTCGAGTTCGATCTCCCCGGAATCGGGTTCCGCTGAAACGTCATACTCGATCGTCTGACCGCCCGCCGCAGCAACCTCGCCGCTTTCGAGTGCGCGATCGAGTTCATCGGAAAGCGAGCTCTCGCTGAGGATGTCGATCTCGTCTTCCTCGGCGATCGCGGCATCGACGTCGTAGTGCTCGGTGGGATGGCTGGCGAGATGATGACGTTCTGCCTCGAGCATGTCTCCGGCGTCGCCCTCTTCGACCGGGGCTGGTTCAGGTTCCGGCTTCGCTTCGGGCGATTCGACAGTCGCCGCATCAGTGACCTCGGGCGTGGCCTCGGCCGAGGGGGCCGGAGGTTCCGGAACCGGGTGTTCGGCGAAGGTCGCCTCGGACTCTGCCGGCGCCTCGGCTCCGGTCTCCGGCTTCGACTCTTCGGCTTCCCTGGCGGCCTTCGCGGCGGCGTCAGCCTCGCGCTGGCGGGTTGCTTCGAAGACCTTGTCGAGCTGGTCGCCCTCGCCGGCCGGGCTGGTGACGCTCGAGCCGGGGCTGATGATCTGGGTTTCGGCCTCCGAAGTGGCAGAAGGAGCTGTTGCGTCGGGTCGTTCAGCCTCGCCGAAGGCCTCGTCCTCGAGTCCCTTCAGTTCGGATTCATCGGCACCGTGCTGACGCTTCAGCTCGAGGTGCTCCCGGATTGCTTCGTCGAGAATTCCCATTTATCTCTCAGTAGCTGACGGTCGTCGTAAAGACTATGCGGTTTCCATGGACATCGTGCATACGAGTCCTACTTTGCACGCCGGGCTTCCGTATCCTTTAGCCGACGCGGGGCTATAGCTCAGTTGGCAGAGCGCTTGGATCGCACCCAAGAGGTCGCCGGTTCGACTCCGGCTAGCTCCATCCATCCATCCATCCAATCCATCCCAATCTCACCCGTCCCCGTCCGCCCGTATCCACCCATCCCATGCAATATGCATGGGAACCGTGGATTGGGGGCATGGGGCGCCTCCCCCGCCCGCTTCGCAGGATTGAGGCTTATCCGCCGGGTTTGTAGGTGACCCGCATACGGTTGGCCAGGTCGATCGTGACCTTCTGGTTGATCGGCGGACTGGGAGCGGTGTAGAGGACGCCTGGCTCGGGAGTCGTGCCGGGACCTCCGGGGTTGTACATCGGGTCGTACTTGCCGGTCCCGGGCAGGCGGAGCAGCCTGATCCGGCGAACCGCGTCAGCGGTGCCGTTGATAATCACGTCGATCTGGTTGTCGTGATCTTCCGCGTAACACTGGTCGTAGGTGTCCTGCTTCTGACCCAGATCCGCAAGACCGACCACCCGCAGCCAGCCCCTGCCGATCCGGTAGGTGCGGCCCTGCTTGCGGATTACCACCTTGCGACCACGGGGGGCGCGGGCGATCACCTGGAAGTAGCGCTCGAACTCGTTCGGCCGTACACCACGGATGCCATCCGGGGAAAACCCGCCGGTGGTGAGCATGCGGAGCCGGAACCTGGCGCTCTTGCCGTAGAGAGTGCGGCCGTCATTGGGGAGAGTGGTCCGGTACGGGACCGGCGCCTGCTCGCCGACCGTCGACATCCGGCTCAACTTGGCTCCGGTCAGGCGGGGTCCGGGCCGCTCCGAAGGCTTGCTGTACCCGTCGTAGGGGCTGGTCTTTGGCGCCGAGAACATGCCAACCGCACTGACCTTGCGGAGCTTGCCGTTGCGACCCTTGCCGACCAGCATCAGCGGAGAGTCATCGCCATCGACCACCTCGATCCGCGTCGGGAACACCTGGCCCGGGTCACTGCCGGGGAGGTTGTTGCCGAAATCGCCGATCAGGACGACGGTGCTGCGCTCGTTGTACTCGTAGTTCGGGTTGAGGGCGGCACCTTCCGGGACAACCTGCTCGCCATTTGACTTGGTGACCAGGAAATCGGTCCGGTCGAGGCTGCTCGGCAGGACCGGCCAACTGAACTCGATCGGCATACCGTCCCCGTAGTTGATCGGCCAGCCGTAGGAGAGAGCGATCCCGTTGGGCGAAGCGGCGGAGGTGTAATCCCCGATCGCCGGTTCGGCCTCGCAGGTCAGGTCGTCGAGCCACGCCCCGTCCACGTCGAGAACCGACTGGCGGGCGTCCTCGACTGTCGGGGTGCCGTTCAGTCCGGGCACTCCCAGAATCGCATTGAAGCCCATGCCGCCAGCCAGCATCCGGGGCTTCCAGGTCCACATGTCGGCACCGACCAGGACGTCCTTCTTGAGCAGTTGAGAGGTCGGGGTTGGCGGGTCTTCCGCGGAAGCGGCGACTGGCATCAGCACGATGCCCAGGGAAATGAACAACGCCAGGACTCCACCAACGAACCTCATGCTCTCCTCCTCCGGATCTCCAACACCATGAAAACAACATATATCAGAAGTTGACGCGCGTCAACTTATCTTGGCTGAGATACTCAGTCCATGAGGAGATACATGGCAGGGATGCTTTTGGTCTTGTCCGGCGCACTGTTGGCTTCGCCCGTAGCGGGGGCGGCGGAGATTCCACCGACGAATGTCTGCCTGAAGGGCTTTCACCAGCTCAGCAAGGAGTATTCCGGGAAGTTCAGGGACGATCTTCCGAAAGCGAAGGTGAAGAAGCTCGAACGCGAGTTCACTGAGGCGATGGTCGAGGTCGGATGCATCTCGGATGCGGAACCGCTGCTGAAGAAGGTTGATCTCAAGCCCTTCACCGAGGAATGCAAGTCCGCGGCCAGGGACGCAGGTGCCTACTGGAAGGGTGCGATTCCGCCGCTGGCCCGGTCGGCAAAGGCCTTCCGCAAGAGGTTCAAGCCGGTCAACCAGCGAGTGAGAAAACTGAACCGCCGGATCAACCGGCTGCGCGCAGCCGATGCGGCACCCCGCAGGGTGAAGGCCGTGATCCGGGCGCGCGACCGACTCAAGAAGCGAACCGGAAGGATGATGCGGGCCTACGTTCGGCAGGTCGTCCCGCTGGTCAGGCCGATCTTCTACAACTCCTACCTGATCCTTATGGAGATGGCTTCGCGTAGGTGCCTGCCGGTCAACGACCTGATCAGCGACGACAACCGGGGGCCGGCCGCGCGGATGGTGGGCAACTACCAGGGCCTGATTCTCGGTTCGTTCATCTTCATGACCTTCTACGAACTCGGGAAGCAGATCAATGCGAATGACGGTTCTGCGGTCCGCTCGGGTGAAGCCTCGGCGTCTGCCGTTGAACCATCCGCCCGACTCCCGTTCCTCCCCCTGCCCTAGGGCCATGCGATAGAAGTCGCCTGTGTCGCAGGCGGCCGAAACCCATCCCGTGATCGAGGCGATCCGGGATCCTCGCCCCGGTGACCGGGTGGCACTGGTGATCGAAGGTGGCGGGATGCGGGGAGCAGTGTCCGGCGGAATGGGCCTCGCCCTTCACGAGCTGGGCCTTGGCGACCGGTTCGACGCCGTCTACGGCTCATCGGCTGGCGCCCTGAACGGTCTCTGGCTCTTGAGCGGCCGGGCCGAGGACGGCGTGCCGACCTGGACCGACGCCAGGCTCGGCAAGGTCGTGATGGACAAGCGCCGCATCATCGGGCCGCGACCGATCGTCGACATGCAGACCGTGATCGAAGACCACTATGAGCGGATATCGCCTGGACTCTTCCAGGCGGCGCTCGACGCGAGCACCGAGTTCCATCCCGTTGCCACCGACATCGATACCGGCCGGGCGGTCGACCTCCACCCGGCGATCCGCGACCGGGATTCACTTGTCCTGGCGCTTCGCTCGACATCGACCCTGCCGCTCATCGGCGGGCCACCGGTCGAGTTCGACGGCCGTCGCTACCTCGATGCCGGACTCAGCGCGGCCATTCCGTTCCGGGCGGCGATCGAGGGCGGCGCCACCCACCTGCTGGTGCTCAGGTCACGCAAGGCCGGTGACGTCGCTACCGACCCCTCCGGCCTCGGTGGGCGACTGACCACCCGGATGCTCGGGCGGATCAGTCCGGCGGTCAGGGAGGGCTACATGACGAGGGGGATCCGCGAAGGCGAAGACGAGGCCTTCCTCGCCCGGCACGACAGCACGACCGGCCTCACTCCCAGCATCCTGCAGGTGCGACCCGCGCCTGACTCACCGGTGCCGTCCAGGCTCGAGCCCAACCTCGAAGTGGTCCGGGCCGGGCTCGAGTCCGGTCGTCTGGCCGTTCACGCGGCGTTCGGGAGCTGACCCGGTAGGCCCGCCCACGTAGAAGGTTTGCCCCTCCCGGTAGTTTCTGTGGCATGAAGTGGATCGCTGCAGCAGGGGTGGCGTTGCTCGGAATGTTCTGCCTGGCCGGGAATGCGGCCGGTGCCGAGCTCGCGAAGTTGACCCCGGACGGGTTCCTTGAATCGAACCTCAGCTACATGGATTCGCCACCGGATGATTCACGGATCTTCCTCGCTGAACGAGGGGATCCCGTCACCGATCAGGCCTCAATCCGGATTCTTGATGACGGCACCCCGGTCGTTGCGCCATTCCTGACGATCAACAACGTCGACGTGACCGGCGAGCGCGGGGTGATGTCGATTGCGTTCCCACCCGACTACGAGACCACGGGGCTCTTCTACGTCTTCTGGATCGCGGACGGGCCGGATTCGCTCAACGGAAGTGCCCGGGCCGGCGAGATCAGGATCGTCGAGTATCGCCGCTCCAGCGACGACCCGAATCGGGCTGATCCGGCTTCTGCCCGACTGGTGTTCAGGACGCCGCATGCGGCGACCAATCACAACGGCGGCTGGATGGAGTTCGGTCCGGACGGCTACCTCTACTTCTCGATCGGCGACAACGCGAGTCGCAATGACGCGCAGGACCTGCGGAACCCCTTCGGGAAGATCCTGCGAATCGATCCCGGCGATGCGCCGGGCACCGCTTCGTACACCGTCCCGGCCGACAACCCATTCGTCGGAAACACGGATGCAAGGCCCGAGATCTGGGCCCTTGGGCTTCGCAACCCTTACCGGGGAGCTTTCTCGCCCGATGGACGTCTGACGATCGGTGACGTCGGCGAAGGCACATGGGAGGAGATCAATGCCGGTGACCTGAAAGGAAAGAACCTTGGTTGGCCGACTTGCGAAGGGTTCTGTTCGCCCGCCCGTGGCGCGCTGACCGACCCGTTCTTCGCCTACGACCAGGATGACAACGATGGTCATGGAGGTGGTTGCGCCGTGGTGGGTGGAGACGTTGTCGAGGATCCCTCTCTTTCCGGGCTCACCGGCCGCTACATCTACGCGGACTACTGCGGAGGAACCATCCGCTCGCTCAATCTCGACATCGCCGGCGGCGACCCGCAAACGACCGGGTTGACCGGATTCGGGAACCCGGTTGCCTTCGGAACTGACTCGAGCGGATGCTCCTACATGCTGCAGCCGGACGCTCTCTTCCGGATCGTCGCTGATGGAACCGGAACGGTCGCCTGCCCGTATGAGCCGGAGCCGCCGCCGATGCCCCAGGTCAACTACTTCTCGTTCATTCCGAACCGGGCGGTGATCGGTACCCGTTTCGTGGTCGGCGCAAAGTGCTCGATCTCCTGCACTGCGACCGCGACCGGGAAGATCCGGATCTCCCGCAACCGATTCCGTAAGTCGCCCACGGTCTTTGCGCTGCGGTCGGTCAGCCGGTCACTCGCGCCTGACACGCGGGGCAACCTCGTGTTCCAGGTGCCGGCGGGTCGCGTGCCGAAGATCAAGCGGGCGATCCGCAACGGAAGTCTGGTGACGGCCCCGGTCACCGTGACCCTCGTGGGTGAGGACGGCTCAGGGGGATCGGGTTCGAGAACCACCCGCTTCGTGAGACCAAAGCGGCCCTAGCCGGATCGTGATTCGACCAGGGCGCTAGCCGCGAAGTCCGGTTCGGACGAAGCCGTAGGTCCGGTTGCCGGTCGCCGATTCGACCGTCACGTTCACCGTGACCCAGGCGGCCCTGTTGGTCTGCCGCAGCATTCGCATGATGTTCGGAGGGACGGTGGCACGGACTACCGAAGGCTGAGCGGCAGGTACCCGCGTCGCTGCTGTGCCGTTGCCGCCGAAGACCCGGCCACCGACGTTGTAGCGGACCACGATCTTCCTGATCTCGCAGGTTCCCTTGGGACAGATCACCCTGGCGAGTCTCACAACCCGGTTCTGGGGGACGGAGATCTTGGTCGCGGTGCCGAACCGGGTGACCCGTGCGTAAGACGGTTCAGGCTTCGGACCGGTCTCGCCGGTCGGACCGGTCTCCCCCGTCGCTCCGGTTTCACCGGTCGCTCCAGTCGGACCGGTCGACCCCGTTGTCCCGGTGGCGGTTCTCGAATCGGATCGGGGGCGCGCCGACCGCGGTGACCTGGATCCCGGCGCTGCCCTGCCAGCCCTTGGTCAGGTCACCGTCCACGTCGTGGATTGCCAGTCCGGAAAGCGTCAGGCCCCGAACGGTGGCGGTGCTGGCCGTGACCCTGACGCCGTTCCTGATCGAATCACCGTCGCCGACCGGCCCGCCGTCGCCAGGGTTGGAGATGTCGAGGTTCCTGACGGCCAGATGGGAGGCATCGTCGATCAGAACGGCATCCTGGCCGGTCCCGACGATGCGCGGAAGTCCGCCCGGTCCGTAGCCCGTGACCTCTGCCGGACTCCCTTCGGACCCGCCGCCGGTGACCTTGAGGACACCGCTGCAGGTGGTCCCGCGGCGAATGAGCAGGCGGTCTCCGCTATCCAGCTCGAAGCCGCTGCCAAGAGAGTTGAATGGTTGGTCGAAGGATCCATCTCCCCCGGTCTCCGCTGAACAGTCCACGTGAAACTCGGCCGCACGGACAGGCGCGGCAGGGAGCAGCCAGAGCGCGATCAGGACGAACACTGCCACCCCCCAGCCGATGGATCACCCCCGCACCTCTCCCATGACCGGAGTCTAGCCCCGGCCTTCGGGCCCGAACAACTTCTCCAGCCGCTCGAACAGGGGGATCTGCCCTTCGATGACCAGGTTCTTCGCGGTCCCGGGTGAGACCCACTCGACCCGGTCGACTTCCGGGATCTCGATCCGATTTCCCGACCGAGGGGGCCACTCGATCTCGCAGGTGACGCTTCGCTGATCGCCCGGATTGATGTCCCCCTCGATCGCCCAGGCCAGCACCCGCTTGCCCGATCTCTGGGTGATCTCGCCGAGATGAATGGGAGCGCCGGCCGGCGGTTCGATCCCGACTTCCTCGAGAAACTCCCGGCGGGCTGTCTCGAGCGGTTCCTCACCGGGGTCGATCTCACCCTTGGGGATCGACCATCCCCGCTCCTTCTTCGCCCAGAGGGGCCCGCCCATGTGGGCGATCAGGACCTCGAGACCATCAGGACCCCGGCGGTAGAGAATCAGGCCAGCGCTCACCCGGCCGGCTTTCTTCTTCTTTCCCATTCAGGTGGAAGGCTGGTCCGGCTGCGGAGCGGACTGCTCCGGAGGAAGGCCGCCAGCGATCGGAATCCCGTGGTCGGTCTCGGTCATGCCGAGCTCGTACGCGGCCCCCCGGGAGGTGGTGAGACTGCTCTTTCCGTGGCTTCCGGGCATGGTGAGGCGGGCGACCATGCGGGCGGCCGAGCAGTTGGCCACCTCATGGCACTCGCCCTCCGGGTCGGCCGGGTCACCGTACTGCCAGCAGACCGTCAGGTTCGGTGGCGACTCGATTTCCAGGTCGAGATATCCCTTGCCGGCGACCGGCAACCCGGCTTCGAGCCGGAGCGCCGACTCGCTCACGTCCACTCCCTGCGCAAACACCCCGCCGATCCGCCTGATCTCACCGCCGCTGCATATCGCCCCGTTCGCGACCCAGGGAAGCAGCTGGCCGGCAACCCGGATCCGCCCCATCGCCACATCGATCCAGGCGTCCGGGTCTTCCTCGAAGTCGCAACCATGCAGCCAGATCCAGCGTTCGGCGTGTTCGGTGCCCCAGTTGTGGCCGACCATGCCATGCCAGTCGTCGACGAGGATTTCGCGATCACCGAAGCTGAACCGGCCCGAGAAGACACCGAGCGGGATCGGGGAGATCGGCTTCGTCTTCGGAAGTCTCAGCTCATAGAACCTCGGACGCGGCAGATGAAAAAGGATCGGCGCGAGAGGGGTGAACCGGAGATCCCAGGCGGCCTCGAAACAGCTGCCGCGGGCGCCGGATGGGCCAAGTGTCGAATCCCCGATGCGCACCCAGTCCCCCGATGAAGCATCGGCGGGCTGCCCGTCCCGTCTACGGGCGACGGGACGTTCCGCACCATCGTCGAAGAGTGTGAACCAGGTTGTCCCGGTCGCTTCCTGGCCGGGGGACTTGTCGATCGTGTAGCGGATCCAGAGCGCCAGGCCCTGATCCGGCGAGACCAGCCGCAGGTACCAGGACTCGTACATTCCGGCGTCGAGTCCAGCCTCGGTGAAGCGTGCGTCGGTGGGCGAGACCCTCGTGCTCATGACGAAAGGACTATCAGAGCGACGCGAGGAGCTCGCGACGGATCTCTTCTGCCGTGGCTCCGGCCTCCATCCTCTCCTCAAGCGTGATCGCACCGTGACGCTTGGCCAGGCGCTCGCCATCGGGGCCGAGCATCAGGGGCACGTGGCTGAACCGGGCCGGCGCAGTCAGGCCCAGCTCTTGGTACAGCCAGAGCTGCCGGGGGGTGGTGTCCAGCAGGTCGGCACCCCGCACGACTTCGCCGACGCCCTGGTCCGCATCATCGACCGTGACGGCCAGGTTGTAGGCGAAATCACCGTCGTTGCGGCGGACCACGAAATCATCGAGAGTCCGTTCGGTCCGGCCACGAAGGTGATCGGCGAACCCGACCCGGAAGCCGCCCGCCCGGACCCGAAGCGCCGGTGGCCGGCCGGCGGCGCGGCGCTGGGCCTTTTCGGCTTCGGTGAGATCACGGCAGGTGCCAGGGTAGGCACCCTCCGGGAGCTCGCCGTGAGGTGCGGAGGCCGCCTCGCGGATCTCGGCCCGCGTGCAGAAACATTCGTACAGCAGCCCGGCCGCATCGAGCTGTTCAAGGGCTTCGGCGTAGAGGGCATGCCGCCCGGACTGGCGAACCGGTTCCCCATCCCAATCGACCCCGATCAGCCGCAGCTCTTCGAGCTGCACTTCGATCCACTCGTCGCGGGAGCGGCCGGAATCAACGTCCTCGACCCTCATCAGGAACGGAGCCCCACGATCCCGGGCCGTCTGCCAGGCAAGCAGTGCGGTGCGAAGGTTGCCGAGGTGGAGCCGGCCGGGCGGACTGGGGGCGTACCTCCCGGGCCTGCTGCCGGGGTCTGAGTCCGGGTGGAAGAGATCGCTCAAAGGGCCCTCGCGAGATCCGGGGCCAGGTCGCCCTCCGGCTTCACTTCCACTTCCTCCAGCCCGAGCCAGTCCGCCATCAGCTTCAGTTCCGCGGCCAGTTCGTCGGCGGTGTCGGGCGGTGCGTACGGTTCGACCCAGGCGGCCTGGACGAGCAGGGTCGAGCCCTCGCGGTCGGACTTCAGGTCCACCCTGCCGACGATGTCCTCGTTCAGGAGGAACGGCAGAACGTAGTAGCCGTGGCGACGCTTGATCTTCGGCGTGTAGATCTCGATCCGGTAGTGAAAACCGAACAGTTCCTCGAGCCGGCGGCGTTCGAAGATAAGCGGGTCGAAGGGGGCGAGCAGAGCCCGCGTCTCGATCCTGCGGGGTCGGCGGACCTCCGGGTGAAGCCAGGCCGGTCCGGAGAATCCGTCGACCTGCGCCGGCAGCAGCCTGCCTTCCGCGGCCAGTCGCTCGATCGCAGCGTTCGCCTCCTTCGCCGGCAGGCGGAAGTAATCCCGCAGGCACTTCGCCGTGCCGACGCCGTGGGCACGGGCGGAGATCTCGATCAGACCGGCGATCGCCTCCGCCTCGTCCGGCGTGTCGGCTCCGTGGACCTCGGGCGGAAGGACGCGTCCCGGCAGGTCGTAGAGTCGCTCGAACTGGGAGGTACGGCCGGCGGCCGTGAGCCGCCCCGACCAGAACAGGTACTCGAGCGCGCTCTTTACAGGTGGCCAGTTCCAGCCCCAGTTTCCCTTGTCCGGGATGTGATCCGGGTCGACCGCTGCCGCCACCTCTCCCGCGGTCAACGGCCCCGAGCGCTCGACCTCCTTCATCACGTCCTCGAGCAGCTCGGTCTGGTCGGCGGCAGCCCGGACCGTCCGCCAGGCATCCTGGTCGGCTCGCTCCATCCGCCAGCGGAGCAGGCGGTGGGTCTCGGGCGGCACGAACGATGCCTCGTGGGCCCAGTACTCGACCAGTCTTCGGGGCCGTTTGGAACTGGCCCGTTCCAGCAGACCGACGTCATACGGACCGAGGCGCGAAAAAAGGGGCAGGAGGTGAGCCCTGGCGAGCACGTTGACGGAGTCGATCTGGAGCAGGCCGACCCGGTCGATCACGCCCTGAACCTGCCGCATCGTGACGCGAGGCAGGGGCCGCTGCCGTCCGAAACCCTGTGCGGCCAGGGCGATCCTGCGGGCCGCCCTTGAGTTCAGTCTCACCGGTCCGCCCGGCCGGGTTGCGTCCTGTCCGTCCACTCACACATAATTACCGGCAATGCCACTTCCGAGGGGGAGGTTCAAATGAGCGGAGATGCGAACGCACACGCCTACCGCAACGTAATCATCACCGCTGCGACCGCGGGTCTCGCCGGACTGCTGTTTGGTTACGACACCGGTGTCATCGCCGGGGCGTTGCTGCAGATCACTCCTGATTTCGGTCTTGGCTCCTTCGCATCCGGTCTCGTCGTGGGCGCCGTCCCGATCGGTGCGGTCCTCGGCGCATGGATCGCTTCCAGTTCCTCGGACAAGTACGGCCGGCGGTCGCTCATCCTCACCGCGGGAATCATCTTCATCATCGGCGCGATCGTCTCGGCGATCTCGCCGGACACCCTCATCCTCGTTCTTTCCCGCGTCGTGATCGGTGTCGCAATCGGTGTCGCCTCTGCAGTCGCACCGGTCTACATCAGCGAGATTGCCCCGCCGGACATACGCGGCCGGCTCGTCACCTTCTTCCAGCTCGCCGTCACCGTGGGCATCCTCGTCGCCTACCTTGTCGGCCTCGCATTCGCCGACGCCAACGAGGGCTGGCGCTGGATGCTGGGACTCGGCGCGGTCCCCGCGATCGCTCTGGTAATCGGCATCGTCAGGCTGCCCTCGAGCCCCCGCTGGCTGCTGATGGTCGGCCGCGAGGACGACGCCCGCGCTGCCCTGCAGCGGGTTCGCACAGAAGGGCCCGACGCGATCGAGCTGGAGATCAAGGAGATCCAGACCAGCATGGACATCCACGAAGGGTCGTGGAAGGACCTGCTCGCCCCGGCGGTCAAGGCGGCCCTCCTGGTCGGCATCGGCCTGGCGATCCTGCAGCAGATCACCGGCATCAACACGGTCATCTACTACGCCCCGACGATCATCCAGGAGACCGGGATCGACTCCGACTTTTCCTCGATTCTCGCCTCGCTCGGGGTCGGTGTGATCAACGTGATCATGACCGTCGTCGCGCTGCGCCTGCTCGACAGCCGGGGCCGTCGCGAACTGCTCTTCATCGGCGTCTCCGGCATCTCGTTTTCGCTGTTTCTGCTCGGCCTCGCCTTCCTCGTCGGAGCCGACAAGACCTGGGCCACGGTCATGGCGATCGGCAGCCTGATGCTCTTCGTCTCATCCTTCGCGATCTCGCTCGGGCCGATCTTCTGGCTGCTCAACGCCGAGATCTACCCGCTGTCGGTGCGAAGCAAAGCGGCTTCGGCCGGCACCATGACCAACTGGTTCTTCAACTTCCTCGTTTCGCTTACCTTCCTGCCCCTGATCGACCTGCTCTCTCAGACCGGTGCCTTCTGGTTCTACGGAGCGATCGGCCTGGTCACCCTCTGGTTCTGCTGGAAGTTCGTGCCCGAAACCAAGGGGCGAAGTCTCGAGCAGATCAACGACATATTCGAAACCAGGGCCAAAGCCGGCAAGCGGTGAAACTGAATCTGTGGCGTGATGCCGCGGTTTCAGTTTCACCGCTGTTGAGCGCCGCATAAACTGCCCGCATGACCCAGGAGGCTCCTTGCTCGATCCGCGACTTTCGCATGGAGGATGCGGAAGCGGTCCACCGCTGGTTCAACAACAGGGAAGCGACGAAGACGCTGATGGAGCAGCGCGAGACCTTCGAGTTGGAGAACGCCGAGGGCTGGACCCGGGCGGCAATGAAACAGGAGGGCGAGGACCGCAAGTACGCGATCGTCGTGCCCGGCATCGAACAGCCGGTCGGCTTCACCGCTCTCTACGGACTGTTTCGACAGACCGCGCCGGAACTGGGCTGCCTGATCGGCGATGAGGTCAGGGGCAAGGGCGTCGGCCGCTGGGCCGAACGGCTGACCGTGACCAGGGCCTTCGAGGAGTTCGGTGCGCACCGCATCTACGGCCGCATTCCCGCCTTCAACGAGGCGGCAAAGAAAGTCGTGGCCGCCCAGGGCTGGACCTATGAGGGAAACATGCCCGGCCACATTCGCCGGCCCGACGGGACGCTTCTCGACTGCGAGATCTGGGGGGCCACCCCGGAACAGTTCTTCGCCGCCGTCGAGCAGTGGTGAGCGGCAGACGGGGCATCGATTGACCTTTGTCGCCGAACTCGTCGATGACGGTGGTCGGGCAGCCAGCGGCCCTCATTTCCTCCGCTCGGCCGAGTTCCTCGAGGCCGAGGGCACCACGCACTCGCTGCTCGTTCACGAAACCTCTGGCCTGACCGAGATGGTCGCCTCGGCCCCGCTCGTGGTTCGGGAGATTCCCGGCACGGACCGGCTCGACGCAACTTCTCCCTACGGGTACCCCGGGATGGCGATCTCCGACGGACCGCGGCTGCGGCTCGCCTTTCCGATCGATCCCGGCTCGATCGACTTCACCCCGACCGGCCTGGTCAGCATCTTCCTGCGCCACTCGCTGGAGGGCGGGCCACCGGTCACCGGCCTCCCGCCGCTGGCCGGTGCGACACCCCGCAACGTCTGCCTGCTCTCGGACCCGTCGCTTCCGCGGAAGAGCCGGGCCTCCGACCGGCAGCAGATCCGCAAGAACCTCAAGCGAGGCTGCTCGGTCGAGATCACGCCCGGACCGGAGACGACTCCCGCACAGCGGGCCGATTTCTTCACCGCGTACACGGAGACGATGCGGAGAACACGGGCCGCCGGGCGGTACTTCTTCAGCGAGGCGTATTTCGAACTGATCCTCTCCGCGGAAGGCACCTGGCTCTTCATCCTTCGCGCTCCTGGGGGCGAGGCCGCTGCCGCTTCGATCGCGGCCCTGAGCGACGGCCTGCTCCACTACTACCTCTCCGGGACCGCCGACGCCCACCTGAAGGGTGCCCCGATGAAGAACGTGGTCGAGGCGATGATCGACTTCGGTGCGGAGCGTGAACTGGCGGTCAACTTCGGCGGCGGGCTCGCACCTGGTGACGCGCTGGAGGAGTTCAAACGCGGCTTCGCCAATCTGGAGGAGCAGTGGTTCACCTCCGAGATCGTCTGCGACGAGGAAGCCAGCGAGGAACTCGCGGCCCGTCTCGGGGACAGCCGCGTCCCCGGTTTCTTTCCCCCCTACCGGGCCTGACCGAAGTCGGCCTGGCCGCGCGCGCCGCGCCAGGGCTGGGCGGCGCGCAGGGCTCCGAGCACCGCACGGGTCGCAGGGGCCTTGTTGAGAGCGAAGAACTGGATGCCGGGAGCGCCTGCCGCGAGGAGTTCCGCACACTGTTGCGCTGCGTAGGCGACCCCCAGGTTGAACTCTGCCTCCGGGTCACCATCGGCTTCAATCAGCGCTGACTCCAATCCGACCGGGATGGTGGCGTCACAGCGGGCGCAGATTCGCCTGGTGTGGGCGTAACCGGTGACCGGGATGATCCCCGGGATGATCGGCACATCGATCCCCTTGGCCCGGGCCGCGTCGACGAAATCGAAATAGACCCTGTTGTCGAAGAAAAGCTGCGTGATCAGGAACTCGGCTCCCGCTTCCACCTTGGTCTTCAGGTAGTCGAGGTCGGTGTCCAGGTCCGGCGCTTCCGGGTGTACCTCGGGAAAGCATGCACCACCGACCGAGAAGTCGAACTTGCCGGTGATGTGGCGGGTGAGTTCGGCGGCGCTGCCGAAACCGCCCTCCGGCTGGACGAAGTCCGTCTGCCCCTGCGGCGGGTCACCGCGCAGAGCGAGGATGTTCTCGATGCCGGCCTCGCTGAGACGTTGCAGGGTGGAATCGATTCGTTCGGCCGTCTCTCCTACACAGCTGAGGTGAGCCATCACCTCGAGGCCGAGTTGCTCCTTCAGGGTGGTTGTGATGTCAACCGTCCCCTCGCGGTTGGATCCCCCGGCGCCATAGGTGACGGAGACGAAGTCAAGATCGAGCTCGGCCAGCTGACGGGCGGTGTCAAAGAGCTGAGCGCGGCCGTCAACGGTCTTCGGAGGGAAGAACTCGACCGAAAACACGGGGCGTTTCGCGCTGATGATGTCGCCAATGCGCATCCGGAAAGCCTAGATGATTCCCATTTGCCATCAGTGAGATCCGGAAAGTTGGTCATTATCGCCAACAAAGTGGATCTCGATGGGTCCTGGCCTGGATCAGTCCGGGGCGAGGCCCTGACCGGTGGCAGCCAGCCAGACCGTACGGAGGAGTATCTCCAGGTCCATGCGGAGGGAACGGTTGTCGACGTACTCGATGTCCAGCTCGATCCGCTCGTCCCAGGGGATGCCGGCCCGGCCCTGAACCTGCGCCCAGCCCGTGATGCCCGGACGGACTTCGTGGCGACGGTGTTGCCTCGGCGTGTAGTCGGCCACCTGGGCCGGAATCGTCGGGCGCGGACCGACCAGGGCCATCTCGCCCCGCCAGACGTTGATCAGGTTGGGTACCTCGTCCAGGGAGGTGCGGCGAAGCCAGCGGCCGACCCGGGTGACCCGCGGATCATCCCGGCCCACGACCGTTCCGACACCGATGGGATCGGACCCCGGAACCATCGTCCGCAGCTTGAGCATCTCGAACTCGTTACCGTGCTTGCCGACCCGGACCTGACGATAGATGGCAGAGCCACCGCCCTCGAGCCGGATCAGGATCGCGCAGGCCACGAGCAGCGGCGCGGAGAGGGCGAGCATCACGGCGGTGATCAGCTTCTCGAGACCCCGGCTCACCTGGTGCCCTCCGCCTTTTCCCAGGCTCCAGGGGGACCCTGTCGCCAGCGGTCCCAGAGTCCGAGCGCGATCGAAAGGGTCACCTGGACGTAGTAGCGGGCGATGCGGAACGGCAGGATTGGCAGCCACCTCCCCAGCAGGGCGCCGGCCAGCAGCAGCACCTGGAGAAGCATGGTCAGACCGTAGAACCAGCCCTCGCCCAGCAGGACGAGGTTGGTGAGGAAGAGGATCAGGTGAAGTATCGGGCTGAGGTAGCGGAGCAGCCGGTGGGAGAGGAGTTCGAACGCGTAGAGCGGCGAGTAGCCGCGAGGGTCGAGCATGCCTTCGCCGATCACGATGTCCCAGAGTCCGATCATCATGCGGCGCTTGCGGGCCAGCTCGCCCTCGAGCGAAGGGACGAGCTTCTCGCTCGCCCGGGCGCGAGGCCGGTACAGGGAAGCGAGCCCCTTCTTCGCCAGCGCGAACGGGAAGGAGAGGTCGTGGCTTCCCGAGTTTTCCAGGGGGATGTAGGCGTCGGCCCGGACCGCGTAGATCGCGCCGTTGCCGGCCGTGACTCCGGCCAGTTCGGATTCCATCTCACGGACCCGCATCTCGTACCGCCAGTAGGCCCCTTCGAGGTTGCCTCCGTCCGGGCCGACGAACCGGACCTGACCGCAGACATACCCGACCCGCTCGTCACGAAACGGTTCGATCAGCTCAGCCAGCGCCGCCGGCTCCCAGAGAGAATTGGCATCGGAGAAGGCGAGCAGGCTCCCGGTCGCCGCCGCGGCCGCGGCGTTCTGCGCGGAAATCTTGCCGCCCCGGGGAAGGTCGAGCACGAGGTCGGCTCCCGCCTCCCTGGCGATCTCAACGGTGCGATCGGAGGAGCCGTCGGAAGCGACGATCACCTGAAGAAGCTCGCGCGGGTACTCGAGTTCGAGGGCGTTCTTCACCTTCGCCTCGATCACCACCTCCTCGTTGTAGGCAGCGATGACCAGGGAGACGGTCGGCAGGATCTCCTCCTCGGTGTCCGGGTCGATCGGGGGCGGGATCTCGCTCAGCTTCCTGCCGCGAACCTTGCCGGCACGCCCGCCGAGGCCGATGAACTCCAGCAGCCAGAGCGTGACCGGATAGCCGATGTGGGTGAAGAAGAGAAGCGCGGCACTGAGCCAGAAGAGGATGTAGATGACGATCATGGCAACAACTCCCGGTAAAGCCCGAGCGTGTCACGGGCTACTGCATCCCAGGCGAAGGGACCGGCCGCGGCCGCCCGGCAGCTGGCCTCGAGCCGTGCGCGCCCGGTGGCTGCCTCGGGGCCGATGACCAGCCGGGAAAGCTCCTCGCCGAGTGCTTCCGCATCACCGGGCTGGACCAGGCTGGCAACCCCGTGCTCGCGGGCGACCTCCCCGATTCCACCGACGTCGGAGACCACCATCGCCTTGCCGAAGGCGATACCCGTGTAGAGGACCCCGGACTGCTCGCCGTCGAGATACGGCAGCACCAGGACGTCTGCCCGACGCATGATCGCGGGGATCTCGTCGTCTTCGATGAAGCGGGGGAGCCAGCGAACCTCGAGCCGCAGCCGGGCGGTCTGCTCCATCAGCCCGGTCAGGTCCATACGGGGGTTGCCGACGATCCAGAGCTCGGGCGCGACCTCGCCGGTCGGAGTGGCCAGCTGCTCGGCGGCACGGATCAGGACGTCGATCCCCTTGTAGGGGCGGAGCAGTCCGAAGAAGAGAACAACAGGCGGGCGGGCGGCCTCCGCGGGATCGCTGGCCAGGGCCGCGCTGGCGGTCCCGGCCGGGCCCGGTTCAGCCAGCTCGGCCGGCAGCGGCTTCTCTTCCGGCAGGCGGGTCAGGTAGTCGAAGGCCCCGTGCGGGATCACCCGGACCCGTTCAGCCGGCAGGCCTACCTCGCCGGTCAGCCGGTCGGCCCCGCGTCCGGAATGGGCGATCACGGCGTCCATCGAGCCAAAGAGCTTTCTCGCCGCGCTGACCTGCCGTCGCCCAGGTTCCGGGGGCAGGATGTAGTGGGCGGTCATGACCCGGGGCCGGCGCTCCGAGATCAGCCTCCGGTCCAGGCCGGGCATGGTCAGCCACTGGTAGTGGGTGACCGTCGGCCCGGAGGCGGAGTCCAGCTTGTGCTTCAGACGGCGCATCTCCGGGACCTGCGAGAGGGCCTTGCCAAGCCTTCTTGCCCGCGGTGAAATGCGGCGATAGAAGTCAAGACTGACTTCGTAGCCCTCCGGTTCCGGCACCGGTCCGTAGGTGAATTCGGAGGTGATCAGCTCGACGTCGGCCCCGGCCCGGGCCAACGCAGCCGCCAGCGACCGGTCGTACGGCGGGGTGAATGCCGAAGGGTCGATCAGCTTGACGTTCACGATCGGGATTATCGTGGGCGGGCGTGAACTCCCCCTCCCCGACCGAAAACCCTGCAAGCGTTGGCGCGGATGTAGACCTGAGCTATTGCGTGGTCAACAACGACGGCCGGGACTACCTGATGGCCTGCCTGAAGGCGATCGACAGCCATCACCCCCGCTCGCTGAGCCGGGAGGTGCTCGTTCTCGACAACGCTTCCAGCGACGGCTCGGTCGATTCCGTTCGCGAGAACTTCCCCGAGGCGGAGGTGATCGCCCTGGAGGAGAAGCAGGGCAAGGCGGCGAATGACACTCTCCTGCTGGAGCGGGCCCGGGGGCGCTACTGCCTGCTGCTGAACGAGGATTCCGAGCTGAGGGCGGGTTCGGTCGCCGCGCTGGTGCAGGCGATGGACGCGGAACCGCGCGCCGGGGCCGCCGGGGCCCAGCTGTTCGACGGAGACGGCAACCCCTACGCCTGCGCATGGAAGTTCCCGGGTGTCGGGACCGCCCTGGTCGGAGCGCTCTTTCTGCATTCGCGACTGACTGTCCAGAGCCATGGGGATCTCACGCGCCAGGTTGACTGGGCCCAGTCTTCGGCCCTGATGGTCAGGTCCGAAGCTGCCCGCGAGATCGGCGGTCTCGATCCGCAGTTCTTCGTCTACTACGACGAATGCGACTTCTGCAAGCGCCTTGCCGACTCCGGCTGGCACACGCTGTACGTACCGTCCGCCGAGGCCATCCATCACAACCAGCTCTCGACCGACCTTTCGTCAGGCCTGCCCCGCATCGTCGAGTTCCATCGCAATCGTGACCTGTACATGCGGAAGCACCATGGCCGCCTCGCCGCGCTGACGGTGCGGGTGCTTACCGCATGGGCCTACGGCCTGAGGACGATCGCCTCGGTCTTCATGCCGCAGGCGCCGACGAGGGTCTATGCCGCCCACGCCAGGCAGGCGCTCTTTCCCTACCGGGGAGAAAGCCTCGCCGACCGCGCCACCACCTGATCAGGTCTCCAGAGCAGAGTTGTGCGCTGAAAGGACGCACAAGTCTGCTTTCGAAGGGGCGATCTGGGTCAGCGGCGCAGGTCCTCGTCCCACTGTTCGACCTCGACCGCTTCCGGCAGGCCACGGCGCCCGGGCCGGCCCTCGGCCTCCGGTCCTTCGGCCTCTCCGGCGGCCTTGCCGATCCGGCGGGCCTCGAGGATCTTCTCCTTCAGCACCGCAGGCTGGGTCAGGAGCAAGAGCCAGCGGCGCTCCTCCGGAGTGAAGAAACCAGTGACCAGCAGGACGAAGGGCAGGGCCGCGACCAGCAGCAGCCGGACCGCCAGCCAGGCGAGGCCGTCACCGGGAACGAAGACCTCGCCGACCGCGATCAGGGCAGCGCTGGCAAGCAGCACCTTGACGAGGCGAAGCCACTCGTACGGAACGGGAAAGAGCCGCTGGGTGAAGAGGTACATCAGGACCACGACGACAAGGTAGGAGGCGACCAGTGCGACCCCGGCCCCGACGATTCCCATGACCGGCAGCAGGATGAGGTTGAGCCCGATGTTCACGACCAGGCCGGCGCCTGTGGCCGGCAGGTTGTACTTGGTCTGGCCGGTCCGGCCGAGCACGACGAGCAGCACCATGTAGAGGGCGTAGAGGGCGGCGCCGGCCGAGACCGGTCCCACCGCGTCGGCCGCGTCGGCGAACTCCGGGGCGGCCAGCAGCCCGACGATCCACGGTGCGATCAGCCAAAGGAAGCTGACCACGAAGGCCATCACGGTCACGAACCAGGTGACCACCGCCGAGTAGGCGTGGCGGGCCTCGTCGTCATCCTGGATCGAGTAGGCGAGCGGCGGGAAGGCGAGCTGGAAGCCGCGGACCAGCACCGCGATCCCCTGGGACATCTTGACCGCGATCGAGTAGAGGCCGGCCTCGGCCAGGCCGAGAGTCCTGGCGATCAGGATGCGGTCGATGAAGCTGAGCGAGTAGAGCGAGAGCTCGGCCGGCATGGTCGGCAGGCCGAAGTGCATCATGCGGCGAAGCAGCGGTCGCTCCGGGACGAGTGCGAGCCGGTGGCGGTGGTAGAAGATCAGTCCCAGCACGATCACCAGGCCGGTGCCGTAGCTGCCGAGCAGGAGCCCTTCTGCCCCGAGGTCCATCGGCACGACGAGCACAACCGTCACCGGGATGGTCAGGAGGACGGAGAGCATTGTCACCGTGAAGAAGGCCCGGGCCCGCTCGTCGAGACGGAAGATCGTGAGCAGGTATTCGGAAAGGGTCAGCACGAAAAGGCCACCGATCGAGATCAGGGCCAGGTTGGTGGCGGACTCGCCGAGGAGAAGCTCGGAGATCGGTCCGGCGAAGGGAAGCAGCACCGCCACCGAGATCAGCCCGGCCCAGAAGAGAGTCGCGAAGGAGGTCGCTACGACCTCGTCCGGCTCTTCGCCCTGCTTGTAGTAGAAGCGGAGCAGTGCCTCGACTACACCCAGGCGGATCACGATCGAGACGGCCACCACCGCCGAGAACATCACCTCTGCGGCACCGTAATCGGCAGGTGAGAGGTACCGCGTGTAAAGCGGCAGCAGGGCCACCGCGATCAGCTTCGAGATGATGCTGGCCGCCGTGTAGGCGGCCCCGGTTGTCGCTAGGCGGCGGAGGTAGCCCGACATGGGAAGGCGAGGCTATAGCCGATCGCGATCAGGACCCAGGTGACCGGGTCGTCGAGAAATCCCGCATACGTGATCGTGTGGACCAGAACGGCGACAAAGGCAGCCAGCATCGCCGCGCGGGCCGCCGGGGGCCCCCGGTCCGGGTCGTAGGACCTCGACGCGGCACCCAGTCCCGGCATCACCTTTCGGAATCCGGCCATCAGGGCCGCGAAGATGCTGAGGATCAGCGCCACGTAAACGGCCAGTCCGATCAGTCCCTGCTCGGCTCCAACCGTGATCGGCTCGGTGTGCGATTCGGTCACCGGCGCATTCGGTCCCGCGACTTCGCGTTTGAATGCGAACGAGAACGATCCGGGGCCGTACCCGTAAACCGGACGGGACTCGAACAGGTCGAGGCCCCCGGAGACCAGGTTCGCCCGGCCACTCGTCTGCTTGTTGATCGCCCCCAGGTCCAGCTTGACCAGCCCGCCGGCGAAGGTGCCGAAAAGGATCACCGCGACGAACGTCGCGGCCAGTCCGGCAGCGACCCATTTGAAGCTCCAGCGCAGGGCGACCAGGGTGACCAGTCCGGCGATCAGGGCGATGAAGCTCGACTGCGAGTAGGTGGTCATCAGGGCCAGCCAGAGCACCCCGGCCACCACCGCGAGGATCACCGAATTCCGGTTGGGCCTGGCCCAGAGCAGGGCCGCCGCGACCATGGTGATCGCCAGGGCGAGGTAGCGGCCGTAGACGTTGGGATCCCAGAACAGGGAGTTAACCCGGAAATAGACATGGAAGTCGTTCGAGCGGATCACCACCTGGTTCCAGAGCAGATCCCGGGTCGCGTACTCGACGAAACCGACGAAGGCACAGACGAGGGCCAGCCCGACCACTACGCCGAGCAGGATCTGCAGGCGCTTCCGGGTCCACTCCACCTCGGCCATCAGGGCAAAGATCACTCCGAACGGGATCAGGAAGAAGCAGAGGTTCTGAAGGCCGGTCGAGCGGTCATCCGAGTAGAGCAGGCCGAGCGCGTAGAGGATCACCGACGCCGCCAGCAGCGGTTTCATCCATCGGGCCAGACCGGTTGGCAGCACGGTCGGTGTGTTCGGGAGCAGGTCGCCGCGGCGGGCCCGGATCAGGGAGGCGAGCACGCCGCCGCCCATGACCAGGTAGAGGGGGACGAGCAGGTTGGCATCCTCGCCACCGACGTTCAGCGGGATACGAAATGGCAGGGCGACCAGGACAAGCACCGGAAAGATCACCGGCCACCGGTCGATCACCCAGGCGAGCAGGCCGACCAGGCCGAACCCGAGAACGACCGCCACCGCGAGCAGGCCCGGCGAGTTGCGCAGTTCGGTGATCGGACCCGAGTCCCACTGGTCACCAGCGATCAGCACCGGAACCAGGACGGCGGCCAGGGTCATGGCGAGGGAGCGACGCATCGACGGCCGGTCGAGGATCGCTACCGCAACCGCACAGGCCGCGACGATGGAGACGAGGGCGGCGATCACCCTGCCTGCGCTCCCTTCTGCGCCTGCTGTTCGGGGCAGCCGGAGGGTCCGCGGGGCTTGTACTTGTGCAGGCGGATGAAGCCCGGCAGGTAGAGCACCCGGTCTTCGCCATGCATGGTCACCCGGACCCGGTACTTGCTGGTGAACGGAACCGAACCGTCATCCTTGCGGCCGTCCCATATCAGGGTGTGCTCGCGGTACCGCTTGAAGAAACGTTCACGGGCGAGCGTACGGACCACCCGGCCGCCAAGGCCAATGATCTCGACGTCGGCGGTGTCAGACCTGGTCGTCCTGAAGTTGATCGACATCCGGTCCCGCTTGCAGTCTCCATTCGGGCTGAACACGGTCGGCGACTCGCCGTTGGCTGTCAGGCCGAGAGCGATGTACTCCACCCGGTCGATGACCAGCGGCTCCCGCTTCAGACGCTGCGACCAGCCGAAGGCGGCCACGGTCGCGACCAGGAGCAGGCCGATCGTGAGTGGCGCCAGCCAGCCCAGGCGACGGGAGCCGGCGGGGCTTTTCATCTACTCCCCGGGCAGGGGGCCGTGATCGGTGCCGATCACCACGGTCACTTCGGCACCGGAGGAAAGATCCTCGACATCCGGTTCCATCGGCCCGGTGTTGTCGATGCCGACCGCCTTGCCTACCTTGCGGGCATCGGCCTGGTGACCGGTCGAGAACATCACGATGCTCTCCGTGACGGTGTCGGTTGCGTTGGTGACCACACCGATGTCGTAGCCATCCTGCTCGAGCGCGTTCGCGTACTCGCTTGCGAGGCCGGCCTCGGTGCCGCCGGTTCCGTTGAGGACCCCGACCAGGATGTCGGCCGGCTGGGTGTTCTGGGCCTGTCGTGCGGCCTGGCCCTGACGGTTCTGATTGCCCGCCTGGTCGCTGTCAGAACCGAGCAGGCTCGATGCGGCCCAGGCCGCGGCCGCGCCGAGTACCAGTACTGCGGCGACGATCGCGATGATCCGGCCGCTCTTCCCGAGCCGGTCCCAGTAGGAAGGCTCGACCAGTCCGGCCCGCTCCAGCCGACGCTCTTCCCGGTCGGCCAGAACCTTGAGCTCGGCCGAGCGCTCCTCGGCGACGATCTCGCTGACTTCACGGACCTCGGCGTCACGCTCGGGGGCACCGCCGGCCCAGTCACGCAGACGGCGGATGTCACGGGCCTGGGAAAAGACGAGGAACGACAGCACGCCCAGGGCAAGCAGGGCGACGAGGCCGGCGTACGCGCCTACTGTCTGGATAACGTCGGTCAACTGATCTCCACTGTTCCTTTTCTGGCGCCTGTACCGGTGCGGGTGAACCCTCGCCCCGGAAACGCTGACCGGGGCATGTTAGTTAGGAATGACGGATGAATGCGCCTCAGGTGACCCGGGCGGGATCACCGCCGGGGTTGGAGGCCAGTTCGACGACCGTCTCGGCGAGGTTCGCTTCGTCGCCGGTCTGGACCATCGCCTCGAGACGATCGAGGGTCTCGATGATCCAGTCGGGATCGACCGGCTCGTCCCGGACCGCCCGCATGATCCGCTTCGACGCGGTCGACTGCGGACGTTCTTCGACTCCGAAAAGTTCCTCGTGAAGCTTCTCTCCCGGCCTAGGTCCGGTGAACTCGATCGCGATGTCCTTTTCCGGCTCCCGGCCGGCCAGCTTGATCATGTTCTCGGCCAGATCGGTGATCTTGACCGGCTCGCCCATGTCGAGCACGAAGACGTCTCCCCGGCTGACCCCGGTGTCGCCGGCCCGGATGACCAGCTGGACCGCTTCGGGGATCGTCATGAAGAAACGGGTCATCTCGGGGTGGGTCACGGTGACCGGTCCGCCCTGTTCGATCTGACGTTTGAAGATCGGCACCACACTGCCGGAAGATCCCAGCACGTTGCCGAAGCGAACCGAGACGAAGCGCGTGTTCGGGTGCCGGGCGTCGGCGGCAGCCACCGCCCATTCGGCCATCGCCTTCGAGGCACCCATGACCGTCTGCGGATTGACCGCCTTGTCGGTGGAGATCAGCACGAACCGTTCGGCGCCGGCTGCGGCAGCGCAGTCCGCGGTGATGCGGGTCGCGAAGGAGTTGTTGCGGACCGCCTCGAGCGGGTTCGACTCCATCAGCGGCACGTGCTTGTAGGCGGCGGCGTGGAAGACGATGTTCGGCTTGAAGCGCTGCATGACCTCGAAGATCCGCTCGGTTTCCTTGCAGTCGGCCAGTACCGCCTCGACCCGGCTGAAGTGACGCTCCGCGACCATCTCCCGCTCGATCTGGAAGAGGTTGTCCTCGGCATGGTCGAGCATCACCAGGAGCTTCGGACCGACCAGGCCGATCTGGCGGCAAAGCTCCTTGCCGATCGACCCTCCGGCTCCGGTGACCATCACAACCTGGTCCTCGAGGTAGGCACCAACCCGGGCTAGTTCCATGGTCACCGGATCGCGGCCGAGCACGTCCTCGACCTGGACCTCGCGGAGCTGCTGGCTGAGCTGGACGCCGCCCCGCAGCAACTCGAAAACGGTAGGCAGGGTGCGGACCGGGATCTGACGCTCACGACAGGCCGCGACGACCCTTGCCCGCAACACCCCGGGCGCGGAGGGGATCGCGATCATCACCTCGTCCGGTTCGGTCTCGTCGAGGATCGTCTCGATCTCGTCGGTGGTGCCGAGCACCGAGATCCCCTGGATTCGCATGCCCCGCATGTCCCTGTTGTCGTCGACGAAGCCGATCGCCGTTTCACCCAGGTGCGGGTTGAGCCTCAGTTCGCGCACCACCATCTGGCCACCCGAACCCGCGCCGACCACGAGCACCTCGCGGCCGCGGGCGATCCGGTTGCCCTTGCTCGGTCGTTCCTTGAAGAGCCGTGTGCCCAGCCTCGCCCCGGCGATCAGGAAGAGGGTGAGCAGGAAGTCGGTGACCGCGACCGAGCGTGGCAGGTTGTGCGGGAACGGCTGGATCACCGTGAACAGCACGACGAGCAGAAGGCTGGAGACCGTGACCGCCTGGACGATGTTGGCGATGTCGCGGCCGCCAACGAACCTCCACCACTTCTGGTAGAGCCCGAAAAAGAAGAAGATGATCAGCTTGCCGACGATGACGAAGCCGACCGACTGCAGGAACAGATCTACGTATCGGTCCGGAATCGTGCCCGGGTCATCGAGGAAGCGGAGCTGGAAAGCAAGGAAATACGACAGTGCGATGAGCAGGCCGTCTCCGGCCATCTGCATCACCTGGTACCGGCGCAAATGGAAGTCAGGGCGTCGCACTTAAGCCTTGAAGTTTAGAGCGTAGGTACCATTCCCGCTCTTATTTCCGCTACCGGTGACAGCCGACGCGCAACTGGCCATGCGGTGATTCTCGGGCTGGTCCAGGGACCGGCCGAGCTATTGCCCATCTCCAGCTCTGCCCACCTCGCGATGTTGCCGGGGCTGCTGGGCTGGGATCCGGACGAGCTCGACCCTGAACTTCGAAAGAGCTTCGAGGTCGCGCTGCACGGGGGCGCAGCCCTCGCCCTGCTGATCACCAGACGGGGTGAGATCCGCACCGAGATTGGCGAGTTCGACCTGCGACGGGCATCCGTCCTGTTGTTCTCGTTCCTGCCTGCGGCGCTGTTCGGCTACCGCTTCGAGCGGGTAATCGAGTCCCGATTCGGGGGACCGCGAACCACGGCGGCCGGGCTGATTCTCGGCGGCCTTGCGATGGCCCTGGCCGACCGGAAGCCGCAGGTCCGGGGCCGGGGCGAGGCCGACTGGAAGGACGGACTGGCGCTCGGGGTGGCCCAGGCAGCTGCCCTTATCCCCGGGGTGTCGCGAAACGGGGCGACCCTTACTGCGGCCCGGATGAGGCGTTTCTCCCGCGACCAGGCGAACCTGCTCTCGCGGACCGTGGCCCTGCCCGTGATCCTCGGCGCGGTCACCCTGAAGGCGGTACGGCTGGGCCGCCGGGGCATCTCCCGCCGGCAGGCAAGGTGGCTGGGAATCGGCACCGCGACCTCGTTCGTCTCGACGATGGCGGCGACCGACCTGATCCGAATGGTGGAACGGGACCGTGCCCTCGCCCCTTACGCGGTCTACCGGGCCGCCTTCGGCCTGCTGATCCTGGCCAGACTTGCCGCCGACGCCAGGACCCGGCGCAGCGATGATGACGGCCGCTCCGCCTCGTGACCGGCTTCTCGTGTTGAATCACTCCCGATGAGCGAGACGACCGGCGAAGACGCATACGCAAAGGCGGGAGTCAGCCAGTCCGACGCCGACCTCGCGGTGAGTCGCCTGGTCGCCGCGCTGGCAACCGCAGACATCGGTCGGCCGAGCCGCCAGGTCGACCTCAAGGGCCATTACGCGGCCGTGATCCGCCTGGACGAACGGACCGGCATCGCACTCTCCACCGACGGGGTCGGCACCAAGCTCCTCGTCGCCGAGGAACTCGGTCGTTTCGACACGGTCGGCATCGACTGCATCGCGATGAACGTCAACGACATCATCTGCGTCGGCGCCCGGCCGATCGCCATGCTCGACTACCTCGCGGTCGAGAAGGCTGACCCGGAGATGTGCGAGCAGATCGGCTTCGGCCTGGCCCGGGGCGCCGAGCTGGCCGGGATCGAGATCCCCGGTGGGGAACTGGCGCAGATCGGCGATCTCGTAAAGGGCTTTGACATCGCCGGCGCCTGCTTCGGCACGATCGCTCTCGATTCGATCATCGACGGTTCGGGAGTCACCCCGGGCGACGTGGTGATCGGCCTCCCCTCTTCGGGAATACATTCGAACGGCTACACGCTGGCCAGGTCCGCACTCGAAGGGATCGACCTTGCCGACGACCGGCTGGGCCGGCCGCTGGGCGACATCCTGCTCGAGCCGACCGAGATCTACGTGAAAGCGGTGATGAACCTGATCGAGTCCGGGGCCACGGTTCACGGGCTCGCCCACATCACTTCGGGCGGCCTCGACAACCTCTTGCGGCTGAAGGCGGAGGTTACCTACGAGATCACCAGTCCCCTCGACCCCCAGCCCGTCTTCAATCTGATCGCGGAGCGGGCCGAGGTGCCAGAAGACGAGATGTACGAGGTCTTCAACATGGGATGCGGGTTCTGCGTGGTCGTACCGGCCGAAGACGAGTCCGAGGTCCTCGATTTGCTCCGTGCGCACTATCCGGATGCGAAGCGCATCGGCGACGTCACCTCGGGGGACCGCAAGGTCATTCGCCACCCCCGAGACTGAGGTAGCCCCGGGCACCACCGGGACCCGGGCAAGACCCCGTCCCCGGCACCCGGGCGTGACCCCCTTTTCGGACGCTGCGGATGTCAGGCGTCTGCAACCTTTTCGTTGGCAGAAACCAACACTCCAGACCTCCTGCGAGCGCTTCATACTCAAGGGTGAACCGATTTGGCGAATTTTTCCCGAGATTGCCCGCCCCGCTGCGGAAAACCCCGGTGCCGGATAGCCTCCGGCACCTATGAGCTTTCGCAGGCAAAATCAGTGAAGTGAACCACCCGCCTGCCAGTTCACAGATGATCGGGACGGTCCTGTCGGACCGTTACCGACTTGAGGCCAAGCTCGGCAGCGGCGGCATGTCCACTGTCTATCTCGCCCGCGACGAGGTTCTCGACCGGCCGGTGGCGGTCAAGCTGATGCACCGGGAGATGACCGAGCAGCCCGATCAGCTCGAGCGCTTCAACCAGGAAGCCAGGGCGGTGGCCAAGCTCTCCAACCCGAACGTGGTCGCGGTGATCGATGCCGGCGAGGACCAGGGTCGTCCCTACATCGTGCTCGAGTACGTCCAGGGTGAGACCCTGAAGCAGCGGATCGCCCGGGTCGGCGCCCTCGACGCGACCGAGGCACTCGCCTATGGGCTCGAAGTCGCGCAGGGCCTCGGGGTGGCTCACGAGCGCAACATGGTCCACCGGGACGTCAAGCCCCAGAACGTCCTGATCGACTCGACCGGCCGGGCCAAGCTGACCGACTTCGGGATCGCCCGCGAACTGAACGACGAGGGCGTTACGGCGACGGGCCGGGTGATCGGCACCACCGACTACGTCGCGCCCGAGCAGGCGATGGGCAAGGAGGTCGATCCCCGTTCAGACATCTACTCGCTCGGCATCGTCCTCTACGAGATGCTGACCGGCGACGTTCCCTTCGAAGCCGACAACCAGATCGGTGTCGCAATGAAGCACGTCAACGAGGAACTCCCCGACGTCCAGGTGATCCGTCCCGACATCTCCGCTGCCTCCGCCCGGGTGGTGGACCGGTCCACGGCCAAGAACCCCGACGACCGCTACCAGTCGATCGACGAGATGGCGGAGGATCTCCAGGCCGCCCTGGAGGTCGAGGCGATCCGGGCCGGAGGCACGACGGGCGAGGCGACCTCGGTGCTGGACGCGGTCGCTCCCCCGAGAAGGCAGATCCCTACTTCGAGAACCTCGCCCTGGCCGGCGGTCATCATGCTGCTGGTCGCGCTGGTCATCGCGGCCGGCACCGCGTACTTCATTTCCCGCGGCGACACCGGCGGCGGGGGTGGCGGCGGCGCCGGTGGTGGCGGTAGCAACGAGACCCAGATCTCCCTGGTCGGCGCCGCCGACTACGACCCTCAGGGAGACGGCGAGGAGCACTCCGAGGAGATCGACTTCGCGATTGATGAAGACCGTTCGGCATCAGCCTGGACGACCGAGACCTACGAGACCGACAGCCTCGGGGACAAGTCAGGGGTTGGCCTCTACGTCGATGCCGGGGAGCCGGTAGAAGCGAACGAGATGGAGTTGAGAACCCCGACCCCGGGATGGACCCTCGAGGTCTATGGCACCAACGATCCGATCCCGGATGACGTTTCCGGCTGGACCCGGCTGGCCCAGGTTCCGGACGTCGCCGAACAGCAGCGAATCGACCTGATCACCGCCGGCGTGAAGTACCAGTACTACCTGCTGTGGATAACCGACCCGGCCGAGATCGACACCGGCTTCGGAGTGGCAATCTCCGACATCCGCCTCTTCGGCTGACCAAACCTGGTCCCACCCCCGGACTCCCGCCTACCTCCACCCCCGGACTCCCGCCTACCTCCACCCCCGGACTCCCCTGGACTACCGCCTGCCTTCCCCCGGCATCCCCCGTCCACCCGGCCCCGCATCCCGAACCGGGGATCGAGCCCCAATCCCGGTCCGGCGTCACCGATCCCCGCTCGGTGAAACTGAATCTGGTCAATCACCCCGCAGGTTCAGTTTCACCGTGGCCGGGGAGGCGGGAAGAGTGGTTGACCGAGCAGGGTCGCCTGATGGGTGAGGATCTTTCCCAGCTCGTCGGCAGTGCGCTCCTCGTGGAGGTAGAGGTCTTCCCACGTGAACCGGATCACCCTAAGCCCGCTGGCTTCCAGTTCGATCCCTTTCCGATGATCCTGCCGATGCGCGGCTTTCCCCTTGTGCGTCCCGTAGGGATCCAGCTCCACCGCCAGGTTCAGGTGGATCCAGAGAAAATCGGGCACGTACGAGCCGACTCTCACGTTCACCGCCGGCATGGGATAGCCGTTTCGCTGCACCATGAGCAGGAAATCCAGTTCCGGTTCTGAGCCGGTGTCGGCGAAAGCCGGCTCCCAGTGATCCATCACGCTGAGCAAAGCACCGGTCCCCCGGTGTCCGGTTGAAGCGTTCAAGATCGACCTCAGCGTCTTCCAGCAGAAGGCTCGTTCCTTCTCACCTTGCGTGATGGCATGCGTCAACTGCGTCGGGCTGGCGAGTGCCGCATAGTCCCTGAGCGCCCGCTCGGGCGACGTCACCCTGATTCCGTCAATGAGGCAGCGATGCTCGTCTGGCAGGGAGCGGGTCTGGTGGCACTCGACACCGAAACCGAACAGGCTGCTTCGCCACTTTCTCTCCCCGCCCACGCGAAACGCGCCAGCCAGACCAAGCAGGTGCACCGGACCGAACTCCCTGGCCATTCCGTACAGGACGAGCGCGCTCGCATGAGAAACGAGCACGTTCGGCCCTGCCGCACAGGCGGCGGCGCGGAACCGGCCCTTGGTCTCGAGCGTCGTCCCCGGCAACGCGTAAACCCGGTTCAGCACCGGCACCAATCTGCCGGCGTTCACCCTGGAACGGATCATCGTCCGCGTGAGGCCGATATCCCGAAGCTCATCGGCGGTCACAATGCGATGACCGGAGCGCGTGGCTTCCAGCACCAGTCTGTTCAACTCCGGCTCTTTCCCCGCCCACCTCCGGTCCATGACCGGATGGTGCGTCAAATTTGCTCAAGAGTGGCCGCACAAGTGTCACTTTCCTGCAACGCGCCCTCCCCTCCGGGAACCGGTGAAACTGAAACTGGTCAATCACCCCGCAGACTCAGTTTCACCGACCGATGGGTGGTTGGGGCTTCTGGTGGGACCCGCCCTGGGTCGGAGGTGGGGCGCTGCGCAGCAGGTGGCGGCGGTCAGAAGGTGTGACGGGATTCGGACTCCTGGCGGGCCAGGGCCAGCTCGACCAGGCGGTTGCAGAGGTCCGGGTAGGCGAGGCCGGTGGCCTGCCAGAGCTTCGCGTAGACCGAGGTCCGGGTGAAGCCGGGGATCGTGTTGATCTCGTTGAGCAGGATTCGCGACTCTCCCTCCCCCTCCTCGACGAAGAAGTCACAGCGGGCGAGTCCCGAGCAACCGGCCAGGGTGAAGACCGACGTGGCAAGCTCACGGACCCGGGCGGTCGTGCCCTCGTCAATGTCCGCCGGAGCATCGATAGTGGTTCGCCCCTCCGTGTACTTCGCCTCGAAGTCGTACCACTCGTCGTCGGTGAGGATTTCCCCCGGCAGCGAAGCCTCGGGATCCTCGTTGCCGAGCACAGAGCACTCGATCTCGCGGCCAGACGAGTTCGCCTCGATGATCACGCGAGGATCGAAGCGGGCGGCCTCATCGACCGCCGCAGCAAGCTCGCCGGGTTCGGTCACCTTGCTGATCCCGACGCTGGAACCAAGCCGTGAGGGCTTCACCCACAGGGGGAAGTCGAGTTTCAGAGCGTCCCCTTCCCAGCCGGGACTGAAGGCCTGGACGAAACCGACCTGCGGGATGTCGTGGAAACCGCAGAGACGCTTCAGGGTGAGCTTGTCCATGCAGACTGCCGAGGCGAGAACGTCGGAGCCGACGTAGGGCACCCCGGCCGTGTCGAGCGCGCCCTGGGTCACCCCGTCCTCGCCGAACGGACCGTGAAGCACGGGGAAGGCGACATCGATCGAAAGCAGGTCTCCGCCCGCCTCGAGCCCCTCTCCGGATCGGATCGAAACGGGTTCGCCTCCACAGATCCAGGTGCCGGACTTTTCGATCGTGATCCGGATCACGTCGTGCCCTGCCGCCTCCAGTCCGTCGGCTACCGCGTCACCGGAAAGCAGCGAAATGTCGTGTTCGCTGGACCGTCCGCCGCTGAGGACTGCAACTCTCATCAGGCGGACGATATTCGGTCGGGGCACCCCGATGATGCGGGGTGCCGGTCAGCCGACGCCGATGCCGCCGCTGTCACCGCCCGTGCCGCCGCCGCCCGCGTCAGGGTTGTATCGGCCCACGGTGATCACGACGGTCGATCCTTCGGCGACGCTGGTGCCCTGCGTCGGGCTCTGGTCGATCACCCGGCCGTCCTGCGGCTGGATGGTCGTGTCCTGGGTCTGCACGCTGGCGACCAGCCCGGCCGAGGTGAGCTGCGATTCGGCGTCGGCCTGGGTGAGCCCGACCAGCGGCGGAACGTCGACCCTCGTCTCCTCGGGGCCGGAGGACACCGTCAGCGTGACGCTGCTTCCCGGATCGACCGCCGTTCCGGCGTTCGGCGACTGGGCCGTGACCTCGCCCTTGGGGCGGTCGCTCGGCTCCTGGCTGGAAGAGAAATCGAGACCGACCGCGGAAAGCTGCTGTTTGGCGGCGGCCAGGGTCATGCCGACGACCGGTGGCACCTTCACCTGGGCGACGCCGCTGGAGACTGTCACGGTCACTTCCGAGCCGCGCCTTGCCAGTTCACCCGCGGCCGGATCGGTCGAGATGACGAGTCCGGAATCGACATCCGAGGAAGACTCGCTGACCACGTTCGCGGTGAAACCTGCATCCGCGAGCTCCTGCTCGGCGTCGTCCTGGCTGAGTCCGGTCACGTCCGGAACCTCTGCCTTGCCCGGCCCTCCACTCACCGTGATCGTGACGGTCGGGTTGGAGCAGGAAATGCCGAGGAAGTCACAGTCCTGGTCGGCCTCGCCCGAGGGGTCCTGGTCGAAGACCCGGTTGGTGGGCACCGACGGATTCGGTTTGCGGTCCACTTCGACCTTGAAACCCTCGTCGTTGAGCTTCGACACGGCGGCGTCGCTGCTGGAGCCGACCACGTCGGGCACCTCGACCGTGTGGCTGCGGGTGGCAGCCCAGGCGATCAGCAGTCCTGCGAGAACGGCGAGGACGACGAGCGCCCACTTCCACCAGTTGCTCTCCTCTGGAAGCGGCTCTCCGGGATCGGCCTCGGCGGCATCGAGCGCCGCGATGAAACTGTCGGCGTCGGGGTAACGCTCGTAAGGCTCGCGCTGAAGTGCGCGGAGAACTACCGCGTCGAGCGCGGGCGAAACTGCCGGGTTGAAGTAGCTCGGGGGGACCGGATCCTCCTTGAGCTGCTGGAGGGTGACCGCGACAGCCGTCTCGCCGTCGAAGGGCACCCGGCCGGCCAGGCACTCGTAAAGGATGACGCCGATCGAGTAGAGATCGGACTGGGGGCTGACCTCATAACCCTGTGCCTGTTCCGGGGAGAGATAGTGGACCGTGCCCATGATCGAACCTTCTTCGGTGATCTCGGAGATGCCGGCCCGGGCGATGCCGAAGTCGGTGACCGTGGCCAGTCCGGTCTGGTCGACGATCACGTTAAGCGGCTTGAAGTCCCGGTGAACCACCCCGTGCCGGTGGGCGAAACCGGCCGCTTCGAGGATCTGGCGAACGATCGCCACCGACTCCGAAGGGGTCAGGCCGAGGCTGATGAGATCCCTGAGAGTCCTTCCCTCGAGGTAGGCCATGGCGATGTAGTAGGTGTCTCCGACCTGGCCGCGATCGAAGATCGAGACGATGTTGACGTGCTGCAGGGCGGCAGCCGACTCTGCCTCCCGGCGAAAGCGGGCGATGAACTCGGGGTCCCTGGCGTAGCGCTCGTGAAGCACCTTGAGGGCAACGCGGCGCGGGAGCTCGAGGTCTTCGGCAAGCCAGACGTCAGCCATCCCGCCGGAACCGATCAGGTACTCGACCCGGTACCGGTTGTCTACCACCATTCCTTCACTGAGTCTCATCAATGGGATTTTCCCCGTTGCTCCGGATATTCCTGTTACTTCTCGGGGACACTTAGTCGGCGAGCTTCGCCCCGCCTCCAAGTTCGACCCGTCCGATCAGGACATCCAAGAATGGATGATCGGACTCCGCCCGTGGCCGTACAAGCCGCGACTTGCCGGTGGTGGCCCTATCCATCCAGGATTGCCTGCATTACTGCTGCCGCTATGGGGGCAGCAACCGTGCCCCCCTGGCCGTCGGTGCATTCGACCGTCGCGGCCACTGCGACCTGGGGGTCGTCGGCTGGTGCGAACCCGACGAACCAGGCCTGGTTGGGCAGGCCTCCGCAGCGTTCAACATCGGGGATCTCGGCGGTGCCCGTCTTGCCGGCAACGTCGATGCCCGAGAGTGCCGCCGCGGTACCGGTGCCCTCGTTCACGACATCTCTCATGGCCTCCGTCAGCTGGTTGGCGGTCTCCTCGGAGATCACGTTCGACTGCGTCTCCGGGTCCATCTCCCTGATCGTGCGGCCGTCGGGATCCCGCACCTCGGCCCAGATCTGCGGCCTCATCAGCTTGCCGTCGTTGGCGATGGTCGCCGCGACCTCGGCCATCTGGATCGGCGTCGCCAGCAGGCGTTCCTGGCCGATCGCGAGGCGGCCGACGTCGATCGGGTCGTCCTCGGTGACCAGTTCGCCGTCCTCGAAGACGCCCGACACCGACATCTGACCGTCGGGCAGGTCGAGCTGGGGCTTCGCATTGAAGCCGAACTTCGTCATGTACTCCTCGAGGGTCCCGCTGCCGATTGCCTCTCCCAGCTGCGCGAAGTAGGTGTTGACGGAGAAGGTCAGGGCCGTGGTGACGTCGATGTCGCCGTAATCGGAATTGTCAGCGTTGGCCAGCGGGTTGCCCTGGATGTCGATCGTCGCGGGGGAATTGATCGTCTCGTCGAGACTGATCGCACCGGAATCGAGCGCGGCGGCGGCGGTCACTAGCTTGAAGGTGGAGCCGGGCGGATACTGGCCCTGGGTCACCCGGTTCACCATGGGAGAGCCGGGATCCTCGTTGAGGGCGGAGAAATCGGTCGGGACCGTGTTGGGATCGAAGGGTGGCACGCTGACCATCGCCTTGATCGCACCGGTCGACGGCTCGATCGCGACTACTGCGCCGGGGTTGTCCCCGAGCATCGAGAAGGCCGTCGCCTGGGCGTCGGGATCGATCGAGGTGAGGATGTCATTGCCGACCGGATCCTTGCCGCGAAGTTCGTCGAAGATGGTCGAGAACTCGTTGTCGTCGCCGATCAGCTCCGAGTTGTGGAAGGCCTCGAACTCCGAGTTTCCGTACTCGATGAACGAGTAGCCGATCGGGTGGCCGTAGGTCGAACCTTCGGGATAGTCCCGGACGTAACGGAGTGAAGCTCCCGAGCCCTTGCGGATCGATCGCGCGATCACGGTTCCGTCCGAAGCGAGAATGCGGCCACGCTCGATCTTCTGCGCGGCGAACAGCGGCCGCTTGTTCACGCGCTCGTTCTTCAGGTTCTGGGCGTCGAAAACGGTCCAGTACGAGGTGAACCCGACCAGCACGGCGAACATGACCACCGTGAAGGCGAAGAGCTTGACGATCCTTGCGTTCATTGCCCGGACTCCCGCCTAGATTCCTTCACGGGCTTCACGACGTGCCCGGTTCGAGATCAGCAGCAGCAGGGCGAGCAGGATGAAGTTCGCGAGGATCGAGGAGCCTCCGTAGGAAACCAGGGGCAGCGTCACGCCGGTCAGCGGAATGACCCTGGTCACGCCGCCGATGATCACGAAGGCCTGGAAGGCAAAGACGGTGGTCAGACCGGTAGCGAGCAGCTTCGAAAAGCCGTCGTTCGCCATCAGGGCGATCTTGTATCCACGGGCCGCGATGAGCAGGTAGGTGGCGATGATCGCGCAGGCCCCGAACAGACCGAGCTCCGCCGTGATCAGCGTGTAGATCAGGTCCGTCTGGGCGGCCGGGAGAAGTGGCGCATCGGTACCGGGTATCACGACCATTGACTGGGCGAACCCCTCGCCGAACAGGCCGCCGTCAGCCATCGCGAACATGGACTGGAGGATCTGGTACCCGGCGCCGGCGGGGTCCTGGTACGGGTCGAGCCAGATGTCGACGCGGTCGGTCACGTGCGGGACCGTCTGGTAGATGACCCAGGCGCCGGCGAGGAACATCGCCATGCCGATCACCACGAAGGACAACCTGCCCGTCGCCACGTAGATCAGGGCGAGGAAGGCGGCGAAGAACATCAGGGAGCTGCCGAGGTCGCGGATGAAGATCAACATGAACATCGCCGCCCCCCAGACCACCAGCAGTGGTCCGAGATGCTTGAGCGGGGGGAAGGTGATGCCGAGGAACCGCCTGGCGCCGACGACGAGCAGTTCGCGATGTTCGCGCAGGTAGCTGGCCAGGAAGATGACGATCCCGATCTTGGCCAGTTCGGCCGGCTGGAAGGAGATCGGGCCGAGGCTGATGCCGAGATAGGCCCCGTTCACCTGGGAGCCGATCAGGGGAAGGCGCGGTGCGACCAGCAGCGCGAGGCTGATCAGGGCGATCGTGTACCGGTACCGCTCGAGAACCGAGTAGTCCTTGAAGAAGTGGACTACAACCGCGAAGAGGATCAGTCCGATCACGAACCAGTTCGCCTGGTCCCGGGCAAGTTCGTTGCCCAGCTCCGAGTCGAGCCGGTAGAGCATCACCAGGCCGAAGGCGGTCAGCAGGGCCATCAACGGGAACAGGTAAGGGTCCGCGTCGGGAAGACGGATGCGGATGTAGATGTGAGTGGCGAGACAGATCGCCAGGAAGTACAGCCCGTAGGAAAGGCTGAGATTGGTGAGCTGGTTGTCGTTCTGCGCGAAGACCGCCGCAAAGCCGACGGTCAGGAGCAGGGCAACCGGGACGAGGGCCAGTAGTTCCCGGTTGCGGGAGGCGCTCACCCGGTCAGGCCCTCGCGGCTCTCGATGTCCTCGATCAGGGACACCGCGTCATCCTCGGAGCGCAGCGAGTGATCGGTCACGGACCGCTGGCGGTTGGCCGGAAGCGAGGTGGTCTGGACCGCAGTCGAGTACTGCAGCGAGTAGAGGTCCACCCCGAACGGGAGCTCGTAAGGCAGGCCGCGGTAAAGGGCGACCCGTCCGGCCGGATCGGTGCCGAGGAACCAGGCCTGCCTGGTCGCGATGAAGAGTCCTCCGACCACGATCAGCAGAACGGCGAGGGCAGCGAGGGTGCCGGCGATGACCCTGCCGCGGCGACGCGGGCGGCCTTCCCCGCGGGCCCGCTCGGCCCGCCGCCGCTGGCGTTCGGCACCGGGGCGGATCCTCGTCGGCTGCTCTCCGCGCGGCAGCGGATTGGCCGGGTCTTCAACCTGGAAGACGATCACAGTGATGTTGTCGCGGCCGCCGGCCCGGTTGGCCTCGTCGACCAGGGTCCTTGCTGCCGCGTCGAGGGTGGTCGCGCTCATCAGAATGTCCCGGATCCGGTCGTCGCCGATCATGGTGGTGAGACCGTCTGAACAGAGCATGAATATGTCGCCCGGCTCCGAAGGAACCGTGGTCATGTCGGCCTGCACTTCGGGCTCGGGACCGAGCGCCCTGGTGATGATCGACCGCTGGGGATGATCCTCGGCCTGCTCCTCGGTGATCTGTCCCCGGCGTCGCATCTCCTCGACCAGCGAGTGATCCTTGGTCAGGCGCTGAAGGATTCCCTCGCGGAGTCGGTAGGCCCGGGAGTCGCCGACGTGGCCGATGAAGACCTGTTCGGTGTCGGCATCGACCGCGGCGACGGTGATCGTCGTGCCCATCCCGGAGAGGGACGCATCCGAATGTGCCTGGTCATGGATGTTCCGGTTCGCGATCGCGATCGTCCGTTCGATCGATTCGGCCGGATTGCCATCCGGAAGTCCGGCCTGGAAGGACTGGATCGCGGTCAGCGACGCGACCTCGCCGGCCTGGGCACCGCCCATCCCATCGGCGACCACGAAGAGTGGTGAGCGAGCGAGATAGGAATCCTCGTTCGCCTGCCGCTGACGGCCGACGTCGGTCCGCTCCGCATGTCCGGCGACCCTCAGCATCTTGATGTCCCTGGGTTACTCATGGGCGGTCCAGTTCAAACCTGAAGGCGGTGTCACCGATCTCGATCATGCTGCCATCCCGGACTTCGGCCTCGGAGGTAACCGCGCCGCCGTCGAGGAGGGTTCCGTTGGTCGAGTTCATGTCTTCAAGGAAGTATCGGTCACCGCGAGGGTAGAGCCTCGCGTGCAGGCCGGATGCATAACGGTCGGTGAACGAGACGTCGGCGTCTGAGGACCGGCCCAGCGTGACCCCGCCGAAGACGTCGAACCGGGTTCCTGCCTCGAGCCCACCGCCGCGGACCACGACGAGCCAGGCATCCCAGGAGCCGGCCGGGACCGCCCCGATCGTCGCGTCGGAGCTCGAGTCGCCACCACGGTTGCGTTTCAGGTCCCTGCGTGCGCTGGCGGCGACCCAAAGTAGGAAGAGGTAGAGAACTGCGAGGAACCCGAACTTGAGGGCGACTGAAATCGGTTCGTAATCCAATTGGAGCCCTGGCCTGGCGTTTACCGTTCGATTCCGAAGCGGAAGGTCGTGGTTCCAACGGTGACCTGGTCGCCTTCGCGGAGGGGCGCATCGGTGACCCGGCGTCCGTTCACCTTGACGCCATTGGTCGAGCCGAGGTCGACGATCTCCCACTGGCCGGATGCGTCCTGTCGGAGCTCGGCGTGGCGACGGGAGACGTTGGGATCACGGAGAACGCAGGCGGCGGCGTCGGATCGCCCCAGCACGGCACTCGGGCCGTCCAGCACATATCGCCGGTCGTTCAGGTCGACCACCGCCCTGGTCAGGGCGGGCTGCTGCGGGGCCCGCTCGGTCGGGTCGGGGGCGGGGGCTGCGGGGGGCACCTTGTAAACCATGGTGTGGCCCTCGTCCGCCTGCTGCGGCATCTCGCCCTCCCGCGCCGGCGGCTTTACCAGTCGGGCCTGAATGCCGAACTCGCCGAGGCGAAGCCGGCTGTCGGTGTTGAAGTGGACTTCGGGGCGAGTCAGCAGGTCGTATCCCTTGCGCCTCGCATGCTCGAGCAGGTACCCGGAAAGCTCCTGTTCAAGCGAGCGCTCGTAACCCTCGAGCTTGTCGCGGTCCTTCTCCGAGAGGTGCACCGTGTACTCGTTGGGAACGTAGACCCGGGAGACCGAGGCCGTCTTGTGCGAATCCATTTCCTTGGCCAGCTTGCGGGCCAGTTCCACGGGCTGCACCTCTGAACTGAAGGCACGGCTGAATACCCCTTCTACGAGGCCCTCGATGCGGGCTTCGAGGTTGCGGAAAACACTCATCGCCGCGGCTCAGTTGATGGTTTCTCGGACCATCTAGGCGTTGGGGACACGACTTGATCCTACGGGAGCGATGGTCAGCGGTTCATGGACCGTGTCACCGCTGCGCTGACGGGTCCACCCCACGATGGCGCCCACGATCAGGGCAACTCCGCCCCAGACACCGATCGACAGGAGAAACGACGGTGAACTGGCGACCGGTACGAGAAGCCCGGTGACGGCGCCACTTACGCTGTCCGCCCATCCCGGATCGGCTTTCCCGATCTTCCCGAACAGCAGAGACTTGCCGCTCACGGACTCGGCGAAGGCGGTGAAGAAGAGGCCGGTCACCGCAACGACGACCCGGTCCCGCCAGTCGGTGGCTACCGCGGCGAGCAAAGGCAGGAAGGGCGCCATGCCCAGGGTGCCCAGCAAGGGTCCAATCACCGCGAGGCCAAGCGGGCGGCCCGATCCCCGGATCAGCAGGGCGGGGGGCACCGAAAGCATGAGGACCACGAGGGCGGCGCCCGGCATGGATGCGACCGCCGTGAGCCAGACCGCGAGGAGAATCCCGCCGGCGAGGAACCCTGCCTTGGGGCGAAGCAGGGTTAGCAGCGCGGAGACGATCGTCAGGACCCCGACCGATGCGGCGTCGGCCGAGCCGCTGACGATCATTCCGGTGGCGACCATGCCGCAGACGGCGGCCGCGGCGCCGATGCGGCCCAGGTCGAGGCCCCCGTCAGCGAAAGAGGTGAGCCCGGAACGGTTGGTCTGACCCCCGGGGACCGAGCTGTCCAGTTCCGGAAGGGCTTCCTCGAGGGCCGGCCCGAGATCCTCGATCCCCGGGCGGAACCCGGGTTCGCGGTCGAGGCATGCGTCGACTACGTCGGTCAGGCCCGGCGGCAGGTCGGGGCGGAGATCGGCAAGCAGAGGCAGGTCGCGCTCGATCGCGCGGAGAGTCTGACTCGGCGTGGAGCGACGCCTCGGATTCTCCCCTGTCCAGGCTTCGAAGAGCGTGAGAGCGAGCGAGTAGACGTCGCCCGCCGGGGTTACCGGGTTTCCCTCGGCTGCTTCCGGCGACATGTAGGCGAGGGTTCCCAGCACGTCCCCGGTGTTGGTGAGGTCCTCGCCGTCGGTGAGCCGGGCGACGCCGAAATCCATCAGCTTGGCTCCGCCCCTGCCGTTCGGCACGATCAGGTTGGCCGGTTTGATGTCGCGGTGGATGACTTCTCGCGAGTGCGCATGATCAAGCGCTTCACAGATGTCGATTCCGATCTCGGCGATCTCCCGGTCGCTGAGCAGGTCCTGGTCGATCAGTTCGCGAACCGTTTCACCGTCAACGAGCTCGGAGACCAGGTATGCCCTGCCGCCTTCCCGGCCGAATTCATGGTGGGCGAACTCGTAGAGGGTGACGATCCCGGTGTGGTTGAGCCTCGCGGCCGCCTTCGCTTCCCGCTGGATCCTCGGACCTGACTCGGCTGCCGTCTCGATCACCTTGACCGCGACCTCGCGTTCGAGCCTGCGATCCCAGGCCCGGTACACGGTGCCGAAGCCGCCCGCTCCGAGGCGTTCTCCGATCTCGAACCTGTTGAGGACGATGGTTCCGTTCATCACCAGGAACTTTTCGGCATCGGCCCTCCCGAACCTGCCTTCGGGCGGTGCCGTACGGTCGTCCCTGGCACATCGTGCGGGCGGCCGGTTTCACGAAAAGGACAAAACCCCTGCAAAGAACGGCGGCGGGGGGCGGTATTCGGGTGAAGGGAATACATTGGCCGTGCCGAAAGTCGTTCGGCAGGTGGATCAGTGGAGTTCTCCAACCCTTACAACTCAGATGACCGCGAAGACGATCCCTTCGTCGACGGTCCCGATGACGAACCCGTAACGATCGAGTCGGATCCCGACCCGGATGCCGGGTTCGTCGACGATCCCGAACCCCCGGTCCGCAGGCGGGCCGGTGGCGGCCGGGGCGGATCCCGGCGCCCTCCGCGCCGTTCCGGACGCGGCGGCGGAGCCGGTCAGGACAAGCAGCAGTTGATGGTCAGGCGGGCGATCGCTCTCGGAGCGGGCCTGCTGGTACTGATCCTCCTGGTGTTCGGAGCAAAGGGCTGCCTTGATGCCCGCAAGAACCGGTCGCTCGAGGATTACGCGAACAACGTCACCCAGATCGTCAACGAGACCAATGCTCTCAGCAAGTCTTTCCTCGGCCGGCTCTCGGATCCGGGCGAGCTGTCGGTAACCGAGTTCACAAGCGAGATCCAGTCGGACCGCTCGGCCATGGACGGCTTCCTGAGTCGCGTGGAGAAGCTCGACACGCCAGGTGACATGGAATCGGCCCAGGACACACTGACGCTCGTGTACCAGTTGAGGGCCGGAGCGATGAACACGATCGCCGACTCGATGAGTACCGCCCTTGGGACCGAGGGCGCCGATCGCGCCCGGCGGCAGATAGCCGCCCAGATGGAAGTCCTCGCGGCGGCGGACGTGCTTTACAACCGGGTGACGCGCCACCAGATCGACAACACGATCGCCGCCAACGGTGCCAACGCTCCCGAAATGCCGCGCAGCGAGTTCATTCCCAATCCGGAGGACTGGATTTCGGTCGACGCGATCAACGGCGCGCTCGACGGAGTGTCCGGTACCACCAGCACCGAGGATCCGAATGACGGTCTCAGCCACGGCACCGGAATTGATCCGGCGTCTTCCGTGACGATCGCCGGTGTCGCGCTGAGCCCCGATGTGACCAACACGATTCCGGCCGGGACGACTCCGACCGTTGACGTGACCGTCCAGAACCAGGGCGAGGCAACCGAGAACGACGTCAACGTGACCGTTTCGGTCGACGGCGGAAGCCCGCTCGAACAGTCGATTCCCGAGATCGCCCCCGGATCCACCGGTACCGCCTCGATTCCGCTCACGCCAGCCCCGAGCGGTCAGGTGACCCTTGACGTGGTCGTCGATGCGGTCCCGGGCGAGTCGATCACGACCAACAACGAAGCGTCCTACACGGTCGACTTCGGGTAGGCACGCCTTGCGCGTCGCCTACCTCGGCCCCGCCGGCACCTTCAGCGAGGATGCGCTGCAGGTAAGCCGCTTCGCTCCGGAAGATCTGGAGCCGGTGATCTGCGAGACGATTCCCGCTGCGATCGAAGCGGTGGCCACGGGTTCTGCCGACCGGGCACTGGTACCGGTCGAGAATTCGATCGAGGGTTCGGTCCGCCCCACTCTTGACGGTCTGATCGAGCACGCAGACGAGGTCCGGATTGCCGGCGAGTTCGACCACGAGATCCGCGCCGCACTGATCGCCAGGCGGGATCTTCCTCTCGGAGAGATCACCGCCGTACTTTCCCACCCGCAGCCGCTGGCCCAGTGTGCCCTCTTTCTCAGGACCGAGCTGCCCAAGGCCGAGCTCAGGGTTGCTTCAAGCACTTCCGCCGCGGTGAAGCAGGTAGCGAATGCAGATGAATCCTCGGCTGCGTTGGCCCCGGCGCGGGCTGCCGGTCTTTACGACTGCGTCGTACTTCGTGAGGGCATCGAGGACGAACCCGGCAATGTGACCCGGTTCCTCTGGCTGGAACCCCGCCCGGCAGGTTCCGAAGCCGACCGTGATCACCCGGAAGGCGGTGGACAGACCGAGTCCGGAGCTTCGCGCTGGAAGACCAGTCTCGCCTTCGCCGAACTGGGTGCCGATCATCCGGGGGCCCTGGTCGACGCGCTGCAGGAGTTTTCATCCCGAAAGGTAAACCTCGTCCGTATCGAGTCCCGGCCGATGCGCCGGGAACTGGGTCGCTACCGATTCTTCATCGACATCGAGGGTCGGACCGGCGACGAACAGATCGATGCGGCGATCGAGGGATTGAGATCAAAGGCGGAGTGGGTCCGGAACCTCGGCTCCTACCCCGCCGGCTGAGCACCCCCACCCGGTGAAACTGAATCCGCGCATTTACGCTTCGGATTCAGTTTCACCGTCGGAGGTGGCACCGTGAAAGGCCGCGTCGTCAGGGGGTGATTTCGTCGGAATCGGCGCCGTCGGAGCTGGCTTCGTCGGACGCGGCTTCTTCAGTGGTGGCTTCGAGTTCGGGTTGGTCGGGAGCACCTTCTTCGAGGTCGCCGTTCCCGGTTTCCCCGGCCGCTTCAACGACCAGGGCGACGGCGCTGATCCGGTCGCCATCCTTCACGTTCATTACGGTCACGCCCTGGGTGGCGCGGCCGGTCTTGCTGATCCCGCCCGCACTGGTCCGCTGCACCATCCCGTTCTCGGTGATGAACATCAGCTCCTGATGTTCACGGACGATCAGGGCTCCGGCCAGACCACCCTTGGTCTCGGTCAGCTTGATCGTCAGGACGCCCTTGGTTCCGCGGTTCTTGATCGGATACTCGGAGACGGCTGTCCGCTTTCCGAATCCGTTCTCGGTAACGACGAGAAGGTCGGAATCGTCACGGGCGACCGTCAGGGACAGCACCCGATTGTCCTTCTGGCTGACGTTCATGCCCCGCACGCCGGCTGTGCCGCGGCCCATCGGGCGGGCCTGGTCCTCATGGAACCGGCTGGCGTGGCCTGACTTCGATACCAGGAGCAGGTCGTCCTCGCCCGAGGTGAGCTGAACACCGACCAGTTCGTCTCCCTCGCGGATCTTGATCGCGATGATCCCGTCGGCCTTGATCGGCGTGTTGTACTCGAGGAACTCGGTCTTCTTGACCTGTCCCTGGGCGGTGGCGAAGACGAGGTACTTGTTCTCCTTGAATTCGCGGGTCGGGATGACCGCCATTACCTTCTCGCCTTCCCTGAGGGGGAGGAGGTTGACCAGAGCCGAGCCGCGGGCCTGCCGCGAGCCCTCGGGCAGTTCGTAGACCTTCTTGCGGTAGACCTTGCCGAAGTTGGTGAAGAACAGAAGGAAGTCATGGGTCGAGCAGATGTGGAGGTGCTCGATGTAGTCACCTTCCTTGAGGTTCATTCCGGTGACTCCCACTCCACCGCGGTGCTGCCTCCGGTACGAATCCACCGGCAGTCTCTTCACGTACCCGGTATTGGTCAGGGAGATCACCATCTGCTGCTCGGCGATCGTGTCCTCGATGTCGATGTCCCCGCCGAAGTGCTGGAACTCGGTCCGGCGATCGTCACCATGCGTTTCGACCAGTTCGATCAGCTCGTCCTTGTCCAGTCCGTAGACCCGGTCCTCGTCACCGAGGATCGCACGCAGCTCTCCGATCAGTTCCATCAGTTCGGCGTGCTCGGCGCGGATCTTGTCCGACTCGAGGGCGGTCAGGCGCTGCAGACGCATGTCGAGAATGGCCTGGGCCTGTTCGCGACTCAGCTCGAACTCGCTGATCAGCCCGTCCCGGGCGACATCCGGGTCGGAGGACCCGCGGATCAGGGCGATCACCGCGTCGAGATTGTCGAGGGCGATCAGCAGCCCTTCCAGAATGTGGGCTCTGGCTTCGGCGCGCCGGAGCTTGTACTGGGTCCTTCTGGTGACCACGTCGCGCTGGTGCTCGACGTAGTGCATGATCATGTCCTTGAGGCCGAGGGTCCTCGGAACTCCGTCGACCAGCGAAACCATGTTCATGCCGAAAGAGGTCTGGAGCTGGGTCTTCTTGAAGAGGTTCGCGAGTACGGTGTTCGGCACGGCCCCGCGCTTCAGTTCGATCACGACCCGCATTCCGGTGCGGTCCGTTTCATCGCGGAGATCGGAGATCCCGTCGAGCTTCTTGTCCCTGACCAGGGTCGCGATCTTGGTGATGAATCCGCCGTCACCACCCTTCTTGACGGTGAACGGGAGTTCGGTGACGATCAGGGCGTCCTTGCCGCCCTTCAACGGTTCCGAATGGATCCTGGCCCGGACCTTGACCGACCCGCGGCCGGTCTGGTATGCGTCGCGGATTCCGGACGGGTCCATCAGGCCGCCGCCGGGGAAGTCGGGACCCTTGACGTGCTCCATCAGACCCTCGAGGTCGATGTCACGGTTGTCGATGTAGGCGGCTACCGCGCCGGCAACTTCTCTCAGGTTGTGGGGCGGGATGTTGGTCGCCATGCCGACCGCGATGCCGGAGGCACCGTTGACCAGAAGGTTCGGGAATCTGGAGGGCAGGACCAGAGGCTCGCGCTGGGAGCCGTCGTAGTTCGGCCCGAAATCGACCGTGTCCGAGTCGATGTCGCGGAGCATCTCGGTGGCGAGGCGTGTCAGCCGGGCCTCGGTGTACCGCATCGCCGCCGCCGAGTCCTCGTCGATCGAGCCGAAGTTGCCCTGGCCGTCGACCAGCGGGTAGCGCAGGGAGAAGTCCTGCGCCATGCGGACCAGCGTGTCGTAGATCGCCGAGTCGCCATGGGGGTGGTACTTGCCCATGACTTCGCCCACGATCGTGGCCGACTTGCGGTACGGCCGACCCGGCTGCAGGCCAAGGTCGTGCATGCCGTAGAGAACCCGGCGGTGGACCGGCTTCAGGCCATCCCGGACATCGGGGAGAGCGCGACCGACGATCACGCTCATCGCGTAGTCGATGTAACTGGAACGCATCTCCAGTTCGAGCTCGCGCTCTTCGATGTGTCCAGTCAGTGCTTCGAGTGCCATCAGGCAGGTGCTCCGTTCGTGGTCAGGGCGGGATCAGATGTCAATGCCGGCCTCCTTGGCATGCGCCTCGATGAACTCGCGGCGCGGCGCGACCTGATCTCCCATCAGCATCGAGAAGACCTGGTCGGCGGCTGTCGCGTCCTCGAGGGTCACGCGCTGGAGGGTCCGGGTTGCGGGATCCATCGTGGTTTCACGCAGCTGGTCTGCGTTCATCTCCCCGAGGCCCTTGAACCTGGTCAGCTGCACCCCGTGCTTGGCCAGGTCAAGCACCGCACGGTGCAGGTCGAGGAAGTCACTTGCTTCCTCGGCCCTGTCCTTGAGCGTGACCCGGAACGGAGGCTGACCGAAGGTGCCGAGCAGTTCCGCGTGAACCGCCGCGAAACGGCGGAAGGCATCGCCTTCGAAGAGCCGGGCGGGCAGGGTGTGATTGCGGGCCAGGCCGGATCGCTGGTGGATCGCCTTGATCGTGGTGTCCTCGCCCTCCTGGGAGAGGATCTCGGTCGCGAAGATGTCTTCGTCGCGATCGACTTCTCCGAGGATGCGCCGGACTTCATCCACCGTTGTCGCGGTTTCGTCAAGCAGGCGGGAGCCCGAGATGAATCCGATCACGTCACTCCCGAACTCAGCTTCGAGGGCAGCGTGCCAGCCTTCGTACTCCTTGGACCGGCGGGTATAGGTCTGCCAGCGCCGGCTGTTCAGCTTGACTTCCCTGCCAGCGGAATCAGTGATCCGGAAATCCTCGAGCCGGTCGCGAAGTAGCAGTTCCTCCAGTTCCGATTCCTTGTCAAGGTAAGTCTCCTGGTTGCCGCGCTTGACCTTGTAGAGCGGCGGCTTGGCGATGAACACGTAGCCCGCGTCGATCAGCGGCTGCATCTGCCGGTAGAGGAAGGTGAGCACGAGGGTCCTGATGTGAGCCCCGTCCACGTCGGCGTCGGTCGCCATGATGATCTTGTGGTACCGGGCGTTCGAGATGTCGAACTCGTCATGGATGCCGGTGCCGATCGCGGTGATCATCGCCTGGATCTCGTTGTTCTGCAGGACCTTGTCGATCCGGCTCTTCTCGACGTTGATGATCTTTCCGCGCAGCGGCAGGACCGCCTGGGTCGATCGATCCCGGGCCTGCTTGGCAGATCCTCCGGCCGAGTCACCCTCGACCACGAAGATCTCGGCGAGTTCAGGATCACGAACGGAACAGTCGGCGAGCTTGCCGGGCAGGTTCATGTTCTCCAGGGCCGAGCCGCGGCGGGTCATGTCCCGAGCCTTGCGCGCTGCCATGCGGGCCCTTGAGGCCTCGATCGCCTTGGTGATGAACAGCTTGGCTTCGGCCGGATTCTCTTCGAGGAACTCGGCGAGCTTGCGGTTGACGGTCTCCTGGACCATCCCCTTTATTCCCGGATTGCCGAGTTTGGTCTTGGTCTGTCCCTCGAACTGGGGATCGTGGAGCTTGACCGAAATCACGGCCGCCAGTCCTTCGCGCACATCCTCGCCAGCCAGGTTCTGGTCCTTCTCCTTGAGCAGGCCCTTGCTGCGGGCATAGGCGTTGAGCGTCCGGGTCAGGGCTGCCTGGAAACCCGAGAGATGGGAGCCACCCTCGTGGGTGTTGATGTTGTTGGCGAAACTGTGGATCGACTCGTTGTAAGTGGCGTTCCACTGCATGGCCACTTCGACCTGGCCTTCTTCGTCTTCCCCTTCGAAATAGACGACCTTCCGTCCCAGGGGATCCTTGTTCTCGTTCAGGTAGCGGACGAAATCCTCGATGCCGCCGTCGTACTTGAACTCGACTTCCTGCCCTTCGGCCCGTTCGTCGGTGATCTGGATCCGCAGGCCGCGGGTCAGAAACGCGGTTTCGCGCAGGCGCTCGAGCAGCGTCTGAAAATCGAAATCGAGGGTCTCGAAGATCTCGTCGTCGGGCAGGAAGGTGATCTGGGTGCCTGTTTCCTTCGTGGCCTCGCCCCTGGTCAGCTCAGTGACCGGAATGCCGCGTTCGTAGCGTTGCTCCCAGACGAAGCCGTCGCGGCAGATCCTCAACTCCAGGTAGGTCGAAAGCGCGTTGACCACCGAGGAGCCGACCCCGTGAAGTCCGCCCGAAACCTTGTAGCCGCCGCCATCGCCGAACTTGCCGCCGGCATGGAGAACGGTCAGCACGACCTCTGCCGCCGGACGGCCTTCCTTCTCCATGATGTCGACCGGAATGCCGCGTCCATGGTCGGTCACGGTGCAGCTGTTGTCCGGGTGGAGGTAGACCTCAACCGAGTCGTTGTGGCCGGCCAGAGCTTCGTCGACCGAGTTGTCGACGATTTCGTAGACGAGGTGATGCAGTCCCCGCGGACCGGTCGAGCCGATGTACATGCCCGGTCGCTTGCGGACGGCCTCGAGACCTTCGAGGACTGTGATGTCCTTGGCCCCGTACGAGGCTTCTCCGCTGCTCTTCTTTTCAGCCAACTATTACCTTTCCGAAAACTGTTCGGCGGCCACGCCAAGAGGGGCTCCCCCTGTGGACAAGTAGAGCCCGGACGGGACCGCGAGTCAGGTCTCCATAATACCATTTCCGGTCGGATAAACTCGTCTGCCAGAGCCAAAAAACCCCTGCAAATACGGGATTTTTACGCTTTGGTTGCAGATACTTTTCGAATGGTGATCAGATAGTTGCCCGAAAACGCAGTTTTTCGGGTGCGGTATCCCCGAGCCGATCGGTCAGGCGGGCGTTGATCCTGGGGGCCATCAACTCGAGTTCCTGGGCCCAGGCAGCACTTGAACACTCGACGGTGACCACGCCTTCCCTTTCCTCGGAGACCTCGGTAACGGCTGCGATCCGGGGTCCCACGACCTCCTCCCAGACGCCCTGCGTCGCAGCCAGGGGAGTCCGGGGAGCGATTTCCTGCCGAAGGGCGCCGAGCATGTCCCCCAGGGGCCTCGGGTCGGGACTGCGGCCTCTGGAGTCCCTCATGCCGCTTTCTCTTCTCCGGAGGATCTCAGGAGCTCCCCGATCGCGACCCGGCGGATCTCGGGACGATCGGGAATCAGTTCTCCTTCAGCTGCGGTGATGATGCTCTGGCCTCCTTCGAGGAGGCGGTCTACCAGCCGTTCGCGGCGGTGCTGGTCGAGTTCGCTCATTACGTCGTCAAGCAGCATCAGGGGCGCGGATCTTCCGGTCTCGAGCAGGGCCGAGCGCTCGGCGAAAAGAAGCGCCAGCAGACCCATCCTCTGCTGCCCCTGAGAGCCAAAGCGACGCAACTGTCGTCCATCCATCTCGAGGCGGATCTCGTCGTGATGTGGACCCCAGCTCGTGCGTCCCAGCCTGAGGTCGTTCTCCAGCCTCTCCTGAAGGCCTTCCTTTATCTCCTCGGCAGAGGTCGATGACCCAGGCCGGTATCCGAGCGCCTTTGGGCCCTCGAGTCCCAGATCCCCGGCGGCCTCCACCCATCGCTCCTCCAGTTCCGCAACAGCCTCCCCCCGGGCCTGAGAAAGCCTGGAGCCGGCTTCCGCAAACTGACGGTCCCACGTGGCCAGCTGTGAGGATTCCCCCGCTCCGGCGGCAATTCTGGACACCAGGGCGTTCCGCTGGGCCAGGACCCGCCCGAAGTCGGACCTCAACGAACCTCGTCCAGGCCAGCGCGCAGCGACGAAACTGTCGATGTGGGCTCTCCTTCCAGCCGGCGGACCCTTGACCAATTCAAGCCGGTCGGGCGAGAAGACGGTGACCATCGGGCGATGGCTCATGGCTTCGGACTGTTCGATCCTGGCACCGTCCATCAGAAAACGGTTGCCTTCTGACCTCGAGGCAGAAGCCATGAACTCGTGGTCGACAGCCCCGCCGGAGACGGTGACACGGGAGCGGGCAAAAGCGGATCCGAAAGGAATCAGATCCCGCCGGTCGGAAGTCCTGAAAGACCTTGAGGTGAGCCCGAAATAGATCGACTCGACGAGGTTGGTCTTTCCCGCTCCGTTCGGTCCGATGATCACCGTCAGACCGGTCCCGGGTTCGAGCCGGACCCCGGTCAGGGACCGGATGTGGTCCGCTTCGACCAGGGAAACAACCACGTGATTACTCGTTCAGGCGGATCGGCATGACCAGGTAACGGAAGTCATCTCCGTCCACCGGCTGCAGAAGCCCTGGCCTGAGCGGGGAAATCAGGCGGAGCAGAACCTCGTCGCCCTTGATCGCCTCAAGACCGTCGCGAAAGAACTCGTGGTTGAAGCCGATCGCCAGCTCCTCACCGTCGAAGTTGGCGGGCATCCTTTCCTCGGCGTCACCGAGATCGGGAGTCTCGGCAGAGATCGTCAGCTCACCCTGTGTGAGGGCGATCTTGAGCGGACGGTTCTTCTGGGCAAGCTGACTGACCCGCTTGACCGACTCGAGAAGTTCGGTGCGCGGGAGCCGGACGTCGTGGTCCCAGGTTTCGGGGAAGAGCTGCTGGTACTTCGGGAACTGGCCGTCAACCGTGTTGGTCGAGAGGATCGAACCGTCGACATTGAAGACGACGAGGCGATCGGTGACCGAAAGTCGCACCGAATCTGATTCGGACGAGGAAAGGAGCCGGGAAAGCTCGCGAAGGGCGTGGGCCGGGATGTTGCGGTCGAGCTCCACCGCGACCGGCTCGGCAAGGTGGGTCTGCTTGACCGCGAGCCGGTAGGAGTCAGTCGCAACCATGGTCAGCTCGGACCCGGAAGCGAGAACCTGGACGCTGGTCAGGACAGGCCTCATGTCATCACGCGAAGCGGCCCTTGCGACCAGGTCAATCGTCTCGAGGAGGGATTCACGCCCGAGCGACACGGTGTCGCCGCCAGCCTCAGGCAGGGGCGGGAAATCCTGGTCGTTGAGGGTGCGGAGATTGAAGTTCGATGACCCTGACTTGACCGCGACCGTCCGCTCCGAGGCAAGGTACTCGATGTCAGCCTCACCCGAGCCGAGCAGCCTGGAGATGTCTGCAAAGAGTCGTCCCGGAAGCAGAACCCGGCCGTCGGACTCGATCTGACCCTCTACGTGAACCGGAACGCGGAGGCTGATGTTGCTGTCGGTCGAACTGAAGGAGAGACGACCCTCGGTCGCCTCGACGAGGATTCCGCCGAGCGCGGGATTGACTCCGCCCGAGGCAAGAGTGCGGGCGACGAGTGCGAGTTTCCCGGCCAGTTCGTTGTTCTTGACTCTGAACTTCAAATCCAATTCCCTCGTTTAAGTGTTCTTGTTCTGTGGAGTAAAGCGCAGAACCACCTGATGTGGCTTTGTGATGCGAAAAATGCTGTTGAAAAGGGTGGGAGAAACCAGGATTCTTTCAGTGGGCCCGGCGGCTACCGGAGCCACTTCAGGAGTTTTCCCGGGGGCTGTGGAGTTCAGCCCGGAGAATCTCCACAGAGGTCGTGATCTCTGGATCCTGACCCACGCCTTCGTCGATTCTCTCGATCGAGTTGAGGATCGTGGTGTGATCGCGATCGCCGTAGAGAGCGCCAATCTGGGGCAAAGATAGAGGGGTCATTTCGCGGGTCAGGTAGACGGCGACATGGCGGGCAGTCGCCGTGTTCCGGTCGCGTCGTCTGGACTGGAGGGTCTCTTCGTCGGTTCCGTAGTGGGCTGCGACGGTGCGACGTATCAGTTCCGGCGTCACGTGATTCTCGGGTTCTACCCCCGAGGCAGGAAAGACCTGGCTGACCAGGTCAGTGTTGATCGGGGTAGCGGTCAGGGACGACTCTGCCACTGCCCTGGTGAGAGCTCCCCTTAGCTGCCTGAGGTTGGTCTTGACCCGGCGCGCGAGAAGGGTCAGGGCATCCTGGTCCTTGACTTCCAGACCGGCTTCGCTGACCAGATGACGAAGGACGGTCAGCCGGGTGGCGAGGTTAGGGGGCTCGAGTTCAACCGTCAGACCCCACTCGAACCGGTCGCTCAACCGGTCTGCCAGGGTGGATATCTCGGCAGGGGATCTGTCTGCGGAAAGGACGATCTGGCTACCGGCGTCATGGAGAGCATTGAAGGTGTGGAAGAACTCCTCTTCGGTGTGATGCTTGCCGGCAATGAACTGGATGTCATCGATGAGAAGCACGTCGAGATTCCTGTAGCGACGCTTGAACTCGTCGGTGCCCGAATCGCGAAGGGCGGTCACGAACTCGGCGGTGAACGCTTCGGCGTTGGTGTAGAGGACATTGAGTTCCGGAACATGGATGGCCAGGTAGTTGGCGATCGCACCAAGCAGGTGGGTCTTGCCTAGCCCAGGGGGACCGTGGAGGAAAAGGGGGTTGTAGGCCTCTGAGGGTGCCTCGGCCACAGCAAGCGAGGCTGCGTGGGCCAGGTGGTTGCCGGGACCGATTACGAACCGGTCAAAGTCGTGGGTGGGGTTGGGGCCAACCGGCTGGGTAGGAGCCGACACTCGCTCCGTCTCAGGCGGAAGTTCGAAGCTGGCTGAAGTCAGGTGGGAGCCGGCGTCAGCGAGAGCCTCGTCGACTACCTCCATGTAGCGGCGTTCAACCCAGGTCCGGATCGGATCCGGAGCCTCGAGGTAGAGGGTGGTTCCCCGGACGGCGACCGGCCTGACCGGTTCGATCCACATCCTCCAGGCCGACTCGAAAAGCCGGCGCCTGAGAGTCGGCTGGATCGCTTCCCACTCCTTGACGGCGCGAGCCGAACCAGGAAGCTTTTTCCGGCTTCCAGACTTGGTTTGGCGATGTTCAGTGGTGGCTGTATCCATCGGGAAAAAGGGGACCGGAGATGGCATTCGCCCCAGAACGAACGCGATGACCAAGACCCTGATTGCGACCATAGCGCCGGTCTGCCCGCTCTCGTCGCGCGGCCCCGCAAATCGCGCAGAAAATTTCTCGGGAGCGATTCCGAACGCCCGGAACGGCAGGGCGGCAGGCGGATGGATCCGAATGTCCATATACTGCCCCGCCCAATGAAGCGTACGTACCAACCAAAGAAGCGCAAGCGAGCGAAGACCCACGGCTTCCGTGCCAGGATGAGCACCAAGGGTGGCCGCGAGGTGATTCGCCGTCGCCGCCGCAAGGGCCGCAAGCGGCTCGCCGTCTGACCATGTCGGGTAACGGCGCCGGTTCACCCAGGCGCCGCAGACTCTCCCGCAGCGGGGACTTCAAAAGGGCTTACAAGGAAGGGTCGTCGAAGGCGACCCGATACCTCGTTCTGTACCGGTTCGACAGGTCAACGGAGGACGATTCCGAGGTCCGTCTGGGGGTCAGCGTCTCCAAGCGCCTGGGTGACGCAGTGACGAGAAATCGCGTGAAGCGGGTGCTGAAAGAGGCTTTCTGGGCCCAGGTGGACCCCGCCAACTCCGACCAGGACTTCGTCCTTGTCGCTCGCCCGGGAATCGGCGAGGTGATCGAAAAGGACGGACTGTCCGGCGCAGAGGAATGCGTCAGGGAAGTGCTGGCCAGGGAAGGCGAGGGGAAGCGTTCCACGTGAAACGCCTGGTCCTCGCTCCCGTGCGCGCCTACAGCCGCTGGCTGTCCCCTCTCCTTCCCCGCCGATGCAAGTACGAACCGACCTGTTCCGCCTACGCGATCGAGGCGGTAGAACGCTTCGGCGTCATACGGGGTACAGTTCTCGCCTGCTGGCGCATCCTGCGCTGTAATCCCTTCAGTCACGGCGGCTTCGATCCCGTGCGGGATGAATTCACTTTGAAAGTCGGGCCAATGGATCCGGCCGTTTACCACGGAGAAACCGAACAGCGTTGATGCCTACCGCCAACATCCTTCAGCCCCTAATCGATGTGGCCGATGCGGTTCTTTCGTTCTTTCACGACGACGTTGGAACCAGCTGGGGAATGGCGATCATCCTGCTGACGGTCTGCACCCGCGCCATCCTCATCCCCCTCACTTACAAGCAGATCAAGAGCATGAGGGCCCTGCAGGCATTCCAGCCGCAGATGAAGGAGCTCCAGGAGAAGTACAAGAACGATCGTCAGCGCCTCTCGCAGGAGATGATGAAGTTCTACCAGGAGAACAAGATCAACCCGCTTGCCTCCTGCATCCCCCTCCTCGCCCAGCTTCCAGTGTTCATCACGCTTTTCCAGGCCCTTCGCGGCCCGCTCAGAGAAGACATCTGCGGACAGACCGCCGTCGCATGCAGCCAGTTGACCACGGCCCAGATCGACGCGAACCCCGCGATCAAGGCGCTGTATCCATTCGGCGAGTCATTCCTCTTCATCCCGGACCTCACCGACAAGGCGACCGGCGGCGTCCTGATTGCGCTGATCGCGATCTACGTCGTCACGCAGCTGTTTTCCGGCCTGGTCATGGCGACCAGCACCGACCGGAACCAGCGACTCCTGATGATGGCCCTGCCGTTCATCTTCATCCCCTTCATCATCGGTTTCCCCGCCGGCCTCATCCTCTACTGGATCACGACCAACGTCTGGACCATCGGCCAGCAGGCGGTCGTCAACAAGGTCATTCCCCCGCCGGTAATGGCTACCCCGGAAGGCGCAGCAGCAATTGCTTCGACCAAGCCTCCGCCCCCGCCCCCGAAGAAGAAGAAGCGCAAGCGCTGAGCGCCTGCCACCTCTAGACTCAGCCTCATGGAAGCGAGCGAGTGGCCGGCCGAACCGGCAGAACGGGTCAGACTGCTGGTCGAGCGGGTGCTCGATGAGCTCGACCTGGATGGCGAAGTTGAACTCGAAGAGAATGATGACGTAATCACCGCCACCGTCGAGGGTGACGAGGACTACGGCCTGCTGATCGGCCGCCGTGGCCAGACCATCGACGCGCTCCAGCTTTTGGCTTTCCAGGCCGCTTTCAGGGGAATTCGCGAGCGCAAGCGGGTGGTGGTTGATGCGGCCGGCTACCGGGCCCGTCGCGAGGAAGTGATTTCCGAACGGGCCGATCGCGCAGCCGAGAAGGCGATCTCGTCCGGTGCCGAAGTGGAACTGGATCCGATGAGCGCAAGAGAGCGGCGCATCGTCCACGAACACCTCAAGCCGCGCCCCGAAGTAGAGACCTTCAGTTCCGGTGACGAACCCCATCGCCGGGTCGTGGTCGCCCCCCTGATTTCAGAGTGACTCCGGTGGTCACCGGCGGCGATCCGCCCTGGCAGGACCGGGAGCTGATCACGAGCCTGGAACCGATGCTGGAGTTGCTCGCTTCCAGTCATGTGTCACTGAGTTCTGTCACCGACCCGGCCGAGGCCCGCCGTGTCCACGTGGCGGACAGTCTTTCAGGCCTCGCCTGTCCCGAGGTTCGCGAGGCCCGCTCGGCCGCCGATCTGGGCTCCGGAGCTGGCTTTCCCGGGGTCCCTCTCGCCGCCGCCCTGCCGGCATGCGAGTTCACCCTGATCGACTCCGTCGGACGAAAGGTCGAGTTCATCAACGAGGTGATTGCCGCTCTGGCACTGAATAACGCCGGGGCTGTGAAGGCACGCTCCGAGGACTGGGCAAGGTCAGGGGGTTTCGAGAAGTACGACCTTGTGACTGCCCGGGCCGTGGCTCCACTTTCGGTTCTTGCGGAGCTGGCTTCCCCGCTTCTCCGGCAAGGCGGACACCTCGTGGCCTGGAAGGGCGAGCCGGAACCCGAGTCCGAGCAGGTGATTGCCAGGAATCACGACAAGCTGGGGATGAGCCTGATGCGGCAGGAAGTCGTCGTGCCATATGAGGGTTCGAGGCAGAAGCGGCTCTACGTGCTGGTCAAGGATGGTCCGACGCCTGCCACACTGCCCCGTCGGGCGGGCATGGCCAGGAAGCGACCATTGGGCAGGAAGTAGCGCTCCGGCCTCGCTCTGGTCAAGCCAAAGTCTCTAAGCTGGACTCTGTATGAAAGTTTCCTCGTCCACGTGTCATTTCCTGCCCCGCCTGGCCACTACGAGTTGATCTACGCAGTTGCCAACCAGAAGGGCGGGGTGGGAAAGACCACGACCGCTGTGAACCTCGGTGCCGCCTTCGCCCGCATGGGCAAGAAGGTGCTGGTCGTCGACATGGACCAGCAGGCCAATGCCACTGTGGCCTTCGGGCTGGACAAGACCGACCTCCCGACCACCTACGAGGTGCTGAGCGGTGAAGTGACCCTTAGCGAGGCCGCCCTGCCGGCCGGGCCCGAGAACGTCTGGCTGGTTCCCGCCAGCCGGGACCTGGCCGGAGCGGTGGTCGAATTACCCCGGCTCGACAATCCGAACACCCGTCTTACAGAACAAATGGGGCCGATCGACGAGGAGTACGACGCCGTCCTGATCGACTGCCCGCCGGCTCTCGGACCGATCACGGTCAACGCACTGGTCGCTTCCGACCGGGTGATCATTCCGGTACAGGCCGAATACCTTGCGCTGGAAGGACTGGTCGAGTTCCTTGACACGATCAAGATGGTGCGTCAGCAGCTCAACCCGGCCCTCGAGCTCGGCGGGATACTTGTCACCATGCACGACGAGAGAACCCGACTGGCGCAACAGGTCGAGGCAGAGCTCAGGGACCACTTTTCGGAGACCGTTTTCCGCACGGTGATCCCGAGAACGGTGCGGGTCGCCGAGGCCCCCAGTTACGGCATCCCGGTTACCGACTACTCTCCGACCTCACGTGGCTCGGAAGCCTACCTGGCGCTTGCCGACGAGGTTGACGCCCGTGGCTGAGAAGCGTGGACTGGGCAAGGGCCTGGGGGCCATCCTCCCCGACAGTGCGACCGGCGCTGACATGCGCGAGATGCCGGTCAAGTCGATCGACCGGAATCCGGAGCAGCCGAGGACCAACTTCTCGGAAGCCGCACTTGAGGCACTCTCCGAATCGATCAGGGCCAGCGGAGTGGTCCAACCACTGATCGTAAGGCCAGCAGGCAAGGGGCGCTACGAAATCATCGCCGGGGAACGCCGCTGGCGCGCCGCCCAGATGGCCGGCGTCGAAAAGGTACCGGTGGTGATCAGGGACTCCGACGAGGCGGACCGTCTTGAAGTGGCGCTGATCGAAAACATGGTCAGGGAGAACCTGAACCCGGTCGAAGAAGCGAAGGCCTGCGCCGCCCTGGTCGAGGATCTGGGCCTCAGCAAGGAAGAACTGGGCAAACGCGTGGGCCGTAGCCGACCGCAGATCTCCAACCTGATCAGACTGCTAGACCTGCCCGACGACGTTCTGGAAATGCTCGAACAGGGGGAACTCTCCGAAGGACACGGGCGGGCAATCCTTCAGGTGCCCGACCATGGGGACCGCCGCAAACTGGCTCGCCAAGCCAGAAAAGAGGGTTGGTCGGTACGCCAGACGGAGGCGGGCGCGCGCTCGATGGCCGCGGCACCCAGGCGCGGCACCGGCCGCAAGACTCTCTCGGCTGAGGAGAGCGAGGCGATCGCGACGGCGACCGAACAACTCGAGACAGGTCTCGACCTCCCGGTGAAGATCAAGCCGAAAGGCAAGGGACTCGTGGTCGAGATCGAACTCGATGACCTGGCCCAGGCGATCGAGATCGCCGACCGACTCACCTAGAGGGCCGGCTCCGACGCTCTCCCACGAGGTTGAAGTTGTGGCCATATGGCGCTCCTTTCTTCAACCTCGGTGCCTGAACCTGAGGGCTCGACAGGCACACTTGCTGACCGGGACGACGCCGCCCCCGAGCCACGGTTAGAATCCTCGGTCCCTCGAGGGCGATTAGCTCAGTTGGTTAGAGCGCATCTCTGATAAGGATGAGGTCCCTGGTTCGAATCCAGGATCGCCCATACCTCTGTGGGGCTGGCCTCTACCTATAATCGGATTCTCATGCGTGAGGTCCAGATCTACGGCGTCAGCTTCGACATGGTTGGCAAGCAGCCGATCGTCCTGCTGAAGACAGTTGATGACAATCGCTACCTGCCGATCTGGATCGGGCACCCCGAGGCGGCGGCGATCCTGATGAAGCTTCAGGGAGCAGATACGCCCAGGCCGATGACCCACGACCTGATCGTCGAAATGCTCGACCAGGTCGAGACCAAGGTCGAGAGGATCTCGGTCAACGAGCTCAGGGACAACACCTTCTTCGCCACGATCACCCTTTCGGTTTCCGGAACCGAGATAGAGATCGATTCCCGGCCCTCGGATGCGATCGCCCTGGCGGTGCGTGTACAGGCACCGATCTTCGTCGCCGAGGAAGTAATCGACGAGTCCTCGATCGAGTTCGATCAGGGAATCGAGGACAACGAGCAGGTCGTGGAGAAGTTCAAGGACTTCCTAGACGACATCTCCCCCGAAGACTTCCTCCAGGATTCTTAAGCGGTGGCGAGGTCCAGGATTCTCTGGACCATTGCGTTGAAGTCGAGGCCGGCGGCTTCGGCCGCCTGGGGGAGGAGGGAGGTTTCGGTGAGGCCGGGGATCGCGTTGATCTCCAGAACCTGGGGGCCCTCTTCGGCGAGGATGATGTCGACGCGGGAGAAACCCGAGCAACCGAGGGCACCGTACGCCTCGAGCGCCACCCGTTCGACTTCGGCTGCCTGGGCCTCGGTGAGATCCGCCGGACACTCGAAACTCGCTCCGCCGACCTCGTAACGCGCTTCGAAGTCGTAAGTGTTGCTCTCCGTCGGGATCGCCTCGACTACCGGAAGGGCCTCGCCGCCGAGAACGGAAACGGCCAGTTCGCGACCGTTGACCCAGCTTTCGAGCATCGCGCGGTTGTCGTAGCTGAGTGCCGTGATCAGCGCGTTGGGAATCTGTCCCGCGTCGGTCACGACCTTCACGCCCAGAGATGAGCCCTGCGAACAGGGCTTGGCCACGAGCGGAATACCGACTCGTTCCACGGCCGCGCCGAAGGTCGAAGCAGCCCCGAAGTCACGAATCGCGGACTCGCTGTAGGTGACCCAGTCGGGGGTGGGCAGACCGTGCTCCCGCAGGATGTACTTGGCGAGGCTCTTGTCCATGCAGCGCTTGCAGGCGGCGACGCCGGGGCCTGTGTAAGGGATGTCAAGCAGCTCGAGCAGGGCCTGGACGGTTCCGTCCTCGCCCTCCGTGCCATGGAGCGCGATGAAGACCACGTCCGGGCGGTTCGCGTCCAGTTGACCGACCAGATGGGGACCAAGGTCCATCACTTCGACCTCATGGCCGATGTCGAGCAGGGCCTCGGTAACCCGCTGCCCGGATCGGATCGAAACGCCCCGTTCGAGGGACCTTCCACCCTGAAGAAGCGCAACCTTCACGACAGATCCTCCTCGTCACTGGGTGGCGGAAGCTTCATTTCACTTCCGCCTGCATCCCTTGACGGCGGTGGCGGAAGCTTCATTTCATCAGTACTGGTCATCGTCTCGTAGAGGCGGAGCATCTCCCGCGCGACCTGACCGATCCGCCGGATCCCCTCGATGATCTCGTCTTCCTTCACGCCCGAGTAATTCAGGCGCATCGAACTCAGTCCTCGCCCGTCCACATAGGCATTCGTCCCGGGTACGAAAGCGACGTTTCTCGACAGCGCCTTGGCGAGCAGATCTTCGCTGCTCAGCACGTCGGGCATCGTCGCCCAGATGAAAAGGCCGCCGGCCGGCTTGTTCCAGGTCGCGCCGTGGGGGAAGTACTCGGCCATCGCGCTGATCATCACGTCCCGACGGGCCCGGTAGATGCCGGTCAGCTCGTCGACGTACTCCCGCCAGGCGCCGTCCCGGAAGAAGTGACCGGCAAAGTCCTGGGTCAGGGTCGAAGTACAGAGATCGGCCGCCTGCTTGCCCAGCACCACCTTCTCCCGGATCGGCGTGGGAGTCACAAGCCAGCCGATGCGCAGGCCGGCCGAGAGGATCTTGGAGAAAGTCCCGAGATAGACGACGTAGTTGCCGCCGTCGAGGCTGTAGAGCGTCGGCAGCGGTTCACCGTCAAAGCGGAGGAGACCGTAGGGATTGTCCTCCACGACCAGGATCTCCTTCTCCTGCGCGATCTCGACCAGCCGCCTGCGGCGCTCGAGGGAAAGGGTTACACCGCCGGGATTCTGGAAGGTCGGAATCGAGTAGATGAACTTGGGGCGGCGGCCCTCGGCCTCCAACTGCTCCAGGGTCTCCTCGAGCAGGTCGATCCTCATGCCGTCTGCATCCATCTCGATCTGCCGGACGTCGGCTTCGTACGAGCAGAAGGTCGGAATCGCGCCCGGGTAGGTGGGGGCGTCGCAGATGATCACGTCGCCGGGGTCGATCAGCACCTTGGTGATCAGGTCGATCGCCTGCTGGCCGCCCGTGGTCACGGTCACGTCGATCGCATCAACCCGGGTGTTCTCGGCGGCCATCACTTCGACGATCTGCTCGCGAACCAGCATCGACCCTTCGGTCGGCCCGTACTGGAGAACCTCGGCGACGGCAGTCTTCTCGATCCGCTCCATCTGGGCCGCGAAGGCTTCCGGCGGAAAGGTCGAGGTGTCGGGCAGACCACCAGCCAGGGAGATCACCTCGGGCCGGGCCGTGATCTCCATCATGTCCCGCATCGCCGAGGAACGCATCACCCGGGTTCGCCGGGAGAAAAGAGCGGCGTAGCGTTCAAGGTCTTTGGCCCGGGTGTGTTGACGCCGGGGAGGTGGTGAGGCCGCCATCCTTCTATTCTGCCTGTATCGGCACTTTCGAGACAATCTGCTTCGCCGCCGGAATCGGCATTGCCACCGGCATGATCGCCGGGACGACCGGGCTTGAAGGCTCCGCCCGGGGCCGGATGGCGGTTCTCGCCGGCATCATCGGTGCCATTCTCGGCTACCTCGGCACCTCGGTCCTGGACGGCACCGCGATCGTGGGGATCCTGGTCGGTGCACTTGCGGCGATCCTCAGTACCGCGGTCGTCTCAGACGTGATTGCCGGAGCACAACGCCGCGGAGCAACCTGGGCGCTCTCGGTGATCATCGTGTTTGCCGCGCTGGTGATCGCGATCATCTGTGTGCTCTTCCCGTACTTCGCGATCGTCCCGGCCGGCTTCCTCGCCTATCTGGCCTGGCGACGCCGCCAGCAGGCCGACCGCAAACACGCCGGTTTGCGCGTCCTTCGCTAGGTCCCGCCTTGACCAAGAAACTGGTCCTCGCCTACGTCGATTCCCTCCGAACCGACATGCTCCGGCAGACAATCGATGAGGGTCGGGCACCGACCTTCAGCCGGCTGCTGAAACGCGGCACCCTGGTCGATGACTGCGTGTCCTCATTCCCCTCGGTGACCCCGGTCGCCTCGGCCGAAATGGTCACCGGAGTCCAGGCCGACCGGCACTGGATCAGCGGCATGAACTGGTTCCACCGCGCCGAGCAGAGGTACGTCGAGTACGGATCATCGCTCGAGGCCACACGGGCGTTCGGGCTCTTCCGTTCGCTTCACGACCTGGTCTACAACATGAACCTCAGCCACCTGAGCCCCTCGGTCGAAACCGTGTTTGAGACGTTGGACGACCAGGGATTGCGCACAGCTTCGACTCCGTTTCTGATCTACCGGGGTCGCCACCGGCATGACGTCAACCTGGTCGGCATCACCGGCAAGGCGATCGAGGCGGGGCTGCTGAAGTTCGATTACGGAACCTGGGGCCCTAAGGAACTGTTCTACGGCGACCTCTATTCGTCGATGGAAACCAGCTGCAAACCCAGTTCGATCCCCGGCAAGCGGGACATGTACTCGGCCTGCTGCGGGGCGGAACTTATCTCCCGGGACCGCTTCGACTTCATGTTGTTGGCCTTCCCGGACAACGACAACTACTCCCACAAGTACGGACCGCTCGCTTCGGTCAGGTCGATCGAGAGGGCTGACTACTGCATGGCGGAGGTGATCCAGTCGGCTGGCGGCGTTGAGCCGTTTCTGGCCGATCACGCCCTGATCCTGCTGGCCGATCACGCTCACACCGCGGTTGAAAGTACCTACGACGTGATCGAGTGGATGAGCAGGAAGTGGAAAGTCCTCCCGCCGTCGACCGATGATCCTTCGGCAGCCGAGGTTGCAGTCAGTCCAACCTCCCGGGCCGCTCACATCTACCTGCTGGCGGAACAGGAGAATCCGGTCCGTCACCGTCGCATCAGGGAGCACCTGGCCGCGCTCGAGGGGAGCGAACTGATCGCCTGGACTGAACTGAACGGTGACCCGGTCGCCCGATCTCCGCTTCCCGGCCGACTCGAACCCGGGAACGTTGCGGTGGTCGAACGGGACGGTCGTCGGCTGGACTTTTTCCCGGCGACTTCACCCGGCGGGGGTGACGGCCGTGAAACGGTGATCGACCGGCGGGGTCGCGAGTGGAGCATCAGCGGCAACATCGAAGCGCTGGGAGCCTCGGTCGAGGATGGCGTGATCGAGATGCCCGACTATCCGGACGGCCTCGGCCGGCTGTGGTCGGCCCTCAACTCGCCCCACGGGGGCGACCTGATCGTGTCTCTCGCGCTCGGTTACGAGTGCGTGGACTGGGGCGGCACCGCTCATGTCCCGGGCGGAAGTCACGGATCCCTGCGCAAGGAAGACTCGGAAGGGCCGCTGCTCTTCGTCGGCTGCGGTCCTGACTCGCCGGATCCCGAAACAGCAGCGACCCACCAGGCCCGCACCCAATGGGGCCT
>DAIQCC010000005.1:0-23099 GCA_036780865.1 Solirubrobacterales bacterium | reverse complement strand
TCGAGGACCTGGGTGAAGCTGGTGGCGCGGCCGTTGTCATCGATCTCGACGGCTGCGCCCATCACCCATACGTCTTCGGTGGCGGTTTCGAAGCGGACCGGCATGTTGGTCCGCATTTTCTCGATCGCCTGCTCCTTCTTGACTCCGAGGACCGAATCCCTCGCACCGGTCATTCCGACGTCGGAGATGAAGGCAGTTCCGCCGGGCAGGACCCGTCCGTCGGCGGTCGGAACGTGGGTATGGGTGCCGAGCACGGCAGAGACCCGACCATCGAGGTACCAGCCCATCGCCACCTTCTCGCTGGTCACTTCACCGTGGAAGTCGACGATCACAGTGCCAACTCCGTCCTTCTCCATCTCGTCGAGGATCAGATCTGCCTCGTCGAAGGGTGATCGAGCTGCGTCCAGTCCGATCATCCCGATCAGGTTGATCACCCCGACCCGGCGGGTGGGGGAGCGGTCAGCCGGGCTCACCTCGATAACGCAGTGCCCCCGGCCCGGGTTGCCGCGTCGGTAGTTGGCGGGTCGGACAACCCGGTCGGCGCGGTCGAGGTACTCCCAGCTGTCACGCTGGCGGAAGCTGTGGTTGCCGAGGGTGATCACGTCGGCCCCGCAGTCGAATATTTCGGTCGCTGTCTTCTCGGTTATGCCAAGGCCTCCGGCCGAGTTCTCACCGTTGACGACGATCAGGTCGGGCTGGTGGGCCTCACGCAGCCGGGGCATCACCGAGGCCAGTCCCCTGCGGCCGGGGCTGCCGACCACGTCACCGACGAACAGCAGTTTCATGCTGTCGAGGTTAGAGCCCCCTCGGACCTTCCGTTCCTTTCGCAGGAGTAGCGGGTAATCGGGGTCACTCGCCGGAGACCGGGCATCTGCGGGTGGTTTGGGTAGGTTCAACCCCGTGGACGCGCAGCTCTCAGGCAAGAGTCCCGCGCTCGCGGCGCGGGGAGTGAGCAAGGCTTTCGGCGGCAGGCAGGCGCTGAGCGGGGTCGATTTCGAGGTCGGCTCCGGTGAGGTCGTCGCGCTGATCGGTCCCAACGGAGCGGGCAAGACCACCCTGCTCTCGATCCTGGCCGGGATCGCCGAACCCGACGGGGGCCGGGTCGATGGTGGCGACGAGGTCGCCTGGGTGCCGCAGCAGGCCGCCCTGTATCGCCGGCTCACGGTCAGGGAGAATCTGCTCCTCTTCGCCCGCCTTCAGCACGATGCCGGACAGACGGGAGAGAAGCCGGAGGCAATGGTGGACCGGATGCTCGAGTTGACAGGTCTTGCCGACCGGGCGGGCGACCGGGTCGGAACGCTTTCCGGGGGCAATCAGCAACGGGTCAACATCGCAATCGGCCTGATGGCCGGCCCGACCGTCCTGCTGCTCGACGAGCCGAGCGTCGGTCTCGACCCGGCCCAGCGCGAAAGGCTCTGGAGCTTCATCCTCGGCCTGGTCGCCGAAGGCACTGCCCTCGCCTTCTCCACCCATGACATCCAGGAGGCCGAGCGGTACGCGGAGCGGATCGTCGTGGTTGCGGAAGGAGAGCGGATCTTCAACGGGACCGCAGACGAACTTCGACTGGCGGTCGAAGCCGACAGTGCCGGTGATGCCGGAAACCCGGCTGTGCGCAGCGCTGATCTCGAGTCGTCGTTTCTCAGCTATCTGCGGAAGCGGGGCCACTGATGCGCTGGCTCCTGCTCAAGGACCTGCAGATCCTGCGACGGTCACCGCTTCAGCTCGCCCTGCTCGTGCTCTACCCGATCCTGATCGCCCTACTGGTCGGTTTCGCGATGACCCGGGACTCCGAGCAGACGCGGGTCGCGCTCTACAACGCGATGCCGGCCAGCGAGCCACTCGGTTTCGGTGGCGAGGAAGTCGACGGCAACGAGATCCGTGATCAGCTCTGCGGCCGGGTCGGATGCCTCGGTGCCGACTCGACCGGACAGGCGAGGAGCATGGTCGAGTCGGGAGGGGCGACGGCGGCCGTGATCCTGCCCGAGGACACCGGCGACCGGATCCGCTCCCTTGCTTCACTCAACCCGGACCCGCCGGTGATCCAGATCATCGTCAACGGTTCCGACACGGTCGAGAACCAGGTAACCGACGATCAGATCGAGGCGATGCTCAGCGAGGCAAACCTGCTTCTGGCCAAGCGACTCTCTGAGGGAGCAAAGGAGTATCTGGACCTGATCCTCAAGGGAGGATCCTTCGACCTGCTCGGGCAACAGCTCGAGGTGCTCGGCCTGCAGAAGAGCGAGCAGATCCTGAGAGAGATCGAACCGAAAGTGCCGGCTGGGACCGACCGGGAGGAGCTCGGGCGCGCGATCCGGTTTGCGTCTCTCGCCACCGACAACCTCGATCTGGCCGGTCCGCTTCTGACAGCGATTTCACAACCGATACAGGCCGACAAGGTCGAGGTCGGAGAGGAGGCACCCTCGCTTGACACGTTCGCGATCGGGGTGACGGTCGCCTTCGCGCTGATGTTCATGACGGTGCTTTTGGTCGCCGGATCGATGGCCCTGGAGCGGGAGGAGAACGCGTTCACCCGGTTGACCGCCGGCCTGGTCAGCCGGCTCCAGATACTCATGGCCAAGGTCGGCCTCGGCACCGTGGTCGGCTTCGGCATCTCACTGATCCTGCTGGTCGGGCTGGGTCTGTTCGTCGGAATCGAGTGGGGGAGGGCGCCCTACTGGCTGCTTGCCCTCGTTTTCGGCGCCGCTGCGTTCGCGGCTGCCGGGTCCGCCCTCGGGGCCGCGGCCAGGGAGATCCGGGCGGCAACCCTGGCGGCGGTGATGATCTGCCTGCCGGTCGCCTTGCTTTCACTGATCCCCGATGATGCGGTAGGTCCGGCCATCGAGACGGCGATAAACTTGGTCAGCGCCGTATTCCCCTTTCGCCCGACCCTCGACGCGATCACCGGGGGCCTCGAGGTATCCGGTTCGGGAATCTGGCTCAGCCTCCTGCACCTGTCAGTCCTGACCGCCGCCTACGGAACCCTTGCCCGCCTGGCCCTGAGAAAGTTCTGAAGACGAGCGGCCGTGCTTTTCCTGGTGTCAGGAAGGCACACCCGCAGGTGGCTGTCCGGCGTGCGTGGGGGGTTCGACTGGGTCTGTGCACACCAAGAACCCCCCACGTGCGCCGGACCAGAGGCAACAGGCAGATTCAAGACCCACTCCGTCCTGCCTAGACTGAAGCCGTGAGCTTTCCCGACACCAGATTGCGGCGACTGCGAAGGACCCCGGCCCTGCGGGGGCTGGTCCGTGAGACGGCGCTCTCGCCCGATGACCTGATCCAGCCGCTGTTCGTGACCGCCGGCACCGATCTGCGGGAACCGGTCGAGGCTATGCCGGGGGTGAGCCGCTTCTCGATCGCCGCGTTGGTCGAAGAAGCCGGCGAGATCACGGAAGCGGGAATCCCGGCGGTGCTGCTGTTCGGTCTCCCGTCGGAAAAGGACGAAGCTGGCAGTGGCGCCTACGATGACGAAGGCGTGGTCCAGATGGCGGTTCGGGCGCTCAAGGAAGCCCACCCCGGTCTGGTCGTGATCACCGATGTCTGCCTCTGCGGCTACACCTCCCACGGTCAGTGCGGCTTCATGCGGGACGGAGAGGTCGACAACGACGTGACGGTCGAGCTGCTTGCCCGTACTGCGATCTCGCATGCAGAAGCCGGAGCTGACGCGGTCGCCCCGAGCGACATGATGGACGGACGGATCGGTTCGATCCGCTACCAGCTCGACGAGGAAGGCCACCCGGATACGGCGATCATCTCGTACGCGGCCAAGTACGCATCCGCCTTCTACGGTCCGTTCCGGGAAGCGGCCGCCTCGACTCCGAAGTCCGGCGACCGCCGTGGCTACCAGCTCGATCCAGCCAACTCGGATGAAGCGGTGCGGGAAGCGAAACTTGATCTCGAGGAGGGGGCCGACGCATTGATGGTGAAGCCGGCCTCGTACTACCTCGACATCGTCCGGCGGGTCAAGGACGAGACCGGTGCTCCGGTCGCCGCCTACCAGGTGTCCGGTGAGTACTCGGCCATCAAGGCTGCCGGGACCAACGGCTGGATCGACGAGCGCGCCGCAGCACTCGAGTCCCTTGTCTCGATCCGACGGGCCGGCGCGGACTTCATCGTCACCTACTTCGCGAAGGAAGCCGCCACATGGCTGGCCTGAGCCGGGGCGCCCCCGACAAGGTCACGATCAAGGTTCGCGGCGACGGGACCCCGTTGGGGGCCAACCAGTCGGAGGTTGACCACCGGGAAGAACAGAAGGCCCGCGAGGAGGCGGCGAGAGCCGCTGCGGGCCGAGCGACGGGCGCCGAGCTCTTCGAAAGGGCGCGCCGGGTCCTGCCTGGTGGGGTGAACTCACCAGTCCGGGCCATGAAACAGGTCGGACTCGACCCGGTCTTCATCGAATCCGCCGAAGGCGCCGAAGTGATCGATCGCGACGGGCGCAGGTATCTGGACTGGGTCGGCTCATGGGGGCCGATGATCCTTGGCCACACGGATCCCGAGGTCCTGGAGGCGATCCGCGAAGCCGCGGCCAGAGGCACCAGCTTCGGAGCGGCTACCGAAGCCGAGGTCGAACTGGCCGAAGAGGTCGTCACCCGGATGCCGTCGGTCGAGATGATCCGGATGACCAGCTCCGGTACCGAGGCGGCGATGACCGCCGCAAGGCTGGCAAGAGCCGCGACCGGACGCGAGATCCTGGTCAAGTTTGCGGGGGCCTACCACGGCCACTCCGACGGTCTGCTCGCCGATGCCGGCTCTGGCGTGGCTACCCACGGCATTCCTTCCGGTCCGGGCATCCCCGAAGCCCAGGCAGCCGGCACCGTGGTCGTTCCGTGGAACGACAGAGAGGCGATCGAAGAGGCTCTTGCCCGGCATGAGGTTGCGGCCGTGTTCGCGGAGCCGGTCGCCGCAAACATGGGGGTTGTGCCGCCGGAGGAGGGCTACCTGGAGTTCCTCCGCGAGGCAACGAGCCGCGCCGGCGCGCTGCTCGTCTTCGACGAGGTCATCACCGGATTCCGGGTTGCCCGCGGGGGCGCCCAGGAGCTGTTCGGAGTGGAACCCGACCTGACCGTGATGGGCAAGATCATCGGCGGAGGACTACCGGCGGCAGCGCTCGGCGGACCCCGGGACCTGATGGAGAGGCTGGCGCCGGCCGGCGAGGTCTACCAGGCGGGAACCCTCTCCGGAAACCCGCTCGCCGTGGCGGCAGGACTGACCACGCTTCGGCGTCTCGACTCGGAGGCCTACCGCCGTCTCGGGCAGCTCACCGACCGGCTCGTCGACGGACTGAGAGACCTGGCCGAAGAACACAACCTCCACGTCGGGTCGGCCCCCGGCCTGGTCACGCTGTTTTTCTCGGCCCTCCCGGTCAGCGATTTCGAGGGCGCAAAAGCCACCGACCGGGAACGGCACGCTGCCTTCTACCGCGCCATGCTCGAGCGGGGCATCTGGCTGCCGCCGTCGCAGTTCGAGGCATGGTTCGTTTCGCTGGCCCAGGACGAGATCGCGATCGACCGAACGCTGATGGCCGCCGCCGAAGCGCTCGCGGCAACCGACCCCCGGAGGTCGATCGGTTGAGTTCCGCCGCGACGCTCGATCGCCTCGCGGCCCGCGTGCTCGAGGAGGGTCCGCCCCTGGCCGTAGCCGGCGGCGGGTCCGATCACGGGAGCTCCCCGCTCGGTGAGCTCGTGGCAGCCGGGCCCCGAACCGGGGATCGCGGAGACGAGTACGCCTTCGTCGTGGAGGCCGTTCGCGAGGGCTATCTGTGCCACTACGGAAGTCCCCGGGTACTTGAGGCGGTCGACCCGGACCTGGCCCTCCTGGCGGGCGATCTCTTCTACGCGATCGGGATTCGCGGTCTGGCCGACCTCGACGATCTCGAATCCACAGGGGTCCTGTCGGATTTGATCCGCGTCGCAGCCGATCTCCAGGCGGCAGACCGGTCCGATCTCGCCGAGGTTCTCTGGCTCGGCCAACTTGTCGCATTGGCATGCGGAAAAGACGAGGAACACGACGCCACGGTGAAGGCTCTCGAGGCCCGGGAAAGCGGCGCGGCGGAGGCCTTGATTGACTGGTGTACGCGCACAGTCGCGACCAACGAGCTCGGGCGGGAATTCGACAACGCGCAGAACGCAATAGACTCCCGCCCGTCGAATTTCTAGAAGCGTGTCCGAACCGTTGAACAAGAACTCCGAGTCGGGGGAAGAGCCCCGCGTAAAACTGCCCCCGGCCGAACCCCGCGGCTACTTCGAGGGCGAGTCCATGACTCGTCGTCATGTCTTCACGGTCGCCAGCCAGGCGATCGGTGGAGTGGCTGCGGCAGCGGTCGTCCTGCCGGTCGTCGGCTTCGCCGTCGCCCCGCTCTTCATGCGTGGCGAGGAAAGGTGGGAAGCCGTCGGTGCTCCCTCCGACTTCGGTCCCGAGGACTACAAGCAGGTCGTGATCACCGAGACCCCGGGCATCGGCGAGGTCGGCAAGACCACTGCCTATGTGCGCCGTGGCTCCGAGGCCTACGACGAGGACCCCAACGAGTTCATCGCCATCTCGACCCGCTGCGCGCACCTCGGCTGCCCGGTTCGTTTCGTCCAGGCCGCCCAGAACTTCATCTGCCCCTGCCACGGCGGCGTCTACGACTTCCTTGGCAAGCGGCTCGGCGGACCGCCGGTGCGTCCGCTCGACCGTTTCCAGACCCGGGTGCGTGGTGGCCAGGTGGAACTCGGTCCCCGCTACTCGGTGACCAACCAGCTCAAGGCGGTGCGCGTGCGCGACCCCGGCGAGTTCACCGGCGGCATCTGGGAGTTCCTCTACCCGCCGCGTCCGTCCACCTTCCCACCGCCCAGCAACTGATCTGAATGAGCCTCCTCAAGCGAAAGAAGAAGGAAGAGACCGAGGCCGTGGCCGGCGACGCCGAAACCACGGACGGTCCGGCCAAGGGCGAGCGCCTGGGCCAGGCGAAGGATCTTGCCGTCCATCACGGAACCCACAAGGCGATCGACGTCGCCGGCTGGGTCGATTCGCGGGTGAACGCGACCGGAATCTTCACGGCGATGATGTCCCGCCACGTGCCGAAGGGAACCAACTGGTTCTACACCCTCGGTTCGGCGACCATGTTCATCTTCGCCATGCAGGCGATCACCGGCGTGTTCCTCTCGATGTACTACACACCCTCGGCGACCCAGGCTTACGCTTCGATCACCCACATGACCAACGAGGTCTTCATGGGCGAGTTCGTCCGTGGCATGCACAAGTGGGGCGCCTCGCTGATGATCATCCTGATCTTCCTGCACATGGCGCGGACCTTCTTCTTCGGTGCCTACAAGTACCCGCGTGAGCTGAACTGGGTGATCGGCGTCGTACTGCTGATCCTGACCACCGTCATGGGTCTGACCGGCTACCTGCTGCCCTTCGACCAGCGGTCCTTCTGGGCGACCATCGTCGCCAACAACATCACCGCTTCCGGTCCGATCGTCGGCCCCTACCTGGCTGACTTTCTCAGGGCAGGCCCGGACTTCTCCGCGACCACGCTTTCGCGCTTCTACGCGCTGCACATGATGGTGGTGCCGGGACTCATGGCTGCCCTGATCGGCGCCCACCTGTTCTTTGTGGTCAAGCTGGGCACGACCGCCCCGCCGTGGGTGCGGGCAGTCCGCCCGAAGGGCGCCCGCCCGCAGGAGGAAGTGACCGCCGGCGTGGCCCGCGAGGATCTTGACGAGGTCCCGGTCAATGGTGCAGCCGCCGTGGCCGTCGAGGAAGCACCGGTCGATCAGGTCGATGCCGACGCAGCAGAGGCTGAAGCGGTCGAGGCGACCGAGGCGGAGGAAACCGAGGCCGCCGTGGCTCCGGAGGAACCTGCCGAGGAAGCCGCGACCGAGGAAGCCGCCGAGGCTCCCGCAGAGGAATCTCCGGCTGCCGAAGCCGCCACCGAGGAGCCGGCTGCGGACGAAACCGCTCCCGAGGAGCCGCCGGCAGACCCGGCTGATGCTCCGTCCGGGGACGATGGCGACGGGGAGGTGAAGTCGTGAACGCCCGTGAAAAGGAGGAATACCTCCGCGAGTACGAGATCCTGAAGAAGAAGGGCAAGCCGTTCTTCCCCTACGCGATCATGAAGGACTCGGTGATGATGCTGATCGTCGCCGCCGTCCTCGTCGTGATGTCTATCGTCATGGGCGCCGAACAGGGCCCCAAGGCGGACCCGACGACCACGACCTACGTGCCGCGACCCGAGTGGTACTTCTTCTACCTCTTCGAACTGCTGCGGGTGATCAAGCCGCCGGAGCTCGTCCCGCTGGCGACGATCGGCATCCCGACCATCTGCATGGTGCTGCTGCTCCTGCTTCCGTTCTACGACCGCGGACCCGAACGGGCCCCGTGGAAACGGCCGATCGCCACGACCACCGGCATCCTGGTGATCATCGCGATGGCATGGCTGACCTACCTGGGCGCCACCGCCGGCACCCTGGACCGGATTGAAGAAGAGACGGCGCCGCAGTACGAGCGCGGCAAGCTGATCACAGCCGAGTCGGGATGTCTGGCCTGCCACGCGATCGGTGACGCCGGCGTCCATGGCGGCCTCGGGCCTGACCTTTCCGACATCGGCGCCAACGTGCCGCGTGAAGCCATCAAGCGTTCGGTGGCGATCGGGCCGGGCATCATGCCGTCCTTCCAGGGTCTCGGTGAAGAGAACCTGAACGCGGTCGCGGATTACCTGGCGTCACTCCAGACCGAGCACTAAATGACCCAGGCACCTCCCCGCCGAGGTGACCAGGAGTTCGCCGGGCAGGTGAACTCGATGTTCGACCGCATCAGCGGCGTCTACGACCGCATGAACCGCGTGATGACCGCCGGCCTCGACCAGAGCTGGCGGGCGAGAGCCGCGGAGCGGGCTCGTCTCGAACCGGGAATGAGGGCGCTCGATCTCTGCTGCGGTACCGGTGACCTGTCGCTGATGCTGGCCGAAAGGGTCGGTCCGGAGGGGGAGGTGATCGGTGCGGACTTCTCCCAGCCGATGCTCGACCTGGCCTTCGAGAAGGCCAAGCGGGAAGGCGTCAGGCAGGTTCGGTTCAAGTGGGCCGACGCGCTTCAGCTGCCCTTCGAGGACGAAAGTTTCGACGCTCTCACGATCGCCTTCGGGGCGAGGAACCTGGCTGACCTCGACCAGGGCCTGAGCGAGATGCGCAGGGTCCTGGTGCCGGGAGGCCGGCTGGTGATCCTCGAGATCACCCAGCCTCGCCGGCAGCCGCTGGCCGGGTTCTTCGCCCTGTGGTTCGACCGTCTGGTCCCGATGCTGGGCAAGGTCGCCGGTGATTCCTCGGCTTACACCTACCTGCCCGAGTCGGTCAGGAGCTTTCCGGATGCCGAGGCACTTGCCGGACGCCTCGACTCCGCCGGCTTCCGGCACATCCGTTGGACCCTGATGGCGGGCGGAATCATCGCCCTCCACTCCGGGGTACGGTGAACGGGCCGGATCCGGAAGACCGCCGCCGCTCGCTGCCCGAGCCGGTAACCGCTGTTACTGATACCGCCGGCGCCTGGCTGCCGGCCCGGATGGGCGAGGTCGAGTCGGGCCTGCTTGCCGCCGTCGAGGACCAGGGCGAACTCGCCGAGGATGCGGTCCGGACCCTGAACGCCGGGGGCAAGCGGATGCGGCCGATGCTGGTGCTGCTCTGCGCCGGTCCGGAAGCCGGGGATGCGGCGGTCCGCGCGGGGATCGCGGTGGAGCTGGTCCACATGGCGAGCCTGGTCCACGACGACGTCCTCGACAGGGCGCCGCTCAGGCGGGGGATCCCGACCGTCTACGCGAGCTCCGGTCGTGAACGGGCCACGGCGCTCGGTGACCGGCTTTTTTCCACGGCCTTCAAGGTGCTGGTCGAGGGAGGTGACGCCGATGCCGTGACGGAGGTCAGCGCGACTGCCGTCGATCTGGCCCGCGGCGAGCTGAAGCAACGCCAGGGCGCCTTCAACATGGAGCTGGGAGAGGACGAGTACTTCGAGCGATGCGGGCTGAAGACCGGCCGGCTCTTCGAGGCCGCCTGCGTGCTCGGCCGGGCGAGTACCGGCGGCGACCCCGGACCGATCGGGGAGTTCGGCCACCGGATCGGGCTCGCCTTCCAGCTTCTCGACGACGTCCTGGACATCGCCGGCCCCCCGGAGCGCACCGGCAAGGCGCGTGGCACCGACCTGCTTGACGGCACGGTCACGTTGCCGCTGATCATCGCCATCCGCTTCGATCCCGCCCTCGCCGCCCTGGACCTGCGCACGCTTGATGAGGAGACCGCGGCGATCGCCTGCGACAGGATCGCGGCAACCGGAGCTCTGGACGAGGTCCGGGCGAGGGCGATCGCCTTGATCGAGGAAGCCAAGCAGGGACTGGCCGACGCCGCCGTCGAGACCGAGCAGCGTGAACTGCTCGAGCTGATCGCCGACGGAGTGGTCCTCCGCTACAGCTGACGCTCGCCCGGGGCCGGGGGCGTCTCCTCAGTCCGGCCGCTTTGGGATACTCCCGCCTCATGGTCCTGAGCGACAAGACCCTGCGGGAGGAGATCGATGCCGGTCGGATCGTGATCGACCCGTTCGAGGAGCGTCTGATCCAGCCTTCCAGCATCGACCTTCGGGTCGATCACAGCTACCGGGTCTTCAACAACTCCCGCTACCCGTACATCGACGTCAAGGATCCGATGGAGGACCTGACCGAACTGGTCAAGCCTGCCGAAGATGAGCCCTTCATCCTTCACCCGGGCGAGTTCGTTCTCGGACAGACCCTCGAGCGCGTCACCGTCCCCGATGACATGGTCGCCCGGCTCGAGGGCAAGAGCTCGCTCGGCCGGCTCGGACTGCTGATCCACTCCACGGCAGGCTTCGTAGACGCCGGCTTCTCGGGGAACCTCACCCTGGAGCTCTCCAACGTGGCGAACCTGCCGATCACGATCTACAAGGGGATGCCGATCGGCCAGCTGTCCTTCATGCGGATGGACCGCCCGGTCGACTCTGCCTATGGCTCGTCCGACAAGGGCTCCAAGTACCAGGGTCAGGCCGAGCCGACCGCCTCCCGGTACTACCTCAACTTCCGCGACTGATTTGCCGTCCCGGCACTGATCCGGGCTCAAGTCGCGTTCGTAGGTACGATTGGAGATCACATGATTCCCAATATCGGCCCACTCGAAATCGCCATCGTGCTGATCATCGCGCTGATCGTCTTCGGCCCGAAACGCCTGCCTGAGCTCGGCAAGTCACTCGGGAAGGGGCTCAGCGAGTTTCGCGAAGGCCTGAGCAACGTCGGGCGTCACGACGACGATGACGATGACGACGACGAGGATGACCACGAACCGGCCGAATTGACACCTCCCCCGACCGACGAGAAACACCCGCTGCCCGGCGAGGAGCCGGAGGTCACCGAAGTGACTGCCAGCGCCGAAGCCGAGCCGGTCGAAGGGGAAGTAGTCCCGGAATCGCGCGACTAGGGAGGCGGGACCGGCCGTGGCCAAGCTGAAACCGGTTCGCCACGACGAGCAACTGAGCCTCGTCGATCACCTGGATGAGCTCCGTTCGCGGATCATCTACTCGCTGATCTTCCTGGCGATCGCCTTCGCCGTCTGTTTCTGGCAGAGCGACTGGATACTCGACCTGGCGGCAGCGCCGCTCCCGGACGAGTACCAGGCCCTCATCGTCCTCGCCCCGACCGAAGCCTTCATGACCACGGTGACGGTCAGTGTCTACGCGGCGATCATCGTCTCTGCGCCGTTCATCAGCTACCAGCTCTTCGCCTACATCCTGCCCGCCTTCTCGCCGCGCGAGCGCAAGGCGATCATGCCGCTACTGATCACGATCCCGCTGCTCTTCCTGGCCGGGGTCGTCTTCGCCTACTTCATCGTCCTGCCGGCCGCGATCAACTTCCTCGTCGGCTTCAACGACGAGCAGTTCACGATCCAGCTGCGGGCCCGGGAGTACTACTCGTTCTTCTCGATGACCCTGCTCGCCGGTGGAGTCGTCTTCCAGCTTCCGGTCATCATCCTCGCCCTGGTGAGGCTGCGGATCATGACCGTCCAGCAGCTCCGCAGCAACCGTCGATACGCGTACCTGATCATCGCCGTCGTCGCCGCGGCACTGCCGGGAGTCGACCCGATCTCGATGCTGATCGAGATGGTCCCGCTACTGCTTCTCTACGAGTTGAGTATCTTCCTCGCTCGGGGGATTGGCCAACCGAAGGGAAGTGCCGATTCCCAGATACCCTCGATCCAGGAGAACTAGTCACGTGGCTGAAGAACCCGAACGCAACATGCTCTTCGACCTTCGAGGTCGTCGCAAGAGGGTGATTCAGGTCATCTACGTACTCCTGGCAATCATCATGGCGGCCAGCCTCGTGGTGATTGGCCTTCCCGGTGGCGTGAACCCGTTCAGCAGCGGCAACGCCGGCGTCAACCAGGATGTTGCTGAAGCCAACGTCGAGCGGGCCGAGAACCTCCAGCAGAGACTGCAGTCCCAGCCCAACAACGAGAACGTCGCGATCGAACTGATCCGCGCCCGCTTCTCCGCCGGCCAGTCGCTGTACGAAACCGACCCCGACACCGGTCAGACCGCGATCACCGACGAGGCGACGCAGCAGTTCCAGCTCGCCGCCGATTCCTGGACCCGGTACCTGAAGATGACCGACAACCAGCCGGATCCCGAGGTCGCCCAGTTGATGTCGCAGGTCCTCTTCACCCTTTCCCAGGGCTCGACCGTGGCCCAGTTCCAGGTCAACATCAGGGACGCAGCCGAGGCGCAGCAGTTCGTCGCCGATGAGGCAGTGAAGCAACAAAAGAACGGCGGAGCCAGCGCGGCCAGCCAGCTGACCACCCTCGCGATCTACCAGCTCTACGCCCAGGAATACGACGCAGCGCAGAAGAGCCGCGACCAGGCTCTCGCCGCAACCGAGGATCCGGACGAGAAGAAGCAGATCAACCAGACCTACAACGCGACCGAGAAGGACGCAAAGCGGATCGGCAAACTCGTCGACCGGGCGATCAAGCAGGCCCGAAAGAACGGCGGCGAATCGCTCCAGAACCCGCTCGGCTCGCTCGGCTCCGACACCTCGATCAACAGCGGCGGGGCCGGTGCCACGACTCCCTGACCGGGAGCTGAACTTAAGGGCGGGCGGGCCGGGGAATCGGCCTGCCCGTTCTGCCCGCAGGTTCTATACTTCCCATCCGGCTTCGTGAACCGAAGCCACCTTCCGGGCCGTTAGCTCAGCTGGTAGAGCAGGAGACTCTTAATCTCAAGGTCGAAGGTTCGATCCCTTCACGGCCCACTCGGTGCCAAGGCAGGTGGCACGGCGGGGTTGACATCCGGAACTGATCCCACTGGGTCTGAAGTAGACTCGCCTATCGGGGTATTCGACCTGGAGGGTTGATTGGGGTGTTTCGTCTGTTTGGGGTATTGCTGCTTCTCGTGATGAGTGGCTTCGTCTCGACGGTCGCTGCTTCGGCCGGCGAGCCGGCCGGCAGGACTGCGATCGTGTTCGAGCGGGAGGGACGGATCTTCTCGATGAAGTCCGATGGTTCCGGGCAACGGGCTCTCACCCCTTCGGGTCCGGACTACGGTGGCGCCCATGATCCCGAGCTCTCGCCGGACGGCCGTCACCTGAGCTATCTCAAGTACACGAGGTCAGGTATGGCCCTCTTCGTCGCCAGGCCGAACGGAAAGAGCGCGAGACCGGTCTTCTCGGTTCGAAACGACGTCCGAATGGGCAGACGCTGGCGGGTGCCGGACCTTGCCGACGCGGTGTGGTCGGGCCGCAGGATCCACGTGCTGTTCAACAACGATCTTTCGGCGATCGCCAGACCAACGCTAGGCCGGGTCATCTCGATGAAGGCGGACGGCACCGACCGAAAGGTCGAGTACACGCGGGTCTACAGGAACCGGCAGGGCGAGTGGCTTCTGAGAAACAGGACGATGTACCAGTTGGCTATCTCGCCCGATCGCCGGCGAATGGTGATCGCCTCCTTTGGCAACACATTCGGACCGGACCCGGTCGAACTGGTCAACCTGCGGACCGGCGATTCGAGGAGGCTGATCCGGGATGGCCGGGATCCCACCTGGTCACCGGACGGTCGGCGAATCCTGCTTGTCTCGGAGCGGGCGCGAACGAACTATCAATGCAGTGACTCCGAGTTGTGTTACTTCGACGGCAAGATGTTCACCATGCGACCCGACGGGACCGGGATCCGCAGGGTCATCCGGCCCCTGCGCAAGGGATCCGAGTCATCGCCGGACTGGTCACCAGACGGCAGGCACATCGTCTTCGCCAGCAACCGGAACTACCCCGATCACCGGGTTGACGCAAACGAGATCTACTCGGTCCGGACCGACGGACGCTGCCTTACCTGGCTCACCAACGGCGCTCCCGCAAGTCACAACCCCTCCTGGGGCCCCGGACGCGAACTGGATTCCGGGCCGGGTAGCTGCGGCACGAAGCGCAACCCCCTGGTCACCGGTGAACCGGACCGCGACGAGTACTGGCTGGGTCCCGTCTTCTTCGGAATGGCCTACGGCGAAAGCTTCGCCCCGACCAAGGGATATGCGGACTGCGTCTACTTCCGGCCAGGCTCCTGCGGAACCCAGTGGAGTCTCTACGACTCCGACGTCTGCGAGTACTTCTCGGTCTACGACTTCGATCTGACCCCGATCAAGGGTCTCGCATTCAGGCGGGGAGCGCTGTACACGGTTCCGGCCGATCCGGGAGATTCCGGGGACAAGGTCCGCGAGTACACGATCTGGACCGGCGGCCGCCAGATCACGGTCATTTATCTTCAGCACAGCAAGAAGGACCTGTCAGCGAATGTGATCGACGCCCTTCGACTGCGGTCCCAGCTGTTGCCTGAAGGAGACCTGCCCGCCCCCCAGATACCGGCACAGTTGCCCGCACTCGCCGAAGAGATCGCGGACACCTACAGGCAGAACGGATCGATCCCGAAGACCGCGAAACGGTACGACCTCTTCCCTTCCGGTGTCAGGAACTATCTGCGGATCAACCGGGACCTGAAGAAGATGGGACCGGTCGACACGGCAAGCTGTCCGGCTAGTGACTGACGAGGAAAGAGAAACCCCAGGTGGGTCGATCGACTGGGCCTCCGGAGCCGGAAAGGCCTGGGTCGAGATCCAGGATCTGACCGACCGCGTCTACGAGCCGGTCGAGCGGCGCCTGACCGACGAGGTGGCAGCCGGGTCCGGAAAGCGGGTGCTCGACGTCGGTTGCGGCACCGGTGTCACCACCGTCGCGATCGCCCGCAGGCTCGGCCCGGACGCCGAATGCACCGGCATCGACGTCTCGCAGGAAATGGTCGAGGCCGCCCGCGCCCGCGCCGCCGAAGCAGGCGTCGAAGCCCGGTTCACTCTGGGCGATGCCGGCAGCCGGTCCTTCCTTGAGGGGCAGTTCGACTTCATCGTCTCGCGCTGGGGCGTGATGTTCTTCGCCGATCCGGTTTCCGCCTTCGCGAACCTGCGGCGGGCTGCGAAAGGCGGCGGGCTCCGTGCGGTCACCTGGCGCAGCCAGACCGAGAACCCCTTCATGACGGTCGCCGAAGAGGCGGCAGCCCCGCTGCTAGACGATTTCGATGTCAGGGCCGTGGACGAGGCGCCGGGACAGTTCGGACTTTCCAGCGAGGAGTCCACCACCGGGATCCTGGAGGCGGCTGGCTGGACCGACGTGGAAATGGTGGCCTTCGACGTTCCCTGTTCCTTTCCCGAGGCCGAACTGGTCAGGTACTTCACGGGGCTGGGGCCCCTGGCCCGCCATCTCGACGGGACGCCGCGCTCCGAGATTCCGGAGGAGTTGCTGGATACGGTCCGGGAGGCATTCGACCCGCATGTCGAGGGTGGCGTCGTGCGATTCGATGCGGCCTGCTGGATGGTCAGGGCCACCTCACCCGGCGATGACTGAGCGAAACGAAGAGCCGCATTGCTGGCGGCTTGCATCCAGAAACCCGTTGTTTGCGAAGTGGTGGCGGGTCCGCTATGCTGGCGCCATTACAGGACTTGTGTGATCTCCATCACTGGGGATCGTCCAGGGACAGACAGGGAGGACGGCCATCTGGTCGTCGTGCTTGAGCCGCCGGCCACCCCGATCGGCATCAACGGCACCTACACCGACACCAACGGCAACTTCACGGTTCCGCAGGACACCGGCCTCGTCTTCCCGCCGGTCGTCGTCGACCTGGACATTCTCCAGATCAACGGTGAGATCGGTCTGACCAAGGACGGCACCGGCAACTACAACGAAGCCACCGGCGCGATGTCCCTGGATCTCAGCCTCTCGCTGACCCTCGGCGTCGATGATCTCGCTGCCCTCTCGGAGCAGGTCGGGATCCCGCTCGGTACCGGCGCTCTCGCCTGCACGCTCGCTCCGCTCGACGTGGAGTTCTCGACCGGCAACGGCTGGCCGCATCCCGGCAAGGCGTTCACTGACAAGGCCGCCCTCACCGACGGCGCCCTGTCTGGAGCATGGCGTTACAAGCCGGCGATCACCGCAGTCCAGGGTGACCAGTCCGTCTGCAACATCATCGGTGGATTCCTGAACCCGGTCGGCGGCATCTGGCTCGCCAACAGCACCGATCCCGTCGTCGAGATGCCTGCGGCTACCTCGCCGATCCCGTCGGTCTACACCTGTGAGGAAGACGGCCTCGTCGGCACCCCGCCGAACTGTGAGGAACCGATCCTCGAGTGTGAGCCCGGATTCGAAGGCACTCCGCCCAACTGCACCCCGATCCAGACCCCGGCCAACGCCGTCGTCACCGCGCCCAAGAGCGCAAAGGTGAAGGCTGGCAAGTCGGTCAAGGTGAAGGTCACGATCAGGAACACCGGCCAGAAGGCTCTGACCGGCAAGCTCCTCCTGAGCTCGAGCAACAAGCAGGTCTCGGCCTCACCGAAGAGCAGTTCGATCAGCGTTGCCGGTGGCAAGTCGATCACCAGGACGATCACTGTCAAGGCCAGCAAGAAGGCCAAGGGCAAGGCCACGATCACGGCCAAGATCGGCTCGAAGTCGGCCAAGACCACGGTCACGGTCACTGCGGCCAAGAAGAAGAGGCGCTAGAGCTTCTCTTCGACGGCACGGCAGTTCAGTGTCGGAAAGGGCCCCGGAGCAATCCGGGGCCTTTCCCTTTAAGGGGTGCGTTTCAGGGCGAGCCTTAAGGTCGGTCAGGGTGATTCGGGAGCCGCCTTCAAACGGTCGATTCCCGATAGCCTGTCGGTCCTTGGCGAGGTAGCTCAGTTGGTAGAGCACACGACTGAAAATCGTGGTGTCGCCGGTTCGATCCCGGCCCTCGCCACTTAGGGAACCCGCAGTCGGCCCGGTCTTTGCCGGGCCTCAGATTGCGAACCCGGCCCTCCCATTCGAAGCAAATGATGGTTGGGAGGGGCTCAGCCGGCGGCGATACTGGCGCTCGAGGGGGCGTCAGTTATTGATTTTGCGGTGGATGAAGTCGAAGACGTCGGTGTAGACCTCGTCCTTGTTCGTCTCATGGAAGAGCTCGTGGCGGGCCTCCGGATAGGTCTTCCGTTCGGTTCCCGGGCCGGCGAGATCCTCGACCGCGTCACGGGTCAGGTCGAACGGGACGAGCATGTCCCCGGTGCCGTGGATCCAAAGCAGCGGCTGGTCCCCGAACCCGCCGCCCTCCCGGGCTCTTGACACGACACCGACGAGTCCTTCCAGGGTCCGGCGCTGAAACGGGCCGTGATAGACCAGCTCGTCGTTCAGGTAGGCGTCTTGCGCCAGCTCGTCCCTGGAAATCACGGAGGGGTCGATCGGGATCTCCGGAATCTCCTCCAGATCCAGCAGCGCCTCGAGACCGGGATTGCCGCCCAAGAGGGGACTCGAGAGGACGACCGCATCAACGGAACGGCGAGCTTCCTGCAGGAAGAGCGTCGCCAGCAGCCCTCCCATCGAATGGCCGATCAACAGGACGGGAAGCCCGGGGTGCTCGGTGGTCGCGAGGTCATAGACCCGGGAGAAATCCGCGAGCAGCGCGTCAGGGTCGTCGATCAGTCCCCGGTCGCCACCGGAGTAACCGTGGCCCCAGTGATCGGGCGCGTAGACGGCGGCCCCGTCCTGTTCGAGCCGCTCTGCCAGCTCGGCGTGACGGCCGGCATGTTCGGCGTAGCCATGGGCCAGCAGGGCCACGTAGGTCGGCTCGCCCACGGGAACCCATTCGTGGACCACCACTTCACCTCGGCTGCCTTCGATCTTTCGCAAATCTCACTCCTCCTGACCTGGGCCTTCGGCGGCCATCGCCTCCAGCAGACTGATCGCACCCGCCTTGAACAGCGGCTCGTTCAGGTTCCCGCATTTGGGGCTCTGAACGCAAGAGGGGCAACCGGAATCGCAAGGGCACTCGCGAATGAGCCGAAGCGCGTCGGAGACCAGGCGGGGAAACAGGTCGAACGCCCGCTTGGTCAGGCCGATGCCTCCGGGGTGGCCGTCGTAGATGAAGATCGTCGGAGTGCCCGTCTGCATGTGGATGTTGGTCGAGAGGCCGCCGATGTCCCAGCGGTCGCACATCGCGATCAGGGGAAGCACGGCGATCTGGCCGTGCTCGGTCGCGTGAAGGGCACCCAGCATCTCGTTCAGGGCCAGTCCGTCGATGAACTCCGGGGGGATCTCGTACCAGAGGCCCCTCGTCGCAAACTCCTGCTCCGGCAGGTCCAGGTCGACCAGGTCGAAAGCCTCGCCGTCGGCACTGAGGATCCGCTGGTAAGCCATCACCTGATCGGTTACCGAGATCTGTCCGAAGCTGAGCTTCACCCCGCAGATCTCCTTCTCCTCGAGCACACGGTCAATGAAGATCTCGGTCTCGACCTTCGGGCGGGTGTACCACTCGTCGTCGAAGCGGTGGACGATTGCCTGCCCCTCGGCCGGGTCCAGCCGTTCGACCTCCCAGGAGGTTCCAAGATGCATGTAGACCGCGCCGGGATGGATCGTGGTGAAGGCCCGTCCAGTCTCGACCGTGCCGATCACCTCACCCGAGTCGCGGTCGATCACCGCAACGTCACCAGCCGAGGAGGATCGAAGTGAAACGTCCGACGCGGCGAATCCGGCCCGTCTTGGCACAAGTCCCTTCCCGGCCCGGCGCAACTCGCCGCGAAGCATGAGCGCCTGGCCGGCATCTTCGAGTCCGGGACCGAAGAAATCCTCGTCCTCCGGGGTGAGCGGCAACTCGTACGCGGCGGCGATCAGGTGCTGGTCCCGGATCTCCGGTGAGAGATGGTCGAGGATGGCCGCTTCTACCGGCCGCTCAAGGAACTCGTCCGGGTGTCGGCAGAAGTACTGGTCGAGACCGTCCGGCCCGGCGATGTAAACCGCCAGTCCCTTTTCCCGTCGTCCGGCCCGGCCCCACATCTGCCTGAGGCCGGCCACCGTGCCGGGGAAGGTCACGCAGATCGCCGCGTCGAGCCCTCCGATGTCTATGCCCAGCTCGAGCGCGTCGGTGGAGGCAACGCCGAGCAACTCGCCGGAAACCAGCTTCCGTTCGATCTCCCGGCGCTGGGCCGGGGTGTAGCCGGCCCGGTAGGGAGAGATGCGCTCGGCCAGGTCAGGTCGGCCCCTCTCGGTCAGCCGGTCGGCAGCGAACTTGCGGATCAGCTCGATGCCCTTGCGGCTCTTGAGGAAGCAGATCGTCCTCACCTCGTGGGAGACCAGGTCTGCAAGCAGGTCCGCTGCTTCCGCCAGGGCTGAGCGGCGGGCCCCGATGTGGGGATTGATCAGAGGCGGATTCCAGATCCTGATCTCACGACCGGCCCGGGGTGCCCCGTCTTCGTCGATCAGCCGGGCGGGAGATCCGGTGAGACGCTCCGCGAGCTCGCCGGGATTGGCGATCGTGGCGGAGGCCATGACGAAGCGGGGGTCGCGGCCGTAAGCGCGGGCGAGCCGTCGCAGCCGTCGCAGCACGTTCGCCACATGGGAGCCGAAGACGCCCCGGTAGGTGTGGGCTTCGTCGATCACGACCCAGTCGAGATTGGCGAAGAAGTCACCCCAGCCGCGGTGGTGGGGCATGATCCCGACGTGAAGCATGTCCGGGTTGGTCAGGACGAGATTTGACTGGCGCCGGATCGCCGGACGCTCGTCCTTCGGGGTGTCGCCGTCGTAGATCGCGGCGCGCAGGTTCGGCGGTCCCAGCCGGGCCAGGGCGCGGGCCTGGTCCTGTGCCAGAGCCTTGGTCGGGTAGAGATAGAGGGCGCGCGACTTCGGGTCGCCGGCGATCGCGTTGAGGACCGGCAGGTTGAAGGCCAGCGACTTGCCCGAGGCGGTCGCCGTGGTGAGGATCACGTTGCCTTCTGCGGCGGCCTCGAAGGCCTCTGCCTGGTGGCTGTAGAGCTCGTCGATTCCCGCTCTGGTCAAAGCTTCGGCAAGTCCCTGGTCGAGGACAGGCGGGAACGGCTGGAGGCGGGCATCCGCGCCGGGCTCGGACGCGCTCTCGACGATGCGTCCGTCGCGCCGGGCGGGGTCGATCGCGATCGACCAGCCACCGGTGAGCAGCGACTCAGACACCCTGTTCCCGCGGCGGTTCTCTCCGGATTTCCTCGGCGATGCGGAGACCGGGATCGACCTCGCCGTCGCCCCTCAGTGCCTGCCAGACCTGTACGAAGTCCCGGGTGCCGGCGACATCGTGAACCCGCAACAGACGCCCGCCGGCATCGAGCCCGAAGGCGAGCGCAGCGAAAGTGCCCGGTCCTCGCTCGGAGGGCCTGCGGTGGTTGATCGCGCCGATGAAGTCCTTGCGGGAGACCGCCAGCATCATCGGACAGCCGAGACCGGCCAGTTCGGGCAGTCCCCGCAGTGAATCGACAGTCTGGCGTGGCGTCTTCCCGAAGTCCGGTCCGGGGTCGACCACGACCTGGTCGGAGCCGATTCCGATCTCCGCCAGGTCGCTCAGGCGCTGTTGAAAGAACTCGAGTTGATGGGCGGTGATTCCCTCCGGGTACGCCGACTCGTCCCAGCGCTGTGTCTTCGGCTCGACCACCGTGTGCATCAGCACCACCCCGGCCCCCGCTGCGGCTGCGGCTGACATCAGGTCCCGGTTCCCGCCCCCGCTGATGTCGTTGATGATCGCGGCACCGGCCGCCAGGGCCGCCCGGGCGACCTCCGGCTTGTAGGTATCGACCGAGATCGCCGCACCGGCTCCGGCCGCCGCCTCGACAACCGGAAGGATCCGCCGGATCTCCTCTTCCGCGGTCACGGCGGGCCGGTTGGTGACATTGGACTCGCCGCCGATCTCGATGATCCCGGCGCCGTTCTCGAGGTGCTCTTCGACCTGTCTGATCGAACCCGCGGTTGAACGGTCACCCCGGTCCGAAAACGAATCCGGCGTTGCGTTGACCACGCCGACGATCACCGGGTCGCCGACGTTGATCTCACCGGCAGCGGTGCGTAATGTTTCCGGGACCGGGCTCACCATGACGATGCTAGACACCTTCGACCACGAGGACTTCGCCGCGACCGAGATCAGCCGCAAGCTGCGGGGAATGGTCAGCGTGGTCATCCCGACCAGAAACACTGCCGGAACGATCGCCCAGACCGTTGCCGAGCTGAACCTGCTGGTCGAGGACGGTCTGGTCGGCCAGATCCTTGTCGTGGACGCGGACTCCGCGGACGGGACGGCCTCCCTCGCGCGCGACGCCGGAGCGGAAGTCAGATCCGAGAACGAGCTTGTCGACGGGTTCGGACCCTGCCGGGGCAAGGGGGATGCGATGTGGCGCGCCCTCGCCGCCGTCACCGGCGAGATCGTCGTCTACGTGGATGGCGACGTGACGGACTTCGGCCGTCACTACATAACCGGCCTGGTCGGACCGCTGGCCGACCCGGAAAAGAAGTTCGTCAAGGGCCGTTACCAGCGCCCTTTCCGATACGGAGAAACGGAGGAGCCGGCCGGAGGCGGAAGGGTCACTGAGCTCGCCGCCCGGCCCTTGCTGGCCCGACTCGCACCGGAGCTGCTCGCCTTCGATCAGCCGCTCGCCGGGGAGGTCGCCGTCCGTCGCGACCTGCTTGAGTCCATCCCCTACGCCTGTGGCTACGGGGTCGAGATTACGATGCTGCTCGACGTCTGGAACGAGGTGGGGATCGAAGGGATGGCCCAGGTGGAACTCGGCACCAAGCGGAACGCCCACCAGTCGCTCGCAGCCCTGAGCGGGATGTCCTCGGAAGTGATCGCTTCGCTGGCGGACACGCTCGACCGGCTCGGGCGTGTTGACACCGGGCGTCTCGAAACGGTGGAAGGCACCGGTCCCGAGATCGCGTTGCGCCCCGCCTTCGCCAGTCTCGCCCGCCAGCAGTAGACGGCCTCCTTCCGTCAACGGTCGACGACTGCGTCAAGGTCAGCCAGGCCCTGACGATCCTGACGGCGGCAGAGTGCGCCGTCGCCGGGCCAACGGATAGCGTGGGGCGCGATGAGTCTGCGCTGCGTTTACACCGACCTTGACGGCACCCTGCTCGGGGCCGGAGCATCCCTCTTCACCGATGAGGACGGCAACTTCTCGATGGCCCAGGCCCGTGCTCTGGAAGCCTGTTCCCGGGCCGGAGTCGAGGTGGTGATCATGTCTGGCCGAAGGCAGGTCCAGGTTCATGAGGACGCGCGGATCATCGGTCAGACTTCGTTCATCTTCGAGGCCGGATCCGCCTTCTCGATGGATCAGGAGATCACCATGATGACCGGCGATTTCGTTCATGAGCCCGGCAAGACAGTGGTCGAACAGATCAGCGAACGCGGGGTGCCCGACCTGCTGATCGGTTCGTTTCCCGGGAAGCTGGAATTCCACGAGCCCTGGCACCTCAACCGCGAGATGTCCCACCTGTTCAGGGGCGATGTCGATCCGGCGGAGGCAAACCGGATCCTCGAGGAGAACGGCCACGATGACCTGCGACTGCTGGATAACGGCGCGATCCACCGCAAGATGCCGGGTATCGAGCAGGCCCACTGCTATCACCTGGTGCCCAGGGGTGTTTCCAAGGCGCGGGCCGTCGCGGCCCACGCGAGGGCCCGTGGCTACGCGCTCGAAGAGACGATCGCGGTCGGTGACTCGCTGGAGGATCTCGAGGTCGCTCCCTCGGTCGGCACCTTCTTCGTGGTTGCCAACGGTCCCGAGAAGGA
>DAIQCC010000004.1:166887-195019 GCA_036780865.1 Solirubrobacterales bacterium | reverse complement strand
CGATGCGCGGGTCGGCGCTGAAGACGCCGGTCACGTCAGTGTAGATCTCGCAGACCGAGGCACCGAGCGCAGCGGCCAGGGCCACCGCGGTGGTGTCGGAGCCACCCCGGCCCAGAGTGGTCACGTCGCGGCTGTCGGTGGAAACGCCCTGGAACCCGGCCACGAGGACGATCTTGTCCTCCTTCAGGCCTTCCCGGATGCGGTCGGCCTTGACGTCGATGATCTTCGCCTTGGTGTGCGAGGAGTCGGTAACGATGCCGGCCTGGGAGCCGGTCAACGAGACCGCGTTGTGGCCCATATCCTTGATCGCCATCGCCGCCAGCGCACAGGAGATGCGCTCTCCGGTGGAGAGGAGCATGTCCATTTCGCGGGGGTCCGGTCGCTCCGATATTTCATAGGCCGAGGCCACCAGTTCGTCGGTGGTCTTGCCGCGCGCTGAAAGCACCGCAACCACGTTGTTTCCGGCTTCCCTTGCCCGGACCATGCGGCGGGCGGCACGCTTGATCTCTTCGGGCCCGGCGACAGAAGTGCCGCCGAACTTCATTACGACGATGTCATCTCTTTCCGGCATCACTCCTGAGCATACGGATTGTGCGCCCGCTCGCGTCCCGGCCCCCTCGGCGCGTTCCGTGCCGGGGTCGGGCAGAATGAGCCCGGATCAGATGTCGACCGATTTTGAACAGGACACGGCTGCGGAGCCACTCGGTGAAGGCCGCTATGCGATCAGCCTGAGCGACCGCTGGTGGGTTGGCCGGGGACCCAATGGCGGCTATGTGGCGGCCCTCGTGCTCAGGGCGATGACCGCCGAAGCCGCAACTCTGGATACCCCGGAGCCGCTTCCGGCCCGGTCGCTGACCGTTCACTTCCTTCGGCCGCCGATGGCGGGGCCGGCCGAGGTCGAGGTGACCCTCGAGCATGCGGGGCGCCTTACGGCTTTCCTTTCGGCCCGCCTGATCCAGGACGGCGAACTGAAGGCGAAGGCGATGTCGGTCTTCTCGGGGGAACGCGAGGGCCCCTCGTTCGACCGCTCGGTGATGCCGGATGCCCCGAAGCCGGAGGAGGTGGAGGAGGCGGACACCGAGCAGGCGCCGGTCGCTGTGTTCGGCCGGTACAGGGCGAAGTTCATCCGGGGATTCCCCGGCGAGGCCGGGGAGAAGGCCGAAACCCTGGGCTGGATCCGGCTTCGCGATGAGCAGCCGGTCGATCCGGTCCTGGCAGCCGCGGTGCTTGACGTCTGGTACCCGGCGCCGTTCGTGGTCTTCGAGAAGCTCCCCTTCGCCCCCACCCTCGAGTACACGGTCCACTTCCCCCGGACCATTCCCGAACCCGGCCCGCCGGACTGGAACCTGATTCGCCTCACCGCCGAGGAGGGCACGGAAGGCCACTTCTCCGAGGATGCCGAACTCTGGTCCCGCGACGGCAGGCTCCTCGCCAAGGCCCGCCAGATGGCCCTGCTCCGCCATCGACAAGGCTGACCACCGACCCGAGAGCCCAGGCCCACCCCCGGCCTCCGCTGAAACGAGGTCCGGACATCCCCGGCCGCCGCTGAAACTGAATCTGGTCAATTACCAACCATTCTCAGTTTCACCGCCCGGTGGTGTTCCTTTTGTGCGGCCCAACGCAGTAGTTGACATCCCTCGCGCGACCGCACTCCGCACCGTCAGCAACCTGCTCGCCTCGGCCGGCCTGACCTTGAACGAGGTCGAACTGGTCGCGGTCCCTGTCGAAGGTTCCTACTTTGATGCCCGCCCGAAACCGGGCGAGCCAATCGCCGACGGCCCCCGCGAAGGCGTCGCCTTTCAGGTGTCTTCGGCCCAGGTCGACGAGGTGACCGCATTGCTCAGGGGCAAGGTCGACGCGATCGCCTCGGAGGGATCAACCGCGGCAGTCCTCGCGGCAACGCTTGGTCTGGTCACCGTGGAGCCCGGGCGGGCAGTCCCGCGTGATCTCAACAACCGCTCGCTGCTCGCCGTGACCGTCAGCGGCGGGCTGCTCGACCGGGAACCCGGACTGGTGACCAGCGTGCTGGTCCAGATTCTCGCGGCAGCCGAATGGGCGATCGACGAGGAGGCGGAAGCCCGAAGGCTGATCGCTCTCGATGCCGGTATTCACGAGGACATGATCGATGCGGCCTACAGCCCACGGGTCAACCGGCAGCTCGGGGTCGATCTCCGGATGGACAAGGTGGCCGATCTGCGCGAGCAGCATGATTTCCTGCTCGAGAAAGGAATCATCGACGAGCCTGTCGACCTGGACGAGTTCATCGATCCCGGGCCGTTGAAGACCGCCCTAGCAAGACGGGGAGTCCTCCTGTAGGAGATGGGTGAAACTCGTCGCCTTCTAGAGCGAGCTGCGGCCGGCCATTGCCCGACCGAGGGTGATCTCGTCGGCGTGCTCGAGATCGGCGCCGACGGGCAGGCCTGCAGCCAGACGGGTCACGCTGGTCTGGCCGCGCAGCAGATCGGCGATGTGAGAAGCGGTCGCTTCTCCGGTGGTGGTCGGGTTGGTGGCGAGGATCACCTCGGTGATCCCGCCTGCCTCGACGCGACGCCTGAGTTCGGCGATGCGGAGATCCTCGGCGTCGATGCCGTCGATCGGCGAAAGCGCCCCTCCCAGCACGTGGTATCGGCCCCTGTATTCGTGGGTCCGCTCGATCGGAATCACGTCGGCCGGCTCCTCGACCACGCAGATGAGGGCCTCGTCGCGTGAAGCGTCCTCACAGATCCGGCAGCGGGGCCCCTCGGCCAGGTTGAAGCAGATCTCGCAGAGACCGACCTTCTCCTTTACCTCGACGATTGCCTGGGCGAGGCTGCGGGCGTCCGACTCGTCGGAGCGCAGAATGTGGAATGCGAGCCGCTGCGCGGTGCGCCGTCCGATCCCGGGGAGCTGCGAAAGCTCGGCGGTCAGGCGGGCGAGTGGGGCCGGGCCTTCGCTCATCCACCAAGCCCGGGCATGCCGGGCATGTTCGGCATCTGGGGCATCTTCGCCTCGGCCAGTTGTTGGGCCGACCGGATCGCTTCATTGATCGCCGCCTGGACCATCTCCGCGAGCATCTCCGAATCTTCCGGATCGACGGCGTCGGGGTCGATGGTCACGTCCTGAACGACCAGGTCCCCGCTGATCCTGACCTTCACCATGCCGCCGCCGGCGCTGGCTTCGACGATCTCGTCCTTGAGCGATTCCTGGGCCTGCATCATCTCGGCCTGCATCTGCTGGGCCTGCTTGAGCAGTTTGTTCATGTCCATGCCTCCGGGCATGCCACCCATTCCCTTGCGCGCCATCAGATGACCTCCTCTGCGTTGAATTCCGTTTTGACCCTGGCTACGAAGTCATCCTCCGGCATTACTTCGGATTCCGGCTCCGTTGCCTGTCGGCCTGACTCAAGACTGTCGAAATCGATCCGGAGGCGCTCCCCCGTAACCGCCTCCACCGCTTCCGCGAGCTGCTGGCGGCAGTCCGGTCGCTCGGCGTTTCGCCGGTTGAAGGCGGCATCCGCGGGGAAGCCGATCTTCAGCTCCTGACCGTCGAGGCTCAGCGGCGCAGTGCCCTCGAAGTAAGAGGCGACGATCGTCGAGGCGGATGCGGCCAGCGAATCCAGGACCGCCGTCCAGCGCTGTTCCAGGCGATCCAGATCAAGGGGCGGGGCGGCTTCGGCGGGTGCGGCTGGCACCTCCACGGGCGGCGCCTCGGCGGCCGACCTCTCGGCGGCTGGCGGCACAACGGGAGCGGACGGCACCTCGACAGATACGGCGGCAGGAGGTGGTTCGACGGCCGGAGTCTCTTCGGCCTCGGGCTCGGGGGCAGGTGGTGGCGCGGGCGTCGGCACCGGGGGCGGGGGCGGGGCGGGCGGCTGGACACCCTGTTCGAGCCGCTCGAGCCGTCGGGCAAGACCATCGCTCGAAGGATCGAAGTCCGGGCGGGCTGCCTTGAGCAGGGCCACCTCGACCGCCAGACGGGCCTCGTCTCCCTCCCGGATGAGTCCGAGGGCGGCGGAAAGTTCGTCGATCGTCCGAATCAGGTTCGCAGGACCGATCGCCTGGGCCTGGCGCGCCAGGCGCTCCGGGTCGGATGCAGTAACAGCGAAGGCTTCCGGGATGCGGCCGGTGGTCCGGGTGACCAGCAGAACCCGCAGGTGCCCGAGCAGGTCCCGCGCGAAGCGGGCCGGATCACGGCCCGACCGTACGACCTCCTCAACCGAGTGGAGAACGCCGGCCGGGTCACCTTCGGTCACCTTGTCAATGATCCCGAACAGGAGGTCGGCATCGGCCGCGCCGAGCACCTCGAGCACGTCGTCGAGAGCGACTTCGTTGCCGCTGTAGGACACGAGCTGGTCCAGCGTTCCGAGAGCGTCGCGGAAGCTCCCTGACGCGGAACGGCTGACCATGGCGATCGCCGGCGGGTCGATCGCGATTCCTTCCGCCACCGAAACCCGGGTCAGTACCTCGGAGAGCTGTTCGATCGAAGGGCGCTGGAAATCAAACCGCTGGCAACGGTCGGCGATGGTCGGCATCACCTTGTGGGCCTCGGTCGTGGCCAGGATGAAGACGGTGTTGGGCGGAGGCTCCTCGAGCGTCTTCAGGAAGGCGTTCCATGCCTCCTTGGTCAGCATGTGGGCTTCGTCGAGGATGTAGACCTTCCAGTGGCCTGCGGTCGGGGCGAAAGCGACCCGGTCGCGAAGTTCCCGGATGTCATCGACCGAGCGGTTGGAAGCGGCATCCATCTCGATCACGTCGACCGAGTTGCCGGCCGCGATCGAGCGGCAGGACTCGCATGTACCGCAGGGAGTCAGGGTCGGGCCGCCGTTTTCGCAGTTGAGTGACGCCGCGAGAATCTTCGCCATCGAGGTCTTGCCCGTACCGCGGGAGCCGACAAAGAGGTAAGCGTGATGAACCTTGTCCTGGGTGATCGCGTTGGAAAGGGTTCGCACCACGTGCTGCTGGCCGACGACCTGATCGAAGGAGTGCGGGCGGTGGCGTCGGTATAGGGAAGTTGATTCACTCATCTCTCGGATAAGCCAGTCTAGCCGCAGTATGTGACAGGCTTAGCGGCCCGATGACGATGCCTGCCCGCCTTCGGCCCTGGGGGCCACCGATCGCCTTCATCGCCGTCGTTACGGCGGTGCTGCTGGCGATCTTCCCAAAGGGTTTCCCCAACTACGACACGATCTACTACCTGCTCTGGGGCAGGGAGATCGCCGAGGGAATGAGTCCCGACTACGGAGCGCCGCTGGCCCCGACGCCGCATCCGCTCTACGACCTGCTCGGCGCAGTCTTCTCCCCGCTTGGTGACGGGTCGATCACCGTCGCGGTCGTTCTCGCCTACATCAGTCTCGGCCTGCTCGCCTGGCTGGTCTACCGACTGGGAGCCGACTGGTTCGACCGACCAATCGGCGCCGTCGCGGCCTTCCTGGTCATGACCAGTGCTCCGGTTCTCTCGAACGGACTGCGGGCATACATCGACATCCCTTACATGGTCCTCTGCCTTGCCGCCCTGTTGATTGAGACCAGACGCCCGAAGGCGGGATGGCCGGTACTGGTCCTGCTCGCCCTGGCCGGGCTGCTGAGGCCCGAGGCCTGGCTGTTCGCCGGCTTCTACTTTCTCTGGCTGGCCCTCGATTTCGACATCGCCGCAAAGGGCAGCGAACCGCAGGGCCGGGTGAAGATCGGACGCCTCGGTGTCGGCCTGCGGGAGAGCGGGATAGACCGCAACCTGGTCCTGATGGCCTGTCTGGCCGCGGCCGGTCCCGTGATCTGGGTCCTGTTCGACCTGATCACCACCTCCAATCCCCTTTACTCGTTCACCGGAACCCGGGAAACGGTCGAGACCCTGGAGCGGGATACCGGACCGCTTGACGTGATCGTCTACGGACCGCGCCGGCTCGGTGAAGTGATGCAGTGGCCCGGGATGGTCGGCGCCTTCTTCGGGGTGATCCTCACCCTCTGGGCTATGCCGAAGCGGGCGGCGATCGGGGTGATCTCGGCGGCGCTGGCGCTGGTTGCGTTCGCGATCATGGGTGCGGCCGGGCTGGCGATCATCCCCCGCTACACGATGCTGGCCGCAGCGATCCTGTTCATCTTCACCGGCGCGGCGGTTCTGGGCTGGCGGCTGCTGGAGCCGGGCCACCGGCTGCGCCGGATCTGGCAGGTCGCGGCGGCGATCACGGTCGCCCTCTGGCTGATCTGGCTGCCCAACCAGTACGACCTGCTCAGCACCGTCGACGAGGACCTGAGCGACCAGGCCCTGGTCGAACGTGACCTCGAGGCCCTGGTCGACGACGGGGCCTTCAACCCGCCGACCGAACTGGACCTTCCACCCGCCTCGAGATCGGAGACTTCGGTCGAGGATTGCCTCCCGATCTCGGTGCCAAACCACCGGGCAGTGCCACGCCTGGCTTTCTGGCTGGACATCCGTCCCTCGGATGTGGTCTCGATCGCGGCAGCGGACGAGCAGCCCACTTCCGGCTTCTTCCTCGCACCCGCCCGGCAGTTCACGGTCGAGAACTTCATTCTCGACCCGGGCGAGCCGGGTCGGGCCGTCACGACTCCTCCCCCGGGATTCGGGGAGGTCGCCCGTAACCGGTCCTGGGTTCTTTACACCAGCTGCCTGGCGGGCTGATCCGGCATGTGGTGGAAGGGCGTAAAGGTCCTGGGGATCGTCAGCGCCGTCCTCCTGACGCTTGCCTTCTTCTTCATCCTGATCATGGTCACCCGTCCGGCACTTCTGGTCGGCGTCTCGGGTGATGACCTGGCCCATTCCCTGGCCAACACCACCTCCCCGAGCGGCGTCAGCAACTGCCGCAAGGAACCCGAGGGGAACTGGACCTGCAACTTCGCGCCCCCTGATGGATCGTGGACGCGTTACGAGGTGGCCGTCGACTGGCTGGGCTGCTGGGACGCCACCGCGCTCGGACGCCCGGGCGAAGGTGCCTCCGGGACCCCGACCCCGGACCCACGGTCCGGGTGCATCGAGCTGGGTGACGTGATCAGGATCGAGAGCGACTGACCACCCCAAAAAAACCCCGGCGAGACGGAACGTTCCGTCTCGCGAGGGTTTCGGAGGGGGTGCCTGTCAGACCCTGGTGTGCTGCTCGGCCCAGGCGACGATCTCGCTTGAGCCTGAAATCCATTGGCCATCGTCGGTCTCGAGGGCCGGCACCCACTTGCTACCTGTCGCGTCCTCGACCTTCTTGCGGCCGCTGGTCTGCAGCGCCCTCGGCATCAGACCGACGCTGTGGGTCTTGACGACCTCTGGCTCGAAATCAGCCTGAACCAGTGCGTCGTAGGCCACCTTGCAGGGGTGCTCGCGCACACCCGGCACCTGAAAAGTCCCCCAACAGACATATAGCTTCATCGGGGCAGCCTACCCCTCGTCACGGAATCCGATGAGATTCAGAACCGCGCGCGAACCCGGGCCAGACAGGAATTGCGCCTGGAGGGCTTCCGGATCCGCTTGCACTTCTTCAGAGCGGTCGCCCTCGCCGAATGCCTGCGCGCGCCACTGGTCGGGGCTGCCTTGCCGGCACTCCCGGGATCGGAGGTCGTCGAGAAGCCAGGCGGCGCGGGAGCTGTCTCGGGAGAACTGGTCGTCAAGGGCATCACATCGGGAGCCGGGTCTCCGGCCGTGCCGACCAGGTACCTGGTCCCGATCTCCGCCGGGGTTAGCGCCCGTCCGTAGTAGGCGACCTCGTCCAGACTCCCGTAGAACCAGGGAGCCTGGTCGCCGTAGCCGACGTAGAAGGTTCCGCCGCCCGAAGGCGCCTTGTTGGCCGAGGAGCTTGAGCCGACCTCTTCGCCGTTCACATAGAGCCTCGTGAGATGTCCATCCCAGGTGGCGGCGACATACCACCACTTGCCGGGATCGAGAACCGGGCCGGATGCCAGGACCGTGTCCTGGGTCTGCCGCAGCGCGAGCCTGCCGTCCTTGACGAAGAGCTGTCCACCTCCGCCCTGACCGGCGATCGAACCGTCACCGTTCCCGCTCCGTTTGATCCAGGCTTCGATCGAGTATGCGTGCTGCGGCGCGAAGATTCCGTTCGCGTACCCGTAGCCGTCACGCTCGGGGAAGGCGGCGGAGAAGTCCTGTGCTTCGTTGCTGAGACTGCAGACCGCGGGACGTCCGGCGCCGGTCTGGCAGGCGGGTGCCGCGGGCTGACCGAGGCGTATCCCGTTCTTCAGTTCGCCGTGATGACCGTTGCCGGAGCTGTCGGTCATCGTCGCCGAGCCAACCGGATCGCCGAGTCGGTAGTAGGCGATCGGGTCACCCGAGTGGATGACGTCCGTGTACTTCGACGGGTCCACGAAGTAGGTAGTGGTCTTGCTCGAGGTGTTGCCGGCGTTGTCCTCGGCATTGACCGTGAACGTGTGCTGGCCGAGAGTCGAGGTGTCGACCCTGGCGGGACCGGCACAGGTCTTGACGCCCGAGTTGCCGGGAGGCGTGCCCACCAGCGGATCGCTGCAGCTGAAGTTGGAATCGACATCACTTCCGAGCAAGAACCGGTTCCCGTCGGCCGGACGGAAGATGTTGATCGTCGGCGGGGTTCCGTCGACGTAGAAGGTCGAGGTGGCCGGGGTCGGATCGAAGTTGCCGGCTGCGTCATTGGCCCGGACCTGGAAGGTGTGCTGGCCGGGAGCCAGATTGCTGACCGAGTAGGAACCCGGCCGGGTCGGCGTGTACTGGACCGACTCGGGGTCGTTGCACTCGGCCCAGGGACCGCCGTCGAGGCGGCAGTTGAGGATCGTCCCCGAAGAAGTGGTCGGGTTGACATCCTGCGAATGGAAGGTGAAGGTCCGGCTGTTGGCGGCCGAGGAACCGGAGGGAACTTCTGTGTCGATCACCGTGTCCGGGATCCCGGTGTCGATCCAGAAGGCGGCAATCCACTTCTTCTGGATCGGGTCGTCGGGGCCATAGGCGATGGCATATGGCCACTCGGTGTAGAACTGCGTTATGACCATGTCGTATTTCCCGTCCTGAAGCGGTGCCCCGTTCGGGAGCGGAGTGGTTGACACACGGAATTCACCCGGGAAATTGGTCGGGGTCAGCGCATAGTGCAGGCGGTCAGTCACTTCCGTCATGGGAATGTTCCAGTCGCCATCGATATCGATCATGTCTTCGCCCACCCCCACCCGCGTCTGCTGGGCGAACCGGTTCTGGAGGTAGCCGCCATGCTCGTCGTTCCACTTGACCTGCTCCGTGTAATAGAGCTGCATGTAGACATCGTGGGAGTACCTGAAAAAATCTGTACCAGTGAGGCTGGCATTCCCCCGGAAGTCCACCGGCTGAACGTTGTAGGCGCGGTCGGCGGCCGGGTTGACGATGCCCTGGGCTGACGCAGCCGATGTCAGGGTGAGGCAGGCCACCAATGTCAGCCCGATCGCAGCCACCCATTTGGCGATCGTCCGGTTAGCCGGCTTGTTCATCGTCCCGTCCCCCACAATCTCGATCCAGTCTTACCGCACACCATTCGGTTTGTACCATACATCAGACGGTAAGACCGGTGTGAAAATCCTGCTCAGGCGGTAATCACGTACCTGAGAACGGCTGCAACCTGCTCCGGCGTCCGGGCGGTGGCACGGGCTGCGGCATCGACCTCCTTGAGGGCGTGATCGAAATCCTCGTCGTGCTGGGTGATCACCGGCTTGCCCAGTGCCGAAGCGAAGCCCGCATCGAAGGCGGCATTCCACTGCCGGTACTTGTCGCCGAACCGGACCACCACCACATCGGCCTCCTGAATGAACGTCTGAGTGCGAATCGAGTTCACGCCGGCGCCCTTGTGATCAGCCCAGAACTTCTTTTCCTCTTCCCCGAGTGTGGAGGTTCCGGCGGCATCGGAGGCCGGGTGATCGGTTACCGGCGAGGTGAAGACGATCGGCAGCCCCTCACAGGCAGCCTCGACCCGTTCCCGCCAGTCGGAGTGGATCTCACCAGCCAGGTAGACACGCCAGGTTCGCTCGCTCATGTCTCAAAGCTACCCAAGCGGCCTCGCCAGGAGAAGAATATGGACCGTGCAGCCGCCTTCGAAACGAAGTCATCGGGCGTTTTCATCAAGTTCGGTTCGGGTAAGGCTGACCCGCGGCACCCGTAGTTTCCGCTTAAGGCTGCTTCCTTCCGGACCTGACCTGGTTCACGGGCTTGCGTCGCGCGGGACCTGACCGTCAACACCTCCCTTGGTGCACTGACCCCGATGGCCAGACCCTCAGAACGGCATTCGGCCTTGCTAAAGCGGATTGCAAGTGACAGGGCACCGCTGACTCCCCGCCTAGCACGGTCCACCCGGAACTGTAGCGCCTGGAAAGCGAACCCGCGGTATCGAGACTCGGCTCAACCGAACGGCGTAGAGTCGGACCATGTCAGTAGCCACCGAAGTCCGATTCAACAGCCGTGGCGAGCAGTGCGCCGGAACGCTCTTCATGCCTGACGGCGATTCCCGGGTGCCCGCCGTGGTCCTCGCCCACGGATTCACCGCCACCCGAAAGGACGGCCTGGTCGCCTTCGCCGAACGATTCGCCGACGAGGGCTTCGCCGCGCTCACCTTCGACTACCGGGGCTTCGGTGAGAGCGACGGCAACGAGCGGCAGGTTCTATCGATCAAGCGCGAACTCCAGGATGTCGCGGCAGCGATCCATTTCTTGGGAACCCGGGAAGACGTCGATCCGAACCGGATCGCGTTGTGGGGGTCGTCACTCGGCGGAGGCTTGACCTTCGAGACGGCGGCGACCAACCCGGCGGTCGCCTGCGCGATCGCCCAGGTTCCTTTCTCCGACGGCTTCTCGTTGCTGGGAGCCATCCCGCCAGCTGCCGCTACCCGCTTGACAGCAGAGGCGATCAAGGACAAGGTCGCTGCCGGCCTCGGCAAGCCCCGTGTGATGATTCCTGCCGCCGGCCCGCCCGGTTCGCTCGCCGCGATGACCAGCGAGGACGCACTGCCCGGCTTCCAGTCGATAACGCCTCCCGACTCGCATCACCAGAACCGGGTCTCGGCCGGCGTGGCGCTCGACATCCTCAGCTGGCGTCCGGGAAGGCGGGCCCGGGAGATCCTCTGCCCACTTCTTGTCCAGGTTGCCGACAGGGACCTGGACACGCCTCCCTGCCCGGCTCTGAAGGCCGCCAGGTCGGCCCCCGACTGCGAGATCAGACAGTACGACTGCGGACACTTCGGGGTCTACAACGAACCCTGGTTCGAGAAGGTCGTCGCCGATCAGGTCGACTTCCTCAAGCGACGCCTCTGAGACGGGTCCAACTACAATGCCCGTTCCCGGGCGCGTAGCTCAGCGGGAGAGCGCTCGCTTCACACGCGAGAGGTCGCTGGTTCGAAACCAGCCGTGCCCATTCCCTGGACCGGGAAGTTTCACCGACGGTTGAGCAGGCGGGCGACGGCCGGTTTTCCGTTGGTGCCCCTGCCGCCGACGACAAGGCGGCCCCGACGATCGACGAAACCGTCCGTCAGGTAGTCAATCCGGGTCACGAACGCGTACTCGGTCCGCTTGCCATTACGTCCCATGCGCGTAACCTCGCCGCCGGCATAGTCATCGGAGCCGATGGTGAATATTCGTCCGTCGTCGTCCAGCGCCAGGCTCGTGGGCTCGAACCAGGCGAAGTCCGCCACTCCTTTCTTCCCGAATGTCCGGTCAATTCCACCCCCGGGGAGAAGCCGAACAACCATCCCCCCGCGAGCGCTGCCCTCACCGGCGACGAGAATCCGGTTCCGATCGTCAGTCGCCACGTCTGCCGTCTCCTCGTCGCCCTTGAGGGCACTCACCTCGAGGCGACCGTCGCCCCCGAAGCTGCCGTCGAACCGGCCGTCGGGTAGCAGCCTGACGATGTAGTGCTCATGCCTGTATGGAGCGCCGCCGGGGCTTCCGACCACGATCCGGTCCTTGCCGTCGATTGCCACCGACCTGCCGAGCTGGTTCTTCGTAACCGAAAATCTCTTCACTCCATCGTCCGAAAACGAATCATCGAGCCGGCCTCCCGGCAGGAACCGGGCCACGACCGTATTGGCAGCCGGGATGCCACCCAGGTAGCCAACGACCACGATTCTGCTCTTCGAATCGAAAGTCATCTCGATCGGCGTGACCCTTTCGAGCTCCTCGGGAACAGCCACCCCGCCGCCGATGAAACCCCGGTTCGGACGACCATCCGGTTTGAGGCTGGCGAGGACAGTCCCGTAGGTGTCGGATCCGCGGGCCCTGCCTTCGCCCGCCGCGAAGATCTTCCCCCTGCCTCCGACGATCAGGTCACGCGGATCGACGGTTCCGGCCTTGAAATCGAGTTCCGCGATTCCTTTGGCGCCGAAACCCCGGTCTAGTCTGCCCCGGTTGGTGAACTGAACCACGAAGCCGGATTCGGATTCTGTGGTCAACACGCTCTGGACGATCTTTCCCTCGGGAGTTCGGGCCGTTCCGAACACGACGGACTGGCCACTCTCAGGCAGCGTCACGGTCGAAGTGCCGCCCCTGCCGAACGACCGGTCAGGTTCAAGACCGTTGGTCCTGGCGAAGATGCCGCCTGCCAGAGCGAGCACTGCAACAAGGAGCCCCGTGCCGATCAGCAGCAGTCGCGGTGTCCTGTTTCCCAACCTCATTCTCCGTCCCTGATAGACACCACTCATCCTTGACATGCATCCTTGAAACCGACTTGAAGTCCAGAGTATCGGCAGGATGGCCGACCAGCTGACGCCCGAGCCACTGACTCTCAAGGCGGGAGGCATGGAGTTTGGCGCGCTCGCCTGGGGTGACCGGGATGCGCCACTGGCCCTTCTCGTGCACGGTTTCCCGGACACGGCCTGGACATGGCGTCACCTCGGGCCCTGCCTCGCTGAACGAGGTTGGCACGCCGTAGCCCCGTTCACCCGCGGCTACGGCCCTACCGACCTGGCCCCCGATGATCGCTACGCGGTGTCTGACCAGGCCGGTGACCTGCTCGCCCTCCATGAGGTGCTCGGTGGCGGGCCTGACGCGGTCCTGATCGGCCATGACTGGGGTGCCGTCGCGACCTGGCAAGTGACTTCTGTAGAACCCGATCGTTTTTCCGCCTACGTCGCCATGTCGGTGCCACCTCCGGAAGCGATCGTCGCACCGTTGACCTCAACAGCAACGCTGCCACTCGCATTGAGGCAACTCCGCATGAGTTGGTATTTCCTCTTCAACCAGCTTCCCGAGACCGAACGGACCCTCGGCTGGCTCATTCCCAGGCTCTGGCGGGACTGGTCGCCGGAATACGACGCCGGCGAAGACCTCCCCCGCGTGTTCGAGGCGCTGAAGGGTCCGGGCCGGCGCCGCGCGGCCCTCCGCTACTACCGGAACACGTTGACGCGACACATCGGGGAACTGGCCGCGATGAAACCGCGTGCGCCTGCGCTCTACCTCCACGGCGAACAGGACGGTTGCGCCCAGGCCGAGATCGGAAGGATGCATGCCGATCGACTGCCCGCAGGAAGCCATTTCGAACCCGTACCCGGGGTCGGCCACTTCCTTCATCTCGAAGACCCGGAAATGGTCAACCGGCTAGTCCTCGACTGGATCGAGACCGGGCACTGAACCGCCTCCCGGTGCCGGGCAGGGATTCTTTCGCACATGCCACCTACCGCCGGTAAAGCAGCCGCAATCCGACCGTTCTAGGATCGCGCCGGAATGGGAGTTTTGCCAAAGAACCGGCTCGAAGCATTCTCGGATGGCGTCCTGGCGATCGTCATCACGATTCTCGTGCTTGAACTCGAAGTGCCGGATGCCGCCGGACCTGACGGGCTGCTCCACACGCTGGGCGAGGAATGGCGCAGCTACCTCGGCTACCTGATCAGTTTCGTCTTCGTCGGCGGCAACTGGGTGGCGCATTCCAACGCAACCCGGCTGATCGACAAGGGCGACCCCATACTCTTCCGCCTGACCCTCCTCTGGCTGCTGTTCGTCTCCCTGATTCCTTTTGCCACCGCGCTGATGACGGGCTTCATCGGCAAGGAGGGTGAACACGCGGCCGTGGCGATCTACGGAATCGACCTGTTTCTCGCATCGGTCCTGCTGACCATCGTGATCCGGTACTCGGCTTCAGTGCCGGGTCTCGCGGCAGGCGAGCTTTCGGATGAGGACCTGATGAAGTCGGTCAAGGAACGGAACTGGCTGCTCGTGATCCAGGGGGTTTCGGTCGTGACTGCGCTCTTCATCCCTGAACTGGCGCTTTTCCTCTACCTGCTGGCTTCGCTTCTCTTCCTGGTGGTCCCCCTGCTGGCGGCACGCCGAAATCCCGCGTAGCCCTCCGGTTCGACGACCGGAATCCCTGAAATGGCGCCGGAAGGACTTATGCTGGTCCAGTGAGCAAGGCACAGCCCATGTCGCACACCGACGCAGCATGGCTTCACATGGACCAGCCGACCAACCTGATGGTCATCACCGGCGTGAACTGGTTCGAGGCGACACCTGACTGGGACCGGTTCAGGGAACTCGTGCGGGAACGGCTGGTCGACCCCTACCCCCGGTTTCGCCAGCGGGTTGTCGAGGGGACGCCCCCGCTCGCGGGACCGCACTGGGAGGAGGACCCGAACTTCGACATAGACCTCCATCTTCACCACGTAGCCCTTCCGGCACCAAACGACCGGGTCGCGCTTGCGCGCCTGGTCGGGGACATCACCTCGACACCGCTCGACCCGGCTCAGGCCCTGTGGCAGATCCACATGGTCGATGGCCTTGGCAGTGGCGCCGCAGTGGTCTACCGGATCCACCACTGCATCGCCGACGGCATCGCACTCTCCAGAGTGCTCCTATCCCTCGCCGACCAGGAACCCGGGGTCGACGCCCGGCCGATCGAAGCGGGTCCCGGGCCTGACACATCCGGTGGAGGCGGCGGAGCCCTTTCCCGCCTGACCGGTCCGGTGCGCGGCGCGGCATCGGCTGCGATCGGCGCGGTCGGGAAGGTTGCCCACGAGTCGTTCGAAGTCGCCAAACACCCCGCCCACCTGCTCGACATCGCCGCCGCAGGGCGCGAGGACGCCGACGCTCTCTCGAAGGTGCTGCTCCGTGGTAACGATCCGGAGACCGCCCTCAAGGGCGGGCTCGGCGTCGCGAAAGGCGTTGCGTGGTCGGATCCGATCCCGCTCGATGAGGTACTGCAGATGGGCCACGCGACCGGCAACACCGTCAACGACATCGTCATGGCCGCGGTAGCGGGAGCGTTCCGCCACTACCTCGAACGAAGGGGCGAGTTCACCGACCGGTTGACCGCGATGGTGCCCTTCAACCTGCGGGCACCCGACGAACCTCTTCCGGCGACTCTCGGAAACCGGTTCGGCCTGGTTTTTCTCGACCTGCCGGTGGGGACGTCGAGCCGGAACGCCCGGCTGCTCAGAATCCACAAGAGCATGAAGAAGATCAAGCAGTCCCACGAAGGGGTCGTCTCCTACGGCGTCCTCGACGCGATGGGCCGCACCCCGGAAGGACTCGAGCAGCGGGTGATCGACCTGTTCACGGCCAAGGGCACCACGGTGGTCACGAACGTGCCAGGACCGCGCGAACCGGTCTACATCGCGGGAACCCCGATCTCCGGCGTCCTCGTCTGGGCGCCCTGCTCCGGGAACGTCTCGATGACCATCTCCATCTTCAGCTACGCCGGCGAACTGACCGTGGGACTGATGGCCGACGCCGGCCTGATCCCGGATCCGGAGGAACTGGTCACCGACTTCGAGAAGGAGCTCTCCAGGCTGCTCGAACTCGAGCCCCAGCCGTAGTTCGGAGCGGTACTTTGTGGCGGCGTCAGGGTTAGGGAGTGCGGCAGCAGCAGGAACCAGTCACAGAGAGAAGGCGTATGAAGCGCGAGCAGATTCATCCGGCAGTCATGTGGTGGGGCCTGTCTCTTCTGGCCGTTTGCCTTTTCGCGACGTTCGCTCCTTCAGCCGCCGCGAACAGGTTTCCGGGATCCCTGGATCGCAGTTTTGGGGGCAATGCCGCGCGAGGCGTCGCCAGCGTGGGGTTCGGCGACCGGGATGTAACAGCGGATTGGATAGACGTCGCTCCGCTGCCAGATGGCTCGACATACCTGCTGGCAGGTGTTCCCTTCCGGCTTTACAAACTGGGAGCCGACGGGGAGCTCGACACTTCGTTCAGCAACGACGGTTCCTTCAAACCAAGGACGTTGTTCGGAAACCGGACCGCAGGCTGGAGTCAGGTTCTCGCCGCACCGGATGGCGGGCCGATTCTGATCGGGAGTCTCGCCAGAAGAGCTACCGCGTTAACCCGCCTCAAACCCGATGGCCGGCCCTACAAACCTTTTGGTTCAGGGAAGCCAGTCTTTGTCAGGAGGGCACCAAACTCGATCGGAGCCGTCGATCAGAGCGGGCGAGTCGTCCTCGTCTCCAACCGCAAGGAATCGGTGACCCGGCTCAAGGCGAACGGGAAGATCGACCTGACGTTTGGCAAAGATGGCACCAGCACCCCTGAGGTGCCATGGCAAAGTCCCCGCGAGGTCCTCGTAACAGACACGCGCATCTATGTCGCCGCATACGGCCGAACCTTCCGCCTCACAAACGCCGGGGATCTGGATCTCTCGTTCAATGGCACAGGATTCGTCAAGGCTGGCGGCGACAAGATCACAACGCTCGAAGACGGGTTCATCCTGAGTTCATCAAGCGGCCGGGTCCACCGACTCACCCGAGCGGGGTCCCCCTACCCTGGCTATGGCCCCTCAGGTAACGGGTCGGCTTTCGGGAGAGCGGCGACCAACTCGGTCGGAGCAGCGCTTCCAGATGGCTCGGTCATCTTCGTCTCTGATCGGACCGACGACTCCTTCGACCAGCTGTACGACCTGACCCGTCTTGATCCGAGCGGACAGCCGGATGCCAGCTTCGGCGGGGACGGATCTCTCGAGGCAGACTGGCTGGATGGCGGACCGCTGCCTTATTCGTGGACGACCTCGGACGGAAGAGCTGCCTTCTGGGGAGGCAAACCCGGTCATCTGGACATCCGCCTCGTCGATACCCGGGGAGAGCTGGACAACGATTTCGGAGGGGATGGAACGGCAAGCGTGAGGACTCCGCTGATACCCCACAGCGTCATGGCAGACTCCGCCCGACGCCCTGACGGCAGCATCCTGGCCGTTGGAACGATCGCCCGAAGTGATGGATGGGACAAGGGGATCGCGGTAGCTTCAATCGGTCGCTCGGGCAGGCCCGAGGCGTTCTTCGGCGACCGGGGACGCCTGGTCCTGAGCGATCCTTCCTTCCGGTCTGACCCCAAGCCCAAGGTGACGCTACTGCCCGATGGCGGCGCCATGATCTGTGCCAAGCAGGGCAAGGATTCGGTGGTTTGGAGGATCAGCAGGGATGGCCAGCTGGTCGAAAGCTTCGGAGACAACGGGCGGCTCGTGCTCCCGTTCAAGGGACGTTGCCAGGACATTTCGTTTGACGGGGTCGGAGCCGTCCTGTCGGCCATGGGGATCGGGGGTGACCGGCTGGAACTGGACCTGATCCGGATCAACCCTGACGGGGAGCTCGATGCGAGTTATGGCAACGGTGGCATCGCTGTCAGACAGCCGAAAATGAAGACCTACGTCTACCAGACACGCCTTTTTGCTGACCCGAAGGGCCGGACCGTTCTTGTCTCGACAGTTTCCGATCCTCCTTATGTCGCAAGATTCACCCGTGAGGGTCGCCCAGACACCAGCTTCGGGTTCAGGGGAATCGTCTATTACGGAATCCACTAGGTCGAACAGGTCTACGTGCCGCAGAAGACGAATATCCTGAGGAGCCAGGGACGAATTGCGGATATCGCCTTCGGAAGAGGCGGGTCGATCTTCCTGACTGGCGCCATTCACAAAATCGGGTTCGTTGCAAAGCTCGGCCCTCGGGGCTTCCCTGTGGCCGGGTTCGGGAAGAACGCAGTCCGGATGCTCCACGGATCGAGGATGCCGATACCGAAATATCTGTGGCCCAAGGATCCAAAGGCCGCTGGAATTGGCATAAGCCCGGACGGCAGCCTGGTGGTCACGGGCTATAGCCGCCCGACCTGCAACCCGAAATGGGGCTGCTTCCACCCGCTGCTGGTCAAAAAGTTGAGGCCGAACGGCACGATTGACAGAGGCTTTGAGCGCCGTGCCTATCGAGATCTCCGAGCTTTCCCTGAAGCCGTCGGCCAGGATGTCTACTTCCATGGCAACAAGCCGCTGGTCACCGGTTCAATCGAGTTCGCGCCCTCGCGAAGCAAATTCATGGTGGCGAGACTGAAGTGAAGCGCCAGGACGAGCCGGCAGATTTCCGTTCATTAGCAGGGATTTCACAGACGGCCTGATCGGGCGCGGCTACTGTTGCCGGCGTGATGGATGGTGTTAGCGGCGATTTCAGTGGTCTTCCCGAGTACAAGTCCCGCAGTGAAAGGCGGGACGAAAGGGTCGAACGCATCTGGGCCGAACGCCGGAACAGCCCTTACCGGGGAAGGCGCACGAAACTGATCCTGGTCGGGGGTTTCACGCTTGCCGTGCTGCTTCTCGCCCTGTCCCTGATCATGCTCTTCGCACCCACTCCCTATCTCGGAGCCAGCCATGGGGCACTGGCCAACTCGGTTGGCGGATCAGCGGCAAACGACTGCCGCCCGGCCGGAAGCAGCTGGATCTGCACCCGCGCTACCGGCGACTCGGTTCAGCGATACGACGTGAAGGTCGACTGGGCCGGCTGCTGGACCGGCGAGCTGATCGGAACTCCGGCGTCGAGTGACACGGACCGGAAGATCTCCGGTTGCGTGTCGATCGTTGATCACCTCAGGGCAGGTTGAGCCGGTTCCTGACCGCCGGTGGCACCGGCATGTCGGCGTAGCCGGCGCTCTTCTTCAGCTGGACCGGTGAAAGCCTGACCGGGCTGATGTAACCGGTGACTCGCTCCATCGGGACGGTCACCCGGTTCACCCGGTCGCCGATGTTGCCCTCGATCGAGCCGACCGCTTTGCCCGAAGCCCGGTCGATCTTCTCGACGATGCCGATGTGGGTGTTCCCGTAGGCGACCAGGTAGCCCGGCATGGCGCGGTAGGAGAAGTAGCCGTTCTTCGTGGCCCAGTTGGTCAGGTCCCTGACCTGGACGCCGACCATCGTTCCGTCGAAGGAAGGCCAGAGGATGCTGGTACCGAGATAGGCACGAAAGCCCGTCTTGTTCCAGATCCATGTCGCAAATGCCGCGCACCACTGGTCACCGATGCTGTACGGGGCGACCCGGCCCTTCCCGTTGCGATAGCGAGGCACGTTGTTGCTGCGTCGCTCGACGACGTTTCTCGAGAGTTCCCGCCTGGCCAGCGGCAGGATCTTTGCGATCTTCGGCGAGGTGGTCGGTCCGGGCAGGGTGATGCCGCCGGTCCGGCTCACAGCCTGGGACGCGGAGGGCACGAGGAGGGCGGCGACGATCGCTGGAACGGCCAGCCCGGAGATTCGGGTAAACGCAGACATCAGCCCTTGAGGTTCTCAGGCTAGCCGGGATGGTCGCAACTTGTCCAGTCGGCTGCGAGATGCCATGCAGACCGAGGGAACCTTCAGGGTGCGAGCCGGGTGACTTCCCAGCCGTCGCCAGCTTCGGTCCGGACGAACCGGAACCGGTCATGCAGGCGGGCACCCTGGCCCTGCCAGAACTCGATCGTGCGGGGCTCGATGATGAACCCGCCCCAGTGTTCCGGCCGGGGCACTTCACTACCTTCGAACCTCTCCTCGGTCTCCGTAATCAGCGCTTCCAGAGCCTCCCTGTCGTCGGGCAAGGGCCTGCTCTGGGGCGATGCCCAGGCGCCGATCCGGCTGGCCCGGTCACGACTCGCGAAATATTCATCCGATGCCTCGGAGTCGAGTCGGCGGACCGGACCCCGCACCCTGACCTGACGGTCGAGCGGGGCCCAGAAGAAGACGAGTGCCGCTTCACCCGTAGCATCGATCTGCGCTGCCTTCACGCCCTCGTAGTTGGTGAAGAAACGGAAGCCGTCGGGACCGACCCCCTTGAGCAACACCATCCGGGCATCGGGGCGGCCATCTGCGTCAACCGTGGCCAGCGTCATCGCCTCCGGCAGGGGCATCACCTCACCCGCTGCCTCGAACCACCTGCCGAACTGGACGATCGGATCATCGTCGAGATCGGACCGGGTCAGTTGCCGGCGTTCAGGCGAGGGAAATGACACGGGCCAAGCCTACCGGGGCGAAACCCACGGGCTCTCCGGTGGAACCCGTCAGTTGAGCGACGGATCGTCGGGCATGGTGGCGAGAAGGGCGAAGTCGCCACCCGGACGCTTGACCACTTCGGCCCAGAGGTCGCCCTCCGAGAAGACGTCATCAGGATCGAAATCGGAGACGATCCAGGAGTCCCGCTCAATCTCGCTTTCCAGTTGGCCTGGGCCCCAGCCGGCGTGACCGACGAAAACCCTTGCCCTGGAGAAACCCGCGTCACCGTCCGGATCGACCACCCCGATCCTGCCCTCGACCACCCCGGCGGACTGACCCGGATCATCGAACTCTCCGAGGACCACGATGGAGTCCGGCCCAACCGGACCGCCGACCCAGAGCGGCGCCCCCTTCTCGACCAGCGGTACCAGGTCGGGAACCAGCTCGACCACCTCGGTATCGGCCCGGCGGTTGAGGATCACCCCGAAAGCACCCTGCTCGGTGTGTTCGACGACGAGAACAACTGCGCGCCGAAAGAAATCGAAAAGGCTCGGTGCGGCTACCAGCAAGCGTCCCTTGAGCGACTCCATGGACCGACTATAAAACCCCGCTCGGCGCCGAACGCAGCCATAGTTGCCGTCGGGCCACCGCGCAAAGCGGGAAACGGGGCAATCCGGTAGGCTCCTTCGCCGCACTATGGGTAGATACACAGGACCAAAAGAAAAGCTTTCGCGCCGTGAAGGCGTAGACCTCGGACTCAAGGGTGAACGCGCGCTGGGCGGCAAGAGCGCCATGGAGCGTCGCCCCTACCCGCCCGGCCAGCATGGCCGCGGCCGGCGCCGTGCTTCCGAGTTCTCGGTCCGTATGCGCGCCAAGCAGCGTGCCAAGGCAATGTACGGCCTTCGCGAGAAGCAGTTCGCCAAGCTCTTCGATCGTGCCAACCGCGAAGAGGGCATGGCCGGCGAGAACCTGATGCGTCACCTCGAGTCCCGCCTCGACAACGTCGTCTATCGCCTCGGCCTCGCCTCGACCCGCGCCCAGGCCCGCCAGTTCGTCGTTCACCAGCACATCCAGGTGAACGGCAAGCGGCTCGACCGTCCGTCGTACGAAGTTTCCGCCGGTGACGAGATCGCCGTCAAGCCCGGTTCGGCAATCGAGCCGATGGCCCGCCAGTCAACCGAGTCGGCCGGTCCGACCCCGGCCTGGCTGCTCGCCGACCACGACGGGCTCAAGGGCACCGTGAACCGCCTGCCCGACCGGAGCGACATCGCCGCTCCGATCGAAGAGCGCCTCATCGTCGAGCACTACTCGCGCTAAGGCTCAGGGCATCGAACTTCAAAGACCCCGGGAAACCGGGGTCTTTTTTGTTGCAACGCCACCTTCGTGGGGCTATTCTCCGGTCAGCTGGCCCTTGGCGAGTTCCAGCGAGACGGTGAGGAGGCCGACCACCGAGAGGGGATCGGAGGAATCCGACACCAGCTGGACATGCATGGTCTGCTCGTCAACTCCGGCGTCTTCGCTGAGGACGGCAGAGATCACGAGCTGGTCGAGGCGTGCCCCCGGCGTGTCCCGCTCGACCTGCTCCATCAGTTCCTGGGCGAGAGCCCCGATTCTCGATGACGGCGACTGCTCCTGTTCGTTACTCATGCATCCACCCTACCGGCGATGCCCGAGCGGCCCGGAGTGGCCGGGGCTCTGAGAAGATGCCGCTGTGCGTCGCCCTGCCGCCACCGTTCTCGTGGCGATCATCTGCCTGGCCATCCCGGCCCTGACCTTCCCTGCGATTGGCGCAGCGGACGAAGACCCGAGCCGTTCGGCGAACACGGCGATCCTGGTCCTGGTGCCGCAGGACCTCGCGGAAACGCCTTCCTACAGCGAGGAGGTCGCCGAGGGCTTCGCGGAGATCCGGGCGCTGTCGGTCGGCTTGACCAGCTCGACACAGGGTTCATACAGGCGGGAACAGGCCCTGCTCGACATCAGCCAGGGGGCCAGGGTCTCGCGATCCACCTATGACCCGTCCGAGGTTCCACCGGTCGGCCTCGCCCGAATGATCGGCGGTGGTGGTGTCGTCGAGGGCTGGGAAGCGATTCTCGAACGTGCGGACACGGCCCCGCAGACGATCGAGCCGGGCCTTCTGGCCAGCTCCATCCCGGGGGGAGCCGCCTATGTCGGTGACGCGACGAAACTCCAGGAGACCGTGATCCCGGCAACCAGCCGGCTTGGTTTCGTTTCTTCCCTCGCCCTGGCCGATACGACCGACACGGCACGCCGGGCGATCAGCCAGTCGCACCGCTATCGGCTCGTGGTAGTCGCAACGTCCCCGGGCCGCAACGGCCTGCGCGAGCTCGAACAGATAGTCCGATTGCGCCGTCCGGGACAGTTGGTCATCGCAACCCAGACTCCCCCGCTCGCGCCCATCCTCCCCCTGCTGCCGATCGGAGCGGTGGGGATCGGTGAGAACGCGGGCGACGAACCTGACCCCATCGCGCACGGCCTGACCTCGAGTACGACCAACCTTCCCAACCTGGTTGCCGGGATCGACATCGCGCCGACGATCCTCGAGCACCTCGGCCTGGACATCCCGGACGAGATGACCGGAAAGCCGATCAGCGCCGAAGGGGAACGTCAGCCGGAGGAGCTCACCCCGTTCCGCGATCGCCTCGATGAACTCGGCCCCCGGAGGAATGCCGCACTCGCCTTCGTTTTCGTCGGCTGGCTGATCCTCTACCTGGCCGCCGGGGCGCTCCTCGGACGAGAGAGGGCCTTCAGGCGGGTTCGCCGGATCGGTGGCCTTTCGGTGCTCTGGATACCGACCGTGATCCTGGTCCCGGCCGCCTTGGGCAACCCCTCGGCCGAGCTGGAGTACACCCTGATCGCCGGGCTGGCTCTGCTGCTCGGATTCGTCACCGACCGCTTCCTCGACTGGCCCCGGGCGCCACTCGTCCCGGCGGTGGTCGGGCTCACCGTCATCACGGTTGACCTGGCTTTCGGGTCCCATCTGGTCACCAGATCGATCCTCGGTCCGAATCCCGGCTACGGCTCACGGTTCTACGGCATCGGCAACGAACTCAAGCCGGCCCTGATGGTCCTCCTGCTCGCCGGCCTGGCCGCCGCACTGACCGGCCGGCCGAAATCGAGGAAGAACGCCGCGATCGTGCTTGGTTTCGGGCTCACCCTGGGAGTGATCCTCGGGTCGGGTCGGCTCGGGGCCGGGGTCGGCGCGGCGATCATCGTCGCCTCGGCAACGGCGGTCGCGGCCCTGATGATGCTGCCGGGCAGGATGACCTGGAAACGGGGCGCAGCGCTGGTCGCCGCTCCCGTGGTCGGGCTTGCCCTGCTGGCCGTCCTCGACCTGACCACAGCGGGCGGCCAGGGCCACTACACAAGTGTTCTCACCGGGGGCGGGGAGGGCTTCGCCGACGACGTGCGGCGCCGGAGCACCCTCGCCTGGCAGCAACTGTGGAACGGGAACATGCCGGTGGTGACGCTGGCCTGCCTGCTGGCGGCTGCATTCGCCTTCCGGAACCGGGAGATGTTCAAACCCTGGGCCGGGCCTATCTGGCCAGCCGCCCTCACCGGCGGACTGGCCGGCGGACTGATCGGATCGGTCACGGAAGACTCGGGGCCGCTGCTGATCGTGGTGGCGACGATCACCCTGACCGGGGTCTGCGCCTACCTGCTTGGAAGACCTGAAGCGCCAGCGGTAGCATCGGGGAAGACCCCACCGACAGAGGAGTGAAAGTGGCTGTAACCGGAACCGACTTCGTCACCATCCCGATCACTGACTTCGAGACCTCGAAAGCCTTCTACCGCGACACGCTCGGGCTCGAGGAAGGCAAACGGTGGGGCGAGATGCCTGCCCAGGAGTTCGAGACGGGCAACCTGACCATCGCGATCATGGACCCGACCGCCTTCGGTCAGGAGTACCGTCCCGCCGGCGGAAGCAGCGTAGTTCTGCAGGTCGACGACTTCGATGCGGCCAAAGCGGAGCTGGAGAACGCCGGGGTCGAGTTCGTCACCGACAAGATTGACAGCGGCGTCTGCTTCCAGGCCTACTTCAGGGATCCCGACGGCAACGTCCTCGGAATCCACCGGCGCTACGCAGACTGACCGGAAGCTTTCGGCACAGCGGCGCCTGTCTCAGCGGATCAGCTTTCGCAGTTGACTCCTCGACCTGAAGATCAGTAGATCCGGCTGATCTCCCTCAAGCTGGTAGCTGTCTCCATTCCTATGCATTACGACCGTGTGGACATCCCTCGCACCGGCGCTCAGCACGGCTTCTCTTGCGAGTTCCATGGTTTTTCCGGTCCAGATCTGGTTGTCAACCAGCCAGACTGACTTCCCCTTGACGCATTGGCCTGAAGGGCACTCAACTGCGTGACATTCAGGTCTTCCGCCGTTGGGGTCGGGCTTCACCAGAGGTTTGGCCATGATCAGATCCGCCTCGAAAGCCTCTGCAAAGTAGGGCGCAAAGACCATTCCTCCGTAGTGGACGCCCACGACCAGGTCTGGCCCGGCATTCCGGTACTTGCGCTGTACCGCCTTCACTTCCCGATGTAGCCTCGAATAGCCGATCGGCCCTCGTATCTTCTTGGGCCAATCGCGTTGTCGATAGCTCCGGTTGTCCCTCCACCACTCGAAGAGGGCGAGACCTCCCCCGATACCCCCCACCACGATGATGACGAGGAGCAAGCCGGCACTTAGCTTGCCCACCGTCGCGGACACCACTACAAGCGCAATCACTGGCCTGTTCCGGGTTCGTATCTTTGACTGGTCATCAGGATTCCCTGCCTGAGCCCGGGGCTTCGCGGTCCGGGGCAGTCGTTTCTTTCATTTTCGACAGTTCTCCAACGGAGAGGGTGGGATTCGAACCCACGAGGCGAGAGATCCCGCCCACGCGATTTCCAATCGCGCTCCTTAAGCCGCTCGGACACCTCTCCGGGGACAGCGAAGGGTACCCGAGAAGGGTCGCCGGAGGCACCCCCGTACGGGATAAATCGCTAGCCTTTCAGTCCACCCCGGAGGGGTGCGAGAGTGGTTGAATCGGGCAGTCTCGAAAACTGTTGTGCGTTTCGGCGTACCGTGGGTTCGAATCCCACCCCCTCCGTAGCTTCCGCCTTTCGTCCGGTCCCGGCCGGACGGCCGGTCTGGCCTCTAAACGACCGAGGGTCACCTGCGCGCAGCAAAGAACCGGCGGAGCAGGTCACCGCTTTCTGCGGCCATCAGTCCCGACTCGACCAAGGGGCGGTGGTTGAGAGCCGGGTCGTCGAGGATGTTCATGACCGAGCCGGCTGCGCCCGCCTTGGGATCGGTTGCGCCGAACACGATCCTCGGGATCCTGGCCAGCACGATCGCTCCGGCGCACATTGCGCATGGCTCCAGTGTGACGTACAGGGTGGTCTCGGGGAGGCGCCAACCACCCAGCGTTGCGGCGGCCTCCCGAATTGCAATCAACTCCGCATGTGCGGTGGGATCCCGGTCTATCTCCCGCCGGTTTCCGGCGACTGCCAGCGGGATCCCGCTTTTTGCGAGCACCGCCCCGATCGGCACGTCGCCATGCTCACGGGCCTTCCGGGCAGCGTCAAGCGCCAGAAGCATCATTTCCCGGTCGCCGGCGTTTTGCCCGGTGGCCGCGCCGTCCGATTCGGTTTCCACGGACTCAGGCTAAATCATGCGGACACGCGGAAAGCGAGTGCTATCCGAGCAACCTGACGCGTTATCGGGTGTTCACTATGTACAGGCATCCCCCGGCCTCCTTTCTTGATCAAGACTGCCCACCTCAGAATCGCGCTTTTCGGCGCTCTGCTGGCCACTCTCGTTGCGGCCGCTTCAGTGCTGCCTGCCGTGGCACCGGCCGAAGAGACTCTCCCGGCCCAGCCCGTGGTGGCAGGCCAGGAGACCGTCGCCCTGGACAACGGCGCCGAAGCGGTGGTCGGCGAGGTACTGGTCGGATATGTCGGCAGCGAGGTGCCTCGGACGGTCGAGATCCCTCCCACCGCGGACCCCGGGACCGTGGCCGACCGGATCGAGGACTCTCCCCGGGTCGACTATGCGATCCCCAACTACGTCGCCAGCTCGTCGGGCTGGCTGCCCGACGACACCGGCGTCAACCCGGGCCGCCGCGGCCGCTGGGGTGGCTGGCGTTCCAAGCAGTGGAACTTCCTTCCCTGTCTCAGCCTCTGCCACTCCTCCCTGCCCTCCGGCCGCCCCCAGTCAAGGGGCGGGATGAACGTGGTCCGCGCGTGGCAGAACCTCCGTCGGGCGGGTAGGCCGGGTGCCGCGGGCGTCAGGGTCGCGGTGATCGACAGCGGCATTGCGTACCGGAACTACGGGCGCAAGTTCCGGCGTAACCCGGATCTGGCGGCGAACCGCTTCCTGCAGGGCCACGACTTCGTGGACGATGACCGGCTACCCCTTGACCTGTACGGCCATGGCACACATGTCGCCCTGACGATCGGTGAGCAGACCGACAACCGCCGCGCGCTCACCGGCATCGCCTACCGCTCGAAGCTGATGCCCGTTCGGGTGCTCGACAGCAACGGCAACGGCAACACCGCTGACATCGTCGCGGGCGTCCGCTGGGCCACCCGGAACAACGTCCGGGTGATGGTCATGTCGCTCAACTTCGCCTGTGGCGTTTCGGTGCCGCCGCTGGAGCAAGCCCTTGATGATGCCTGGAGGCGGGGCGTGATCATCGTCGGTTCCTCCGGGAACATTCCGAACGAGTCCTGCCCGTCTCTGCCGGCGACCTCGCCCCGGGTGATCTCGGTCGGGGGCACTACCGAGTCCGGCTGCGTTGCCTCGTACACCTTCGAGAGCACCGAGATCGACATCGCCGCACCCGGCGGAGGTTCCGATCGGGCGAACTGCCCCTGGACTTCGCGAAACAGGCCGATACTTCAGCTCGGGATGGTCGCCCGGGACCCGAGCTGGTTTGCGATCGAACCGGTCTGGGTGGGCACCTCGATGGCGGCCGCACACGTGGCCGGGGCCGCAGCCGCGGTTCTGGCCTCCGGGGTTCTCGGCAACCGGACAGGGCCGGGCCGGGTGGCCGCACGGCTTGAGGCGACGGCGAGAACCCCCGCTTACGCGAGGGGCAACCCCGCCTCGGGGTTCGGGGCCGGCATCGTGAACCTCGGGCGGGCAACCAACCCCGCGGTCAAGACCGGCTGATTCAGAGCGCCTCGAGGACCGCAGCGAGATCCGCTTCGACGTCCCGGTCCAGCTTCACGACGGCCCGGTCATCCCACGGCGTCGGACCCTGGGTGACCAGCGCCACCTGTCCGCCGGCGCTGAAGGTTTCATGGGGCAGCGAGGCGACCGGGAAAACCTCGAGGGAGCTGCCGACGCAGATCAGCAAGTCGGCTGAGGCAGCGAGATCAAATGCCCGGTCGATCGCCTCGGCCGGCAGCATCTCGCCGAAAAGGACCACATCCGGTTTCAGCGGTTCGCCGCATGTACAACGGGGAACACCGTCGGCCGCCGCCTCGATCATCCGCATCGCGTCATCCAGCGGGACCTGGCTGCCGCAACTCAGGCAGGAGGAGGTACGGATAGAACCGTGGAGCTCCACGGTGCCGGTCGAGCCTGCCTTCTGGTGAAGCATGTCGATGTTCTGTGTGAGCACGGCGTCGAGCTGGCCCGACTGCTGGAGCTTCGCCAGGGCGCGGTGTGCGTCATTCGGCTCGCAACCGGCCAGCAAGCCGAACCGCTGGCCGTAGAAGTCCCAGAAACGCGCGGGATCGTTCCTCCAGGCGTCGATGTGGGCAACCTCCATCGGATTCATGTTCTCCCACAACCCGCTGCCCGGAGAACGGAAATCCGGGATGCCCGACGGCACCGAGATGCCGGCACCCGTCAGCGCGCCCACCGAGGACGATCCGGCGATCAGCCCGGCCCGCCGGGCGGCGGGCGCCGGGGTTCGGGTTGCCGGCGGGCCCGGTCAACCCGCTGCGGCACATGGCGTATGCGGTCATCCGCGTTGGGGCGGCCGCGGCGAAGATGCCGGTCTTGGCGATCGAGAAACCGATGC
>DAIQCC010000004.1:157324-166877 GCA_036780865.1 Solirubrobacterales bacterium | reverse complement strand
CGCTGCAGGGGGCGTGATGCGAAACCTTGTTCGGCACCGAGCCGAGCAGGAAGCGGCGCGCTCCGGTCATGCCCTTGTTGCCGACCACGATCAGGTCCGCATCCACTTCCTCGGCGACCTTGAGGATCGCGTCGGCGGGATCGCCGTCCATCGGGTGAGAGGCGGTCTCGACCCCGAAATCCGCGGCGATCGCGGCAGCACCGTCGAGGGCGAAGTTGACGTCCTCCCGGGGGCCGAACTCATGGGCCACGTCCGAAGGGGCGCCGCTTGCTTCCTCCTGGCTGCGGCGTTCCGGGACCGGTTCGTATGCGCTGACGACATCCAGCGACGCTCCCGACATCCGGGCAAGCTCCGCCGCCTGACGAATCGCCTCGCGGGCCGAGTCCGATCCGTCGGTACCGACAACTATGCGCTTGAACAGGGACATTGGTCTCCGATCGTCGTGGGCGGTCAACGGCATCCTACCCCCGCATCTGGACCCAACCGGCAGATCTACCGGAAACTGCGCTTATCTGGGAAACTCCTGCTTCGGAAGTCCCTGAAAATCGGCCCCGAAAATCTCGTTGGGCGTGGAAAGCAGCTGAACCGTTCCGATGATCACGGAAGCAACCAGGAAGAGGCAGATGACGATCATCAGGATTCTCCAATTGGCGGGCACGGCAGTCAGGGTACGAAAATGACGCTCAACATGACACCGGGAGCCGGAGAATGAACTCGAAGCGGGCAGTGCCAGAGGGACTCGAAGAGGTGGCCGATGGTGTCTGGCTGATGACCGGAGACATCAAGGGTGCCATGAACATCTATTTCATCGAGGGCCCGGACGGCGAGATAGTCCAGTTCGACGCAGGCACCAAGCCGATGACGAAGAAGACCCGCCGGGTCATCGAGCAGTTCGGTGGCATCGACCGGATCGTGCTCGGGCATGCTCACGCCGATCACCGCGGCACCGCGCCCGCACTCGGGGTTCCCGTCTACTGCCATCCGGACGAGGTTGCCGACGCCACTTCCGATGCCTCGATCAACCCGTACATGCACCTGAAAGAACTCGAGTTCGCTCCGGTCCGTTGGATCTTCCCCTTCCTGCTCAGGCACTGGGACGGCGGTCCGGTCGAGATCGCGGGAACGGTCGAGGAGGGTGACGACGTCGCCGGCTTCAAGGTGCTGCACTTCCCCGGACACGCGCCGGGACTGATCGGCCTGTGGCGTGAGTCCGACCGGGTCGCCCTGGTCAGTGACGTCGTCTACTTCGTCGATTCGGCCCGAATGAAGCCGTTGCCGGAGGGCGAGGCGTCGGTGCCGCATCCGGCCTGGGCCTGGGACCACCAGAAGTCCAAGGAATCGGTCCGGAAACTGGCCGCGCTGGAGCCGAAGGTCGTGGCAGCGGGTCACGAACACCCGATGCGGGGCGAGAACCTCGGCGAAGTGTTGCGTCAGGCTGCCGAGAAGTACTGACCGGGAGAATCAGGGACAAGGATGTTCTACAGCTGGTTGCCCATGCTCCTGATCGTCGCGGGTTCGCTCGTGATCGGTCGTGCGATAACCCGGGCATGCGGCCAGCAGAAATGGTGGGGGATCGAACCGGCCGTCGGCTTTGCCGCCCTGATGGCGGTCGAGGGGCTGCTCGCCCGCATCCCCGGCAACCGCACGGCGCTGATCATCGGCCTGGTCGCCTTGACGGCAGCCAGCCTCTGGATCCTCCGCCGACCGACCCGTGACGACTTTCCCCGCTCCCCGCTCTTCTGGCTGGCCGGACTGATCGCGGCGCTGCTGCTCAGCACGCCCTTCCTGATCAGCGGACAGTGGGGATTGCTGGGCATGGGCTACAACAACGACCTGGGCCTTCACCTCGCCTGGACCGAGAGGCTCCGTTCCGGCTTTGGCACCGAACCCAGCGACGGCTATCCGCTCGGTCCACACGGTCTCACCGCCGCTCTCACCGCCCTGCCCGGCTTCGAGATCGGCAAGGTCTTCATCGGCCAGGTCGCTGCGATCGCGGTGCTCGCCGTCATGACCGGCTGGGCGGCGGTCGAACCGCTGGGCCGCTGGCGGCGGCTGCTCGCCGCGCTGCTGATCGGCCTTCCCTACCTGATGGTCTCCTATTACGCGCAGGCGGCCTTCAAGGAGCTGGCGGCGGCGATGTTCCTGCTCGCTTTCGTCATAGCGCTTCCCCGGCTCACCCCCCTGCCTGCCGGTGGGCGGCTCAGGGCGACCGCACCGCTGATCGTCCTGCTGCTGGGAATCATCTTCACCTACAGCTTCCCCGGCCTGGCCTGGCCGGCCGCGGCACTCCTCGCCTGGCTCGTTGCCGATCCCGCCTACCGGGAGCGTTTCCGGTCAGGCGCCTTCTGGAGTTGGCTGAAGCGACCGATAGTGGCTGCCTGTGCCCTCGTCGTTCTGGGGCTCCTGGCCGTCCTCGCATTCCTCGGGCCCTTCGGATTCGGCGACGCCTTCTCGGAAGTCGCCACCAGTGACGCCTTCGGACCGGTGTCGGCCCTGGAGGGGCTGGGCATCTGGCTGACCTCCGATTACCGGCTCGCCGGCCGGCTCGACACACCGGTTCCGGGACTGCTCGGTGCGATCTCGGTGCTCGCGCTCCTGGTCGCGCTCTGGTGGTGGCGAAAGCAGCCTCGCTCGCCCTACCCTCTCGCCTTCCTGGCCTGTGGCTTCCTCTACCTGATCTCGCTGCCGTGGGTCGGCGATTACTCGCTGGCCAAGGCGCTGGTGATCGCTGCCCCGGTAACGATGGTTGTCATTCTCACCGCACTCCTGAGCGGACCTTCCGAAGGCTGGAAACCCAGCCAGGGCATGGAATTCGGGGCATGGGTAACGCTGACCGCGCTGTTCGTCACCGGAGCAACGGCCTCGAGCCTGATTGTGCTCAGGGATGCCTCAGTGGCACCACCGGGGCATGCGGTCGAACTGGGCGCCTTCAAGAAGGAGGTCGACGGCAAGAGGGTGCTTTACGCAGATCAGGATCGCTTCGCCCCCTACTACCTGAAGGGGGCAAAGGTCAGTGTGCCGCTGGCCGAGTTCCCCGACCCGGACGTCGTCGAAAACCCGAAGAAGCCCTTCCAGGGCGATACCGGCCAGGGTGTGATCGACTTCGATTCCTTCGAAGGTGAGAGCCTCGGCAACTTCGACTACGTGATTACGAGTTCGGCCGCCTTCCAGAGTGAAGCACCCCGGTTCTTCGAGGAGGTCGACCGGACAAATTCGTACGTGCTCTGGAAACGCGTGGACGAAGCGGTCAACCGTCCCGTCCTGAACGAGCTGACCCTGCCTTCTCGACTGGCCGACTGCAGCCAGGGCGGCGGGCTCTACTTTTCGACCGAAGTCGATGGCACCGCCACTGTTATGCCGCCGACCGTCCTCGCACTGAGGGACCAGTGGCTTCCAACACCGGACCTGGATGCAGGCGAGTCGGCGAGCATGACCCTGAACCTCACCCCCGGCTTCTGGTGGCTCTCGATGCAGTACTTCACCCCCCGCGGGTTCGTCCTGACCACCGACACCGGATTCAAGCGAGTCTTCAAGCCGGCGATCGACGGTCAGCGCCTGGCCAACATGGAAACGGGGAGTAACGGCCAGTACTGGCCGGCCGGTGTCCTCGAGGTGAAGGAGGCCGGACCGGTGACGCTCACCGCCGAGGCCAAGGACGCGACCCGGCTCCAGGAGCTGACCGGTTACACCCGCGCCACCAAGCTGGGCAGGGTCGCGGCGATGAAGGGACAGGGCCGGCGCAAGGTCGCGATGAGCCAGATCTGCGACCAGTGGGTCGACTATTTCCGCCGCGTGCCGATCTCGCTCTACCGCCAGAACGACACGAAGCAGAAAGCCGCCCAGCGGGCCCTGGCGCTGCGCGAGGCGAGGCGCTTCAACCGGGTCCAGGGCGAAGGCGTGGTCCAGGCGGACTGAGTCCGCGCGCTAGTTGCCGGGAACAGCCGGCGGATCGAGCACCACGAGCGTGGACTTGCCGTCGGCGGTGACCGGCTTCTCCTCGGTGGAGAGGTGGATCTTGGCCGGCATGGTCCCTGCTGCAGGCATCACGGCGGCCAGGGCGACGGCACCGTCGGGGATCTTTGCCAGGGGGCCAACCACAGAGACCGGTTCCCCGTTGGCGAGCCGTCGCTGGACGTCGGTCTCGTGGTCCCCGTCATGGAAGAGCTCCAGGGCCTCCGAGCGGACCAGCGGGGCCCGGTCCGAGGGCGACCGGCGACGGTAGATCTGGTTGGCGTGAAACTGCTCGGCCAGCTGGTAGGAAAGGAGCTGGTTGAGGCTGTCGTCGTCGCTGACCACGGCCACCGCGGCAATGTCCTCGAGCGGTGAACCCGGCGAGTCGTCATCAGGATTCAAGGGACCGCCGAAGGAGTCGATCCCGTGATCGGCCGCCGCCCGGGCCTCCTCCGTTGACTCTGTCCACACCTTGACGTCAGCACCAGCCTGGGTCAACCCCTGCGCGACGGTCAGGGCCCAGGGGGGCGCACCGACCAGAAGCAGGGTCGGCCGGTGCTCACCGGAAAGGCCGAGATAACGGGCCAGCGGGGGGCCGATCAGCGAGTAGTAAAAGACGGTGCCGACGATGATCATGAAGGTGACCGGAATGATCATCTCCGCGCCTTCAACGCCCCGGTCGGTCAGCTCCAGCCCGAACGCGGATGCCGTCGAGGCGGCAACGATGCCGCGTGGTGCCATCGAGCCGAAGAAGATCTTCTCTTTCGAACCGAATGGCAGCCCGGCCAGGGCCAGCGCGGCCAGCGGGCGCGCGACGAAGATGAGCGCCGCCAGGACCAGGAAGGACTTCCAGCCGAGATCGATCACTTCGCTGACCTCGATGTTGGCGGCCAGCAGCACGAACAGGATCCCGATCAGGATCGGAACGAGGGTCTCCTTGAACTCCGCGACCTGGTCGATGCGGACCCGTCGCTGATTGGCCAGGGCGACGCCCATGACGATGGTGGAAACCAGGCCGGAGTCGGGCAGGATCGCGTCGGAAGCGGCAAAGCTGGCAACGACCATCATCAGGGTCGCTGCGACCTTGTCCCTGCCGGCCAGACGCTTGGTGCCGAGCACCGGCATCATCAGCAGCGCGGCGACAACGCCGACCATGCCGCCGACTCCCAGCGAGAGAAAGAGTTCGGCGATGTCGAACTCGCCCCCCTTGCCGTTGGCGAACGAACCGAAGACGACGACCGCGATGATCGCACCGATCGGGTCGATCAGGATGCCCTCCCACTTGAGCACGTTCCTGACCCGGGTGGTCGGGGCGATGAAATCGAGGATCGGCAGGACCACGGTGGGGCCGGAGACGATCACGGTGGCGCCAATCAGGATCGCGACAGGATGCGGGACGTCGAGCAGCAGAGCGATCGAAACCGTGGCGATGAACCAGGTGATCACGACACCGATCGTGATCAGGCGTGTCACGGCCCCGCGGACCCCGGAGCCGAGCTCCTCCCGTTTGAGTCCGAGGGCGCCCTCGAAGAGGATGATGCCGACCGCGATCTGGACGATCGGCGAGAGTGACGGGCCGAGCAGTTTCTCGGGATCGACCAGGTCGAGCCCCGACACGCCGACCACCACGCCGACGATCAGCAGCGGCACGATCGGCGGCACCCTCATCCAGGTGGCCGAGAGCCTCGCCAGGACCGAGAGGATGACGACGAGGCTCAGGCCGAGAAGCGCCTCATCCATTCTTTCGGGGCCTTCCGAGATTCCCGACGATCACGGCGACGATCGTGATCACGTAGATCTGTCCGATCAGGGCCTCGGCGGCGGTCATCGAGCGACCCAGGTTCGTGGCCGGGGTGAAGTCCCCCATCCCCACGGTCGTGATCGTCGTCAGGCTGTAGTACAGGTAGTTGTTTGTCGTGCCTACATCCGCCCCCTGGGTGAAGAAAGGCTCGTTGGAAAGTGCGCCGACAGCTGCGTAACCCGAGGAGAAGGCAAGGCTCATCAGCAGGTAGATGCACAACACCCCGAGCATCGTGTGGGTGGTGATCATGCCCCTCGCCTTGACCTGGCGGACCAGTCCCCAGGCGATCGTCGGCGTCGCGATCACGACCAGGGCAAAGGTGGAGAGCCTGACGAAGTCATCGTTCACCGAGTTGGTGAATCCGGCCTGGGTCCAGGCCGCGAAGAGCACCAACCCGATCACTACCCCGACCGTTACCCGCAGCGAGTACCTGGGCTGCGCGGCCCGGAGCGAGGCGAAGAGAGCGAATGCCTGAAGGTTCAGGGCAATCACGTTCGACCACTTTCCGTCCGGCGTCGCCATGATGAAGAACATCGAAGCGAGGATCAGGATGAGCGCGAATCCGTAACGCTCGGCCCCCCTTTCGCGGATCGGGGTCAAGCCTTCTGGCCCGGTTCGGAGATTGCGATGTCGGTGATCAAGGTGACGTTCGGGTTGGTGATTCGTCCGGCCGGAATCGAAGTATCGCCCTGCTCGAGTTTCGACAGAGCCTCCTCCTTGCCTTCCCCGGTGACCAGGAACATGATCTGCCTGGCCCGGTCGATCGCCTTGTAGGTCAGGGACATGCGGCGGGTCCCCTGGTACTCGCCCCTGGTGATCGCCACCTGCCGGTCGGTCACGTCGAGGATCGGATCGTCCGGTACGAGCGAGGCGGTGTGGCCGTCCGGTCCCAGACCCAGATGGACCAGGTCAAAGCGGTCCGGGAGCGAGTATTCGTACCCACTGGCCGCGGTGGCGAGATCGTCGGCGCCGACCGGCATCGGCCGGATCGCCGCCTGGCAGATCAGGGGCAGGGTCAGCACCAGATGAGTCAGGTTGCGCTGCATGCTGCCGGTCGGGGCGATGCGTTCGTCAACCTGGAAGAGTGAGGTCCTGGACCAGTTCAGGTCACTCCCGGCCAGCAGTTCAAGCATGCGCCAGGGGGTCTTGCCGCCACTGACGGCGAAATTGAAGCGGCCCCGATCGGCAATCGCCGCATTGGCGACCATCTCGACGATTCGTGCGGCTTCGACCGCCGCTGCCTCCGCGTCTGCGACGACCCGGGTGACCAATCAGCTCTCCTTGCCCTCCGCCGGCTTCTCGTCATGGCCACCGAACTGCTTGCGCATGGCTGACAGAACCTTGTCTCCGAAGTCGCCGAGTCCGCGGGAGTAGAAGCGCTCGTGGAGCGCCGCGGTGAGTACCGGGGTGGGCACACCCTCGTCGATTGCCGCGATCGAGGTCCAGCGCCCCTCGCCCGAGTCGGAGACCCGGCCCGAGAACTCCTCGAGCCCAGGTGACTCGGCCAGGGCGGCCGCCGTGAGGTCGAGCAGCCAGGAGCCGACCACGCTGCCGCGCCGCCAGACCTCGGCGACCTGGGAAACGTCGATCTCGTACTGGTAGTACTCGGGGTTCTCCATCGGTGCCGTCTCGGCGTCGCCCTCCCGCTGGTGGAGGCCGGCGTCGGCACTGCGAATCACGTTCAGGCCCTCCGCGATCGCGGCCATCATGCCGTACTCGATCCCGTTGTGGACCATCTTCACGAAGTGACCGGCGCCGGCAGGCCCGCAGTAGAGATAGCCGTTCTCGGCCGGGGACGGGTCACCGCTGAGCCCCGGCGTGCGCTCGGCTTCCCCGACACCGGGGGCGAGCGTCGCGAATACCGGCTCCAGTCGCTTGTACGCCTCTTCCGGACCACCGATCATCAGGCAGTACCCGCGCTCGAGTCCGAACACACCGCCAGAGGTGCCGCAGTCGAGGTGATCGATGCCCTTCTCGCCGAGTTCCCTCGCGAAGTGGATGTCGTCGCGGTAGTAGGTGTTTCCCCCGTCGATGATTGCGTCACCGGCTTCCAGTTCTTCCGCCACCGCCCGGATCGTGCTGCGGGTGATGTCGCCGGCCGGAACCATGATCCAGACGGCCCGGGGGGCGCTCAGCTTCGAGGCGAGCTCGGCAAGATCGGCGGCCGGATCGGCGCCCTCGCCTGCCAGTTCCCTGGCCGCGTCCGGGTTCACGTCATAGACGACGCACCGGTGTCCGTCCCTCATCAATCTCCGGGCGATGTTCGCCCCCATACGACCAAGCCCGACGATCCCGATTTCCATGCCGCAATACTAGAACCCACGTCACCGGTGACCGCGGTGCGGATCACAGCGCCTTCGCATACGGCGCCCCGGAGCCGGGTACCCTGCCACCCATGAGCAAGACGAAGGAGCGGGAGGCAACCGACGCGCTGGTCATCTTCGGAATCACCGGGGACCTGGCCAGGAAGATGACATTCCGGGCCCTGTACAGGCTCGAGAAGAAGGGCAAGCTTGACTGCCCGATCATCGGAGTCGGTCGCAACCAGGACTGGCATCACGAGACGATGAAGCAGCGGGCCGAAGAGGCTATCCGTGACTCGGTCGAGGAGTTTGACCTCGCGGCCTTCAGGAAGCTGGCCGACCGGATGCGCTTCGTCAACGGCAACTTCGATGACGATTCCCTCTACCAGTCACTGAGCGAGGAACTCGCCGACTACAGCCGGCCGCTCTTCTACCTCGAGATCCCGCCACCGCTCTTCTCGGAGGTGGTTCACGGGCTTGCCGGTGCCGGCCTGACCGCCAATGCGCGGGTGATCCTCGAGAAGCCCTTCGGGCACGACTCGCAGTCGGCCGAGGAACTCCAGAAGGACCTGACCAGTGTCCTCCGCGAGGACCAGATCCTGAGGATCGACCACTACCTGGGCAAGGAACCGGTGATGGACATCACCTACCTCCGGTTCGCCAACGCCTTGCTGGAGCCGGTCTGGAACCGCAATTACGTGTCCTACGTCCAGATGACGATGAGCGAGAACTTCGGGGTCGAGGACCGGGGACGTTTCTACGAAGGCGTCGGCGCGATCCGTGACGTCGTCCAGAATCACATGCTGCAAGTGCTGGGGTTGCTGGCGATGGAAGCGCCGAACGCGAACCAGCACGACTCGATCCGCGCCAAGAAGCTCGAGTTGTTCGAGGCGATCCGCTCGGCCGATCCCGCCAAGTGCGTCCGGGGGCAGTACAAGGGCTACCGGGACATTCCGGACGTGGCCGACGACTCGCAGGTCGAGACCTACGCCGCGATGGAACTGGCGATCGACAACTGGCGCTGGTCCGGCGTTCCCTTCTACCTGCGCACCGGCAAGAACCTTCCGGTCAAGCACACCGAGGTCCGGGTCGTCTTCAAGCGGCCGCCTCACACCGGGGTCGGAATGAAGTCCCACAAGCCGCCGCGAAACCAGATGATCGTCCGGATCGACCCGACCCCCGGGGCGCGCATGGGCTTCGTGGCAAAGGCTGCCGGGGTCGAAGACTTCGAGGAAGCCGATCTGGACGTGCTGTTCGAGAAGGAGCCCGGAGCGGAGCCGGAGCCGTACGAGCGCCTGCTTGATGACGCGATCCACGGCCGCTACGACCTCTTCACCCAGTTCAGCATGGTCGAGGAGACATGGCGGATAGTCCAGCCGCTGCTCGACGACCCGCCACCCGTGGTGCCCTACGAAGTGGGATCGTGGGGTCCGGAGGAGGCCAACCGCCTGGTCAAGGGCGTCTGCGACTGGGATGAGCCGTGGCGTCCGGTCGAGGA
>DAIQCC010000004.1:0-157224 GCA_036780865.1 Solirubrobacterales bacterium | reverse complement strand
GGATATGTCAGAGATCATCAACGTCCTGGTTGAAGTCCCCAAGGGCTCCCGAAACAAGTACGAATACGACTCCGAGCTGGGCGCCATCAAGCTCGATCGTTTCCTTTTCTCCTCGATGGTTTATCCCGTCGACTACGGCATGGTGCCGGACACCCTTGGTGCCGACGGCGACCCGCTGGACGCAATGGTCTGCGTTTCGGAGCCGACCTTCCCGGGATGCATCATCCCGTCGATACCACTCGGCCTGTTCCGCATGACCGATGACGGCGAGCTCGACGACAAGATCCTCTGCGTTCCGGCCGATGATCCGAACTGGAACTACATCCAGTCCCTCGATGAGCTCTCGAACCAGCTCAAGGAAGAGATCTCCCATTTCTTCGCCGTCTACAAGCAGCCGGAAGGCAAGCACGTGGAAGTCGACGGCTGGTACCCCCTGGAGTCGGCTCTCGAAGTGCTGGAGCTCTCGCGGGAACGCTTCGGCTCGCCCGACTGATTTGAACTAGCCCGCTGCCCTGGCGGCCAGCTGGCCGCATGCGGCATCGATGTCGCGACCGCGGGTGAGGCGGACCGTGGCGTGGATTCCGCGCCTGATGAGCGTGTCCCGGAAGCGGTCTATTGTCTCCCGCGGTGAACCCTGATACCCCGTGCCCGAGGGGTTGTAGGGGATCAGGTTCACCTTGAAGTCGTTCTTCGGCAGGAGCAGGTCGGCCAGTTCGTGGGCCAGTTCGACCGAGTCGTTGACGCCGTCGAGCATCAGGTACTCGATGAAGACCTTGCGCTTGCGGACGTGGCGCCACTCGCGGCAGGCGGCGACGACATCCTCCATCGGGTAGCGCTCGTTCACGGGCATGATCTCCGAACGGAGCTCGTCGTTGGGTGCGTGAAGAGACAGCGCAAGCCGAACCGCCGGTCCTTCATTGGTCATGCGCTCGATGCCGGGCTGCCAGCCGACCGTCGAGACGGTCGTATGCGAGTTCGCGATCCCGACGTCGGGTAGCCGTTCGCAGACTGCGAGGACGTTGTCCAGATTCATCATCGGCTCGCCCATGCCCATGAAGACGGCGTGGTTCACCGGCTCGATCCGGCGGAAGTGAAGCGCCTGGTCGAGGATCTCCGACTCGGTCAGGTTGCGGCCGAACTTCATCGTGCCCGTTGCGCAGAAGGTGCAGGTGAGCGGGCAGCCCGACTGGCTGGAAAGGCAGAGGGACCGGCGCCCGTCCCGGTACCTCATCAGGACCGCCTCCACCGGTCGCCCATCCTCGGTGAGGAACAGGGCCTTCTCAGTGCCGTCCGAGGACTTTGCCGATGCGTCCACGGCCAGGGTGGAGATCGGGATCCGGCCGTGGAGCTCCTCGCGCAGTTCGGCCGGAAGATTGGTCATCTCGTCAAAGGTTCCCGCCCCGCGGGACAGCCACTCCCAGACCTGACCGGTCCGGTAGGCGGGCTGGCCGAGGCCGGTCATGGTCTCTTCAAGTAGCTTCAGGTCCACCCCCGAAGTGTGGCAGGAGCCCGGTTCCTCTGGCGCTGGCCTACCGCAGAGGCCTGAGGTTCAGTCACCTCTGAGCCAGGCCCGGATCTCCTCCGAGTGGGCATTCTCTTCCGGCGGCGGGAGCCTGGTCTCGGCCGGCGTCCGGCTGAGGTGAATCGGTGATGCCGGTGAACGGATGCCGTCGATCTCATCGATCGGGTCAAGTCCCAGCTCTTCGGCCACCGCGAAACCGCGATCGATCGTGTTCACCGGCCCGGCAGGCACCCCGACCTCATGGAGCGCCGCCACCCACTCGTCCACTTTCCGGTGGGCGAAGAGGAGGTTGAGTTCCGCCTCCAGGGAGACCCGGTGCTCAACCCGGTCGAAGTTGTCTACGTAGCGGGGGTCGTCAGCGAGCTCAGGCTCACCCAGCACCTCACACAGACTCCGGAACTGGTGGTCGTTGCCGACGCAGATCATCACCGGGCCATCGGCAGCATCAAAGGTGGTGAAAGGTTCGATGCTGGGATGGACGTTGCCGAGCCGGACCGGGAGATCCCCGGTATTGAGCCAGGCAGCGGCCTGGTTCTCGAGGCCAGCCAGGGCGGAACTCATCAGGTTGCTTTCCACCTTCTGGCCCTTGCCGGAGATCTGCCTCTCGCGCAGCGCGATCAGGATGCCGACGGTCGCGTTGAGACCGGCAATCACATCGACCAGGGCCACTCCGACCTTGCTCGGGTCGCCGTCCGGCGGGCCGGTGACCGACATCATCCCGCTCATCGCCTGGACCAGGGGGTCATAGCCGGGAAGTCCGGCGCCTCCCTTCGAGCCGAAGCCGCTGATCGAGCAGTAGACCAGCCCCGGGTTCTCGCCGGTCACCTGCTCGTAGCCCAGTCCGAGCCGGTCCATCGCCCCCGGGCGGAAGTTCTCGACCAGGACGTCCGCCCTGCGAACGAGCTCACGGGCGAGCTCTAGGTCTTCGGGATCCTTGAGGTTCAGTTCGACCGAACGCTTGTTGCGGTTGACGGCGAGGAAGAAGGTGGCCCGTCCCTCGGGGTCGACCGGTGGTGACCAGGAACGGGTCTCGTCACCTCCGGGTGGTTCGACCTTGATCACGTCGGCCCCGAAGTCGGCAAGGGTCATGGAAACAAGGGGACCGGCCAGCACACGGCTGAAGTCGGCAACGATCAGTCCATCGAGGGCAGCTGTCAAGTCTGGATTTCCTCCTCTCGAGGTCCGCTCAGCCAGGCACGGATCTCGTCACCCTGCTCGTCCAGGTCCGGAGGAGGCAGGCGTTTTTCCGGGGGACTCGCCGAGAGCCTGATCGGCGAAGAAGTCGTGCGCGCACCATCAATCTCGGTGACCGGATCGAGGCCCAGCGAGCCGGCCAGGCCGAAGCCACCGCCGATGTCGTTCACGGGACCCGCCGGCACGCCGGCGTCGTTCAGGGCCTCGGACCAGTACTCGACCGAGTCGAGTCCGAGACGGTCCTCGAGCTCCTTCCTGAGGGCCTCACGATTCTCCACGCGGTCGAGGTTACTCGTGAATCGCGGATCGGCCGCGAGTCCGGGGGCGCCGATCGTCACGACCAGTTGCTCGAACTGGCGGTCGTTGCCGGCGCAGATCATGATCGGGCCGGTCGCCGTCGCGTAGGTGGAGAAAGGTTCGATGCTCGGGTGGACGTTGCCGAGCCGCCCGGGGGATTGCCCGGTGTTGAGGAAGGCGGAACTCTGGTTGGCAAGCGCAGCGAGGGCCGTGGAGAGCAGATTGACTTCCACGCGCTGGCCCTCACGAAGGGTGTTGCGGTCGTGCAGTGCCGCGAGGATTCCGGTGGCCGCGTTCAGACCCGCGATCACATCGACCAGGGCGACCCCCACCTTGCTGGCTTCCCCGTCGGTCGGACCGGTGATCGACATCATTCCGCTCAGGGCCTGGATCAGCGGGTCGTAGCCGGGCATGGCGGCCCCGGCTCCCTCGCCGAAGCCGGTGATCGAGCAGTAGACGAGGTTGGGATGGGCGGCGTGAACGGTCTCCCAGTCGAGACCGAAGCGCGCCATGGTGCCGGGCCGGAAGTTCTCGATCAGCACGTCAGCCCGCATCGCGAGTTCGAAGGCGAGCGCCCGGTCGCCTTCGTCCTTGAGGTCGAGAACGACCGACCGCTTGTTCCGGTTGGCGGTGTGAAAGTAGGTCGAGCGGCCCTGTCCGTCGACCGGCGGAAGCCAGGACCGGGTTTCGTCCCCTGCCGGCGGCTCGACCTTGATCACCCGGGCCCCGAGATCTCCGAGGGTCATCGCCGCAAGGGGACCAGCCAGAACCCGGCTGAAGTCAGCCACGATGACCCCCGACAGTGCGCTCATGGTTGCATGGTGACGCATGGAGCAGACCGTGACATCTCCAACCGGTGAACCTGTGGGCGGGCCGCCCTCCGCACTTTCGATACGCGGACTGACCAAGCGCTACGCCGACGGAACTCTCGCCCTCGAGAACCTGGACCTCGAGATTCCGGCCGGCAGCTTCTTCGGACTGCTGGGACCGAACGGGGCCGGGAAGACCACGCTGATCGGTGCGGTCTGCAACCTCATTCGTCTGACCGGCGGGGAGATCCTGGTTTTCGGCCGCCCCGGCAACGGGATGGCTGCTCGGCGGATGATCGGAATCGCCGAGCAGGAACCGAACCTGGACAAGTTTCTGACCGTTTACGAGACCCTGCTCTACCACGGCGGCTACTTCGGCATGGATGGTGCGGAAGCATCGGAGCGGGCAGAGCAGATGATCGATGCTTTCGACCTCAGGGCCAAACGCGACGTCGAGGCGCCGAAGCTCTCGGGCGGGATGAGGCGCCGGCTGCTGCTGGCCCGTGCCCTGCTCCACCGGCCGCGGCTGGTGATCCTCGACGAGCCCACCGCGGGAGTGGACCTTGAGCTCAGGCACGAGCTATGGAGCTACATCCGCGGCCTCCACGAGCAGGGGACGACGATCCTCCTGACCACGCACTACCTGGAAGAAGCCGAAGCGCTTTGTGACGAGATCGCCCTGATCAGCGCCGGTCGCATCGTCGCCCGTGACACGGCCGAGGGCCTGAAGAAGGCCCATGGCGCCGACAGCCTTGAGCAGGTCTACCTGAAGACGGTCGCGGGTGGCCGGATCGCCACGGACCAGCTCGAAGAAGTGGAAGCCGTGCGGGGCGACTCTTGAATCCGCTACCTCCCGTCGAGGTCGAACCGCATCCGTGGCGCGGTCTCGCCTGGTTGACCAGGCGCGAGTGTCACCGGGTGCTGAAGCTCTGGAAGCAGACCATACTCGCCCCCGTGATCTCTTCCCTGCTCTTCATCGTCGTCTTCGGCCTTTCGCTGGGAGACAGCATCGCCGAGGTGAACGGATTCGATTACAGCGTCTTCATCGTGCCCGGACTGATCGCGATGGCGATGGCCCAGTCGGCCTACTCGAACAATTCGAGCACCATCTTCCAGGCGAGAAACGACCGCTACCTCGACGACATCCTTTCCGCGCCGATGAGCGCCCGCCAGGTGCACCTCGGCTACCTGGCCGGCGGGGCGATGCGTTCCCTGATCATCGGGGTGGTTCTGACCGCTCTGGCCCTCCCTCTCACCGGGGCGCCGCTCGAGCGGCCGCTGGAGCTGTTGGTCGCGGTGGTACTCACGGTCGCCGGCTTTGGTGCCCTGGGCATCATCGTCGGGATCTACGCCCAGTCCTGGGACAACCAGTCCTTCATCAACAACATCGTGATCCTGCCCCTGATCTTCCTCGGAGGCGTCTTCTACTCGGTCAGCCGGCTGGGATCCCCCTGGGAGCAGATCTCCCACCTCAATCCGCTCTTCTACGTGGTCGAGGCGATGCGGTACGGGTTCCTCGGCGCGGCCGACGTGTCGCCCTGGCTCTCGATCGGGGTGGTGGCAGGAATCACCTTCGCCCTGCTCGCCTGGGCCCAGTTCCTCTTCAGCACCGGGCACCGCCTCAAGCCCTGACCAGTACCTCAAGCCTGACCAGTACCTCAAGCCTGACCAGTACCTCAAGCCCTGACCAGTACCTCAAGGTGCGTTCGGCGACCGAGAGAAGAGTTGTGCGTCGATCTGGCACACAACTCTGTTACCAACTCCCCGTTCGCCAGTCAGGCGAGTTCGGGAATGTGCTCCCGGACGTGCCCGTCGATGATCTCGCGGACCCAGCGCCGGGTTTCCGGATCGGCCATCCGGTAGCGGCCGAGCAACATCTTCTGGTCATCGAGCGGCAGGCCGGCGATCTCCCAGGAAACTGCGAGCCGCTCGAAGACCAGTTCGGTCCGGCGCTGCCAGAGGTCGTCGACCGAGTAGGCCTGGTTCCCGATCTGCTCGTTGACCTTCTCGATCGAGGCCGGACTCAGCGAGTCACGAAGGACCAGAGTGTTGCCTTCAGAGTCCGTGTAGCTCGAGGTCGAGACCTTTTCCCTCGGGTTCCGCTTCTTTGGCTTGCGCTTCTTCGCCACCCCGACAGTTTGTCAGGCAGCAGTAAGGGCCGCCCTTCCGGGCGGCCCTTCCTGAAAACCTCCGACGGAGCCCGGACCGCACCGCATGCCTTCCCTCGCGGAATGCGACCCGTGCCGCCAGCGTAATGGCGAAAGTCCGCAACTATTGCGGACTTTCGCCATCTTGATCTTCTGTTGTCGCGGTTAGCCGCCGTTGCTGGCCGGCGTGTAGTCCCGGCTCGGCTGACCGCGGAGGGCGGTCGGGGGCGGCAGCTCGGTGCCCTTGGCCGTCTGGCCCGGGATCACCGGCAGGACCAGCTTCGACGGGATCACGCCGCCGAGACCGATCGTGTTGGTCGTGTTGCCCTTTTCGATCGTGTCGAAATCCCAGATCGTCCGGTCACCGCCGGGCGCCTGAATGTTCAGGCGGATCCGGGAGCCGGCCCGGAAGACGTGGGCCGCCGGGTAGATCTGGATGCGGGTGTAGTTGTACTTGCCCTTCTTCAGCGGGGCGCCGTCCTGCTTCAGCCAGGTCTGAACCGGGTTGTTGGCAGTAGAGGCCTTCCTGTTCAGAGCCCGGTGCGACGCGCGCAGCCAGCCGTTCTGGATGTAGGTCTCCTTGCCGTCCGGCCTCACCTCGGTCAGGGTGACCTGAATGTCGGTGTTGGCCTTGCTGGACTTGAGGTACAGGTCAACGCTGGAAGGACCGGCGATGAACACGTCGTTGGCCAGTGGCTGGGTCACGAAACCGAGACCCTTGCCATCCGCCAGCGGCTCCCACTGGTATGGGGGCTGGGCCAGCCACGAGTCGCCCTGGGCGTTCTCGCCAAGGGTCTTCGCCGGACGGGCGCTCGGATCGGACCGGTAGCTGACCGACGAACCTGACTTGGGCTTGGCGGAACTCAGGGCGCCGCCCTTGCCGAGGTAGTACGCGGTCGGCTTGGTCGTGTTGATCGGCCAGTTGTTGAAGGTGGCCTCCCAGGCAGCACCGATCGCGCCCGGGTCGCCGTCGATCGCGTTGCCGTTGTCCATGAGGAGCCGGATGCGCGGATCCTGCTTGAACTGGGCGGTCGCCGCGGCGACGTTCTCCGGGGTATCCGGCAGAGCGGCGAAGCGGGACTGCTCGATCGGCAGGGCACCGGCCGCGGCGATCTCGTCGTAGAGGGCGGAACTCGCGCCGAGGACCAGCGGCGAGATCTTCGGGACCCGGCCGTCACCGACGAACAGGTTCATGAACTCGGCCCAGCGGGTGATCGTGCTCGGACCGAGCGCGTCGACGTGAACGCCGTTCTGCATCGTGACCCAGACGTTCTTGTTGCTCTTCGGCAGGCTCTTCACAGCCTCGGGCCAGTGGCCACCGGTCTGCTCGTCCTGGAAGGCTCCGACCCAGAAGATCGGCACGTCGATGTTCTTGACCCAGGCACCGGGTGAGCGCTTCTGGAAGAGCAGCGGCGTCCGGTACGGATTGGCTTCGATCTGCTTGTTGTAGTTGCGGGTCTGGAGCCGCAGCGACTGGTTGTCGAGGCAGTGCTGCTTCTGCTCGCTGCGGAGCGGCTCCGGCACATTGGGGTCACCCGTCGTGGACATGATCCTGGCCCACGGCTGGCCACCATCGGGGGCGGGCATCGCGTCGTTTGCCCGCTCGGTGATCCAGCTGAAAGCGAAGCCGTTGTTGAAGATTCCACCCGGGAAACCGGTGCCGAAGTAGACGTCATCGGTAACCGAAAGCGGAGAAACGGCGGCCAGGTGCGGCGGCTTGGTGCCGGCCGTGAACAGCTGGGTGATGCCGGAGAAGGAGATCCCTCCCATGCCGACCCCGTCCTGGGCCCAGTCCTGGGCCGCGACTGCTTCGACCGCGTCGTAGCCGTCATAGGTTGTCGGCCAGCCGAACAGGTCGAAGGCACCGCCGGAGCAGCCGGAGCCACGCATCTGGACGCTGACCGTTGCGAAGTCGAGCAGCGGACCGATGATCGAGCCGACCGCGGTGGAGCTCGCGGGGGTCAGCGGGTCGGGCGGCGGCGGGTTGCCACCGAGTCCGGCCAGGATCGAAGTCAGGAGGTCATGCGGAGCGGCGGTCTGGTAGCCCGAGTACTCGATGTAGGTCGGGAAGGGACCGTCGTTGATCGTCTTGCCGAGCGGCAGGCGGACGGTCATCGCCAGCTCGACCCCGTCTCGCATCTTCACGTAGTTGAGACCGGGCTTCAGCTCGATCTTGTCGTAGAAGGACTGCGGAGGATTGGCACCCGGCTTCAGCACGCGGAACTTCTTCGTGCCCTGGGATCCCTTGCCCTTCGGGGTGCGGACAGTGAATACCTTGCCCGGGGCCACGTCGTAGAAGACCTTTGAACCGTAGGAGTCGGCCTTGCCGGTCCGGACGATCCTGTTGTTGGAGTTGACGAGCAGCAGCTTGGTACCGGGCGTCGCTCCCTTCACATACGCGTCACCGACGCTGCCACGTGCGGTGTAGGGCGCCTTCGAAGTGATCTTCGGCGCTGCCTTTAGCTTCTTCGGCTTGGCGCTGGCGGTTGTGGCCATGCCGCCAAGCAGGACCAGACCTGCAATGACTGTGGCCAAAGCGGCCAGATACACCCGAATGCTGCGCATGCTGCGTTCCTCCATCCCTAATTTTCTGAGTCGGGGAGTACTTCCAGACTCCCGTGGAAGGCGATCTTCCACTCCCTGTCGCGGAGACTATACGGGAAACTGCGGATCCCGTAAACATCAGGGTTTCTCGGATGGCGGATCGTCGCCCGCCAGTTCCGCATCGCCGAGTCCGGCGAACCGGAATTCCTCCTGCTCATCCTGGCTGGCGAGCTCCGAGACCGCGGCGAAGAGGATCAGGTCCAGGGCCAGGCCAAACACCGCCGCGAACTGGGACTCGATGAAGATGAAGACCCTGGTCACGAGGATGGATACGAGGAGCGCCCGGGCGAAGTACCGGTAGGCGCTGGCATGCCTCCCCCTCGCCATCTGCCAGGCACCGGCTGCGACCAGACAGACCGAGACGAGCGCGGAGAGCGACTCGAGGGCACCGATGTGACGGGGATCGACCTCGGGCCCGAGGTTGTCCTGGCTGCCACCGAGGTTCAGGTCCAGGGCCACGGTGGAGGAAAGCGTGGAGAGGGCCCAGACGATCACGACCCCGATCACCACTGTCGGAAAGTGCTTTCGCCTGGTCAGGCTTTCGACGAACCGGTGGAGACGATTGCCGAGCATGGTCAGCCGCGAAGGCTTGTGGGCCGGCGCCACCTTCGCCTGCTCAAAGATCTCGCGTGCCCTGGCGACCGCCGGGTCGGACTGGTCAGCCATGTCGAGCAGGTGCCGTGCCCGGTTGGCCTCCTCCTGACGGAACTCACCGATCGCGGTTGAGGGAAGCAGGGCAAGCGCATTCGCGAGCGCAGTCCGCGGGTCGAGTGACTGCCGCTTCGAGAGTTCGCGAATTACCAGGAACATCGTGACGAAGATCAGGTAGATGATCCCGGCGGCAGGCTTGAAGAAGTAGTTGTTGTCCTGCGTAATGAACTTTCCGAGTTCGTCGATGAAGAACCCGAAGCCGATACCACCAAGGATCGCCAGGACGTGCCGGCTCCAGCGATTCAGGTAGATCAGGCTGATCCAGATCGAGATGACCATGAACAGGCCGCCCCAGAGCAGGTGGGCAATATGCAGGCCGTTGCCCCCCAGTTCCGGGTAATTGGTCAGCCAGAGCTGAGTACGGATCACCAGGATCGTGCTGATCGCAGCAACCAGGAACCACTCCAGCTTCTGCACCAGGTCGAAGCGCCTGACCGCGCCGTTGGTCAGACGGTTCAGCCCAGCTCCACCCCGTTGGTCGAGATTCACACGGCGACAGTAGCGGCGTCCAGCAGCGGTCGCACGTTCTCGCCGAAGTTGAGCGCTTCCTCCAGGTGGGGGTATCCGGAGAGGATGAACTCGTCGATGCCTGCGTCGCGGTACTCCAGCAGCCGGGCGGCGACCTGCCCGTGGCTGCCGACGATGGCGGTCCCGGCACCCTCGCGGACCAGCCCCACCCCGGCCCAGAGATTCGGTTCGATGACGAGGGAGTCGCGGTCGACGGCGGCGTCCGCTGCATGGCTCAAGTCGGTCATTCTCGCCTGGGCGGTCGACTCCATGCGGGCAAACTTCTCGCGGGCGGCCGCGACCTGATCGGGATCGATCGCGTCCAGGATGCGGTCCGCCTCCAGCCATGCCTCATCCTCGGTGTCCCGGCTGATCACGTGTACGCGCAGACCGCACCTGATTTCGCGACCGGCGGCTTCCGCCCTTTCGCGAATCGGCCCCAGCCTGGCGGCAACGGTCTCGACCGGTTCGGCCCAGGTCAGCCAGGTGTCGGCGTAGCGACCCGCCACTTCGAGAGCGGGCGGCGAGGAACCTCCGAAGTAGACCCGGGGCACGCCCACTTCCTCGAGGCCGACCCGCAGGCCACCCTGCTCAAGCCTGAAGTATTCGCCTTCATGGTCGAAGATCTCGCCGGACCAGGAGCGCCTGACGATCTCGAGGAACTCGCCGGTTCGGCGGTAGCGGGCCTCCTTGTCGAGGTGGTCCCCGAACGACTTCTGCTCGACCGGGTCGCCACCGGTGACCACGTTGAGCAGAAGGCGGCCTCCGGTGAGCCGCTGGAACGATGCGGCCTGGTGAGCAGCCCAGGCGGGAGCGATCGAGTCCGGCCGGAAGGCGACTATGAACTTGAGCCTCTCGGTGTGCTGGGCAACCGCGGCGCAGGTGACCCAGGCGTCCTCGCAACCCGACCCGGTCGGGGTCAGCACGCCCTCGAACCCGGCCCGCTCGGCCGCCTTCGCCACCTCGGACAGGTAGCCGACGTCGGCAGGCCGGGGCATCGCGGTCTGACCGAGCCGGTCGATCACGTTGGTGACGTTGCGTCCGTCCCCCGAGGTGGGGAGGAACCAGTGCCAGCTCGGTTTGGGTCGTCGATCGGGGTCGGTCATAGTCGACCAATCTACTCGACAACGCTCTGGACGTTCTCTTCCCCTCGGGCCGGCCCGGCGGGGCTACCACCAGTTCCGACCCGGGGGAAGGCCGATCCTGTCTAGAGGTGACTGCGCCCTGGGTCGCTGTCGAGGTCAAGTTCGGGACCCATCGGCACGATCTGGGTCGGATTGATGCGGGGATGGGTCACGTAGTAGTGACGCTTGATGTGGTCCATGTTGACCGTCTCGCGGATACCCGGGTGCTGGTAGAGATCCCGCACGTAGCCGGACAGGTTGTCGTAGTCGGCGATGCGCCTCTGGTTGCACTTGAAGTGGCCGACATAGACCGCGTCGAACCGGATCAGGGTGACGAAGAGGCGCCAGTCAGCCTCGGTGATTGCGTCCCCCGCCAGGTAGCGCTTCCGGGCGAGACGGTCGTCGATCTCGTCCAGGGCCTCGAAGAGTTCGATGAACGCTTCTTCGTAGGCCTCCTGGGTGGTGGCGAAGCCGGCGCGGTAGACGCCGTTGTTGATCGAGTTGTAAACCCTGTCGTTGATCTGGTCGATCTCCGCGCGAAGCGGCTCGGGGTAGAAGTCAAGATCCGGGTTGGCCGCCCACTCGTTGAACTCCGTGTTCAGCATCCGGATGATCTCGCTGCTCTCGTTATTGACGGCCCGGTTCGTCTCCTTGTCCCAGAGGACCGGGACGGTCACCCGGTCGCTGAAGTCGGGATCGGTCCGGAGATAGGCATCCAGCAGGTACTCGTAGCCGTTGATCGGGTCCGGCTCGTCATCGAAGAACCTCCATCCCTGATCGTCCCTGACCGGATCGACGACTGTCATCGAGATCACGTCCTCCAGGCCCTTCAGGGCACGGAAGATGATGGTGCGGGAGGCCCAGGGGCAGGCGTAACTGACGTACAGGTGGTAGCGGTCGGGCTCGGCCTTGAACCCGGATGAACCGTCTGCCGTGACCGATTCGCGGAAGGCACTCGCCTGCCGCACGAAAGCGCCTTTCCGGTCGGTCTCCTTCTCGAACTGCGCAGTACTCAATGCGTCCTCTTTCGTTGGGATGAAGTCTTTTGCCTTGCCTCGCTGAATCGTAGAGAGGTGGTTCATCCGGCCGAAAGTCCGGCGGGGGCCGAGGGGCCCGTTTATAGTGTGTCGGCGGTCGGAAATGGTCCGATCCGTTGAAGCCCCGGGAGAGGGCAGACAAGGGAGACAAGTGGCTCAGTACCGGCATCCCCGTTTTTCATGGATCACCCTGCTCACGACAGCGGTCGCGGTCCTGACCGCTACGCTGCTCCTGATCGCGCCTTCCCAGTCCCGTGCGGCCGAGGAACCGTTCCGCATCGATTTCGACCAGAGCGAGCTCCAGTTCGGTCTGCTCAGCGACCTGCCGCTCGGAGAGATCGCTTCCACCGGCTCCCTCGAGGGGACGATCGACGAGACCGGCAAGGTCACGGTCCCGAAGGGCAGTTTCAGGCTTCCGGAGGTCGGCATCACCGACCCGGTCAGCGTGAAGCTCTTCATGGGCATCGAGAGCGATGCGACCGGAACCTTCAACCGGGAAACCGGCGAGCTGGTCCTGAACGCCAAGGCCGGCGTCTGGCTAAGCGTTGATCTGCAGCAGCTTCTCGGGATTCTTGGAACGGCAGGAATTGGTCTGCCGACCAACGAACCCATCATTCAAAGCATCCTTGGCTCCGTGAAGGATCTGACCTGTGGCTTTTCGCCCATGAACGTCACCTTCACCACCGGCGAGACCTCGCTCGGTTCGGGCCAGCCGTTCACCGCCGGCCCGCTCGGCCCGGGGGCCCTGACGGCGGAATGGTCGCAACTCGGGCCCTTCGCCGGAAAGACGAGGATCCTCGGCCTGGTTGATGTGTGCCAGGCGATCAAGATGTACGCGCCGGAGCTGATCCAGGGAGGCCTCGGGGGTGTGCTCCCCGGGGGCATCGATCTCGGCGGACTCGACATCGAATCGCTGCTCGACAACCTTGACAACCTGAACCTGGGACCGAGCTCCCTCACCCTTTCGCGCACCGTCGATGAGAACCCGGTACCGGAGCCGCCCGACACGAGGCCGGCGCTGAAGCTCTCGGTCACGCCGAAACAGCGCAAGGTGCGCAGCGGCAGGAAGACCACGGTCGCCGTCAAGGTCAGGAACCGGGGGGACGCAGCGGCCTCGGGGGTCAAGGTCTGCCTCAAATCTTCCGGACCGCTACGGGTGCAGGGCAAGCGATGCCGGACCTTCGGGAAGGTGATGGCAGGCGCCACGCAGACCAGGAACTTCGGTCTCCGGGCGAAGAAGCTGAAGAACCGGAAGTTCCACACCGTGAAGGTCGGAGTCCAGGTCAGGGCCGCCAACACGGCCGGAAGCCGGACGACGGTCCAGGTCCAGGTCCGCCGCTGAGCCCGGCCATCAGGCCGGAATCCCTGCCAGCCAGCTTCCACTTCGTTCGAGCCACGCAGTGACCAGGCCGTCTGCGCCCAGCGAAGCCAGCTCGGATTCGAGGGCCACCAGCGACGGTGTCGAGCAGGTGGCGCCCAGCTCGAGCAGGGCGGGACGGAGATGGACGTCGGCTGCCAGGGCATGCCTGGCCTGACGGGCGATCATCAGCGGAATGGCCGTCTTGTCGAGAAGCGCGGCCTCAGGCAGCCCGTCAAGGAAAAGCTTCAGCAGCCCCGAGTAGCTCCCCATCACGGTCGGGCTGGCGGCCACGACCACCCGGGAAGTCCGGATCAGGTCGTTCAGCTCCGGGCTGAAGCGTCCTCCGGACAGGGGAAGGTTGACCAGGTCGATGACCACCGCAGGCGTGTCACCAAGCTGGCCGGCGAGCCCGTCGGCGATGCCGGATGCGAGTTTCAACGTCCTGCTGTCGGGTCGCTGGTTGCCAACAACGGCGACGACTTCGGGGGCGAATCCGGGATGCAGCGAGGTTCGGTTCATCTTGTCGTCCGGATCTCGAGAAGTTAGGTTCAGGGGCCGGACCTCCCGGTCCGGCCCCGTTGCCTTGCGTCCAGCCGGGCCGTCTAGCCCACCGCCCAGCGGAGTCGAACTAGACATTGATGAGTTTGTCTAGTCGATAGATCAAGATACTACAGATTACGGAATCGGTCAGCCAGGCCCACCTGAATTTCGACGCCCGGCCAAATCGCCAGCTGACTGGCGCGCATATCGTCTAGCCATGACGGCAGCCCGGTCCGCGAGCACTGACTACCGCCCGTCGGACTTCTTCGACGAGGCTTTCGCTGCCCGTGGCGAAGTACGCCCCACCTACCGGAACCTCTTCGCGGGACTCGACCATTCGTCACTCCGCGAGATCCAGGGAAGCATTCAGGCTGGCCTGGCGGAATCGGGGGTGTCCTTCGGACCTGAGGGGATGCGATCGCCCTTCGTGGTCGACGCGGTTCCGCGGATCATCCCGGCAGACGAGTGGTCCCTGCTCGTGGCGGGTTTGAAGCAGAGGGTCAAGGCGCTCCAGATGTTTCTGGCAGACATCTACTCCCGGCAGGAGATCCTCACCTCCGGGGTGATCCGCCGTTCGATCCTGGACGGCGCGCCACACTACGAGCCGGTCGCGGCCGGATTCGGTTCTCCCGTCGTGGCCGACATCGCGGGCCCCGACCTCGTCCGCGACGAATCGGGCTTCCGGGTGCTGGAGGACAATCTCCGCTTCCCGTCAGGCCTGACTTTCACTCTGGCGGCGCGCCGCGCAGTCGCCGGACAGTGGCCGGCAGAAGAGAACCTCGCCGACGCGGAACGGGCCTTCGGGATGCTGGCGGCGATGCTTCGGGCAAGGGATCCGAAGGACAGGGACGATCCGTCAGTCGCAATTCTCACCGAGGGGCCCGGCAGTGCCGCCTCGTTCGAGCATCGCTCGCTCGGTCACCTGCTCGGCACCGAGGTGGTCACGCCGGGCGAACTCGAGGTTACGGCCGGCAGGCTCGCCGCCCGCAGGGATGATGGACTTCACCCGATCGACGTCCTCTACAACCGCAGTGACACCGACCGCATCACCCGGACGGGCAACGCCCTGACCCCCCTCGGAGAGATCCTGATCGAGCCGCTGCGGAACGGGACGCTGGCCTGCGCGAACTCGTTCGGCGCCGGAATCGCCGACGACAAGGCCGTCCACTGCTACACCCCGGAGATGATCCGGTTCTACCTGAACGAGGAGCCGCTGCTCGAGATCCCGGAGTCGTATGACCTCGGGGACGCCGGGCAGGCCGTGGAGGCGATGGACCAGCTCGACCGGTTGGTGGTCAAGCCCCGCTGGGCCCTCGGTGGCCAGGACATCGTGATCGGGCCGAGGGCAAACGCCCGCGAACTCGAACGCATGCGACACGCCGTGAAGAGCAATCCAGGAAACTTCGTGGCCCAGGAGATGGTCGGTCTCTCGACTCACCCCACCCTGATCGGGGACGAGCTCGAACCCAGGCACATCGACCTGAGGCCATTCGTGATCACTTCGGGCGAGGAACAAACGGTCTTGCCCCTCGCGCTGACCCGGTTCGCCCGGGCGCCGGGGAACATGGTGGTGAGCAGCACACAGGGAGGAGGAGCAAAGGACACATGGATACTGGAGGTATGACACTGCGGGGGTTGACCCGCGCCCCGGAGACGAGACGGCCCCTGATCGGAGTCACGACTTCGGAGCTCAGAAAGGCGGAGACGGTTTCGCCGACGCCGGAGGGGGAACCTCCCCGACACGAGATGGCTCTGGGACTCACCTACATGAAGGCGGTCGAGGTCGCGGGCGGGATTCCCGTCGTGATCCCGCCGATGGACACCGGTCTGATCGGAGCCCTGCTCGGCCGCCTTGACGGGATCTGTCTCTCCGGAGGGCCCGACATCCACCCCGATCACTACGGGCAGAAGCCACACGATCAGCTCGGCCCGACCGCCCCGGACCTTGACCGGTTCGAACTCGAGATCGCCCGCCAGGCGGATGCTGCGGGCCTGCCGATGCTGGCCATCTGCCGCGGAATGCAGGCCCTGAACATCAGTCGCGGTGGCACGCTCCTCCAGCACATTCCAGACCGCTGGCTCGACGTGGAGCACCGGCAGAAGATGCCTGGCCAGACCGCTGCCCACCGCGTTGACCTCGATCCGAAATCCAGGGTCTCCCTGATCGTCGGCTCGCCGGTCATCGCCGTGAACTCTTTCCATCACCAGGCGGTCGAAAAGATCGGCGAAGGGCTGGTGGCGACCGGCTGGGCCCCCGACGGAGCCACCGAGGCGATCGAGGATCCGGGTCGCGACTTCACGATCGGTGTCCAGTGGCATGCCGAACTGATGGTCGACCAGCCCGAACAGTTCGAACTGTTCCGGACCTTTGTGAACGCGGCCGAGCAATTCTCGGTAAGCCGGCTCGGGGAGGCGACGACATCACGCTGACCCCCGACAGAGCGACAGGTCCCGAATGGGCCGCCTGGCCGGAAGGTCCACACGCGATGGGAGAGTTCATGATCGGCGTGGAAGAAGAGGTGATGCTGGTTTCGGCCCTCAGCAACGCACTCGCCAACCGCATCGACGCGGTCCTGCCGCGACTGCCCGAAGATGTAGTCACCCACATGACCCCGGAGACCCATGGTTCCGCGGTCGAACTGCGGACCGACGTCCATAAAGAGGTGGGCCTGGCGATGGAGCAGATCGCCTCGCTGAGGCATAGTCTCGCGGCCACGCTCAAGACGCTCCGCCTGAGGGCGGCCTCGGCCGGAACCCATCCCTTCGCGGTCTGGGAGGAGATCGTCGTCTCGGCTGGTGAGAGGTACCAGTTCGTCCACGGTTCGATGCGTGAACTGGCCCGCCGCGAACCAACCTTCGCTCTGCATGTCCATGTCGGAATCGCCGAGCCCGAGATCGCGATCCAGGTTCACAACAGGATGAGGGTCTACCTGCCGGTCCTGCTAGCCCTTTCCGCCAACTCCCCTTTCTGGCAGGGACGGGACACCGGTCTCTCTTCCGCTCGCACCCCGCTGTTTCAGGCCTTCCCCCGGGTCGGAGTGCCCCGCCCGTTTCACAGCTACAGACAGTACGTCGAGAACGTCGACCTGCTGATCCGGACTGACGCGATCCCCGAGCCGACCTTCCTCTGGTGGGACGTGCGACCCCAGCCCACCCTTGGCACCCTGGAGATCCGGGTGATGGATTCGCAGACGCGGACCGAGGACACCGGGGCGCTGGTCGCGCTGACCCAATGCATCGTCCGACGCGAAGCCCTCGACAGCCCTCTCACGAACCGGCAGATCGATTCGCAGGAGTCGATCAGCGAGAACCGCTTTCTCGCTGCCCGTGACGGGATCAATGCAGAGCTGATCGACTCTGAACGGGAAGTTCGGGTGCCCGTCGGGCGGATCGTCGAGCGCCTCGTCGAGGCGCTTCGCCCCCATGCGCAGGACCTGCGCTGCGAATCGGAACTCGAGCACTGTCTCGACCTAGCTCGCGAAAACGGAGCGATCCGGCAGCGCAGGATCAGCCGGGAAGTTCCTTCCCTGGCCCAGATGGTCAGCATTCTTGCCGACGAACTGGAATAGTCCTGCCATCTTGAAGTCGCCCCTCTCGCTCCGGACGGCAGTCACCGCTGCCCTGATTCTCGTGCTCGCCGTCGTCGCGACCGGCTGCGGGCAGTCCGACGAATCCGAGACCAGCCGCACCCTCAGGATCTACGTGAGCCAGCCGATGAAGGGCGACCGCGGCGGCGAGGACATGTTGCGGGCGGTCGAGATCGCCAACGAGGACGAAGGCGGCCGGGTCGACTCGGCCAGGATCGAGATAGTCGGGCTGAACGATTCCGATGAATCCGGAAACTGGGTGCCTGCCCTGGTCCGGCGGAACGCCCGGATGGCGGCCGCCGACGAGGAGGCCGTCGCATACATTGGGGAGTTCGATTCCGGTGCCACCGAGGTGGCGATGCCGATCCTCAACCGGGCGGGCATGCTCCAGGTGAGTTCCGGCTCTACTGCTGTCAAGCTCACCATGCCTGCCCCGGAACTCGGCGAGCTGATCCGCCCGACCGGGATCAGGACCTTCGGGCGGGTCGTGCCGAACGACAACGTCCAGAGCGCCGCCCTCGCCCTGTTCATGCAGGAGGAGGACGTCGACGAAGTATTCGTCGTCGATGACGGTGACACTTATGGAAGGGGGCTTCGCTACCGGTTCGAGAAGATCGCCCGGCGCATGGGCATCGAGGTCGCGGGCGGAGCAGAACTGACCAGTGAAGGTCAGATCGGAGAGGTCGCCGACCGGGTGGCCGCCTCCCGGGCTGACGCCTTGCTCTTCGCCGGCTCGAAACTCGACCTCGCCCGTGACCTATTCGACACTGTCCACCGGGAGAACAACTTCATCAAGCTCTTCGGTGGTGACGGACTTTCCTTCTCCAGTTTCCTCGAGTCGCTCGGCGACACTGGCCTGGACACCTACATCACCGCCCCACAGTTGCCGGCCGGCAACTACGCCCAGAGCGGCGAGTCGTTCCTGCGGGGGTTCCAGGAACGGTACGGGCGTCCGGCCGAGCCGATGGCGGTCTTTGCCTACGAGGCGGGACGGGCGGTGATCGACTCGATCCGGCGGGGTGCCCGGGGTGACATCGCGACAGAACCGATCGATGCCCTGCGGATCAACACGCGCAACGCCTTCTTCGACATCTCCGAGCGTGCCTCCCCGCTCGGCAGCTACTCGATCGATGCCAACGGCGACACCACGCTCACCTTCTACGGTGCCTACCGGGTCGAGGACGGACAACTGGTGCTCGGCCGGACGATTGACGTGCCGCCGTCGTTGCTGAGGGAGGACGAATGAGCACCGTCCTCACCTGCATCGCGATCCTCATTGCCGGCTGCCTGGTCACCGGCGTCTCGATCTTCCTGATCCGCCGCTTTGTTCCGGAGCACCTGAGGGGCAGCGAGGAGCGCCGGGAACCCGTCTTCGCCTTCGCTGGCGTTCTCTACGCACTGGTGATCGGCTTCGTTCTCGCTTATGCCCTGGATGGCTACCAGGCTGCGGAAACGGCAGCCGGCACCGAGGCAGACTCGGTCAGTTCCCTTTCCCGCGCGGCCACCCTGTTCGATGCGGAGAGCAGGGATCGGCTCGGCCATGAACTCATCTGTTACTCGCGGGCAGTCATCGAAGACGAGTGGCCCCAGATGCATGATGGCGAGCGGTCGGAACTGGCGAGCGCCGCCACCGATCGACTCTTTCAGTCCTTCGGGAAACTGGGCCGCAACTCCGCCGACAATTCGGCTCTGTCTGCCTCTCTCGAGAGAGTCAGCGACCTGCAGAAGGCACGGGCGACCAGGCTGCTCAAGGCGGACACGTTCCTGCCGACCATGTTCTGGGTGTTCATGATCGCCGGCGGGTTCATGCTGATCCTCTTCGCGACCGTCCTGAAGGGAAGGGAACCGATTCGCGGCCAGATCATGTTCATCCTTCCCGTCTCGCTGCTCCTGATCTGCTCGATCTACCTGGTGTTCGTGTTCGAACAGCCATTCCGGGGACCGAACGAGATCGAGCCGAGAGCGATGGAGCGCGCACTCGTCTCGGTGACCGAGTTCATCCCGGACCCCCGGGCCGACCGCCCCTGCCCCTGACCACCTCCAGTCGGTCCCCTGTCCGCCCCCAGTCCGTCCCTGACCCTCGCCTGACCGTCCCTGTCCGCCCCCTGACTGTCCCCGACCGCCCGGTCTCGCACCCCTGCCCAACCTGCCAACCCTCCTCCTGCAATCGAGATCCATTTCGTTGGCAATAACGGCCAACGAAGTGGATCTCACTGATCGCCCGAGGGCCGAGTAGTTGCAGATAATTCTCACCTGTAGCAACACACTTGAGCTATTGGCCGGGAGGCTCAAGAGGTGGACCAGGCGAGTTCGAAACTCAGAGAGCTATGGCGATTCGCCGCCGCCCGAGAGTTCGTCGTCGGACGGGACGAACTTCTAGAACACGGCTTCGGGCGACATCAGATTCGAAGCTGGCTTCGGACCGGCCGGCTGCTGCGGGTACTTCAGAGTGTGTACTCGTATGGCAGGGATGTCGATTCGTCCAATGCCGTCTGGCGAGCTGCCCTCCTGGCCGCCGGACCCGGTTCGGCTCTGACCGGACTGAGTGCCTGCCAGAAGTGGGGGTTCGTTGAGATGCGGCAGACGATCCCCGCGACGATCGAAGTCGCGGCAGCCACCGGCAAGGCGAGATCCTTCATGGGTGTTTCGCCCGCGACCCGCAACACGAGGGTCAATGTGACCCGACGTCAGTACAACGAGTCCGATCTGCGCGCAAAGGATGGCGTAGCGCTACTGAGCCCGGTGCTGGCCCTGATCGACCTGGCCGGTAGTGCCACCGACCGGGAGATCCGCTTCGCCTTCCTGGAAGCCTGCCGGCTTGGCCTCTTCCGGGACGCGGACGTTTCGATTTCGTTCGAGATGATGGTCGGGAGACGCGGGGCGAGAAGACTCCGGCCTCTGCTCGGTCTCTGGAGACCGGAGTTGAATCGGATCCGGTCCGTCTTCGAGGGGCTCTTTCTGCTGGCATGGATCGAGCGGGGATACCCGATGCCTCTCGTCAATGTGAAGGTCCACGGCAAGGAGGTTGATTGCTTCTGGCCGGGCAAGGGGTTCGTGCTCGAACTTGACGGAGGCACCTATCACCGGTACCCGGCTCAGCTCAACATCGATCTCGGGAAGCAGGCGATGCTGGAGGCGCAGGGTCTGACCGTCGCCCGACTTACCTTCGGACGTTTCGAAGCGGACCCATGGAGGGAAGTCGACCGGGTCGCGGCGATGCTCGGCTTCACCGAGGCACCGAGTAAGGGTTGATTCGAAAGAGGAATCCAGCCCGGAACAGGTGGGTCCGCGGCGGCCGGAGGGCTCGACGGAGGTACGGATTCAGTGAGATCCAATTTGTTGGCAATAACGGCCAACGAAGTGGATCTCGATTTCGGTGCGGAGGCGACGGGCGGCGGGGCGACGGGCGGCGGGGCGACGGGGCGACGGCGCCGGACGGTGGGGTCAGTTCTGATTCAGGACGCCCTTGCCGCTGGAGAGGTCTTCCATCGACTCGTCCTCGATCGGGCCCAGCGGGCCGCCGGGCACCGACTTGTCCTGGAGGTTGCTCTTGTCGTCGAAGAAGTCGAGCGGGGTCATGGTCTGATTCGACATGGCCGGCTCCGGCTCCATCGCGTCAAGAGCCGCATCGAGATCCGCATCGGTGACGCTGGCCGGCACGGGGACCGCGCGGTAAGGCGCGACCGGGACTCCGAGCCGGAAGGCGAGCTTGCCCTGTTCGGTGAAGCCGGAGACCCAGGGCGCTGCACCCCAGGCGACGACCCAGCCGTCGCCCAGCGGCCTGAACGAACCGCAGCAGTGACCGTTGCCTGACACCTCATCGTCGCGGAAGTCGCCGATGTAGGTAGCCGTCCGGTTCTGGAGGTCGATCCTGTACATGAGGGCCCGCGGCTGGCGGCCCTTGATCTTCACCCCGTTGTCGTGAATGGTCAGCATGTCGCCGATCATCCGGACGTCGTGGTTGCCCGAGATCGGGTACCCCTTGTAGGGGTCGTCCCCGACCACCTTCAGGGACTTGGAAGTCGGGACTCCGCCGAACTTCCAGAGCAGCTCGCCGGTCTTCCTGCTGATCCCCCACACCGTGTCGGTGTGGCGGGTCGAGAGCACGTACTGGTCACCCCAGGGCTCGATCGCGTTGAGGTGGAACTGGTCGTACCGGATCTTCCCGTTCTCGTCGTAGTGGGGGTTCCGCCAGGCCCGCTGCCACCAGCGCTCCGGGGTCTCCTCGATCGAGACGTGATCCTTCGAATTCCACTCCCAGACCACCTTGCCGTCCGGGGTCTGCTCCTGGAAGGCACCATCGAGCAGACCGCGATCAGCGCGGCCGCCGACCGGCCGGAGATCGACACCGTACCGGGGCTTGTAACTCATCACGAGCACATTCCCGTTGGGCAGCAGCACGTACTCGTGGCCGTCGGTCGGCGCACCCTTGTAGGTGACCTTGCGGACGAAGCTGCCGTCGAGGTTGCGGATCTCTGTCGCGGTGCGGGCATCCTGCCCGAAGCCGTCGGCGAAGCCGCGCGGGATCTGGACCGTGCCATCGGAGAGGATCTGGCCACCCAGGGTGTTGGTCGGCGTGCTGTACCACCAGCGAGGGGTCCCGTCCTGGTCGAAGACCATCATCCAGGCCCGTGCGTCCTGACCCGGCTTGAGGTAGGCGGTGACCATGAACATGCCCTTGGGCGGCTTGGCGAAGCGCTTGTAGCGCCACTCGGGAAAGTCCGACGGCAGGCAGCGCACCTTGTAGTTCTCGGTCTCTCCCTGATCGGGAATGATCTTCACGTTGAAGTCCTGCCCCGGCATCGGGCGGGCCTCGGCCCCGTAGCGGCCCGCGGTGGCGGGGTTAGCCCAGACCTTGACCTTTACCTCGGGGATCGACCGGACCTGGACCATGACCCGGCCCGGCACGCAGCGGGTCACGTAGTAGTGCCGGTCGGGGTTGAACTTCGGCCACATCGACGAGGTCGTGAACTGCGCGTCGTACGCGTCACCCGGATCACTGCTTCCCTCGGACCCGACGACCGGCGCGAGGGCGTTCAGGTTCTCGCCCTCCTTGCCCTTCTTCTTCGACGCCCTGGCGTCATTCCGGTCGATCTTGTACTGACGGTAGGCCAGCGCACCGGCGCCGAGGCCGATGAACAGTGCGGCCAGCAGCACGGCAAGGTTGAACGGCGTGAATTTGAGCTTGTTCTCGGAGTTTTCCATGCCGGGGCGAGTGTGCCGGTCAGTTCCCATCCGGGTCGGGGACGGCGGCGCGTTGTCCCGCGCCATCCCGGCCGCGACGGGGCGACTCACTGAATGGACGGGAAACTATAGAGCGAGCCTCACGGGTAGGGTGGGCGCCCATGCCCCAGCCGAAGTTCCAGATCGGAAGCAGCCTCAAGTCGATGCGCACCGCCTTCGACGAAAACCGGCAGTTGATCGTTCGCATGACCGTCGCATTCGCGGCACTGAACGCAGCTTCCGCCCTGCTCGACATCGCCGGACCGGCGGGGCTGGCCGTCTCGGTCGGGATCACCATCCTCCTCGGAGCCGCCTACGGCGGCATGGTCACGGCGCTGATCTGCCTGCCCGGCAAGTCGGAGGGCGCCGCTGAACTCTGGGCGACCGTGAAGCCGGTTCTGGCCAGACTGATCTGGGTAACGCTTATCACCGCTCTCGCCGTTCTTCTCGGGGTCGCCGCTCTGATCATTCCCGGCCTGGTCATTGCCACCCTCCTCGCAGTGGCCGGACAGACCGTGGTCGTCGAGCGGCGGGGAGTCTTTGAATCGCTGGGCCGAAGCTTCGAACTGGTTCAGAACCAGGCGTGGAGAGTCTTTGGCTACCTGGTCGTGGTTGGCCTGCTCAGCGATCATATGCTGGGCATCGCGCAGCAGATATCGGCGCCGCTCGGGACCGGGGTGGTCGGGAGGCTGGTCGGCAACTTCCTCAGCAACAGTCTCAGCACGCCGGTCGTGGCGATCGGCACCGCGGTGCTCTACACGAAGCTCGCCGAGCTGAAGCGCGAGTACACGGAGGCCGCGGGACCCGACCCGCAGCCCTGACCACGGGGCGCTCAGGCGTCCTCATCAGGAACCTTCGGAGTCGCCTCCGCCGGTACCGGCTGTTCACCTTCGTCGGCGATGATCTCCTTCATCTTTCCGCCGACCATGCCGAACTGGACGACCAGGAAAGTAACCGCCATGACCGCGGCCATGATGTAGAAGACCGTCTGGCTCGAGTTGGCGAAGGCCTCCTGGACAGCCTGGAACACCTTGTCGGTGGATCCGCCTGAGGTGTGTTCGGAGATCGCCGCCTGGTTGCCGCCACCACCGGAGGTCATCGCAGCCGCGATCGCGTCAGCCTTTTCGGTGGGCAGCCCGAGACCGGTCAGCTTGTCCTCCACGTTGACCCGGTTCTGGGTGGTGAGGATGGTGCCGAGGATCGCCAGCCCGAAGGCCGCCGCGTAATTGCGAACGGTCTGGGTGATACCCGTCGCCTCGCCGTAACTCGTGTTCGGAGCCCGGTTCACCGCGTCGGTGCTGACCGGACCGAGCATCAGGCCCACACCAGCACCGGCCATGACCATGTAGATCCACTGGCCTCCCAGTCCGGCGTCGAGGTCGGTCATCTGACCAGCCCAGAGGAAGAATCCGACCGCGCCGAGAATGGCCCCGACGAAGGCTGCCGGCTTCGCCCCCTTGCTGTCGAGGATCCGGCCGCCCCACTGGGCGGCGACCGCGAAACCCCCGAAGAAGACGAGGAGATAGACGCCCGCCTCGGAGGCCTCCCAGCCCAGCGAGATCTGCGAGTACATGGAGGCGAAGAAAAAGAGGGGAACGAAGGGGATCGACAGCAGGAACAGCACCAGGCAGTCGGCGGCGAAGGCCCGTTCGCGCAGGATCGAAACCCGTATGAGCGGCAGCCGCTGGCGGTTCTCGAAGATGTAGAAGCCGATCAGGATGGCGATGCCGGCGACGATGCATCCGATCGTCAGCGGACTGCCCCAGCCCCAGTTCTGGGCCTGCTGGAAACCCAGCACCGAGAGCCCCATGCCGAGGGCGACGAGGATCGCACCGCGCACGTCGATCGGCTGCGGGTTCCTGAAGTTCTCCGGGCGCGACTTCCAGATCAGGATCAGGGAAATGATCGCGATCGGGATGTTGATCCAGAAGATCGAGCGCCAGGTCCACTCGGAGAGGTAGCCGCCGGCGATTGGTCCGACCGAGGTGAGTGCGCCGGTGATGCCGAAGAAGATCGCCAGGGCACGGCCTCGCTTTTCGATCGGGAAGGCGGAAATGGTGATCGCGAGGGCCGCCGGGAACATCAGTGCGGCGCCGACTCCCTGGATTATGCGGAAGCTGACGATCCAGGCTTCCGCGATGCCGGTCTCGGGGGTCGCACCGCAGAGGGCCGACGCGATCACGAAGACCAGGATGCCGACCACGAGCATGGTCCGCCGGCCCACGACGTCGGCCAGTTTCCCGCCCAGCGCAAAGGCGGCTGCCATGGCCAGCAGGTAGCCGCTGACGATCCACTGGACTCCCTCCTCCGAGAGCCCGAGTGCTTTCTGGATCTCCGGGATGGAGATCGAGACGATCGTCTGGTCGATGAAGGTCATCGACACGGCGAAGATCATCGCGGCAAGGACGAGGGAACCGCTCTTCTTCTCTGGCATTGAAGCTGAATCAATCAAACGGGTCAGACGGAGTCAAAAGCTGACACCCGTCAACTTGTTGTGGATAATCTGCAGCCATGGAGATCCTGCGCACCCCCGAAGAACGCTTCGAATCGATCCCGGACTTTCCGTGGGAGCCGGTGTACCGGGACTGGGAGGGCATGCGACTCGCCCACATAGACGAAGGAGAGGGCGAACCCGTCCTCCTGCTGCATGGCGAGCCGACCTGGGGTTTCCTCTGGCGCAAGGTCATGAACCCGCTGCTGGAGGCGGGTTACCGCTGCGTCGTTCCCGACCTGCCCGGGTTCGGTCGCTCCGACAAGCCGGCCGATGACGACTGGTACACCTACGACCGCCATACCGACGCGGTGGTCAGCCTGTTGGAGGAGCTGGACCTTTCCGGCGTCACCCTGGTCTGCCACGACTGGGGCGGCCCGATCGGCCTGAGGACCGCGTCGATCGAGGTGCCCGAGCGTTTCTCGCGTCTGGTCGCCATGGACACCGGCCTGTTCACCGGCTACCAGAAGATGACCGACAACTGGAATCACTTCCGGGACTTCATCGCCTCCCACCGTGACGTGAGAGTCGACATGCCGATCCAGGGCGGCTGCGCAACCGAGGTGCCCGACGACGTCATGGCCGCCTATCTCGCCCCCTTCCCCGACGCCGACTTCAAGGCGGGCGTCCGCACCTTTCCGCCGATGATCCCGGTCACCCCGGAGGATCCGGGAGCGGCTGCCGGACAGGCCGCCGCCCAGTACCTGATCCAGGACACGAGGCCCTCGCTCCTGCTCTGGGCCGACAGCGATCCGGCGCTGCCTCTCGACCCGGTTGGAAATGCCGTCCAGATGCTCTTTCCCCAGGCCGAACCGCTGACCGTGATCGAGAACGCCGGGCACTTCCTGCAGGAAGACGCCGGCGAAGAGATCGGGCGCATCATCACCGAGTGGCTCGGACGGACGCCGGCCTGAACGGACTGCCCTGCGTTCTCAGTCGGGCCGGGTCTCGCGCAGCAGCATGCCGAGCAGGGGTTCGGCCCGCTTGGCGTCCGGCTGCTCCCCGGTGATCAGGTCGAGGTAGATGAAACCAGCCATCACCCGCTCGATCACGTAGGCGAGGTCATGTGACTGGACGCCCTGCGGCAGCCGCATGTAACCGACCTCGACCTGCCGGTCGATTGATCCCTCGATCCAGTCGATCAGGCGCGGCTGGTAGCCCGCCTCGCTGCGGGTAAGCAGCGCCATCGCCGACTCGCCTTCCGTGGCCAGCCAGTGCTTCATGCCCGGGTTGTCGATCACCTGGCCGGCGAACTCGATAGTGATGTCGATGATCCGGTCCGGGCCGGTCGACCGGACCTGCCGCTCGAGGCGGTTGAAGCTGCCGATCGTCAGCTGCCAGATCATCTCGACCAGGAACTGTTCTCTCGAGCCGACCCACCGGTAGAGAGTGGCCCGGTTTATGTCCAGCTGCCGGGCCATCGCCGACATGTCGACCCGCTCTCCGGACATGAAGGTGCTGGTGCCGAGCCTGAGCGCGCGCAAGGGGCCGGAGTCCTGCGGCTCGGACGGATCGGCCAGGGCGGACTGGAGCTTTGTAGCTCGCCGGGTCACTTGGGACCAGCATTTCGCATTCTCGCGATCGCCGCTCTGCCGTCAGGCAGCCGGGGTCATCGCATGGTCGATCGCGCGACCCAGCAGCTCGGACGGCTGCGCCCCGGACACCGCGGTTTTCCGGTCGAAGATGAAGGCGGGCACCCCGGCGATCCCGAACTCGGAGGCGAGCCGCTGGTCGGCCCGCACCTGGTCGGCAAAGCCGTCACCGGCTGCCACCTCCCCGGCCCGGCCCGCCGGGATCCCGACCGAGACTGCCAGACCGACCAGGTCATCCCGGTCGGAGAGGTCGGATGACCCGGTGAAGTAGGCGTCGAAGAGCCTTTCGGCCATCTCTGCTCCGGCCCCGGCCTCGGCGGCCAGCTTGAGCATTCGGTGCGCATCGAAAGTGTTGACGGCGAAAGCATTCCCGAACTCGAAATCGATGTCCGCCTCGTGGCCCATCGCCACCACCCGGTCACTCATCGCCATCGCCTCGTCCCTGGAGATGCCGAACTTGCGAGTCAGGTGGTCATAGAGGTCGCCTTCGGACCGGCGCGGTGCCGAGGGGTCGAGCTGGAAGCTCCGCCAGATCACCTCGACCTCGCCGCCTCGCCCCGAGGCCTCGAGGGCGCGGGCGAAGTTGCGGGTGCCGATGAAGCAGAAGGGGCAGGCGATATCGGAGAAGATCTCGACTTTCACCCGATGCAGACTAGAGCGCCCCCGCCCTGCGGCCTAAGATGCCCGCATGCCGAACACCGACAAGGGGAGTTCACCGGAAAAGCCGGCAATCGTCCTGTTGACCCTGATCCTCGTCGCCGCGGTCGCGAACCTGAACCTCGCGGTCGCGAACGTCGCCCTGCCGGACATCGGCAAGGACCTCGACGCGAGCCAGACCGGGCTGAACCTGGTCGCGGTCGGGTTCTCGCTCGGCCTTGCCTCCTCCGTCCTTTATCTGGGTGCTCTCGGGGACCGGTACGGGCGCAAGATGATGCTGGTCCTCGGCACAACGGTGGCGATCCCGGCCGCCCTCCTGGCCGGCTTCGCACCGAACGTCGAGGTGCTCTTCGTCGCCCGCTTCATCGGCGGCCTGGCGGCCGGCATGGCCTTCCCGACCACCCTGGCGCTAATCACGGCGCTCTGGTCGGGGTCGAAGAAGACCAGGGCGATCGCGCTCTGGTCGGGGATCGGGGGAGGCATCTCCGCCCTCGGTCCAGCTGTCTCCGGTGCGCTGCTGGAGCATTTCGACTGGGGATCTGTCTTCTTCATCACCCTGCCGCTGGCGGTGATTGCGCTGGTCATGGCGATCCGCTTCATCCCCGCCCACGTCAACGAGACCACCGACCCGGTCGACAACCTCGGCGGCATCTTCTCGATCCTCATGGTCGGCGGCATCGTGCTCGCAATCAACTTCGTTTCGATGCCCGGCTACGGCTCGACCACCGTGGCGCTCACCGCGATCGGCGTCGCAGCCGGGATCGCCTTCTTTCTTCAGCAGCGGCGTCAGGGCAGGATCGGCAACCCGCTCTACGACCTGAAGATCGCGTCGCGGCGCACCTTCTGGGTCGCCGGGACGGCCGGAATCATCGTCTTCGGGACGCTGATGGCAGCGATGTTCATCGGCCAGCAGTACCTGCAGAACGTGCTCGAGTACTCCACCCTTGACGCGGGCCTTGCGATCCTGCCTGCTGCCCTGGGGATGATCGTCGCTGCCCCGCGGTCGGCCAAACTCGTCCAGTCGCACGGCTCCCGCTTCACCCTGCTTTGCGGATTCGCCTTCTGCCTGATCGGCTTCATCTTCATGCTGACCCTCTGGGACGAGAACGCGGCCTACTGGCAGGTACTGCTCGGCTACCTTCCGGTCGGGATCGGGGTCGGCCTTGCCGGGACCCCCTCGTCAAATTCCCTGACCAGCTCGGTTCCCGTGCACCGGGCCGGCATGGCATCGGGCACCGCCGACCTGCAGCGCGACCTGGGCGGGGCCCTGATGCAGTCGATTCTGGGATCGGTCCTGACCGCGGCCTACGCCAGCTCCTTCGCGTCGCAGATCGCCGGCAACCCCGAGGCCACCAAGAAGGTGAGCGACTCGGTCCAGACACAGCTCGAACGTTCCTTCGGCAGCGCCGTCACGGTGGCCGAGCAGCACCCCCAATATGCCCCGCAGATAGTCAAGGCAGCCCAGACCGCCTTCCTGAACGGAAGCGATTCTGCCTACCTCGTCGGCATCGGGGCGATCATCCTGGGCGCCGTGCTCGTCTTCTTCGCTTTCCCCAGGCAAGACCGGGAAAACGAACTGCTGGCACAATTCCATGCCGAGGACGCGGTTCCGGCCGCCCCGGCAACCAACTGAGGAGCTACACCTGATGAACCGCACTTTCGTAATCGGCGTCGGCATGACCAAGTTCGACAAGCCCGGCACCAAAGAGGGCGACTACCCGGACTGGGCAGTAGAGGCCGGCTCCAAGGCCCTCGAGGACGCCGGCATCTCCTACGACGACGTCGAGAGTGCCTACGTCGGCTACTGCTACGGCGAGTCGACTTCCGGCGAGCGCGCCGTTTACGGGCTCGGACTGAGCGGAATCCCGATCGTCAACGTGAACAACAACTGTTCGACCGGCTCTTCCGCCCTCTACCTGGCCCGCCAGTCGGTCAAGGGCGGGCTCGCGGACTGCGCCCTGGCGCTCGGCTTCGAGAAAATGGAGAAAGGTTCCCTCGGCGCCAAGTACACAGATCGCACCCAGCCGCTCGACAAGCACTTCATCGAGCTGACCCAGCTTCGCGAATGGGAGGATGCCCCGCCCGCTCCGCAGATCTTCGGGGCCGCCGGGCGCGAGCACATGGAGAAGTACGGCTCGAAGCCCGAGCACTTCGCATGGATTGGCTACAAGAACCACAAGCACTCGGTGAACAACCCCTACGCCCAGTTCCAGGACGAGTACACCCTGGAGCAGATCCAGGAAGCTCCGGAGATCTACGCCCCGCTGACCAAGCTCCAGTGCTCCCCCACCTCGGACGGTTCGGGCGCGGCGATAGTCGCATCGGAGAAGTTCGTCGATGAGCACGACCTCTGGGACAAGGCGATCGAGATCACCGGCCAGGCCCTGGTCACAGACACCAAGGCCACTTTCGACGACGACAGCGCGATCAGCCTGGTCGGATACGAGATGAGCAGGCTCGCCGCCGAACAGGCCCTGGGCGAAGCCGGAACCGGGATCGACGAGGTCGACGTGGTCGAACTCCATGACTGCTTCTCGGCCAACGAACTGATCACCTACGAGGCGCTCGGCCTGGCCGAGAAGGGCCATGGGCACGAACTGGTCGACGCCGAGGCCACCACGTACGGCGGCAGCACCGTGGTCAACCCTTCAGGAGGCCTGATCTCGAAGGGCCATCCGCTCGGCGCGACCGGTCTCGCCCAGTGCTCGGAGCTCACCTGGCAACTGCGCGGTGACGCGGACGCCCGGCAGGTCGATGGCGCCGGCAAGGCCCTCCAGCACAACATCGGCCTCGGCGGCGCGGCCGTGGTCACGGTTTACGAGAAGCCGGCCCCCTGAACGCCGGCCGGTCTCAGAGCTCGAAATAGCGGGTGATCCCGCCCAGCATCAGCTGGATGCCGATGGTGGCGATGAGCAGACCGCCGATCTTGGTGGCGATTTGCTCTGCCTGCCCGGAAAGGTTCAGGTGCTTTGCGACAAGCAGGTGCCCGATCGGGAGCAGGGTCACGGCGACTGCGACGGCAATGAGGGCGGCCACCGTCCCGGTACCGTCGGAGGTCGAAGAAGCGATCGTGATCACCGTGGTTATCGCTCCCGGACCGGCCACGAACGGAATCGCGTACGGCACGACGACGCTTCCGTCGAATGACTCCGGAACTTCCCTCGCCTCCTTGCCGCCCTGGGCCCGGCTCGGCTCGCCGCCGAAGAGCATCTCGAACCCCATCAGGGTGACGATCAGTCCGCCGGCGATCCCGAAGGCACCGAGGTCGATGCCCATCAGGTCGAGCAACTCCTTGCCGACCAGCGCGGCCCCGAAGAGCGTTACGGCGACCGCGAGGGTGATCCGGCGGACGAACTCGGGGCGGCGCTCGGGCTCGCTCGCCGTCAGTTGCCGGAAGAAGATGCCGCGGGTCACCGGGTCGGTGATCACCACCACCGCCACGATCGCCTGCAGGTAGAAGTTCAGGTCTCCCTTCATCGGCCTGTGTCAAGCCTAGGAGCGCGGCCGGTCGGACCCGCGGCGCAGGGACGGCTAACCTCCCCGGCAATGGCTGACTACATCTTCACCATGTACCAGGTCTCCCGGGTCCATCCGCCGGACAAGGAGGTCCTCAAGGACATCTCGCTCAACTTCCTGCCCGGCGCCAAGATCGGCATCCTCGGCGCGAACGGAGCGGGCAAGTCGTCGCTGCTCCGGATCATGGCCGGAACCGACACCGAATTCAAGGGCGAAGCCCGCCTGCGCGAGGGCGCGACGGTGGGAATGCTGGAGCAGGAACCCCACCTGGACGAATCGAAGGACGTACGCGGAAACGTCGAGGACGGGGTGCGCGAGATCAAGGACCTGCTCGACCGGTTCAACGAGCTCGCGGCCAACTACTCGGACGAGACCGCTGACGAGTTCGGGAAGCTGCAGGCGAAGATCGACGCGGTCGACGCGTGGAACCTCGACACCATGCTTGACACGGCGATGGACGCGCTCCGCCTGCCACCGTCGGATGCCGACGTGAGCACGCTTTCCGGCGGCGAAAGGCGGCGGGTCGCCCTTTGCCGCCTGCTGCTCTCCAAGCCCGACCTGCTGCTGCTGGACGAGCCGACCAACCACCTCGACGCGGAGTCGGTCGCGTGGCTCGAACGGCACCTGGAGGAGTACCCAGGCACCGTGGTCGCAGTGACCCACGACAGGTACTTCCTGGACAACGTGGCCGGGTGGATCCTCGAACTCGACCGGGGTCGCGGGATCCCCTTCGAGGGCAACTACAGCTCCTGGCTGGAGCAGAAGCAGGCCCGTCTCGCCCAGGAGGAGAAGCAGGAGTCTGCGCGGGCGAAGACGATCGCCTCCGAGCTCGAGTGGGTGCGCGAGAACCCCAAAGGCCGGCGCAAGAAGTCCAAGGCCCGCCTGGCTCGCTACGAAGAGCTGCTGGCCGAGGAGAAGAACGTGAAGCTGGACCAGGTCCAGATTCACATTCCGGCCGGGGACAGGCTGGGCAACGTGGTGATCGAGGCCGATCACCTGACCAAGGGCTTTGGCGACAAGCTGCTGATCGAGGACCTGTCGTTCAAGCTGCCGCCCGCCGGCATCGTCGGAATCATCGGCCCGAACGGGGCCGGCAAGACCACCCTGTTCCGAATGATCGTCGGCGACGAAGAGCCGGACGGCGGGTCGATCCGCCTGGGTGACACCGTCCAGCTCGCCTATGTCGACCAGTCGCGGGACGCACTCGACCCCGACAAGTCGGTCTGGGAAGAAATCTCGGACGGCGACGAGAACATCACAGTCGGGTCGATGAAAATGAATTCGCGGGCCTATGTCGGTGGCTTCAACTTCAAGGGCTCCGACCAGCAGCGAAAGGTCGGAGTGCTCTCGGGCGGCGAGCGCAACCGGGTTCACCTCGCGAAGCTGCTGAGAACTGGCGGCAACCTGCTGTTGCTCGACGAGCCGACCAACGACCTGGACGTGGACACCCTGCGCGCGCTCGAGGAAGCCCTGCTCAACTTCGCGGGATGCGCCGTGGTGATCTCGCATGACCGCTGGTTCCTCGACCGGGTCGCCACCCACATCCTCGCTTTCGAGGGTGATTCCCAGGTGGTCTGGTTCGAGGGCAACCTCGAGGCATACGAGGAGAACCGGCGCAACCGTCTCGGCGCCGAGGCCGACCGGCCCCACCGCATCACCTACAAACGGCTCACCAGATAGACCGGCCCGGGGCGCCGGGCTTTTTCAGTGGTTTTCCCCCTTGCGCCCGGACGGTTCCGGAGCGATCATTGGGCCATGGCCAAATTTACGCGCGTGCTCGTCGGCCACGATGGCGGCGAACACGCAGAAGACGCCCTGGCACTCGGTCAGCTGATCGCGAACCGCTCCGGTGCCGAACTGGTACTTGCATCGATCGTGCCCCACCCGGTCGGAGGCAGCTTCGTCCCTGCCCTCCCGGCGGAGGCATATACGGAGCTGACCGACAAGGCCCGAGGCATCCTCGAGTCGGTTGCGGACCGGGTCGGAGCGACCTTCGAAGTGGAGCAGTCCTCCTCGGCCTCCCACGGCCTCAGTTCGGTGGCCAGGCGCATCGGTGCCGACCTCGTGGTCGTCGGCAGCAGCCCGCGGGCCGAGAACGGCCACACCCGGGCCGGCCGCAAGGCCCGCCAGCTGATGTCGGGAGGGGAAAGTGCGGTCGCGATCGCGCCCGACGGCTTCCGCGAGAAGGCGTCGCTGGATCGGATCGGGGTCGGCGTCGACGGTTCTCCGGAATCGCGCCTCGCCACCGAGACTGCGATCGAGCTTGCCGCCGACGGTTCGACCTTCCGGCTCCTCTCGGTCGCAGCGGGGTTCGCAGACGAGTGGGGCCGCTGGGGTGCGACATATCCGCTGGCCGAGATGGCCGAGGCAACCCATGAGGCTGCCGCCCTGCTGCTTGACGAGATGGCCCAAGTGGTCCCGGACCGGCTCGAGACCGAGAAGGTCCTGCTGGAGGGAACAGCACCGATCCAGCTTGCCGAGGCCTCCCGGGATGTCGACCTGCTCTGCCTCGGCTCCCGCGCCTACGGGCCGGTCCGGCGGGTGCTGCTCGGATCGGTTTCCTCTGACGTGGTAAACCACGCAGCTTCGGCCGTGCTGGTCGTGCCCCGAACCGACCAGGCCGAGGACTAGTTCCGTCGGTGAGATGGCAATTTCCCGCGATTATTGCGGGAAATTGCCATCTCGATTCGCCATCGGGCACCCGGAGTGAGAGATCGGCCGGTCAGCTGACCAAGCAGCCGCTCTGGTTCCAGAAACTTGACCAGATGCCGAACGCTTTCGGCACTGCGTTGGCGATCGCCTGGGCCCGCACCTGATAGCCCTCGGTGGTGAAGTGGATGCCGTCATCGATGAACCACTCGTCCTTGACCCGGTTCGCCCAGTCATAGATGCGCATGTTGGGGTAGGTCTCGCAGGCTGCCAGCAACTCGTCGTCCCAGGCCTGCATGTTCTCTTCCGAGTAGGCGGGGTTGCCCGGGTTCAGGGTGCGGACGTTGATCCACAGGACCGGGTTGCCGTCGGCGACACCCATCAGGCGATCGATGCGTTCACGCATCCCGATCGTCGAGCCGACCGCCACGTTGGCGGTGTCGTTGGTGCCCATCGCGTAGATCCAGCAGCCGTCGAAGCCTTCGTCGGCGATCGCCTGGGCTGCATCGACAGCGTTGGGCATGCCGTTGACCTCCTCGACCGAGGAGCGGGCACCTGAAATGTCGATCCGCTGTTCGTACACCCCGACTTCCTTGAGACGGGCATCGATCCTGTACTCCGGCGAAAGGTAGGCGGGGTCCATCAGGCCGACCGAGGTCGAATCACCGATGTAGGCGACCGAATCACAGAGGCTCTTCGGGAACTCGTCCCGCTCCTCGGGGCTGATCACCGTCTTCGCGACCGGCGAAGCTGTGGCGATCTGCTTGACCGCTTCCTCGCCCTCTCCCCCCTTGGCCGCAATCGGAACGATCGGCTTGGATGGAGACACGCCGACCATCGCTAGTAGCAGGATCAGGACCAGCGTTCCGCCGACGACCGTGAGTCCCTTGCCCTCCGGGCCGAACTTCTTCCAGCTGAACTCGCCGGCCCGGAACCTCTTCCAGAGACGGCCGACGGCACCCTTGCGGACCGGATCCTCGACGTACTTCCAGGAGAGCGCGGCGACCGCGAAGGTCGCGCCGACCTGGAGGGTCGCCCTGACCGGGCTGAAGCCGTTGGCGCCCGAGGGGGTGGTCAGGATGATGATCGGGAGCTGCCAGAGATAGATCGCGTAGGAGCGGACACCGATCCAGCGGAGCGGACGACAGCCGATGATCGGGCCCAGGCGGGTCGAGGGGTGGGCCAGGACGGCGACGAGGATGGTCGTGGCAATCGCCAGGATCACCATCCCGCCCCGGTATAGGAACGGGGAGAACTCGGAAGTGCGCCAGATCAGGATGAAGATCACCAGCAGGGCGCCCACCCCGAGCAGGTCCATGTTCCGCCTCGCCTTGAAGGGGAGGTTCCTGTCCAGGCGGCGGCTCGGCCAGACCATCGCCAGCGCGGCACCGAAGAGCAGCGCGAAGGCGCGCGTGTCGGTCCCCAGGTAGACCCGATTGGTGTCAAAACCGGGCGAGTAGAGCACTGCCATCAGGACCGCCGAGATGAAGGCGAGTACCAGGGTGACGATCGCCAGGTTGGGACGGATGCGCTCGCGGCGGGCCCGCTTGCCGTGGTCCCTGGCTGGTGAGATCCGGAGCAGGAGCAGCAGCAGCCAGGGCCAGATTATGTAGAACTGCTCCTCGACCGCCAGCGACCAGAGGTGGCTCAGTGGCGAGGGGGCACCGAAGCGGTCGAAGTAGGACATGTCCTGACCGATCGCCCACCAGTTCTCGACGAAGAAGATCGAGGAGATCGTCTCCCCCCTCAGGGTTCCGAGCAGGTCGGGATTGCCGATCCAGACCCAGAGGAGCACCACGGCGAGCATCACGAAAAGGGCCGGCAGCAGGCGCCGGGCGCGGGCAAGCCAGAAGTTCTTCAGGCTCAGCTTTCGGGTCACCCAGCCCTCGAGCAGGATGTCGGTGATCAGGTAACCGGACAGCGTGAAGAAGACCCCGACCCCGAGCAGGCCGCCAGGCGTGAAGCCGACTTCGAGGTGATAGGCGATCACAGCCATGACCGCGATCGCTCGGAGGCCGTCCAGGCCAGGCATGTAGCGCTGGCCTGATCGCCTTTCTACTGGTTCCGGCATGACCCGGGCAATCTACTGCTCTGCCGGTTCCCTCCGGGGTATGCGCAGGAAATGCTCATGCGCAATCACGGTGATCAGGACCGCCAGCAACAGCCCGGCGGTGACCAGGGCCACCGGGTGAACGAGCCATGAGAAGAGGCCGACCAGGACGCAGGCGGCCGCTCCGGCCAGCCGACGCCAGGGCAGGCCGCGGGTCACCTTCCACCGGATCGGGGCGAAGGCCAGCAGGTAAAGCGTCGGCCCGGCGACAACCGCGATCAGCTCCGGTGTGTGCAGATACTCGGTCGGGTGGGCCAGAACGAGCTCGTCACCGACCGCGCAGAGAATGATTCCGGCAATTATCGGGATGTGACCGTAGGTGAATATGTCACGACCGATCTCGGTCCGGCTGTCGGCCTCCTCGAGGACACGCTCGAGGATCGTTGCCATGTAGTTGAAGTAGAGCCACCAGAGGCAGGCGGTGCTGATGAAGGCGGCGGCGAACGCGATGGCTGTAGTCAGATTGAAGTCAAGATCCGCGGTGGTCGCCCCGGTGAGAACGATGGTCTCGCCCAGAGCGATGATCGTGAACAGCTGGAACCGCTCGGCGAAGTGCCCGCTGCCGAGGGTCCAGTCCTCGAAGCTCAGTTTCCTCAGCCAGGGCACGAAATAGAGCGTCGAGGGCGCGATGACGTCGATGCCCATCGCAAACACCCAGATCGCAAGCCGGGCTTCTCCTTCGAAGAAGGCACCGCCGATCCAGAAGGGCGCCGAGAAAAGGAACCAGGTGAGGATGTGAACGGCCCGGTTCCTGGCGTCACTTCCCGGCGGCGACGCGACGAAGGCCAGAAACCACTGGCGAAGCAGCTGGATGAAGACGTAAGAGAGAGCGAAGAGCAGTCCCTTCGCCCCGAAAGCCTCCGGGATGGCTACCGCTAGCAGCAGGCTGGCCATCATGATCGTCAGCAACAGGAACCGGACCGGCAGCGTGTCGGGATCCAGCTCGTTGGTCACCCAGGTCGTGTACATCCAGGCCCACCAGACCACCATCAGCACCAGGCACGATTCGAGGGCGCCCCGCCAGCTCAGGTGCTCGAGCAGGAGGTGCGAGACCTGGGTGATCGCGAAGACGAAGACCAGATCGAAGAAGAGCTCCAGAGTCGAAACTCCGTAGCCCTCCTCCTGGTTGCGGCGTGTCGAGAGCCGGGATCGCATCTGGCCGGCCAGAGCCTACCGTCTGGCGCCGTAGCCGGAAGCTGATCGGTGAGACAATTCAGCCCATGAACGCCGAGTCAGATCCGATCACCGTTTATGGAGCCACCGGGTACACCGGGCGACTGGTCGCGGCCGAGCTCGCATCTCGCGAAATCCCTTTCATCGTTTCCGGCCGCAACCGGGAGAAGCTCGAGGCGCTGGCCGATTCCTTCGGTCCCGGCGCCACCCCCGAAGTCCACGCGGTTCCGACAAGCGACGGACGCGGGCTCAGGGAACTCTTCTCGCGCAGCTCGGCCGTGATCGCCTGCGCCGGCCCCTTCAGCCTTCACGGCGAGCCGGTCATCGCGGCAGCGGTCGATGCCGGGACTCCGTACCTCGATACGACCGGGGAGCAGGACTTCATCAGGCGCGCCTTCGACCACTACGGCCCGCTAGCCGCCAGGGCCGGCTCGCCACTGATTCCCGCGATGGGCTTCGACTACGTTCCCGGCGACATGCTCGCCGCCCTGACCGCTGACGCGTTGCCCGAAGGGGAAACGGCTGACAAGGTGCGCCTCGGCTACCACGCACCCTTCCAGCCGAGCCAGGGAACCATGCGGTCGGGGATCGAGATGATCAAGGGCGGCGACGTCGAGTGGCGGGAGCATGCGCTGCGGCCCGCGCCCCAGACCGTCGCCCGACCCGACTTTGACTTCGGGGGGTCACTCGGCGTCCGGAAAATGATGCATTACCCCTCAGCCGAGCACATCACGGTGCCCGGGCACCTCCCGGTCCGAACGGTTGAGACCGGGCTGACCGTCTCCTCGTTTGCGCCCAACCCGATCAGCCAGGCGGTGATGCCGACGGTCGCCCGTGGGCTCGGGATCGCGATGCGCACGCCGCTTCGCAAGCTGATGTCGAAGGCGATCTCGGCCCTGCCCGAGGGCGCCGACGCGGACGCCCGCACGGCCGAGAACTTCGTGATCGGCTGCGAGGTCACGTCGGCCAGGGCCTGGGCGAAGGGTTCCCTCACCGGAACCGATGTCTACGGCCTGACTGCCGCCCTGATCGTTGAAGGCGCCCGCCGCGCTTCACGGGGCGAAGTCAACGGCACCGGCGCTCTGGCTCCGGCGACCGCCTTCGACCCCGAGGACTTCCTTGCCGGCTTCGGGCGTTTCGGACTGGCCTGGGAGGTCAGCCCCGCTCGCTAACCTCAATCCGGTGGGCGGCAAGGTCGAAGCCGGGAGCGAGGTGCCATGAGCCGGGGCAACGGGCGAAAGCCCCGGGGCCAGAGGATCTTCGTCGCCCTCGACCCTCCGGCCGAGGTGCGATCCGAGGCCGAAGCCTGGGCAAGGCACATCGCCCGCTTCACCCAGGGGTTGCGGGTGGTGCCGGCCCGCAACTCCCACATTACTCTCGCCTTCCTCGGAGAACTGGACGGCTTCGAGGCCGAGGAGACGATCGCTGCGACGGCGGAAAGCGTCGCACCGGTGAGTGGCCTTTCGCTGGGGGCACCGGCGTGGCTTCCCAAGAGGAGGCCTCGCAACCTCGTGCTCGACGTTCACGACGACCGACGCGAGCTTGGCCGGCTTCAGACGGACCTGGCCCGGGGGCTGAAGGACAGACTGGGCTGGAGCGAAGGCCGCCCCTACCGGCCCCACCTCACCTGCGCCCGCACCAGCCGGGGATTTGACCCTTCCGGAGTGAGCCTGCCGGTCAGTCCGTCGGTTGCCTTCGCGGCTTCATCGATCAGCGTCTACTCGTCCCACCTCGGCCCGGACGGAGCCGAGTACGAGGCGATCGCCAGCTTTCCGGCCCGGGGCGAGCTCCCGGACAGGTCTACTTGACCCTGAAGGCGCCGCGCATCAACGGGTGAACCCGGCAGAAGAAGGTGTATGTACCCCTCGGCAGCGAGGCCGGTGTCTTCCAGGTGGTGCGCTCCACAGTCGGCGGACCGCCCACACCCATCTGTCCCGATTCGAACTGGAAATCGCCGTCGGCAATCGGGTAGGCGATACCGGTCGAGCGGTTACAAGGTGCCTTGCAGGAGGTGAGCGAGTGCCACATTTCCTGGTCCACGTCCGAGTCGGAAATCTTGAAGGTCAGGCTCTTGCCTTCCTTGACGACCGGCGGCCGTCCGAGCGCACCGGGCAGACGGAAGTCGGCACCGTTGTAGACGAAGTCGCTGTTGATCAGCGGATTGTCTTCCGGGGAAGCGCCGTCGGGCAGCCTGGTCGGGTCGGGGCCCACAAGAGGCAGGCCACCACCGTGATCACGGTTCTCCTCATAGGGTCCGTGGTTGAGGGTCCCCTTGTAGTCGACCCGCTTTCGGTAGGGGTTGTTGCCCTTCTCGCCTTCGGCCATGTAGACGACCATGATCCCCATCGACTCGGGCCAGGAGGCGCGCCTGGTCTCGTAGGTGGCAGTCGTGGAGAGCACGTCACCCTCCTTGACCTCGACCATCCAGTCTTCCGGGGTACCGAACATCGCCATGTCCCAGGAGACGGGGCCGGCCGGCTCGAAGTACTTCGCCCTCGACCGGTAGAGGTGGACCTTGCTGCCCTTGACGCTCGGCTTGGTCTTGAGGCAGGCCTTCCTCTTTCGGACCTGGGCCCTGTACTTCTTGCGGGCCTTGGAGTTCGCCTTGATGGCACGCCTCTTGGCCTTGCCTTTGAGTCCCTTCACGGCAATCAAGGTGCCCGGCAGGACCGTCGGGCAGACCGGTCCGGCGTACTTCGCTCCAGGCCGCTGCAGGTAGAGGTCGGTCCACAGCCCACCGGTGTGTACGTGACCCGCGGTGCTAAGGAGTACGCCGTCACGATCGACGGTCCAGCGGTTCTTCGCCTCGCCGCTCGGGTACGGGTTGTCGGCATCGTCGGGGAAGGTGAACCTGCCGTCCTTGCCACCGCTGTTTCGCCACACGTCGAAGACCGGGTAGAGGCTGCCGTTGTCGACGTCCATCCAGATCGGGGTCACCGGCTTCATCGAGGCGGCGGCAGGCGAGTCGGCCGGGATGAAGTCCACCGTGTAGGTCGCGTAGAGCGACATCGCTTCGGGGGTGAGGTTGTGGATCATGTGGTTCAGGACCCAGACGTCAGAGGCCTTGTACCGGTAGCCGTAACCCTTGGGGAAGGAGGTGATCGTCTTCTCTTCACCGGTTGCGTAGAAGCGCTCCTGGCCACCGGAGGTTGCGTCGGTACGGGAGAAATTGAGCCAGACGCCGTGGTGGAACATCACCTTGCTGGAAAGCGGGATCGAGCCGTCCTCCTCGACGAGGTCGGGCTTCAACCGTGTGATCCAGCCGTCCTCGCCGGGCTTCTCCAGGCCGGAGATCGGCTTGAACGCGATGCGGTTCTGGCCGGGGGTCACGTTGAGCGGACCGATCCGGTAGGTGATCCTCTCGACGCCATTGTCGAGATAGGTAACTGAACTCTTCGGCAGGAGCGCCGAAGCTGACTGGGGCAGGATGAAGATCGCCGCGAAAGCGATCATCAGGGCCGCCAGGCGGCGGTTGTTCATCTAGCGAACCTTCCGGATTGCGGTTGAGGGCTTGCCGAACTCGACCGTCGCCTTGACGGTGATCTTCACGACCTTGCCTTTGCTGATGGCCTTGCGGCCGGCCTTGGTCAGCGGGACGGTGACTGTCCGGCTCTGGCCGGCAGTGAAGTTCAGGCCTCGCTTGACTCCGAGCAGCGCCCTGCCCTTCCGGGCGGTCACCGCAACCCCGTTGCTCGCGGTTGTGGCCTTGACCTTCACGCGCACTCCGGACTTCCGGACCTGCTTGAGCCGCTGGCCGGGAAAGGTCGCCTTGATCGATGGTCGCGGCACGACGGTGCCCTTGGAGCCGTCGATGACCAGTTCGCCGCTCATCGAGGTGCCGTGGATGGTGCAGTAGAACGGATAGGTGCCTGCCGCCAGGTATTCGGTGCCCTTGACCGGCGTGGTCTGGCCCCCGGAGATCAGGTTCGAGTAGAAGAGCGGCCCTCCGTCCGGTCCCCTGCGGGCGGTCGTCACGTCGTGCGGTGCCGAAGACTGGGAGTTGTCGAAGATCGCGGTCTCGCCGAGATCCTGGACGAAGGGTCCGGGCAGGTAGTCGTAAGCGTTCGGATCCGACTGGATCGTCGCGCCCGCGCTGGCGGCCGAAGCGATCAGCCCGAAGGATGTCAGCGCAGCCAGAATCCCCAGTGCAATTCTCGTTCCCGTCCCTCCCATCAGGCGGACATCATGACGCATATCAGTTCTCGCCGCAACAGATGTGCGGGATGTTGTCTGGTCCGGGGCCACCGGAACCCTTCCCGAGGGGCATCCGGAAGGCCGATGTGACAGGTTTGGTGAATGTCGCATACCCCTGAAGACCGGCCCGACCTCGCCGAGTTGCGGCGGCGGCGCGAACTCACTCTTGACGAAGGGCGGCCCGAGGCCGTGGCCAGGCGGCACGAGCGGGGCGGAAGGACCGCCCGAGAGAACCTCGACGACCTGGTTGATCCCGGCAGCTTCGTCGAATACGGCCGCCACGCCATCGCGGCCCAGCGGGCGAGATTCGAGACCGAGGACCTGATCCGGCGGACGCCAGGGGACGGCCTGATTGCCGGCACGGCAAGCGTCAACGGCGAGCTTTTCGGTGATGACGCACGCTGCGCGGTCCTTTCCTATGACTACACGGTGCTGGCAGGTACCCAGGGCGCCATCGGGCATCTGAAGAAGGACCGGCTCTTCGAGCTGATCGAGAAGATGCGGCTCCCCACCATCTTTTTTGCCGAGGGTGGCGGCGGTCGTCCGGGCGACACGGACTTCCCCGTCGTCTCGGCCCTGCAGGTCAGGGCCTTCGCCCTCTGGGCGAAGCTTTCGGGCGTCGTCCCCCGGGTCGCGATCGTCAAGGGCCGCTGTTTCGCCGGCAACGCGGTCATCGCCGGTTGCGCCGACCTGATCGTTGCGACCGCGGATTCTTCGCTCGGAATGGGGGGTCCGGCAATGATCGCCGGTGGCGGGCTGGGGGAAGTCGAGCCGGATGCGGTGGGCCCCGTGTCCGTTCAGGAGCCCAACGGCGTGCTCGACATCGTGGTCGAGGATGAAGCGGAAGCCGTCGCGACGGCAAGGAAACTGATCGGCTACTTCCAGGGCCGGACCGCCTGGTCTGCCGAGGACGAAACGGACCAGACGCCCCTGCGGGAGATGGTGCCGGAGCGCGAACGACGGGCCTTCGACCCGGCACCGGTGATCGAGACGATCGCCGATCCCGGATCGGTTACGGTCCTGCGGGAGCGGTTCGCCGCCGAGATGGTGACCGCGCTTGCCCGGATCGAGGGCCGGCCGGTCGGGATCCTCGCCAATGACTCGCGCCACATGGCCGGCACGATTGCCAGCGACTCGGCCGACAAGGCAGCCCGGTTCCTCCAGCTCTGCGAGACCTTCGGCCTGCCGGTGATCTCCCTCGTCGACACGCCCGGCTTCATGGTGGGACCCGATCACGAGCAGACGGCGCTGGTCAGGCACACCTCCCGCCTCCTGGTCGCCGGTGCCGCGCTCACCGTTCCGCTGATCTCGGTCGTGATCCGCCGGGCCTACGGTCTCGGGGCCCAGGCCATGGTTGGCGGGAGCCTCTGGGAGCCACTGCTCACGGTCGCATGGCCGTCAGCCCACCTTGGCCCGATGGGCCTGGAGGGCGCGGTGAGGCTCGCCATGCGCAAGGACCTCGAGGCGATCGATGACGAGGAGGAACGCGAGCGCCGGGTCCGCGAGTTGACCGCGATGGCGGAGCAGAACGCACGGGCCATGAACGCCGCCCAGCTCTTCGAGATCGACGATGTGATCGACCCCGCAGAGACGCGGAAAGTCATCGCCAGCACCCTCGAGGCGGCGCCGGAGCGGATCGCGGAACCGCCCGCCCACCGCTTCGTCGACACCTGGTAGGCGCCATCCGGGGGGTCGGTGGACCAGCCGGTTTCAGCGATGTCCAGTACCTTTTGTCCTGTCGTTATTCGAGGGGACGGGAGAATCTGATGGGAACCGGCAGGACTGAGACTGCAAGCCCGCGCGTTCGCGTGCTTGCCACCACCGGCATTTTCGTAGCTGCATTGCTCGCCTTGATGGGCCTCGCTTCATCGGCACGCGCGCAGGTCGTCTACACGGAAGCGCTGCCCAACGGAGCCCAGCGGACCACCTATCGCCTCGGCCCGGTTCAGGTCACACCGGGCCAGAACCGGATCGCCTTCCGGCCGATCACCGGTGCCTCGCGTCCCGGCGTCAATGGCTGGATCACCCGGATCAAGCCGGACCTCGTCTATGCGGATGGCACCGTCCCGGAGTCGAGCAAGGTGATGTTCCACCACGGCGTCTGGAACAACCAGGCGACCGGGGACCTCTTCTACGCGACCGGCGAAGAGAAGACGATCCTCGACCTTCCGGATGGCTACGGCTACCGCTACCTGACCAACCAGGGGTGGATCCTCAACGACATGATCCACAACCTGACGCCGCAGGCGATGGTGCTCTACTTCGAGTACACGCTCGACTTCGTCCCCGACTCGGCCCCGGAGGCCCTGGACATCGTCCGGGCCCGCCCGATCTGGATGGACGTCGAGAGCGGCATCTATCCGGTCTTCGACGTGTGGCGCGACAGCGGCGGAGCCGATGGCGAGTTCACCTACCCGCAGGATGCCCCCAACGCCTACCCGCCCGGGGTCCAGAAGAACGTGAAGACGATCCCCCAGGATGGCGTCCTCCTCCACACGACCGGACACGTCCACACCGGCGGTCTCTCGACGAATCTATACCTGCGCCGCAACGGCGCAACCTACGCCGGCCCGGAATGCCCGAAGCGGGTTTCGTTCGAGGCCGAGCTTGCGCCGCTACGCAAGAGGCAGGCCGGCCTGGTGAAACGGATCAACGGACTGAAGAAGAGCAACAGCCGGCTGACCAGGGCCCAGAAGAAGCTGGTCCGGATCGTCAGGAAGAACCCGGCCAATCAGGGCGCGAGGAAGCAGCTCAGGAAGATCAAGCGGAAAAAGCAGGCGAACTCGAAGAGGATCGCCCGTATCAACGGCCTGAAGAAGTCAAACAAGGGGAAGCTCGACAAGGTGCTGGCCAGGGACAGCGCCGAGCGAAAGAAGGATGCTGCCTGCCGCGCCACCCAGCCGAAGGTCGATGACGGCAACCGGGTCCACCTGTTCGACTCGGAAGCGAAGTACTTCGACCCCCGCGGACCGATCTCCTGGGACATGGCTATGTACAGCACCGACCAGGACTGGCGGGTCCGGGTGAAGGCCGGCGACAAGCTGGAACTCCAGACGACATACGAGACGAAGATCGCCTCCTGGCCGGAGTCGATGGGAATCAACATCGTTTACTGGGCCCGGGACAACGAGATTGACGACGTCGCCAATCCGCCCGATCCCTCCCCCGCAACCGAGCCTGACCCGTACGTGACCAGGGTCGACACGAGGGGCGTCCTAAATCACGGCCACCTCAAGGAGAACGAGGACTACGGCGGCGAGATTGGCAAGAACGGCTCAAAGCTGGTCGGTCCCGATCCGACCAAGCTGCCCGACGGCCAGTTCGGCGGCGGGCCGTTCACGATCAGCGACTACATCTACAACGGAGCCGACTTCCGCCTGCCTGGCGCACTCGGCAGGCCGCCGGTCGTAAACCAGGGCCAGTCATTCACGTTCAAGCTCTCGGATTACGACATCCAGAACGAGGTCTGGCACTCGCTCACCTCCTGCAAGACCCCCTGTAACAGGTCGACCGGTATCTCCTATCCGATTCCGGATGGCGAGTTCCAGTTCGAGTCGGGCCAGATGGGTCCGGGCCAGGCGCCAACCGTCGGATACACCGAGTGGTCTACCCCCGAGACCCTGCCGAAGGGGACCTACACGTTCTTCTGCCGGATCCACCCGCTGATGCGGGGCGCCTTCCGGGTCAAGTAGGTTCGGGGCGCCCGGCCTTCTCCGGGTGCCTCAGCGCAGGATCTCGACAAGCAGGATCCACGCGTTCATCACCGCAGCGATGATCGCGCCGATCATCCCCGCGAAGATCCAGTACAGGCCCGCGTCGGAGCCGGTGACAAGGAGCACGGCGCCGACGAGATAGGGCACCGTGCCGAAAAGCGGCAGGACCAGCCGGGAAACGAGGCGCCCCTCGCCAGGGCCGACGCCGGCAAGGCTGCGCCTGACCAGAACAAAGACGGCCAGTGACGAGACGACCGAGAGCACGAGCATCTCGACCCCGAAGCTCTCGCTGTCCTGACCGGGGATGAGACCGAAGAGCGAGACCAGCAGCACTCCCACGAGCAGGATCAGGGTGATCAGCCCGAGTTCGGCCACGCCCTCCAGCTTGAGGATTCGCTCCACGTTGATCGAGATCGCAACGAAGACGAGACCTGCGAGGGCGGCCGTGGCGCCGGCCGACGCGACGAACAGGTCGCTCCACTCGGATATCTCAGCCACGCCGACGGGCATCAGCCACCATTGTTCGGCACAACCCGGACCGCCCCTCTCATGAGCGGGTGGATTCTGCAGAAGAAGGTGTGGGTGCCGACCGGGAGGTTCTTCGGGGTGGACCACGTGGTTCGGCCCACGGTCGGAGCGTCGTCGGCGCCGGGCAGGTCGCCGAGCTGGCCCGAATCAAAGCGGAAGCTCCCGTCGGCGATCGGATAGGCGATACCGGTCGACTTGTTACACGGCGCCTTGCAGGAAGTGAGCGAGTGCCAGATCTCGCGGCTGAGGTCACTGTCGGAGAGAGCGAACGTGAACGATTCACCCTTCCTCACAACCGGCGGGCGACCCGCCGCGCCGGGCAGCCTGAAGTCACCCTGCCCGTAGCTGTAATCGCTGATCACGAACGGTCCGTCGATGAAGGGTCCGTTCTGCATCTTCCTCGGGTCGGGGCCGACCACAGGGAGCTTGCCGCCGTGGTCGTTGTTCTCCGGGTAATGCTCGTGGTTGATCGGACCGTTGTAATCAACCCGGGTCCGGTAGGGGTTCCTGCCGCCGGATCCGTCAGCCATGTACCCGATGTGAATTCCCATGTTCTCGTACCAGGAGGCACGCTTCGTCTCGTAAGTGGTGGTCACCTCGAGCGTGTCTCCCGCCTTCACCTGAACCATCCAGTCGGGGCGCGTGTTCCTCATTGCCATGTCCCAGGAGACCGGGCCGGCCGGCTCGTAGTAGTGGGCCTGGGAGGTGAAGAGGTGAACCCGCTCGCCCTTGACATCGGGCTTCCGGGCGAGGCACTTGCGGTACCGGTCCGCGGCCTTCTTCCTGGCCGCCGGCTTCGCCCGCCTTGAGTTCAGGATGCGCGGCTTCTTGCATCGTGGACCCTGGTAGCGGGCGCCGTCGCGGTTGAGATAGAGATCGGTTGCGAGACCGCCGGTGTGGACATGCCCCACGGACCAGACCAGCACGCCGTCGCGGTCGACCGTCCACATGTTGCGCTTGATGCCGTCCTCATACGGATCCTTTTTGGCCTCGTAGGGCCAGACGATCTTTCCGTCCTTGCCACCCGATCCCTTGTAGGTGTCGAAGACCGGATAGGGGTCCGGGTTGACGACGTCCATCCAGATCGGGCGCACCCCGCGCATTCCCTCGGCGAGCGGCGAGGTGAGCGGCACGAAGTCGATCTCGTAAGTGATGTAGAGCGTGTGCTCGGCCGGGGTCAGGTTGTGGATCATGTGGTTCAGCAGCCAGCCGTCGGTTCCCTTGTGCAGATATCCGAAGCCGGGAGGGAACTCCACTTCGGTCTTCTCCTCCCCGGTTCCGATGAACCGCTCGGCCATGCGCCCCGACGTGGCATCGCGCCTTGACAGGTTCAGCCAGACACCGTGGTGGAACATGATGCTGCTGGACCTGGGGATGGAGCCGTCGGGGTTGACGAGGTTGGGACGGAAGGCAGTGATGTACCCGTCCACCGGAGGTCGCTCGCCGGCGGTCATTCCCCGGTAGACGATCCGGTTCTGGCCGGATGTGACGTCGATCGGACCTATGCGGTACGTAAGGCGCTGGGCCCCGTTGCCGAGGTCCTTCGAGTCGATCAGTTCGGCCGAGGCGGTACCGCCGCCGACCAGAATCGCGATTACGCAGACGAAGCTGCCGAGCAAACCTGAAAACCCTCTCCCCAAGGACATGGGGATGATCCTACAGCCGCTTGACCCGCTTCAGGCAGGAATTCCGCTTCCTGGCCGGCTCCATCTTGCGGCAGCGGGCCTTTGCCTTCGCCTTGTTCACGGCCTGGGGCCTGCGGTCAGCGACCAAACCAGCGCGCCTCGCGGCTGGCGCCGAATTCGGTCTTCTCGTCCCGGAGTGCGATCGAGGGTGCATTGAACACTCCGGTCCTCTCCGGGCCGGAGAGGAAATCGATATCAACCCGGGCGATGCGATCCTCGCCGAACTCGATGTAACAGGAACCTTTCCCTTCGTAAGGACCTGGCGCTTCCCCACCCCTCACCTGAGCGATCAGGTGCCCGGCGACCACCCTGGCCGCCCCTTCTGCGAAGACGCCAGCCTTAGGCACACCGGCGGTGGCGACGTCGCCGATCGCATAGACACCGTCGACCCTGGTCTTCAGGGTGGCGAAGTCGACCGGGACGTAACCGTCCTCAGTGATGCCGCTCTCGATCACGACCTGTGGGGCCCGGTGCCTTGGCACTCCGAGAAAGAGATCGAAGGGGAGCTCGGTTCCGTCCTGGTAGATCACCCGATCCGGCTCGAGCCTGGCCGGGCGCAGGCCGCCGCGGAAGGTGATTCCGCGGGCTTCGAACTCGTCCATCAGGGCGGCCGAGGTTTCCGGGGAGGGCGGAACCGGGGTATCAAGGGGCATGGTCAGGGTGATCTCGCACTGGTCGCGCACCCCCCGGCGGGTCAGCTCGTCACTAAGCATCAGCGAGCATTCGCTCGGGGCGGGCGGGCACTTGAACGGCGCCCCGCAGACCCCGATCACAGCGTGTCCCGAGTTGAATTCGGCGATCGGCCCGGCCGCCTCCCGGGCCCCGGAGAAGGAGTAGAACTCGTTGCCGAACTCGTCGAGGCCGGGAGTGGCATCCAGGTCGTAGTCGGCCCCCAGCGCGATCACCATCGCGTCACCCTGGTGGGTGCCGGCGTCGGTCGTCACGGTTCGGGATCCGGGATCGATCGAGAGGATCTCCTCCCTCAGCAGGGTCACCCCGGACCTGGCCGCATGAGAGTACGGCAGCTGGACCGAGTCGAGGCTCGCTCCCCGGAACATCATGTCGAGCTTCGAATACCCGAAGGCGAAGGAATCATTGCGGTCGACCAGGGTCACCTCGACCTCGTCTCCCAACTCCCCGGCGAGCATGGTGCCCAATTCGAGACCGCCGAAACCAGCTCCAAGGACCAGCACTTTCAAGCTCACCCGGCCAGCATAACGCCGGCCGGGTGCACCTTCAGGGGATCGATGGTCGGGGGCCGGGAAGCCCTCCGATATCCGAATCAGCCGGTGGCGGTGAACTCGGACTTGACCTGGGTCAGCCTGGCGCTGTTACCCGAGGGGTCACGAAAGCCGCAGTCGATTCCGTAGGCCCGCTCTTCCGGCTCCTCGGTGAACTCGACTCCCCGTGACTTCAGTTCCTCGAAAGCCGCCTGGCAGTCATCGGTGGTCAGGAAGACGGTCCCGGCGAAACCTTTCGACATCAGGTCCTCGATCTGCCCGCGGGTCGCCTCGTCGATCATCGGACCTTCAGGGATCGCCATCAGCACGATTCCGACGTCCAGGCCGGGCGGGCCGACCGTCAGCCAGCGGAAGTTGCCGAGCTCGGGCATCGTGACGTCGACCTTGACCTCAAGTCCGACCTTTGCGGCCCAGAAATCGAGCGCCTCCTGCTGGTCCCGCACCCAGAGTTGTCCGTACTTGAAATCGATCATGCTTCTTCCTCTCTTCGGATTGGCGTTGAGGCGATCGTAGGCTGGCGGCCTTTAGCTGTCTTCTCGAAACGTCCGGTGTGGCGGACGCCCGTAGAAGCGGGCGACGCAACCTGGAACCATTGCGAGCGAGACTGCGGGAGGGTGCTGCCTCCGGTACTCGGTGGGGGTCACCCCGTAGGCCCGCTTGAAGCTGGTGGTGAACGAGCCGACGCTGCTCAGCCCCACAGAGAGACAGATGTAGGCCACCTGGTAATCGGTGTTTCGCAGCATGGAGGCCGCCCTCTCGAGCCTCCTCGTCAGAAGGTAGGCATGCGGCGAAACGCCGAAGGCCTGTTTGAACTTCTCGCTGAAATGGCTTCTCGAGAGACTCGCGGCGCGCGCCATGTCGTCGACCCCGAGCGGCTCCGGGAACCGCGAGTCTGCGAGATCCCGGGCTCTCAGCAACTGCCTGGAAACGGTTGAGACGACCACGACCTGATTATCGCGTGACTTTTCCTCCCGGCTCGGGTTGAAGGTCCGATCAGCCATCCGCGTCGCGGAATCGGCGTAACCTGAGGGGACAGATGCCAGCACACAAAGGGGAAAAGGTTCCGGCCCTGGCCCGGGGCACGCTCCGGCTGCAGTCGGACGAACGGCTTCTGAAGCTGTTTCGTCGTGACGTCGAGCCGGCCTTCGACGAACTGGTTCGGCGGTACCGCGGCGCCCTCGTCGGTTACGCGGGATCGATCGCGGGAATGGACCGGGCCGAGGACGTAGTCCAGGAATCGCTGGTCAAGGCCCATCGCTCGCTCAAGGCCGATCGCGACATCGATCCCCGTCCCTGGCTGTACACGCTGGTTCGCAACACGGCCCTGAATGACATCCGTGACAACCGCAAGCATCGCCACTCGGACCTGACTGACTCATCCGGGTCCGGCAGCACGCCGGACCAGCTGGTCGAACAGCGGGAACGCTTCGCCGCAGTCCTCGCCGCGGTCGCGGACCTGCCCGAGGCACAGCGTCGGGCATTGGTCGACCATGAGCTGAGCGGGTTTTCTCATGAGGAAATCGCAGCCGAACTGGAACTCAGTACCGGCGCGACCAAACAGCTGATCTACAGGGCGCGCCTGTCGCTGAGGAACGCTTTCGGCGCCATGATCCCGCTGCCGCTGATCGCCTGGCTCGCCGAGGGCTCGGGGGTGGTCGCGACCGGCGCGGCCGGCGGCGGTGCGACGGCGACCGGGCTGCTCGGAGGGCTGGGTGGCGGCGGCGCAGCAAAGCTCGCCGTGGTCGCGGTGGTGGCCGGTGGCTCGATCGCCGGCGGGATCGCAGTCGAGAAACACAAGAGCGGCAACGACGGGGTTCCTGAGGCTTCAGCACAGACCGTGGCCAGTGACAACGGCCCGGACGGAACTCCCGCCGCGCTGGCTTCCGACCCCTCGTCAACGGATGACGGTTCTCGCTCCGGTGCCGACGATTCGGCCGGTCGCAAGGGCGATGGTCCGGACGGCGGGCGCTCCGGCGACAGGTCGGGCAATGACGACTCGAAGGAAAACTCGGAGATTTCGGGTCAAGGGCATTCCGGGGGCCGCGACGATGATTCAGGCAGCGGTCCCTCCACGGGTTCGCGCCCGGGTCGTGGAGACGACTCCGGCCACGGCGGTCGCGAAGGCGGTGATGACCATTCCGGCTCCGGCGGGCGGGACGATGACCACTCCCGCCCCGGAGGTGACGACTCCGGCCGCACCCCGAGCGGGAGGCCACCGCGCGACGACGGACCGGACGACGACTTCGACGAGCATGGCTCATCCGGGTCCGGCGGGTCTTCGGGAACGGGTGGATCCGGTTCCGGAGGTTCGGACGGCGGCTCCCACGGTTCCGGCCCCTCGGGTGGTTCGGGTGGCTCCGGAGGCTCGGGTGGTTCCGAATCAGGATCCGGCTCGGGCTCTTCGGGAGGCTCCGGCGGCGGCTCGGATGACTCCGGCCACGAAGAGTCTGACTTCGACGACTGAAGTTTTCCGAACCTCGCGTGACTTTTCCCGCGCCCTCGGGTCATCGGGTCAGTAGTTCCTGAAAGCACTCGAAAGGGGAAGCATGAAAGTACGCAGGAGAGAAAGAGTGGGCGTGATCGCAGCCGCCCTGCTGGCACTGTTCGTTATCGCCATTCCGGGCATCGCGTCAGCCAAGGACAGCAACCGGGACCGGATCCCGGACCGCTGGGAGCGTTCCCACAAGCTGTCGCTGAAGAAGGACCAGCGCAAGCTCGACCAGGACCGCGACGGGCTCCGCAACCGGGGCGAGTGGCTTTCCGGCACGAGTCCGCGTGACCGGGACAGTGACGACGATGGCGTCACCGACCTCAAGGAGAAGGCCGGAGTCATCTCCTCCTTCGACCCGGAGACCGGCGAGTTGAGCCTCACCCTCTACGCGGGCGGCGAAATCACGGGGACCGTTGACGACAGCACGGAAGTCAAGTGCGAATCCGACGGCACCGGCGGTGGCTCGACAGACCCGGGCACGGACGACGACGGAACCCCGGACCAGGGCTCCGGCGACGCGGCCAGCTTCCGCGGTGGCGACGATGACGACGAGAGCGACGACGACAGCGGCCACGGCCGGGACGAAGGCCGCGATCACGAGAGCCATGGTGACGATGATGGCACCGGGCATGACGAGGATGACTGTGCGGGCAACTGTTCGGTCGCCGACCTCGCCGCGGGCGTCGAAGTGACCGAAGCGACAATCAAGTACACGGCATCGGGCAAGGTCTTCAGGGAACTGGAGATCGTGGTCACCCCTGCCGCCTGAGCTGTCCGGCAGAGAGACGGAAACCAAGGGGCCGCTGACGCGGCCCCTTTTTTTCTGGAAGCATCGGGGCAGTGGCCGAAGCAGGAAACAGAATCGAGCTTGCCCCCCTGACCACCCTGAAGCTGGGTGGTCCGGCCGAGAGGCTGGTCAAGGTGGATGACACCGCGGAGCTCATACGCATCGTCCAGTCGGCCGACGCCGACGGTGAGCCGCTCTTCTTTCTCGCCGGTGGATCCAATGTGGTGATCGCCGATCAGGGCGTGCCCGGAACCACGATCTGGATCCGCACCAAAGGCATCGAGGAACGGGAACTGGAGGACGGCCGGATCTCACTGACCGTGGCGGCGGGCGAGGACTGGGACCGGCTCGTGGCCCGGAGCGTCGATTCGGGGTTGGCCGGGATCGAGTGCCTCTCGGGCATCCCCGGGTCAGTGGGCGCGACGCCGATCCAGAACGTGGGCGCCTACGGGCAGGAGGTCGCATCCACCATCGCCTCCCTGCTCGTGCTCGACCGGGAAAGCGGCGAGGTGGTGACCCTGCCCGGCCAGGACTGTGGCTTCGGCTATCGCTCCAGTCGCTTCAAGGGAAAGTCGCGCTTCCTGGTCCTCGCGGTCGAGTTCATCCTCGATCCTTCGAACGTGTCGGCCCCGGTGGCGTACGACCAGCTGGCGGGCGCACTCGGCGTGCAAGTGGGGGAACGGGTTCCCCTGCCGGTCGCCAGGGAGACCGTCCTCGAATTGCGGCGGTCGAAGAGCATGGTGATCGATCCCGACGACCCTGAATCGGTCAGCGCCGGTTCGTTCTTCACAAATCCCCTGCTCGGCTTGACCGAGATGGCCGAACTGACGGCCCGGGCCGAGGAACTGCTCGGCCCGGAAGACCTCCCTCCCTGCTACCCGGCACCGGAGGGACTTGCGAAGACCTCGGCGGCCTGGCTGATCGAAAGGTCAGGGTTCGAGCGCGGATTCGGCGAAGGACCGATCGGACTCTCCCGCAACCACACCCTGGCGATCGTCAACCGGGGCGGTGGAACGACGAGCGAACTCGTCGCCTTCGCCCGTCTGATCGCCGGTCGCGTCGAGGAAGTCTTCGGCGTTTCACTTGGACCGGAACCGGTCTTCGTCGGTCACAGCTGGTAAGCACAAGGCGTCGAGTGGAGTCTCCAACCTCGCGTTGATTCAGGCGCCGCGTGCGTACAGCCCGTGGAAGCCGAACGGAATGTGATGCGGCACCCAGGCCCGCGCCACCTCTTCCATGCTGCGGGCGTCGAGCACGATCATGGACGAGCGGCGTCTCAGACCATCGAGGGCCACCGAGAGGATCACGCCGTCGTCCTCCGACTTCGCTCCAGGCCTCGGCACGAAGCCCGGCACGCCCGGATACACGACCCGCTACCTCCAGACTTACGACTCGCCCTTCTTCAAGTCGGCCATGACCAGCTGGACGATGAACCCGCTCGAACCCTTCCTGAGGCCGACCCCGTAGGCGTAGCGGTAATGCTTGCCGTTGACCCGGTCGTAGTTCTTCTGCGGCAACTCGATGTACGCGTCGATCAGGTCACGCTGCGTCATCTTGCCGTTCGAGAGCCTGATCTCGAACCGACGGTACTTCGCCTGGGGAACGCGGCTGCCGTTCCTGATCTTCTTCAGATAGAGGGCATCGATCACTCCGGCGTCCTTGTGGGCGCAGACGTCCATGATCACCTTGCCGTCCTGCTCGTAGGCGTTGATGTGGTGGAAGGCGAAGAATGCGTCGGTTTCCACCGTTCTCGCGACCCCGCCGCGCTTCCGGTCGATCAGGATGATCCGGGTCGGCTCCTGCGGCTGCCACTCGTAGTTGGTGATGATCGGGCCCCGATCGGGACTCAGGAACTTCGCGAGGTTGAAGTTGTAGGGCTGAGAGACGATCACCACAAAGCGCCGGGTCAGCCCGAAGGAATGCAGATAGCCCGGCATCGCCTGCGGAATGAACGCGAGTTCACGTCGGCGACCGCCCTTCTCGGAGATAACCCGCAACCCGCTGGGTGGCACCAGTTCAACCTCGTAGGTGAACCGCTCCCGGGTCTCGGGGTCGAAGTGTGGATGTGCCGTACCGAGGCGCCCCTGCATGTCCTGGCCGTCCTCGATGCCCATCGTGTTCAGGTACCTGCCGTTGAACCTGACCGGGATCGGGATCTCGGTGTGTGCCCGGAACTCCCCGGCGAGCTTCTCGATCGAGACGTTCGCGTTCGGGATACGACCGAGCACAGGCAGGGTCGAGACCCCGGAGAAGATCTGCCGGCAGGGATCGGGGGCCGGGTCGGTCGCCAGCTCCGAGAACTTGATTCTGCCCTCGCGCTTCCACGCCCAGTACTGGCTGGAGCGTAGGAAACGGTTGCGGTAGCTGGCCTTGCCACCCCGGAAGGAGAAGGCGTGAAGCATCGCCAGTCCGTCGAACCAGTGGTTGAACTTCTCCTCGCCGATCTCGAAAAGGGCAGGACCGTTGCGGAGCAGGGTCCCGTCCAGCCACCGGGGCAGCCTGCCCTCGACATCGATCCGCGGCAAAAAGGTCTCTTCCTCCAGCGACTTGAAAGCGAGGTTGAATCCGGGCCGCCGGAGCTTGCTGCGCGGGTCGGCGAGAGCCTGGGCGGTGCCGAGGCCGACCCCGGACGCGAGGCCGCTCCCGGCCGCAACCGCAGCCGCCAGCTTCGAGCCGTCGATCAGCAAATCCCGCCGCGTTCTCCCCGTGGCCTCTCCCATCTCCACGGCCACTATAAGGGGAACAGGTGCTACTTTCCGGTAATGAGCGAGGAGAACCGTCGTTTCGCGTTGGCCGAGCGGCCCCAGGGGCTGATCGACGAAAACACTTTCAGTCTCGAGACCGGTGCGGTCCCCGAGATCGGCGAAGGCGAAGCCCTCGTCAGGGTCAAGTGGATCTCGATCGACCCGACCAACCGGACCTGGATCGGCGAAGAGCCCACCTACCTGCCGCCCGTGCAGATCGGCGAGACAATGCGGGCGCTCGGCCTCGGCGAAGTGATCGCCTCCAACCACGCCAACTATCCGGTCGGCTCCCTGGTCAACGGGTTGACCGGCTGGCAGGACTACACCGTCGCCAGCGACGCGAATCCGCTGATGGTGGTCCCGGACAGCGCCAAGGACGCGCCGCCGGCCAGCCTGCTCGGGATGCTCGGGATGACCGGCTGCACCGCCTACTTCGGGATGCTCGAGATCGGCGAGCCGAAGGAAGGCGAGACGGTGGTTGTCTCGGCTGCCGCCGGTGCGGTGGGGTCGGTTGCCGGCCAGCTCGCGAAACTCAAGGGTGCCCGGGTAGTCGGCATTGCCGGTGGGCCCGAGAAGTGCGCCTGGATCATCGACGAACTCGGCTTCGACGCCGCCGTCGACTACAAGGCGGACGACTGGAAGTCCCAGCTCAAGGAAGCCACGCCGAACGGCATCGACGTCGACTTCGAGAACGTCGGCGGCGAGATCATGAACCAGGTCTTCGGTCGCCTCAACATCAACGCCCGGGTTGCGCTCTGCGGCCTGATCTCCGGCTACAACGCAACCGAACGGCCCCCCGAGCTGACCAACTTCCACAAGCTGCTGATCAACCGGGTCAAGCTTCAGGGATTCATCATCCTCGACTACTACGCCCGCTTCGGTGAGGCGATCAGGGACCTCTCCGGCTGGGTTGCCGAAGGGAAACTCACGTCCGAGCAGACCGTGGTCGAGGGCTTCGAACAGCTCCCCCACGCCCTCAACATGCTGTTCAAGGGCGAGAACAAGGGCAAGCTGGTCGTCAAGATCGCCGACTGAGCCTGGGCGCTGCCGGACCGCGGCGACCCTTCAGGAAATTCCTCGAGGCGGCGCTAGCCGTACCGCCTCGATCCCGGGCTGCCACCCCGGTGCGATCCCTCCGTCAGGCGGGGCCACCCCGTCGAGTTCGAGGCCGGCACCGGCAAGCAGCCAGGCGATCACCGAGTTCGAGTTCCACATCTCGCCCATCCGCAGTTCGTCCCGGCCCCAGACCAGCATCGGCACCTGCGAGGTGAGGTCGACTATGTGCGAAGCGACCGCAGGGTCATCGCTGAGGATCACGGGGTCACCGGTCTCGAACTCGAGATCGGGGATGCGGCCCTGCCCCCAGCAGCGAAGTTCGTAACGAAAGACCCGAAAGCGACCGGCCCAGGCGGCCCCGACAGGTCCTTCGGAAACGACCCCGTGCTCGGCGGGCAAGGAGTTGACTACCGGTGCGATCTCGATCACCGCGGCACCCGCAGGACCGTCCAGCTCCAGGGCTGAATGAAAGAGCGGTGCCGGCCGGCGTCGATCACGGTGAGCCGCCATCACCTCCCAGAGGCGGCCGCTGAGGCGAACCACCGTCCCGCCCGCTCCCAGCGGCAGCCAGTGGAGAATGACGGTCGGCGGTCCGGCCATTGGCGCATCCTCGCATGCAGGTTTTTTGGCGTATGGCCCTCAGTATGGGAGCATGAGGTCGATGCCAGGCACAAGACTCGGGGGAGTAACCGGCGGGGTGTTGCTCCTTGCTGCGCTGGCGCTCACTGCTCTGACCGGCCCGGTTGAAGCAACCGGACCTCATGAAGTCCTCGAGGTCCGCTTCAAAGGCGAGACGCTTGTCCGGGGGGCAGAGACGAAACTCCGGGCCGGATCCGGGGAAGAACTCGATGAGGTCACCGCGTTGCTGGCCGGAATCGGTGCGGAGGAGATCGAACCCCTGGTCCACGGCCTGACCCAGTCCGAGGCCACGGAAATCGCCCGTCAGGCAAGAGAGACTTCCGGTGAGGGCTCGGCGAACATGGCCAACTGGTACCAGCTTTCGGTGCCCTCCGCCTCTACGGGTCAGGCACTGGAAACCCTCCACTCGTCGCCCCTGGTCGATTACGCAGCCCGCGCACCGGAACCGGTCCCGCCGCCGGTAACCCAGGACTTCTCGTCGAGCCAGCTTCACCTTGACTTCGCCCCGACCGGGATCGGCTCCGAGTACTCATCCACCGACCCCCGCATCCGGGGTTCCGGGGTGACGGTGGTCGACCTCGAGTACTACTGGACGGCAAGTCACGAAGACCTGCAGTTGCCCCCCTCGACCGACATCGGCGAGGGCGAGTACATCCAGTACACCGCCTTCGGCGACGAGCACGGAACTGCGGTCTTCGGAATCCTGGTCGCCGACGACAACGGTTTCGGGGTGACCGGAGCTGTGCCCGAGGCGACGATGAAAGGCATTTCCCCGACCATGTCCCCCGGCTTCGGCTACAACCCGGCCGGAGCCCTGACCTTCCTGGCAAGCCGGCTCACCGCCGGTGATGTGGTTCTGATCGAGCAGCAGGCCGACGGTCCGGGCCCGGGAAGCTCGGACTTCGTGCCTGCCGAGTGGGACCAGTCGGTTTTCGATGCGATCAGGTAACTGAGCAACCTGGGGATCATCGTCGTTGAAACCGGTGGCAATGGCGGATACGACCTCGACAGTCCGGAAATGCTCGGCCGCTTCGACCGCAGCGTCAGGGATTCGGACGCGATCTTGGTCGGTGCCGGTGATTCGGTTACCCGCTCGCCACTCTGGTTCTCTTCAAACGGGGATCGGATGGACCTGCAGGGGTACGGCAACAACATCGTCACGACCGGGGGCGACGGCAACCTCCAGAACGGATCGGTGAACGTCCGCTACACAAGCAACTTCGGCGGCACCTCCGGTGCCGGCCCGATAGTCACCAGCGCGGTCGTCTCGGTTCTGTCCTACCTGAAGGCGACCGGCCAGCCCCCGATGACCGCCGACCAGATCGTCTCCCTGCTTCGGGCAACCGGTACTCCCCAACCGGAAAGTGACACGACCCGGATCGGTCCGTTGCCGAACATACCGGCGGCGATCGCAGAGTTGGAAGGTACCCAACCATCAGTCTCGATCAATTCACCGGCGGGAGGATCCAGGCTGATCTTCAGCGCCGCCGCATCAGCGGACTTCACTTGTGACGGCGGCGGCTCGCCGGTCGTTTCCTGCCAGGCAACCGATCAGGGTCCCGGCGGTGAGAGGCCGGTCGCCAATGGAGCCCGGTTGCCGACCGACGTGCCCGGGGCCCACACCCTGACCGCGACCGTGACAAACCAGCTTGGGCTGACCGCCACCGCCACCGTCGATTACGAGGTCGGGCCAGGCTGCGTCGCCCCTGGCATCGTCCTCGCATCGGCCGAGCCCCGCGGGAAAAAGGTACGCATCCTCGGCGCCGCCGACCCCTCCCGGGCCGGACAGAGGGTCAAGGTTCTGCGCAATGGAAAGCAGGTCGGTTCGTCCCGGATAGCCGATGACGGCACGGTGCGGGCCACCGTCAACGCCACCGGGTCCGGAAAGGCCAGACGCAAGACCTCCTACCGACTTGCGGTGGGCGAGGCCAGGTCCGGTTCCCTGAGGTCGAAGCCCGGGGTCACGATCACCAGCCAGAAGGCGCTGCCTGAAACCGATCTGGTCAAGGGCCGGCTGCCGGGTGTGAGGAGGAAGGGCAGCTTCACCCTTCGGACCGTTCCCCTCTGCGGAGGAGCCGCGACCAACCGGCAGGTGAAGCACGACCGCCGCGGCAGGTTCACCGTGAAGCTCGGTTTCGGCGCAGCCGCCCGGACCTACTCGGCGCGAAAGGCAGGCCGGACGATCCAGGTTCCGCTTGTACTCCCGGCCGCCCGGTTCGCCCTGGACGGCTGAAGGACCGGTTCCAGGCCGGTTACGCCCTGACCGGAAAGCCAGGAAGGTTCCTTTGCTCCAGCCGCTTCATCCGCCAGGCAGTTGCGCCAACCAGGAGTCCAGCACCCGGCAGGCGGCCGTTCTCAGACTTGCGCCGACGCTGATTGCCTGCTCGCGGATCGCTTCGGGTGCGATACCCGCCGAAGCGAGTTCACCCGAGTGGCCGATCAGCCAGCGTTCCAGGTACCTGAGGTCGGTTTCGATGTGGAACTGAAGGCCCAGCACTTCCCTGCCGCGGGAGAACGCCTGGTTCGGGAAGCCTTCGGTCGAAGCAAGGAGTTCACATCCTTCCGGAATCCCGAACTCATCACCGTGCCAGTGGAACACAGGGACTCCTTCCAGATGGCCGAGGGGCGACCGGCGCCCGGCCGGGCTTAGTTGGACCTCCCCGAAGCCGATCTCGTTGCGACCGGTCGGCCTGACCTCCGCCCCCATGGCCGCCGCCATCAACTGGGCTCCGAGGCAGATTCCGAGTGTGGGACGAGCTGATCCGAGCCGATTCCGAAGCGCGGAAATCTCCTCGCCGAGGAACGGGAAGGCCTCCGCGTCCCCGACCCCGATCGGACCGCCGAGAACGACCAGCAAATCGGCTTCCTCGATTGGACCGGCGAGGGAATCGATCCCGGCTTCCACGTGGGACACATCGAATCCACGGTCAAGCAGGACGGGTTCGATCAGGCCCAGGTCCTCGAAAAGGACGTGCCTGACAGCGACGGCTCTCACGCCAGGCAGGAGGAATCCAGTTCGCTGACCGAGTTGCTGCCGGTCAGCGCCAGGGCGACATCGATGTCAGAGCGCAGCGTCGACAGCATGTGACTGACCCCGCCTTCACCCGCCGCGGCTACCGACCAGGCCCAGGCCCGGCCGAGGATTACTGCCTCAGCCCCGAGCGCCAGCATCTTGACCACGTCGAGCCCGTTCCTCACCCCGCCGTCAGCCAGCACCACGGTCTGGTCACCGACCGCTTCCGCGATCTGCGGCAGCGCGACCGCGGTCGAGGGGACTGCGTCCAGTTGACGCCCGCCGTGGTTCGAGACGACGATTCCATCCACGCCGGCGTCCATCGCCCGCCTGGCGTCCTCCGGGTCGAGCACTCCCTTGACGACCAGCTTGCCCTTCCAGTGCTCGCGGACCCAGGCGATGTCATCCCAGGTGACCGAAGGATCGAACTGGGCATCGACCCAGTCCTTGAAATCCTCCGGCGTGCGGGCCCCCGGAACCACTTCCGCCAGGTTTCCGAAGGTGAGCGGCTTCCCGCCGACGGCCACATCCCTTATCCAGCGCGGGTGAGAGACGAGGTCGGTGGCCCGCCTGAGCTTCGCCCACACCGACGGATCGCCGACCATGGCGTTCCGGGTGTCGCGGTGCCTGGCGCCGACCACGGCCAGGTCGATGGTGAGAACCAGGACCGGTGACCCGACCGCCTCGGCCCGGGCCATCAGCTTTTCCACGTAAGCCCGGTCCGTCATCACGTAGAGCTGGAACCAGGGCGGGACCGAGGTCGCTTCGGCGACCTCCTCGATCGAGCAGATCGAGACCGTTGATTCGGTGAACGGGACACCGGCCGACTCGGCGGCACGCGCCGCCTGGACCTCGGCCCGCCTGGCGAACATTCCGGCCAGACCGACCGGACCGAGGATGACCGGCATCGAGAGCTTCTCGCCGAGGATCGCGGTCTCCTGGTTTCGCTCCGAGACGTCCCTCATCACCCGCTGGCGCAGCAGGACCCGGGCCAGGTCAGACTCGTTGGCCTGAAGCGTCGCCTCCTCATAGGCGCCGCCGTCGGCGTAGTCGAAGAGTTGGCGGGGAAGGCGGCGCCGCGCGAGTTCGCGGTAGTCACGCACCGTCGCCGGCTGGACGTTCAGGGGTCGGTCGGCCGAGAATCGCATGGCCGCAAACTACCGGCTCGGGGTGACTCCGGAACCGGGTGTGGCCGGCAGGTCGATCACGAACCTGGCGCCCCCGAGGGGCGAGTCGACGCAACGGACGCCGCCGCCATGGGCTTCGGCGATCGCCTTGACGATCGCGAGGCCAAGGCCCGAGCCGCCGTCGGTGCTGGTTCTCGCCTTGTCGAGCCTCGCAAACCGGTCGAAGATCCGGGCCCGGTCGGCTTCCGGCACTCCCGGTCCGTCGTCATCGACAGTGATCGACACGAAGTGCCCGCGATCGACAGCCGACACCTCGATCACGCCACCACTCGAGGTGTGCTGCACGGCGTTCGAGATCAGGTTCGACACCGCCCGCGAGACAAGATCACGGTCGATCTTCACGATCCGGCCAGTCACGCTGCCGACCCGGATCTGACGGTCATCGTCGAAGGCCAGCCCCTCGACTTCACCGGCCAGCAGCGGCTCGAGTTCCTCGTCGGCGAGTCGCAGGCTTTCGGATGACTCCGAACGGGCGAGCAGGAGCAGGTCCTCGACCATCGCTTCCATCCTGGCGGTCGCCTGGGAGACCAGCCCGGCAACGCGGCGCACCTCCTCCGGATTCGGATCGGGGTTGCGCGCCAGGACCTCGATCTGACCGCGCACCACGGTCAGGGGGGTGCGCAGGTCGTGGGAGGCATCGGCGACGAAGGCCCGCTGGCGCTCGAAGGCACCCTCGAGGCGGTCCAGCATTCCGTTGAAGGACTCGGCGAGTCGGCGCACCTCGTCCCGGGTTCCCTCGACCGGCATGCGGGTCGAGAGCTCACCGGCGTCGACGCCCTCGGCCACTGCAGCCATGCGGCGCATCGGACGGGTGGCGGAGCTTGCCAGGAGCCAGCCGGCCAGTGCGCCGAGCAGCAGGGTCACGATCCCGACGATCCAGAAGATGTCACTGAGGCCTTCCAGCGCGGTGTTCACCGGAGCCAGCGGCTGCCCGACCCGGATAGTCGCAGCCGCTCCGCCAGGCAACTCGACCCGGCTGGTCAGCAGTCTCACGTCACCGGCGTCTTCGATCTCGACGGTGGAGAACCCCGGCTCCGAGCGCAGGATCCGTTCCGATTCCTCCAGCCTTTCCTCGTGCTCGTGACGGGAATCGTCATCCTCTCCGCCTTCCCCGTGGGGCCCACCGTCCCCGAGGTCCTCGGGAATCGGGCGGATCAGGTCAGGCTGGTTGGTGGCAGTACCACCGCCGTCGATCGAGATCGAGATCACCCGGGCGCTGGGACCGAAGTTCTCTGCTGCGGTTATCGCCTCGGCTCTTGCGGTGTACCCGATCGGAGTGTCCGGTCCTCCGCCCCCGAGCTGAAGGGCGATCCGTTCGGTCTCACGCTGGAGGTCTGCTTCGGTCCGGCTCTCCAGTTCTGACCCGGTTCCGCGGTACACCGCCAGGTAGGTGATGCCAAGAGCCGCCAGAAGGACGAGCGCGATCGAAAGGGCGAGTTTGCCCCGAAGGCCTGGACGGGGAATCCTCACTGCCCGTCAACCAGCCTGTAGCCGACTGACCGCAGGGTCTCGATCGGATCGGGGCTTCCGTCGATGGCGAGCTTGCGACGCAGGTAGGCGATGTAGACCCCGACGATGTTGGTGCCCGGGTCGTAGTCGTAACCCCACACGCCGTTCAGGAGCTGTTCCTTGGACAGCACCTGACCGGGATGGCGCATCAGGAAAGCGAGCAGGTCGAACTCCCGCGCCGACAGTGCCACGCTGTTCCCCTGCCGGGTTACCGTCCGCTTGAGCAGGTTCATCTCGATGTCGCCGACCTTCAGCTCGGTCGAGGCACCCTGGCCGGGAGTCCTCAGGTGGGCGCGGATCCTTGCGACGAGTTCCTCGAAGGCAAAGGGCTTCGGGATGTAATCGGTCGCCCCGGCATCAAGCCCGGCGACCCGGTCTGGCACCTCGCCCTTGGCGGTGAGGAGGATGACCGGGGTTTCGCTGTCCTCGCGGCGAAGCGATCCGAGCACCTCCAGACCATTCTTTCCGGGCAACATGATGTCGAGGAGGATCAGGTCGAACCTTCCGGTGCGGGCCAGGGCTTCCCCCTCGACCCCGTCCGAGACCCAAGTCACGGCGTAGCCCTCGGACTCGAGTCCGCGGGAAATGAAGTCGGCGATTGCCCGTTCGTCTTCCACTACGAGGATGCGCATCGCCGCCGATCGTAGCTGTGAATCGGGTCCGGAAACGCCGGATTAGAGAACTCTCACGCCGCTCTCACAGGGCCCCAAGACGTGGATTGGAGGGTTCCGGCATGACTGACACACCAGAAGACCGGAACAAACCGGAAGAAGAAAGCAAGAAGCCAACCCCCGAAGGTTCATCCGAAGAGACCACAGAGGTGATGGCCACCGACAGCTCACCCGAGGAGAGCGCGGAAGCGGGTGTCGCTGCGGCACCGTCGGAGCAGGAGGCGGAGACAGACGCCCCCGGGTCGCCCGGGTCGGGTCGATTCAACCTCGGCAGGACCGGCAGGAGGATCGCTGTCGCCGGGGCGGTGGCAGCTGCCTTCTTCTCCGGAATGATCCTGTACAGCGCCCTGGAAGATCATGACTCGGATGCCGAGCGGGCTTCATTCGTAACCCCGCCGCCCGGCGGTCCCGGCCAGCCGGGTGGGATTCCCGGGATGCCCGGCGGTCCCGGGATGCCCGGTGGCGGCCCTGGTGGTTTCCACGAGGGCGGACCTGGCTGGTCCCATGACGGCGATGACGACGACCACGAAGGCGACGATTACGACCACGACGACAGCTACGAAGACGAGAGCGACGATCGTGGCGAGTACGACGACCGCTACGAGGAGGGCATGATGCCTCCCGGATACCAGCCCCCTTCCGATCGCGGGGACCAGCCGGCCCCGATGGGGTCCGGCCAGTCCTGAGCCCTCCCGACAGACCTGGTCCCCGAACCTGCCGGCCCCGTGCCGGCAGGTTCATTTAAGGGGCCAGCACCCGTAAGAGAATTCTCATCTTCGGCTCACGGAAGCCCAAGCTGCGGGCATCAGGATCTGTCCCATGATGGAAGAACTGAGCAAGAAGGAACTGGCAGAAGCAAAGCGACAGGCCCGGCGCCTGCGGATCAGCAACATCCGCCGTCGGGTCGCAACCGGTGCCGTGATGCTCGTGGCACTTTTCACCGGACTGGTCCTCTACCGCTCGCTCGAGCAGCAACAGCAGCAGCTCGCCAACACGAGCACGACGGCCACCGCTTCCGTGACCCGCAGCGACGAGGGCACGAGCATCCAGGGCGCGATCGGTGCCGCGATCGTCGACCAGGCCGTCTCGGCTTTCGCCGACGACGATGACGACGGCGAGGATGACGGCGGTTCGATCACCTCGGTCTTCTCCGGTTCCAGCCCCGCTCCGATGACCAGCAGCCAGTCATGACGGCCCTGCTCACTTCAACCAGCTTCCGGTCACTCGGAGGCCAGATCTCGATTCAGGCAGAAGGCGAAGGCTCGGATCGGGCAGTAGCCGAAGCCGAAGCGATCATCCACGACCTTCACGACCGGCTGACCCGTTTCGAGCCGGACAGCGAGCTGTGCCGGCTCAATGACGATCCCCGCACCTCGGTCCCCGCGAGCCGCCTGATGATGCGGTTCGCCCAACTGGTCCGCCATGCCGGTGAGCAGACGGGTGGCCTGGTCGATGCGACCCTTCTCGATCAGGTCGAGCGGGCCGGCTATGTGGAATCGATCGACCCGGATGCCGGCCTTCCGGCATCCATGAAGCCGGTTGGCACCGCCCCGGCGGAACCGGTCAATGGAGCCTGGTCGGACGTAAGCGTGGACCTCGCCGCATCTTCGGTAACCAGGCCTCCGGGCCTGAGGCTGGACTCCGGCGGGCTCGGCAAGGGCCTCGCAGCCGATCTGGTCGCCGAGCATCTGGGTGGTTTCGTCACCTGGGGCATCGTCTGCGCAGGCGACCTCAGGTTCGGCGGCACCAGCAGGGCTCCCCGCCGGATCGACATAACTTCACCCGACGGAACCGGCACGGTCATCGCCGAGTTCACGGCCCCCGCCGGTTCCGTCGCCACGAGCGGCATCACCAGGCGATCCTGGGAAGGCGGCTCGGGTCGCTCCCATCACCTGATCGATCCCCGCACCGGCGAGCCCGCGGACACCGGACTCCTCCAGGTGAGCGCCGTGGCACCGACCGCGGCCGAGGCGGAGATAAGGGCCAAGGCCGCCCTCCTGTCGGGGCCCGAAAACGCTTCCGAGTGGCTGCCGGACGGCGGAGCGATCGTCACCGAAAACAATGAGCTTCGGACCTTTGGTCCTGTGAAGGAGTCAAACCGATGAGCAGCGGACTTCAGATCTTCTGGATCCTCAGCCGGGGCGCCGGTATCGCGGCGATCGTTCTGGCTGGCCTGTCGGTCAGTGTCGGACTGCTCAGCGGCCGGGACATGCCCTTCGCCCGCCTGCGACGGTCGCTCGAACTCAAGCCGGTCCATGAAGCCCTGTCCATCGCGACGATCATGCTGGTCGCCGCCCACGGCCTGCTGCTGATCGGCGACCCCTGGCTTGATCCGGGAGTGGTCGGCATTTCCGTGCCTTTCGTCATGGACTACCAGCCCTTGTGGACCGGCATCGGAATCATCGCCGGATACGGACTGATCCTGCTCGGCCTGAGCTACTACGTCCGGAAGTGGATCGGCCCGGCCAGGTGGAGGGTCGCCCACCGGTTCATCGCCCTGTTCTGGCTGCTCGGCCTCGCCCACACCTTCGGCGCCGGAACCGACGTCGGTGAAGTCTGGCTCTGGCTGCCGGTCGCGATCTCTTCGATCCCGGCGCTGGGTCTGCTGGCCTACCGGATCTTCGGGACCCGGAAGCCCCGGAAGGTGAGCCGCGGGCGCGCCTCAGGCGGGGCGGTGGCCGCGGAACAGGGTTGAGCCGGCCGAATCGGCGATCATTCCGGCCATGAGCGAGATGCGGATCGAGCCCATGGACCTGGAAGGCGTCACCGAGGCGATGGCCTGGGCCGAGTCGGAAGGGTGGCAACCGGGGACCTCCGACGCAGGACCTTTCTTCGCGGCCGACCCCGATGGCTTCTTCCGGGGGAGGATCGGTGACGAAACGGTCGCCACCATCTCGGCGGTCCACGGTTCACCGGACGTGGCCTTCGTCGGCCTCTACATCGTTGCCGCCGGCTTTCGCGGCCGCGGGTTCGGCCGCCGGCTCTGGGACGACGTTCTTGGTCGCTACGAGGGCGTGACACTTGGTCTCGACGCCGTGCCGGAACAGGTTGCGACCTACGCCTCGGACGGATTCGTGCCCGCCTACGGGAACGCCCGTTACTCGGTCGAGGCTGGGCTGCTTCCGGCTCCGGACGGGGATTCAGGCGTCGTTCCTGCCGGCTCCGTGGACTTCGATGCCCTGGTCGAGTTCGATGCCCGGCACTTCTTCGGGCCCCGCCCCGCGTTCCTGGAGGGCTGGATGGAAGGAGAGGGACGCAACTCGGTCGTCGCCCTCGACGGTGCGGGAATCGCGGGCTTCGCGGCCTCCCGCAGGACGACTGCCGGACACCGGATCGGACCGGTCTTCACCTCGGAAGCGGATCTGGCCAGGCAGATGATCCTCGCCCTTGCGGACGGCCTCGAAGGGCCCGTAGCGGTTGACATCCCCCAGCCCAATCAGGCAGCGATGAGCCTGGTCGATTCACTCGGAATGTCCCGAAGTTTCGAGACCACAAGGATGTACCGGGGAGAAGCACCCGCGCTCCCGCTCGACCGGATTTTCGGGATCACCACCCTCGAGCTCGGCTGACGTATCCGGTCCCCACCGGCAGCTAGACTGCGACCCGTGGCACAGGGAGATGGGGAGCACACCCGCGGGAAACCGCTGACAAGGCGTGCGCTGATCGGGCGCGGCGCCGTCGCCTTCGCTGCCCTCGGCCTGTCCCCCGCCTTCAGGGTCGAACCCTCCGCGGCAGCTCCCGGCTGTTCCCCGCCCCGCGGTTTCCCCGAGGGCATCGAGCTTTACCAGCAGGCCTTCACCAACTGGGCCCAGGAGATAATCGTCGAGCCGCTCTGGTCCTGCGCGCCCCGCAACGCCCGCGAGGTCCTCAAGGTCGTCAACTGGGCTGCGGGCGAAGGTTTCAGGGTCCGGCCCCGGGGCCAGATGCACGGCTGGTCGCCGCTTTCCGTCGCCCCGGGAATGAGTTGCCGAAGCAAGGCGATCATGGTCGACACAAGCCACCTTGACCAGATCAGCCTCACCTCGAATCAGCCGGCCACCATTCGCGCCGGAGCCGGGGTCCTGATGGACAGCTTCCTCGAGTTCGCCTCTTCCCGCGACCTCGGAGTGACCGCCGCGCCGGCCCCCGGCGACATAACGATCGCCGGGGCGCTGGCGATCGACGCGCACGGCACCGCGATACCCGCCGACGGCGAGCGAAGGCTCGATGGACACACTTTCGGCACCCTCAGCAACCTGGTCACCGCCCTCACCGCTGTGGCCTGGAACCGGAGGAGTCGCCGCTACGAACTGAAGCGGTTCGAGAGAAGCGATCCGGAGATCGGACCGCTCCTCGCACATGTCGGGCGGGCGTTCGTCACCTCGGTCGAGATGAGGGTCGGACGTGACCAGAACCTGCGCTGCGTCAGCTACACGGACCTGACGGTAGACGAGCTGTTTGCGAAGCCGTCCTCTGCGGGACCGGAAACCAGGACCTTCGACTCGTTCCTCAGGGATGCGGGCAGGGCGGAAGCGATCTGGTATCCGTTCACCACGGAGGTCTGGCTGAAAGTCTGGAGCGTCAGCAGGACGAAGCCCGCCGCCTCCCGGAAGGTCGACTCCCCCTACAACTACGCGTTTTCGGACAACCTCCCGGATGCCGTCAACGACGCGACGAAGCAGATGCTCCTGAACGACCCGTCGATCACCCCGTCCTTCGGCCAGCTCCAGCTGAATGCGACCAAGGCGGGACTCGCCTCCGGGGATGCCTACGACATCTGGGGGAAGTCGAAGAACCTGCAGCTCTACGTGAAGCCCTCGACCCTGCGGGTCACGGCAAACGGATACGCGGTCCACTGCCGCCGCCGTGACGTCCAGCGAGTGATCAGCGAGTTCACGGCCTACCACCAGAAGCACATGGACGAGTACCGCGCGAAGGGATCGTTTCCCAGCAACATGCCGGTCGAGATCCGCGTGACAGGGCTGGACCACCCGGCCCATTCCGGGGTCCGGGGAGCCCAGCCGGTTTCACTTTCCGCGGTCCGGCCGCGTACGGATCGCCCGGAGCTTGGCGTGGCGGTCTGGTTCGACATCCTCACAATCCCCGGCACAGGGGACCTGAACCGGTTCTACCGCGAGACCGAGAACTGGATCTACAGGAACTACGCTCCCTACGCGCTGGTTCGCCCGGAGTGGTCGAAGGGCTGGGGCTATGGATCTGGAGGGGCCTGGACCGACCCGGTGATGTTCAGGCGCCGGGTGCCCGCATCGTTTCGCCGTCGCGGCGCCCGCCAGAGCACCTGGAATGCGGACATCGCAAGGCTCGACCGTCTCGACCCGTACCGCCTGTTCACCAGCCCGCTGGTGCGCAGGCTCATGCCCAAGGTCTGAACGGCCCCTGAAGCACCGGATTCACCCGATCGGGGCGAATTCCAAGAACAGTCGAGTCTTCCAAGCCACAGGCTCTAGAGTCGTGTGTTCATGAAACGTCCAGGCATCGTGAACCCGGCTTGAGGACCACCACCGCTGAAGAATTCGTCACGCCGGAAGACGTGACCGTCGCGGTGTCGGAGCGCCGTGGGTGGAAGCTCTACCAGACGATCCGGCTCATCCTGAGGCCGCTCCGCTGGTGGGCGAGGCTGCGGGTCAAGGGCCTCGAGAACCTGCCCCGAAAGGGTGCCGCCCTGATCGTCTCCAATCATGATTCCTGGCTCGACCCGCTGGCGATCATCGAGGCGATGATGTGGCGCGAGAGACAACTTCGGTTCCTCGCCAAGCACACGCTCTGGAAGTTCAAGCCGCTCGCGGGGATTCTCGATACGGCTGACCAGATCTCGATCCGGCGGGGCGAAAGCGATACCGAGGCGCTGGAAAACGCGGTCGAGGCCCTGGGGCGCGGCGAGATGATCGGGATCTTCCCCGAGGGCACCCTCTCCCGTGGCACCAATCTCAGGGCCCGCCGTGGGGTCTCCCGACTCGCCCGGGCCTGCCCCGGGGTCCCGGTCCTGCTGGTTGCCGTCACCGGCGGCACCGATCTCAAGCGCTTCCCGAAGCGCCCGCAGGTGACGATCGAGTTCTTCGAACCCGAGGGCGGCCAGCCGCGCCCCGGGGAGGACGATCAGGAACTCGCCCAGCGGCTCCTGGACGAGATCCGGGCCAGGGCACCCCGGACGCGCTGAGCCGGGCCGGCGGCTAGCGCCTCGCGGAGAACTTCGAGAACCCGGACCCCGAGTCGGCCGAGCAGCCGTCCCCGAAGGAGATGCCCAGGTTGCCCCTCGTCGTCTTCGCCTTCCGGTCTGTCACGCCGGTGATAAAGACCCCTATCCGTTTGTCCAGTGTGGTCTGGGTCCGTCCCGAGAAGTAGACGTGACCCTGCCTGGCCGGATCGAAGGGGTTGCTCTGCTTCTCGATCTTCATCCTGCCGACCTTGCCACTGATCTTGCCGTCGGGGGTGTCACCGAAGCAGGAAAAGTTGAGGCGGCGAAACTCGAAGCTGGTGACCCGGAACGGGCTGCCGCCGAGCCGCTGGATCTTCACGATCAGCTTCGAGCCTGGGTGACCTGACACGGATCCGACCAGGGTTCTCGTTTCGGCGCCGGCCGTGGCAGCCGGAACGAAAGTCGAGAATCCGGCTACTGCGGCGACCAGCAGGACCTTCCTGAACATCATGCGGCTCCTCCGACGGGTTTCAGGGTCTGCCGCGAGTCTGTCACTTCGACCGAGGCAACGCAAGCGACCGAGAAACGGCGGGGATCAGACCGGGATCACCATTCGGTCGAGGCCGCCGCCGATGTTCCGGACCAGGAGCTTCGCGATCACGAAGTCAAGGCCGGGGAGGGCGGTGCCGATCTCGATCTTCCACTCGATGCGTGTTCCCGAATCCTTCGGCGCGAAGTGGATCTCGCCGTGATGGTGGTTCAGGGGCGTGCCTTTGGTCACCTCGTACTCGATCAGTTCATTCGGCTCGAAGGCGGTGACCGTCTCCTCGAAAGCCGGCACCGGTCCCGGGGGCTTGAGGCGCCGGACCGAACCGACTCCGTTCCTCGTACCGTCCGAGCCGTCACTCAGGCGGGTGACCGTCGCCCCGAGGGCAATTCCCAGGTTCTCGTGCTCGGCGAAGTACTCGAAAACCACTTCAGGCGGCAGATCGAAGTCCTTTACGAATCTCATCCTCTGCATGGATGCATCCTTTCAGCGGTCGCCGTGGACCGCGTTCAGGCACCCATCTCGTAGCCGCCGGCCAGGGCACGGGTCTTGGCCCAGACCGACTCGAAGCGCGTGGCATCCGCGACCGGCTTGGTGATCGCACCTCGGGCCCAGTCCTGCTGGGCCTCGGTCGAGGAGGTCTTGCCGTGAAGCTGGGCCGCATAGAGCGAGAAGTCGCGGATCATCACGTCGAAGATCTGGTCGAGCGTGTCTTCAGGCAAACCGATCAGGGAGGCCTGCTCGCAGATCAGCTGGCCGTAGGGGATCAGGGTGAAGATCTCTCCGAGGGTGAGCAGGAAGTCGAGATCCTTCTGCTGCGCCTCATCGGGTCCGGCCTCGATCAGGAGTTCCTTGAATGACTCGGCGAGTTCCATGAAGCGGGCCACGTTGGGAACGCCCGCGAAAGGCTCGTACGAGTCGCGCCAGGGACTGAAGCGGATCTTCCCGAGACCCCTGGCGGGACCCTGGCGGAACAGGAACTCGTCATCCCCGGGATCCTGCCTGCGGTCGGGGGCGGCCAGGTCCGGATCTGGGTTGAACAGGTAGGAGGCCATGAACTTGAGGACCAGTGCCATGTTCACGTGGACCGTCCCCTCAAGCTTGGGCAGCGCACGAATGTCGCGGGCTGCCATCTCGAACCACATGTCCCGCTCGAATCCCTTGGCGGCGATCACGTCCCAGAGCAGGTCGATCACCCTCTCGCCCTCGGTGGTCACCTTCATCTTGGTCAGCGGGTTGAAGAGCAGGTAGCGCCGGTCCTCGGGCGAAGCGGAACGGAAGTAATCGACGGCCCTCCAGGCGAAGAGCTTCATCGCCGCCGTGCGGGCAAAGGCATCGGTGAACGCCTGCCGGACCTGCGGGAAGTCGGTCACCTTCATCCCGTAGAGCACCCGGTTGTCGGCGTGGGTGATCGCCTCCCAAAAGGCGTGCTCGCAGATCCCGATCGACGCGAAGCCGAGGTTGAACTTGCCGATGTTGACCGTGTTCAGGGCCGCGTCGAAAGCGCCGGGTCCCCTGTGGAGGACATCGGCCGACTCGACCGGGTAGGCGTTCAGGTTGAACTGCGAAACGTAGTTCGAGGAGTTGACGACATTGCGGACCAGCTCGTAATTGGAGTGCTTCGAGTTGGCGGCGAAGAAGGCGTAACCCTCGGGACCCTCGATCCCGTCAACCCGGCCGAAGACGGAAACCATCGCCGCCTCGTTTCCGTTGCCGATGTAGTACTTGCCCCCGGTCGCTGTGTACGTCTCCCCCGCCCCGTCGTTTCCGGCCGGGGTCAGGACCATGTCGGTCGAGTAGATGTCGGCGCCGTGGGCGCGCTCGGAGAGCCCGAAGGCAAAAATGGAGCCCTTGGCGAGTTCGTCCGCCGCCTTCTTCCTCGCTGCCTCGTTCTCCGACTGGAAGATCGGCCCCAGGCCGAGGATCGAAACCTGCCACGTGTACCAGTAGGGCAGCCCGTAGAAGCCTGACAGCTCGTTGAACTCGCAGATCCGGGTCGTGTCCCAGCGGCGCTCCGGGTCACCTCCCGAGTCACGGGCAGGGGTCAGAAAGGTCTTGAAGATTCCGAGGTCCGCCTGCATCTCCAGGAAGTCCGAGTACCAGCGGTTCTCCCGGTCGTCGTCCTTCAGCTGCTTCAGCCCCCGGTTCTCGAACCACTCGATCATCTTCTTGAGACGGTCCTCGTCGGCCGCCTCCAGATGGGGGGCCGACCAGGTCTTCGGGTTGAGGATCAGACCGTCGCCGGGCGTTCCGGGCTCGACCTTTGAACCAGCAGATTCAAGACTCGCGTTGGGCTCCATTCATGGAGCATATTCCGGTCCGCTCAGTCGTTCAGCGGGTAACCGGAGCGCTTCAGGTTGAAGACGGTTGCCAGCACCAGGAACAGGGCGAGGATTCCAAACGCAACATCGCCGGCATCCTGGGAGATCGAGTGCCCGACCAGGGGGATTACGAAGATCGGGAGCAGCAACGCGACCAGGGTCATGAGTGCCAGCGGCTCCGCCGGCTCCTCCGGGTACATGTCCTGGGCTTCGGTGAGTGCGGTCCCGTATGGCAGGCCGAAGCCGACCGCCAGCAGGACCGCAGCCAGGAAGGCGGCACCGGCGACCGGGTCGACAGCGATGGCCGCCAGACCGGCGGCCGCGAGACCGAGTGATCCGCAGAGAACCTGATGGGTCCAGCCTCTGGCTTTCAGGTCGGCGCCGGCCATACGCATCGCCGCAGAGAGACCGAAGAGAAGGAATGAAGCGAGACCGGCCACGGTCTTCGACACATCTCCCTCGCTGGACAGATACTCGATCATCCAGGCCCCGAGAATCATCGGCACCCCGTAGATCGAAAGGAAGAGCAGACTCAGCCGGTACACGCGCGCGTGGCGGAAAGCGAGCCGAAGGAAGCCGCCCGAGCGCCTCTCGGGCAGCGGGGGCGCCGTGGCGTCACCGGGGATAGCGGCCATCGCGGCAGCGCCCAGTGCCGCGCTGACAAGGAACCCGACCCGCCAGTCGACACCCAGGTCGAAGAGCACGCTTCCCAGCAGGAGGGACAGCGCGATGCCCAGCTGGATCGACGCGCCGAACAGCCCCACGAGCTTCACGCCACCCTCGGCGCGGGCCCAGACGATCCCGACCGTGGTGGTCAGCGCGAATCCGAGACCGGGCAGGATCCGGCCCACTGCCAGACCGGCGAAAACCGGGGTGATAGCGAAGACCAGGTTGCCGGCAACCACCAGCAGGCACGCGTACCTGAGCCCCTTGACCAGTCCGACGGCCTCTCCGATCTGGGCCGCGAAAATGAGGCCGATCACATTGGCACCAAAGAACAGCGTTCCGGCGAGGGCCCCCACGACGGCCAGTGAAATATCGAACTCGGAGGCAAGCTGGGAAGCCACGGGCCCGACGTTGCCGGCGTTCCAGGCGCCAGACAGGGCGAGCAAGGCCACGGCGACTGAAACCCTGAGCGACGGAGTCGGGGACACGGGCGAAAACTACACCGACCGGTGGCAGAGGTGAGAAGATGGCTGCCGATGGGACGGAGATTCAGACTCACACTCCTCGTTGCGCTTGCCGGCCTGCTGGCTGGTGCGGGTGTTGCCTCCGCCGGCCCGTCAACTGGGACGCCAACTGATGCCGGACCATCGGCCGGCAGGCAGAAGATGCTGCGGGTCGTGGTCATGGGCCTGCCAGGAAGGGGCAACGCGCTCGCCGCCGCCCAGAAGATCGCCTTCCCCGGCGCGCGGTATCGGAAGTTCCTCACCCAGGCCGAGTTCCGCCAGCAGTTCGGTGCCGGCCCCAAGGTGCGTCAGAAGGTCCTTTCCCTCAGAGAGAAGAACGGGGTCCGGCGGGTCAGCCTGAATCCGAGCCAGACCGTGGCGCTGGCCGTGATGACCCCCGCCGCAGCAAAGCGGCTGTTCTGCGCCGGACCGAAGATCCCGGGGAAACCGTGCCGTCCCGCCGGCTACAAGTGGGCAATCAAGCAGGTGTCGGTCGGCGAGATCTTTCCCCAGGGTCCTGCGCCTAGCCCGCCCCGGTCGGCCAATCCCCGTTCCGGCACCCCGGAGGGTTGCGGCGGAGCACTGAAGTCGAAAGCGCTCACTCCGAACCAGCTGAACACCGCCTACGAGGTCGACGAGCTTCATAGCCGGGGTCTGGACGGTTCCGGAGTGAGAATCAACACTCTCAGTTCGGCCGTGGTCGGAACCAGCGACTTCAAGACCTGGGCTGCCTGCTTCAACCGGCCCGTCCCGAAAGTGACCCAGTTCGCAATGCCAGGAGGGGTCAACGCGACCCAGGATGACCCGGACGAAACCGTCCTGGACGTCGAAGCACTGGCGACGATTGCGCCGCGCCTCGAACAGATCACCCCGATCTTCGTGCCGCTGGACCAGAACTTCAGCAACTCGTTCATCCTCTTCATGCTCGGTTCCCTCGATCCGTCCAGGCAAGGTGGCGAGCTTCCGGACATCCTCTCGATCAGCGACGGGGTATGCGAGTACCGCTTCACCAAGGCCGAGAAGTACCTCTCGAACCGCCTGCTGGCGGAGGCCGCCACGCTCGGGATCACCGCCCTTGCCGCCTCCGGCGACCTCGGTTTCCAGGGATGCGAGTCGAGCCGGCCCGGCACTTCATTCCCGGCGAGTTCCCGTTTCGTGACCGCCGTCGGGGGAACGAACCTCAGTCTGGCCCAGAACAACCAGATCAACTCCCAGCCGGTCTGGTCGACCTACGCGAGCGAGCCCAAACAGGGCGTGGGCAGCGGTGGCGGTCCGAGCCACTTCTGGCCGAGGCCGCCTTTCCAGACCGGACCGGGCATCACCCCCTCGCTGCAGCCGGGCAGTCCGATGCGGCTGATTCCGGACGTTGCGGCAATGGCGTCCTTCAAGCCCGGGATCTCGGTCTTCCAGGAAGGGACCGGCGGCTGGGGTGGCGGTGGCGGCACCAGTGCCGCGACACCCCTGACCGCGGCGATGGTCGCTCTCGCCGTCCAGCAGGAGAAGGAGGCTGGCAGACCGCCGCTCGGTTCGATCAATCCGCTGCTCTACTCGCTTGCCCGCGGCCCGGGCTACGCGGACACCTTCTATGACGTAACTGTCGGAACCGCATCGAAGAAGCCGAACACGCCGTCCGGCCAGAGCCCGGCCGGCGGCGCGGCCCAGCCCGGCTTTGACCTGGCGACCGGGCTCGGGTCACTCCGCGCGACCGCTTTCGCCGATGCCGTGGCGGCCACGCCGCCGGCCCCCTGATCAGGCCTTCGTCCGGCGACGGGTCCGGCCGCTGGCAAACCGGCGGGCGAGTTCGGCAACCCTGGGGTCGGTTTCGTCTGCGAACCGGTGGGCGATCAGGTCGTTGCTGATCGACGGCTGCCACGAGAGAACTCCGAGGCTGACGTACCTGACAACCCGGTCGCTGTGACCGGTGAACCGGAGGATCGAGGGAACGTCAATCTCGTCGCGACGCGCGCCGAGGGTCATCAGGAGACTGCAGAGTTCGGGACGATCGTCGATTCCCGGAACTTCCAGAAGCCGCCTGATCGACCGCGCGTCGGTCAGGGGCGGCCCGGCTCCCTTTCCTTCGCTGTCATCCGAGCGGAGGAATTCCGCCGGCTCCTCGCTGCCGGGGTCGATGAAGCAGAAGGCCCACCACCGGCCGGGGAGGGGTCGCCTCGGTTGCGACGCGGAAATCACGTAGTTCGAGGACCACTCGCGACCTTCCCAACAGGAGATGACCTTTACTTCCTCCCGCTCCACCTCGTCCCAGAGCAGCGAGAACTGGTCCCTTACGGACTTGTTGCTCCAGGCCTCTATCTGCCGGTCGAGACTTCGAACCATCTGATCTCCCGGCGGGATTGTTACGGACCAGCCCCGGCAGGCCCCGCGTCGTTATCTTCCGGGCGTGCCGCGCAGCTCCACAGAACCTGCTCGGGAGGGTCCGCTCTTCCGTCGGATCGGGGAGGTCTTCGAACAGATCTTCCGGACCTACCGGGCCTGGTGGATGTACATCCTTCCGCTCGCAGCGCTGCTCCTGATCCCCCTTGACGTGCTCGACTCGGTTGCCGAGAACGCGATCGAGTCCTCGGGTGCGGAGGGTTGGGTCGAGTCCCTGCTCGTGGCCTCCCTGACCGGGGCGATCTCCTCGACCAGCCTCCTCGGCCAGGTTTTCCTGGCCGGCGCGATCGGTCTCTCACTAACCCACGCCCATCACGGGAAACCCCCTTCGGTCCGGTGGATGGTCGGCCACATCCGGTTCGTCAAGCTGATCGTGATCGACATCCTCTATGTGATCGTCGTGCTGATCGGGCTTCTTCTCCTGATCATTCCCGGCATTCTCGCCCTGATCTTCTTCTCGCTGGTCGGCCCTGTGGTCGAACTCGAGGAGCGCGGCTTCCGGAGTTCGTTCGCAAGGAGTTTCCGGCTGGTCAGGAGCGACTTCTGGCTGGTCGCCTGGATACTCGTGATCGTGCAGCTCGGTGGCTATCTGATCGGCGAAGGTCTCGCCTGGCTCACCCGGGTGATCCTGGGTGAGACGACCATCGTCGACGGCCTCGCGAAAGGCGCATCCGACGTGGTCCTCGATCCTCTCTTTGCGATCGCCGTCGCCCTGCTCACGATGAGGCTGGTCGGCCTCGCCCCGCCCTTCCCCCGCCCCACCGGCCGGCAGGGCTGAGAGGCCGGCGATCGTGGCGAAGGTCCTGGAAACCAGCGCGCCACCGGATCGCGTCTGGGATCTGATTGCCCGGCCGGCACGGTGGCCGGAGTGGTCGCTTTACGTCCGCGGCGCCGAAGGCCTGGGTGACCCGGAGGTCGAGGCTGGAGCCAGGGGCAAGGTGATCCTGACCGGCGGCGTGAAGGTCGCAGCCGAAATAGTTGCCGTGGAGCCGGGCCGATCATGGTCCTGGAAGGTCGGGAGCATCATCGTCGAACACCGGGTCGAGCCCACCCCGCAGGGCAGCAGGCTGAGCATGCCGGTGCGGGCCACGCGCACGGCCTGGTCCCCGCTCGCCCTGGCATACGCTCCGGTCGTGGACCTCTTTACCGGCCGCATCGCAAGACTCGCCGAACGCCAACCGGCCGGCAGGGAGACGTGATGGCTTTCGGCCGGAGTCGTGGACGACCGCAACCGGAGCGCCGCAAGGGCAACGCACCGAACGGTCTCCCCTACGAATCAGTCTGGGACTACCCGCGCCCTCCCGAGCTGCGCCCGGAACCGAGGACGGTGCTGGTCCGGGCGGACGGCATCGAGGTCGCATCGAGCCACAGCGCGGTCAAGGTCTGTGAGACGGCTGGTGCCCCTGTCATCTACATCCCCTTCGGTGATGTCGAACCGGGTCTCCTCCAGCCCTCCGGCGGTGGAGGCACCTGGTGCGAGTGGAAGGGTGCCGCAACCTACTTTGACGTCACCCTTCCCGACCGGGTCATCTCCCGCGCAGCCTGGACCTACCGGGAACCCTCTCCCGGCTTCGAGGAGCTGGCCGACCGGGTGTCCTTCTACCCCGCCCTGGTCGAGTGCAGCCTGGACGGCGAGAAGGTCCTGCCGCAGCCCGGTGGCTTCTACGGCGGCTGGATAACGGCCGAGATAACCGGGCCGGTCAAAGGGGAGCCCGGAACCGGCGGCTGGTGATCAGCGGGCCGCCCGGCCCGGCCTCATTCGCGTACCGCGCGCGGCCGGTTCAGGGCGAAGGTTCCAAGTCCACGCAGGGACCCGGCCAGCTGGATCAGGCGATGCCGGTCCAGATACCGGCGAACTTCGGCAAGAACCTGCCTGGTTTCGGCTGAGTTCCGTCCCAGCCTGGCCTCGATCTCGAGCCGATAGAGATCCATCGCAGATGACATGCCACGCCAGCCCATCGTGTCGACGCCGCTACCGCGATGAAAGCGCTTCAGGTAACGGGCCTCGTCAACCTGGGCGAAATGCCCCGCCAGGGCCATCGAGAACGTCCAGATCAGGTCAGCGCAATCGTCTGTCTCCGGGATGGGTCTCGCCATGTCCCGGTGAAAGACGCCCCGCCAGCAGAAGAGAGCCATGTTCCACTCATTGAGCATCCGTACCGCCTCCTGTTCGGGTGGCCGTTGCCCGAGCTCGATCGGTGGCGATCCGTAGGCCACCTCGCCGATCGGTTTCCTCCGCAACCGGCCGGTGGTCGCCTTCCGGAGGACGGTGGGGAAGGCCAGGACGCAGTCGGGTCTGCTGTCAAGGGCATCGACCAGCAACGTGAAGTAATCCGCCGGCGAAACCAGGTCATCCTGCGGCAACCAGCAGAAGTACTCGGTCCCGGCCTCGTCGAGGAGCAGGTTGGCGTGCTCGACCCAGTTGAGGGTGCCCGGCCGGGAGACGACTTCAACATTGGGGTCATCGCGGTAGGTCTCGGTGAGTACCGCAGCCGCGTTGTCGAGATGGGAGGCGTCGCTGATCACGACCCGGCTCCAGGGCGGAACCCTCGAAACGTTGCTGGTTACCCCGTCGAGCCACCTCTCCCCTCCGTGAATGGGTATCCCGATGGTCAGGCGCGGGTTCTCCGTGTTCAAACCTGGACTTCCGATCCGGTGATCGCCGCCGCGCAACGCTCGCCTGCCAGCGGGGCCGTTGTCAGCTTCGAGGACCTGATCGACCACCAGCCGTCAGCCTCCACGAAGCTCGCTTCCGCCCGCTTGTGAAGTCCGCTGCCCGGATCGTTTATGTCGGTACTCCCTCGGGCGAGGATGTAGCAGGGCCCGAAACCGGCCAGTTCGTGTTCTCCAACCGCGGGAAAGAGGCCGGCGATCCGCCGGTGAACCCTGCCCGCAACCTCCCGGTCCGCCTCCGCTCTTTCTGCGGGACGGTTACCGAAATGGGTGCGCGCGTCCGGGTACCAGCTGATGTAGACGTCACCGTTGGGCCAGGGCACGACGTCCCCGAAAGGACCCTGGACGAGGGTCACAGGCGAAAGGTTCGACTCGCCGCCCCTGACCAGGACGCGGTGCTTGACCCGGAAATTCTCCTGCGGTCCGGGCCCGAGCACCATCGCATCAAGGGCCGGCCTGCCCTCCCAGGCGCAGTTCACCACATGCTCGGCCATGAAGCTGACCTCGCCGGCAGGCGACTCGGTCAAGACGGTGTAGCCACCCTGGGACCGGTCCACACCGGTCACCCGACGACCGGTAAGCACCTCAACCAGCGGCTCGTCGGCTACCGCGCCGGCCAGCACCCTGCATATCTCCCGGGGGTCGAATGCCATCTCGGGCGTCTCGAACCAGCAGGTTGACAGACCTTCCCGCATCCCCGGCATCGCAGCATTCCGGCGGGTCACCCGGGCCCCGTCCAGGTCTACCCCGAGGTAATTGGTGCCAAGCTCTTCCCCGGTTCTCGCGATCTCGGCCAGCACGGTTTCGTAGTGAGCCTCGAGTTCGTCGGCGTTGGATAGGCCATCGTCCATGACCACGTATCCAAAGCCTTCCGAGCGCCCGGAAACCCAGTCGATCTCCCCGCACCACCGCTCGATCAGCGGGGCGAAGGCGAGTGCCCCTTCGACCATCGCCCTGGCGGTTTCGCCGCTCTTGTCCAGCGCGTACACAAAGCCGAGGTGGATCTTGCCTTCGTTCAACAGGCTCGCCCGAGCAAGTGGCTCTGGCCCGGCTTCCAGCAGCACGCTTCGCCGGCCCCGCGCGGCCAGTGCGAGGGCCACCGATACCCCGTGGATTCCGGCCCCGATCAACACCGTTTCGGCTGGCCTGGCTTGCACGCGCCGGACCCTATCGGCCGATCGCGGACCCCACGGCTCGCTTCACCGGTTACCGCCCGGCTGGACCCCGAGCGCCGGTCGCGCTAGCGTCATGCGAGTGAACCGGAACGCGAAGCCAGACCTTCCACCCGGACCCCGCATGCCCCGGGTTATGCAGACGGCTGGCTGGTGGACCAGGCCGACCGGGTTCCTGGACCGCTGCCGGAGGCGTTTCGGCAAGCGCTTCACGGTGAGGCTGGCCGCTCAGGACCCCTTCATCGTGATCTCGGATCCCGAGGAGCTGAAACAGGTCTTCACCGCCCCGCCCGACGTACTCCACCCGGGGGAGGGAACACGGATTCTCGAGCCTATCGTCGGACCCAACTCGATCCTCCTGCTCGACGAGGGCGCTCACATGAGCCAGCGAAAGCTAGTTCTGCCGGCCTTCCACGGTGAGCGGATGCGGGGCCTGGAGTCGATGATCGCCGAGGTGGCCCGTGAACAGATGCAGGGCTGGCCGCGCGGTCATTCCGTTCCGATCCATCCCCGCATGCAGAGCCTGACCCTTGAGGTGATCCTCGCTGCCGTGTTCGGCCTGCGCGGGCACCCGAGGCTTGATGACCTGCGGGTGGCACTCACCGAGATGCTCGATTTCGGGATGAATCCCCTCAGCCTCCTGCCGCCGGCGAGGCGGGCACCTTTCGGCCGCGGCCCCTGGGGGCGCTTCCTTCGCGTCAGGGCCCGGGCCGACGAGCTGATCTACGCCGAGATCAACGACCGGCGCGAGCAGGGCGACCAGGGCGGAAGCGAGATCATCAACTCGCTGATCGCGGCCAGGCACGAAGACGGATCTCCGATGGCGGACGTGGAGATCCACGATGAACTCATGACACTTCTGGTCGCGGGCCACGAGACCACCGCGACGCAGCTAGCCTGGTCGCTGGAGCGCCTGACCAGGAACCCGGAAGCGCTCGACCGGCTGGTCAAGGCCGTGGACGAGGGTGACGGCGAGCCGTACATGACAGCCGTGATCCGGGAAAGCCTCAGACTGCGACCCGTCCTCCTGAACGCCGCTCCCAGGACCGTCAAGAAGCCGATCGAGGTCGGCGGTGTTTTCTACGAACCGAGAGTTCACCTGCTGCCGAGCGCCTGGCTGGTCCAGCACGACCCGGACATCTACCCGGAGCCCTACGCCTTCCGGCCCGAACGCTTCCTGGAGGAGGATCCGGGCACCTACACCTGGATCCCTTTCGGCGGTGGCCGGAGACGCTGCGTCGGCGCAAGCTTCGCGCAGATGGAGATGGCGATCGTCCTGAGGGAGCTGCTCCGCGTGGCCGAGGTTTCGGCTGGCACGGAAGGCCCGGAAGCGACCGTCCGCCGGGCGATCACCGCGACACCGGCCCTGGGCGGCGAAACTGTCCTCACCGCCCGCTGACCGGCCGGCGGCACCTTCAGTTCAGCCGGGGCTGCCCGGTCCCGGCTCGAGCGGTCCGGCCCCGCCGCCCTCTCGCCTGACTTCCTCGGCCAGTTCAACCGGGAACATCACGAGCGCTGGAAATGGACTGCTCGCAAAGGCCGCTGGGTTTGCGGGGCCGACTGCATGCCAACCGCAGGATGAGCGTCCGAGGCTGTTCCTCCCGAGCGGGCAGTCTCGACCGCCTGAAAGCCTTCTAGAGCGCCCCTTTGTCCGGATCGCCGAGCGGCAGGGGAGAACAGAAGATCACCCGCGGCGGTTCGGCGAGGACTTCAGAGGCAAGGTTTCCGAGGGCGGCCATGTGCGGCTGGGAGAAGTGCGAATCGAGGTCTTCCTGCGACCGCCAACGCTCGATCAGGACGAGGGTGTCCGGATCGGACTTGTCGAGGTGTAGCGCATAGGAAATGCACCCGTGTTCGGTGTGGGTGCCCTCGATCACAGGTTTGAACCCCGCAATCGCCTCGTCGATCCTGCCTTCCTTCACCTTCAGAATCGCCGTAACCACCACTTCGCTCATGACTCAACCCTAGCCGGGCTGGCCCACCCCTTCAGCGATACAGGACGGGCGCCTCGCTCAGAACGGAACGTTCTTGGAGTCGCGCGTGACTGTGAGGGTGGTGCGATCACCGGACCCCCGCTTGCCGTCGGCGCGCCTGATGGTCGCCTTGACCCTGGCGAAGCCGTTCTTCTTTACCAGCCTGCGGATCGCCTTCGTCACCGGCACACGCACCCGCTTCGGCTTGCCGGCGTTCACGGTCACCTTCTCCCTGCCCAGGATCGCACCCATTGCCGTCCTCAGGACAACGGTGTAGTCGGCGCGAGACTGGAGTTTGCTCCTGGAGTTCGGGAAGTGCTGGACGTATGCGACGGCCTTCCCTCTTCGCAGCGGTGCAACCGACGAACCGAAGGTGCCCGACGTGGAGTTGCCTACATCGGTGATGGTGCAGGTGAGCCCGTCGACGCTCGACTGGATGTAGTTGGGCCCTTGCTGTGCCAGAAGCGAGCAGGTCAGATGCGCGTCACCGATTAACGGGTCAACCGGGATCCAGACCCAGGCTCCGTTTAGTCCAGGTCCCTGGATCTCGTTCTGGATCAGCGGGTTGATCCCGGGCAGGCAGTCCGAGAACGGATCCTGGGTCAGGGTGATTGAGCCCGAATCGCCGGGATTGAAAGTGAAGGCAGTCAAGGTGGGACCCGGGAAAGGACCGGTCCGGCATTCGGCAGCCATCGTGTTTCCCTTTCCCCACAGGGAGAGTCCCTGCAGGAGAGCCGTCTTCGACTGGTTCTTCAGAAAGAACGTATCGCTGGCAGTGGCTCCTGATACCGGCAGCGAGAACGCGGCCGTCAGGACGATGGCAGCAGCCAAAACACGAAACATCCCCCTCGCAAGCTTCATAGCGCCCGACCCTAACACACAGATACGGAGGCAGGGACAAGAGCGCGCCCGACAGGATTCGAACCTGTGACCTTTGATTTCGCAGCCTCGAGATCACGAAGGCGCTGCTATCGGCTTTTTCCTGTCGGTGGCTTCAATCCTCGTGAAGCTCTTGCGCCTGATGCCTTGACTGAGCGGTGGGCGGGCCCTCAGGGAAGTGAATCGACGTCATCCAGTGGGATCAGGGCGTCAGCCCACCACTCGGGCTGGGACGGCGGCCGGGCCTCCGGTTCAGACCTCGGCTTGCCCGGAACGGGCTGGGGCTGGGGATCGACCTCTGCCTGGCGAGCAACCACGGCATCGGCGGTCACGTTGAAGACGGTCAGATCCTGGGTCTGCACAACCGGGCCGTCATAGACCTTGCGAAGTTCCTCGAACAACATCCGGGTCCCGGCCGGGGTCACGACCGTGTGCCAGAGACCGGCCATCCGTGGTCGGACCAGGCCGAATACCTTGCCGGCACCCCGGGGTGAGGTGTGGGCCTGATTCAGGATCACCCGGGCACGCTCGATCGGCACGTCCATCGAAGCCGCGATTGCCTCGGCCGGGGGGAAGCACTCGTGAATGAGCAGATCGACGGTCCCACCCTCACAAGCCCGGACGAGCGGCCAGCCCGGGCGGGTGTCCCCTGAATGAACGACCGTGACCTCACCGAAGTCGATCCGGTACCCAACGGCGCCGGAAAGCGCGTGGACGACCGGGAAGGCGGTCACGGTAACCCCGTTTGCCTCGTAGACGACTTGAGTCTGGGAGTAGTCGAACTCCTCTACCTCGAGTTCGAAACTCTCCTCCGCGTGGATCGACCGCGTCGACTCGGAATCCCACTGGCATGCCTCGCGGATCGCCTCGACGAAATGCTTAGTGCCGAACCGTTCCTCGGACCCGCTCGGACCCCACACGTACACCCCTCGATCGACCCTACCCGTCTTTCGGTAGCTGCCGAAGAGCGTGATCAGATCGGCGGTGTGGTCGGCATGCAGGTGGGTGATGAAGACCTTGTCCAGGGCATTGACCGGGAGCCCGAGACTGGCGAAGTTGGCCAGTGAACCGCTGCCGAGATCGAGGACCAGGAGGTCCCTCTCCGGATTCCCTACCTCGATCAGAATGCTTCCGGAGGACTGGGCTCGGGTCACCCACGGGTTTCCGCTTCCGAGAACCGTGACGCGAAGCTCGCCGTCCTCGATCTCCTCGGCGCCCGGAACGAAGGCATCTGGATAGTCGCGGTGGGGCGAGCCGACGACGGGGTCCGTCGTGATAGCCCTGGTACCTCCTGCGAAGGTTGGGGCGGGCAGTTCGTTCAAATCCTCTGTCGACACGGGGCCTCCTTACTTATGGACGTCTCCGACCTTACTCCGGTCGGCCAGAGGCCTGAGGCAACGACCCCCTTCGAAAGCCTGGGGGAACTGACACCTCGACAAGGCCTGGCCTTGGGCTTCTTTGGTCGATAGTCCCTCTTGGCTTGAGGCCGCCAACCCGGCTTCAGGCCGTTTCGGGCGGTTGGGCCTAGCGGCTCGAGCCTTCCCAACCCTTGATCGGAATGCACCCCGGTTTGAGGACGCGCCCGACAGGATTCGAACCTGTGACCTTTGGTTTCGTAGACCAACGCTCTATCCAGCTGAGCTACGGGCGCGGGTATTGAGGACTTGCCGTTGGTGGGACTGGCGCGGCCCTGAGCGCGCCATTGTATGTGTTGGAGGCGGGTTTTGGCTCCACGCTGGAGCAGCCGTCCTTCGCTGAGTGCGGCCATACTCGCGGAAGGACTGGCCGGGGTCAGCCGAATGTAAAGGCGAAGGCCCGGACCCCGGCAGCGGGCCTGACGGTGAGGATGTGTCGCCCGGATTCCGGCAGATCGACGAGCGAGTACAGCCGCTCGCCGGCGACGGTGACCTTGCTGTCCCGGACGTCCTTGCCGGCCTGTTCGGGCCTCAGTGGCCTTCCGTCGAGCAGGAGGTCCACCTCCCGCGGGTTTCCGGGTGAAGAGAGGACCAGGTACACCCTCCTGGCGCGGAAGTTGACGGCGAGACTGCCGCCCATGGCCAGGGCGTCGTCTGGACCGAGGTTCCAGCGGCCACCGTAGGCCAGCTGATCCGGTCCCGGACGCCTGAGCGGTCCGAAGTCATGCACCCCGGAAAGCAGCATCCCGTTGACAAAGCGGTCGGCGCGGGCTGTACCGAGATAACTCTCAGGGGTCAGCGAGGTGTGGGCCGCCCGGATGCCGGTTGCCCCGCTCATCCCCGCCCCGGGATTCCTTCCGGCATCGGCCAGCAGTTCACGGATCACCTCTTCCTTGTGGGCGTAATCACCCTCGCCGAAGTGGGCGTAGCGGACGTTTCCGTTCCCGTCGACGAAGTACTCGGCCGGCCAGTACTGGTTGGCGTAGGAGTTCCAGACGGTGTACTCGTTGTCCTGGACCACCGGATAACGGATGCCGGCCCTGCCGATCGCCGATTCCACATTGCCTGCGTCCCGCTCGAAGGGAAACTCCGGGGTGTGAACGCCGATGATCTCGAGGCCCCGGTCGCCGTACCTCTCGTACATCGCGTTCAGCCAGGGCTGGGTGCGGATGCAGTTGATGCATGTGTAGGTCCAGAAGTCGATCAGCACGACCTCGCCCCGCAGCCCCGACATGGCCAGCGGCTGGTTGCCCGGCGTGTTGAACCATTCCTGGGTTCCGGAAATCTCGGGGGCACGCGCAATCACCGGCAGGTCAGATGGCGACCGTTCACCCTCCTGGACGGCCGCGACACCCTCGGCGATCTGCCGGGCTTCCGGCGAGGAGTGACCGGACCGCAGCGCCGCCAGCCGTTCGATCGAGGCATCCGAGGATTCAAGGTCCCGGGTCGGGTTGACGACTATTGCGGGAAGGTCATCGGCGATCCAGTTCTGGAACCGGAGATCCCACTCTGCCGCCATGCCGACCCCGAACACGATCATCAGGATCCCCATTCCGGCCTGGATCCGGCCCGAGCGTCGCGCCAGGGGGGCGATCAGCCGCCGGCCACCGATCATCAACAGGTATAGGACGAGGGCCGATCCGAGCGCGTAGGCGAAGGCGATCGCGAGCCGGTCCACCGTGAAGTCCTGAGATGCGGTGACGGTGATGACGCCGGCCAGGATCGGACCCGCGCAGGGCGCATAGACGAGACCAAGGCTCGCTCCGACCAGGCTGCCCGACCAGAAGCCTTCGCCCTGACCCTTCGGGGTGAAGCGGGCGGTGAACCGGCTCACCCAGCCCTCGATCCGGGCCGAAACAGCCGGCAACAGGAGGACCAGCCCGAAGCCGATCAGGACCGCGATGGCGAGATTCCGCACCAGGTCATCAGGAAGACCCAAGGCGTCGATCACGTATACGAGCGCCACCGTGGCGAAGGTGAAGGAGAGGGTGAGCCCGGCAACGATCCCCGCCGGTCGCCGGCGTCCCCCGGTGGATCCGGCCGAGAGCGCTACCGGCAGCACCGGCAGAACACATGGGGAAACCGCGGTAGCCGCGCCGGCGATGAACCCGAAGATGATCAGCAAAGCCACAAAGGGAGGTTCGCAAAACCGTCGGCCCGGGATCATTCGAAGAGTGCGAAAAATTCCTCGATCTGCCGGAACTTGACGCTGGCATTAGGGTTCTAAGCAACATGTCGATCACCAGGAAGTACTCATCAATGACCCGTCGCTATGCCAAGTTCTCCCTCGCCGGGGTGCTTGCGATGCTGGCCCTCGTCGTCCTCGTCATCGGGGGCAAGACCGACAGCGCCCAGGCCGCACCGGCCAACTGCCCGCAGTTCCGGGTCATGCACAACGACCGGATCGGCAAGATTTCCTTTCCGGCTGGCTACTACAACGTCACCCTGCTGAACTCCAGCAAGTTGACCTGTGCCCAGTCGACAAAGCTCTTCCAGAAGTTCCTGCAGGACTGGGACGGCAGGCTCCCCAGTCCCTGGAAGCTCTCCCAGAGCGGCAACACCCGCACCTTCCGGGCCGGCGCGACCGACAAGGGCTTCACCGCCACCCCGGCCAAGAAGAACGGCAACTCCGGTGGAAACTCGGGCCGCTCATGCCCCGGGTACTTCACGGTCCTCCACAACGACTCGATCGGAAGCTTCAAGGTGCCGCGCGGGAAGTACCGGATCACCCTGATCGACCCGGCCAAGATGACCTGCGCCCAGGCGGTCAAGCGCTTCCAGGAATTCCTGCTCGACTTCGACGGCCGCCTGCCCTACCCGTGGAAGCTGAACCAGAACCTGGGGATCTTCTACAAGAGCACCGCCGGCCGCACCGGATTCAAGATCAACAAGGTGGTCGGGCCCAACCCGCCGGGTCCGGTCAACCGGTACGTCCGTTGCCCGGGCACTTTCCGGGTCCTCAACAATGACCGGATCGGCGCGCTCTACCTGCCGCGCGGCCCGTACTACATCTACGTCGTCAACAGGCTTTCCTGCCAGCAGGCGTCGAACCTGTTCCGGAACTTCCTGAACCGGCCCGACGGCAGGCTCCCGTCCCCGTGGAGGCTGAACGTGGCCAAGGCCAAGTTCAACACTGGAGCCGGCGGCCCGGCCTTCAGGGTCCAGAAGGCCTAGGGCCCGACCGAAGCGTCGCAGCGCCGGACGCCCCGTCTCGGTCTTCCACCGGTCGCCCGGCTCACCCGAACATTCGAGAAGGCAGAAACCCGCAGCTATTGCGGGTTTCTGCCATCTCGATCCCCCGGCGACGGCCCAAGGGAGTCATCAGGGAGTCAGGGAGCGGTCAGGGAGTCAGTGAGCCGTCAGGGAGTCAGGGAGTGAGGACGAGCCAGATCAGGCGCGTTCTGCCCGGATTACGGCTATGGGGCCCGGGCCCTGGCTCACGGGGCGGGGTTCCAGCCCCGCGTCGCGCAGCCACTGGCCGATCTCGGCCTCGGTCCAGGTCCAGCCACCCTCGTTCTCGATCACCATCATCGGGGTGAACGAGGCGACGCCAGGCGGTGACGTCCGGCCTTCATCGATCACCCATTCGTAGATCACAAGACTGCCACCGGGAGCAAGCAGGCCGGCGGCCTCACGGATGATCCGTTCGTTCTCGCTGGCCGGATGGTCGTGGAGGATGTTCGAGATCAGGAGGTAATCCCACTGTTCACCTTCGGGCCGGCCGAAGCGGGGCTGGTCCAGGTCTCCGGCGACGAAGTCGAGTTCCGGATGGCGTTCCCTCAGGACCGGTTCGGCACCGGGCAGGTCGAGTACCGTCGCTTCGAGCGGAGGACCGCCCAGATCGGCAACCGCCTTGACCAGGTTGGCGGAATGCGAGCCCGCACCGCCACCCACGTCAAGCAGCCGGCCGCCGGATTCGAGCCCGGCCAGCTCTGGCAGGTCACCGCCATAGAGCCGGCAGAGGTCGTCGAGGGCGCGCAGGAAGTCATGCGCCTGATCCGGGTCGTTCTCGAGCCGCTCGCGCCAGGCGCCGGTCTGGGTGTGACCGGTCCGGACGGCTTCCGGCATCTTCGCCCAGAGCTTGTAGAAGAACCACTCCTTGCGGGCGATCATCGCGACCGATTCGGGGTGATCGTCGGCGAGCAGCTCGCCGTTCGGCGTGAGTCTGAACGTCTCCCCCTGGCGGTCGATCATCCCGAAGGTGACCAGGCCGGAGAGCAGTCCCATCGTTCCCCGGGAGTCGGTCCCGAGCTCTTCGGTGAGCTCATCGAGGGTCCTGGGGGAACCGTAGAGCGCGTTTGCGAGACCCACCTCGACAGCCGTCCCGATCAGCGCGGACTGCTGGTAGGAGGTGATCTGGTCCGCCACCCCGTAGGGCGATGCAGTTTCTTCACTCATGCGTTCTTCCTCAGTTCTCTGGTCGCCTTTAGCGCGTCCTTCATCATTGCGGCCTGGGCCCGGAGCTTCGCGCCCCGGCGGCGGGTGGTCAGGCCGAGTTTCTCGAGGATCACCCCGGCCGCGTTACGACCCGGCATGCCGGTGATGCCACCGCCCGGATGGGTCCCCGCCCCGGTCAGGAAGAGTCCTTCGATCGGGGTCTCGTACCCGGACAGGTTGACTGAGGGGCGCATCGCCAGGAGCTGGTCGATGCTCATCTCGATGTGATTAGGGTTGGCACCGGGGTTGCCGTGGCGCTCGACCCACTCGAGCGGTCCAGTCATCCTCTTTTCCACCGCCGTCATCTCCCATCCGAGCGCCTTCTCGGCGGTGCGCCAGGTCAGGTCGGATGCTTCCTCGAGCAGATCCTGGTCCCACTGGCCCTTCTCCGGGGTCCACGGCACGAAGGTGGAGAGCCAGACGACACCCTGGCCTTCCGGTGCCCAACCCGACTCCAGGGTCGAGGGGAAGGCGATCATCACCGGGGGGCGCTCCGGCAACTGGCCGATCCCGAGACTGGAGAAAGCCCGCGCGATGTCGCGGCCGGTGTTGGCCGAAAGCATGAACGCCTTCTCCATCCCGTCAGGTCCGTTGACGCGGGGAACCTGTTCGATCACCGCGTCGACCTTCAGTTCGGAGACGTTGTGCTGGGAGAAGTGGATCCGGCGCACCTCGGCAAGCAGGCTGTCTGGCAGCTGGCTTTCGTCCATGAGGCCAAGGAAGAGTCGCCGCGCATCGATCGCCGAGACGACCGCCTTCGTCGCCTCGAACCGCTCGCCGGCCGCGATCACCGCGGTCGCCCGGCCACTCGCCGAGGTCTCGACGCTCTCGACCGGGGCATCGACGAGAAGCTTCCCGCCCGCGTCCTCCAGGCAGCGGACCAGGGCGTCCACCGTGCCGCGGGAGCCACCGGCCGGCCGGCTGGCCGGTGAGCCATGCGAGGCGGCGAGGAAGAGGGCGCCGGCACCGGTTCCTGGAGCCTGCGGGGGCTGCTGTGAGTGGGCGGCCCAGTGATCGAGCGGGCCCCGGAGCCGGTCATCCTCGAGCGCCGCCTCGGTGACCGCGGTCGCCGGTGCAAACAGGGACTGCATGAGCCGTGCACCCTCGGCGCCGAGCGTCAGGTCGGCGATCGATGCCAGCGAACGGAGGCTCGGCGGAGGACCGTTCTCGGTCTGCCCGAGCACCCCCATCGCCGCCGTCGACCACTTCGAAAAGCGCCGGTAGCGCTCGGCCTCTTCCCGACCGAGCAGCTCGGCCAGCGCCTCGACCGTGCGGTCGAGAGAGTTCCAGAAAGGGAGTCCGGTGCCGTCGTCGCATGGGGCGAACAGGAACTCGTCCCGCTCGTGAAAGACCAGGCCGTACTTCGACTCGAGTTCGAGGTCGTCAGCCACGCCGCTGCCCCTGATGCCACCGTGTTCATAGGCACCAAGCTCGAGCCGGTTGCCTGATGGCTGGTCCTCCGTGTAGATGCAGCCACCGGGCGAATGGGAGGACTCGAGCACCGTCACCGAGAGACCGGCGCGGGCCAGGTAGGAGCCACAGACCAGCCCGTTATGGCCGGCCCCGATCAGGACGACGTCACTGGTTTCCGACATCGGTTACTTCCCTTCTTCGAAAACTTCGAAATCGAGGGGGCCGGCATAGGCCGACTCACCCTTCATGTCACCGCGAATCGCCAGGTCCCGGGCGGCTTCCCGGGATTCCGCGGCGAGAGCTGTCCGGTCCACGCCGATGGTTTCGGCTCCGGTGACCCGGAGCTTTCCATCGACCCAGACCTCGGAGACGCTGCGCGGAGTAGCGCCATAGACGATCTGCTGGAAGGGATCGTGGAGGACCGCCAGTTCGGGGCCATTGCCGTCGAGCAGGACCACGTCAGCCCGCTTTCCGGGTTCAAGACTGCCGACTTCCGATTCCATACCGAGGGCCCTTGCCCCGCCGATCGTCGCCATCTCCATCACCTGGGGAGCGGTCATTGCAACCGCCTGGAGATGGTGGACCTTCTGCAGGAGAGCGGCCGACTTGATTGCACCGAACATGTCCTGGGAGTCGTTCGAAGCAGCCCCGTCGGTTCCGATGCCGATTCGCACCCCTTCCCGGAGCAGCCTCGGGACCGGGCAGACACCGGAGGCGAGGATCATGTTGGCGACCGGGTTGTGGGCGACGGCCACGTCCCTGGAGGCGAGCAGGCCGATGTCGGTTTCCGAACACCAGATGCAGTGGCCGGCGATCACCTCGTGATCGAGCAGGCCGATGCGCTCGGCATGCTGGATCGTGGATCCTCCGTGGAGAAGGGTTGATTCGGTGATTTCCTCGCGCACTTCGGCGAGGTGGGTGTGAACCGCCCAGCTGTTCTCGGCGGCGGCGTCGATCGTGCGCTGGAAGAGCTCGTCGCGCATTCCGAGCACCGTGCCGATCCCGATCCGGAAGTCGATCAGAGGCGTGCCGGAGATCAGGTCGGCGAGGGCCTCGTGCTCGGCCATGAAGACGTCCGCCGAAGGGGCTGCGTCATACATGTCCTCCGCACCGAAGCTGACCACGCCCCGCATGCCCATCTCGGAGAGTCCTTCCACGGCGCCGAGCGAGGCCAGCGACCCCAGGTTTCTGTGGCAGCACATGTCGTTGACCGTGGTGATCCCCGACTCGAGCATCTCGACTGCCTTCAGGCGGGTGCCGAGAGCGACCTCTTCCCGGGTGATCTGGATGCCCGACGGGTTGACGACCCGTTCGAACCATTCCCAGAGCACCGCGGTCTCCCCCATGCCGGTGATCAGGCCCTCGGTGAGGTGGGTGTGAGCGTTGACGAACCCGGGCAGGACGATGCCGTTGCCATCGCCGGCGACAGTCGCCCCGGGATTGGCAGCGATCAGCTCCTCGGCCTTGCCGACCGCGGTGATTGATCCCCCGGCGTCGAAGGCGACGGCGCCCTCGCGGATCGCGCCTTCGGGGCCCATGGTCAGTGCCCAGGCCCCGCGCACGATCGTGATGTCGCTGGTGGCGCTCAAACCTTCTCCTCGACTTCGAGGTGAAGGCCCTCGCCCTCGGTCTTGCGGGACTCGTAGTACCAGGGCAGGAGCAGTCGCTCGAGCAGCGTGACGATCAGGAAGAGCGCGATGCCGATCGAGGCCAGCGTCACGATCACCGCGAACATCTCGGTCGTCGCGGTCTGGTTGTTCAGCACCAGAATCAGGTAGCCGAGGCCTGCCGAGGCGCCCACCCATTCGGCAAAGACGGCGCCGATCACCGAGAGTGCGGCGGCCACCTTGAGGCCGGAGAACAGGAAGGGCAGGGCGGCCGGCAGCTGGGCCTTGCGGAAGCGCTGCCAGGCGTTCGCCTTCAGCGTCTTCAGGAGGTTCAGCAGTTCCGGTTCGGCAGCCCTCAGGCCGTCGATGGTGTTGACCGCGATCGGGAAGAAGCTGACCAGCACGATCACGATCACCTTCGGCTGCATCTCAAAGCCGAACCAGATGATCAGCAACGGGGCGATGGCCGGGATCGGGACCATCTGCGAAACCACCAGCCACGGGTAGACGGCCCGTTCGACCGTCCTCGAGCTGCGGATCAGGACGGCGATGCCGACCCCGAGCAGGATCGCGAAGAAGAACCCGATCAGGATCTCCTTGATGGTCACCCAGGCGTTCTCGGCCAGCATCGACCGGTCGTCCCAGAGTGCCTTGGCGATGTCGGTGGGCGGCGGCAGGGTTGATTCCTTGATGTCGCCGACGACCGTGTAGAGCTGCCAGGCACCGAGCACGAAGATCGCGAAGAGCAGCGGCGGAAGCACCGCCGCGGCGATGCGGCGGGCTTTGGTTCCTCTTGCAAACATCAGATCTGCTCCTCCAGGGTCGGGCGGTCATCGACGAACAGTCCACCGCCCGCGGCGGCCTCCTCGAGTGGCCGAAGAAGTTTCTGTTTGAGGAGGAGGAACTCCGGTGACATGGTGATCTCCGCCTTTCGGGGCCGCGACAACGGCACATCAACGCAGAGCGAGACGCGGCCGGGACGGCCGGACATCACGTACACCCGGTCGGAGAGGTAGATCGCCTCCTCGACGTCATGGGTCACGAAAAGTATGGTCTTGCGGTCTTCCTGCCAGACGTCCAGGAGCCACTCCTGCATGTTGGCCCGGGTCAGGGCGTCGAGTGCCCCGAAGGGCTCGTCGAGCAGCATCAGGTCGCGGCCGGCGAGGAAGGTCCTGAGCAGCGCCGCACGCTGCTTCATCCCGCCGGAAAGCTTCGCGGGCCAGTGCTTCTCGAAGCCGGCGAGGCCGAAACGCTCGAACTCGGCCAGCGCCTGCTTGTGCGCTTCCTTCTTCCTGACCCCGTTCAGTTCGAGGCCAAGCGTGGTGTTGTCGAGCACCGTGCGCCAGGGCATCAGGCAATCGCGCTGTGGCATGTACCCGACCGCACCCAGCAACTCGTCGGGCTCCCGGCCGTCGAGCAGAACCTTTCCGCTCGACGGCCGGATCAGCCCGGCGATGATGTTGAACAGGGTCGACTTGCCGCAGCCCGACGGACCCACGATCGAGACGAACTCGCCATCACCTATTTCGATGCCGACGTCCTTGAGCGCGGTGACGTTCTCGCCGCCACCGGCACCTCCATAGGTCTTCGACAGACCTTCGATCTTGAGTTTCGGAATTTCCGACAAGTCGATGCTCCTATTGCCTTATCTGGCCCGGATTACTCTTTGGGCTGGGTGAACTCGGTGGTCGCGTAACGGTCGGGCGAGATCGGTTCATCCGCCAGTCCGTTGTCAACCATGAATGTCGACAGCGATTCCAGGTTGTCCTGGTTGAACTGTCCGAACGTGTCGGCCGGACCGAACAGGGGCACCCAGGCGTCGAACGAATCCGTCGCCAGCTGCTTGTCGATGCCCTGGGTCTGGGAGATCAGGGAATCGATCGCCGCGGCCGGATCCTCGAGAGCATCCTGGTAGCCCTTGACGGACGCATCAACGAAGCCCTGCATCAGCTCGGGATCTTCGCCGATCTTCGACTCGGTCGAGAAGACGACCAGGCCCGGGTATGAAGGTCCTCCGTACTCATCGAGCGGGAAGTTCTTCGTCGGGTAGCCGTCCGCTTCAACCTGGACGCCGTCGGCCGGGATGAAGCCGGTGAATGCCTTCACCTTTCCGGACTCGAGCGCCTGGACACCGTTGAATCCGATCGTCACGACATCGACGTTGTCGGAGCTGCCTCCGGCATCTGCCATGATCGTGTCGAGAATCGCGTTGTCCGACGGAACGCCGGTCACGCCGACGGTCTCACCTTCGAGCTGCTTGGGATCGGTGATGCCGTCTTCCTCGAGGGTGATCAGACCACCCGGGGGACGCTGGGCGATCGCCATGATGCCCTGGGCCTGGCGGCCGTCGACGATCTGCGTCGCGAGATCGATCCCGTCAGCGATGCCGAAGTCGGCCTTGCCGGCGTCGATCAGCTTCAGGGTGTCGGCCGTCGAGGTCGGCTCGATGATCTTCAGGTTGATGCCGTTGTCCTCGTAGTAACCCTTCTGGACGGCTTCATAGATGCCGGAGTGAACGGCACCCGGGATGAAGTCGAGAACGAGGGTCGCGTCCGTCACCTGGGCGGCGGTGTCACCGGTGTCGCCCGAGTCGTTGCTGTCATCTGAACCGCAGGCCGCCACTCCGACCGCGAGGGCCATCGTCGCCGCCAGTAGCAACATGATCTTTTTCCAACTACTTCTGAGACTCATAATTCCTCTCTCTTGTTAGTAAGTCCGAAAAACCGCCCCGGCTCCCAGCCGGTTCGGGTCAAGGCGATGCCTGTGTTTCTCCTCCATACCTCCATCGCAGCCAGGCCCAGGCCCGGGTCGTTTCCTTTTCGAACCACCTGGCGCGGGGTTCCAGCAGGTCGGCCCTCCAACCTTCCTCCGGATCCAGCCCCTCGCTGACCAGGCACCTCTCCTCCAGGTAGCGGGCTCTCACGACCGCTTCGGCCAGGCTGCGCCCGGTCGCGATCGATCCGTTCCCGCGGATCAGCAGCGCATCCGCACTGCCAAGTTCTTTCGCAATCTCCCGCCCGGCCTCCTGGTCGGTGACCAGATCGGTCCTGCCGCACCAGGCGACTTCTCCGGCCAGGCCACCCAGACCGTGAGTCAGGGGTGGCACCTGACCCCGGGCACCGGCCCTCACCGCGGCGGGCGAGTGGGTCCGGCAGATCGCATTCACGTCTTCACGTGCCTCGTAGACCGCGGCATGCATCGGTGACTCGAGTGGCAAGTCTTCGGCACCATCCGTTGCCTGCCCCTCGCGGTCGAGCCGGTGGACGTCCTCCTCCGTGGCGGCACCGAGCGGACGCGTGGCGGTGATCATGAATCCTTCCCCGTCGCGCGCAGACACATGTCCGAAGGCTTCGACGAGCCCCGCCCCGGTAATGATGCGGGCTGCCTCGGCCAGGTCGCGAGCGGTTGTCGGGGCGTTTCCGGTCACTCAGTCACTCGTCCTGAGGGCCATCGGGGTCGGGTTGAAGGCGTTTACCGCGGAGATGTCCTGGGGGCAGGCGGAAAGCGCCACGGTCAGGTCCTCCAGGACCTCCATGGCGATGGTAGAGCCGGCCGGGTGGGGCGGCTCATAGGTGACGATCTTTCCGTCTTCGATCTGGTTGTTCATGAAGACGTTCCAGCACATCTCCCCGCGCAGGGGGAGGTCCATCCCGCTGATCGCGTTCTGGAGCGAGAGCAGGCATGACCCATGGTCGGGTTCGCCGTAGTCGATCGCGTAGCGCTCCGGATCGCAGCAGGGAACCACGAGGTCGTGCCGGCCAACGTCGTCGCGCGTGATCCGGAGCAGGGGCCGGCGGTGGTTGGAAAGGATCGAGTCTCCGACTTCGGGCACCAGCTTCGAGAGCGACGAAACGGTGTGGCTCGGCGAGAGGTACTCGTTCGGGTCGCTGGCAAGCCAGGCGGTGAAGTCACCGACCTGCTGGCCTTCGAGGTCCACGATTTCCAGGACCTGGCCCTTCTTCACTTCCATGGTCCGCGCCTCGCGGGCGGGAACGATCACTTCAGCCATGCTTCTCCTTGATTTCACAGGCCCCGTCGGGAGCCGGGGTGTTTCGCGACCGCAGCGCGCGGACCTCGCCGCCGATCACCACGGCGGCGATGCCCGGGATGTCGCCGTACTCGATCGACTCCAGCGGCCCGTTCTGGGAGGAACCGAGGGGCCGGAAGCAGCAGAAGAGATCGGCCGGCCGGCCCGCGTCGAGGATGCCCTGTTCGACCCCGAGCACCTTCCCGTTGTTGCCGGTCGCCAGCGCGATCGCCTTGGGCGCCGCCATTCCGCAGAGCGAGGAGATCTCGCAGACGGTCTTGATCATTCCCAGCGGCATCACTCCGGTGCCGGTCGGCGTGTCGGTCGCGAGCACCAGCTTGCCGAGCCGGTCCTCCTCCCAGGCGATCTCGACGATCTGCATGCTGGAGCGGAGGTTCCCCGCCTGGACCAGCTGGATCACCCCGGGGGCGTCGAACAGCCTGGGCAGGTCTTCGTCGGGCAGGGCGGTCGTGCCGCCGTTTGCGTGTCCGATGATGTCGCAGCCGAGCGCGAGTACGTCATCGATAGTGACCGGCGATGAATCGGGGATCGATGCCCCACCGGTGTGGTTCATCACCACGAAGCCATTCTCCTGGGCGGCCCGCACCAGAGGTGCCGCATCGGCCTGGGGGCTGAAGTCACCGAAGCCGACCTTGGCCAGCCAGACGCCGTTTTCCTTCAGCTCGACGAAATCCTCCGGCTGGAGGGTCGGCTCGATGATCACCGATCCGGCCATCACCCTGACGCCGCCCGGCCTGAAGTTCTCGAAGGCCCGCTGGGCCGCCACCGCGAGAGCCTTCACGCCTTCACGGTCCTTCGGACGGCCAGGCAGGTGAACCTCGGAGGCCGACATCATCGAGGTCACGCCGCCATGCATCGAGGACTCGATCCAGCCGAGCGTTCCCTGGCGGGGAGTCCAGTCGCCGAAGACCACGTGGGCATGCGAGTCGATCAGACCGGGACATGCGACGGCACCACCGGCGTCCAGCACCACATCGGGTTCCGGTCCCGGCTCGAAGCCGGCGATCAGTCCATCCTCGACCCGGATCACTTCCGGGGTGAGCACGTCGTCGTCGAGCCGCCCGGTGACCATCCCGGAAAGGTTGCGGATCTCGAGGGTCCGGCTCACCGGCACTTCGCTCCCCGCGCGGCTCGCGCCGCAGTCGTCTTGCCGGCCCGGGTCACGATTCCTGTTCGACCTCTTCCTTGGTCTTGCCGCCGACCCGGGCGTTGAGGCGTCCGCGCGATGCGACCGCGCCGATCAGGACGATCTCGTCGGGTGCGGGCGCATCCTCGATCTGGATGGTGATCGTGTCGTAATGGGAACGGACCCAGATCTCGTCCTTGTAACAGAGAGGCACGTCCACGGTCGCTCCCGGAGCGCAGCGCTTGGTGGTCGAGGGCAGCCAGGCCTTGCCGCCGCCGAAACCTTCGCGGAACGGGTTGCCGAAGGCTGTCGTCTTGGCGGCGTTGCCGTGTTCCTGCTCGCCGCCGGTGCCGATCAGCACCGCCTTGCCGTGGCTCTCGACCTCCCCGTCGATCGCCTCGTTGGCGCGTTCGCCGATCAGTTTGCCGAGGCCGGCCGAGGCGTCGATCAGCTCGGTCAGGTCCTCCGTGAAGGGCTGTCCGGCGTAGGGATTGCGGAAGACGACCGCGACCGCGACCTTCTTCAGCGGGCCGCCGCCGTCGCCCTTTCCACCTTCGGTATGGACTTCCTCGACCACCGTGACGATCTTGCGGACTTCGACGTCCACGTTCAGGTCTTCGCTCACTTCGGTACCTCCTGGTCGGTGTTGGCGACCCCGGTCGGCGTGTTCGGTCCGCAGGGCCGGTCGGGCAGCGAGCGGAAGTACTCGATCACGTCATCGGTCTTCTTGACGTCCCCGTACTTCATCTGGATGTCGAGCAGGTTGACCTTGTGCGAAATCATCGAGCGGTCCCAGACGCATTCCTCGGGCACGATGGAGCGGTAGTTGTACTGAGTCGCGTCCACGGCGCTGGCCCGGACGCAACCGCTGGTCGTCGTACCCGTGGTGATCACCGTATCCGCCCCGAGGTAGATCAGGTAGTCGAGCAGGTGCGTGCCGTGGAAGGCGCTCGGCTTGTCCTTGACGAAGTAGATGTCCTGTGGTTCCGGCTTGATCGATTCGACGATCTCGTTTCCGAGCGACCCCTTGATGTCCGAAGCCTCTCCTGAGCGGTAGCTCTTCCAGTTCCAGGCACCCTGGTCGAAGCCGTCCGGCCGCCGGTCCATCCCGGTGTAGACGATCGGGATCTGCTTCTCACGGGCCGCGGCGATCAGGCGCTCGAGGTGAGCGACTCCTTCCCAGCCGCGTTCGCCACAGGAGTAGCGCCAGCGCTTGATCGACTCGAGGATCGGTTCGGGCTTGTCACCGACGAAGTTGTAGATCACGTCGACGACCAGCAGGACCGGCTTCTCGCCGAAACCGACGTCCTTGCCCCAGCCGGCGGCTTCGAACACCTGCCGGTCTTCTTCGGGGAGAACGTCGTCCCAAACGTTTGCCATCAGGTCTCCTCCCGCTCCGGTGCCCGCTCAGGCACCTTCGTCGTTCTGGCCGATCTTGACCTGGGGCCGGACTTCAGCCCGGGCGCCTTCACCACCGGCGACCGGCAGCAGGTCCTGGCCCGGGTCGCGGCGGAGGTACTCGCCGTCGGCGTCACCGATGAATTCCGGTCCGGGGGCACCGTCATCCCACTTGGACATCTGCTTGCCGCGCAGGAAGGTTGCGACGCCCCAGCCCTTGAGGGTGTGGTCCATGATGCAGGTCCAGCCCGAGCGGGTGAGCACGTTCTCGTTCTTGACGGTCACTTCCTTGTCGAGATCGATGAGCACGATGTCGGCGTCGGCACCGACCTCGATCAGGCCCTTCTTCGGGTAGACGCCGAAGATCCTGGCCGGTTCTGAGCAGGCAACCTCGACCATTCGCTCAAGGGTGATCTTGCCCTGGTTGACTCCGTTCAGGAGCACCGGGAGAAGCATCTCCACCCGGGAGGTGAAGCCGGTCTTGAGCTCCCAGATGTTCTCGTTGTAGGAGGCTTCATAGCTGGCGTCACCCCAGGCGACGACGTGGTCGGAGCCGACCGAGTTGATGATTCCCGCCTGGATCGCCGACCAGATGTTCGGGTTGTTGTGGCGCGAGCGGAGTGGCACGTTGATCCGCCACGCGTTGTGCTCCTCCTTGCCGAAGTGCAGCCAGTGCGGACCGGTCTGTGCGTGGCACTCGACACCGCGGCCCCTCAGCTCGAGGATCTCCTTGTAAGACTCGGGCGTGGTCGAGTGCTGGATGTAGATCGGGCAGCCGAGATGCGCAGCCATGTCGCCATACCAGCGGATGTGGGAGGCCTCGAGGTAGTGGGGCGAGCGGTCCGACCAGGTCGCCCAGTCGGTGCGGCCCTCGTCCTTGAGGCGCTTGTCGAATATCCGGGCGACCTCCCAGTTCTCGCAGTGCATGCAGACGATGCCCGGGCGACCCATCGCAGCGACGTTCTCCATCGTGACCCAGATCACACCGTCATCGAATCCGGCGCCGAGACCGGCGCGGCGGCCAGGCCAGTTGGGCTCGGATTCAGGACTCATGGCCTGCAGGTAGAGCTTGTAGGAGGTGACGCCGTGCTCCTTGGCGTACTCGGGAATCTCAGAGGCCTGCTGGTCGGTCTCCAGCATGTAGGTGGCGAAGACGTCAACGGCCGAGTCGCTCTTGACCGCTTCCTCGAAGTAGGGGAAGGAGTCGTGAAAGGACATGACGTCCTCCTTCTGCACGAACTCGACGAAGTCCGGGTGCCCCATGCGGGTCGAAGGTGCGTGGATGCCCCAGGTGGTCACGCCCGCGGTCACCGCGGCACGCGACTCCGAGCCGAGATCGTCCTTGAGCGGCGAGTAGCAGCCCGGGTGGGCCTCGGTGTCGACCAGACCGGGAATCACGTGAAGGCCGGAGGCATCCACCGTCCTCTTTGCCGGCGGGAGGAACTCGTCAGCCGTAACGGCCACGATCTTGCCGCCGTCTACGGCGATTCCCATCTTGCGGGTGCCGCTCGGGCTGACGACCGTTCCACCCTTGATGACGAGATCTACTTCCCTCGGTTCACTCACTTCGCTCTCCTGTCAGAGCTCCCGGTTGTCCGGGAGGCTGTTCAGTAGGAGTTCAACCTACTGAACCAAGTTCTATATCGTGGACGGAAACCTAACACAGGTTGACCCGGTCGGGCAACCCGTTTCTCCTGTACCGCGGGAGCAAATCCCCGACCTGTCCTTAGCGGTCCGGAGTCGCGACGCCAGCCGCGGCCATCACGTCGTCGGCAGTGTTCCTGAGCAGGCCGCCAATCGCCGCCAGCCGGTCACCGTCGAACTGGGCCGGGAAGCCGAGCGCGAGCAGGACCAGTTCCAGTTCGCCGTCGGCTCCGCGGATTCCCGCCGCCACCGCATGATTCTCGTTGTACTCGCCCTGCGAGACCGACCAGCCCCGCTGGCGAACCTCCTCGATCTCTTCGATCAGTGAATCCGGGCTGGTGATGGTGGCCCGGGTGTGGGCGGGAAGCTTGCGGGCCTTGATCAGGCGGCGCGCCTCGGAATCGTCCATCGCCGCGAGCAGCACCTTGCCGAGCGCGCCGTCCATCGGACCGTAGGAGCTGCCGACCGTGATGCCGACGTGAACGTCACCCGGCGGATAGAAGCGGCTGATTATGCGCAGCTGCTGTTCGTCGACCGGCTGGGCGACGGCAAAGGAGAGTCCGTGCTCGGCGGCCATCGGGGCAACGCGGTCGAGCGTGGTGCGGACCAGCTTCACCTGCCTGGTGGCCTCGTTGCCGAGCGGGATCAGGGCCGGCCCGAGCCGGTAGTGCCGGGTGTTCGCGTCGCGCCGGACGAAACCGTGGCTCTCGAGGGTCGAGAGCAGGTTGTGCATGGTGCTCTTGGAGAGGCCGGTGGTCTGGACCAGTTCGGTCTGGGTCGCGCCCGACTCCCCGGTGCCGGAAAGCTCGTTCAGCACGCTGATCGCCCCGACCACCGCCGGGACCTGGTACTTGCCGTTCGCCTCCCTGCTCACGGTGGTCAGTCCCTTTCCCGGAATCCGCGGAAGACGATCGGCTTCTCGCGCGTCAGTTCCTCGAGTGTGTAGCCGATCCCCTCGCGGCCGCGCCCGGAGAGCTTCACGCCGCCGAAGGGAAACTCCGGTGGCCTGTAGTTGTCGGTGCCGTTGATCACCACCCCGCCGGACTCAAGCCGCTCGGCCACGATCAGGGCACGTCGATAGTCGGCGGTGAATACCGAAGACATAAGGCCAAACGAAGAAGAGTTCGCGACCTCGATCGCCTGCTCTTCGCTGTCGACCGGGATCAGGTTGAAAACCGGTCCGAAGATCTCGTCGTCGACCGCTATGTCGGCGGTGTGAGGGACCCCGGCCAGCAGGGTCGGGGCGAAATAGGCGCCGTCGGATTCGCCGCTGCCGGCGGCTATCTCCGCGCCCTGGGACCGGGCGTTTGCAACCTGGGAGGCGACCCTTTTCGCGGCACCCTCGTGAATCAACGGGCCGATCGTGGTCTCCGCCTCGATCGCCGGCCCGACCCTCTGGGCCTCGACCGCGGCGACCATCCGGCTGGCCAGTTCGTCGTGGAGCGAGCGGTGGACGATCACCCGCTTGCTGGCTGAACAGGCCTGGCCGTTCATCAGGACTCGGCCGCGCAGGATCTCGCTCGCGACCAGGTCGATATCCGCGTCTTCGAGAACAAGGCAGGCGTTGTTGCCGCCGAGTTCGAGGTGCAGGAAGGGCAGTCGATGGATGGTCGCGCGGGCGACGGCAATTCCGGCCGCGGTAGAGCCGGTCAACGAAATCGCATCGACCTCGTCGGCCGCGGCCAGCGCCGCCCCGACCTCGGCGCCGCCGTGAACGGCAGCGATCACGTCGGCGGGCACACCGACCTCGATCAGTGCCTGGCGAAAGCGCTCCACCACCAGGGGGTCTTCCATCGGCGGCTTGACCACGACCGCGTTGCCGCCGACCAGGGCGGCCCCGCACTTCTCGATGAAGAGTTCGACCGGGAAGTTGAAGGGCAGGATCGCGGCCACCACCCCCAGCGGCACCCGCCGCGTGAAAGCGAGGTCCCATTCCGACCTCGCGTTGGATTCGGAGGGCAGCATCTTTCCGACCAGGCGCCGGCCCTCGGCCGCATTGCCGCGCAGGAAGTGGATGCCACCGCGGACCTCGTTGGTGGCCTGGCCGACCGGCTTGCCGGACTCGGATGCGAGCAGGCGCCCGAGCGGCTCGATCTCCGGTTCGATCAGCCGGGCAGCGGCATCGAGAAGGTCGGCCCGGCGACCGATCGGCATCTCGGTCCAGTCGCGGCGGGCCCGGGCAGCCTTGGCGACGATCCCGGCGACGTCACCCGGATCGGTCAGTTCGACTTCGCCCAGCACTTCTGTTCCTTCGGGATTCCTGACTTCGAGGGTGCTCATGGGGGTTCAGCCTACAGAACCCGGTTCAATCAGTAGAAGAGTTTCAGGGAACGCGATGAACTTCGAAGAGGTTCGTGCCCAGCTTCATGTCGGAGAGGCCGGCGACGATTGCGATCAGATCCCCTGAGTCGGCCGCCCCGAAGCGCACGGCATCGTCCGCGCATTCGTAGAGCAGGTTGCGGATTTCCGTGGTCTGGTCATTGACCACGGGCCGCACCCCGAAGACCAGCTTGAGCTGACGCTGGGTCCTCAGGCTGTGGGTGACTGCCAGCACCGGAACCTGGGGGCGGTGGGCCGCCACTACCTTGGCCGTCCGGCCGGAGGCCGTAGGCACGACAATCGCCCGCAGGTTCAGACGGTAGGCCGAAATCACCGCCGACTGCGTGACCGCATCGGAAACGTCCTGCTCATCCTGCGGCACCCGGTTCAGCACCCAGTCCCAGTAGGGCAGGTCGGTCTCGGTGCCGCGGGCGATCTGGTCCATCACCTTGACGGCCTCGACCGGGAAGTCGCCGACTGCGGTCTCTTCGGACAGCATGATCGCATCGGTGCCGTCATAGATCGCGGTCGCGACGTCGGTCACCTCGGCCCGGGTGGGACGTTTCGCGGAGACCATCGAGGCCAGCATCTGGGTCGCCGTGATCACCGTCTTCGAATACTCGCCGGCGGCCCGGATCAGGCTCTTCTGCAAAACCGGAACCTTGGAGAGGGGAACCTCGATGCCGAGGTCGCCGCGGGCGACCATGATCCCCCCGGTCGCGCGATCAACGATCTCCTCCACCGCGTCGGCGGCCTGCGGCTTCTCGATCTTGGCGATGATCGGCGTGTCCGATCCCAGTTCCTTCAGCTTTTCGAGCACGGGATCGAGATCGTCCGCCTTGCGGACAAACGAGACGGCGATGTAGTCGAGCTGATTGGCGACCGCGAACTCGACCCAGCGCAGGTCGTCCTCGGAAACCGAATCCAGTCCGGACTCGACGCCAGGCAGATTCATTCCCTTGTGCGAGGACAGCGGTCCGCCGACCTCGACCTCCGCCTCGACCTTGCTGCCGTCGTTGGCGGTCACCCGCAGCCGGATCGACCCGTCGGCGAGGTAGATGGTGTCGTCGACGCTCAGGGCCTCGCAGAGTTCGGGCCAGTCGACCGGAATCAGGGTCGGGGTTCCGTCGACTTCCTCGGGGGTAATCGTGACCGTCGTCCCGTGGACGATGTCGACCACGCCCTGCGGATACTCCCCGACCCGCAGCTTCGGACCCGGCAGGTCACCGAGGATCCCGACCTCCATCTCGATCCGCTCCGAGATCTCCCGGATGTCCTTGATCACCCGGAGGTGTGTCTCCGCGTCGCCGTGCGAAAAGTTGAGCCGGAAGACGTCTACTCCGGCGACGATCATCTCTTCCATTACGGCCGGATCCCATGATGCGGGTCCGACGGTGGCGACGATCTTCGTGCGGCGGGTTTCTGAGTGATTCACCCCACCATCATGACGACCGGCGCGATCAGACCTGTGAATCGGCATTTACACGGGTCTGGCACCGGCTCGTTTTGAGCCGGCCAGGTCAGGGTAGTCGCTCCTTACGGCCTTAATTTCGCCGGGCCGCTCCCCCTTCGGCCCGGCGGAAAGGCCTGGCAGCGAGTGCCTGCGCTGCCACGGAAAAGAGAAAGGCCCGCCCCGATGATCGGGGCGGGCCTTTTCTCGCCGGATTTCCGGAGGCGTCAGCGGTGACCCTTGAAGGAGATCACCTGCTGGATGCCGGAGGGCCGGTTGGTGTACCTCATCTGGGTGATGTTGACCGGGCTGAAGTTGATCCGCTCACCGGTGGCGTCAGCACGCCAGGCGGCCGGATCAGCGTTCACCTGATCGTTCTCCAGTTCGGCACCCGCGGCGGCGATCGCTGCCCAGACTGCCTTCTGGCAGGCGGACTTGTTGCCCTTGCCGCAGTACTTGACCCGGAACGGGCTCTTGACCTTCTGTCCGAGCAGTGCCCTGATGTCCTTGTCGAAGTACTGGTACCAGCCCGCGTACTGACCCGACGGGGGCTGATCGAAGCGGGAGAACAGCGTGTCCAGCTCGTCGGCCAGTTTCTGGCCGAGGACCGGCTTCATGAACGCGTCGGCGATCTTCGGCCAGGCGGCGTCCATCGAAGCAGCGCCGGGATGGTCGATTTTGCCGTCGAGATCCCGGTCGAGCCGGCTGCCGCCCTTGTTGTGCCAGGCGACCATCTGTTCCAGCATCTTCCGGGCCTGTGCGTTCGGGGCCTTGGAGCCCTTCAGCAGCCTGGCCAGAAGCGGAACAGTGACGATTGCGCGGACGTCCTGGGTTGCTCCGGCATTCATCGCCGAGACGACTGCGGCCATCGTCCACTTGCCGTTCTTCCTGTTCCGGTTCAGCATGCGGGTCAGCATGTCCACCCGCTGGACCGAACCGGCCCGGCCCCACTCGTCATCGGCAGAGCCGAAGCCGCGGGCAACCGAGTTGTTCCAGTTGACCATCATTCCCGACTTCGGATTCTTGCCGTGCGGGTGGCCCTTCTTCGAGAGGAAGCCCTTCCACTCGTACTGGCCGGTGCCCTTGGTCAGCAGACCCGGGTCGACACGCTTGTCGCGCATCGGCAGCAGGCCGCTGGTGTAGAGGGCGACGTTCTTGTGGTCGATGTAGAACGAGTTGAACGTCTGCGGGGTCTTCGATGCTGCCTCGTAGAACGACTGCGGTCCCTTGACCGAACCGTTCGACAGGCGGCGGTTGAACAGCAGGTCGACCACGTCACGGCCGTAGCTGGAGCGCTTCGACGAGATCGCGACCGTGCGGCCCTTGACCTTGCCGTAGCCGACCACCGGGCCGTGGACCGTGGTGTTGTAGACCACCGGGTCACCGTTCAGGGTGCCGGCGTTGAACACACCCATGTTGCGGCACTTGCCCTTGTAGAGGTACTTGGTCTGGCTGCCACCGCAGAGGGTCTCTGCGTACTGGTCGATCACGTCGCCGCTGGCCGAGGTCAGCGTAGTCGCGAAGTCCTGGCCGCGACCGATCAGCAGGTAACCCGGGAACGGGGCCGAGGTGGCACCACGCCAGACCAGGCCGGGCGCATTCATGTCGATCTCGTAGGTGAGACCGGGAGCGAAGTAGCCGATCTGGGGTCCGCCGACCATCAGCGGGCGGCCGGTGGCCGAGCGGCCCTTGGTGATCATCAGCGTGTTCGACGCCTGAACGTGGGGCTGGGGCGCGCTGAGCGGCTCTCCACCCTGGACGGGGTTGACCCGTTCGTAGCTGCCCGGGTCGAGGATCACGTTGCCGGACTTGTTGCCCGGGATCTTCGCGTAGGGGAAACGACCGTCGACCGAGGTCGGGCTCTCTTCATTGGTCTGCTGGCGCAGGTCGTTGAAGATCTTCCAGCCCTTTTTCGCCCCGTGCCGCTTGATCAGGCCGCCGAGGAACTGCGAACGGCGGGCTTCGTCGCCACCGCCGACTCCGAGGAACTGGTTCTTGAGTGCGTTGACGGCGTAGACGTCATTGCGGGTCCAGTCAGCGGTGGCCGGGCTGTTCAGGTCGAGGTACGCGTTGATGCCGTCGACGTAGGTGTCGATGTCGCGGAGCACTGCGCGTCCTTCCTTGCCGAGTGACTGGAGCACCTTGGTCTGCTTGGAAATCTCGGCCTCGGTCTGGGCACTCGGCTGGAAGTTCTGGAGCGTCGAGACGAGTCCGATCGCGCTGACGCCGGGCACGTCGATCGCGGCGACGCGGGCGTTGTTCCGGGCCTGCTGCAGCAGCAGGCCGCGATCCTCAGCGGCGATCCATCCGGCCGCCCAGATGCCACCCGAGTAGGTGTTGGCGATCACGTGCGGCACGCCGTACTTGTCGCGCTTGATCGTGACACCGGCCCTCGGAACGTTCTCCGTGGTGTAGGGGCCGTCAGCCGTGGTGCCGAGCTTTTCGGACTTGAAGTACTTGTTGATATCCGCGTTGGTGACCTTGTTGAAAAGCGGAGTCAGTGCGTCGTACATCAGGGCCTGCGTGTTGTCCAGCGGCAGGGAGCCTTTCTGTCCCGAGGGAATGATGTTGCGCGCAATCTGCGAGTAGTCACGGGGGGCGGCATTCGCGGCCGGCACGGCCAGGCCGAGAAGGCTCAGGATGATCAACGCCAGATAGGCGCTCTGTCGACGCATGAAGTTTCTCCTTGGTTCCCGGGCCGGATGGCGGCAATCGGCGTCGCCAGGCGGACCAGAAGTGTCATGAGGTTGAGGTCAGGCTACTCCGTTCAGAACACAAGACAACCGAAAGTGATTCGGTCCCACCCGTCCAAATGGGGACTGGGGGATACAGCGAACTCCTGAGGCTCCAAGAGCGAGCGTGCACAGACGTGCTGAGCGGGAGTGATGGCGAGGAACAAGCGAGCTGGCGCAGGGGGCGTACTGGAAGTACGTTCCCAAGCCTGCGAGCGGTGACGAAGCCAGCGCCCCGCTCAGCGCGTCCGGGCGCGAGCGAAGCAACAGCAGGAACGGAGAGGGAGGGATTCGAACCCTCGATACGGCTATAAACCGCATACTCCCTTAGCAGGGGAGCGCCTTCAGCCACTCGGCCACCTCTCCGGGCCGGGGAATTGTATGAGTTGCCGGAACTTGCAGCCGCCAACCCCCATCGGCCCTAGACTCAGCCCATGGCACCGGAGGAGGAGCGATTCGATGGTGGATCGACCGGCATCGCCTGGCGACGGCTTGGCCAGGGTCCGCCCCTCCTGCTGATCAACGGCTACGCGGCAACCAAGGATGACTGGGACCCGGCCTTTCTGGCCGGTCTGGCTGAAGCCTCGACCGTGATCTGCCCCGACAACCGCGGGGTCGGAGAGTCCGCTCGCAGTGTCCACGAGGTCACGATCGCCTCGATGGCGACGGACCTGGTTTCCCTGCTCGATGACCTGAAACTGGAGACGGTCGACGTGGCCGGCTGGTCGATGGGCGGCTTCATCGCCCAGCGCCTGACCGCCTGGATCCCCGACCGGGTCAAGTCCCTGACCCTCATCTCGACCGACACCGGCGGGACCGCGGCCTACCGCAGGTCGCCGGAGGCGGATGCGGCGCTCACCGACAAGTCGGGCAGCCCCGAGGAGCAGGCCGACCGCCTGATCGACCTCCTCTTTCCGCCGGACTTCGCCGGGCAGGTCAAGTCAGCTGCCGGATCGATCGTGGCCGAGGCGCGATCGAAGCTCGACCCGGAGGTGCTGGCCGAGCAGGAACACGCAATGGCGGACTGGTACGGACACTCGGTGCCTCCGATCGACCGGATCTCCGACCTGGCCAGCGCAGGCTTTCCGGTGCTGGTCGCGCACGGACTGGAGGACCGGGTGATCCCGGTCCGGAACAGTCGCATCCTCGCCGGGGCACTCGAGGACGCCTGGCTCGCCCGCTTCTCCGGTTGCGGTCACGCCTTCATGGCGCAGGAACCGGATCGCCTGAGCCGGCTGATCTCGCTGTTCCTGTCGCGCTAGGTCCGACCCCGGCTCTAGCCTTAGGCTGATGGACGAGCCGGCTGGCCGCAACCACGAGGAACTCGAGGCGATATTCGCCGAGGTCGAGGCGCCCTTCGCCTTCGTCGACCTTGACGCAATGTGGGCGAACGCCGACTCGATGCTCGACCGGGCCGCAGAGAAGCCGATCCGGGTCGCCACCAAGTCATTGCGCTGCCGGCCCCTGATCGAACGGATCCTGGATCGAAGCGAGCGTTTCAGCGGGCTTATGACCTTCACCCTTCCGGAGACCCTCTGGCTGGCTGAACGGGGCATGGAAAACCTGCTGCTCGCATATCCGACCGCGAACACCGAAGCCCTCGCCGAGCTGGCGCTGCGTTCGGTTGCCAGTCCGGGGGCGGCACCGATCGTGATGGTCGATTGTGTCGAGCATCTGGACCTGATCGAGTCGGTCCTCGGCAGCCAGGCGGCCCCGGTCCGGCTCTGCCTCGATCTCGATGCGGGCTGGTGGGCCTTCGGTGGCCGGCTGAAAGCCGGTCCGCGTCGCTCACCGGTGCGAAGCGCGGAGCAGGCTGTGTCCCTGGCCGAGGAGATCGGCCGGCGCGGAAAGCTGGAGCTGGTGGCCCTGATGGCCTACGAAGGACAGATCGCCGGCGTGGCCGACCAGGTGCCAGGCCGCCCGCTCCGGTCCCGGTCGATTCGCTGGATGAAGAAGAAGTCCAGGGAGGAGATAGCCGAACGGCGGGCGGAGGTCGTGAGCAGGATCCGCGAGGTCGCGCCGCTCGAGTTCGTCAACGGCGGCGGAACCGGTTCGCTCGATTCCACTTCGGCAGAGGAAGCGGTCACCGAACTCACTGCCGGTTCCGGTTTCTTCGCACCCGGCCTCTTCGACGGCTACTCGTCTCTCAGCCTCCGGCCTGCTGCCGGCTTTGCCCTCCCGCTGGTGCGGCGGCCCGGTCCCGGGATCGTCACCGCCCTGGGTGGCGGCTACCTGGCCTCGGGTCCGGGTGACCCGGCACGGCTGCCTCACCCGTGGTTGCCGTCCGGTCTCGGTTTCCTGAAAGAGGAGGGCGCCGGGGAGGTGCAGACCCCACTGGAGGGCGACGCCGCCGACGGGCTCTCGATTGGTGACAACGTCTACCTGCGCCACGCCAAGGCCGGCGAACTCTGTGAGAGGTTCGAGTCCCTGATCCTGATCGAGGGCGACGGGATCGTCGACGAGGTTCCGACCTATCGCGGCGAGGGCGAGACCTTCCTATAGAGCCGTCTGTGACCGGCATGGACCCTTTCGGCCCGATATTGAAGCGGGCCGAATCGGCGGTCTAGACTGGACCGGTGGAGAGACCGGAGACCCGATACGCACGCAACGGTGACCTGAGTATCGCCTACCAGATAGCCGGTGAGGGCCCGATCGACGTGGTCCTGATTCCGGCGATGGTCTCGAACATCGAGATCAGTTGGGATCTGCCCTTCTTCTCTTCCCTGCTCGAGAAGCTTTCCTCGTTTTCGCGCCTGATCCTTTTCGACCGCAGGGGCAACGGGATGTCGGACGGGCTGGCAGGAGCCACTCCGCTGGAAGGCCAGGTCGATGATGTCCGCGCCGTCCTTGACGCGGCAGGCGCGACCCATCCTGCGCTGATATCGATCCTCGAGGGCTGCGCGTTGGCGACCGTCTTTGCGGCAACCAGCCCGGAGATGGTCCGGGCCCAGGTATTTCTCACCCCCAATCCGCGGCCGGTGGCCGGTCCCGGCTATGAGTGGGCGCAGACTCCCGAGGAGCGGGAGGAGAGGATCCGCAACATCATCAAGAACTGGGGTTCCACCTCGTCCGGGAACAGCTTCATCGTCTCTCCGCGAACCAGAAGCGAAAGGGAGGCCTGGGCGAGATGGCAACGGCTGGCGATGGGACCGGCCAGCCTGGCCAGGTCACTGGCGCTTCACGGTGAGACCGACGTGCGCGAACTGCTTCCCAGCATCCAGTGCCCCACCCTGGTGATCAGGCCCGAGGGCGATACCGCATACGACGAACGCCACTCCCGATACGTGGCCGAACACGTTCCGGGCGCCCGTTATGTGGAGACCCCCGGCGACGGGGTGCTCTGGCTCGACGCCGTGGATGCCGTCGCCGAGGAGATTCAGCTCTTCCTGACCGGAACGCGTCCCCCTGTGAGCAGTGACCGGGTACTCGCAACCATCCTCTTTACTGACATCGTCGACTCCACCCGCCATGCTGCCGAGCTCGGTGACAGCGCCTGGAGATCACAACTCGCCAGGCACGACGACATCGTCCATGACCAGGTCGCTCGCAACCGTGGCCGCCTGGTCAAGTCGCTGGGCGACGGCGCACTTGCGCTTTTCGACGGTCCCAGCCGGGCGATCAGCGCCGCGATCGGCATCCGCGACCGGGCCGGCGGCATTGGCCTCAACGTCCGGGCAGGGCTCCACACCGGTGAATGTGAGCTGCTCTCTGATGGCGACATCGGCGGCATGGCCGTCCACATCGGATCAAGGGTTAGTGCCCTCGCGGACAATGGCGAGATCCTCGTGAGCAGCACGGTCAGGGACCTGGCCGTCGGCTCGGGTCAGGTCCTGACCGACCGGGGTGAACATGAGCTGAAGGGCGTCCCGGGAAGATGGAGGATCTTCGCGGTAGAAGGGTGACTCCGGAGACAGGGGGTACAACGGTCCAGAAGCAACACTGTTCAGGGACGGAATGCGTCGGCCACAAGGTCGGCGTGGCGTTGCCAGATCACGGGGTCACTTTCTCCGGAATCACCGAGACTTCGAAGCACTCCCCCGAACTGGACCCACACCTCGGAGACTTTCGCGTCCTCACGGATCGCAGCGGCCTCCTTTCCCTTGGCAAGGAGCTCTTCCATGTGTCGGGTCACGCGCTGTTTGACTTCGTCAAGCTCGTTCGAGCGACCGGTCCAGTAGATGCTCGCGGGGAAGCTGAGGTCGTTGGCCCGGGTCGCTGCCTGGCGCAACACGTCACGGAAGGCGGCGCCCGGATCGTCACTCTCGAGTGCCCCTGTCACGTCCCGGTCAAAGCGCTCGAGGCGACGGGCGAGAATCGCCGCGACCAGGTCGTCCTTGCTCTCGAAGTTGCGGTAGACCGTTCCCTTGCCGACCCCGGCTTCCTCGGCAACCTCGGGGATGCCGGCATCGATTCCCTGCTCGGCGAAAACCTTCTCCGCGGCCGCGACGACCTTCTCCCGGTTGCGGACCGCGTCGGGCCGACGGGGAGCATCGGCCGGCGCGGCAGTTGGCTCGCTGGTCCCGGGACTCATCGGTCGGAAGCCTGGGCGGGGTCGGGAAGGACGGAGGCGGCACCTATCTCCTCGCTCACCGGGAGGTGGCCGCGACCAGTCGCGGGAATAAGGATCGCCAGGAAGCCGGCAACGATCGAGACGCCGGCGCAGACCAGGTAGGCGGTGCGGAAGCCGTCGTCGGTCGGCAGCGCCACGGCACCTATCGCCGTTGCGGTCAGGATCGAGGCTGTCACCTGGGAGCCCAGAGACGATCCGACCGAACGGATCAGGGCGTTGATGCCCGTCGCTTCGCCGGTCTGCTCCAGCGGCACGGCCTCCATGATCAGGTTGGGCATCGCGGCGAAGGCCAGCCCGATGCCGATCGATCCGACCAGGTTCCAGATCACGATGTGGAGGACCGAGCCGTGGTCTAGGCCGAGCCCGAGCAGGCCGACGCCACTGATGAAGCCGCCGAGCATCATCGGGATCTTGTTGCCGAGACGGCTGCCGAGCCGCCCGGAAAGTGGCCCGGCGAAGAGCATGGTCAGGGCCCCGGGGAGCATCACCAGTCCGGCCTGGGTAGCCGTGAGTCCGAATCCGTAACCGGTGGACTCCGGCGCCTCGACCAGCTGCGGGATCAGGATGAACGAGCCGAACATTCCGAACCCGATCATCAGGGTTGCGAGATTGGTCATCGCCACGGTTGGTTGCCTGAGCAGGGTGACGTCGGCGAGGGGGTCCGCGGTCTTCCCTTCGAGCCAGACCCAGAATGCAAGGATCAGGAGACCGACGACCAGCAGTCCGAGGGTCTGGAAATCGCCCCAGCCCCAGTCGTTTGCCATCGATATTGCGTACATGGGGATCGAAAGTCCGACCGCCAGCACCACCGCGCCGCGGATGTCAACGCGCGCGGGCGTCCGGTTCGGTGACTCAGGCACCCAGACGAGTGCGGCGACCGCTGCGAGCACCGCGGTCGCCGCCCCCAGCCAGAAGATCCAGTGATAGGAGGAATTGTCGAGTATGAGGCCGCCAAGAACCAGGCCGAGGCCTCCACCAATCCCCGCTGTCGCCGAGATCAGACCGATCGAGGCGGGAACCCGGTCGGCCGGAAACTCGTCCCTGATGATTCCGAAGCAGAGGGGAAAGACCCCGCCGCCGACGCCCTGGAGTATGCGTCCGGCGACGATCGCCGGCACGCTGTCACCGAGGGCCGAGACCGTGGAGCCGGCGGCGAAGAGCAGCAGGGCGATGACGAGCAGGCGGCGCTTGCCGAACATGTCGCCGAGGCGCCCGAAGATCGGGGTGAATACGGCGGCCGAGATCAGATAGCCGGTAAGCACCCAGGCGATGCCGCTCGCGTCGGTGTCGAACTCGACCTGGAGTTCAGCCAGGGCAGGGATGAGCGTGGTCTGGGCGAGCGCAAAGGAAAGCGCTGCCAGGCCGAGGATGAGCAGGCTCCGCATCGGATGCGGGCGATCTGGAATAACCGGACTCACAGGTCCGGATGATACATACAAGCGGACTCAGGAGTCCGCTAAGGACCCAGGATTCGCTTCGCGTAGGCGTTGCTGAAGTTGCGATCCGGGTCCAGTTCGTCCCGGACCGCCTGGAACTCTTCCCACCGCGGGAACGACGGAGCGAGGTCGGCGGCCTCCCTGAAGTGGAGCTTGCCCCAGTGGGGCCGGCCGTCGTACTCGCGAAAGATCTGCTCGATCTCCCGGAAGTAGGGCTCGAACTCCATCGTCTGGTGCTGGTGGACCGCCACGTAAACGGTGGAGCGCCCATGCGCCTGGCTGATCAGGGCGTCATCACCGGCCGAGATCCGGCACTCGATCGGCATCGCCAGGGGGAATGACTCCTGCTCGATCAACCCGAGTACCCGAAGCAGCGCTTCCGGCCCGGACTCCGCTGGCAGGGCGTACTCCATCTCGTTGAAGCGGATAGTCCTGTAGTTGGCGAAGACCCGGTGCGACCGGTCTACCTGCTCCGATTGCGACATGAAGTGCGTCGAGTAACGGGCCATCCGGGGGATGCTGCGGGGCAGGACTCCACTCAGCCTGAGAGCGAGGTCGCCGATCCCGTTCTCGATGACCACGTCACCCAGAAAGCGGTTGGCCCGGGAGCGCGGTGCCAGCGGCCGGTCGGTGCGGTTCCGCTTCAGGGTGAGGGCTGTCCTCGTGTAGGGGAAGACGAAGAACTCGAAGTGCTCGTTCTCCTGGGTGATCCGGTCGAAATCAGCAAGCACTTCGTCGAGATCCATCGGTTCGTCGACCCGGTGAAGGTTGAAAGCGGGGACGGTCCTCAGGGTGATCGACGTGATGACCCCGAGCGAGCCGACCGCGACGCGTCCGGCCAGCAACCCGACCGAGCCGGGACCGAACTCCCTCACTGCGCCGTCGGCGCCGACCATCTTGATCCGCTCGATCTGCGCCGAGATGTTCGGCAGGGCGCGGCCGGTGCCGTGAGTCCCGGTCGAGACCGCACCGGCGATCGTCTGCCTGTCGATGTCCCCCAGGTTCGGCATCGCCAGGCCGAGGCGGTCGAGCTCCCGGTTGAGGTCGGCGAGGATCGTGCCTGCGCCCACCTCGACCAGGCCGGATTCCCGGTCAACCGAGATCACGCCTGCGATGCTCGTGATGTCGAGCAGCAGGTCATCGGAGAGTGCGGCCGGGGTGAATGAATGCCCGGAACCGACCGTCGTGATCTGCCTGCCCTCGGCACCTGCCCTGCCGACCACTTCGGAAAGGTGGCCAACCCCGCCTACCTTCACGAAGTCTCTCGGGACGCAGTTCTGGAGACGGGACCAGTTCGACCATCTCCGACTCGCCGTGGAGATCTTTCTCGCGTCGAACCTTTCACCGACCATCAGTGGCCACCCCTTCTTCGTTTGCGCCCGAGACGATCGGCGGTCCTATGCCGAGAGCCCGGGCCAGGACTCCGACACCGATGAGCAATACAGCGGTGATCAGACTGGGCAGAAGGTACCCGGACAATCCGGCCAGCGCCCCGCCGCCCATAGCGCCGATCATCTGGCCTCCGCCCCAGGCCATGTTCGAAGCGCCCGAGGCATAACCCTGGTTCAGCCCGGCTGCGGTGGCGTGATCGGTGACCAGGGCGCTGGCCGGGGTGAATGCGATCCCGGCGCCAAAGGCCAGAACCATGACGGCTGCGAACATCAGCGGCAGTATCCCGAAGACCCCGAGGCCGATCACCGCGAGGGTCATGGTCCCGACTCCGAAGAGATACGGGAGGGTCCTGCCCACCCGGTCGCTCACCCTGCCGATCACCGGGCCGACGATCAGCTCGATGACCGACCCCGTCGCGAAGGCCGCGGCGATCAGGAATGGAGATGCTCCGAGCTCGTCCATGTGGAGCGGCCCGACGACGACCGCCAGGCCGAAGGCGATCGAGGGCACGGCCAGCATCACAACCGCGCTCGGCACGTCGGATGCCCGGATCCGCCGCCACGCGTCGGAAAGCGGCTGGGACTCCACGTTGGTCGCTCCCGGTATGCCGAGCGCGATGACGATCAGGACCGCCGCCGCGACGAAGACTGCGCTGAATACGATTTCGGTTCCGATCGCATGAGCGAGCGCCCCCAGCGGGGCACCCAGCAGCTCGCCGGCCACAGCGGCGGCGATCACTATCCCCAGCATCTCACCCCGTCTTTCCACCGGCGCCGAGACGACCACCCAGGCGATGGCACCGGACCACATGAACGCCCCGGCCCCACCCTGGAGGAAGCGCAGCAGGTCGAGCAGGGCGACGTTCTCCGCGAAGCCAAACAGGGGGCTGCAGATGCCGAGCGCTGCGAGACCGCCGATCACGGTCGGGCGGGCACCGATCTTGGCGACCGTCCACCCGGCCGGGACCGCGAAGGCGAGTGCTCCTGCCGCAAAGCTGCCGGCGAGCAGGCCGGCGGCGCCATCGCTCAACTGATGCTCCTCCTGATAGCTCGGCAGGAGCGGGGTCAGGACGGAGAAGAAGGTGACGTCGAGGAAGACGACGGCACAGGCAAGGATGAGCAGACGACGCACGGGTTCATCCTGACATGCGACCGTGGGATAGTTACCCCATGAGCAAACAGGGCGATGTGGAGACCGAAGAAGAGATCCGCCAGGAAATGGAGGAACTCGGAGTCAGCAACCAGGCTGAAGGCAAGCCGGATGTACTGATGTCAGGCCCGGTGCTTCAGGTCACGGTCATCCTGCTGGTGGTGCTGCTCGTGGCCGGTGCGCTCCTGCTCGTCTTCTGAACCATCTCCAGCTGCGGCCTGTCAGAATCGACGGGCCTCACCGAGGCCACGGAGGGGTGGCAGAGCGGTTGAATGCACTGGTCTTGAAAACCAGCATGCGTCTTACGGCGTATCGAGGGTTCGAATCCCTCCCCCTCCGTCGCAGGCCCGCCGGGGCACAGCCACGGCGCACCGGCTTCGACCCGGAGACCACGTTCGGGGTCGAAGCCGGCCTTCGCGGCGGTGCCTAGGGGCCAGGAGCCAGCCAGTTCATGGCCAGCGTCGAGCGGCCCTGGGAAATGCTCGTGTCGGTACACGACATATCCGTGTTCGTCGCCACAATCACCCCCACCGACTCACCGGCCTGAAGCTGGACCATGCCCGTCAGAATCTGGTCGGTGCTGGTGCCTGGCGTCACGGTGTCGGCCTTCCAGATGCCGTCCGACGGCAGGAACAACGTCGTATCGTCGGCCTGACGGCCATCGAGGATGGCGACCCTGATCCCGTCGCAGCCGTCGTTGGCCCAACTTATTGTGGCGGTGACCTGGTAGATGCCATCGACCGGTGCCCTCAGATAGCGGCCGTTCGACGGGTCGTGCATGTTCGCCGCGTCGAACACCTCGGTGTTGAAGTTCAGCCCGGTGAAGCAACCGACGAAGGTTATGCACAATGGACCACCGGGGTTGGCGGGGATGGTCGTGTTCGATGTCATCGAAGCAGCAGCCGACGGAATGGCGTTCGATATCTGGCCAGTGCCGACCGCGTTCCCGGCGATCTTGCTTTCCAGGACGGCCTGTGGGCCGATCTTCGGGGCGGTGATCGCACCGTTCTCGATCTGGGCAGGACCAACTGCCTCGTCGGTGAGCTTCGTTTTCCCGCCCGCGCCCGGCTTGATAGCCGGGGCGCCGAAGGAGTTCGGAGCGATGGCTTCGGTAGTAACGGACTCCGGTGCGAGAGCGCCTGAGGTGACCGCGCTGTTTGCGATCTTGCCCGCGATGATCGCCCCGGTGTCGATCTTCGGGGCAGTGATTGCGTTGTCCTCGATCTGAGCGGGTCCGACTGCGCCGTCGGTGATCTTGGTCTTGCCTACCGAGCCGGGCTTAAGGGCCGGAGCACCAATGGAGTTCGGAGCAATGACCTCGGTCGTCACGGCTGCCGGAGCCAGTGCGCGCGTCTTCACGGCGTTCGACGCGATCTCGCTCGTCTTGACCGCATTCGGCTTGATTTGCGCGCTGCCGACCGAGTTGGGTGGCAGCTTGACTGTGGAGTTGCCCTTCTTGCCTATTGCAGGGCCGGCCAGCGCAACGAACAATGCGACCAGCGCAACCGCCATCGCCGGCGACGGCCGCCACTTCATTACCTCCTCCAACATCAGTCCCCACTCCCTTCGGTAACTGCGATATGGCCAATATAGCCCCGGTGACAACGGTGCGTCAACAAAGAAGATTTGGCGCAGATCCCCTCGAGCTGATGTCTCCCGTTCCGTTGTTCACCCCGGGTAGGCTTCGGCCGTCTCGATCCAGTCCAGGAGGAAGCCTTGAGGAAAACCGTGTGTATCGGGGTGGCTTGTGCGCTACTGATTGCGGGCTGCGGTGGACTGGCCGAGCTTGACGGGGGAGACACCGAGACGGTCAGCCTCGCCAGGCAGACGGTGACCGAGTCCGTGGCGCAAGGGTCGCTCAGCCCCGAGGGTGAGCAGCGCCTGATCGATCTGATCGTGCTGTGCCGGGAGAAGCCGCTGTCCGAAACCGGAACCGAAGGGCAGACGATGCGCGAGCTGCTAACCAGCCTGGCGCCACGATTGATGGATGCCGACCCGGAGTTCGCCGGCAAGATGCAGAAGATCGCAAGGAGCGGCTGCGACTGATCGGCCGCCTCACCGCACCTCGCGGCCTCGGCCCTCCTTCGCCTACTTGCTCGACTTTTTGGCGGCAGGCCTCTTCTTCGCAGCGGGCTTCCTCGTCGTCTTCTTTGCCGCTGGCTTCTTCGCCGACTTCGTGGATGCCGCCCGGGTCGTCGTCTTCCTGGCCGCCGTCCTCTTCGTGGCGGACTTCTTTGCTGCCGGCTTCTTCGACTTGGTGGCGGCCGCCTTGGTCCTGGTCGCCGTTGCCTTGGCCTTGCTGGCTGCCTTCCGGACCGGCTTCTTCTTTGCCGTCGACCTGGAGGAGCGCTTGGCAGGATTGACTTCCGCGAACGCCTTCTCGATCCGGGCGATCGCATCCTTCAGTGCCTTCTCGGCCTCGCTCGCTTCCTTGAGCAGACGCTTCCTGGTCGCCGCATAGTCGGACTGGACCCGTGACCTCGCGCTCCCGGAGGACTCCTTCACTGCCTTCTGGACCGCCTTCGACTCGTCTATGGAGAACTTCCGGATCTTCTCTACTGACTTCTCGAGCTGTTCAATCGCTTTGTCCATCGATGACGGCATGGTTCCTCCTCGGTTGACTGGTAGTTCGAGTGTAGCCGGAGTCCGGAGACCCGCAAGCGAGATCGGTGAACCGGGCAGGCCGCGACCTCCGTCCGGCAGTGACCACCGGCTCAGAGACCGACGATCAGACCGACTCCGAGGGTGACCATGATCAGAGCGATGAGGCAGTCGAGCACCCGCCAGGCGGCTGGCCTCGCGAACAGCGGCTTGAGCAGCCTCGCGCCGTAGCCGAGCAGGAAGAACCAGGTGAACGATGCGAGTACCGCACCGAGTGCCCACCACCAACGGTCGGTTTCACCCTGCTGGTTGGCGATCGACCCGAGCAGCATCACCGTGTCGAGGTAAACGTGGGGGTTCAGCCAGGTGAGCGCGAGCGTGGTGAGGACCACCGCCTTCATCGAGGCTTCGGCGGGACCTTCGTCGAGGTTCATGCCTTCCGGACGCCAGGCCCGACGAGCCGCCAACATGCCGTAGGAGATCAGAAAGATCGCACCAAAGACCCTGACCACGTCGATTGCGGCCGGGGCGGCATCGATCACGGCGCCGATCCCCGCCACACCTGCCCCGATCAGGACCGCGTCCGAGATCGCGCAGATCAGGACTACGGTGACCAGCATCCGGCCGCGTCCCTCCACTCCGAGCCGCAGCAGGTAGGCGTTCTGCGCGCCGATCGCGACGATCAGCGTCAGGCTGGCGCCGAAGCCGAGGAGCATCAACTGGAGGAGGGAGAAGTTCACGCGGCCGATTCTGGCCTTTCGTGCGTCCTCAATCAAGCTAAACTTACTTAGCAGACATTAGTTACGCTTATGTCCAGTTTCCGCACCGAACACCTCGAGACGCTGGTCGCCCTGATCGAAGAGGGAACCTTCGACGCTGCGGCCAGGCGGCTGTCAGTGACTCCCTCCGCTATTTCCCAGAGGATCAAGGCGATGGAGCGGTCAACCGGCCAGGTCCTGGTCCGCCGGAGCAATCCGGTCGAGCCGACCCCGGCCGGGGACATCGCCCTCCGCTACGGCCGGCAGATGCGCCTGCTCGAGGACGAGGCGGCCCGGGCGCTGGCCCTGAAGGAGGGAGAGGGAGGCGCGATCACGGTTCCCCTGGCGATCAACGCCGACAGCCTCGGAACCTGGTTCATGGAGGCCCTGGCCCGGGTACGGAACGACGGCGTGGTCTTCGAGGTCTTTCGCGACGACCAGGAGCACACCACCTCGCTGCTTCGGGCCGGCAAGGTTATGGCCGCCGTGACTTCCGAAGCAGAGGCGGTGCAGGGTTGCCGTTCCGAGTTGCTCGGAACAATGACCTACCGCGCGGTCTGCTCTCCCGGTTTCCTGGAGCGCGAACTGGGTGGCCAGATCGACCCCGTGAACCTGGCCGGTGTCACGGTCGTCGACTTCGATCGCAAGGACCAGACCCAGAATCGCTTCTTCCGCGATTTCGCAGGGCGGCCGTTACGGGCACCGCGCCACTACATCCCGACCTCGGCGGACTACGCCCGGGCGATCGTGCTCGGACTCGGCTGGGGCCTGCTGCCCGACCAGCAGTGTCTGGCCGAGATCGAAAGTGGTGAGCTGGTCGAGATCGCTCCGGATCTCCACGTCGAGATACCGCTCTACTGGCAGCGCTGGACCCTCGACTCGCCTTTGCTCGAGGAATTGACCGAAGCGGTCAAGGCTGTCGCGACTTGAAGTTGATGCGCGTCAACTATAGGGTTGGTGCATGGCTTCCCTCCGGTCCCGAATTGCCCTTGCCCTGATCAAGAAGAAGCTGCCCGAGATCGTCGCGGCAGACCCGATCGCCGATCTCGGCGACGGTCTCCACGTTGCGATCGTGGGCTCCGGATCCCCGCTGCCAGACGAGAAGCGGGGAAACCCCTGTGCCCTGGTCATCGCCGGCAACAAGGTGATCGTCATCGACGCCGGAGAAGGAGCCTCCGAGACGATCAACCGGATGGGCGTGGATGCGGGATTGATCGATTGCCTGCTCCTGACCCATTTCCACTCCGACCACATCGGCGGCCTCGGTTCGGTCAATCTCCAGCGCTGGGTCGCCGAAGGAAGCACCACCCCGCTGAAGGTCCACGGACCCCCCGGCGTGCACAAGGTGGTTGATGGCTACAACGCCGCCTACGAACTGGACCGCGGCTACCGGGTCGACCATCACAAACCGGACGTCGATCCGGCAATCGGTGCCATGGTTGCCGAAGAGTTTCCGGTGCCGGCGGATGGCGAGTCGGCCGTGATCCTCGACGAGGAAGGTCTCGTCGTCACCGCCTTCGAAGTCGACCACTCGCCGGTCGCTCCGGTGGTCGGCTTCCGCTTCGACTACAAGGGGCGAAGCGCTGTGCTCAGCGCCGACACCGTTTACTCGGAGAATCTGGTCCGGGCATCGAAAGGCACCGATCTGCTGGTCCACGACGCGCTCTCGGAAGAGTTGCTCACCATGGTCTCGCAGGCACAGACCGATGCCGGCAACAAGGCCCGTGGCAAGATCCTGGCCGACGTGCTCGACTACCACGCGACGGCGCCCCAGGCGGCCGACGCAGCGCAGAAAGCGGGGGCAAAGGCCCTGGCAATCACCCACATCGTGCCGCCGCTCCCACTCAAAGGGCTCGAGGAGATCTTCCTCGCCGGAGCCGAAGACCACTTCGACGGTCCGCTCTGGCTGGCCAACGACGGAGATGTCTACAGCCTGCCGCCGAGCGGCGGCCTGAAGCGCACCAACCTGATCAAGCGACGACGCTGACCGGTCACTAGGGTGGCGTCATGGCCCACCCGCGTTTCGTCCGTCTCGTCCTGTCCTTCCTGATCGGCTGCGCCGCGATGGCGCTCGTCGCCTCGCCGTCCTCGGCGATCCGGCCCGACTCCGAGGCGGTCCTTTCCCCGGTCGACTTCCAGATCGTCAACCGTCCGGCTCCCGTGCCCGGCGCCGACAACAGGATGCACCTGGTCTACGAGATCCAGGCGGTGAACCAGAGTTCGCGGGAGGTTGAGATCCGCAAGGTCGCCCCCAGGGCACAGGGGAACCGGCTCGGCCAGCCCTTCACCGGAACCAGGCTGGCGGAGCGGACGCGGATCAACGCGGGAACCAGCGGCACGACTCTGGGCCCGGGGGGGAGCGCGATGATCTTCATCGACGCCGCCTACAGCCCGGCACGCAAGCGTCCGGCAGCGATCAGTCACGCGATCAGCCTTGCCTGGCCGGACGCGGAGAACCCCGCGGAGACGATCCGCCAGACCTTCATCGGCGTCTCGACCCGGGTTTCACGGCAGCGGCCGGTCGTGCTGACCCCGCCCCTGAGGGGCAGCAAGTGGGTCGCCGCCAACGGCTGCTGCACCATGAACCCACACCGCGGAGCCACCCTCGCGATCGACGGCACAGTCCGGGTGCCGGAACGCTTCGCCATCGACTTCGTCCAGCTCGGCAGGCAGGACCGACTCTTCATCGGCCCGCAGGCGGATCTCTTCAGCTATGGCTACTACCGGACGCCGATCATCGCCGTGGCACCAGGCCGGGTGGTTGACGTGAGGCGAAACCTGCCGGAACAGATCCCCGGGGCGATGCCGACCGACGCGACCATCCAGAACGCCGGCGGCAACCACGTGGTGGTTGACATCGGCAAGGGCCGCTACGCCTTCTACGCCCACATGGCCACGGCAAGCGTCCGGGTCAAGGTCGGCCAGAAGGTCAGACGGGGCCAGGTGCTGGGCCTGCTCGGGAACAGCGGCAACACCGACACCCCCCATCTTCACTTCCACGTCATGAACTCACCCTCTCCGCTCCAGGCGAGCGGTCTGCCCTTCGTGTTCCGTGGCTATCTGGGCCAGGGCCTGCTTCGAAACCTCGGCGAGGTTCAGGGCGGCGATCCGGGTGAGATCAACGGGAACCGCCTGCGCGGGCGCTACCGCAACACGCTGCCGATGGAGAACCAGGTAGTCCGATTCGGCTGATGGCCGGCCGCGCTGCAAAGCCCGCCACCCGCAAGGGCAAGGCAGCAGGCAGGCCGCCCTCGGCGGACACCCCGGCGATCCGCATCTGCCTCGGCCTGCTTGGCCTGTCGGCCCTGGCGATCGGTCTGCCGGCCAGCTTCGCACCCGAAACCTTCTACACGGACTACCCCTTCTTCACTGCGCTGGTCAACCTGCTGCCTCCCTACAACGAGCACCTGATCACCGACATCGGTGGCCTCTATCTCGGCTTCGGAGTGATGTTCATCTGGGCGATGATCCAGCCCACACGCCAGCTGGTCCTTCCCCTCTGCTCGGCCTGGATAGTGACCCAGGCCTTCCACTTCGCCTTCCACATCAGCAACCTGACCGGCTTCACGACGACCGAGGCCACGATCCAGCAGGTCGGTCTCGCCTTCTACATCCTGGTCGCGCTCATTCCGCTGGCCCTGCTCCGGCGAGGCTGAGCGGCCGCCGGTTGCGGGCCCGGCCGGTCTGGCGCGAGTCGGCGCTAGCCGGCGGGCAGGATCGTCGTGGTCGAGGTCGAGGTGAAGAACTCCCGGGCGGCGCGGCCCTGTTCACGCGGGCCAAAGGAGGACTGGCCCTCGCCTCCGAACGGCGCGTAGTAATCCACCCCGGGGGTCGGTGCGTTCACCCGCCGAAGCCCGACCGTGAGCCTTGCCGCCACCGCGGTGGCACGGGTGAGGTCGCGACCGTGGACGGCCCCGACCAGGCCGTACCTCGTCGCGTTGGCAGCCTCGATCGCGGCTTCCGCATCGGCAACTTCGATCAGCGTGAGGAGCGGGCCGAAGGTCTCCTCCTGGTTGACCACGGCCCCGGGATCGTCCTGCCTGAGCAGGCGGGGGGAAACGAAGAAGCCGCCTCCTTCCGGTGCCCCGGCACGGGCGATCTCGGTCGCCCCCGCCGCGAGCGCCGCCGAACAGGCCTCCTCGAACTCGGCGACCGCGGTTTCGCTGATCAGGGGACCGACCGTGACTCCGTCGGTTGCCGGGTCACCGACCTCGAGGGACTCGACCCGGCTGGCCAGCCTGGCTTCAAGTTCTTCGATCACGTCGGCGACCGCAACCACCCTGCGGGTCGCGGTGCACTTCTGTCCGGCATAGCCCATCGCGCCGGAGACGATCGCGTCGGTGGCGGCGTCGAGATCGGCGTCTTCGAGCACGATCGCCGCGTTCTGTCCACCCATCTCGGCCTGGGCCGGAGCAGCGCGGCGGGCCATCCGTTCGGCCACTCCAAGACCAACGCCGGTCGAACCGGTGAAAGTGACCGCCGCCACCCGATGGTCGTCGAGCAGGATCCCGGTGTCTGCGCCCGTTACGGGCAGCACCCGGAAGACCGCCTCGGGCAACGCTTTCGCCGCGCATTCGCCGAGCAGTGCCGCGGTGGCGATCGCCGGGGAGGCCGGCTTGACAAGGACGGTGTTCCCGTAGGCGAGCGCGGGAGCAGCCTTCCAGAGAGGGATCGCAAGGGGGAAGTTCCAGGGGCATACCGCCATGACCAGCCCGAGCGGGTGGCGCTCGACGTGAACGGTGGCCCCGGGGGTCGATCCGGGGACGATCTCGCCGGTGGGGTCCAGCGGCACCTGGGCGTAGAAACGCAGGATCGCGATCGCCCGGTCCACCTCGCCTGCCGCCTCGGCGGCGGGTTTGCCGACCTCGCGGATCATCAGCTCGATGAACTGTTGCCGCCGGCTGACGATCTCGTCGCCAAGCGCCGTTAGCGACCGCAGCCGGAGCATCGAATCGGCGGCCCACCTGGACTGCGCTTCGACGCCAGCGGCCAGAGCCGAACCGGCTGCGCCGACCGGGAGCGACTCGATCTCGGCGACGAGATCGGAGGGGTCGTACGGATTGACGCTGCGGATCGCGCTCATTCGCCCACCACCAGACCCTCCCAGCCGAGGCTGAGCGAAGAGCTTCGTCCTCCCTCCTGCTGCAGCAGCAGGGAGGCCGTATTGACGAGATGGCCCTTCATCGCCGCCGCAGCAGCGTCGGCATCACCCGAGGCCAGCGCGGAAAGGATCCCTTCGTGCTCGCCCACGATCTCCCCGAGAGAACGGGTGCTGTCCACAGTAGAGACCCCCCTGGTCAGGATCAGGTCGCGGAGCGAATCGACGTACTCGGTCAGGCGGCTGTTTCCGGAAGCCGTGTTTATCAACTCGTGGAAGCGACGATCGTGCTGCATCATCGTCGGCTCGTCGCTGCTTTCGGCCGCTTCGCTCATCGCGTCGAGTTCCTGCCTCAGGGCGTCGAGGCCGTCGGCGTCGATGCGCTCCGCGGCACGGTATGTGGCCGGCACCTCGAGCAGGATTCGCAACACCAGGATTTCCTCGAGGTCATGGACCGAGGTTTCCAGGATCCGCACACCTCTGTTTCTTTCGAACTCGACCATGTCGGCGCTGGCCAGGTCGATCAGCGCCTCCCGGACCGGGGTGCGGGAGACCTTGAAGATGTCGGCCAGCGACTGGACCGAGTGAAGTGAGCCCGGCTCAAGGCTTCCGTCGATGATCGCCTGCCGGATCGACTCCCTCACCCGGGCGGTGAGGCTCGATTCCGCCTTGATCTCCCGCAGGGGTCCTTCGGTTTCCGGCTCTGTCCCGATCTTCACGACTGGACCCTTTCCTCGAGTTCGGAGACGAGTACCTTGCGACCGGTCTCGGCCGAACGGTAGGCGGCCTCGATGACGGCAACGGCGGACCTCCCTGCCTCCAGTCCGTTCGCCGGCTCACCGTCTCCGGCCAGGTCCTCCAGGATCGCGCCGACCGAGGCGATCACGGACTCGTCCCAGTGGCCGGCCACCGGATCTTCCTTCCAGGTGCCGTCAACGCGGTAGCGGAGTCGCAGGTCTCCGGTCAGGTCACCTTCAAAGAATGCCTCGCAACCCAGAACCTCGACCATTGCCCCGGAAGCCTGCATTTCGATGCGGTCATCGAAGACTCCGTCGGGACCGTGGTAGCCACCCTGGATCACTCCGGTCGCGCCGTTCTTGAATTCGAGCGTGATGGCGAAGGCGTCCTCGGCCCTCGGCCGGTCCATTACCGCGACCACCGAACGGACCGGGCCGCAGAGGTACTCGGCCATGTAGACGCGGTGGACACCGGCATCCATGAGCAGTCCGCCGCCGACCTGCGTCGTGTCCTCGCGCCAGCCGCCGTACTTGCCGCCCATCCACAGTCGCTCGTAGAGCGCCCGGATCTCTCCCAGCTCTCCCGCGTCGATCATCTCCCGCAGCCGCTTGTGGGGAGCGAAATGCACCTGATTGTGCGAGACCCCGACCCGGCGGCCGGTCTCGGCCGCGACCCTGGCTATCTCGTCGGCACCGGCGAGGTCGGCCGCGACGGGCTTCTCGAGGATCACGTCGCAGCCCCCGGTCATCGCCTCGACCGCGACCGGCAGGTGAAGGTGGTGGGGCAGACAGATGTCGACCACATCCGGTGAGGTCTGCCTGATCATCTCCGATACATCGGAAAAGACGGGTACCTCCGAACCGACCGTCTGCCCGGCGAGTTCCTGGTCGAGTTCACAGACAGCGACCAGCTCGGCTCCACTCTCCCTGATCGCCCGAAGGTGGATCTGGCCGATCTCCCCCAGACCGCAGAGCGCGACCTTCACCGGTTCTCCCCCGTGAGTGCGGCGACCTGCTCCCGGGCCAGCGTCGCCGCTGCAGCCGGATCCCCGTCCAGCACCTGTTCGTAGTAGCGGTAGGCCTCGAACTCGACCGACAGGGCCCCGGCGTAGCCGACCTCGTCCAGGGCGGCCAGGGTCTCGGGCCAGGGCACGGCGCCTTCACCCAGCATGCAGAAGATGAAGTCCTCACCGTCCATTCCGGGCCGGCCGAATGCGTCTTTCATGTGAAAGTGGACGATCCGGTCGCCCCAGCGCCGGATCAGCTCCGGGATGGGATCACCGGTCATCACGAAGTGGCTCGGATCGAAGGTGACCGAAACGGGCACGGCATCCAGAACCCGTTGTGCGGTGGTCGCGTCGTGGGCGAGGGTTCCCCAGCAGGGTTCGAAGCCGATCTTCACTCCTGCGCTCTCGCCGCGGGCCGTTATCCGCTCCAGCGCGTCAAGCGCGACAGACCAGGCTTCCTCGTCGTCACGGGGCTCCGCGCCTTCCTCCCAGAGGTTCGGCCCGGTCAGCACGTTGACGATGCCGATTCCGGCCGATTCGGCCGCCTCGACCGCCCGGAAGGTCTCCGTGACGGCGTCCTCGCCGCCGGTCACGAGGTCCATCTGGCAGGCAAGCGCAGAGGCTGGCTGCAGCAGGTCGCCGGCGTGGGCCATGGTCCACTCGACCGAGTCGTAGCCCGCGGCCAGGAGGCCCTCGAGCACCTCACCGGCAGAGCGATTCTCGAAGTCGAGAGCGGCTATGAAGCTGATGTCCCTCTTCACAGAGTGGCCTCGACGTCACGAAGCGCCAGGGTGAACAGTTCGATCATCTCCATCGCGTCCTCCTCGCCGACGTTGACCGCCGGCTTGAACTTCGCGACGTTGCCGTTGGAGCCGAAGACGGGTCCGGTCTTTCCGATCATCAATCCGCGCTCGAGACAGGCGGCCATCAACTGGTCGGTTTCCTCAAAGGCCGGTTCCCTTGTTTCCTTGTCTCGCACGAGTTCCACGCCAATCATCAGACCCTGGCCGCGGACGTCGCCGATCAGCTTCGATTCGTCCTTCAGGCTCTCCAGCTCGCTCGTCATCATCGCCCCGATCCGTTCGGAGTTGTCGGGCAGGTCATCGCGGACCATCACCTCGACCATGGCGAGACCGGCGGCGCAGGCCAGAGGGTTCCCGGCCTGGGTGAAGCCGTACTCCCAGGGGAGCAGAGCCGAGTACTCGGGCGTCGTGATCGTGCCGGACAGCGGCAGGCCCCCGCCCATGGCCTTGCCGAGGATGATCATCTCCGGCTCGATCCCGGCCCGCTCGGACGCGTACATCGGGCCGCAGCGGCAGAAGGCACCCTGGATCTCGTCGACGATCAGGGGCACCTCATGTGACTTCGCGATTTCGTGGACCCTCTCGAGATAGCCGTCCGGGGCGGGCACCATGCCCCCGTTCGCCTGATACGGCTCAACGATCACTCCGGCCGGGCCGTTGAGGTGCCCCTTCTCCAGGGCCCAGTCGACATGTTCGGCGCAGGCCAGGTCGCAGGTCTCCCGCTTCAGGCCAAGAGGACAGCGGTAGCAGTAGTAGTTCGGCACCCGCATCTGTCTCGGCAGGTAGCGGTCGAGACCCTTGTTCGCTCCGTCGACCATGCCCGGGCTGACGTAGGTGAGGCCGATCGTCGCGAAGGTCCGGCCGTGGAAGGCGGCGTCGAGGCAGACGAAGTCGGTTCCTCCCGTGGTCCTCATCGCCAGGTGCATCGCGCCCTCGACTGCGGATGCTCCCGAAAGCCCGTAAAGGACCTTGGAGAGGGCACCGGGGGCGAGTTCTGCGAGCTTCGTCGCGTAGGCGGTCCGCGCCTCGTCCTCGAAGACCGGCGAGACATAGTCGATCCTGCCGAACTGCTCCTCCATCGCCTGCTTGATCTCGGGATGGCGGAAGCCCAGATTGAGGACCCATTCAGCCGAGATCGCGTCGAGATACTCGTTGCCGTCCGCGTCCCTGACCCGTACGCCTTCGCCGTCGACCAGGCCCATGTCGACGTCGCCCATGCACTTGATTACATGGTCGTCGGATTCGTCGCGCAGCCTCTGGGCTGCTCCGTTCGGGTCGCGTTCCGGAGTGTCGTGGTTCACCTTGCTCGCTCCTCGATGTTTGGCTGGCTCAGGGCAGGTAGGCAGGTTTGGGGAGGTCCCAGTGACCGATGTTCACGCCTTCGCTGTCGGCCGGATCGCTGGACAGCTCGAACTCGATCAGGCAAGGGCCTTCGGAGGCCATGGCCCGCTCGAAGGCGGGCCCGATCTCGCCGGGTTCCGTGACCTTCTCGGATCCGCAGTTGTAGGCCTCGGCGATCTTGCAGAAGTCGACCGGCATCAGCTGGTCGCCCTTGCGCGACCGGAACTCGGTCGAGAAGCCGCGGTCCTCCCCGAACATCCCCCGCTGGAAGTCCCGGATCGAGATCCAGCCGGTGTTGTTCAGGCAGGCGATGATCACGGCGGCCCCGGTTTCCGCCGCGACGGCAAGCTCCTGGATGGTCTGCTGCAGGTCGCCGTCACCCGCGAACCCGACTACCGGTACGTCGGGCCGGGCGAGCTTCGCGCCGATCGCAGCTGGCATCGTGTAGCCCATGGTCGAGTAGCCGCCCGGGCTGAGCCAGGTCCGCGGCTCGTAGGAGAGGAACTCCTGAAAGGCCTGGATCTGGGGATGGCCGGCGGAGGCGATCGCGATCGCCTCGCGTGGCAGCACCTCGCGGGACTTGTGGAGCACCTGGCTGAGCGAGAGCTTCCCGGTCCAGCGGCCGGTGAGCATTTCCTTCCACTCGGCCCGGAGCTTCGCGATCTCCTCCCTGTATTCGGGTCGGCTTACCCCCTCGGTGCCGTTGTGATCGACCAGAGCGTCGTAAAGGTCGTTCAGACCAGCCTTGGCATCACAGACCGCGCCGATTGCGGTGGGGTAGTTCTTGCCGATCTCCGTGGGATCGATGTCGAGGTGGATGATCTCGGTCGGGGGGATCGAGAAGGACATGCCGTCCATGTAGGACGAGGAGGTCTGCTCGGCGAATCGCGTGCCCACCGCGAGGATCACGTCGGCGTTCCGGGTCATGTGGTTGCCGACGAGGGTGCCGTTCGCCCCGGTGTGCTCGGCGTCGAGTGGATGGTCCTCCGGGAAGACGCCCTTGCCCATCATGGTCACCACGACCGCGGCATCGAGGTACTCGGCTACTTTCCTGACTTCCGCGGACGCTTCGGCTTCGAGGCATCCGCCGCCGGCGAGCAGGACCGGTCGCTTTGCCTTGAGAAGGCGGGCAGCAGCCTTGTCGATCGCGTCGGGGTCTGGCCGGACCGCGCCCGAGGTCGCCCGCCGGCTGGCCGGGTCGGGAACCGCGAGGTCGGTCACGTTGGCCTGGACGTCCATCGGGAGTTCGACGTGAACGGGTCCGGGCCGGCCGGAAAGCATCGTGTTGAAGGCCCGGGGCAGGACATCGGCCAGCAGGTCGACATGCTGGACGTCCCAGTTCCGCTTGACCATCGGTTGGATGATGTGGGGAAAGACGTTGTCCTGCTGGCGCTCGAGTTCCTGGAGGACGCCGCGCCCGAGCATGTAGCTCTGGGGACCGCCCGTGAACGAGATCAGGGGGATCGAATCGACGAAGGCGGTCGAAAGCCCGGTCGCCACGTTCATCGACCCCGGGCCGATCGAGGTCATCGTGGCCAGTGCCTTGCCTGAGGCCCGGTAGTAGGCATCCGCCATGTGCGCGGCTGCCTGCTCGTGCCTGGGACCGATCATCTGGATCCGGTCGGAGCGGTCCTTGAACGCGTCGAAGGCGGCCATGTCGCCATGGCCAGGGATGCCGAACACGTACGGGACCCCTTCCGCAATCAGATACTCGGCTACGAACTCTCCACCGGTCAGTCCCACTCTCGCGCCTCTCCTCAAAGGTTGGTGTTGCTGGGATACAGCAGGTAACATATTACCTACTACTGCTTGTCCCGCAAGGCCGATCATGGCCAGACAGGCTGGAAATCGCATTGGAGAGGGGAACCACAACCCAGGGTTCGGTCAACGGCAAACTCGCCGCGGACCTGGCCCGCCTGCTTTCGCCCGATCAGATCCGCACGGTCGGGCCTGAACTGAGAGTCGCCCTGCAGGACGCGACCGGCAGCCGCGGAATCGTCGGTCGCGCGGAAGCCCTGGCCCTTCCCGCCGACACCGGGCAGGTCGCCGACCTGCTGGGGTGGTGCTACGAACGGGAGATTCCACTCACAGTCCGTGGCGGCGGAACCGGACTGGCCGGCGGCGCCGTTCCCGACGGTGGTGTCGTCATCTCGCTGGAGCGCCTCGACACGGTCCGGGCGATCGATCCGGAACGCTGGAGGATGGAAGTCGAGGCCGGCGTCAGAACCTCGACCGTCCACCGCCTTGCGCTGGAGAACGGTCTGCTCTTCCCGCCCGACCCGGGTGCCAGTGAGCAGTCAACGATCGGTGGGAATATCGCCACCAATGCCGGCGGCCCCCACGCCTTCCGCTACGGGGTGACCGGTAGCTGGGTCACCGGTATCGAGGCGGTCGTCCCCCCGGGCGAAGTTCTGGTTTCCGGCGGCCCGCTGAGAAAGGACGTGGCCGGACTTGACCTGACCGACCTGATGATCGGCTCGGAAGGCACCCTCGGCATCGTTACCTCGGCCTGGCTCAGACTGGTTCCGGCACCCGAGGAACGGGCGGTAGTGGTCGGCTTCTACCCGGACGCCCGTGCGGGAGGCGAGGCGATCGCGACGATCATGGGATCGGGCCTGCAGCCCTCCGCTCTGGAGTTCCTCGACCGCGGGGCACTCGAATCGAGCCTCGGATCGTTCCCCTCCGGGGCTCCGGCAAGCGCCGGTTTCGCCGTGATTGCCGAGACCGACGGTTCGACGGAAGAGGTGAAGCGGAGTGCCGGCGACCTGGTCGAGGCGATGGGCCATCTCGCCTCGGGACCGCCCTCCACGATCAGCGACCACGCCGCCATCCGCAGGTTCTGGACCTGGCGGGACGGAGTGTCGATCGCGGTCACCGCCCAGCGCGGCGGCAAGATCTCCGAAGACGTGGTGGTGCCGATCGAGCACCTCGCCGAGGCCGTCGAGGAGACCGTCGAGATCGGGCACCGCCATGGCCTCCCTGCCTGCTCGTGGGGCCACGCCGGGGACGGCAACCTGCACTCGAGCTTCCTGGTCGACCTGTCGGACGAGGACCAGATCCGGAGGGCCAACGTAGCCGCTGCCGAAGTCTTTGCCATGGCGATCCGGCTGGGCGGCTCGATCAGCGGCGAACACGGGATCGGCTCCCTGAAGACCGCCCACGTCAACGAGGCTCTCGGTCCCGTGGCAGTCCGCCTCCAGGCCGAGATCAAACGGGTCTTCGATCCAAAACTCCTGCTCAACCCCGGCAAGAAGATCCCGGTTGCCACCCCGGGCGCCGGGTTCTGACTCAACGGCGCGGGCGGGCGCCCCAGGCCGGCGAAACGGCTTCGAAGAGCAGGGGAACCCTCCTCAACCCGTTTCCGTTCGCCTGCGCGGTGAACAGGTGGCGTTTCTGCTCCCCGGCTGCGGCCAGCAGGTTCTCGCCTGAAAACAGGAGGTTCCGGCCGTCCGGAGAGTAGGTGGCCTGGCGGTAAGCCCACCCGTCGGGTGACTCGACCAGCGTTTTCGCAGGGCTGTTGCCGGAGGTCGCGTTGATGGTCACGATCCTGGTTCGATCGCCGAGGAAGACCGGATTGGTTTCCAGCACGAGAACGCGCCCGTTGGGACGATAGTCAGCGTCCCGATACGAGTTGAGCGAGCCAAGTCCATCCGTCAACCGGCGCTCGCCGGCGCCACTCGTGGCATTCACCGAGTAGATCTCCGAGACCTTCGGATCCTGACGGACGAGTCGGGTGTAGGCGAGCCGGCGACCGTTCGGGGAGAAGGCCGGATCTTCCACGAAAAACTCCAGCACCCTGGGGGGCACCAGGTTCCGCTTGCCGCTCCCGTTGGTGCGCATCACCTTGATGGCGCGGCCCCGGTTTGCACCCAGGCTGAACGCCGTGTAGGCAATCCTCCGGCCGTCCGGGGAGAAAGCCGGCTGGCGGTAGTACTCCTCCAACTGGCCCCTGCGGGTCAACTGCCGGATACCCCGACCGTTCAGGCCGGTGATGAAGATCTCCGGGGTCGCGGCACCCACGGAAGCACTGAAGGCGACCCTGCGGCCGTCCGGAGAGACAGCCGATTCGAACACCTTGTACCTCCGGGGCACAAGCTGTCGGAACCTGTTTCCGTTGGCGGCCGATGCGACCAGCTCGGACTGGTTTCCGGCCTCCGACCCGGCAACGAAGACCAGTTCGCCGTTGGCACCACGGAAGGCACCTTGCGTTCCCGGCGCCAGCAGCAACAGGGCACCGACGGCTACGGCGACAATCCCAAGCACTCGTGACAACAGAATCACTCCCCTTCGGTTGGTCATCCAAACAAACCGGAGCGGCCACCGGTAGTTGCGGGTTGTCTGCGGGAAAACCCTGAACTTCGTTCGCAGGCGCGGAATGCCCGGCGAATGCTCCTACAGTAGAAGCAGATCCTTCGGAGGCGCAGAAGGTCTCCGGGCCATACCAGCGGCGCCCGTGAGCGCCGCGGACAGCAAGGAGCAGCGATGTCCGAGATCACCGGCGGCGAACTCTTCGCCAGATGCCTCGCCAGCGAAGGAATCGACCATGTGTTCGGGCTGCCCTCGCCAGAGATCGACCCACTCTTTGCACACCTGGATGAGAACGGGATCAGCCTCATGCCTGTACGGCACGAGTCGGCCGGGGTCCACATGGCCGAAGGACTCTACAAGTCGACTGGCAAGGCTTCGGCGGTGGTCGGCAACCCGGGACCCGGGGCGGTCAACCTGTTGCCGGGGGTCTTCACGGCGCTCCATGAAGGCGTGCCGGTACTCGCGATCACCTCACAGCACCGCATGGGGGTCAGTTACCCGTCACCACCCTCGACCTTCCAGGGCCAGGACCAGCTCGAGGCCTTCCGGCCGGCGGTCAAATGGGGCGGTCCTATCTTCGAGTGGGACAGGATCCCCGAGGTGCTCCGCATAGCCTTCCGCGAGATGTGGAACGGAAGGCCCGGCCCGGTCCACGTCGAGGTTCCCGCGCCGGTCATGTACGAGACCGGCGAAGCGGCTACCCGGCCGATCCTGGAACCGTCCGCCTACCGGGCCGGCCCACCGCAGGCATCGGCAGCCCAGATCGAAGCGGCATCCGACCTCCTGGCGACAGCCCGGCGCCCCGTGGTAATCGCGGGCAGCGGGGTCGACCGGGGCGGAGCGAACGCCGAGGTGGCCGAGCTGGCGGAGCTGCTCGGTTGCCCGCTGATCCCGAGCCAGGCTGGCCGGGCAAGCGTTACGGCCAACCATCCAAACTACGTATTCGGGTTCGGAGACGGCGGCCGGACAGCCCGGCGCGAGGCTGACGTGATCCTCGTGGCGGGCTCCCGGGTCGGCAACCTCGACCTCCCCTATGACAAGTACTGGGGTGACCCGGATGGCCAGAAGCTGATCCAGATCGACGTCGACCCGCGGCATCTCGGCGTCACCCGTCCGCTCGCGCTCGGCATCGTCGCCGACGCCCGGGATGCGCTGCAGGGCATCATTGCCGAACTCCGGCGGCGCCAGGCAGGACCATCGGTCGAGTCCGCCGAGGCTCTGGCCGCAGCCCGCGACGTCGACCAGTCTTGGCAGGAGCTGATGAACGAAACGCCGGCCGAATGGGACGGGGATGGCATCCACCCGGCCTGGGCGATCGAGACGATCGGAAAGACCTTCGGCGAAGACGCCTTGTACACGGTGGACGGTGGCCTGACCTCTGTCTGGGCCTACTCGGGCCTGCCGCCGACCCGGCCCCGCTCCTACCACAGCATTCTCGAGCTGGGGATGCTCGGCACCGGCATCCCGTCGGCGATCGGCTCAAAGCTGGGAGAGCCGGAACGCGAGGTCGTCTGCATCACGGGTGACGGCGCAGCCGGCTTCAACTTCATGGAGATGCAGTCCGCCGCCCGCGATTCAATCCCGATCACCGTGGTTGTTTTCGCCGAAGGATCCTGGACCATGGAGGAGCCGAACGAACTGGCGCTCTTCGGACGCACCTTCGGAACGGAACAGGGCGATATCCGCTGGGACCAGGTTGCCGAAGGGCTGGGTTGTCACGGTGAGTACGTGGACGAGCTGAGTGAGCTTGGACCGGCCCTTGAACGCAGCCGCCAGTCCGGGAAGCCGGCAGTTGTCTGCCTCAGGTCGGACCGTGAGGCGAACCGGAAGATCCCGCCGGTGATGGCCGCCCGCTGGATGGAAGTACAGGCGGGCCCGATCCCGGACGCCTGAGACGCCCACCCGGTGCCGTGCCGGCGGTCAGTTGGAGCCGGCCCGCAAAGCCTAGGCTTCGGCCTTCGGGCCCGGGATGTTGCGGAATCTGAACTCCTGCGGCTCCATGCCTGCCTGGACGAAGTGGCAGACCCCGCTGTCGGGCGATTCGATCAGGGACACGATCCCTTCAACGACTTCCTCGACCTCGATGATCGGAACCCCCTCGCTGACGAGGCTTTCCTTGAAACCGTCGATGATCCGGGTGTCGGAGAAACCAGGGCAGATCGCGTTGATTCGGATGCTCTCAAGGGCGTAGACGGGTCCGGCCGAGCGAACCAGCCCGACCACGGCGTGCTTGTTGGCGGCGTAGATCGGATCGAAGGGAACTGCGGTCAGGCCCGCCAGCGAGGCGGTGGCGACGATCGAACCTCCCCCGCGACGACGCATCACCGGCACGGCGGCGTTGATTCCGTAGACCACGCCGTCAAGGTTGATCTGCATGGCCCGGCGGTAAAGCTCGAGGTCGAAGGTCTCGACCAGACCGCATCCGGTCGAGACGCCGGCGTTGAGGAAGGCGACGTCGAGGCCACCGAACCTGCGGACCGCGAAGTCGACCGCTGCAACGCTCGATTCGGGGTCGCGCACGTCACAGCGCACGAACTCGCCGCCGATCTCGGCGGCAGCCTCCTGCCCGGCTTCCTCCTCGATGTCGGCCAGCACCACGCTGGCTCCCTCGGCGGCCAGTCGCGCACCGGTCGCACGACCGAATCCATTGGCTCCACCAGTGATCAGTACCACCCTGTCCTCAAAGCTCATGCCGGGTAGCATGCCACTTACTGGGGAGGCCGGCTCCGGCCTGTCCGTCGTTGAACTACCGGGAGAGGTAAAGAGTTGAATCCGAATCTGGCCACCCTGCTGACCGAGTCCGCAGAGAAATTCCCCGAGCGGACCGCGATCCGGCTCGACGACACGGCGATTCCGTACGCGGCGCTCGACATCACCAGCAAGCTCGTCGCCGGGCTGCTCGAGTCGAAGGGCGTCGAGGCCGGTGACCGGGTCGGCATCATGCTGCCGAACGTCCCCCATTTCCCCATGGTCTACTTCGGCATCCTCCGCATGGGCGCCCGGGTGGTCCCGATGAACGTTCTCCTGACCGCCCGCGAGGTCACCCACTACCTGAAGAACTCGGGCGCCAAGGTCGTCGTCGCCTGGGAAGACTTCGCCCCGGCTGCGATCGAGGCCGCCGAAGAGGTCGGCGCCGAGGTGATCTCGATCAACCCGACCAACGTCGGTGACCTGATCCAGGGCGTCACTCCCCATGAGGGCGTCGCCGAAGTCGAACCGGACGACACCGCCGTGATCCTCTACACCTCCGGCACCACCGGCCAGCCCAAAGGCGCCGAGCTCACCCACGCCAACATCCGTTCGAACATCGAGTCGATCAAGGACCTCTTCCAGCCGACCGAGGAAGACGTGTTCTTCGGTGGCCTGCCGCTCTTCCACGTCTTCGGCCAGACCGTGGCCATGAACGCGGCTGTTTCGATCGGCGCCGAGATCACCCTGCTGCCACGTTTCGATCCGACCAAGGCTCTGGAGATCATCCAGCGCGACAAAGTCACGATCTTCATGGGGGTCCCGACCATGTACGCCGCGATGCTTCAGGTGCCGAACCGGGCGGACTTCGACATCAGCTCCCTCCGGCTCTGCGTTTCGGGTGGTGCGGCCCTGCCGGTCGAGATCATCCGCGCCTTCGAGAGCGAGTTCAACACCGCCATCCTCGAGGGTTACGGCCTCTCCGAGACCTCACCGGTCGCTTCGTTCGGCCGGTTGGATATGGAGCGCAAGCCGGGCACGATCGGCACCCCGATCAAGGATGTCGAGATGCGGATCGTCGACGAGGAGGGCAATGTCCTCGGGGTCGGCGACGTGGGCGAACTCCAGATCAAGGGTCCGAACGTGATGAAGGGCTACTGGCAGATGGAGGAAGCGACCGCGAAGGCGATCGATTCCGATGGCTGGTTCTCATCCGGTGACATGGCCACCGTGGACGAAGACGGCTACTACTCGATCGTCGACCGCAAGAAGGAAATGATCCTGCGCGGTGGCTACAACGTCTATCCGCGAGAGGTCGAGGAAGTCCTCTACGAACATCCCGCCGTCGCCGAAGCCGCGGTCATGGGCATCCCCCATGACGAGCTGGGCGAGGAGATCGTCGCGGTCATCGCCTTCAAGGAGGGCGCGTCGGCTACCGAGGAAGAACTGCGCGAGCACGCCAGGCAAGGCGTCGCGGCCTACAAGTACCCGCGCCACATCCTGATCGTCGACGAGCTCCCCAAGGGCCCCACCGGAAAGATCCTGAAGCGCGAGATCGACCTCAGCCAGGTTGGCTGAGGTCGTTCGAAGCGCGGTCCGGGTGTCCGAGATTGACCTCAGCCAGGTTGGCTGAGGTCCTTCGAAGCGCGGACTAGTCCCCGGCGGGGGTGTGCCGCTCGATGATCTCCTGCTGCTCGGGCCAGTTCCTGAGCAGCCGCTCCGGCCTGGCGAGTTCGAACCTGTCCCAGTCGAATCCGGGGGACATGGTCGTCCCGACCAGGCTCCAGGCGCCGGTCGTCTCTGCGGCCTGCCAGGTGCCACCGGGCACGAGGATCTGGGGCCTCTCGCCTTCCTCGAGGCCGATGCCCAGCATCGGCTGCCTGGCCTCGCCCGGCTCCGGCCCCAGGATGTGGATCCTGGCCGGGGCGCCGGCGTAGAAGTGGAAGAGTTCCGGTCCGGGCAGGCGGTGGAGCATGGTCGGGGAGTCCGGTTCCAGCAGGAAGTAGATCGAGGTCGAGTTCTCGTCCTTGAACTTGCGGCGGTACATGCCCCCTTCCTGGGGCAGCGGTGCAAGCCGTAGCTCACGGATAACCGTCTCGCGGTCCATACCGGGACATTACGGGAGTCGCCCGATGCCGGCAGAGACCAACCGGAACCGGGGCCAATATCCTGAACCAATGAGGAGAATTCGCACCGCCATCTTCGGGGTCGTCGCACTCTGCGCCACCGCCGTCCTGCCCGCCGCCGCTGCCGCCGACTGCAGCCTGCCCACCGGCAACGGGGGTAACGACTCGAGCCTTTTGGGCGGTGGGACAGTCCAGACCTTCGGCGGCAAGTTCGGCCCGGGACTGAACGGCAAGTTCATCCAGATCCCCTTTGATGTCGGTGAGGGCATCACGGGCATGAAGATCCGGTACTGCTTTGCCAGGGCGGACGGCGGTGCGTCCGATGACAACCCCACCCTGGATCTCGGGGTTTACGGTCCGAAGCCACTGGACGCGCCCATGTGGGAGCAACCGCAGCGGCGCGGCTGGAGTGGCAGCGCCCTCCGCACGATCGGGATCGGTGTGAACGGCTACACCGACACCAGCACATACAACGGCGGGCGGAAGGACTACGTTCCCGGTTATACGACCCGTGCCTACAAGCCGGGTCCGGTCCAGTCGGGCCAGTGGGCGGTGGAACTCGGAGCAGGCTGGATCGACCCGGACGGCGCCGGCGTCGACTGGAAGGTCGAGGTGACCACCAGCAATGCTCCTGAATGGGCGAATGATCCCTTCGTCCCGGAGCCTTACACCCCGTACAGCGCGAACCCGGACGCCGGCTGGTACACCGGCGACTTCCACGTTCACGGAGAGATGGAGCCCGGCAATGCTCCGATGACCGACACTCTGGATCTGGGCTTCAAGCCGGTGTCGGAAGGCGGCGGCGGACTCGACTTCATGACCCTGGTTGACCACAACAACGACAACTCGCTTGGGATCCTCGGCCAGGACCAGTACCGGCGCGACGGCAAGCTCGTCATCCCCGGGATCGAAGTGACCACCTACGACGGTCACTGGAACGCGACCGGCTCGGAGAACTTCGCCGACTTCCGGTTCAGTGACGTCTACAAGTGGAATGACGGATCCAACGGAGGTGCTGAGGACGGTATCCAGACAGATTCCGAACTCGAACTTGTGCGCCCCGAGATCGACCCCGCCTCGCAGCTCCAGCCGGTACTCGACGGCAACGGCTTCACCCAGGTGAACCATCCGGAAACGCTGAGGGCGGCCCCCGCCTCGTGCCGGGGCTGCGCCTGGACATACCCGGACGACCGGACCGGCTGGCAGCGAATCACCGCGCTTGAGATCCAGAACGGCGCGGCCGGGGTAGTGATGCCCACCCCGACTGCGATGAACCCGTTCACGGTGGCGGCGATCGCGACATACGAGCGCCTGCTTGCCGACGGCTTCCACATCGCCGCAGTCGGTTCAAGCGACGACCATCAGGCAGGGGGCGCGACCGGCGGCTTCGACGGTCAGGTCGGCAAGGGAGCGACGGTGGTCCACGCCGAGGAACTTTCCCGGGACGGGGTCGTCGAGGCGGTGAAGGCCGGCCACACCTACGTCAAGCCGTTCGGTGCCGATGCCCCTGACGTCGAACTCGTGGCGGGACCTTCGGCACAGAGCAACCTGACCGCGCTGCCCGGGGACTCCGTGAACGGTCCGCCGATGAAGATCGAGGTCAAGGTGCGAAACGGCGGCTCCTCTGCCGCCCGACCGGGTCCGTACACGCTCGAGATCCTCCAGGACGGCATCTCGATCGACTCGGTCGCGGTGACCAGCGACGATTTCGACCACGAGCTGACCGTGACGGAAACGGGCCGTTACTCCTTCAAGCTGACCCGGCCGATCGGGCAGTCGGGAGTCGCGATCGAGGCGTACTCGACCCCGGTCTGGTTCACCTACGCCCCGCCGGTGGCGAAGCCCTCGAACGCGTTCAACTTCGGAGCGTTCAAGGCGAACCGCGCCAGGGGAACCGCGACCCTGAAGGTCCGGGTGGCGAGTCCCGGCCGGATCAGGATGACCGCTCCGGGCCTGAACACCCGGCAGGTGAAGGTCACGAAGAAGAACCAGACGGTTACCCTGAACCTGCAGCCGAAGGCATCGCTCCGCAAAAGCCTGGCCAGGAAGGGATCGGCAAAGGTCAGGCTGAAGGTCACCAACACGCCGACCGGAGGCAAGTCCCTCAGCAAGAGCAGGACCGTGAAGCTGCTCGGAAAGAAGAAGCCGAAGAAACGGCGCTAGCGGGATCGCTTCGCTGAAATGGCCGGTCTGTCAGAACCGGCCGGGCGGTCCCGACCCGTCCGGCATGGCAAGACCGCGACTCTTCATCAACAACGTCCCGATGATCGATCGCCTGATCGCGCTCGAGTACGGCCGGGTCGACGACGGCGTGGACCCGAAGCAGATGATCCGGGGCGAGAACGGGGTCTTCGTGATGGTCGACGAGGAGAGGAAACCGGTCGGTTTCGTCTGCGTCGACTTCTCGGCCCTCGACCTTTCCTCCCCCTCGAACGAGGACCTCTGGGAAGGCCCGACCTTCGACGTTCCGGTGCTCGGGATCGAGGACGCGACGGTCGGCGAGATCGCGCTCGCGGTGAGATCAACCTTCGATGACGAGCCGACGCTGAACCGCATCTACTTCGAGCGGGCCGCCGGTCTCGAAGGTCAGGCCGCGATCGATTGCTGGCGACTCTGCCTGCAGTGCGGCGACTCGATGGCCCACTTCGGGCTGGGTACCTCGCTGCTCGAGGCAGGGCGGGCCCGGGAGGCCTACCAGCACCTTCGCCACTATGTGCGGATAGCCCCGCTCGTCGCCTGGAACTGGCGCTGGTACGGCAAGGCAGCCGAGGAAATCGGTGAGACGGGCGAAGCGAAACGGGCCTACGACCGGGCGGTGGCGATCGAGAAACAGTACTGCCAGGAGGAAACCGACGCTGCCGAGCTGCTCGAGGCCCTGAAGGAAGCGGAGCGCCCCTAACCCCCGTCCCCCGGTTCGGGGGTCGGGGGTGCGGGCGCGGCCGTCATACCGGCAAGCTCTGACTGAACTGATGCAGCGGCAGCCTGGGCCTCCGAGGCAGCCTGTTCGCGGACCACGATGGTCACCGCCGACTCGGCCGCCATGCCCCCGGCGATGATCCCGTGACTGCGCCCGGATCGCTTGCCGTCGATGAAGCCGCGCCGGGCCATCTCCCTGCTCACCTCGGCCTCGGCCCGCTCCCGGGCCTGGGCGAACGCCTCCTGGGCGGTCTGGTCGGGGCCGGAGCCACCTTCCCTGGCCAGGTAGCCGGCCCCGAAGCCGGCCGCTCCCGCGAACAGCAGCAGGGCGAGCCCGAAGGCGACCATCCTGACCCAGGGCCGCGGTTTCCGTTCGGGTTCAGGGTCGGTCACCGGCACCTCCCTTGTCCTTTTCCTTCTCTGCTTCCTCGGCGGCTTCGCGTGCGGCCCGCACCGCTTCCCGGTAGGCGGATAGTTCGTCGCCCGTCGGACACCATGAGGGGGCGGACGCGACGACCCCACAGTTGGGCTCGCGGGCGGCGATCTCCGATTCGGCCGCCGACGCGGCTGAATCTGCCGCCTTCTGCGAATCGACTGCCTGCTCGATCTCCGCGTTCCCCGCGCCGATCACCCGGCCCTCGCGCGAACCCGTCTTGGCTCCCGCGAGCCTGCCCCTGCTCGCTCCGACCTTCAGCCCCTCGTTGACGGTCATGCCGCGCGTCTCCAGGAAGGCGGCCTTGTAACCGGCCACATAGGCGGCATCACGGGCGGCGCGGGCTTCATCCTCTCCGGTTGCCTCCCCCGCCCCGGCCGTCCAGCCGGCTGCGGCGGCGATCAGCACCACCAGGACGCCCCCGATCAGCCAATGCGTCTGCCGAACCGGATTCACGGCTCCGGTACCTCGATGTCTTCCGGTTTGGGTGCCTCCATGCCGGCTTCCTCGTAGGCCCTTATGTAATTGCGCCGGTAGGAGGCTGCGTAGGACTTCTGGAAGGCGATGTCCCGTCCCTTCTTGAAGCCCGCCGCGTATCCCTTGGTGGCACCTGCAACCGCCCCGGCTTTCCGGCCGGCGAACTCTCCCTGGAGCCGGGCGGTATCAAGATTTTCGCCGGAGCCCTTGCCGAGGACGTAACCGGCAGCCCCGACCAGCAAGGCGATGGCCGCGATACCGGCAACGGCGAGCACCTTCTGGCCGTTGATCTCGTGGTTGGGGAGCTTGATCGCCCCCACCCGCGCCAGCGCCCCGGAAGCGATCGCCCTGCCCCGGGCGCGGAACTCGGCAAACCAGGCCTTCAGGTCCTCGCCTCGTGACGAAGAGCCGTCCCCGGCGTTGGCGGGCACCTCATCGAGCTCGGCTTCCGGGTCGGATTCAACCTCCACTTCGTCCCAGGTTTCGTACTCTTCCTCCGGCCACTCTTCGTCCTCGATCTCTTCGAGAACCTCCGGATCGTCCTCGGCGAGGTCTTCCTCAACGGGTTCATCGCCCTCGTTGGACTCATCCCCCTCGCTTGGTTCATCGCCCTCGTCGGGCTCATCCCGCTCGCCGGCTTCAGCTACCGCGGCGTACTCCCTGGTCTCCTCGAGTTCAGGCGACGCCTGCAGGTCCCCGGATTCGTCCGCGTCCGGGCCACCGGCCCCGGCAGTGAACATCTCCCGGGTGTCTTCCTGAGGGCTTTCCTGCCCCGACTGCTTTTTCGACTTCCGTGGCAAACGCATCGGCTGGTCCCTTTCCTGGACGCCCCCATGTTTACGCATGCGGGGCCAGACCGAAACTCGGTCCGCGGAATGACCCTTCAGTTGCCCTCGGATGCGCTGCCACTGGCAACCCGGACCGGCCGCGGATAAGATCATTGGACAACTTCGACACTTGGTCGGGGAAAAGAACCGGGGGTGGCAAGCATGGGGGCAGGCTTGAAGCGAAGTTGGGCGGCAATCGCAGGGATTCTCGTCCTGATCGGACTCATGCTGACTGCGGCGCCGGCGCCGGCCAGGGAGGTCGGGCCCGGTCAGACCTTTCCGGTCAGCTGGCTGAAGATGAAGCCCGGCGAGATACCCGGGACCATGGCCGGAACGCTGGGCATGGGCAGCTCAGCCAACATCATGAGCCGCAGCGGTCGCCTGGTCCTGTTTCCGGCCATCTCAAATCTCCTCGACCCCGACGGGCAGATCGACGGTCTGAACATCTACCGCCGGGACATGCAGACGGGTGACACCGTCCTCGTCAGCCGCAAGAACGGCAAGAACGGCGTCCCGACAAACGACTTGTTCTACGGGTACGACCTGAGCCACGACGGCAACCTCGCCCTGCTCGTGACCGAAGGAAAGCTGACCGGCGACGACTCCGACACCGAGGTCGACGCCTACCTGCGGAACATTTCAGCCGGTACGACGACACTGGCAACCCCGGGAACGACCGAAGGCATCGGCGACGCCAAGATTTCCGGGGACGGCAAGTTCATCTCGTTCTCGACCGACGCGGCCCTGGTGCCCGGTGACGTGAACGGCCTCTCCGACGTCTATCGCCGGCGGCTCTCGGACGGGACCATCGACATCGTCTCGCGGGTGCCCGCCCTGCCGAATGCCGGCAACGACAGCACGTTCGTCAGCTCGATCAGTACCGACGGTCGCTGGGTGGCCTTCGCCTCGCGGGCCACGAACCTGGTTGCCGGCTTCACCGACAACAACGGCCCCTTCGGATCGGACGTCTTCGTCCGCGACATGGTCGACGGGGTCACCTACCTGGTCAGCTCCCGGTTCAACTCGAGCACCCAGGGTGCGAACGGCGAGTCGGAAGAACCCGTCATCTCCTGCCTGCCGACCACGCTCGACACGGTCGAGATCGCCTACTCGAGCCGGGCCACCGACCTGGCCGACAACGGACTTTCCGACCCTGACACCGCTTCCTCCGTGTACCTGAAGCAGATGCCCGCACAGGGCTCGATCCTGATCAGCCGCGCCAGTGGCCCGGCCGGCGCGAATGCGGACAGCCGGGCACACACGCCCAGCGTCAGCGATGACGGCAGGCGCATCATCTTCTCCTCGGATGCCGGCAACCTCGGGGCGGGACTCGATTACTACGGGGTATATCTGCGCGATCTGGTCACCAACAAGACCACCCTCGTCTCAGCGAGAAACGAGTACGCCGTCTTCGGGGTGATCTCCGGAAACGGAGCATGGGGCAGCTGGTCGGAGACCGGTGGCGGCACCCCGGACAGCGATCCCGACCTGCAGGGCGTTTTCCGGCGGAACCTGAACAACAACCAGATCCGTTACGTGTCCCGGCCGAAGGGGAGCGCCAAGGTGGTGGCCCCGGGCTTCCAGGACTACACGGACAAATCAGGTCCCAGGACCCTGAGTGCCAACGGCAGGTACATGGTGTTCGGAACCTGGTCCAGCCATTTGCCGAACAACGGCAGCCAGGCCGAGCAGGTCTACCGTCGCGATCTCGCCACCGGCCAGATCGTGCTCGTCTCCCGCGCGACCGGTCCCAACGGGGCGATCGCCGAGGGGGCTGACCAGCCGACCATCTCCGACGATGGCAAACGGGTCGCCTTCGTGGCCTGGGGACCACTCGACCCGGCCGACACGAACGACAAGGCGGACATTTACGTCCGTGACCTGACCACCAATGAGACCTGGCTTGCCTCCCGGGCCGACGGCCTGAACGGCGCGGTCGGTGACGGCAACAGCTACGAAGCGAACCTCGACGGGGACGGCAGCACGGTTGCCTTCGAGTCCGACTCGACCAACCTCGGTTACGGCGGCAACGACAACAAGGTGTTCACCCGGGATCTCGACACCGGGGTGACCGAAGTGATCTCGCGCGCCAGCGGCAACGCCGGGGCCACCGCCAACAACAGCGCGGATGACCCGCGGCTCAGCGTCGATGGATCCAGAGTGCTGTTTGCTTCGAACTCGACCAACCTGTCACCCGACGACGCCGTTTCCAGCCGCAGCTACTACGTCCGTGACCGCAACACCGACCAGACCATCCTCATCTCGAGGGCCCCGGGCCTGGCCGGTGCGTCTATCCCCGGCTTCATCTACGACGGGTCGATCAGCCCGGACGGCAGCAAGGTCACATTCATCACTTCCGACTCGGCGGCCGTTCCAGCGACCGCACCGTGGCCGCCGTTCGTGAACCAGATCGTCGTGAGAAACCTGGCCGACGGAACCAACAGCCTCGCGAGTTCGTCACCCGGTGGCGAACCGGCCAACGAGTCGTCTGATGACGCGACCCTGAACAGTGACGGGAGCATCGTCGCCTTCACGACCGAGGCGACCAACGTGCGAACCGACGTGGACCTGACCGCGAACGAGTCGGCCGTGATCAAGAACATGGCTGACGGCAGCACATCGGGGCCCCCGCTCTTCGGCACCCCGGGCTCGTTCCTGTACGGCTCGAGGTCTGGCCAGATCAGCAGCGACGGCAACTGCCTGCTTTTCACCGGCGAGGGTCACAACGAGTTCACCGGTGCCCTCGGCAGCATGAGATCCGTCTATGTCTACGTCCGCTCCGGCACCTGCCAGAACCCCCGTGCCCTGGTCCCCGTACTCAGCGCGGTCAGCCTCAAGCCGTTCAAGTTCAGGGTGGCGAACAAGGGCACCGCGAAGGTTGCGGCAAGGAAGGCTCCGCGCGGCACGAAGATCCGCTTCACGCTCAACACCAGGGCAACGGTCAGGATCAGGGTCGACCAGAAGGCGAAGGGACGCAAGGCCGGCAAGAAATGCGTCAAGCCGACCGCGAAGAACAAGAGACGGAAGACCTGCAAGCGGCTGATATTCCGGGGCAAGCTCACCCGCAAGAACCTGGCGGCCGGAAAGAACACGGTGGCCTTCAGCGGCCGGATCGGCAAGAAGGCGCTGCAGCCCGGCAAGTACCGGGTGGTGATCCGGGCATCGGGACCGGGCGGACAGTCGGAACCGGTCTTCCGGAGTTTCCGCATCGTCAGGTAATCGTCTGACGATGCGGCCGGCGCGCTAGACGGAGTCGCCGCGGTAGAACTCGGTCGAGAGCATGTCCATCAGCAAGCCGTCGTGCCAGCCCTTGCCGTCAGCATCGCGTTCGGAGCGACGGGTGACCCCGACCGGCCTGAAGCCCACCTTCTCGTAGACCCTGATCGCAGCATGATTGTTGACTGCGGGATCGATCTCGAGCCGGTGATGGCCCCTTGCCTCGAAGAGGTAGCGGGCCACCTCCCGGACCGCCCAGGTGCCGATGCCCTTGTCGTGCAGCGGCGGGTTGATGAAGAGGTCGATTCCCGCGTGTCGATACTGGGGGTCGTCCTCCTCCCAGTACTGGATCATCCCGCCGACCTCGCCGTCGACGATGATCGTCAGGCGGGTTGACTCCGGCTCGTCCCAGGGGAAGTCGTCGGCCGGTTCGCCCCACCAGCGAACTACCCCGGGACGCTCGTGAATCCAGCGCAGATCACCGACGTGGTCCTCCGCTACCGGACGCAGCGCGAGGTTCTCGGTGTCGAGTTCCTCCGGATCGGGCCGCCGGGAGACGCCCTCGTCTTCTTCCCCGCGGGTCGGGTCGTCTTCCATTGCCCCTCAGGCTAGACCCCCCTTTGTCGGGAGCGTGGATCGCGGAAGCCCCGCAACCGGCATTTCGCCGGGACTCCCCGGAGCTCCAGCACATAGGCTTCCCCCAATGGCGCAGCACTTCCTCAAGCCCCTCTTCGACCGGGTCGTGATCAAGGAACTGGAGCCCGACCGGATGCGCACGTCGGGTCTCGTCGTTCCTCCCGGCACCTCCGAACCACCTCCGCAGCACGGCATCGTGCTCGCGGTCGGTCAGGGGATCGACTGGTGGGAGGCGGCCGGGGTCAGGATGCCGGTCAGGCCAGGAGACCACGTCGTGTTCCCGGCCCAGGCCGGCAACTGGGTCGAAGTCGATGAATAGCGACTGCTCGTCTGTCGTGTGACGGAACTGCTCGGCGTGCTCGAGAACGCGCGAGACCCCGAGACGCCCGAACTCGGCGGCGAAGTCGTCGACTGACACAAATGCAGCGCCTGGACCCGACCTCCCCCTGATCGGGTCCAGCGCCTCCCTGCGTTGTGGTCCCTCCCAATCGGAACCCTGGCTGCCGGACATTGCGTGTGGCAACCGACCCTTATAACCGGATAAGTCGGCGCGAGTTTCGGTGTTCTTTCGAAACGTTTCCAAGCGTGCGGGAAGGGTCGGCGGAGACCCGTTCGGCCGCTACCGTCGAAGGGTCCGGACGAATGTCGCGCCAAGGATTTCGCCGTCTCCCTGCCGCGAACTCACAGTGACCCGTACCTTGAGCGACCCCCGCGAGCGGAGGTGCCGCAGCGCCCTGTTTTCAAGTCGCACTGACACCCGTCCCGTCCCACTCCGGAGGGCGTAGGACCGGCTTCCGATGCTGACCAGTCCGTCCCGTCCCAGGCCGAGGTCGTGGCCGCGGACCCTCAGTTTGACCTCGCCCCGGCAGAACCTCATCGAGTCCGTGACGCAGCGGAGCGGTACCCCCTGCAGCGCACTCCTCGTCCGTGGAAGCCGGGCGGCCACCAAGACCCGACTGGTTCCGACCGGCGACTTCACGAAACCGGTGCCCGTCAGGACCGAAGTCGTGTCGGCGCCGGAGGCGTCGGTGATTACCTTAAGCTCCGCACTCCGGGAACCGGGCCCACCGGGCAGGAACCGGACATCGATCCGGCAGCTGTCGCCCGATGCCATCACCCGGCCTGAGCAGTTGTTCGAGGTGACCTCGAACTCTCCGGGGTTGATTCCCGAGATCATGACCGGGCCGATGTCGAGATCACCGCTTCCACTGCTGATCAGAGTGATCGCCTTCACCGCGGAGGTCGTTCCGGGCTTCTGCCTGCCGAAGTCCAGGACCTGTGGTACCAGGGTCGCACCCGGAAGCAGTTCCGGAAAGCCCGTACCGGTCAGCAGCATCAAGTCGGGCGAGGTCGAGGAGTCGGAAACGAGCTCGAGGCTGGCCTGGTTCGGACCGTCTTTCTCGGTATCGAACTGGGTCACGAGCATGCACGACTTGCCCGGGTCGAGCTGACCCGGCACCTCGAGAAAGAAGCAGCTGCTCGCGTTGGGCAGCAGGACGAAGGAAAACCGGTCCGGTCCGGTAATCCCGACCGTGTCGAGATGAACCGGGTCGGTTCCGGGATTGCTGACGGTGAACTCACCCGGCTCACCCAGTTCGCCGCCGATGTTGATCGGCCCGAAGGCGAAAAAGTCAGGTGACACCGAGAGGACGGGCGAATCGGCCGCTGCGGACGGGGCAAGGACTCCAGGCAGAAAGGCGATCGCCGGGAGGGCCAAGATGGCGAGCAAGCGTGTGACTCGGTATTTCATGCGCACATAGTTTCGGGGGTTCCTTGCGGAGACCTTGCTGCCGCCACATCGGCAAGGCCCGTAGTCTGTCCGGCGATGGCCCTCTCGATCGGAATCGTCGGGCTTCCCAACGCCGGGAAGTCGACCCTTTTCAATGCTCTGACCAGAAACAACGTGCTGGCCGCGAACTATCCGTTCGCGACCATCGAGCCCAACGTCGGGGTCGTCGGCGTGCCAGACCCCCGCCTCGAGCAGCTCGCCCGCATCTACGACTCGGAAAAGATCCTGCCGGCGACCGTTCAGTTCGTCGACATCGCCGGCATCGTCAAGGGAGCTTCCGAGGGAGAGGGGATGGGCAACAAGTTCCTCTCCAACATCCGCGAGTCGGACGCGATCTGCCAGGTGACCCGGGTCTTCCAGGATGACGACATCACCCACGTCGAGGGCGAGGTCCATCCGCGAAACGACATCGAGACGATTCGCACCGAACTCATCCTCGCCGACCTGCAGACGATCGAGAACGCACTCCCCCGCCTGACCAAGGAAGCCAAGCGGGACAAGGACCTCGAACCACAGGTCCAGGCCGCGGAACAGGCCAGGGAGATCCTCGAGTCCGGCAAGGGGATCTTCGAATCGGGCTTCGACCCCGAACCGGTCCGTGAACTTCACCTGATGACCGCGAAGCCGCTGCTCTACGTCTTCAACTGCTCGGAGGATGAACTCGCCGACGAAGGCCTGAAGGAAGGCCTCCGGGAACTCGTCGCCCCGGCCGAGGCGATCTTCCTCGACGCCAAGTTCGAAGCGGAGCTGGTCGAGCTCGACGATGAGGAGGAAGCGCGCGAGATGCTTGCCGACATCGGTGTCGAGGAACCGGGCCTCGACGTGCTGGCCCGGGTCGGCTTCCAGACCCTGGGTCTCCAGACTTACCTCACTGCGGGCCCGAAGGAAACCCGTGCCTGGACGATCCCGATCGGCGCGACCGCCCCGGAAGCGGCTGGCGTCATCCACACCGACTTCCAGCGCGGCTTCATCAAGGCCGAGACGATCTCTTTCGACGAGCTGCTCGAGTACGGCTCGATGGCCGAAGCCCGGGCCGCCGGCAAGGTCCGCCTTGAAGGCAAGGACTACGTCATGCAGGACGGTGACGTGGTCGACTTCAAGTTCAACGTCTGAGCTGCGCGATCAGTGGATCTGGTTGCGCAGGTTTCCTACCCTGACGGCCATCATCTTCAGCAGGTTCTCGAAGAGGATCGCCACCAGGGAGGGGTCGGCGCCACGCAGCACCTCGAGGTCGCCTGACTCCAGCACGTAAGTGGAAACCTTCGTGTCGGCGACCGAGGTACCAATCCGGCGGGATCCGCTCAGCATCGCCACCTCGCCCAGCGTCATCCCGGGCGAGAGCGTTGCCACCCGCCGCCGGTCCCCGTTTGCGTCCCGCAGCAGGATGCTGATCTTGCCTGCCGTAACCAGCAGCATCTCGTCGACTTCACTCTCGCTCTCGTCGTAGATGACCTCGCCGGCGTCGTACTCGCGGCGGTGCAGGTGCCTGGCCAGCAGGGCGATCTGGTCGGGACTCATGCCGATTGTCGCGCCGTGCTGGGCGAGACTCAGAGCCGGGTCGGACTCGACGTCGCCATAACGGTCGAGGATCCCCTGCTCGCACCACTCGAGGGCGAGGTCGAGATCGGGAAAGGTGCGGACCGGGTGAAGCCCCTCCCGCTCCCGTTGGCGGGCAAGCTCGTCAGCGAAGACGGGGTGCCGGTCGAGGTCCGAGAAGGCGATCTCGCCGCCGGCGTCCTCGTAGCTCTCGATCAGGTGGCTGAGGATCGGCACGTCGATCAGGTCGATCGAACGGACCGCGTTGAAGTCGAGCACCGCGAAGTCGGTATCGGCGGCACCATTCAGGGTGGAACTGGTGATCAGCTCGCCGGCCGCGAACGAGAGCTCGCCCTGCAGTTCGAGCACCTTGACCCGGCTGCCGTAGCTGGCGAGCACCTCCTGCTCGGCTTCGCTTCGAAGGCGGTTCGACCTTGACTCGAGGCAGCTGCGCTCGACCCGGATCGGAGGCGGCGGCCTTCTGGCGGGGCTCATCACGTGAAGGTGAAGCTCCTCCGAGATGTCCTCGCAAACCTTTATCCCGCGCACGCTGTTGCCGTGGGCGTCGAGCGGCGGCGAGTAGACCGCTATACCGAGCTGTCCCGGCAGCACCGCGATGATCCCGCCGGCAACTCCGGACTTTGCGGGCAGGCCCACCGTGTATAGCCAGTCCCCGGCCGAGTCGTACATGCCGCAACTGGCCATGACGCTGAGCACGTCGCGGACCGTGTCCTCGCGCAGCACCCTCTCCCGTGTGACCGGGTTGAAACCGGTCGAGGCGAGGGTTGCGGCGATCACCGCCAGGTCGCGGCAGGTGACCAGGGTCGAGCATTGACGGAAGTAGGTCTCGACCACCTCCTCGACCTCGTGATCGACCACCTCTGCGTTCCGAAGCAGGTAAGCGATCGCCCGGTTCCGGTGACCAGTCTGGTTCTCGGAGGAGAAGACTTCCTCGTCGATGTTCAGGTCGCGTCCGGCAAAGGCCGAGTACTCGTTGAGGATCCGGTCGATCGGCCGGTCGAAGCCGAGCGGCTCGATCAGCGAGGTGGTTGCGATCGCTCCCGCGTTGACCATCGGGTTGAGCGGCAGTCCGGTCCCGGGCTGGAGGGTGATCGAGTTGAAGGCCTCGCCGCTCGGTTCGACGTCGACGTGCTTCCGGACTTCCTCCTCGCCGATCGCCTCCAGCGCCAGGGCGAAGGTGAGGGGCTTCGAGATCGACTGGATGGTGAACTCGCGGCGAGTGTCGCCGACCTCGTAAACCGAACCGTCGGCGGTGACCATCGCGATCCCGAACCAGGACGGCTCGGCCCTTGCCAACTCCGGAATGTAGCTTGCGACCTCGCCGGACATGTCATCGGCATGGCGGTCGTAGAGGCGTTCCAGCAGGGCCTGTACGGGCGAGGAGATCCGGATGTCCGACTGGGTGTCGCTCACGCGACCTGAGACTCTCGCATACTGCAGTCCCCGAGGTTTTGGCTAGGCTCAACCTGTGAGCTCCGCTGCAGCAAGGAATACCGAGTCGCTGCCCACCGCGGCGGTCGAGGATTACGCGAAGGCGATCTACTCGCTGACCGGCTGGGGCGAGGAGACCGCTTCGACCAATGATCTGGCGGAGCGGCTCGGGGTCAAGGCGGGCTCGGTCTCGGCGATGATCAAGAAGCTGGACCAGGCGGGACTGGTCGAGCGGGTGCCCTACCACGGGGTACGCCTGACCGCTGACGGAACGAGAGTTGCGATGGCCGTCCTGAGGAGGCACCGACTGCTCGAACTCTTTCTCGCGGAGGTGCTCGACGTGCCCTGGGACCGCGTCCATGACGAGGCCGAGATCCTCGAACACGCCCTTTCAGAGGACCTGACCGATCTGATCTCGGCCAAGCTGGGCAACCCGGGCTTCGATCCCCACGGGGATCCGATTCCCGACCGCGACCTGGAGATCGTGGAGACGGAAACCGCTGCGCTGGCCGATCTCGCGCCAGGTGATTCGGCCCGCTTCGTGCGGGTGTCGGACTCGAACCCGGAGATGCTGGCCTACCTCAGCAAGTGCGGGATCGCGGTGGGCGATCAGCTCGAGCTGATCGATCGCCAGCCCTTCGACGGTCCGATCACGGTCAGGATCGATGCTGACACCCACGTACTCGGGTTGACCCTCGCCCAGGCGATGCGAGTCGACCAGACCGGCTGATTCGTTCCCGGATCTATCCGGGCCTGGGGCCACCCGGAATCGCTAGACCCGGAGGCCCGCCGGGGATCGGCGGGGTCGGCGGGACCGGATCGGGAACAGGCGGCGGAGTCGGGGTGGGAGGAGTCGGTGCAGGCGGATCCACCGGGTCAACGGGGGCAGGTGGCGGATCGGCCGGCGGGGTGTTGGTCGAACCACCCGAACTCGTGCCCGGGTTGCCGCCCTGGCCACCACCCCCTCCGGATCCACCCGTTCCACCCGGGTTGGCAGGGTCGCCCGGGCCGGAGTTCTCGGTACCTCCTGGGGTCCCGGACATCGGGCCGGCTACCGGGTCGATCGCGTCTTCTCCTGAACTCAGTGCCTGCCGATCCCGGGTCTTCTCAGCGCCGTTGGTCCGGGCCACCTGCTTCTTCTTTTCCGAAGTGGCCTCGATTCGCACCTGTCGGTCAGCCTGATCGCGTTCGGGTGCGTTTGCCTCGCCGAGGAGCAGGAAGGCGAGCAGCCCGGCGGCAATCACCGAGCCGACACCGACCAGGGCGGTGCGCCTTGCAGCCGCTGCTCCGGAACCGGATGCGGCCGGACTCCCGATGGACCCGTCCTTCTTGCGGGGCGGCCGCTCGATCCCGGACCAGTCGTGCCCGTTGATCTCGCTGGCCCGGGCCATGACTTCGCGAAACACCCAGGCCGCGGGAAGCACAGGTGCCCAGGCGCGGTAGGAGACCCCCGCCTCGGCCATTTCCTCGCTGGCGACCTGGCAACTGGAGCAGCTGGCGAGGTGGGCGCTCAGCCAGGTGTCGTCGACACCCTTCTCGCCGTCCTGCCGGCAGGCGAGTTCGCCGTGTGCCCTTTCACAGTCGGCCGAAACCATCGCCACCGAAGCGGCGGCGCCGACCCGCATCTCCTTGCGCAGCGAAATGCGTGCCCGCGAGATCAGCTGAGCGACCGCGTTCGGCTTCATCTCCATGACTCCGGCGATCTCGTCGTAACTCATGCCGTCGAGTTCCCGCAAGGCGAGAACCTCCCGCTGGCGTTCGGGCAGCCGGTCGTTCGCCGCCTTGACCGCTTGCTCCTGCGAGCCGGCAAGGGCGGACCTCTCGGGGTCGGTCTCCAGGTCAGAAAGCTCCCCCCGGTAGGGCGACTCGGCCTGGTCGGGAACCGGCCCGGTCGGCTCCAGCTTCTTGCGCCCGGCGATCACGTCGTAACCCGCGTTCCTGGCGGCGGTGTAGAGGTAGGCACCGAACTGAAGGTCCTCGGTATCGAGTTCAGGGAGTTTCGCCATGACCCGGATGAAGGCTTCCTGGGTCGCGTCCTCGGCTTCGTGCCGGTCACCGAGGAGCCGCAGGAGGTAATTGAAGATGCGGCGCTCGTACGACTCGTAAAGTCGCGCGAATGCCGGGCCGTCCCCCTCGGCGGCAGCCCGGACGAGGTGAGACTCCTCGGACCCGGAGAGCATTCCAAGAGGGTAACACCGCTCCGGGTCCGTGAGTTCATCTTTCTTGCCTTCGTCTTTTCGCGCGTCCAGGGACCGGTTCAACGAACCCCGGCCCCGGAGAGGCGCAGCCCCCGGGTGAGGGTGCGCTTGTTGCCGGCCATGTCGCGGGCCTTGACGACCGCCTTCAGCTTCGGCGCCCCGCTGCCCTGCCGGAGAGCCTTGCGGACCGGCTTCGACAGCTTCAGGGTGACCGCGACGGTCGTGCCGGACTCGACCTTGAAGGTTCCCTTCGCGGCAATCAGACCAACCTTGGTCCGCAGTGCCAGGTTGCCACGGCAGGGGCCCGAGATCTCGGCGGCTGTGCAGCGGATCCTCAGCGTTGTCCGGCCGGCAGAGCTGATCCGCAGTTTCCGGGTCTGGATCTTGACGTCGACCTTGCTGTCTTCGGTTACCCGCCAGATCTCCCAGCCGTGGAGGCCGTCGTCGGCCGAGAAGTAGAGGGACTTGCCGAAGGGCGTGAAGCCGTAGGGCTCGCCGGAACTGTCCCCGGGCAGGATGTCCCGGACGAGCCCGGGAGTACCACCACCGGTCTTCCACAGTTCGAACCCGTGGGCCTCATCCTCGGCGGCGAAGTAGATGCTGTCGCCGAACCGGACCAGATGCGAAGGGTTGGAATCCTCGGCGTCCGGATTGAGGTCGCCGATCATCTCGACCCCGCTCCCGTTGGTCCGCCAGATCTCGTTTCCACTCTGCTCGGTGCCGCCCCTGAAGTAGAGGTAGGAGCCGAGCACGGTCATGTAGTTCGGGTCCGACCCCCAGCTGCCGGGGTTGATGTCGGCCACCAGTTCGACGTTGGCCACCGGCATCGCGCCGTCGGTCCGGAACAGTTCGTTGCCGGTCGATCCGTTGTTGGCACTGAAGTACAGCTGACCGTTCATCTCGGTGAGGTTCTGCGGATAGGCGTCATCGGCGCCCGGGTCGATGTCCCCCACGATCGAGGTGGTGACTCCGTCCGTGCGCCAGAGTTCCCACCCGGCGGCCGCGGTGTCGGCAGCAAAGTAGAGCCGCCCGTTGAACTGGACCATTTCCTGCGGGTAGGAGCTGGCAGCTCCCGGGTTGATGTTGGAGACCAGGTCGGCCCCGGTGCCATCGGTCCGCCAGAGCTCCTCACCGCTCACACCGTCGTTCGCATCGAAGTAAAGGTTGTTGCCCAGGCGGGTGAAACCAGAGGGGCTGGAGCTGGCGGCGCCCGGCCGGATGTCCTTGATGGTCGTGACGGTGTTGCCATCGAATGACCAGGGCTCGCGCCCGCTCCCGGGAAGCTCGGCAGCGAAGACGAGCTTGCCATCGAGGGCGGTCAGGTAGTTGGGGTGGGAAGATTCTGCACCCGGGTTGATGTCAGCCACCAGTTCGGTGACGTTGCCGTCGGTGCGCCACAGTTCCCGCCCGTGCGACTCGTCGCCGGCGACGAAGTACAGGTGTCCGCCCATGACGGTCAGAGACGACGGGCCGGAGTGGGCCGGGCCGGGGTTGATGTCCTTGACCAGACTGCTCTTGCCTCCGCTCAGCTTCCACAGCTCCTGTCCCTTGCCGGCGCCGCTGGCCGTGAAGTAGAGGGAACCGCCGAAGGGGACGAAGTCGCTAGCCCCCGAGTTGCTCGGTCCGGGATTCACGTCCCTGTACATATGCGCGACCATCGCCGCGTTGGCGCTGGTGCTGTTGATCGTGAGCATTCCGGCCGCCATGACCGCCAGCCCGATCAGGGCGATCGCGAGTTGGGTGAGGCGGGAGAAAAGGTTCCCCGTCTTTGCTGCTTCTGCTGGGTTCATCAGGTCCTCTCTTTTGGAAATGAGCGGGCGCCACTTGCGCCCTTCACTCCTGTAACGGGAGGACGACCCGTTTCTTACGCGGACCCCCGGAATTCTTTTCGACGGACTTCAGCCGCCGAGCTGTTCGCGGAGGTCGGCGACCACTTCCCGCAAGCCGGCGAGCTCCCGCGACAGGTCGGCGACCTGGCTTTCAAGCGCTTCGATCCGTTCCGTTTCCGGCCTGTCAACCGGCACCGGAATTGGCTCCGGGGCCGGTCGGCCGTCGGGTTCACGGTTGGCTTCTGCCGCAGGTTCCACCGCCCCCGCCGGCTCTTCTTCGAGTTGCCCGCCACCGAGAAGCTGCCGGTAGCGGTCCTCCTTCTGGCCCGGGCGTCGCGGCAGCCGTTCGATCAGTTCCCTGCCGCTCAGGGCATCAAGCGTGGTCTGGAGCGCGTCGAGATCGTGGAATCCGAACATCCGCTCGGTCCGCTGCTTGAGCTGGCCGGGAGTCTGCTCGCCGCGGAGCATGAGCACCGCGAGAACCGAGATCTGGTCTTCCGAGAGCGAAAGCTCGGTGTCCAGCAGGTGTCGGTACTTCGGTGAACGGCTGGTATGCCCGGAGGCACCCCGGATCCAGCGCCTGCGACCGAGTTCGCCGAGTGCCTTGCGGATCTCCGCTTCGTCGTAATCGACCACCGGGTCCCGGTTGGTGGACTGATTGCAGGCGAGCCGCAACGAGTTCAGGGTGAGCGGATACTGGTCGGGGGTGGTCCGCTGCTTCTCGATCAGGCAGCCGAGCACCCGGATCTCGACGTCGGTCGGCCCGATCAAGATCCAGCCCCCGCTCCCCCACGGTGAAACTGAAACTGGCTGGTAATTGACCTCATTCAGTTTCACCGCCGTCGGGTTTGGGCGCGCCTTCGGGTTCGGGCGCGCCTTCGGGTCGCAGCAGGCCGGCGGCCTCGATCACCCTGTGGGCAGCCTGGGGGACCGTGATCTTCTCCGCATCGACTTCGGCCCGGGCCCTGGCGATCGCATCCTCGACTCCGGGACGGGCGTGAACCGCCGCTAGCACCGCCTCCTCGATCATCGAGTCCAGCCAGCGCTCGGTCTGGTGGCGGCGGCGCTTCTCGAGCTGACCACTCTCCTCGAGCAGTGCGCGGTGAGCTTCGACCGCATCCCAGACCTCGGTCAGGCCGGTGCCTTCTGCAGCCGAGGCGATCTGGACCGGAGTCTCCCAGCCAGGGGTCGAGGGCGGCAGCATCCGCAGGGCATGCCGGTAGTCACCGCGGGCCCGCTTGGCGAGGGGCACCCTGTCCCCGTCGGCCTTGTTGACCACGATCAGGTCGGCAAGTTCCATGATGCCCCGCTTTATTCCCTGGAGTTCATCTCCGGCTCCCGGGACCAGCAGCAGCATCAGACAGTCGACCATCTCGGCGAGCTCGGCCTCGGACTGGCCGACCCCGACCGATTCGACGATGATCACGTCGAATCCCGCGGCTTCACAGAGCAGCATCGCCTCCCGGGTCTTTCGGGCCACCCCGCCCAGCACCCCGCCCGATGGCGAGGGACGGATGAAAGCGTCCTCGTGGGAGCTGAGCCGGTGCATCCGGGTCTTGTCGCCGAGGATCGATCCGCCGGTCCGGGCCGAGGTCGGGTCGATGGTCAGCACGGCGACCTTGTGGCCCCGCTCGATCAGGAGCAGGCCGAGCGCCTCGATCGCGGTCGACTTGCCGGCGCCGGGGACCCCCGTTATGCCGACCCGGATCGCCTTGCCGGTTTCAGGCAGGAGGTCGGCGATCAGTTCCTGGGCGTGCTCCTGATCATCGGCCCGGCGGCTCTCCGCCAGCGTAATCGCACGCGAAAGTGCCCCCCGGTCGCCCCCGGTGATCCCTTCCTTCAGTTCCTGGACCGAAGGACGAGTCGGCATCAGGCCGAGGGAGACCCGGTCTTGACGTCAAGCCCGCGCCGGTCGATCAGCAGGAGGAGCAGTTCCTCCGCCGCTTCGCCGATCACCGTGCCGGGCGGGAAGATCAGGTCGGCCCCCGCTTCCCTGAGCGGCTCGAAGTCAACCGGCGGGATCACGCCACCCGCGACGATCGCGATGTCTTCACGGCCGAGATCGTCAAGCGCCTTGCGAAGAGCCGGAACCAGGGTCATGTGACCGGCGGCCAGCGTGCTTACGCCAACCGCGTGAACGTCCGCCTCGATCGCCTGCCGGGCGACCTCCTCGGGCGTCTGGAAGAGCGGTCCGATGTCAACGTCGAAGCCGAGGTCGGCGAAGGCCGTGGCGATCACCTTCTGGCCCCGGTCGTGACCGTCCTGGCCCATCTTGGCGACCAGGATGCGTGGCCTGCGCCCGTCCGCTTCTTCGAACTGCTCGACCAGACGGACCGTATCGGCGAATTGCCCGCTGTCCACACCGACCTCCTGTTGATAGACGCCCGCGATCGAGCGGATCTCGGCCTGATGCCGACCGTACTCCTTCTCGAGGGCGAGGCTGATCTCGCCGACCGTGGCATGGACCCTTGCGGCCTTCACACCCAGGTCGAGCAGGTTGCCCTCGCCGCTGCGGGCGGCATTGGTCAGATGCTCCAGTGCCTGCTGGACGGCGGCATCGTCACGCTCGGCCTTGAGTCGTTCGAGTTTTGCGACCTGCGCCGCGCGGACCTCGTTGTTGTCGATCTTCAGCACGTTGACGATCGCGTCGTTTTCCGGCTTGAAGGAGTTGACGCCGACCACGGTCTGCTTGCCGGAATCGATCCGGGCCTGGGTGCGGGCGGCAGATTCCTCGATCCGGAGCTTCGGGATGCCGGCCGCGATCGCCTCGGGCATGCCCCCGGCCTCGTCGATCTCCTTCATGTGAGCCAGCGCCTTCAGTGCGAGTTGCCTGGTCAGGTACTCGACGTAGTAGCTGCCGGCCCAGGGGTCGATCACCCGGGTGGTGCCCGATTCCTGCTGCAGGAAGAGCTGGGTCTGGCGGGCGATCCGGGCGGTGCGGTCGGTCGGCAGGCCGAGCGCTTCATCGAGTCCGTTGGTGTGAAGCGACTGGGTGTGACCCTGGGTAGCGGCCATCGCCTCGACGCAGGTCCTGACCACGTTGTTGTAGACGTCCTGGGCGGCAAGGCTCCAGCCGGAGGTCTGGCAGTGGGTGCGGAGCGACATCGAACGCTCCTTCTTCGGGCCGAACTCCTTGATCAGGGAGGCCCAGAGCAGGCGCCCGGCACGCATCTTCGCGACCTCCATGAAGAAGTTCATGCCGATCGCCCAGAAGAACGAGAGCCGGGGCGCGAACTGGTCGATCTCCAGGCCCGACTCGAGGGCGGCCTTCACGTACTCGACCCCGTCGGAGAGGGTGTAACCGAGCTCGAGGTCGGCGCTGGCTCCCGCTTCCTGCATGTGGTAGCCGGAGATCGAGATCGAGTTGAAGCGCGGCAGTTCCTTCGAGGTGTAGCCGATGATGTCGGACACGATCCGCATCGAGGGCTTGGGCGGATAGATATAGGTGTTCCGCACCATGAACTCTTTGAGGATGTCGTTCTGGATTGTGCCGGTGATCTGGTCATGCGGCACGCCCTGTTCCTCGGCCGCGGCGATGAACAGTGAAAGGACCGGCAGCACCGCGCCGTTCATGGTCATCGAGACCGACATCTCCTCAAGGGGGATCCCGTCGAAGAGGGTGCGCATGTCGTAGATCGAGTCGATTGCGACGCCAGCCATCCCGACGTCACCCGCCACCCGGGGGTGATCGGAGTCGTAGCCACGGTGGGTGGCCAGGTCGAAGGCGATCGACAGACCCTTCTGGCCGGCGGCGAGGTTGCGACGATAGAAGGCGTTCGACTCTTCGGCCGTGGAGTAGCCGGCGTACTGCCTGATCGTCCAGGGCTTGTTGACGTACATCGACGGGTAGGGGCCGCGGAGGAACGGAGGGAAGCCGGGCTTGGTATCGAGAAAGTCGATTCCCTCGAGAGCCTCGGAGGTGTAGGCGGCGTCGAGAGTGATGCCCTCGGGGGTCTCCCACCGGACCTCGTCCCCGTCGGCACCAGCGTGCTCTTCGAGGATCGCCTCGAGTTCGGCGCGGTCGGCCGGCGACTGCTCGACCGGACCGAGTTCCACTTCGGAGAAATCCGGGATTCCGCTCATGACTTCACCTCCACGCCTAGGCGTCCAAGTGTCGCGGTCAGCACCTCGACGAGGTTCACCCCGTTCTTCACCAGCTCGTCGGCGCCGGCGGACATCGCCGCTTCATTCAGCTCGGGGGCGGAGTTGACCATGTAGATGTAAGCGGCACCCGCTTCGCGCAGACGCCCGACCAGGTCAGCCACTGCTTCCGGCGCCTGGTTCTTGCCGGCGCAGACGGCGACCAGTTCAAAACCGCCGTCCGCGAGCGTCTTGGCGAGTTCCCCGTTTCCTTCGACGGCGCCGCTCGGCACGGTCTCGACCCCGGCCACCTCGAAGAAACTCTTGGCCCAGTTGGCGTAGTTGACGTGGCTGGCGATAGTGCCCATGCAGGCCAGGTAGATCTGGGGGCGCTCTCCGCCCGCCTTCTCGTGTTCCCGGGCAGCACGCCGGAGCCGCTCGAAGGGAGCGGAGTCGGGCCGGAGATTGAGTGCAGGCAGCGAGAACGTCTCGCCGCCGACAGCGGCAACCAGCTCGTCGATGCGGGCGCCCGAGCTGGCCAGCGAAGTGGCGACCGAAAGGCGGTGATCAGGGGCCGCTTCCGCCAGCCGGTCGAGCCCGGTGATTTCCGGGCGGGCGAGGAGCCGCTCGCCGTCACCGGAGACATTCGACAGGTCGGCTGTC
>DAIQCC010000003.1:155199-217028 GCA_036780865.1 Solirubrobacterales bacterium | reverse complement strand
CAGCTGGTTAGAGCAGCGGAATCATAATCCGCGTGTCGGGGGTTCGAGTCCCTCCCCCGGTACCTCTCCCATCGCTCCGACGCGGCCCGCTGGATCCTGATGATTTGAATCCACCGGGCGCAAGACGGTGGGTCGGATTCCCGGCTATGCCGATAGGCCGACCCACCGTTCCGGGCGTCAGTGCGCCATTGCCAGACCGTGGCCTTCTTCGGTCCGGGGAGCTCCGCTTTCCATGGTTATCGCAGTGATGACCGCGCCGGCCACGAGCAGACCCGCCGAGACCCAGAAGGCGGTCGTGTAGCCGTGCACCGCGGCCTGGGCAGCCAGTTCGGGGCCGGGAACCTTGCCGGAGACGAACGAGGTGACCGCCGAGGCGGAGATCGTGGAAAGCAGTGCCGTCCCGATCGAACCACCCACCTGCTGGGAGGTGTTGACCATCGCCGAGGCGACACCGGAGTCGCTGGCCGCCACGCCAAGGGTCGCGCTGGCCATCGACGGCGCGATAACCAGGCCGAAGCCGATACCTACGAAGCACAGTCCGGGCAGGACCGAGCCGGCGTAGGACGAGTCGACCCCCACCCCGGTCAGCAGGACCATTCCTGTCGCAGCCAGCACCATTCCGGTCGGCACCAGCGGCCGGGGTCCAAACTTGGGCATCAACCGGGTACTGGAAACCGCCGAACCGACCATCAGGAAGGCGATCATCGGCAGGAACGCCAGACCGGTCTCCACCGGGCTCATACCCTGCGTCTGCTGGAGGTAATAGGTCAGGAACAGAAACACGCCGAACATGCTGGCCCCGGCCACGCCAACCGCCAGGTAGGAGCCGGCACGATTGCGATCGGCCAGGACCCGCAGCGGCAGCAAGGGAGCGGCCGAGCGACGCTCGACCATCACGAAGAGGACCAGCAGCAGCGTCCCGACCGACAGGCTGAGCAGGGTGATGACCGCGGTCCAGCCCTCAGACTCGGCCCGGGAGAATCCGAAGACGATTGCGAACAGTCCGATCGAGGCGGTGATCGCACCCGGGAAATCCATGCGCGGCTTCGTCTCCCGTGACTCGTTCACCAACAGGGAAGCCAATCCGGCGGCCGCGGGAATCGCGAAGGCAACGTTGACGAACATGGTCCAGCGCCAGTCGAGGTACTCGGTCAGGAAGCCACCCAGAAGCAACCCGACTGCGCCACCGGCTCCGGCGATTGCTCCGTAGACCCCGAAGGCCCTGGCCCGTTCCGACTTCCCGGTGAAGGTCGTGGTCAGGGTCGACAGGGCCGACGGTGCAAGGAGCGCGCCGAACATTCCCTGGAGGGCTCTCGCCCCGACCAGGACTTCGAAGTTCGGGGCGAGGCCACCGAGCGCCGACGCACCAGCGAATCCGATCAGGCCGGCGATCAGGGTGCGCTTGCGACCGAAGTAGTCGGCGAGCCTCCCGCCGAGCAGCAACAGGCTGCCGAAGGCGAGGGCGTACGCGGTGATGACCCACTGCCGGTCGTCGTCGCCAAAACCGAGGTCGGCCTGGGCCGAGGGCAGGGCGATGTTGACGATCGTCGCGTCGAGGACGACCATCAACTGGGCGAGGGCAAGAAAGGCGAGAATCCGGTTTTTTCGTTTCATTGTCTGACTTTCGTTCGTAAGTGGAGGATACTTCTCAACTTATGCGCGCCAGCCTAGCACAAAAACGGAAGAATGTCCTCCGTTTTGTAGAATTCTTTCCCATGAGCACCTCACCGACTCCAGATCGTCCCCTCCGCGCCGACGCAAGAAAGAACCGGGAGCGGATCCTCGAAGCGGCCTCGACGGTTTTCGCCCGGGACGGCCTGGACGCCAGCCTCGACGCTGTTGCCGCCGAAGCCGGAGTCGGAGTAGGCACCGTCTATCGGCGTTTCCCCGAGCGTCAGATGCTGGTCGACGAACTCTTCGAAGAAAAGGTCGCCGGTTTCGTCGCCCTGGCCCGTGACTGCGAGGCGATGGAGGACCCCTTCGATGGACTGGTCAGGTTTCTCACCGAGGCTTCAAGGATGCATGGAGAGGACATGGGCCTGCGGCAGATCGTCCTGGGACCAGGCGTCGACAGCGACCTGATGGACATGCCGAGACAGACGATCGGACTGATCATTGGCGGCCTGATCGAGAAGGCGAAAGCGAACGGAGACCTGCGGGAGGACTTCGACATGCTCGACGTGCCGCTGATCGAGATCATGCTCGCCCAGATCAACGATCTGACAGGGCTGGCCTCCCCCGAACTCTGGGAACGGCTCCTCACTCTCGTCATCGACGGACTTCGCCCGCACCGTGACCAGGTCACCCCGATGCCGACCGAGCCCCTTTCGCCTGCGGCCTACCTGACCGCGATCAGGTCGTTCAACCGGAACTAACGCCTGACCCTGATCGTCTTCTTGACCGACTTCGAACCGGCGTTGCCGGAGACCACCTTGAAGGTGGACTTGATGCGGCCTGGGCGGCTGGCGCGGATCCGGAGCCTGAAGGTTCGGGTTGCTCCAGCGCCGATGCGGCCCACCCGTGCGTTGAGCCTGATGCCCTTGCCGGAGACGATCAACCTGACTCCGGTGGCTGCGGCGTCCCCGGAATTGGTGATCCTTGCCTTGAAGGTGGCGGACTTCCCCTTCCTCAAGGTGGCAGGACCGGAGACAGACACCTTGCTGATTCGGGCCCTGGTCCCGGTCCCGGTGAGCGGGACCGACAGGGGTGACGGGCTTCCGTTGTATGTGACTTGCAGCTCTGCGTTCCTGGCGCCTGTGACCGAGGGCTTGAAGGTCAACTTGACTTCGCAGGTCGCCAGGAGGAGAACGGGGGATTCCGTACAGCTCTCACTGAAGATGTCGAACTCGCCCGGGTTGGTGCCGACCAGGTCTACGCCGCTGACGAACATCGGCTCGCCCGCAGAGGCGTTGGTGATCGTGATGGTCCGGACGGGACTCGTACCCGACTTTTCGCGAGGTCCGAAGTTGAGGTTGGCAGGGTCGGCCTCGGCGGTAGGGATCGTGTTCAGCAGCACGGAAACTGTGTCCGGTTCATTGTCGGACACCGCGAGGTCGGGTTTGCCGTCGCCGTTCAGGTTTCCGATCGCGATCGAGTTGGGTCCGGCGCCGACCGGAAAATTGGCGGGGGACCCGAAAGAGCCGGTGCCGTTGCCGGCGAGGACCGAGACGTTGTCGGAATCCGTGTTTGCAACTGCGAGATCCAGCGTGCTGCCAGCGTCAAGACTGCCGGCTGCAATGGATGTCGGGCGGTCGCCGGCCGGAAAATTTGTCGCGGCCCCGAACGAGCCGGTTCCGGTTCCGAGCAAAACCGAAACGTTGTCCGATTCCTGGTTGGCGGTCGCCAGGTCGGCAAAGCCGTCACCGTTCAGGTCGCCGACTGCAACCGAGTTTGGGTTGTCGCCGGTCGCAAAGTTGGTCGGTGCGCCGAAGGCACCGCTGCCGTTGCCAAGCAGGACAGAAACATTGTCAGAGCCGAGGTTGGCTACCGCGAGATCCGCAAGGCCGTCGCCATTGAGGTTTGCAACCGCGACGGAAACCGGAGCGTCCCCGACCGAAAAGTTGGTCGCGGTTCCAAAGGAGCCGTTTCCGTCACCGAGCACCACCGACACGCTGTCAGAGAAGAACTTCGTCACTGCGAGATCGGCAAACCCCCCGGCATCAAGATTCCCGATCGCGACAGACGTTGGCGCCGATCCGGCTGCGAAATTGGTGGGCGCGCCGAACGAACCACCACCCAGGCCGAGCTGAACCGCCACGTTGCTGGTGTTGGAAACCGCGATGTCGGATATGGCATCGCCGTTGAGGTTCCCGATCGCCGCTGTGTTCGGAGAAGGACTCGTCGCCGTGTTGATCGCCGACCCGAAGGAGCCGGTTCCCGTTCCGAGCAGCGCCGAGACGCTGCCTGAGCCATTGTTGGCGGTAACGATGTCCGCGAAGTCGTCACCGTTCAGGTTTCCGATCGCCACCGAAAGCGGGTTCGTTCCGACCGGAAAGCTCACTACCGGCGCAAACGCGGCGGTACTGGCGGACGGCACGACCATTCCGACGAGCGTGAACAGTGTCGCTGCGGCCCACAACCTGCCGCGCCTCAACCCCTTCAGACCGCCGCCGCTGCAATTGCTGTTCACTTGACCCCCTCCTGATTTCGGAAGAAAACCTGCCCGTTCTCCAGGTCCCGACCGACTCTCTGAAACGGCCGGAAGCGGAAGATCGTCGGATCCGTTTTCTTCTCCTGACTCAGCCTAACGCCGACCGCAGGTCAGTTGGGAAATTCAGGTCGTCCTCCGGTTCCGGTACGGCCCCGGCTAGGAATTTCTCAGACTTCTTTCGACAGCCTTCAGGGCCTCGGGAAGGTGAGTCAGGATGTCCCTCAGGTTGACTTCCTCGTCGGCCTGGGAGGCAACGAAAGCCCCCTCGAAGGCCGCAAGGGCGAACCTTGCGATGTAGTCAGCCTCCTGACCGCTTCGCTTGATGTCGAAGACGATCTCGGACTGGATCCGGAGCCGGCTCAGAGCGAGCTCCCTTACACGGCGGACAACGCTCTGCACGTCCTCACCTCCATCCTTCACTGGCTGGGTCGCGAGGACCAGCAGGATGCGCAGGAAGTCGGGTGTGCTCTCCAGCGAGTCCGCAACCACGCCGACCAGAACCCGCAGGTGATTCAACTGTGAGCCGATGCGGCGCTCTGGCACAGGCAGGGTCTCGAAGAATCGTTCGGCGCCCCTCTCCATCACCGCCAGCAGAACCCCCTCCTTGGAGCCGAAGTAGTGGTAGATCGAACTGGGCGGAACGCCTGCCTCCTCGACCAGCGCAGCTACCGTCGCCGCCTCGTACCCGCGCTCGGCCATCAGACGCTCCGCACTGTCGAGCACGAGCTCCCTCGAACGGGCGCCGCGGCGGTTCGGTCTGACCGATGTTGAAGGGGCCACGCAACGACGATACAGAATTGAAGTTGACATTTCAAAACATGTTCTGTAGCGTTCGCTCCAATCTTGACCCGAGGAGAGAAGGAGACCTGGATGCGTGAGGAGAGAGTCCCTGTACTGATCGTCGGCGGAGGCGGAGCGGGACTGACCGCATCCATGCTCCTGTCCAGGCAGGGCGTGGAGCACTTGCTGGTGAGCGCGAGGCCGGGAACTTCCGATCTGCCAAAAGCCCACGTACTGAACCTGCGGGCGATGGAGATCCTCGACGATTGCGGCGTGGCCGGGAAGATCGCCGAGCGCGGCACCCCACCTGACCAGATGGCTGCCACCGCCTGGTACGCCGGATTCGCGGGCCCGGATGAAGACGCCGGACGGCAGATCGCAAAGCTCGAGTCCTGGGGAGCCGGCGGCGAGAACGATCAGTGGCGCTCGACCAGTCCCTGGCTTCAGGCAAATCTCCCGCAGATCCGGCTCGAACCGATTCTGAAGGAAGGAGCCGAGGAGCTTTCCCCGGACGGCATCCGCTTCAACCACGAGCTGCTCGAGCTGACCCAGGATGAGAACGAAGTCAGGGCGGTCATCCGGGACAACCACAAGGGCGAGACCTACAGCGTCGTCAGTGACTACCTGATCGGAGCCGACGGCGGGCGGATCGTCGCCAGCCAGATCGGCGTCGGGTACGAAGGGCTAGGGGTGCTGACCGAGACCGCGACCCTTCATGTGACTGCCGACTTCTCCGCCTGGGCAAAGGATCCGGATGTCCTGCTCCGCTGGATCCTCTCCCCCCGCACGGGCGCCATGGTCGTGATGGTCCCGATGGGCCCGGACCACTGGGGACCCGAATCCGAAGAGTGGGTGATCCACCTGAGCTACCCGGTCGGCGACCCGAGGGCACAGTCAAACGAGAAGGTGGAGGCCGACGTCCGCGAGGCCACGGGGCTGCTTGATGCGGAAATGGACATCCACAGGATCACCCGCTGGTCTGTGGACGCGGTCATGGCCTCCTCCTTCCGCGAAGGACGCGTCTTCCTGGTCGGGGACGCCGCCCACCGTCATCCCCCGACCGGTGGACTTGGCCTCACAAGCGCGATCCATGACGTCCAGAACCTGACCTGGAAGCTGGCCGCGGTGATTCAGGAAACGGCCGGCGCCGAGCTGCTCGACACTTACGAGCCGGAGCGCCGTTCGGCCGACGAGCGGAACGCCCGCCGCTCGCTCGAGAACGCCGCCAATCAGTTCCAGATCGTCGCCGCAGCAGGGGTCACTCACGAGAACACGCCGGAGGAGAATCACGCCAACCTGCGCCGTCTGTGGAGCGGACGCCCGGAGGACGAGGAGCACCGCCTGGAGGTGATGAAAACGATCCGGGCACAGTCGATGGAGTTCAACGAGCTGAACGTCGAGTTCGGCTACACCTACGAATCCGGGGCGGTGATACCCGATGGGAGCGAGCCACCGGCACCGGTAGACGATATCCGGGTGTACGAACCGTCGACCAGGCCGGGTTCGCCGCTCCCCCACGCCTGGATCGACGACGGGGACGGGAACCGCCTTCCGATCAAGGATCTGGTCCGTCCCGGCCACTTTCTCCTGGTCGCGGGAGAAGACGGCGAGCGCTGGTGCCAGGCCGCCTCCGGGATTCGCGGCTCCGGTGTGCCTCTCGACTTCCTCCGGATCGGCCACATCGAAGGCGACTCATTCGACCCCCGATTGATGTGGGCGCGCCGTCGCGAAATCGAGCGGGAGGGGGCGGTCCTCGTCCGTCCCGATCGCTTTGTCGCGTGGCGAAGCGTCGGGGGATCGGAGAATCCGCTTGATGAACTGGCCGAAGCTCTGGCGAAGATCCTCGCCAGGCCCGTGCTTGCGCCGGCGGGTGCCTGAGGATGGTTGAAGAAGTCGACGTTGCGATCGTCGGGTACGGACCGGTCGGCCAGGCTGCCGCTGCCTGGCTTTCCCGCGCCGGCCATCGGGTGGCGGCGTTCGAACGATTCGAAGAGATCTACCGGCTGCCCAGGGCGGTTCACATGGACCACGAGATCATGCGACTGATGCAGGATCTCGGACTTGCAGAACGTCTGGTCGAGGGGATGGTCCCGCTGAGCGACTACCTCTGGTTCGGTGCCGATGGCGAGCCGGTGATGACCCTGAACTCGCCGCGCCCGACCGAATCGGGCTGGGAGCCGAGCTATCTGTTCTTCCAGCCGGAGCTCGAGGAGGCCCTTTGCGATGCCGGACGACCCGCAGTAGAAGTGAACCGGGGCTGGGTGGTCAGGGAAGTCGAGGACCAGGGTGACGGCGTCGAGCTCACGGTTGGCCGTTGCGTAGGACCGACGAACGGGGCGGCAGCCAGTGACGAGGTCCGGGGTGTCCGCGCCAGATGGGTTATCGGTACCGACGGGGCCAACTCCCTGGTCCGCGAGAACGCGGGAATCCCTCGTCGCGACCTCGGCTTCCAGGAGCGCTGGCTGGTGGTTGACGTCCAGCCGTTGGATCCCGGGCTGCTCGACCACCTCCCCACCGCCTGCCAGTGGTGCGACCCGAACCGGCCCACCACCCACGTGCGCAGTGGCCGGAATCACCACCGCTGGGAATTCATGCTGCTACCCGGTGAATCGACGTCAGACTTCGAGGATCCCGACCGGGCCTGGTCGTTGCTCGAGCCCTGGTTTCTCCCGTCAGACGGCAGTCTGACCCGTATCGCCGTTTACGAGTTTCGCTCGATGCTGGCCGAGCAGATGAGGAAGGGACGGATCCTGCTGGCCGGTGACTCGGCCCATCTCACCCCTCCCTTCCTCGGCCAGGGTCTCTGTTCCGGACTGCGCGACGCCGCCAATCTGAGCTGGAAGCTCGACCTCGTCTTGCGTGGGCTTGCCGCCGAAGACCTGCTGGACTCGGTCGAGGCCGAGCGTCAGCCCCAGACCGAGTGGATCATCCGGTTCGCGATCGAGCTGGGAAAGGTCCTCTGTGAAATCGACCCGGTGAAGGCCGCTGAGCGTGACGCGACTCTTCGCTCGGTGGATGAGCCGCCGGCCATTGCGATCCCCCCTGTATCGGGAGCGATCCACCAGCCAGGGGATACCGCGAGCGATCCGCTTGCCGGGACGCTCGGCGTGCAGGGCCGGGTCTTTTCCAATGGCCGGGAGGGGCTTCTTGACGACCTGACCGGCGGAGGCTGGACCCTGATCAGCACCAGGCCGTTGACGGCGCTCGACGGACCGTCCCGGGAGGTCCTCCGGACACTCGATTTCACCATCGTCTCGCTGCTTGACGGCCCTGCCGGAGCCTTCACCGACCTGGACGGTCGCCTGACCTCATGGCTGGAGGAGAACGGCGTCATCGCCGCGATCGTCCGCCCCGACTTCTACGTATTCGGAAGTGCCGCCACAACGGATGCCCTTCCTGACCTGATCGCCGACCTCTCGGTTCGGCTCGCTCTCAACCACAAACCACTAGTCAAGGAGTAATGGCATGACCGATGCCGTGATTCAGCCGAAGTTCCATCACCTGAACCTCAAGACCACCCGCCTCCAGGAGATGATCGATTTCTACGCCGTACTGGTCGGCGCCGAGGTCATCCACCAGGATGATGTCGGAGCATGGCTCAGCAACGATGACGCCAACCACCGGATTGCGCTTCTCGCCTTCCCCGGCTTCAAGGATGACCCCGAGAAGGAAGACCACACCGGCCTTCACCACTCCGCCTTCGAGTACGACTCCTTCGAGGACCTGAACGCGAGCTTCCTGCGACTGCGCGAGGCCGGCATCGAGCCGGACTTCTGTCTCGACCACGGAATGACGTTCTCCTACTACTACAAGGATCCCGACGGAAACCGGATCGAACTCCAGGTCGACAACTTCGGTGACTGGTCGAAGTCGGCCGACTGGATGCGGACCTCCGAGGAGTTCAAGCTGAACCCGATCGGCCAGTTCGTGGATCCCGCCCTCGTCGCCGCTGATTTCGCCGAGGGGGTTGAGTTCGAGGAAATCCACAGGAAGGCAATGGCCGGAAGCTTCGCGCCGGCCGAGGCACCGGTTGAGGTTCCGGAGGCCTCATGAGGTTCTGCCGGTTCGAAAAGGACGGAGAAGCCCACAGCGGGACGGTCGAGGGCGACGAGGTCGTTGATTTCGACCGAGGCAACCGCTACTCGCTCGACGAAGTCCGGCTCCTGGCCCCGGTGATACCCCGCAAGTTTCTGGGGATCGGGCTGAACTACGCCGATCACATTGCCGAGAGCGGCATGGAGGCTCCGGAGTTCCCGGTCTTCTTCAACAAACAGTCAACCTGTGTCGTCGGTCCGGAAGTCGAAGTACACATGCCGAGGGTTTCAAGCCTGCTGGACTACGAGGGCGAACTCGCGATTGTTATCGGGACCCGATGCCGTCACGTGCCCGAAGACCGGGCCGGGGAGGTAATCGCCGGCTACACGATCGCCAACGACGTTTCTGTTCGCGACTGGCAGCTCCGAACCCCCACCATGACCATGGGAAAGTCCTTCGATACTCACGGTCCGCTCGGCCCGTGGGTCGTTACTGCCGACGAGCTGGGCGACCCCCACTCGCTCGGCATCAGGACCTGGGTCAACGACGAGTTACGCCAGGACGGCAACACCGGCCAGATGATCTACGACTGTTACGAGCAGGTGGCTCACCTCTCGGAGGCGTTCACGCTTGAACCGGGTGACGTGATCGCGACCGGTACGCCGGCCGGGATCGGAGCCGTGCGCCAGCCATTCCCGGACGGCCTGCTCAAGGTCGGAGATACTGTACGGATCGAGATCGACGGGATCGGAGCGCTCGAAAACAAGGTGGTCGAGGAACCTGACACGTACACGGCCCCGGCCGCGCCCGCTCTTCCCGCCTGGCTGGACCGCGGCACTTTCTGATGGGTGCTGCAACCGGTCTGTTGACGGCATTGACCGCGCTGGTCTTCCTGGCCGCGGCCTGGGTCAAGTTCACGGGGAAACCGCATGCGATGGATACGAGGGACCGACTTGGCATCGCGCCCGGCCCCTACCGCCTGATCGGTGTTGCCGAGGTCGCCGGTGCGATCGGCGCCCTCCTCGGCCTGATCCTTCCGGGCGTCGGAATCGCCGCGCTCGGTGGCCTGCTGGTGATCTCGGTTGGCGCCTGTGCCGCGCAGGTGAAGCTGGGAAACCCGCCATCCGATGCGGCGCCCGCGGTGCTGGCGCTGCTCCTTTCCGCTGGCGCGCTGACCCTCCAGACAGGGAGTCTCTAGACCTCAGTTGGTCTGGCAGGCGTCCTTGAACAGGGCCGCCGGGACTTCCGACTGCGCGGCAGTATTGCCGCAGACCCGGGTCCGGTCCTTCGGGATCCAGAACTGGCCTTCGGCTTCGAAAACCGCAGTCACTGTGACCTCTCCTTCGCCCGATCCCACATTCGGGAAGGCAACAGCCCAGCCGTCGGCGCAGCGGTAGCTCTTCGGGGCAGCCGGAAGAGTCGCCTTCCCGCCGCCGTTGGCCTTGGCCCAATCCTCCACAGCCTTCTGGAGCGAGGCCTGATCGCATTTTGCCGATCCGGTGACGATCCCGCTGTCACCGGTGGGTGCCTTTGACGTGGTTTCCGTGTCGTCATCACTCGAACATCCGGTTAGCATCGCCACGGAGGCGAAACATGCGAGCGAAAGGGCCAGAAAAGATCGCATTCGATTCCCGACCCCGACTTCAGACTCCAGATTTCTCCGCACCGTAAGCCTCCACTCTTGTCGATTGCCCATTCGAGCCTGGTTGCCGGGGCGGTCGCCTAGCGCCTGACCCTGATGAACTTCCTGATCGTCCTTGCGCCGGCGTTGTCGGAGCGAACGCTGAACGCCGACTTGATCCTTCCCGTCTTCCCGGCGCGGAACCTGATCTTCACCTTCCGGGTCACACCAGCCTCGATACTGCCAACCGAAACCCTGGACCTGATGCCCCTGCCTGAAACCGAGAGCTTCACCCCGGTTGCCCTGGCATCCCCGGAGTTCGTGATCCTGGCCTCGTAGCCCACCGACCGTCCCTTTCGGATCCTGGCCGGCCCCTTCACGGTCAGCCTGCTGATCGTGGCCTTCATCTCAAGGCAAACGGGTTCGTTCCCGGTGAAGCCCGACGGGCAGGGGATCGGATCACAGTCGGGAGGGGTGCCGATCGTGAACTCGGGGCAGGTCTCGTCCGGGCTGCCGATTCCCGCAAGGATCACGGTCAGGGGTGAATCCGCGCCGTTGAACTCGACCTCCAGACTGGAGAACCTCTGCTCGGCAGCCGAAGGCGTGAAGGTCACATCCACTTCGCACGCCTGCCCGAGGGTGGTCAGGAGGGGCGGACAGGTGTTGCGGGAAATCGCGAAGTCATCGGCGTCCTGGCCGGTCACGGCGATCGCTCCGATCTCCACCTGATCATTCTCCGAGGTGCGGGTCACCGTGACGGTTTGCGCGACACTTGTGGTTTCCTGCTCCTGGAGGGGAAAGTCCAGCCGGGCCGGCGAGACTCCGGCGGTGGGAGCGCTCGTCCCCAGGAGGATCGACACGTTCGCGTTGCCTTCGTTGGCCGCCGCGATGTCCGACATGCCATCCGCGTTGATGTCGCTCACCACGGTCGATAGCGGCTTGTCGGCAACCGCAAAGTCCGTTCGTGCACCGAAGCTTCCGTCACCGTTCCCGAGCAGCACGGAAACCGAGTCCGGATTCTCCTGGCCGGGTCCGCTGCCGGGCCCGGCGTTCGCCACGACCAGGTCAGGAACGCCGCCGCCGTTCACATTCGCGATCGTCACGGACTCCGGCCTGTCGCCGGTCGCAAACGGGCTCGGCGCACCGAAGGTGCCGTCTCCGGCCCCGGCGAAGACGCTTACCGAGTCGCTGTCCCGGCTGGCCACCGCCAGGTCGGTGTGTGCATCCCCGTTCAGGTTGCCCAGGGCCAGTGACTGGGGCACCGCGTCTTCGCCGACGAGGATTGGTGACCCGGAAGCGGCAGCAAAAGTGCCGTCCCCGTTACCGAGCATCACATAGACACCGTCGTTCTGGCTGCCGATCGCAAGGTCCGGACTGCCACCATCGACGTTGCCGATCACGACGTCGAAGGGACTGCTGGGAACGGCGATCGGGGATTCCGCCGCTGCGGCAAAGGAGCCCGATCCGTCCCCGAGCAAGATGGTGACGTTGACGGAGCTGAGGTTGGTGATGGCAAGGTCGGACTTGCCATTGCCGTCCAGATCGCCGATCGCGACCTCGCGGGGTCCCGTGCCGGTTGCGAAGCTGGTGCCCGCATCGAAGGTGCCATCGCCGTTTCCCGGCAGCACCAGGACCCCGTCAGGGAAGTTCCTGGTGACCGCGAGGTCGGGGTCTGGGTCACCGTTTAGGTCGCCGATCGCGACTCCCCTTGGATTTCCACCCGCGGAAAGTGGTGACCCGGACGCCTGTGTGAAGGTTCCGTCGTCGTTGCCGAGCAGGACCGAGATATTCCCCGACGATGTATTCGCGGTAACCAGATCAAAGTCACCGTCGCCGTCGAGGTCTCCGCTTGCCAGCGACTGCGGACCAGAACCGACCTCCAGATTGCTGGGCGCACCGAACGAAGCGGAGGCTCGTGATCCAAGAGCAAGTGTCCCGCCAGCGATCAGCAATGCCAATCCGACGAGAAGCGCCCGATGGCGCTTGTCGGTGGGTGACCAGGCTTCCACTACTTCCCCCCTTGCCGCCCGTCCTTCGGTCGGGCTGTCGGTTCGACCGCCAGGAGGCGATCCCGACGTTCGATTGCCTGCAGTCTAGCCGCCAGTTGCCCCGAATCGCACGGGAAGTGTCCGGAGCTGGTTGACGAAGCCCGAGACGACATACCTGGGTTCGCCGTCGATCTGCATGTTCGGGTATCGGGCGAGGGCCTCCTCGAGAAGGACCTTCAGCTCGAGACGGGCCAGGGCCGTACCGAGGCAGTAGTGCCTGCCTCCGGCACCGAAGGCCTGATGTTCCGGATTGCGCTTCACGTCGAAATGGTCCGGGTCCTCGTATCGGGTCTCGTCCCGGTTCGACGAGACGTACCACATGACCACCTTCTCTCCCTGTCGGATCTTCTGGCCGTGAAGCTCGGTGTCACGGGTCGCCGTGCGGCGGAAATGGGCGAACGCGGGAAACATCCTCAGGGCTTCCTCGACGGCGGACGGAATCAGGGAGGGGTCGTCGAGCAGTAGATCCATCTGGTCCCTGTCTTCGAGCAGAGCCCGCATCGCGCTGCAGTAGGTGGCCTTGGTGCTGTCGTTGCCGGCGGCCATGAGCAAAAAGAAGCCCATCACGATCTCGTGTTCCTGCAGGCGCTCGCCGTCCACTTCGGCGTGGACCAGGACGCTGGTCAGGTCGTCGGTCGGGTTCTCCCGGCGTTCCGCGATGAGCTTCGAGCAACGCTCGAACACCTCGGGCACGTCACGCTCCATGACGGTCGAGATTCCGTCCGGATTCACGTCCGGGTCATTGGCCCCCAGGATGGTGTTCATCAGCCTCGCCCAGACCACGTCGTCGCCTGGCGGGAGCCCCATGAAGGTGCCGATCACCCTGGCCACGAAGGGCTGAGCCACGTCTTCTACGAGGTCGCAGTGATCCTCCCCGGCGGTGCGGCCGAGCACATCTCGGGCTATGGCCCGGATCTCGTCCTCGTGCGCTGCGATGCGTTTCGGCGTGAAGCCTTTCTGGAAGAGCGCCTTGATCCGGTCGTGCTTTGGCGGATCCATGCCGATGAACATGGCCCGGGTGAGTTCCAGCGGAATGATCGAGTCGCTGGCCGCAGTGATTCCCCCAAGCTCCGAGGAGTAGGTCTTCCAGTCGAGGCTTACTTCCTTGACGTCATCGGCAGTCGTCACGGACCAGAAACCTTCCTCCTCCGGAAGGATCGGTATTTCGCGGGACCAGTGCACCGGGCACTCCGATCGAAGCCGCTTGAAGAGATCCACCGGCGGACCTTCGGCCCAGAGCGACTCCTCCATGACCAGTACGTCTTCGATGGGTGTCTCGTCGTCAGGTGCCATTTCCCTCTCCCGTGCCGGATGTGCGCCTCGAACCATACTCCCGCCCGGCGCGGGCATGTGTTCGATGTTTCGGTGCCTTCTGTCCGGGTACCGGAGTCGCATGAGCTTTGGTTTCTCACTCTTTCTGATAGCCGTCGGGGCGATCCTCGCCTTCGCGGTAAACCTTCAGGTGCGCGGCATCGAGCTTGACGTCGTGGGATACATCCTGATGCTGGTCGGGGCGGTAGGCCTCGTCTACTCGGCCTTTCTCTACAACCGGCGCCGACACGTCGTGGCCGAAGTCCCTCCCCCTCGCGATTACCCGCCCCGCTACTGATCGGACGGGGGTTCGTTCCAGCAGGGGCTGAGCGGCGGCCCGATCTCGCAGCGTCAGGGTCCGGTGACCATTCAGGTCGCGAAAACGACCAGGACCACCACGACGACGATCACCAGATCGACCGCCACCACCCACTTGACCCAGGCGGGCACCCTGCTCCTCGCCGGTGCCGACTCGAGACCCGAGTCCAGCGAGGCCTCGGCCTGTTCGAACTCCTCGAACTCCTGCCGCAGTTCTTCCGGAGATTCAGCCAGCTGACTACCCCTGTGGCTTCACCGATTTCAGGTCGCCGACCTGAATGTTGAACTGGGCATTGCCCTCGTCATCGACCGAAGTAATGGTGATGGTCATGTCGTAGGTGCCGCCCGCCTGGTCTTCCAGCTCGCAGACTTCCTTCTGGCCGACTTCGGCCTTGAGGTCCTCCGGGCAGACGATCGACGCCGGCTCCTGGCCGATCTCCGCGGTCAGTGACTTCGAAGCCTCGGCCTCGAGGTCCGACGAACTGATCGTCTGGTCGCCGACCGAGACCTCGCTTTCGCAGGCCGAGAGCGCGAAGGCGGCACCGAGGACGGCAGCCAGGGTAAGGAGGCGACGCTTGGACGAGATCATCGCTCCACCCTACCGCCGGCCGGGGCGCCAGGCCGGAACACATGGCGGCCACCCCGGCCAATCCTCCGTTGGGGATGACAGTTAGTGTCAGGGCATGTCGGGAGAGCCCGCAGGCAAGGTCAGGCTGCTTGACGCCGAGCCGTCTCTGGCCAGGGGAATCGAGAGGGGCCGGCAGGACGACGCGCGGGAGAGCCTGATCACCGATGTGATCAGAATCGAACCGGGACCGTGGGAAGAAGCCGGCCAGCCGCCTGGGAACCCGCTTTTTCTCGGCTACCTGATTCTCGACGGTGCGGTTACGAGGGAGATCATCATCGCGGGCAGACCGTCGCTTGAACTGCTGGGCCCCGGTGACCTGATCCGGCCATGGATCGTCCCCGAACCGCTGGATGCGATGCATGTGACCGCCGAGTGGTCCCTGATCTCCGCGGGCCACTTCGCAGTGATTGACGAAGACTTCCACCGGCAGTCGCAGGAGTTTCCCAGCGTCCTCACGGTCCTGATGGACCGGGTCGTGGCACGGGCCAGGTGGCTCGGTTTCCAGGTCGCGCTATGCCAGGTCCCGCGCATCGACCTTCGCCTCCTGCTCCTCTTCCGCTACCTGGCCGAACGCTGGGGCGACGAAAGCCCCCGGGGCACTCGCATATCGATCCGCCTCAGTCACCGGAACCTGGCCGCCATGATCGGCGCCCGCCGCCCCAAGGTCTCCTCGGCCCTCACGGCGCTCGCCGACGAGAGGCTGATTGAACAGGACAAGGACGGAACCTGGACTTTCTTCGCCGCGGACATCGATCCGATGGCGATTCTCGCCTCGATCGACGAGACCTGACGTCGCATCGGGGGTCCCTGGAGCAGCTCCGGCGGAGCTGAAAACAGCCTTCCCGACCTCCACGGGAAGAATTTGTCGGTGATCTGCGGGAAACGACGCAACACTTGCGAACAATGATGTCGGTTCGTGAACCGATCTGTTTACGGCTTGTTGCGCCAGATCCGGATGCTTTCGGATCGCCTTTTCCATGGGATATCGAACACCTGTCGGCCAATTAAGCCTTTCTTTAGGTTGCGGATACTGGACAGTTCATGAATCGGTCCATACGGTCAAACAGAACGATCAGGCACGACTGCACGACCCTCAGGCAAGGGTTCTAGGGCAGCAACTCAGGAGGGGGAATCCTCCGGAAAGAGAGGCTGAACAATGGAAACCAAGGTTCAGTACAAGACGAAACTGAAGGCATCGGCCGATGAGTCGATGCCCGGACTGGCCGAGGAGGAAGACCTCTGGGCCCGTCGTGACCTTGACGCCGCTGCCCGGGAGGAGCTGGTAAACCGCTACCTCGCCTTCGCCAAGAGCGTCGCCGTCCGCTACCGGAGCAGCGCCGAATCGCTGGATGATCTGGTCCAGGTTGCGAGCCTCGGCCTGGTCAACGCGGTCAACCGCTTCGATCCGGACAGGGGCGTTCCCTTCATCGCATTCGCCTCCCCCACCATCACCGGCGAACTGAAGCGTCACTTCCGCGACCGGACCTCGATGATGCGGGTGCCGCGCAGCCTCTACGACCGGATCGGCCAGATCGACTCGGTTGTGGCCGAACTCGCCAGCAGCCTTGGCAGGGAGCCCTCGATCGCCGAGATCTCGGCCGAGATGAACTGCACCGAGGAGGAGGTCCAGGAAGCACTCGAAGCCGGCGCCAACCGGCACCCGATCTCACTGGACCTCGGTCCCTCGACGGGTGACGAGGAGGCCGGGTCACCGGCAGAGTGGCTCGGCGAGGAAGACCCGGCGTTCGACACGGCCGAAAGCCGGATCGTGCTTCGTTCGGCCATGAGTGACCTGAGTCCGGAAGAGCGCAAGGTGATCCGGCTGAGGTTCCGGGACGAGATGACCCAGTCCGAGATCGCCGAGCGGATCGGCCATTCCCAGATGCATGTGTCGCGGATGCTGCGCCGGATCCTCAACCGCATCAGCGAGCGGCTTCCGGCCGCTGCCTGAGACCCATACCGGGGTCGCCGAGCCGGTCTTCGGGCCTGAAACCAGCCGGAACCCGGCCCTCGGCGACGCTATCGGCAAGCACCCTGCCAAGTAACGGAGCCAGCTTGAAGAGGTTGTGCCCGGCGATGAAGTAGGAACCGCCGGCCTGCCATACCGCCAGGCCGTCAGGGGACCACGGAAGCTCGGTGATCCACCGCTGGAAGGGAACCGCACGGGAAAGTTCCAGTCCGGGCATCGACCTCTCGATGTAGTCACGGGTGCGAACGGTCACCGATTCGAGGTCGACCTGTCCACCTTCGGCGTAGGGTGTGCTGGTCGATAGTCCGATGGCGTACTCCCGGTTGCCCCTGATCGGGGAGCCATAGGCCGCCTCCTCGCCGAATTGACCTGACGAGTCCTGGAGGCAGGCCAGCCGCGTGGCCCCGGCGGGATCAGCCAAGGGAACGGAGAGCCTTACATGGGCCTTCGATTCGATCGGAAGCCGGACGCCTGCGGTAAATGCGAGGGCCGCGGTGCCGGCTCCGGCCGCTACCACCGCAGCGTCGAAATCACGGAGTCCGAAACCGGTGGCGACCGTCACCCCGCCGTCGGGCCTCGGTGATATCGACTCGACCTTTTCGGGGACGAGGTTGAGACCCACGGCACTGATCAGGCTGGCGAGGGTGAGCCTGGAACGAATCGCCCCTCCAGCGGGGTCCAGCATGGCCGGCCCTTCGTAGTAGGCCATGATCGGAAGTAGTTCGCGCAGGTCCCCGGGTCCGAGGGGCTGCACTTCGGCGCCCGTGGTCCGCGAATAACTCCGCAGCCGCTCGACGCCGCGGTGGCCGATGACCACCGCCCCGTCGCCAGAGATCAGCTCCGATCCGAACTCTTCCTCCCATTCGCTCCAGCCGAGACGTGCCTTCACGGCAAGCCAGGTCTGGCGAGGATCGTCATGAGCATGCCGGAAGATCCGCGACTCACCGGCCGATTGCGCGCCTCCTGGTGCACCCCGCTCGAACACGAGACAGGCGAACCCCTGCCGCTCCAGTTCCCGGGCCGTGGCGAGGCCGATGATCCCCGCTCCAATGACCGCGACACGGGTCGTCAACGCGTCAGCTCCTGGCCTTCCGCCTGTTTCGCCGGCCGAGAGTCAAGGCTGCCGTCACCGGAGTCATAGCGTCAACCTACCCGCCAGCCGTCCGATGGAACCGGATTTACGGCTCGATGATCGGGAACCAGAGATTGAACTCGTCGAGGTGGTCCCCGACCTGGCGGAACACGTCAAGTCCCGGGCCGGACTCGAGTTCCCCGGCTTCGATCGCCTCGTCGATGGTCAGCTCGTTACCGACCAGCCGGTTCAGCAGGTCCCTGGTGATCGCCAGGACCGGTGCATTCTCGTCCCAGTCGACGAGCGAGTGACTGAGCGTGCCGTTGGAAAGGCGCAGCACCGCCTTCTCCCCCGTGTCCGTGACGTCCAGGTTCAGGTCGAGTTCGAGGTCGGCCGCATTGACTCCGTGAATCTTGATCGCGAAGAAGTTGAAGATCATCGGCAGGGTCATCGCCCTCACGGCATCGAAGCTTGCCGTGCTTCCGATCGGATAGCTCGGCGTGCCGTGTCGAAGTTCCTGGGCACCCATCAGATACGCGTTTCGCCAGGTGGTCGACTCGCTCTGGTAGCCGAGCTGCTCGAAGGCGTCCGCCTGAAGCTCCCGCGCCTCCTGGTTTGCCGGGTCGTCGAAGACGACATGTCCAATGACCTCCGCGACCCAGCGGTACTCACCTCGCTCGAAGTACTCACGGGCCTTCTCGATCACGTTCTCGGCTCCGCCCATGAACTCCACGTAGCGGGCGGCGGACTCGACCGGAACGAGGGGTTCCAGGTTTGCCGGATTGCCGTCGTACCAGCCGAGATAGCGGGTGTAGGTGGCCTTTACGTTGTGACTGATCGTGCCGTAGTAGCTGCGCACCGACCAGTGCTTCGCCAGCGAGTCGGGCAGCTCGACCTCCTCCGCTATCTCCCTTGGCGTCAGCCCGTGGTTCGCGAGGCGCAAGGTCTCGTCGTGGATGAAGCGGTAGGCATCCCGGGCCTTCTCGAGCATCTCCCGCACCCGCTCGCCGCCCCAGACCGGCCAGTGGTGCATCGCGTAGAGAACGTCGGCATCCGCGGCCCAGCGGTCAATCGTGTCGTTGAGGTACATCGACCACGCGAGGGGATCACGAACCTGGGCACCCCGGATCGGATAGGTGTTGTGCATCGTGTGGGTGCAGTTCTCGGCCGCAGTGAGCGCGCGCAGCTCCGGGATGTACCAATGCATCTCGGCCGGAGCTTCGGTGTCCGGAGTGAGCATGAACTCGAAGGTGAGTCCGTCGATTTCCCTGGTCTCGCCGGTCCGGGTTATCTCGTCGGTCGGCGGGATCAGGGTGATCGTGCCGAGCGAGGTACCGATCCCCAGCCCGCAACCCACGGTTCCCTGAGGGTCAGGAGGCAGCAGGATGCCGAACTGGTACATCGCCCGTCTGGTCATCACGTTGCCGGCCGCGACGTTCTCCGAAACGGCCGCCTCGAGGAAACCCTCCGGGGCGATGATCGGAACGCTCCCCGAGTCGACCTCCTCCTGGCTGACCACGCCACGCACGCCGCCGAAATGGTCGACGTGGCTGTGCGAATGGATTACGGCGACCACCTTCCGGTCACCACGATGCTCCCTGTAGAGCCTCAGGGCCGCACTGGCCACCTCTGCGGAAATGAGCGGATCGACCACGATCACCCCCGTGTCACCCTCGATGAAGGTGATGTTGGAGATGTCCATGTTGCGGACCTGGTAGATCCGGTCGCATACCTCGAAGAGGCCGCCATCCGCGGTCAGCCTGGCGTTCCGCCAGAGGCTCGGATTCACCGTTTCCGGCGGTTCCTTCACGCCGCTCGCAAAGGAAGAGATGCGGGCCGGGTCGAAGACGAACTCTCCCTCGTCGGAGAGCACCTGGCCGTCCGGGTTGGGGGCAATGAACCCCCGCGACGCCTCTTCGAAAGACCTTTCGTCTTCGAAGTCGAGACAGCGGACGCTGTGGGCATGTGCTTCCCGGGTGAAGTCGGTTGCGCCCTTCCGGTCGATGCTCATTCCCTCTCCTCGCTTCGTTCGCTACTCGTCGTTGTGACGGTGACCGCCGCAGTTACCGGGGTCACCTCCTCCAGTGCCTGAACCGCCGCGTCCAGTTCGGCTTCGCCCATTCTCCCAGCACTCGGACCCATTGCAACAAGATCCCGCACCGATGAACGGGGCAGGCTCATTGTCCACTCCAGGTCTCGGGACCGGGCCGACGCCGCCAGGGGACCCAGGGAACGCTCGAGCCTCTCTTCCTTGTCAGGATCGACCGAGACCATTCCGAAGCGGTCGATCAGCTCATTGAGGTGCCCGGGCAGGGGCGTTACCACGATCAGGGTTCCGCCCGGTTCGAGAATCCGTTCCATTTCGCTGCCGTTCCGGGGGGCGAAGATGTTCAGCATCAATCCGGCTGACTGGTCGCGGATCGGGATCCCGTCCCAGATGTCGGCGACGATCGCGGTCGCCCGCTCGTGACATCTGGCGGTTCGTCTCGCCGCGTACTTGGAGTTGTCCACCCCGATGCCGGTCCGGCCCGGATTGACCTCCAGGGCAAGCTCCAGGTAGTGGCCCGTGCCCGACCCGACGTCCACGATCGCCCCCTCCCCCAACCCGGCCGAAAGATCCCTCACGGCATCGAAAAGTGGCGCGTAATGTCCGGCGGAAAGGAAGCGCTCCCGCGCGGCGATCATCTCCGCCGAGTCTGCCGTGTGGGTGCCCGAATCCCGGCCGAGAAGGCTCACGTACCCCTGCCTGGCGATGTTTGCCGTGTGCCCCTTCGAGCAGATCAGCGAGGCTCCGTTTTCACGCAACTCGCCCCCGCAGTGAGGGCAGATCAGAAGGTCCACGGCAGCCTTGTCCACCCGGGGCACTCTAGAGGGGGCGGTCCGATCTCATCGCCCGGTTCTGAAACCGATGAGGTTGAACGTTAGAGCGTTATTTGGCGCGTTACTCAACCTCGTCGTCCGAAATCCCAATACTTCATTTTGTATAGTTACAGGGATGCCGACTTTCAGGAGACTTCTGGGGTTCCTGAGACCCCACCGGCGAGCCCTCTGGGGTTCGATGGTCTTTGCCTGGATGGCGATGGGCATGACGGTCCTGATCCCGCTCCTGGTCGGTCTTTCCGTCAACGCAGTCGACGATTCCGACATGCGGCAGCTCTTCTGGCTAGTCGGAGCCCTGCTGCTGGCCGCAGTGCTTCGCCTCGGCTTGACGGTGATCCGGCGGATCGTCGCCGGCCGGGTTTCTCTGGCTGTGGAGTTCGATCTGCGGCAGGAGGTCTATGAACATCTGATGACGCTGGAGCTGGGGTTCTTCGATCGCAACCAGACGGGTCAGCTGATGAGTCGGGCCACGGTCGACCTGCAGGCAATCCGATTCTTCCTCGGTTACGGGTTGATCTTCTTCAGCCAGAGCATGCTCACCGTGCTGCTGGCAGGCGCGGTGATGATCGTGATCAATCCCCTCCTGGCGCTGATGGCACTGGCACCGGCGCCGCTCATGGTCTTTACCGCCCTGCGCTACACGCGGCAGTCGAGGCCGGCGATGCAGGAGGTCCAGCAGCGGGTGGCCGAACTTACCGCGCAGGCCGAGGAGAGCGTCACCGGGATCAGGGTGGTCAAGGCGTTCGCCCGGGAGGACCATCAGTTCGAACGGTTCCAGGGAGCGGTCGACCGGCTCTTCGACCAGAGCATCCGCTCGACCAGGATCCAGGCCTTTTTCACCCCCCTGATCGGGGCCCTCCCGCAGATCGGCACCGCCCTGGTCCTGCTGGTCGGTGGCCATGCCGTACTGAACGGCAGCATCGACCTTGGCGAGTTCACCGCCTTCTACACCTACGCTCTGATGCTTGCAGGCCCGCTCCGGTCAATCGGCATGGCGCTCGGCATGGGCCAGCGGGCGATCGCGGCCGGCAACCGGCTGTTCGAAGTGCTCGACCGCCAGCCCCGCCTTGCCTCGAAGCCCGGCGCCGGGCCCCTGCCGGAGGGTGGCGGCGCCGTCGAGTTCGCATCGGTCTCGCTGAGTTACGGGCCCGAGGCACCCGATGCCCTTTCCGGCGTCGACCTCCGGGTGCCGGCCGGAGCGCGGGTCGCCCTCGTCGGACCATCGGGCTCGGGCAAGACGAGCCTCGCAGCTCTGCTCGCCAGGCTCTACGACCCGACCGAGGGAAGCGTGTCGATCGATGGTGCGGACCTTCGGGAGGTCGATCTGCCCTCGCTCCGGCACCAGATCTCATACGTCTCCGATGACAGTTTCCTGTTCAGCGACACGATCGCCAGCAACATCGCCTACGCCCGTGCGGACGCAGACCGCGAAGAGATCGAGCGGGCCGCCCGGCTCGCCCAGGCGGCCGAGTTCATCGAGGCACTTCCCGACGGCTACGACACCGTGGTCGGAGAGCGCGGCCTGACCCTGTCCGGTGGCCAGCGACAGCGGGTCGCAATCGCGCGGGCCCTGCTCGCCGATCCCCGGATCCTGATTCTCGACGACGCGACCTCCTCTCTTGATGCGACGACTGAACAGGCGATCAGGGCAGGTCTCGCCGAAGCGATGAGCGGTCGCACGACTTTCGTGATCGGGCACCGGCTTTCGACGATCTCCCTTGCCGACGAGGTGGTGCTTTTCGACCAGGGCCGGATCGTCGACCGCGGCTCGGTCGCCGGGTTGACAGCCCGCTCTTCCCTCTTCCGTGAACTGACCGGTGGTTCCGGCGAGGAACCGCTCTTCGTTCCCGAGGACGAGGAGGTCCTCGCATGAGCGCCCCCGATCAGGGGGGCGGCGACCCCCGCCCAGCCATCGCGCACCGCGAGATCGTTGCCGGCCGGGGCCGCAAGATCCGCTGGACGCTCGGTCTGCTTCGCCCCTACCGGACCAGGATCATCTTCATGCTGATGGCTGTGATCGCCTCCACGGCCAGCGCGCTCGCGCCGCCTTACCTGGCCGGACGGGCAATCGATGCCGGCATCGAGGCCGCCAACATCTCTGCGCTCGATCTGACCATCGCCTTGTTTGTGGTCGCGATCGTGGTCAACGCGATCACCTCGTGGCTTCAGACCTGGCTGGTTGGCTGGGTCGGCATCCGGGTGCTCCAGGACCTCCGCGAGCAGGTCTTCAAGCACGTACAGCGGATGTCGATCGGCTTCTTCAACCGAAACCGCCCCGGCACCCTGATATCACGCATGACCAATGACATCGAGGCGCTGAATCAGCTGATCAGCGAAGGCATCGTCACCCTGTTTGCGAACATGCTGACCCTGGTCGGCGTGGTGGCGATCCTGCTGCTCCTGGACTGGCGCCTGGCCCTCGTCACCTTCTCCGTCCTGCCACTGCTGCTGGTGACCAGTCTCGTCTTCCGGCGCTACTCGGCAGGCGCGTTCCGGGAAACGCGTGAGCGCATCGCCCAGGTCACCTCCCACCTGCAGGAAACGCTGAGTGGCGTTCGCGTGGTCCGCGCCTTCGGCCAGGAGGACCGTCACATCACCCGCATGACCGAGCTCAACGAGGCCAACCGGCAGGCGAACATGGCCACCGTCTACCTCAACGCCAGCTACTTCCCGGCCACAGAGTTGCTGGCCGCGGTCGGCACTGCCGCGATTCTCCTGTTCGGCGGCTGGCAGGTCGTCGAGGGCAACATCATGATCGGCGTCGTCATCTCCTTCGTCGGCTACCTGCAGCTCTTCTTCGACCCGATACAGCAGCTGGCCCAGCTTTACGCGACCTACCAGCAGGGCATGGCGGCCCTCGACAAGATCTTCACCCTGCTCGACACGGAGGCGGAGATCGTCGACTCGCCGCAGGCGATAGACCCCCCGAGGCTGGAGGGGCGCATCACCTTCGAAGGCGTTTCGTTCAGCTACGACGATCTCGAGGTGCGGGCAGAAACGGAGGGTGGTCCCGTGGAAGCGGGCGCCGCCGTCCCCCGCTGGGCGGTCGAGGACATCGACTTCGACATCCGGCCAGGCGAGACCGTCGCCCTTGTCGGCAGCACCGGCGCCGGCAAGTCGACGCTCGCGAAGCTGATCACGCGATTTCACGACCCCCAGAAGGGCCGGATCATGATCGACGGCCGGCCACTCTCTGACTACCGCCAGAGGGCTCTGCGCAGCCAGATGGGCATCGTCCCCCAGGAGGGTTTCCTGTTTTCCGGCTCGATCGCCGAGAACATCGCCTTCGGCAGGCCGGATGCCGACATCACGGAGATCGCGGCGGCAGCCGAGGCGGTCGGGGCCACCCCCTTCATCGAGCGTCTCAGCGATGGACTGGAAACCGAGGTCGGCGAGCGCGGGGTCCAGCTTTCCTCGGGCCAGCGCCAGCTGGTCGCCTTCGCACGGGTGATCCTCGCCGAACCCCGCATCCTGATTCTCGACGAAGCCACCTCCGCCGTGGACACCCGTACGGAAAGGGTCATCGAGAAGGCCCTGGACGGGGTGCTGGAAGGCCGGACTGCGGTCGTGATCGCCCACCGGCTCTCAACGATCCGCAGGGCTGACCGGATCATCGTGCTCGAGCACGGCCGCATTGCCGAGACCGGGAGCCACGATGAGCTGATCGCAGCAGGAGGCCTTTACGCCGGGCTCTACAGCTCCTGGACAGATTCGTCGACCGACCAGGACTAGCCGGCCGACGCCATCCGGATCCCGGCTACCTGATTCGGAGCGGTCCCGCGAAGTCAGGCGGGGCCGGCTGGGAGTCGAACTGGAACAGGGTTCCGGTGAAGGCCGGATCACTCGGGTCGCAGGTTCCATCGGACTGCAGCTCATAGAGGGGAATCCCGACGAGTACATCCTCGGTCGCCCCCTGGAACTTCCAGGTCGAAGCCGGACCCAGGCCGAGCGGAGAGAAAGTCCGGAAGACCAGTCGGAACGGACCTCCGAAAAGTCCTCTGTAGAAGTCAAGGGTGACCGCCGGTACGGCACCGTCGAGACCGACGTACGCCGGGCCCGAGCAATCCGCCGTCTTGAATTCCGGCAGGGAACCCATCGCGGAAGTCGGATAGAGCTGACCGCCACCGAGGTAGGTGTAGATGCCCCCGTTACGGAGAATGGTGAAGGCATTCACGCCGGTTCCGATCGGACTCATGCCGACCAGGATGCCTACGACCTTTCCGTCCGCGGCGACGACCTGCAGGCCGGTCCGACCCTTGTCCTTCTGCCAGGTGACTTTGCGCCACCCCTTGGGGCATTTCTTCTTTGCCTTCTTGCCGGAGACGAGGCGCATCGCTCCGGTCTTCTTGTTGACGCAGGCCGTGAGCTTCGCCGCCGTCGCATCCGGGGCAGCTGCCATGGACCCGGCCAGCGCCAGCCCGATCACCAACGCCCCGATGATGGCAACCGCCACCGCCGGGATTCCACCCTTCTTGAACCGACCCGAAACAGCCACCGCAGCCCCCCCATAGTTGGATTAGGCCACCTACCCTAACTGGTGGAGCGATACCTTTAGTGAGCAACCGGGAAGCCGAACGGAGACCAGGCCGACCAGACAAGTCAGGAGAAGCCGCATGAACACGACCGCCATCCAGCTTGACCGCACGAGGATCAAGGAGCTGACGCTCCGCGAGGAAGAGCGCCTCAACGCGAACACCCAGAAGTCGAAGGAGACCTTCGAGCGGGCCAGGAAGCACCTTTCGGGCGGTGTTGCCTCTTCCTACCAGCTGCGCGAACCGTGGCCGATCTACATGGAGTCCGGTGTTGGCCCCAAGGTCTGGGACGTGGACGGCAACGAAATGTGGGATTTCCACAACGGTTTCGGTTCGATGGTGCAGGGTCACGCCAACCCGCTGATCGGCGAGGCTGTCCAGGCCCGCTACCAGAAGGGAACGCACTTCGCAGCACCCACCGAGGATGCGATCGCGGTCGGCAACGACCTGGCCGCCCGCTGGGGACTGCCCAAGTGGAGGTACACGAACTCCGGCTCCGAGGCGACCATGGACGCGATCCGCATCGCCCGTGGACACACCGGCCGCGATGACGTGATGAAGATCTTCGGCTCCTACCACGGCCATCACGACACGGTCATGGTCTCGATCGGCGTCGAGTACGACAAGATCGGCGACCACGAGAATCTCGCCTCTCTCCCCTATGGGGCCGGAATACCCCAGGCCACGGTCGACCAGGTGGTCGCCGTCCCCTTCAACGATGCCGGCGCTATGGAGCGGCGGATGCTGAAGATGAAGGAAGAGGGCCGTCTGCCCGCCTGCGTGATCATGGAGGCGGCGATGATGAACCTCGGTGTGGTCCTTCCCGAGGAGGGTTATCTCGAAGAAGTTCGCGAGATCACTTCCCGGCACGGCGTCGTGCTCATCTTCGACGAGGTGAAGACCGGGATCACCATCGCTCCCGGCGGTGCCGTGGAGAAGTTCGGCGTGATGCCTGACATGGTCACCCTGGCCAAGGCACTCGGCGGAGGTTTCCCGGTAGGCGCCATCGGCGGCAACGAGGAAGTGATGGCATGCGTCGAGGATGGCACGGTCTACCAGGTGGGCACCTACAACGGGAATCCACTCTGCATGGCCGCAGCCCGGGCCAATCTCGAGCAGGTGATGACTGCCGAGGCCTACGAGACGCTGGATCACCTCAACGACCGCATCATTGCCGGCTGCAACGAAGTGGTCGACAAGTACAACCTGCCCGGCTACACGGTAGGCATCGGCTCCAAGGGCTGCGTCACCTTCTCGACCGAGCACGTCAACGACTACGAGACCTTCAAGGCGAATCAGGACGCCGAGCTGAGCGAGCTGGCCTGGCTCTTCAACATGAACCGGGGGATCTTCATGACTCCGGGCCGTGAGGAGGAATGGACCCTCTCGGTGACCCACACGGACGAGGCCGTCGACCGTTACGTCGAAGTGTTCGAGGAGATGGCCGCGGACCTCACCCGGCCCTGACTGGCGAAAGCCCGGGAAGACCTTCGGCAACCCCGGGGCGGTTCACCGTCCCGGGGCAAGCCCTAGCCCGGGCCGATCCCGCCGGAGGAAGTGCCCCCGGAGCTGCCACCCGTGGATGAGCCGCCGGTGTCGGGAGTTGTCGGGGCCACCCCGCCTCCGGTCGTCGGTGGCGCCGTGGTCGTGGGCGGCACGTAGGTGTCAGTCGAGTCCGTTGCCGGCGGCACGTAGGTGTCGGTAGAGTCGGTCGCCGTAGAGCTGTCGGTGCCGGCCGAATCGGTCGGGTAGGCCACCGCCTCCGGCGCTTCCGCACAGTCCGTGAAGCCGTACTCGCTTGCCGCCGTCTGGAATGCCGTGGTATCGCCGGTACCATCGGCGAGCTCCTGCGCCGCCGCGATTACGTCGGTGGGCGGCTCGCCGTCAGAGGGAGTGCCGAGTTCACCCAGCTGCTGGGCGATCCCGTCGTAGATGTCGGCCACCTGGGTCGACTTGGTCGTGTCGTCAACGGTCGATGCCTCGATCGAACCGAGGGCCGAGTTCGCCTCGGCGCAAATCGCGTCACCCTCGGTGATCAGATCCTCTGTGGTCAGGGTGACGGTTTCCTCAGTGGTCGTCGTCGTGGTGACCGGCGCCGGCGTCTCCTCATCATCGCCGCCTCCACAGGCAACGACACCCAGGCCGAGCGCAGCGACAGTCAGGGCGATACCGGCCGTCCGCCGGAACTTCAAACTGTTGGTGGGCACGGAGATCAAGGTAACAGAAGGCCCGGTCGGGCTTCGCGGGACGGGACCGGGCGAAGGTGCATCCCGATGCCTGCGTCGTTATCCTTCCGGTCACCCGCTGCGGGGTAGAATAATGGTAATTCGTGCGGTTCTGGTCCGTGAAATCGGGGTTCGAGTCCCTGCCCCGCAGCCTTCAGCCCGGTCTCTGACCGGGCTTTTTCATGCCAGCTCAGGTTGCGGTGAAAAGTGACTTGAGTTCCTCTTCCCGCTGGGGGTCGAGTACCGCAAGGATGTCGTCACCTTCTTCGAAGACGGTACTCGCGTTGGGGACCATGCCCCTGCCATCCCTGATTACGGCGATGACCAGGGTGTTGTCCGGGGTGTTCAGCTCGCCGACAGTGCGTCCCACCACGGGGGACTTCGCCCCCAGCCGGATCTCGATGATCTCGATCTCCTCTTCCTCGAGGTCGAGCAGGTGCACGAGGTTGTGATGCGGCACTTCGTGCTCGAGCAGGCGGAGAATCAGCTCTGTAGCCGACACCACGGGCTTGATTCCGAGCAGGTCGAAGTGGGGCCGGTTGCTCGGGTTGTTGACCCTGGCGATGATCCTCTCGATCCCGTATTTCTCCTTGGCGACCTGACAGATGAGGATGTTGTCCTCGTCGTCTCCGGTCACGGCAATGACCATGTCCGCCCGCTCTATGCCGGCCCGCTCCAGCACCCAGAGCTCCGATGCGTCGCCATAGAGGACGTTGTGTTCGAGCAGCTGCTCGACGCCCAGGTAGCGCTGGCGGCGGTTCTCGATCAGGGTTACTTCGTGGCCCTGGTCGAGCAGTTCGCGGGTCAGGTTGACTCCTACCTTGCCGGCACCGGCGACGATCACGTACATCTAGCCCTCGACCCCCCGCAGCTTCTCCTCGAGCATCTCGATTGCCACCTTGGTTGGGCAGATCGTCCTCAGCCCCTGCTCGCGGTACCACTCGGCCCGAAGCGGGTCGAGGATGCGGGCGATGACCGTCTCGACGTTGTAGCGCCGCTGGGCAATCTGCGAGATCACGATGTTGGTGTTGTCGCCGTTGGTCGCAGCGACGAAGGCGTCGGCTTCTTCGATGCCCGCCTCCTCGAGAGCCTGCGTCTCGAGAGCGGTGCCGACGGTGAACTGCCCACCGGCCTCCTCCCAGGAACAGTCGAGGCCGACCTCCAGCCGGGCGTGGGACTCCGGATCCTGATCGAGGCAGGACACCGTGTGACCTTCAGACAGCATTGACAGGGCGAGACTCGAACCTACTCTGCCGCAGCCCACGATCAACAGGAACATGCGGGCATCCTAGTTGACCGAGGGTGGCGGTTCACTCGCTGCCCGGCGCGGTCAGCAGTACCCGACAGGGCGCTCTCTTGAGCACGTAGGCGGTTACCGGCCCGATCTCTGCCGGCCGGTAGTCACCGATCCCGCCCAGCTTGGCGCCACCCTTGATCGGGCTGGGTGGTTCCGCCCCCATCACGATGGCGTCGACCCCGAGGCGCCGGGCCGCAAAGACGATCCCGGTGCCCTTGCGCCGCACCCGCTCGATCTCCACCCTCACGTCCACCCCGTCGTACTCCTCTGCGACCTCCCGGGCACGCTTGGTGACCCGCTGGGCTTCATCGGCAACTTCTTCGGGCAGGGGATCCCTGATCCCCCTGGTCAGCGGAATCTCGATCAGGTATAGCAGCGTGAGCACGGCCTGCGCGCCGGTCTCCTCGGGGTCGCCCTCTGCTGCCATCCGGCCCGCGGTCGAGACGATGTCGTCGTCCGTACGCGTACCGAAGATCGGGACCAGGATGTTGTGAAAGTCGATCGACACCCGCGGCCGGGTCAGGGCGCGGGCTTCCACCGTCACCTGGCGGGTCAGACTGATCTGCTCGACCAGCCGGCGGTAGACCACATATCCGACCAGCCCTACCGCCAGCCAGCCCAGGCCCACCCAGCGTGCCGAGTCGTGGAAGAGCAGGACCGAGACGAGCGCGAGGCTGCTGAGCACGGCACCGATCACGGCGGTCAGGGGTCGCTGAACCCCGCCAACCGTGAAATTGAGCGGTGCCCGAAAGGGCCGTTCGGCATCGGGCATGGTTCGCCGCAGCCTCAGGACCGAGAGGTGGGCGATGGTCAGGGCCAGTGTGGCTCCGAAGGCGTAGATCCCCGCCAGCATTTCGATGTCACCCGTCAGGGCGAGGCCGAAGACGGCCAGAGCGCAGAGGATTATCGCCTTGTAGGGGACTTCGTAACGTCGGCCCAGCTGTCCTAGCCAGCTCGGGATCTGACGGTTCACGGCCAGTGTGTAGGTGTGCCTCGAGACGCCGAGCATGGCGGTGTTGGCGGCCCAGACCAGCGTCGCCGCAGCGACGATCGCGACGATCCACTGCAGCCCGTCGGATAACCAGGCGGGTTCGAATGCCTCGACCACTCCGAGCACCGGCGCTTCGATGTAGACGGTCCCGAGATCGGTGACCGGTCCGTCCGGCCCGATGTAGACCGGTACGGCCATCAGTGCGACCGCGGCCATCGCGGCGTAGAGCAGCGGGACGATCCAGACGGTCCTTGTCACGACCCTCGTGAACTGACGCGGGTTCAGGTCGAGGTCCGGGGCCAGGTTCGAGACCGCCTCGATGCCGGCGTAGGCGAGCATCGCCAGGACCGCCGCGTAGATCACGTCGGTGACCCCCGGGCTGGAGAAGAGCTCGACATGCCTGGTCAGGCTTTCCGGGTCCATGACGACGAAAAGGCCGACAACGATCACAAGCACCTGCGTGAACAGGTCGATGCCTGCAAGGAAGAGCAGAAAGCGTGGCCGTCTCCTGGCCGGAACGTCCAGAGTGTTCAGCACCGTGATGTAGAGCACGACCGCGGCGATCACCAATGGCAGCCAGAGCGTTCCGTCGAGGTCACCGGTGATCGGACGCAGGTAGTGGGGTACCGAAAGCACTGCCAGCGCGATCACGATCAGGTAGTCGAGCAGGATCACCCAGCCCGCGACGAAGGCGACCAGTTCGTTGAAGGCGTGCCGGGCGTAGGAAGAAGATCCGCCCCGTTCCTTCAGCATCGCGCTGCCTTCGAAGTAGGTGAAGATCGTGATCACGAAGAGCAGCCCGGTAGCCACGAAGATGAGCGGGGTCAGGCCGAGACCCTTCTTGGCGACCACGCCGAGGGCAAAGTAGATCGAGAAGCCGACCGCCGCGTAGGTCACGATCAGCAGCCAGAGCGCCCCCGACTGAGGCGCCTTCTCGGCCAGCCTGACGTCCCTCATCCTCATTCCGGTGGCCTGTCCGTGATCTTGCGCTGAACCACGTACCTGCCCACGCCGACCGCGATGAAGGCGAGGCCGATCAGGAAGCCGACCGAGGTCGGGCCGCCGCCCTGGACCACGGTGAGGACGAGGATGACCAGGCCGATCACGCCATAGACGGCGGAGAGGGCCCTCACCGACCTGTCGTACGCCCCGCCCGGCTTCACGGAACCACCATTTCCCGCCCGCCGGCACTCCTGGCCGGACCTGAATCTTCGGTAACGACGATCACCCGGCAAGGGCGCTCACGCAGGATGGTTTCCAGCGTCTTGTCGTATTGCGGCACACCCCCGCGGGATTCGAGACCGATGACGATCGCGGCCGCCTTCGAGGTCCGGGCCTGCCGGGCGAGGAAGTAACCCTCCTGCCCGGGTCGCACCCTTTCGACCCGCCCGGATACCCGCAGACCGGCGATCAGCTTTGCCCGCTCGATCTTCTCCTGGGCCTTCTTCTCCTCTTCGGCCATCGAACTCTCGAGCGGGAGGTGTGTGGGTACGGTGAGGAGAGCCGTTATGTGGATCCCCCGGCGACGGTCCGAGGTCAGCTTCGCGGCGGTAGCCATCACGTCCTCCGAGAACGGCTGGTCAGCCGGGAAGGCGACGATCACCGACTTGTACTCGATCTCCTCGACGCCGAGTGGCTCGGGCAGGAGCACCTTGACCGTTCCGGTGAGGGGAAGTTCCTGGTGGCGCCGGTACAGGACATAGCCGCCCAGGCCCAGCAGCAGCCAGAGCGACCCGACGGCGAGGGTGACCGGGTTCAGGGCCATGACCACCAGCCAGGCCAGGAAGGTGCCGAGGCCGCCGAGAACCGCGGTGATCGGGATCAGGACGCCCTTCACCGGAAAGTTGCCCCGGGGTTTCCACTCCCGCCTGGCGTCCGGCATCTTCTGCCTCAGGCGGATCACCGCCGCATGGGCGATGGTGAACGAGAGCATTGCCCCGAACGAATACATGGTTGCGAGGAATGAAGCCTGCCCTGGCAGCAGCGTGATGATCGCGAGCACCGCAAAGAAGACGATTGCCACGTAAGGCGTGCGGTAGGTCGGATGGATCTGCCGGATCGCCTCGGGCAGTTGTCTGTACTGGCCCATCGAGTAGCTGAGGCGGGAGACCCCGATCAGCCCCGCATTGGTCGCGATCACGAGGATCACCGCGGCCAGGACGCCGACATAGATTTTCAGGATGTCGGTCAGGCCGCTCGAGAGGTCGAGATTCTCGACGATCCCCAGGATCGGATCGTCGGCATATGTAGTACCCAGCTCCGTCACGTACTCGCCGGCCTGGTTCAACTCGACCGGCATCGCCGAGAGGGCGACGATGGGGATGAAGAGGTAGAGACCGAGCACCGCAATGACTACCAGTGCCACGCCCTGGGGTACGGACCGCGCCGCGTCCTTGGCCTCTTCGGACATGTTCGAGATCGTCTCGATGCCGGTGTAGGCGATCATTCCTACCGCGATTCCGAGCGCGAAGTCCGGCCAGGTCGGAGCGACCCCGAGACTGACATTGCTGATCAGGATGTCGGTGTTGAAGACGAGGAACATGCCGATCGCGACGAGGATCACCTGTGTGGCGAGGTCGGCGACGGCGAGGATGATGTTGAGCCGGGCCGATTCCTGGCCGCCCCGGATGTTGAGCCAGGCGAGAAAGACGATCACGGCCGCACCGCCGATGATGTCGCCCGGGGCTTGCCCGAGCGCCGGCCAGAAGACCGCGAGGTAATGCGGCACGAAGTAGGCCGAGATCGCGACCGTGATCGTGTAGTTCAGCATCTGCGCCCAGGCGGCGATGAAGCTGATCAGCTCGTTGAAGGCATGCCGGCCGAAGGAAGAGGATCCGCCTGCCTCGGGGTACATAACCGTCGCTTCGGCGTAGGTGGCCGCCGTGCAGATGAAGATCAGGCCGGCGATCATGAAGGCAACGGGGGTCAGACCGAGCGCAAAGGCGGCAGTGACGCCGAGCGCGTAGTAGATCGACGACCCGACGTTGCCGTAGGCGGCAGCGAAAAGCGCGCCTGAGCCGTGGATCCGGCTCAGGCTCTGGTCACGCGGAATACGTTCAGCCAACTCGCATCAGTTCAGCCTGCGCTGGCGGCGGACCTGCCCCAGGCCCACTCCAGCACCACCTTGAGGGAGCCATCGGGGGCCTTGTCCACGGTGATCGGTACGGGCATGGCACGTCTCATCTCACTGACGAGTTCGGAGTCATCGTCGATCTCGAGAAGGAACGTGGCCTGGTTGTTGGATCGCTCGACTGATACCACCTTGCGCACCGACGGCAGTCCCCGGAGAGCCGTCTCGGCAACTGCGGCCATGGCCAGTTCCGGCAGCGGCGAGACGCTCACCCCGATCTCGCCACGATCTCCCGTCGGAGCGACCGGAGGCGGCACCGCGCTTTCTGCGCGGCCTTCGGGCGCCAGCGCCTCGACCGCTTCGACCAGTTCACGAACTCGGTCACTCAGCGACTGAACTTCGAGGCTTACCCGCCCTACCGATGCGCGAAGGTCGTCGAGCGCGGCTGCGTCCGTCTTTCCGGAATCTGTGCCCACGCGGTCATTCTAACCCGCTGTTGACCCGTTTATGAAGGGCTGTAGATCTGGGCGGAAACGACGCACCAGTTGTTCGAAGCAACCGGGTCGTTCACCTTCCATCGGGAAGAGACGAGTACCCGGTCACCGTTGTCCATCTGGACGAACAGCATTCCGTTGTTCGGCAGCCGCATCACCAGCGGACCCTCCTCCTGGTTCACCTTGTAATCCTCCGACCCTTCCCGGGTGTAGACGCTGCCGCCGGTCGCCGAATCGATGATCAGGCGCCGGTACCCGTTGGGGCCCTGCTGGCAGATCGCCTGCACCTTTCCGAGTCCCGGAAAGTCGACGTCGCTCGTCGTGTTGGCGGGCGTCGCGTTCGAGTCGCCACGCCACACGATCTGCACCGACCGAGCCATCGGGTCGGTCAACTCGTCAGTCTGGGTGCGGAAGGTCGCCTTCACATGGCAGTAGGAGTTGCCGGCCTTGTTGAAGTCCCAGACCCAGTCGAGGTCGAAGGTCGTCGGGGGGGCGAGCTTTGCTCCGCCGGGACCGTCGATCGGGCCGCGGTCGGAGATGATGCCCTGAAACGTGCCGGTCGAGTGCTTTTCGGTTGGTCCGAACTTGTTCATGCCCTCGCGGAAGTCGGGACCGGTGCCCTCCGAGTACTTGGCCTCGCGCACGGCCTTCTCCCAGCCCTTGTTGAAGTCCCAGTTCTTGTAGGTCCAGGTCATCATCGCGCTCTCACGACCCGCGTCGGAGGGGTAAAAGCGCACCCACTGCTGGTACGGACTGCAGACGACTTCGCCGTAGCCGATTCCCGGGGCGATGAATCCGCCCACCTGACGACCGTCCCACTGGCCCCTGGTCCAGTCGACGGCCACCTTCTGGGTCAGCTGACCCGTCGTCGGCACCGGTTTGGCACCGCCCCCGCCCCGGCCGAAGCGCCAGGACTGGTTTGAGACGCGATAGTTGCCGGTGGCAAGGTCCTGTCCGCTAAGGCGTACCTTGTACTTGCCGGCCTTGAGCTTGCCCTGGATCGGCAGCTCGGCCAGGATCTGCCGGTTGCCGATCGAGTTGATCACCTGCTGGCTGATCACGCCACCGCCGGGGCCGATCAGGGAGACCCTGGTCCGGCCGACCTTGGTGCGGCGGACGGGACGCAGCGCAAAGCGGACCACGTTCACGTTGTCACCGACCCGGGTGCTGACCGGGATTGCCTTCAGGCCCAGGCTGGGGCTCGTGAAGCGCCAGGTTCGCGACTTGCTGACCCGGTGGCGGCACTTGCCGGGCTTCCCGGCGGTCACCTTGATCCGGTACTTGCCGGAAAACATGCGCTTCTTCACGTGCATGCGGATCAGGGTCGTCCTTCCCGGGGTCATCGGGCCGACGATCCGGCCCCGGGCGAAAGTCATGTTTCCCCGCATCACCCTGACCATCGCCGAACGGATCCTGCCCTTCGGATTCACATAAATCCAGGCATAGCCGTCCTCAAGCAGGCCGGTCGGGTCGTGAGTGCTCATCTTGATGTTGACGGGCAGGGTCGAGCAGGGGCCCTGGCGCTTCGCCGCATTCGAGGCAGCGGGCATGGCGGCCAGGGCAAGGCCCAGACCCAGAAGAACGAGAGCTGTAGCTAAACGCCGAAACACAGTCAAAATGATCTCACCCCCCGTTAAACCGACATTCAAGGCCGAGTAGCGGCCGATCAAGGGTAAATGACAGCCGGGCGACTACTCGCCACCGGCGGTCTGGTTGGTCCCGACCTCAGGGGCGGCACCCGACTGGTAGAAAATGATGTCTGGCTCGGTTGTGCCGTTCAGCCATGCCAGTTCGGTGGCCTGCGTCTCGTCGGGGAGGGGCACCAGGGCGGCACTCTCGGCCAGCCGCTGGGATCGGGAAAGGCTCTGGACCAGGAACTCGTTGATGTCAGGATCCCGCATGTTCCGGTAGTTGACGGTCAGCAGGAGCTGGCGTGCCAGCGGGTAGGTGGCGTTGGTGACGGTCGCCTGCGAGGGGAAAATGCATTCGGGCTGCGCGAAGTCGTTCGACGCGCTGATCTCCATCGGCCTGAGCTGCTCCTCGAAGGCCTCGTAGTAGGAGAAGCGGAAGAGACCCAGGGTTCCCCTCACCTCTTCGAGGCGGCGGAGCGCGGCCTGATTCTCGCGGAAGTAGCGACGCGCGGGGGCCAGCGACCTCTCCAGCTTCCGCAGGTTGGCCTCGGCCTCGGCGAGCTTGGCCCGGTCCCTGGCCTTGTCGGCCGGGGGACGCTGATCGGCGATGCCCTTGGCGACCTCTGCTTTTGCATCCCTGACCGCCCGACGGTTCTCGGCCAGCGAATCGAGGATGTCCTGGTAGATCTGCCGGGAACGCTCGAGCTGCTCGGCTGCCCGGTAATCGCGGTTCGAACCAACGACTGCGCGACGCACCCCGGCGTCGGTCGGATAGGCCTGGTAATCGCTTCGCATGACCAGGATCGTCGGCTCCGGGTCACCGAGCACGTACTGGCCGAAGAAACCGAAGACGTTGGAGTCCTCATCGGGTCCGGCGACCTTCATCCGGGGCTCGTTGGCATCTCCACCCAGTTCGTGGCCGTAGCCCACCTGGCTCCAGCTGTTGATGGTCGAACCGGCCCTGAAGATGTTGCGCACCTCGTCGAAGCTGATGCAGTCGGTGCCGACGTCGGTCTCGTTCTTGATCGCGAGGACCGCGGCGTCAGATGCCACCTGGAACTGGACGGGCTGGATCCCGTTGGCAATGCACTTCCGGTACTCGGCTTCGGAGATCGGCCGGGCCGAATCGACGATGTCGGCCTGACCGGAGCAGAACTTCTCGAAGGCCTGGTTCTCGCTCTGCTCGGTGACCACGATGTTGGCGGTGCCACCTGCGGCGTTGTAGGTGCGAACCAGGTCCGGGGTGAGCGAACCCTGGGCCTTGCCGGCAACGCGAATGGTCCCCGCTTCCCGGGGGGTCGGCTTGGCCCGCTCGACCGGGGTCTTGCCTGACGAAGGCGGTACGTAGATCGCGCCCGCGCCACTGCTTCCGGCAGCAGGCGGAGCATCATCAGGATTGAGGCCACAGCCCGCCACGAGCAGTCCGAGGACGACCGTGGCACAGGCCAGGGCCGTGGCCTTCTTCTTCATCGGCTGTCTCACAGGCCACCTCCGACCGTATTCCCGGCAGCGCTGCCCGACTGCACCTGCTCGTTCACCCCGCCGGTCTGCGGCCCTTCGAGGCCGACCTTGCTCAGCGGCGGATCCTTGTAAATCTGCGGCAGCGCAATCACCTCGAAGTCATCGAGCCTGAGCCAGGAGAGCTCGCTGCCGCGCAGTATCTTCGGTGAGGTGCCGAGCGGCGCGTAGAGGCTGGGTACCGCCGCGCGGTCTACCACTATCGCCCCGTAGGTCCGGAGTGCGGTCAGGATCGCGTCGGCCGAGCGACGGCGCTGGCCCCTGAGGCTGCGCAGCGCTCTCTCGTTGACGGTTACGTCTGCCCGCAGCCGAAGCCGGGCACCGGCCGGCAGTGACCTCCTGTTGCCGACTCCATCGGTTACCGAGGCGGGCTGAACAAAGTTGCGGCGGGCTATTCCGGGTACCGAGATGGCCAGCGCGTGGTTGATCTGGCCCTGCTCGAGCTCGACCGGACCGATTACTCCGGCGAAGAGCGGCAGTCCCGAGCCACGGGCTCCGACCGCCCTCTCGGGATCGATGCCCACCGGTTTGCTGAAGCCCGGTCCGTCGAGTGTCCAGGCCTTGCCGAACTGGTAGGAGATGGTCCCGTCGCCCTCCCGGCGGGCACGCCAGAAGTCATATCCCATGCCGTTCTCCCGGTCGATCACGCTCAGCCAGCCGTCATAGCGCGGGTCCGGAGTCGTGTTGGCCGGGATGGTCAAGGTGGACGGGACCTTGGGGTCGGGCGAGCTGCACTGGGACTGGCGACAGACGAACCTGGTCGCGACCGAGCCCTCGGTGTTGGCAGCCACGATCAGGGGCGCCCACACCTGCGAGTTGATGAAGAGGCCCTGGTCAACGATCTGGCGGGTGAAAGTGACTACTCCCTCCCTGCCCGGAGCCTCCTTGGCGGCCCTTCGCTCTGTCGCGAGTTCGAGCATGCGGTCGGAGTTGCTGGCGACCGGGAGTCCTTCCACCGTCGTGTTCCAGGGGCTGTCGGCGGAGAAAAGCCGGCCCGACGCAACAGGGTCGGTGCCGGCCGTCACCGCAGCACCGGTCCCCGGCACGGTCCCGCCGGTGGTCGCATTCGCACCCTGACCGGTCGCCCCCGTTGCTCCGGTTGCATTCGCCGCGTTGTTCGCGTTGTTCGAATTCTCATTGCAAGCCTCGTCATTGGACCCGCAGGCGGCCACTAGGACCGCGAGCAGAGCCGAAAGGCCGATCACGAGGATCCAGCGAGGCGTCCTGCGCTCAGGCACTATTCACCCTCCAGGGCGGGTGCGGATGACGATCCGTTATTCGGTTCAACTGTGTCGGGGGCCGGGGAGACCGGGGATGTGGGTGTGACGTCGGTCTGGCTCTGGGAAGGCGTGGTCAGACTGGGTCCGCTGGGGTTTACCGGCGACGCGGGAGTGACAGGGTTCGGCGTGTTGCGGGGCTGGTTCAGGTCGGTGTCGCGATCGCCAGTCGGCGGTGCGGTCTCCGACACCTCCACCAGCACGTAGCGGTCGGTCCGGAAGACCGGTGTCATCCCGGCCTGCCCGCCCTCGACCGCGGTCGGCCATTTCTTGGAGATCTGGTCCCCGGCCCGGCTCACCGTGATCAGCATGTACCTGACGGTCCCGAACGGGTTGTCGATCGCCGCCTGCCAGTCATCCTCGCCCTCGTCGGCACGGTCGTAGAAGAGGGCCGGCCGGCCGGAGGTGATGATCACGCCGTAGCTGAAGTTCTCGTCGGCGAGGATCGATCTCGACTGCTGCGGAATCTCGTTGTTGATGTAGTTCGCCATCGCGAGCTCGGGATCGATTCCGACGGTGTAACCGTTGAGCGAGCTCTTTCCTTCCTGCGAATCCCAGCCGTCAACCCAGCGGGTAAATGCCTGCGCCTGGTTCTGGAACCGGTAGTCCTGCATCGCGTTCCACGAGAGCGGGATCGCCGCGATGAGTCCGATGCCAATCAGGACCGCGGCGATCGGACTCCAGCCATCCTTGCCGAACCACGCCACCGCCGCCACCGCGAACACGGCCAGCGGCAGGCCGTAGCTCAGGTCGAGCAGGTTCGCCTGATCAGCGCCGACCGCCCTGAGAACTGGTGCTGCGGCTATGAACAGGCCGACGAAGAGGAGCCCCCATCCGGTTGCGTCCTTCTTCATCACAGAGCCGATGATGAGCAGGAATCCGGCGACCAGAGCGAGCGGAGCGATACCGAGGGTGACCTCGAACAGGTCACCCATGCTTCCCCAGAAATCGGTTCCGAGCGAGTCCAGGACGCCGGAGGTGTTGACCTGGATGACCCCGTTCTGAGCAGTCACCCACTCGAAGGGGTTGCCCAGCAGCACCCAGTTGAGCAGGCACCAGAAGAGAAGGGCGTAGGCGACAGGAGTCAGGAAGAGCAACATCGTCGACCTCGCCTTCAGCCCCGGGTCCTTCTTGCTGGCGCTGATCGCCATGTAGGCGAAAAGGAAGCCGAGTCCGACGAGAATGTATGCGTAGTCCACCAGCACCGCCAGGCCCATCGCCAGGCCGGCTCCTGCCAGGTGCCTGGTCTGGTCCGTTGCCGCCCAGGCGATGGTTGAGGTCAGGGCGACTCCGAGCAGCACGAGCCCCAGGATCATCGGGTCACCGTTGACCGCGTAGAAGGCGAAAAGCGGGTTCAGCCCGAAGAGCACGAGCAGCACGATCCGGAACGCGAGATTGATGTCGCAGATGCGCATCAGGGTGTTGAGCGAGGCCATCAGCAGTGCCGCGGCGATTGCGCTTATCGCCGGCAAGGCGACCAGAGAAGTCGCGACCGGCTTGATGATCGAGAACGGCATGAACAGGACCGAGCTGACGGTCCCGGCGTCCAATCCGATCGCGGCCAGACGCGGCGGATCGTTCCAGAGCGCCATGTAGGCCTGGTTCAGGTGATTGAGGGAAATGAAATCGACGATGCGGCCATCGGTGAGCGTGAAGTAGCCAAGGACTCCGTAGACGATCGCGAAGAAGAGGAAGATCAGCCCACTTTCCAGGCCCGCCCGGGGGGCTTCGGGACTGAAGGGACGAGGCTCGGGCGGTACCTCGCTGATGTGCGAGGCGACTTCGGGGTCGATGTACCGGCTGCGGACCTGCCTTCTCGTAGTCTTCTCGACCACCACTGAACCGTTGCCATCGGCCATGCGCCCGGTCTCGGTCTTCTCGCTGGCCATCAGGCGGCTCCCGACTTGCGGGGAGTGGTGGAGTGGGCATGCTCGGCGCCGCCACCGAGGTCAAGGCCGTGTTCGGTCTTCTCCCAGTAGAACGGGTTGGTGACCAGCTGGCCGAAGCCCTTCCACGCGGCGACCGACATCAGGCCCCAGTAGAACGGCAGGAAGAGCGCGTAGGGCGCGAGGCTGTAGTCGCCGCGGCGAACCGAGGCGGCAAGGCCGAGATAGACGAAGACGAAGTTTCCGAGGAAGAGCTGGGAAGCAGCAAGGAAGTAGACCCATCCGGGGAAGAAGTCCTCGATGATCCCGAGCTGGGTCAAGGCGAAAACCGTCGTGAGGAACCAGAAGATCGGATTGATCAGGAAGGTGAGGGTGCCCCCGACAAGCAACTGGAACGAAAGGAAGCCCTTCAACCCGACATTCGAGAGGAAACGGAAAGGGTTCCGCATGTAAACCAGCCATGTCTGCAGGTAGCCCTTGATCCAGCGTGACCGCTGGCGGATCCAGTTGGCGACGTTGGTGTTGGCTTCCTCATAGGTGGTCGAATCCATCATGGTGGTGCGGAATCCGGCCTGGTGCAGCCTTACACCGAGGTCTGCGTCCTCGGTCACGTTGAAGGGGTCCCAGCCCCCGACCTCGACCAGTTCCTCGCGCTTGATGTGGTTCGAAGTGCCGCCGAGGGGGATCGGATCCCGCCTCGCGTCGAGGCCCGGAAGCACGAGGTCGAAGAGCATCGAGTACTCGATCGAGAACCAGCGGGTCAGCATGTTCGTCTGCTGGTTGAAGAAGTTCAGCTTCGCCTGAATGCAGACGATCGAGTCGTCGAGGTTCCTGAACATGTGGACCGCCTTCTTCAGCTGAAGCGGATCCGGCCGGTCCTCGGCGTCGTAGATCACCACGTACTCCCCCTTGGCCCCGAGCAGGCCGAAGTTGCAGGCCTTCGGCTTGGTCTGGGGCTGCGACGGCGGCACGATGATCGCGTTGAAGTGAGGTGGCAGGTCGAGGTCCATGATCGCCTCGATCGTCTCCTCGTCATCTTCTTCGCAGAGAAGCCGGACATCGAGTTTGGTCTTCGGGTAGTCGAGCGACTCGATACCGGCGACCAGATAGGGGATGACTGCGGCTTCGCGGAACAGGGGCACCAGCACCGTGTACACCGGCAGCTCGCGCTCGTCCATCGCTGCCAGGGTCTCTTCGCTGGTATCGACCAGGTAGCGGTGCCCGAGGGCTGCGTAGCCCGCGACGAGCTTGTATGCCGAGGTGAGCGTGTAGAAGATCGCCAGCAGAGCGAAGACCGTGGCCATGGTCGGAATCGGCTGCCAGATCAGGAAGCCGAGGAAAACCAGCAGGAGAACCACCAGAAAGACCTTCTGGCCACCGCTCAGGACCTCGTGGGCCGAACTGTCAGGGAAGCGCTCCCTGAGGCCCATCGTCGCCGTCTCCGTGTATCGCTCGCGATTGATCTGGCGCTGAAGCCTTGAGACCGAGTTCGGAGTGGCGAGGAACTGCTGAACCTTGCGGCCGGTGTAACTCTCGACTTCAGCCTTACCCTCGACCAGACGGTCAGCCACGGCGAGGTAGATGCTTTCGCCGTCAATCGCGATCGGCACGCAGTGGAGCCGGGTACACATCTCGTCCGGAAGGACGTCCCGGGGAGCCTTCGAAGCGTCGAAGTCGGACAGATCGACCGTCGGCAGGTCCATCTGCTCGGAGAGGACGCGCAGGAGCTCGGTCTCCTCGACGGCACCGCCGTGGACCAGGACTTCACCGATCCGGCTGCCGGTCCGGTGCTGTTCGGCGACGGCCTCCGCGAGCTGTTCCTCGGTCACCAGGCCTTCCCTGGCGAGGCTTTCCCCGAGACGCGGCGGCACCGCGAGGCCGTGCTTCAGCAGGTCTTCGGCCGAGAACTCGGCGCCCTCGGGACGTCCATTTCCGGCAAAGAGCCGGTCGATCGCGAGATCAAGCTCCGTCTGGTCGGCGAACAACCATCTGGTTTCGTATCCGGTCTGTTCCCGAACGGCACGGTCAGCGGCCGGATTGAAGGCGAAAGGGCCGGCCATGGTGAGCAGGCCGCGGTCAAACTCGATCGGAACGATGTGGTACTGGCGGCAGATCTCGATCGGCAGCAGGTGCGCGACGGCCGAACTGAGCGTGACCATCCGCTCGCTGACACCGTGGCTGGAATCGCGAACGAGGAGGCGCTGGGCGACGGAGGTGACCATCAGGACCTCACCTCACGGACTTCGGTGGTGGTCTCGGTCGTCTCCACCGTGGTCGCGGTGGCGGTCGGTTCCTCTTCCTGGTCGCTCTCCTTCTTCTGTTTGCGATCGGTGACGAGCATCCAGATCAGGCCGCCGAGGAATACGAAGAACGGAACGATCAGGAAGAAACCGAACAGGAGTGCGAAAGCAATGAGGATGCCGATCACGAAGATCAGCGCCCCGAATACGCTGCCGCCGTTCACAGGCCCGTGGGAGCGGCCACGCCGCTCTCGCGCCCGCCCATCGGTTGGGCCAGTGCGATCGTCACCGAATCGCTTGAGGACTCGGTCACGTCAAACGCCACCGGCAGCTTGCGACGGAGTGAAGAGATGAGTGAGACACCTTCACCGACCTTGGTGTCGATCGTGGCTGAATCGCCACGGAGTTCGGTCAGCGACGCCTCCGTGACTCCTTCTGTGTTGGCCAGGGCATCCTCGACGACCCGGGCCAGGCTCAGGTCATGAAGTGGACGAACGACGACGCTGACTTCGCCGCTGGTCGGCAATTCAAAGTCCTCGCTGATGGCAGCCGTCTCGCTGACCGGGATTCCGCTGGGACTAACGGGCACCCCGGGAAGGGATCCGTGGGGATCCTGCAGCCCGGATCCGGAACCAGAAACAACGCTGCCGCCTCCTCGAGCCTCGAGGGCGTCGAGTCGGGCGGTCATTTCCTCCCTCAGCTTCCGGATTTCCTTGAGAATCTCTTTTGAACGGTCTTTAGCCACCAGGCTCCCGATACTATCGGCGAAGGCAGACACTCTAGAACAAAGAACGGTAAGGGTCCCTGCCGTCGGTGAGTGGCCACTATAGGTGAGGAACGGGAGAACCGTCAAGTACGAAAACCTGAGAATCCGGCCATTCGGCATGCATCCCGATCACAGGGGATATTCGGACGTGACGGAGTACCGGCACAACCTCGTCCGGTACGGGATCACCTTCGTTCTGATCACCGCCGTCTGTTTCGCTGCAACGCTTGTTTCATCACCTGAAATCAACTGGCCGCTGTACATCGGCGGCTGGATCCTGGCGCTGGCCAGCGTCGGAGTCGCGCTGCTGTGGCCGTACCTGTGGCTGTTCGCACCGTTCGGTGCGCTCGGCGGGGCGATTCTGGTGCGGGCCGGAACTGACGGGCTCGATGCGGGCATCGGCCCCCTGCTGCTGATCCCTGTCCTCGCGGTCGCGGTCTACGGGTCCAGGAGGGCCCTGATAACGGTGATCGCCTGCGTTGTCACCGCGGTGGTGATCGCGCAGGTCGCCACCGGTGGCCAGGCCGTAGAGGTCGACCCGGTCTGGCGTCAGGATCTGGTTCTGGCCCTGATGGCGACCGTACTCGGGGTGGTGATCCAGGATCTGGTCACCAGAATGCGACGGGAACGCAACCTGGCCGAGGAGCGTGGCCGGATGATCGAGGAACTCGCCCTGACCGACGCCCTGACCGGGATCGACAACCGCCGCGGCTGGGAAAGGGCGATCCGGAGGTCGGTCGGTCAGGCCCGGCGCCATTCCCAGCCGTTGTGCCTGGCAATGCTCGATCTCGACTATTTCAAGCAGTACAACGACACCAGGGGTCATCAGGCCGGGGACGATTTCCTGCGCCGGATCGCCCTGAACTGGGAGGAGATGACCAGGATCGAGGACCACATCGCCCGTTACGGCGGCGAGGAGTTCGTCCTGACCCTGCCGAATACCGACCTCGAAGGTGCCAGGGTCATCGTCGAACGTCTCCGGGCCTCGCTCCCTGACTTCCCTGATGACGAGATGGCCGCTTCGATCACCTGTTCAGCCGGTATTGCCGAGTGGAATGGATCGGAGACCGTCCGCGAACTGGTCGGAAGGGCTGACCAGGCCCTCTACCTGGCCAAGCAGGAGGGCCGCAACCGGACGGTGGCGATCGAGGCTCCCGAGCCCGACGCCGAAATGGCCACCTGAATCAGGTAACCGGCGCCTTTCGCCGGTTCAGCTGCCCGGTGTCCAGAGCTTGGACGGACCGGGTCCGCTCTCGGGACCGGGGCCGGAAGGTCCCTGGTCACCGCTGCCAGCTCCGGCGTCACCCGCGCCCGCAGCACTGCCAGCGCTCTCGCCGCTCTTCTGGGCGTAGAGCAGCTGCACCTGGCTCAGCGGGTCGGCGATGGCCTGGCCTACCTCGGCCGGCAACAGGCCGACGATCGCCCGCACGGCTTCAATTCCGATCCGCGCCTGTTCGAGATCGACCTCGTCTTCCTTGACGATCCTGCGGGCAGAGAGGTTGAGAACGCTGGCTACGGTCTGGGTCAGGAGGTCCTCGACCCGGATCTCCTTCATCTGGGCTTCCAGCATCTCCCGTTCCTCATCGGTCAGGGGCGGCGGACCTCCCGCTTCGTCAATCGGTTCTTCGCTCATGCCTCCAACAATAGATGGCGGGGACCGGGGCTACCCCGGGACCGCTAGCCAGAGTAGGTGCGGGTCGTCTCCCCGACCGTGGCGCGGTAGATCTCTTCGATCGTCTCCCCCGCCTCCAGCCGGTCACGCATCCGGCGCGCGCCGTTGCGATCGGGCAGGTCGACGTCGATCCCGAGATGTTCCCTGGCGGGACCGGTCCATTCGAGCACTTCCTCGAGCACCTGCCGTGTCTCGATTTCCCGGCGCCCCCTGAAGTCGATCATCCGCCCTTCGAGGCCGTAGCGGATCGCCCGCCAGAGGTTCTCCTCGATCTGCCTGCCGCGTAGGGGCTCCCCCGGCTGCCTTCCCTCGTCGAGGTCGATCGCAGCCTGGGCGACGACCGCGCACATCAGTGCAGCCAGCGCGGTTGACTCGCCTGCCGTCGTCTGCGCATCACAGATCCGGACCTCGACGGTCCCGAAGGCGTGATGAGGCCGCACCGACCACCAGAGCTGGGTTGCCTCCACGATCGATCCGAACCGCTTCAGATCGTCGATGAAGCCCGCGTACTCGTCCCAGCTGCGGAAGGTCCCGGGGATGCCACAGCGCGGGAAGGTCCGGGTGAAGATCTCGGTCCTGATCGATGCGAGGCCGGTGTCCTGCCGGTCGAGGAAGATCGAGTTGGCCGAGGTCGCGAGAAGGATCGGCAGCAGTTCCCTGAGCCTGTCGCAGACCGCGATTGCCCGGTCTGCGCCCCTGATCCCCATGTGGACGTGGAGGCTCCAGGTGTTGTTTCGCCGGGCGACCCAGCCGAGATCCTTTTTCAGGCGTTGGTAGTGCGGCGTGTCGATGATCTCCTGCTCCAGGTAATCGGCCCAGGGATGGGTTCCGAGTGAAGCCAGCGCCACACCTCGCTCAGCCGCCAGGGCGAACAGTTGCCGCCTCTTCTCCACTTGCTTCGCGACGGCCTCGGACATCGTTTCCGACCGACCTGACCGGATCTCGATCTCCGAGGCGATCAGCTCGCCCGCTGCGGATCCGGCGAGCACCGTGTCCGCCTGGGCGGCCTCGTAGAGCTCCGGGTAGCGGTCGACCAGGTCGAGGCTCTCCGGATCGAGAATCGCGAACTCCTCCTCGAGGCCGATCGTGAAGTCGGTCGAGGCATCGAACACCTCGCGAACCTCGTCCATTTCCAGCAGGCCGTGGTCTGACAATTCAGGACAGGTAGAAGTAGAGGGCGTAAAGCAGGTCGACCGCCGGGCTCGAAGTGTGGACGGTCACTTCCGGTGGCACCTGAAGGAGCTGCTCGGTGTAATTGAAGATCACCGTGACCCCGGCTTCGACCAGGCCGTCGGCGACCTCCTGGGCCGCGGCGGAAGGAACTGCCAGCACCCCGACCACTATCGCTTCCTCCTCGACCGCGTTGGTGAGTTCGGCAAAATCGCGGACCGTCAGCTGTCCGACCTGCTTGCCGATCATCTCGGGATCGACGTCGAAGAGGGAGACGATCCGGAAGCCGTGATCGGCAAATACGTCGGACCCGGCGATGGCCTGGCCAAGCTTGCCGGCCCCGAACAGGGCGATGTTGTGTTGTCCGGCCGTCCGCATGATCTTCCGGATCTCGTCGATCAGGTAGTCGATGCGGTACCCGACTCCGCGCTTTCCGAACTTGCCGAAGCCGGAAAGGTCCCGCCGGATCTGGGTCGGGTTGATGTGCGTGTATTCAGAGAGCTCCTGCGAGGAGATCGTCTCCCGGCCCATCTTCCTGGCCTGGATCAGGACCTGCAGGTAGCGGGAGAGTCTCGCGGCAACGCCGAGCGCCAGGCGCTCCCCCTCGCCTACGAGGAGCGGGTTCTCCGACCGGGATCTGGAAGACGAGGGCATGGGGCTATCAGGGTACTCGTAGTCAGCCCTTTGCCTCCAACCGGCGGGCGACGGCGGCATCCAATCGTTCAGGATCGAAGTCGAGGTCGCAGACCTCTTCTCCGTCAAGGAGGATTACCGGAATCCGCTCGAGGTAGCTGCGGAGGAGTTCATCGTCACGTTCGATGTCGACCACTTCGACGGCGATTCTCCTGGCCGAACCAGGATCTGACCGTTCGTGACGGGCAACCAGATGCGCCTCCAGCCCGGCGAGGGCGACGTCACAGAGATGACAGCCCGGCCGGCTCAGGAGGGTGACCTTCAATTGCTTCGCCTTGGCCCGGTAGCGAATGCGTCGAAGCCCAGGTAGTCCGGATACTTGATCTCCGCCGTGAACCTGGCGGCGCTCCCGATCATTGCGGCGTTGTCGGTGCAGAACTCCCTCCCCACCTCCTTGAAGGGAATCCCCCGCTCTTCGCAAAGCCGACGCACCCCATTTCTCAGGGGGCCGTTGGCGGCCACGCCACCGCCCAGGGCAACGGCCGGCCAGTCGTCCCGGTCGAGTGCCCGTCGCAGCTTGGTCACGAGCTGGTCCACCACCGCCGCCTGAAAACCCGCTGCGAGGTCGGCTGCCCGTTCCTCCGTGCCGTGCTCGCCGAGGTCGCGGCAGATGTAGACGAGAGCAGTCTTGAGTCCGCTGAAGCTGAAGTTGAGGCCGGGATCACGAGTCATCGCGACGGGAAAGCTGAACGCCTCCGGATCACCTTCCGCGGCGAGCCGCTCGATCCCGGGTCCTCCGGGAAAACCGAGGCCAAGCAGGCGTGCCGCCTTGTCAATCGCTTCACCGGCAGCATCATCGAGCGTTTCACCCAGTACTTCGAAACCGCTGTGATCCGTGACACCGGCCAGCAGAGTGTGGCCGCCGGAAGCCACCAGACAGAGAAACGGGGGCTCGATCGGCCCGGGCTCGAGGAAGTTTGCAGCAACATGGCCGTGAAGGTGATCGGCCGGAACCAGCGGCAGGCGCCGGGGGGCAGCGATCGCCTTGGCGGTGCTCAAGCCAACAAGCAAAGCTCCGATCAGCCCCGGCCCGGCTGTGACAGCGACCGAGTCGAGATCCTCCAGGCTGACCCCGGCTTCATCGAGCGCAGCCTGCACGACCGGCACCGTGAGTTCGAGGTGATGGCGGGACGCGACCTCGGGTACCACTCCCCCGAACCGCTCGTGTTCGGCCTGCGAGGAGATGACGTTGGAGAGCACCCGGGGCCCCTCGAGTACCGCGGCGCAGGTGTCGTCGCAGGAAGTCTCGATCGCCAGGAGCGGCATCAGCTGACGGGTACGCCGGCGAGTTCGGGATCGCCCTTCCACATGATGAGGGCGTCTTCACCGTTGTCGGGGTAGTAGCCCTTGCGGGTGCCGAAGGAGCGGAAGCCCAGGCTCTCGTACAGCTCGATCGCGGACCTGTTGCTCGGGCGCACTTCCAGGGTCACGGGTTCATCGAAGCCGACCCGTTCCAGGGCACGACCGATCAGGTGCGAAGCCAGCCCGCGCCGCCGGTGGCCGGGGGCGACCGCGATGTTCATGAGGTGCCAGGAAAGGTCGTACCTCGAGAGGACCAGATACGCGACCACCGAGCCTCCGGAGGTGGCGGTGATCGCCACGGTGTCCGGCTTGCTCATCTCGAGGGCGAACATCCCGATCGTCCACGGGCTCCGGAAGGAACGGCGCTCGATCGCGACCACGGACGGGAGGTCCGCGAAATCGAGATCGCGGATCACGACCTCCCCGAAGGGATCAGCCGGGGGTTTTTTGTCCGGAGTCTTCGTTGCCGTCTCGTTCAAGCCAAAGCTGTGCATCAGGTACTCGCAGGTAAAGGGGTTCAAGGGTTTCGGTTCCGGTTATGTCAGCGGCGGCGCCCAGTTCACAAAGGGAGCGGCCTTCCAGCCGGTGGACCGGCGATCCGGCGGGCTCAACTACTAACCCGGCCCGGACCAGTTCGTCTCGGAATCGTACTGCGCCGGGGCCACCGACAACCGGCGCGGGACGGTCCCGTGAGATTTCCCGAAGGCGATCCACCAACTCCGGTGGAGTGCATGCGAAAGGTGGCTCGAGCGGGCTGCCGAGATTGTCGTGAAGCCCGCCAAAGACCTCACCCCTGCGAGCATCAAGAACCGCCATCACGCTCTTGGAGGCGGCATTCCGGCCGATCGACCTGGCCAGTGCGGCAAGAGTGGTGACGCCTACTACCCGTTTCCCGGTCGAAAGCGCGAGTCCGGAGGCGGTCGCGACGCCGATCCTGATCCCGGTGAAGGTGCCCGGCCCCTTGCCAACAACGATTCGATCAACCTGCTGCCAGCCGCCGAGGACAGCTGCGGCTTCCCCCGCCGACTCGAGCAGCGCCTGGCTGTGAACCGGTCTGCCGTCAGGGGGCAGGCAGGCCTCGAACTCGAGCCGGTCCCCGTCGGTTGCGGCGACGACCGTGTCGTCCGTCGCGGTGTCGAAACCGACCACTTTCACCGCGGACACCGGTAATCTGAACGGCAGGCAAGGGAGCCCCTGGCCGCTAACAAGACTGGAGAAGCATTGATTATGGGAAACAGGAAGATCGGCACGACTCTGGCCATTCTGGCAGTCGCAGGCCTCGGTGTTTTCGCCGCTGGCTGTGGCAGTGATTCCAGCACGGACCAGGTCAACGACGCGCTTGACAACGTGAACCAGCAGCTCGAAGAAGCGAACCAGAACGCACAGGATGCGCTCAACAACGCGACCGAGCAGGCCCAGCAGGCCCAGGAACAGGCCCAGCAGAAGCTCGACGAGGCTCCGGGCCAGCAGCAGGTCCAGGATGCCCAGCAGCAGGTCCAGGATGCCCAGCAGTCGCTCGACGACATCCAGAAGCAGGTCGAGGACGCAATGAACCAGGCTGGCCAGTAACCCGCCTGCCGCGTTCAGGACGGCGGCTGGATCCTGATCCTCCGGCTACCTTCATCGATGTGATCAATGGCCACCCGGCCCGTCCGGGTGGCCATTTCCTTCAGGTCTTCTTCCGCGCCCCCGGGCCACTCGACGAAGCTGGCCCGGTCCGGACCGAAGTACTCGACAAGAAGCCCGGGATCCTCGCCGGCGAGATCACCCAGGCGGTAAAGATCCAGGTGGGCGGCGGGGAAGGCCTGACCCGGCAGTTCGTAAAGCCGACCGATCGTGAAGGTCGGAGAGGGGATCGCACCGGTCACGCCGAGTTCCCTGAGCGCGGCCCGGACCAGGGTCGATTTGCCCGCGCCCACCTCCCCGCTGACCAGCCACAGGTCACCGGGCCTGGTCAGGGCCGCGACCTCCCTGCCTGAGGCAGCGGTGCCGTCCTCACCGACGGCGATCCGCTCGTGTGACCAATTCACGCAGTTCGACATGGCGGCAGCCTATAATTGCCGATGGCCGCCACCCGGACGTTCGGGGGTGGACCGTGAAGCAGGACAGCAACGAAATCCAAAACTCGATCCGTCTGGTATCGCCGAAAGGGAACTGGAACGGCAATATGAAATCTTCAGACACAGCGCTCCGTGCGCCAGTGATCGTCGGCCCGGGCCGGGTCGGTCGTTCACTCGCTGCGGCCCTGCCCGATGCAGACCTGCGCGGCCGCGAGGCAGATCTCGGCGACCTCTCCGGGAGGGTGGTGATCCTCTGCGTACCCGATTCGGAGATCGAAGCGCTGGCCGACCGCATCGGACAGGCCGGCTCCGCCCCTTCCCTCGCCGGCCACACGAGCGGCGCCACTTCACTCGGCGTCCTCTCCGGCAGCCGCGCGGACGGGGTGTTCTCGGTTCACCCGCTGCAGACGGTGCCCGACGGGGATACCGACCTTGGCGGCTGCCCTGCCGCCATCGCCGGTGACTCACCCCCCGCTCTCGAGTTCGCACGCAGCCTGGCGACCAGCGCCGGCATGGTGGCGTTCGAGATCGCCGAGGAAGACAGGGCCGCCTACCACGCCGCCGCCAGCGTCGCCTCGAACTTCCTGATCACGGTTGAACAGACTGCGTCGGAGATGCTCGCCGGGATTTCGGTCGAGAACCCGCGGCAGGTACTCGAGCCGCTGGTCCGCAGAAGCCTTGAGAACTGGCTGGACCGCGGGCCAGAGGCGCTCACCGGACCGATCGCCCGGGGTGACGAGACGACCGTTGAGGCCCACCGCAATGAGCTGTCCGAAAGGTGGCCGGAGTTGCTCGGCTTCTATGACGCGCTCGCCGCGCAGACGAGGTCGATGGCAATGTCGGGGAAACGGCGATGAAGGTGATTCGCACACCCGCCGCCATGCATGAGCTGCGATCCGAGTTGCGGACGCAGCCGGTCACGGTCGGGCTGGTCCCGACCATGGGTTACCTGCATGAAGGTCACAATTCGCTGCTCAGACGGGCCCGGGAGGATAACGACGTTGTCGTCATGAGCCTGTTTGTCAATCCGACCCAGTTCCGGGCGGGCGAAGATCTCAGTGAGTACCCGAGGGATGAGGAAAGGGACCTGGCGATCGCCGAAGGTTCGGGTGTGGACTACGTGTACAGCCCGCGACCCGAGGATGTCTATCCGCCGGGATACGCGACGAAGGTAGAAGTCGAGGGCCTGACCGAGGTGCTTTGCGGAAGTGAGACCAGCCGTGGACCGGGCCACTTTGCCGGCGTCACCACGATCGTTGCCAAACTCCTGAACGCCGTCGATCCCGACGCCGCCTATTTCGGCCAGAAGGACGCCCAGCAGGCAACCGTCATCCGTCGCATGGCGGAGGATCTCGAGTTCAGGACGAGGATCGTCATCCTCCCTACCGTCCGGGAGAGGGACGGGCTGGCAATGAGTTCGAGAAATGCCTACCTGTCCCCGGAGTCAAGGGAACGCGCCACCGCAATCTGGGCTTCGCTGCTGGAAGCGGAAGCCGTCTTCGCAGAGGACGGGCTCGACGCAGCGCTGAATGCCGGCCGCCGTCATCTGGAAAGGGCCGGAATCACCCCCGAATACTTCGAAGCCCGATATCCGGGAACTCTCGATCCCGCCGACGGCGAGGGGGATGACCCGATCCTCGTCGCCGTGGCCGCGAAGGTTGACGGCACCCGGCTGATCGACAACATTCTGATTGAACCCTCAAGCAATACCAGGAGGAACACCCGATGAGCTCTGGAATCCGAAGCGAAGGCGAGGAACGCAGGCCCGTGACCCTGACCAGGCTCACCGAGATGCATGAGGCGGGCGAGCCGATCGTGATGATCACCGCCTATGACTTCCCGTCGGCGCAGGTGATCGAGGAAGCTGGCGCCGACATCGTCCTGGTCGGCGACTCCGCCGCGAACTGCGTGCTCGGCTACGACTCGACCGTCCCGGTCGGGATGGACGAGATGACCATGCTCGCCAAGGCGGTCCGGCGCGGCCTGAGGACGCCGTTCCTGGTCGGCGACCTTCCCTTCGGGTCATACGAAGCATCGAACGAACTCGCGATCGCCAGCGCCCAGCGCCTGATCAAGGAGGCCGGCTGTGACGCGGTGAAGCTCGAAGGTGGTGGAACCTCGGTCGAGCGGGCCCGGGCGATCATCGATGCCGGCATTCCGGTGATGGGACATGTCGGACTGACCCCGCAGACCGCGACCGCTCTGGGAGGAATGAGGGCGCAGGGAAAGACTGCACAGCAGGCGATCAGGGTCGCCGAGGACGCGGTCGCGCTCGATCAGGCGGGCTGCTTCGCCATCGTCATCGAGGCTGTGCCGGAAGCCGTGGCGGAGATGATCGTCGCCAAACTGAAAGCCCCGACCATCGGGATCGGCGCCGGCAACGCGACAGCCGGTCAGGTACTGGTCCTCCACGACCTGGCCGGCATCAACCATGGCCATGTCGCCAAGTTCGTGAAGCGCTACTCGGACGTCCGCAGCGAGATGCTGCGCGGGGTCGAGGGATACATCGACGAAGTGCGCCGGGGAGTCTTCCCCGCCCCCGAGCATGTGTACAGCGTCGATCCCTCCGAGCTCGAACCACTCAGACAACGCCTCAACCGCGAGGATCTCGAGTCGCACTCTTATCTCGAGTCAGGCGGCTCCTGGGATTGGGAACCGCTGGCTTGACAGCAGCCGTCGAGCTTCGCTCCGCCTCCGGTCCGAACCCGCCGGCCCACAGGGCGAAACGATGGATGGGCCGGCTCCGGCTGTGTGTTCCGGCATAGTCAGTTCTGTCGGAACTCGACTTCCCGAATCACCTTCGCGGGTGCTCCGGCCGCGATGGTGCGGTCGGGCAGGTCCGAGGTGACGACCGAGTTGGCGCCGACCACACAGTGGTCGCCGATCGTCACCCCGGAAGTGACCACGACGTTCACGCCCAGCCAGACGTTCGAACCGATCCTGACCGGACCCTTGCTGGTGAATCCCTGCCAGGTGATTGGAATCTCCGGATCGTTGAAGCGGTGGCTCGCGTCACCGACGAAGCAACCGTTGGCGAACATCACGTGATCACCGACCGTGACCTCGTTCTCGGCGGCGACCATCACGTTTCGATTCAGCCAGACGTCATCGCCCAGCTCAACCTTCGCGTGGTCGGACATGGTTATCCAGCAGCCGGGCTCGAAATGGCATCCCTGGCCGATCTTCAGGCGCCCCGACCGCAACGCCCCCAGGACGTCACCCTCGATCGGGTGTCTCGCGTAGGAGCCGCGCCGGGCCAGCTCACGATCGAGCATCAGCCGTCGCAGGGGCCGGTGCGACCGCTCGTACCAGCGCCTTTTCTGCCACCACATCTTCCACCCGCGCTGGTCGCTCATGCCAATACCTTGCCAGAGGTGGATAGGGTGCGGCCATGAAGGCGATCACGGGGTTCACTGATGCTGAGGCGTAACGTCGAAGAACCGGATGATCCGGCATCCACGACGGAGGCAGAAGTTCCGGATCCGCCCGGGCCCTCGGGGCCCGTCGGCCAGGGTGAATCCGACCAGGTCGCGCCCGGCGAGGCGCAGGCCGGCGACTCCGCCCTGCCGTCGGAGCAGGAAACGCAACCCGGGGAGGCGGAAGCCCCGCCCGCGCCGGTGACGGAGCCCGGACCGGTCGCCCACCACTCGCCCGAGCCCCAGACCGCGGCCGAACGGCTCACCGCCCAGCAGCGGTCGATCCACAGCGAGGAGAAGCCGGATCCGAAGGCAGTACTGAAGGAGCGGCGGGAGGCTTCCCGACAGCAGCGGAAGGCCGACAAGGAAAAGCGGAAGGCCGACAGGCGCGCCGCCAAGGAAGCACGGAAGGCCCGGCGAAAGGGTGAACCGGGCGATGCCATGTCTCTCGATCCGCTTGCGCCGACGTCACCCGGACAGGCATCGGGCGCAGACAATTCGCCGCCGGCTTTCTCCCCGACCGCCGGCTCCCCCGGCACCGGGGAAACCAGGGCCTCCGAGCCGGAGCAAAAGGTCCAGCTGCCGCCGGTCTCCCCGCCCGGCGGATCACCCGGCCGTGCGGCCAGACGGACCGCCGCCCTGATCGGCGGCATCGACCTGGGCGGCACCAAGATCGCTGCCGCTGTGCTGGACGCCGATCACAAGGTGGTCTCATACCGTCGCCGTCCGACCCCCGACCGTGGCGGACCGGCCGACGTCGTGCGCGCGATGGCGACGACAATGCAGGAAGCCGCGATGGACGCTGGCACCGAGGCCCACCGCCTGCTGGCGGTGGGAGTCGGTGCACCGGGCTCCGTGAACGCCGAGACCGGAGCGGTGAGCGGGGCCGGAAACCTTCCCGACTGGGATGGAACCTTCCAGCTCGGAATGGCTCTGCGCGAGGAGCTGGGCACCGAGATCAGGGTCGGAAACGACGTCCAGGTCGGCACCAGGGGCGAGTACGAGCTCGGCGCCGGGGTCGGCTACTCGAGCCTGCTCGGTGTCTTCTGGGGCACCGGCGTGGGCGGCGGCATCATCATCAACGGCGAACCCTGGCTTGGCCGTGGCCGGGCCGGTGAGATCGGCCACACCCTCGTTCGCCGGGGAGGCGCCAAGGGCCTGAACGGACTCAACGGGACGGTAGAAGCCTACGCCGGGCGCAAGGCTATGGAAGTGAAAGCCCTGCGTGAAGTGAAGAAGGGTCGGAAGACGAAGCTCTTCAAGCTGATGCGCAAACACGAGAAGACCCATCTCACCAGCGCCATCTGGCAACGCGCCCTGGATGACGGCGATGAACTCGCGGAGGACTTGCTGAACCGGGCCGTCGCGGCACTCTCGGCCGGGATCGGCTCGGCCGTGAACCTGCTCGACCCCGAAGCGGTCGTGATCGGGGGCGGGCTTGGAGTCCGGTTTGCCGACACCCTCGTGCCGGAGATCATTTCGGGGATGGATCAGTACCTGCTGAACAAGGAGAATCCGCCGGCGATCAAGGTGGCGGCGCTCGGCGACGAGGGTGGAGTGATCGGGGCTTCGCTGCTGGTTAAGGACTTCGTGCAGGAAAACCAGGCGCCCTCGGCCTGACCTCCCCCAATTCCGGTCCGTGTTCGACTTCCCCAATCCCGTCAACGAAAAGGCCGCCCGCGTGGTGGCCGGCTGCGTGGCGCTGCTCGCGGTCGTCGGGCTCCTGACCGGCTGGATGTGGCTCCTGCCGGTCATGGCCGTCGGCTTCTGGCTGCGGGTCGCCTCCGGCCCGCGTTTCAGTCCCCTGGGCCTGTTTGCGACGAAGCTTGCGGCACCGCGTCTGGGTGACGAGAAGCTGGTCCCCGGACCGCCCAAGCGGTTCGCCCAGCTGATTGGCGCCGTGACCACGACAGCCGGGGCGATCCTCGTGCTGCTGCTGGGCGTCGAAGCCGCCGGTTACGTGGTCTTCGCGGTCATGGCCGTGTTCGCGACCCTCGAGTCGGTCTTCGCGTTCTGCGTCGGTTGCCAGATCTTCGCTGTGCTCATGCGCATCGGGGTCATCCCCGACGAGGTCTGCGAAGCCTGCGCCGACATCAGCCTGCGTCGGGCCTGAGCGCCAGCTTGTGGCCGGGACTTTCGGCCTGACGCTGCCACGCCGTGGGTGCCTCCTCGAGCGGCAGGACCTCGACTTCCAGTTCCAGATCACCGCTTGCGGCCAGCGAGCACATCCGCTGGAAAGCCTCCACCCGGACTTCGCGGGGCGGCCAGAAGTTGCGGAAGCCGAGGATCGACACGAGGCCGCCACGCAGTTGTCCCGCTGAGACCGGAGCTTCCGCCCCGGCCGAATTCCCCACCTGGACCAGTCTTCCCCGGGGTTTCATGGTCCGCAGCGCGGCGGCAGCGGGCAAGCCCCAGAGGCCGTCGATGACCAGATCCGGTCCGCCTTCGGTCGCTTCGTGGATCCGCGCGACCAGATCCTCGATCTCGCCGTCGGAGCCGATCGCGGCGTCTGCACCGAGGTCAAGCACCTTCTGCCGGCCCCGCTCGCTGCGGGCCATACCGACTACCCGGCCCGCCCCCATCATCCGGGCCGCCTGGACGGCGACCTGGCCAACCGACCCGCTTGCTCCGAGCACCAGCACGGTCTCGCCGTCCTTCAGCCCGCCCCGCCAGTCGAGCGAGAGCCAGGCGGCGAGGCCGGCGACGCCGAACCCGATCGCCTTCTCCGGCGAAATCCCGGGCGGCAGGGTGATCCCGCTACCTTCGGTGATCACGGCAAGGTCCGCCATCGAACCCCAGGGGTAATGCGAGCCGTCGAACCAGACAATCTCTCCGTCGGCCATCCGGCCAATGCCCTCTGTTCCCGGTACATAGGGAAGTGGCGGTGCGCCGGCATCGAACTTTCCGGAAGCGATCGCGATGTCCACGGGGTTGATTCCGGCGATCAGGACCTCGACGATCTCGGCCGGCCCTGCGATCGAGTCGGCATAGGGCCCGGGCTCGCCCGGCGGGTCGACGTCGACCAGCTCCGGGGGCTCGCCATATTCGGTGATCCGGGCAGCTCTCATCAGGCGGCCAAAGCTACCGGCTCGAGCACGCCCCTGAGAAAGTCGCCGGTGTAGGAGCCCTCGGTCGAGGCAATCTCTTCCGGGGTTCCGGTCGCGACGATCTCGCCTCCACCGTCACCGCCCTCCGGCCCGAGGTCGACGATCCAGTCAGCACTCTTGATCACGTCAAGATCATGCTCGATCACGACCACCGTGTTTCCGGCGTCTACCAGCCTGCCGAGCACCTCCAGCAGCCTCCTGACATCCCCGAAATGGAGGCCTGTGGTCGGCTCGTCGAGGATGTACAGCGTGTTGCCGGTGGCAATCTTCGAGAGTTCCGCGGCCAGCTTGATCCGCTGCGCTTCGCCGCCGGAGAGCGTGGTTGCAGGCTGGCCGAGCCGCACGTAGCCGAGACCGACGTCGTTCAGGGTCCTGAGACGCCGGGCCACCTTCGGGATCGACTCGAAGAAGGGGAACGCCTCCTCGATCGACATCTCGAGCACGTCGGCGATCGACTTGCCCTTGAACCTGACTTCCAGGGTCTCGCGGTTGTAGCGATGCCCGTGGCACTGCTCGCAGGGCACGTACACGTCGGGCAGGAAGTGCATCTCGATCTTGATCTGGCCGTCCCCCCGGCAGACCTCGCAGCGACCGCCCTTCACGTTGAAGCTGAAGCGCCCCGGCTTGTATCCCCGGGCCCGCGACTCCTGGGTCGCGGCGAAGAGCTGACGGATCTGATCGAAGACGCCGGTGTAGGTGGCCGGGTTCGACCTGGGCGTGCGACCGATCGGAGACTGGTCGATGTTGATGATCTTGTCGATCTTTTCCATCCCGTCGATCCCGTCATGCGGTCCCGGACGCAGCTTCGCCTTGTGAAGCCGGTTGGCTACCGCCGGGTAGAGGGTCTCGTTGACCAGAGTCGACTTGCCGGATCCCGACACCCCGGTCACGCAGGTCAGCACCCCGAGGGGGAACTCCGCGTCGACCCCGGTCAGGTTGTGCTGTCGCGCGCCCCGGACGGTCAGGGCATCGCTCCAGTTCCGGCGCTCCTCCGGAACGGCAATCTTTTCGGTGCCCGCGAGGTAGCGGCCGGTCAGGGAATCCGGGTTCGCGGCCACCGAGGCGGGCGGACCTGCCGCGACCACGTCTCCCCCGTGCTCGCCGGCCCCGGGACCGAGATCCACGAGGTAGTCGGCGGCCCGCATCGTGCCTTCGTCGTGTTCCACAACGATCACCGTGTTGCCGAGGTCGCGCAGCCTTTCGAGGGTCGCGATCAGCTTCTCGTTGTCACGCTGGTGGAGCCCGATCGACGGCTCATCAAGTACGTACATCACCCCGACCAGGCTTGATCCGATCTGGGTCGCAAGCCTGATTCGCTGCGCCTCGCCGCCGGAGAGCGTCCGGGCGGAGCGGGCAAGCGACAGGTATCCGATTCCGACGTTGACGAGAAAGGAGAGTCGCTCGGCCACTTCCTTCACGATCAGTCGGGCGATTGCCCGCTCGGTCGTCGTCATCTCGAGGTTCTCGATCCAGTCCCGGGCCGAAGTGGCGGACATGTCGGTGAAATCCCTGATCGACAGGCCGCCAACGGTCACTGCGAGGCTTTCCGGGCGAAGGCGTGCCCCGTGGCAGCTCGGACAGGGCTGCTCGGCCATGTAGTCCTCGATCTTCTCCCTGACCGCTTCCGAGTCGGACTCCTGGTAGCGCCGTTCGAGGTTGTTGACCAGCCCTTCGAACTTGACCTGGTAGCTGCGCTGCCGGCCGGCCCGGCTCCGGGTCCGGATCGTGTGACGCTCCGTTCCCGTGCCATATAGGAAAACGTCGCGTTCCTTCTGGGTCAGGTCCTTCCAGGGTGCGTCGATGTCGATGCCGTAGCTTTCCGCGACCGCCTTGTTCAACCTCCGCCAGTATCCGGAGTAGCCGGTGCGCCACGGCTGGATCGCTCCCTCGGCCACCGAGAGCGTCGGGTCGGGCACGACCAGCTCGGGATCGATCACCTTCTTGAAGCCGAGTCCGGTGCAGGTCTGGCAGGCGCCGTGTGGCGCGTTGAAGGAGAAGATCCTCGGTTCGAGCTCTGGCATCGAGGTGCCGCATTCGAGGCAGGCGAAGCTTTCAGAAAAGGTCATCCGTTCGCCGTCGATCACCTCGATCTCGACCAGGCCGTCGGCGAGCGACGCCGCGGCCTCGACCGATTCGGAGAGGCGGCGCCTGAGATCCGGCTTCATGATCAGCCGGTCCACAACCAGCGAGATGTCGTGCTTGTACTTCTTGTCGAGCTCGAACTCCTCGTCGAGCATGCGCATCTCGCCGTCGACCTCGACCCTGGAGTAGCCGTCGGCCCGGAACTGCTCGAAGAGCTTGCCGTACTCGCCCTTGCGGCCCCTGACCACTGGAGCCATGACCATGAACCGGGTTCCGTCCTCCATGGTCATCAGCTGGTCGGTGATCTGCTCCTGGGTCTGCCCGGTAATCGGCATGCCGCAATTGGGGCAGTGCGGCTTGCCGATCCTCGCCCAGAGCAGCCGCAGGTAGTCGTAGATCTCGGTGACCGTCCCGACCGTCGAACGGGGGTTGCGCGAAGTGGTCTTCTGGTCGATCGAGATCGCCGGTGAAAGACCCTCGATCGAGTCGACATCCGGTTTCTCCATCAGCCCCAGGAACTGCCGCGCGTATGCCGAAAGCGACTCGACGTAACGGCGCTGCCCCTCGGCGTAGATCGTGTCGAACGCAAGGCTGGACTTGCCGGAACCGGAAAGTCCGGTCACGACGATCAGGGAGTCGCGGGGCAGGTCAAGGTCGATCCCCTTGAGGTTGTGCTCACGGGCCCCCGTGATGAGGATTCGCTCGGAACGGGTCACTTCAGATCATTCTAGGGAACCGAACACACGTTCGTTCGCACCGCGGGCAGGTTTCGGGGCTGCTACCTTGTGCCTGTCCGCCGCGCGGACACTCGATGCGGAACTCCTGAACACAGCCCCTTTGAAGACCGGCCCCGGCCTGGTGCGGCGCTGTGCCATTCGAATGCCCTTCCCGCCTTTCGGCGGGTCAGCTCGAGAGGAGTCCCATGACCAAGGCTTTCATCACCGCCTCGGAGGTCCATCATTCATACGGGAAGCAGAAGGTAATCCAGGGTGGCGATCTCACCGTCCACTCCGGGGATCGCACCGCCATCGTCGGCCCCAATGGCAGCGGTAAGTCCACCCTGCTCAGGATTCTGGCCGGAATCGAATCCCCGGCCGGCGGCCGGATCAGTCGCGCCAGAGGCACCCGCGTAGCGTGGCTGCCCCAGGTGACGAATGCCGGCCCGGAGAGACGGTCCCGGAGCATCAGGCTCGAACTGGAGTGGAGAACGGGAATCGCCGATGCCCGGATAAGAATGGAGGAGGAAACACGGCTGTTATCGGCCGGCAGACTTGACCGAATCGAAGCCCACGGCGAGGCAGTCGACGCCTGGACCCGGCTCGGGGGAGCCGATCTCGACGCGCGGGCAGGCAGGGCGATGGAGTCGGTCGGAATCGATCCGGACTGGGCCGACCGCCCCCTGGGCTCCCTCTCGGGCGGCCAGCTCGCCCGGATCAACCTGGCCACTCTCCACCTCTCGAGGGTGGATGTCGCGCTACTCGACGAACCGGGGAACCACCTCGATGCCGAGGGGTTGGAGATGCTGGGCGAGCTGATCGCAGGATCGGCCCCGGCGGTGGTAATCGCCAGCCACGATCGCTCCCTGCTTGAGGGGTTTGCCTCGCAGGTGATCGAACTCGATCGAGGACGGATCCGGCATTTCCGGGGTGGCTGGGGTGCGTACCTGCGGGAAAAGCAGGCTGCGCGCGACAACGCTGTCAGCGACTGGACCCGGGCGACGAAGGAACGACGCCGCCTAGCCGCGCTGGAGCAGGAGATCAGCCGACGGGCCCGGACGGGAGAAGCCCGGGCCAGGCGGTCGAACGAGACTGACAAGTTCATCCGCCACATGGCAATCGAATCGGCCCAGAAGAACACCGCGATCAGCGGCATCGCAAAGCGGATCGATCAGCTTGAGGTGCCCGAGAAGCCCTGGCAGGAACGCCTCTCGACCTTGCTGCTCGACGCCGGCCAGATCGTTCACGCTCCCCGGGTGGCGGTCGCACGGAAACTCGTCCTGGCACGTGACAGCTGGAGATCGAGGCCTCTCGACCTCGAGATCAGCCCGGGCGAAAGGATCCTTCTGGCCGGATCCAACGGCAGTGGCAAGTCGAGCCTGATCGCGACGCTGGCGGGTCGGCTCCAGGGTTTCTCCGGCTCAATCGAGATTCCCGCCAGCGTCCGCATCGTCGAACTGGCCCAGCAGGGTAGCATCTTCACGGAGGGCAGGGGCAGCCTGGTAAGCCGCTTCCGCTCTCTGGCTCTCGTGAGCGAAACTGAAGCCCGGACCACGCTGGCAGCGATGAAGCTCGGAGCCGACGAGGTCGAACGCGAACCGTCCCGCCTGAGTCCGGGAGAACTGACCCGGGCCGAGCTGGCCCTGATCGCCAGAACGGGTGCCGCCTGCCTGCTCCTGGACGAGCCGAGCAACCATCTGGACATCGAGGCCCTGGAAGTCCTCGAGCAGGCCCTGGAGGGCTGGAAGGGGGCCCTGGTGGTCGCAAGTCACGACCGATCCTTCAGGGAAGCGGTGAGATTCGACCGGGAACTGGATCTGGGTGGCAGTTCAACGCCTATGTGACGGTGAACTGCCATCTGGATTCGCGGGAGCGAATCCTTCAGGCCAGGTGGGATAGCACCTCATCGACCAGTGCTCCCGGATCGGCAACATCATGTTCGGCCGCGACCTGCATGACGATCGTGTCGCGGCCCTTGCCCTCCATTGCCAGCTTTGATGCGAGCAGGCGGGCCCCCACCTCGCTCTCGTCTGGCGCGACAGGGGCTGCTGCTTCGGGTTCTTTCGCCGCGCTCGGCTCGTCGCCAGTCTCCTTGAGGGCCTCCCCCTCCGCCACATCGGCCAGAGGGTCGGGTCCGGGTTCCGGCAGCCCGGTCGGGCCGACTTCGTGGGCCCGCGCTTCCTCGAGCTGTCGCCTCAGCAGGTCACGTTCCACTTCCAGGGCTGTGATCCGGGCTTCGAGAGCCGCCGTGTGTGCCGCCACCGCAGCCAGGTGCGCGCCGACCGAATCGACGTCAAAACCCTCGCTGCCATGCGATCTCGGAAAGTCATCCCGAACCAGCTGCTCTCGCTCCATGGGGGAAGAGTAACGACAGCCGTTGGGTCCGAGCCTGACGTGCCAAACGACTTGAGTCGCCCGTAAGGCGCGTGAGACGAAGCGTTATCGCTACTTATTGACCCCGAACACGAAGTTCCCGCCCGGGCAGTTTGAATCCTGACGCAGCACGAAATGGTAGGTACCACGATCAAGGGTCTTTTTCATGATCTTCCTGGGCCTGGTATTCGGATAACCATCCAGTTCCCCGAAACCGATTGATCGTCTGCCCTTGAAGAGTTCGACTTCGGAGTCGCAAAACTTCTCGGAGCCCACGAACTGGAAAACGAGCGTCATCTGGAATCGACGGCCCAGCTTGAATTTGAACCAGTCACGGTCATTGCTGGTTTCAAAGTTTGTCCCGTACAACTTGTTGAACTTGATCGGGCCGTACGCCTGATACCGGAAATCGTTGAACTCATAGGCGCCAGCACCCTGCGCCGCCGGAGAACCTGCTGCGCTGAATGCCGCAACCGCCAGAAACGCACCGATCAAACCC
>DAIQCC010000003.1:144336-155189 GCA_036780865.1 Solirubrobacterales bacterium | reverse complement strand
AAGACCAAGCTGGAAACGATCTCATACCGCCCCCTCAATTGCTTCGCTGCCCGAGCCAGTACTGAACCTCGGCTTTGCCCTTTCTATCACGCTCAATCAAGTGTGTGGGCGGCCCGCACGTAAAGCGCGAGACCAAGTGGCCCCTTGGCAATGTTAGGCGCCGGCTTTCATTGCGTCGAGGTCGCGGCGGAGTTCGCGGATTTCGTCGCGGAGACGGGCTGCCTGTTCGAACCGCAGATCTTCTGCCGCGGCGTTCATTTCCTCTTCCAGCGCGACGATCGACTTCTCGAGTTCATCCGGACCCTCGAACTCGTCCTCCCGCCGTCGCCGGCGACGGGCAGGTGCCCTGTCCTCGATCGCAAGCAGGTTTCCTTCCGCCGCGACCCCCTTCACGATGGTGGTCGGGGTCACGCCGTGACGTTCGTTGTAGGCGACCTGGATGGCCCGGCGACGATCGGTCTCGGAAATCGCCGACCGCATCGCTTCGGTTTCCTTGTCGCCATACATCAGGACCCTGCCAGCCGTGTTCCGGGCGGCGCGACCGATCGTCTGGATCAGGCTGGTCTCGCCGCGCAGGAAGCCCTCCTTGTCGGCGTCGAGGATTGCGACCAGCGAAACCTCGGGCATGTCGAGACCTTCCCGAAGCAGGTTGACCCCGACCAGCACGTCGTACTCGCCGAGGCGCAGCTCGCGGATGATCTGGATGCGTTCAAGGGTGTCGATGTCCGAGTGGAGGTAACGGACCTTCACCCCGTGCTCGACCAGGTAGTTGGTCAGGTCCTCCGCCATCTTCTTGGTCAGGGTCGTGACCAGCGTGCGTTCGCCGGCCTCGGTCGTCGTCCGGATCTCGTTCATCAGGTCGTCGATCTGGTTGGCCGTGGGGCGAACCTCGATCTCCGGGTCGACGATCCCGGTCGGACGGACGATCTGTTCGACTACCCTCGTCGATTCAGTCCGTTCGAATTCACCCGGTGTCGCCGAAACGAGCACCAGCTGGTTCATCCGCTCCATGAACTCCTCGAACTTGAGCGGACGGTTGTCAATCGCAGAAGGAAGCCTGAACCCGTAGTCCACCAGGGTCTGCTTGCGGGAGCGGTCACCCATGTACATGCCCCCGATCTGGGGGATTGTCTGGTGAGACTCGTCGATGAAGGTGATGAAATCCTCCGGGAAGTAGTCGATCAGGGTGTGCGGCGGCGTGCCGGGAGCCCGGCCCTCGAACAGTCGCGAGTAGTTCTCGATGCCGGAGGTGAAGCCGGTCTCCTTGATCATCTCCAGGTCGTAGAGAGTCCGCTGCCGAAGCCTGTGGGCTTCCAGTTCCTTGCCCTCGGATTCGAGCTCCTCGAGTCGCTGGTCGAGTTCAGATTTGATCGCCTCCAGGGTCCTTTCGACCGAGTCCTCCTCGGTCACGTAATGGGTGGCCGGCCAGATAGACACGTGCTGCACCTCGTCGAGGATCTCTCCGGTGAGCGGGTCGAAATGATGAATCGCCTCGATCTCGTCGCCGAAGAGCATGATCCGGAAGGCGGACTCGGCGTAGGAGGGCATGATCTCGAGCACTTCACCTTTGACCCGGAAAGAGCCGCGACTCAGGACGGTGTCGTTTCTCTCGTATTGCAGCCGGACCAGCTTGCGCAGCACCTTGTCGCGATCGATCCACTCGCCCACCTTGAACAGCTGCATCTGCTCCTGGTAGAGCGCCGGGGAGCCGATGCCATAGATACAGGAAACCGAGGCGACGATGATCACGTCACGCCGGGCTAGAAGCGATGCCGTTGCCGCGTGGCGGAGCCGGTCGATCTCGTCGTTTATCGAAGAGTCCTTTTCGATGTAAAGGTCCTGCGCGGGAACGTACGCCTCGGGCTGGTAGTAGTCGTAGTAGGAGACGAAGTACTCGACCACGTTGTCCGGAAAGAACTCCCTGAACTCGTTGCAGAGCTGGGCGGCCAGGGTCTTGTTGTGAGCCATGACCAGTGCCGGACGCTGGGCTTCGGCGATCACACCTGCCATCGTGAAGGTCTTGCCGGTGCCGGTAGCACCGAGCAGGGTCTGGATCTTCTCTCCCTGATCGAGGCCCTCGGAGAGCTGGGCGATCGCCTCCGGCTGGTCAGCCAGAGGTTTGAAGGCGGGATTCAGTCTGAACTCGGCCACCCGCTCAAGATAGCGACCCGTACGGTCCGCCTTGACGCCCGGCAACCACCGGCATAGTGTCGAAGTAGAGCTAACGACCCGAAGGGGGAGAAGCATGCCTGAAGCGACGCGCAAGCCCAAGGCAATCCCGGTAGCTCTGATCCTGTCCGTCGTTACCGGACTTGTCGCATTGGCTCCGGCTGCCACCGGATCAGTGCCACCGCCGACCACGAAGATGGAGTGCCGGACGAGCAGCGGTTCGAACTACTGGGGTGAGACGCGCATTCTTTCGAACAGGAGATACTGGGCGAGCCACGGAGTCTGGGCAGGGCAACAAGGCCCGGGCAGCGGAAAACTCTTGCCGCTGAAGGGCAAGCGGTTCAAGGTAAAGAACGGGCCGCTGAGAGGGATGGTCGGGTTCTGGTTCAAGCCCGCCGGAGACACCGTGAAAGTCAGATTCGGCTGGACCTTCAAGGAGGCATTCACCGACATCACCTGCTTCATTCCCTGACCTGAGGACTCGCATACACTCGCGGTGTGAAGCTCTTGCGGGTGATATTGGGGCTGCTGTTTATCGGGGTCGGGATCCTGCACTTCAGCCGACCGAAGTTCTTCCTCGCGATGATGCCGCCGTGGATTCCGATGCACAAGGAGGCGGTTGCCGTGAGCGGCGTGGCGGAGATCGTCGGCGGGGCCGCGATGCTGCCCGACGCAACTGCCCGACTGGCCGGACCGTGGCTCACCGCCCTGCTGCTAGCAGTCTTCCCGGCCAACATTCACATGGCAATCGACCGGGGCCAGGTCGAGCGTATGGCGAAAGCCGGGATTCCGAGATGGGCGCTCTACGCGCGCCTTCCCCTGCAGCCGATCTTCATTCTTCTGGTCCTGCTGTCCACCCGCAACGCAGGTGAAACCGGAAACGGCTGATTACGCCGCAGTTTCAGTTTCACCGTGGGGACAGTTTCAGTTTCACCAACGGGCAAGACTCAGTCTCACCGCTCGGGTCAGGGACCCAACAGGTCGTCCAGGCCCTGCTGGAGGGCGTCGGTGGCCTGTTCCTCGAGCTGTTTCCTCGTTTCCTCGGGAATCAGCTGCTGAAGGTCGTCGGTCGTGCCCTCTGGCAGCGCCTGTTCAAGTGCGTCGCCCAGGCCGCCCAGCGGGTCGTCCGGATTCCCGGATCCGAGATTGTCCACCCCGCCGCCGATCGCGTCGATTGCGTCCCCGATGCCACCGAAGGATCCGAGATCACCGTTGAACACGCCCTCCGCGTTCTCGAGCAGGCCGAGCATGACCGACATCGGCATGACCCGGATCGCCAATCGGATGCCGGCCGCAGCGAGCGGCGTGAGCGCACCCGCATTTTCGGCGTCATCCACCGCACGGTTCAGACCGGCCCTCAGGGCATCCTCAAGCTCGGCATCGCTGATGCCGTTCTCTGCCATGAAGTCCATCCGGCTCTGTTCATCAGCGATTGCCCGGGTCAACTCCTCCCGGCTGACCCCCAGCTCGCAGGCGGCCCCGTCGGCAGCCGAAAGTGCGAACTGCTGGGCCGTCTCCTCGAGGTTGCCGGGATTGGTCCAGGGACGCGGGTCGCAGGGATCCGCCGCCGCGTCCGGGCCGACCGGCCCGCCCGCCGCAACGTACGCCCCTACCAGCAGCAGGGATGCGACGATCGCCGCCACGAGCACACCGATGCCCTTGTTTCCACCCGGGACTCCGGAAGCCGCGGGACCAGAACCGCCGGGCGCCGCGGCCTTCACCTCGGTCGGATCCTGGCCCGATCCGGCGAGCGCCTCGGTCGGGTTCTCGTTGCCTTCCGGGAGCGCCTCGGTCGGGTTCTCGTTGCCTTCCGGGAGCGCCTCGGTCGGATTCTCGTTTCCTTCCGGGATTCGCCCGGTCGCCTCTTCCCCGGAAGGAGTCACCTCGGTCGGCCCCTCCGACCCGCCCGGGATCTCGTCTGTCGGCTCTTCGGGACTCACAGGTCCAGCCTCCTCGTCATCCCGATCGGAATCAGCGCGAGAAGCCCGAAGAGGGCCGAGAGCAGGAAGGAAAGCGAGAAGGCCCGGGTGGCCGCGTTGCGCAGCTGCTCCTCTATCCCGGAAAGGATCGCCTCGTACTGATCTCTCTCGACAGGGTCGGTGGGCAAGGGGTCGAAGGCCGGTGAAAGGTCAGGCACCCGCTCCCCCTGGCTCTCGACTTCGGCGGCCAGCCTTCCCCCGAGATCGATCTTGTCGGAGGGGTCGATCGACGAGTCGAGCACGATCGCGGTGCCGGCATCGAGCGCCGCCTCGCGTTGCTGGTCGAGCTGGTTGGTGAATATCGGCGTAAGGATCAGGAGCCCGATCACGACCCCGATATGCCTTGCCGAGATCGTCCAGCCTCCGTGAACTGCGGCAAAGGAGCGTCCGTGAAGGGCCGCTTCGGTGAGCGCTGACAGCACCAGCGAGAGGCCGATGCCGGCGAGGATCTGGGGCGGAATCACCAGCCAGACCTCCGCTTTTGGCAGCAGTCCCAGTGCGGCCAGGCCGCCGGCGAGGAGTATTGCGCCCGCTGCCGCCCGCAATCGCTCCGATTCGATGCCATGCCCGATCCTCGAGCCGATGAGCGCCGCCACCGGCAGCACAGTGACGACCAGGGCCGCTTCGATCGGGGTCAGCAACCAGCCCTCGATCAGCATCAGCACAATCAGGAACAGGGTCGCAGCGATCGATGCGGAGACCAGGGCAAGGGCAAGGTTTGCCGGCAGGTGCGGCCTGTTTCCGTCGATGGCGGCTACGGGGTCCGGCACCCTCCACTCCCGGGTTTCCTGGATCACGATGTCCTTGAGGGGGACACCCGCGACGATCGCCACCGGGACCTGGACGAGGAAGATCGACTGCCAGGAAACGAGTTCGGTCAACAGGCCTCCCAGACCCGGCCCGACCGCAGCCCCGATCGCCCCGGCACCGACCCAGGTAGCGATCGCCCGACGGTTGTCACCGAACGTCGAGACCATGAGCTCAAGGGCAGCGACGACGGCGACGGCTCCGCCGGCGGCCTGGACGGCCCGTCCCGTAAGCAGGGGCCCGAGGCCTGTCGCCAGTCCGCAGACCAGGCTGCCGCCGGCGAAGACCGCCAGGCCCAGTGCGGCCGAGCGGCCCGGACCGAAGCGCCGGGCCAGGTGAGCCGCGGGCACGGCGAGGATGGCCAGCACCAGGTTGAAGATGATCAGGACCCACGAAACCCCTGAGATGCTGGTGTCGAACTCGCGAAAGATCTCCGGGAGGGCGAGAACGACGATCGACGAGTCGGCGAGAACCAGTCCGACCGCACCGGCGAGTGCGATCGTCCGCAGGTTCATCAGTACCCCAGTTCCAGGGAGTACTCGTGCTTGTACTCGCGTTGCTTCTCGAGCACCTTCTTCACATAGGCCTCGGTCTCGGGGAAGGTGATGTCGTCGATCGTCATGCTGGCACCGCCCCACGCATCAGCGTTGCCGGGCCCGGCGTTGTAGGCGGCGAGTGCCGCCACGACGTCGCCGTCGTACATCTCGATCAGGTGGGCCAGATAGAAGGTGCCGTAACGGATGTTCAGCTCCGGATCCCTGAGATCCTCGAGCCTGAAAGTGGTTCCGCCGCTGAGTTTCTCGATCTCCTGGGCCGTCTGGGGAGTGATCTGCATCAATCCACGGGCATCCGCATGCGATGTCTGGTCGACGAACTGCGACTCGGAATAGATGACCGCCGCGATCAGGGCTGCGTCCACCCCCTTTTCCTCCGACTGCTGGCGGATTACGTCCTCATGCTTGAGCGGCAGAGTTACTTCCTTGATTCCCTTGCCCGCCAGGCCGCTGATGATCAGGATCGCGACGATCCCGACCATGACCAGCCCGACCAGGATCAGGAAGGCACGGCCGGCGCCGGTGCGCGGCTTGGCATCCCTCGAGCGCGGAGCCGGGGACGGGCGGCGCCTGGCGCCCGAAGTTGAGTATCGGTTCTGGGCCATTCGGGGTGGCCTTACAGACTAGCTTTGTCCGCCGGTCGTCAACTCTGACTCGAAGGATTCGAGCAGCGCTGCCAGCTTCGCCTCCAGCTCGGCCGGGGTCCCGTCGTTCTCGATCACCGTGTCGGCGCGGGCAGCCTTTTCCGACTGGCTCAATTGCCTCGCTTCGCGACCCTCCACGCCCTCGTGACCGCGGGAACGGGCCCGTTCCTGGCGCAGGTCTTCATGGGCAACGATCGCGACCGTGTGATCAAAGCGCTGGTGCATCTCGCCCTCGAACAGCAGCGGGATCTCGGCGACCGCGAACTTCGTCGCGGGGTCGAGACCGTCCAGCCAGCCGAGCAGCTCGCCGCCGACCAGCGGATGAATCTGGGCCTCGAGCCAGGAGAGTTCGGCCGGATCGTTGAAGACCCGGGCCCCGATCACCGCACGGTCGACCCTGCCTTCCGGCGCCACCTCTTCGCCCCAGCGCTCCTTGAGGCGACTCAGCAGCGGCTCCCTGTCGAGCAGGTCGTGAACGACCTGATCGGCAGAGATAGTGGCCGCGCCGAGCCGCCCAAAGGCGCTCAGTGCCTCGGACTTACCGGCAGCTACGCCCCCGGTCAGTCCGATGGTCAGGACTGTTCTTCTCCTTCAGCGGAGTCGGCTGCCTCTTCGGTGATCTCTTCGGCTTCTTCGACGACTGCCTCTTCGGCAGCTGCTTCGTCGGCGGCAGCTTCGATCTCGACTTCGGCGACAGCGTCTTCGACAACCTCTTCGGGAGTTTCGTCTTCGGCGGCGGCCTCTTCGGCAGCGTCGGCCACCGCGGCCTCGGCGATCGCTTCATCGACCACCGCTTCGACCTCGGGAGCAACTTCCTCCGCCGAATCGGCTTCCTCCGAGAACACTTCCTCGGACAGACCGAGCTCGGGAGCCCCCTCCGTGGTGTCGGTGGTGTCTGTTGCTTCAGTCGTGCCGGAAGCGGCCGCCAGGGCTGCGCCCAGATCCTTCAGCAGCATGTTCTGGCCTTCGACCCGCTTGATCGAGAGCGAAAGACGACGGCGCTCCTCGTCGATCTCGAGGATCTTGACGTTGAGGCTGGCGCCCAGCTCGACCACTTCGGAGGGGTTCTCGACATGGTGGTCGGCGAGTTCCGAAATGTGGACCAGACCCTCGACCCCGTCGAGGATCTCGACGAACGCGCCGAAGGAGACGACCTTGGTGACCGTGCCTTCGAGCACGTCGCCGGACCGGTAGGTCGAAACGACGCGCTGCCACGGATCCTCCTGGGTCTGCTTGAGCCCCAGCGAGATCCTCTGGCGGTCGCGGTCGATGTCGAGCACCTTGATCTTGACCGTGTCGCCGATCGCAACCACCTCGGACGGGTGATTGACGTGGCTCCAGGAAAGTTCGGAGATGTGGATCAGGCCGTCGATGCCCTCGAGGTCCACGAACGCGCCGAAGTCGACGATGTTCGAGATCTTGCCCTCGACGACCTCGCCCGGCTGCAGACGGTCGAGAATCTGGTCGCGGACTTCCTTGCGCTCCTCTTCGAGCACGGCGCGACGGGAAAGCACGACGTTGTTGCGGCTGCGGTTGAGCTCGATGACCTTGCATTCGAGCGTCTGGGACATGAACTCGTCGAGGTTGTGGACCCGGCGGATGTCTACCAGCGAAGCAGGCAGGAAGCCCCGGATGCCGAGGTCGAGGATCAGGCCGCCCTTGACGACCTCGATCACGTTGCCTTCGACCGGTTCGCCGTTCTCGGCGGCAGTCTCGATCTTGCGCCACGCCTTCTCGAAGCGGGCGCGCTTCTTGGAAAGGATCAGGCGGCCTTCAGAGTCTTCCTTGGTGACGACGAGGGCGTCGATCTCTTCGCCGAGCTCGACCTCTTCCGAGGTGTCGACGTTCTTCCGGATCGAGAGCTCGCCTGCGGGAATGACCCCTTCGGACTTGTATCCGATGTCGAGCAGAACCTCGTCACGGTCGATGCGAACGACCTTGCCGTTTACGACGTCGCCTTCCTCGAAGGAGACGATCGTCGCTGCATAGTTAGGAATGATCCGGCCGTCAACATTGATCAGCAGGCCGTTTGAGCCTTCGACCGGAACCCCCTCTGGGGCGGGTTGGAGTGTGGTTTCAGTAGTAGTCACAGTCCGGGGATGATGGCAGAAAATGGGAAGTCGGCGAGCTTCGCGCATCTTCTGCAGTCGGCGAGCTTCGCCCCGCCTCCAAGATGAACCCGCCGGCCCACAGAAGAAGGGAACGGATGGGCCGGCTCTGTGGGAGGTACCTCGGGCTTGATCCTTGGGTACCCTCCTGCGGATGGCGAAACGGGCTACCAAGCGTGGTGATGAGCGGACCGATCTGAGTGGTTCGCGGGACGTTCTGATCTGCGGAGCGAGTTTTGCCGGTCTGATGGCTGCCCGGCAGCTCGCCGGCTCCGGCGCGAACGTGCTGGTCATCGACCGTTACGAAATCGGCGAGCGCCAGACCTCGGCCTGCGCGATCCCCACGGCATGGCTTGAAGAGCTGGGCCTGCTCGAGTCGGAAAAGCAGCGCTTCGATTCGGTCCTGATCCATACTGCGCACGGCTCGATTCGCCTGCCGGTTCCCTGGTCCTTTTCCACCTTCGACTACCCGTCCTTCTGCGAGATGCTCTGGGCCCAGTGTGATGCGGAATTCGAGACCGCCAAGGTGAACGGCCGCGCCGCCGACGGTGACCCGGCCACGGGCGTACCGTTGGTGATTGACACCGACCGCGGCTCGATCGAAGCCCCCCTGGTCGTCGATTCACTCGGCTGGAAGCGGGTCCTGGCGGCCGGAGCGCATTACCAGCCACCCGATGCGCCGCTGTCGCGGGGCCTGGAAGTTCACCCTCCGGGCGGCAACGTGGATCTCGAGGTCTTCATCAACCGGCGCTACGTCCCGGCCGGATATGGCTGGTCATTCCCAGCCGGCGACGAGGTGCGTGTCGGCGTCGGTTCCTTTGACCCCCACTTCCCGGTTCGCCCGACCACCGACCTGCTGGCCGATGACATCGAGGTTGGCAAGTCCGCCTACCAGGGCAACTGGATTCCCCACAAGCTCCGGCCCGCGACCGGTGACGGTGTCTTCTTTGCCGGCGATTCGGCGGGGCACTGCTTTCCGCTGACCGCGGAGGGGATCCGTCCCGCTCTCTACTTCGGCGCGGCGCTTGGCATGGAACTGCGCGAGGTCGTCGATGGCCGAAAGTCCCGGGAGGAAGCCCTGCGGGACTACCACGGCTTCAGCGCCGGTCACCAGTGGGCATTCGACTGGCTGCTCCGGGCCCAGAAGCTGCTGCCGAAGATCCCGCCCCGCCTGGTCAAGCCGACCCTGGCCGCGTCCTTCAAGGCCGGGGGCTCAGGTGACTACGCCTTCAACCGCTACCTCGACATAGCCCCACCTGAATTCGCCGCCCTCGCGACCCGGGCGTTGAAGGCCAAATCGCCCGTAGCCGCCTAGGGCAGAGCCAGCCCATCCATAGGTGTTTCGGTGGGCTGGCGGGTCCCACTGGGAGGCGGAGCGAAGCTCGCCGACTCCTTATCTCTCCACGAAGTAGGAGCCTGATTCGTGGCCGCCGGAGAAGTAGCGGCTGGTGATCGTCTTCTTGCGGGTGAAGAACTCGACACCATCGAGGCCGTGGGCATGGAGGTCGCCAAGGAATGAGGCCTTCCAGCCCGAGAAGGGGAAGAAGGCGACCGGTGCCGCGACCCCGATGTTCACGCCGACCATTCCCACTTCCACGTCGTGGCGGAACTTGCGGACCGCCGAGGCGGACTCGGTGAAGATCGAGACGCCGTTGCCGAACGGGCTGGCGTTGACCATGTCGATCGCTTCCTCGAGGGTGTCGACGTTGACGACCGCCAGGACCGGCCCGAATACCTCTTCGGAGACGATCGGGTCGTCCTTCTTGACCTTGTCGAGGATCGTCGGCCCGACGTATGAGCCCTCGGGGTCGGCCCCTTCCGGGTTGCGACCGTCAAGCAGGACCTCGGCCCCGTCCTTGACCGCGCGGTCGATCCAGCCGTTGATGCGGTCGCGGGCGTCGCAGGAGATGACCGGGCCGACATCGGTCCCGTCCTCCATCCCGTCGCCGACGTGGAGCTTCTTCGACTCCTCGACCAGCTTCGGGATCACGTTGTCGTGCGCCGAGCCGACGGTGACGATCACCGAACCGGCCATGCAGCGTTGCCCGGCGGCACCGAAACCGGAGCCGATCAGGCCATTGACGGTGGGCTCAACCACTGCGTCGGGGCAGATCACCATGTGGTTCTTGGCGCCTCCCAGAGCCTGGACCCGCTTGCCGGTCTGGGCGGCGCGCTCGTAGACCAGCTGGGCGACCGGAGCCGAGCCGACGAAGGAGATGGCGTCGATTCCGGGATGGTCGAGCATCCCCTCGACCACTTCGCGGCTCCCGTTGACCAGGTTGACGACCCCCGGCGGAAGGTCAAGTTCGTCGATGATCCCGAACACCTTCTGCTGGGTCATCGGCACCTGCTCGGAAGGCTTGAGAACGACAGTGTTGCCGCAGGCGATCGCGAAGGGCAGGAACCAGAAAGGCACCATCGCTGGAAAGTTGAAGGGAGCGATGATCCCGCAGACACCGACCGGCTGGCGGATCGTCTCGGCGTCAACCCCGCGGGCGACATCCTCGAGAACCTTGCCCTGCATGGTGGTCGGGATCGCGGTCGCGGCTTCGACCATCTCGATCATCCGGCCGACCTCGGCGGTCGCGTCGG
>DAIQCC010000003.1:108564-144326 GCA_036780865.1 Solirubrobacterales bacterium | reverse complement strand
CGTCTTGCCCATCTCGGCCACCACGGATCGGGCGATCTCGTCCTTGCGGGCCTCGAGCTTCTCCCTCAGAGTGAAAAGCATCCTTGCGCGGGCGATCGTGCTGACGCCGCGCCAGACCGGGAGTGCCTCGCGGGCAACCCTCACGGCCTCGTCGAGATGGCCGGCGGTGGAGTACGGCACGCGCGAGATGGCTTCCCCGCTGGCCGGATTGATCACGTCGTGGAGTTCCGCGCCCTCGGCCTCGACCCATCTACCTCCGACGTAGTTCTTCAGCGTGGTCGTAGCGGTCTCGGTCGTGACGGTCATGGGCTCCTCCTCGGGGAATCGGGTCAGTTTCAGGCTAACGCCCCTGCCGACCCCGAAAGTTGGACAGAGCGTGAAACCCTGAACTCAGATTTGACGGTAGGTAAAACCGAGGGCTGGCGGGTTGCTAGCCGGGGGTGTAAACGAGACTGTTGCCCTTGCGCTCGATCACGAGGTTGCCGTCCGCGTTCACCTCGTAGGTCACTTCTCCCTGGAGGACCTTGTTGACCAGGAACTCGATCTGGTTTTCGACCGGGCCACAAGACTTCTTGGTCATCGCGATCGGCCCGAAATCCAGCGTTTGCTCGTTGACCTGGACCTCGCCCGAACCGCTGTTGCAGCCGGCAAATACCTGGGCCATTCCGTCGCTGATCTCGAGGGTCGGTGCTTCGACCCCGGCGGGCAGACTGGTCGCCGCGCCCTGAGTCGCGAGGTTCATCACCTGCCAGGTGACTCCTTCCACCTCCGGGTTCCCCGTGTCGCCGTCCGAAGATCCGGAGTCCGATCCGCAGGCAGCGACGCCCACAGCGGTCAGAAGTACGAAAAGGACAGCCAGAAGTCTCTTCGCCTCAATCATGGTCATCAGATTAGGCGAAAAGACACCCCCGGCGACAACCCGGGGAATTCACCGGTCCCCGGTACGGGTACGGTCTCCGCGTGAAGACAGGTCCGAGAAAGGTCCAGCGCACCTATCTGACCCTGATGCTGGGAAACACCCTGGCCGCCTCTTTCATCTGGGGCATCAACACGATCTTCCTGCTCGACGCCGGTCTCTCGAACCTCGAGGCCTTCGCCGCCAACGCCTTCTTCACGGCCGGGATGGTGATCTTCGAGATCCCGACGGGAGTGGTGGCGGACACCATCGGCCGTCGGGTTTCCTACATGGCGGGCACCCTGACCCTGATGGTCACCACCCTCCTTTACGTGATGCTCTGGGAGATCGGCGGGCCATTCTGGGCATGGGCGGGTGTCTCGCTGCTCCTCGGTCTGGGATTCACCTTCTTCTCCGGCGCGGTCGAGGCCTGGCTTGTCGACGCGCTCGCCGCAACCGGTTTCACCGGAGACCTCGAACAGATCTTCGGCCGGGGCCAGATGGTCGTCGGAGTCGGGATGCTCACGGGCTCGGTGATCGGCGGATACGTCGCCCAGCTGACCGACCTCGGGGTGCCGTACCTGCTCCGGGCCCTGGTCCTCGCGGGGATGTTCGCCTTCGCGGCGCGGGCCATGAAGGACATCGGCTTCAGCCCGCAGCGACGGACCGGCGGCCTGTACGTGGAGATGAAGAAGATCACCGGCGACTCAGTCACCTACGGGCTCAGGGTGGCGCCAGTCAGGTGGATCATGCTTTCGGCGCCATTCACTGCGGGAGTCGGCATTTACGCCTTTTACGCGCTCCAGCCGTACCTGCTCGAACTGGTCAACGACCCCGCCGCCTATGGAATCGCCGGCATCACGGCCGCCCTGGTGGCAGGCTCGCAGATCATCGGTGGCTTCCTGGCGCCACGAATCCGGCACGTCTTCCGGCTCCGGACCACCGCCCTCCTGCTGGCGATAGGGGCTGGAGCCTGTGCGCTCGCCCTGATCGGACTGACCGACCAGTTCTGGCTGGCGGTAGGGCTGATCGCCATCTGGGCCATGCTCTCGGCAGGTGCGATGCCGATTCGCCAGTCCTACATCAACGGGATGATTCCCTCGCGTCAGCGCGCAACCATCCTCTCCTTCGACTCGATGCTCGGATCATCAGGCGGGGTGGTCATACAGCCGGCCCTGGCGCGTGCGGCGGACGCATCGGGTTACGCGACCTCCTATCTGTACGGGGCCGGGCTCTCCGTGCTCGCCCTGCCCTTCGTCCTGCTGTCCCGCCGCCAGCACGCCAGGGCCGACTGGTCGACCGGAACTGCGAAAGCATCGGAGCCGAAGGATTCCCCGCCCGAGGCCTGCCCCCGCCCCGGCGGCGACTGAGAGTCACCCGGCGATCAGCACAGGGGCGCCCAGCTCGACGGCACCGGGCTCGAGTACCTCGCCGTAGACGCCGAATGGCAGCGACTCGAAGGAGTCGACCTCTTCCCTGGAGTGCTTGAGGAAATGGAGGGTCCTGAGATCGGTCTGACCCGACTCCGGGTCGCGCGTCGTCACGGCGCAACGACCGACATGCGCACCGACCCGGATCACGGCTTCGCCGACCCTCACCTCCCTGCCAGCCCATCCGTCCTCCTCGTACGGCGATATTCCGTCAACCCCGATGGTCATACGGAAGCGCCGCTGGTCGATAGGTCCGGGGTCGGGATCACCGGTCACCGAATCGCCCTGGCCGAACTCCCGGCCAGCCTCACGCAGTCGTTCCAGTGACGCGACACCGAGCAGGGTCACGGCTCCCCATCTACCCCGGTCGACACCCGCACGACCCTCAGGGCGGACCATCAGCCGGAGGTCGGCTCCGGTGTGGGCGGAGATCGCCGCCGAGAAGCCGCCTGTTACGGGCCGCGCGCTCTCGGGCTGGCCAAAGAAGGTGACCGGTTCCGGTTGCCCTGATCCAACCTCGCCTTCGACGACCGAACCGTCCGGGAACGTAAGAGAGAGCCTGCCTTTCGCCCGGTCGTGGTCAGGCACGATCTCCATCAGGGATCCGAATCGCTTGCCGTTGACCATCGCTCCGGAAGCGTCGACGACAAAGAAGGCGCGGTCACCCGGAACGCCGTCCGGGGTCAGTTCAACCCGATCGCGGCCAAGGATGCGCATCCCCTTCACTGGAGCGATCGAAATCCAGGCAACGGTTCCGGCCATGCGGCAATCCTCCCATGCGGGGTCCGTCAGCCGGTCGCGAGGTAGGTGCCGGCGAGCAGGGCGAAGACCGCGGCGATGCGGATCCGGTCGATCGGGATCCGGGTCAGGCCGAAGATCCCGAAACGGTCGAGAAAGAGCGACCCGACCATCTGTCCGGTCACCAGCGCCGCGGTCAGGCCGGCCGCACCAATCACCGTGACTGCAGAGAGCGAGGCGCCCACGCCGATCCCCCGAGGAAGTACTGCGGTCGAGCCTCTCTCGCCTTCAGGACCGACCGGATCTGGCCGGAGAGGATGACCAGGCCCGCAAGCAGGATGCTGCCGACAGTGAAGTTGACGAGCCCCGCGGGCAGCTCACCGATCGTCCGGGCGAGTTCCGAGTTGAGGGGATGCTGGATGCCGACGGTCAGGGAAGAAAGGAAGATCACCAGGCTGATCAGCAGGCGTTCGCGATTGGCCGCCCCGGTCGCCAGAAGGCGCAGGCTCCGGCCCCCGGCACCCTCCTTCGAAGCTTCCTCACGGCTGTACAGCATCGCCATCGCCCCGGTCAGCAGCAGCACCAGACCGAAGATCCGGGGGCCCGAGACGTCGTGAACCTCGATGCCGAACCAGCCGTAGTGATCGATCACGACCGAGCAGGCGAGCTGGCCGGTCACCGTCACCGCGGCGATCACCCCGGCACCGATGCGGGCGATTGTCGTGGCGGCGAGGGCAACGTAGGTGGCCCCGATCACTCCTCCAGCAAGTTGCCAGAGGGGCGCCTCGCCAATCGACGAGAAGCTGCCCATCTGACCCGCGGCGGAGACGATCAGGAGCAGCAACACGTTCCCGACCAGGAACGAGATCATCGCGGCCACGAGTGGCCCTGTGGTCCTGCCTAGCCCCCCGTTGACGGGAGCCTGGGCTGCGAACTGGACCCCGACGAGGACCATCAGGAGGACGACCAGGGACTCACTCACTGGATTGGAGCCCGTGGTCGGCTACTTCGCGGCCAGCCAGCTCTCTCCCTTGCCGGCCTCGACCTCGAGTGGCGGGTCGAGTTCGTAGGCACCGACCATTTCCCGTCGTGCCAGTTCGGTCACGGCGTCTGCCTCTTCGGCGGGTCCTTCGAAAAGAAGTTCGTCGTGAATCTGGAGGACCAGGCGGCTGGAGAGCCCCTGCTCGAGCAGGGAATCGTGGCAGCGGATCATCGCAATCTTGATGATGTCTGCGGCCGTACCCTGGACCACAGTGTTCATCGCCAGACGCACGCCCTGGGCCCGGGTCTGGGCCTGGTTTGAACGAAGTTCGGGAAGCGGACGACGCCTCCCGAGCAGGGTCTTCACGAATCCGGTCTCGGTCGCCTCCTCTACCACTCTCTCGCGGAAAGCGGTAACCGCCGGGAATCGCTCGTGATAGCGCTTCACGAATTCGTCTCCTTCGGAGCGGGGAATGTTCAGCCGGTCGGCGAGGCCGAACCCGGTCAGCCCATAGACGATTCCGAAATTGACCATCTTCGCCTTCGAGCGCTGTGATTCATCGACTTCCGAGGGGTCGATCTCGAAGACCTGGGCGGCCGTCGCGGAATGGACGTCCTCGCCGGCCCGGAAGAAGCCCTTGAGGACTTCCTCGTCGGCGACGTGGGCCAGTACGCGAAGCTCGACCTGGCTGTAGTCGAGTGAAACGAGCAGATTGCCCGGCTCGGCCACGAAACAGCCTCGTAGCGGGCGACCCACATCTGACCTGATCGGAATGCTCTGAAGGTTTGGCTGAATCGAAGAGATCCGGCCGGTCGGAGCTGCGGTCTGCATGAAAGTCGTGTGAACGCGGCCCGTGGCCGGATCGATAGCGGCCGGCAGCGGCTCGAGATAGGTGTTCTTCAACTTCGTGAGCTCCCGCCATTCTTCGATCAGGGCGACGATCGCGTGTTCGCCCCGGATCTGAGCGAGAACCCTGGCATCAGTCGAGAAGCCGGTCTTGCCCCGCCGTTTCCTGGTCAGTCCCAGCTCCTCGAAAAGGACCTGTCCGACCTGCTGCGGGGAGCCGATCGTGAACTCGCGACCGGCCAGCTCGTGAATCTCGCGTTCGAGTTCGAGGATGCGGTCCTCGAGTCCCGCGGCCATCTCGGCCACCCGTTCCCGGTCGAGCTTCAGACCGATCCTCTCCATGGCGGCGAGGACTCTGATGAGTGGCTGTTCGATCTTCTCCAGCAGGTCGACCAGACCGGCTTCTTCCAGTTTGGGCCTCTGAACCTGAGCCAGGTTCCAGACGGTCGCGGCGATCTCCGGGGCGATCGAGCCGGAGTCCTGCTCGTCGGCGATCAGTGACATCTGTCCTTCGTCACCGTCGATCCCGGATGGAGCGAGCCCGGCCTGAACTGCCAGTTCGTCGAGGTGATAGTTGCGCCTGGCGGGTTCCAGAAGGTAGGCCGCAACGAGCGTGTCGTGAGCAATCACGGGACCCTGTTCGGTCGCTTCAAGGGCGGCGAGAAGCCCGACCCGCTGGCCACCGATCGCCTTGATGTCGTGGCCCACGAGTGGTTTGCCCTGGACCATGCCGGCGAACTCCGCGGCATCCGCTTCTCCGCCCACGACCTTGCTGCCGTCGGTAGCCGCCCAGCCCCCGTAAAGCTCGACCGCGATCGGGCCGTCAGCGAGGTCCCCCACCCCTCCGGCGGAAACCTCGACCTCGGTCGGGGCAGGTGCATCCTCGGAGACGCCTGGAATCTCCCCGTCCCCGAGGGCTTCCTCGAGCCGGTTCATTGCCGCGCGAAGTTCGAAATCGGTCATGAAGGCTCTGAGGCCCTCCCGATCAGGCACCTGGGCCATCAGCTCGTCGATATCGATGCCCGTCTCGACTTCGAAATCCATCGTCGCCAGTTGCTTCGAGATGCGGGCGTCCTCGGCGAACTCGGTCAGGTTCTCCTTGCGCTTCTTGCCCGAGACCTTGTCGACGTTGGCGAGGATCTCCTCGAGGGAGCCGAACTGGTCGAGCAGTTGTGCGGCGGTCTTCTCGCCGATCCCGGGAACCCCGGGAATGTTGTCGGATGTGTCGCCGCGCAGGCCCATCAGGTCAGTGACCAGTTCGGGATATACGCCGTAACGCTCGCGAACCGCTTCGCGGTCGTACAGCTTGGTCTCGGTAACCCCCCGGGAAGTGCTCATGACCTGAACGGTGTCGGTCACGAGCTGGTACGCGTCGCGGTCACCGGTCACCACGACCACGGGAATGTTCACGGCGCTCGCCTTGCGGGTCAGGGTCGCGATCACGTCGTCGGCCTCATATCCGTCGACCTTCACGTTCGTGTAACCGAAGGCCTCGACCATCTCGAGCAGGTGGGGCCACTGCTGACGAAGCAGGTCCGGTTTGGGAGGGCGCTGCGCCTTGTACTCCGGATAGACCACCTCGCGGCCGGACATACCGGCATCCCAGGCAACGGCAATCTGGCGGGGCCGGTAATCCGAGATCAGCTTGACCAGCATCGAGGCAAGTCCGAAGATCGCGTTGGTGGGCCTTCCGTCAGCCGTGGCCATCGAATCCGGCAGGGCGAAGAAGGCCCGGTAGGCCATGCTGTTGCCGTCGATCAGGAACAGGGATGGATTCTCTTCAGCCACCTGACGATCATAGGTCTTCGGCCAGTCGGGACAGGTCCGGTGGCAAGTCCCAAATAAGATGTACGGATGCCACCAGTTTCAGCCCAGTACAGCGTCACCGTCAGAGTCGAACTCGATGCCCGTCAGGAGCCCCTTGGCAAGCTGACCGCATCGGTAGCGGAAGCGGGTGGCCAGCTCGTAGGAGTAGACCTGATTCCCGGCGCAGGCGGGGAAGGGAAGCGGGTCCGTGAGTTCACGATCGACGCGGTCGACCAGGAGCACTGGGAGCGAATCCTTCGCGGTCTCGGTTCGATCCGCGGTGCCCGGGTCATGGAGTACACCGACCGCACCATGCAGATGCACCGGGGCGGCAAGGTCTCGGTCGAGAACAAGTACCCCCTGAAGACCCGTGACGACCTCTCGATGGCCTACACCCCGGGCGTGGCCAGGGTCTGCACGGCGATCAACAAGGATCCCCAGCTCGCATTCGAGTACACGATCAAGAAGAACACGGTCGCGGTCGTCTCCGACGGCACCGCTGTGCTCGGACTCGGCGACATCGGGCCCGAGGCGGCTATGCCCGTCATGGAGGGCAAGGCGATGCTCTTCAAGGAATTTGCGGGTGTCGACGCCTTCCCGATCTGCCTGAACACCAAGGATCCGGATGAGATCGTTCGTGCCGTTGAACTGATGGCCCCGACCTTTGGCGGGATCAACCTCGAGGACATCTCCGCCCCGCGCTGCTTCGAGATCGAGGACCGCCTAAAGGAGCTGATCAACATCCCGGTGTTCCATGACGACCAGCACGGAACCGCCGTCGTCACCATGGCGGCGTTGTTCAACGCCCTGAAGATCATTGACAAGCCGATCGAGGAGCTTCGGGTGCTGATGGTCGGCCTCGGCGCGGCCGGGATCGCGGTCACAAAGATGATGCTCGCCGCCGGCCTGACCCACGTGGTCGGATGCGACCGCAAGGGTGCCCTCTCCACCACCCGCGAGGACTATCAGGCCGGTGAGTTGACCGGGATCAAGAAATGGTTCGCGGAGAACTCGAACCCCGACCACCTGCTGGGCACTCCGGACGAGGTGATCGAGGGCATGGACGTCTTCGTCGGCCTGTCGGGACCCGGAATCATTCAGCCGGAATCGCTGGGCAAGATGAACCGTGACCCGATCGTCTTCGCCATGTCCAACCCGGACCCCGAGGTTTCACCCGAGGAAGCCGCACGGTACGTCCGGATAATGGCCACCGGCCGCTCCGACTACCCGAACCAGATCAACAACGTCCTCTGCTTCCCCGGGATATTCCGTGGCGCGCTGGATGCCGGTGCTCCCCAGATCACCGAGGAGATGAAGATGGCCGCGGCCCGCGGGATCGCGGACGTGGTTGGCGACGACCTGTCCGAGGACTACATCATCCCCTCCGTGTTCGACCGTGACGTCGCGCCCAGGGTCGCGGAGGCGGTCGTTCAGGAAGCCAAGCGGGCCGGGGAAGCCAGGTTCAACGTCGAAACCGGCGCCTTCGCCACTCTCGGCTAGTCGCCGGAACGCCTGGCCTGATCGAGCGGGATGCGGTCGATCCGATGAATCCGGCCGATCTCTGACCACTCGTTTCGCCCCAGGCGCGCCATCGGCGCCAGCCGGCCGATGTCCGGATGGTCACCGTCGAGAACGGACTCGCTGATCGCCACGTGCACGACCCTCCCGAACACGACCACAGACTCCCCGAATTCCACGGTGCCATGCGTGAGGCACTCGATCGCCACCGGTGACCCCGCCACCCGGGGCGGTTTCACAACCATCGAGGGCTCCCGCTCGATGCCAAGCGCGGCGAACTCGTCCTCGTCCGGCGGGTACCCGGTCCCCGACTCGTTGATGGCCTCGAGATTCTCCAGGTTGGCCAGGTTGACCACGAACTCCCCGGTTTCGGTCGCGTTCTCCCACGAGTCCTTGCGGCCGATCGAAGTGAACTGGATGATTGGCGGCACTTCCGAAGCGAAAGTGAAGAAGGAATGCGGTGCGAGGTTGTCAATCCCGTCCGTCGAAGTAGTAGAGACCCAGGCGATCGGCCTCGGAACCACAACCGACTTCAGCAGTCCCGCGAACTGGCGCTCGGGAAGCTCATCCGGCGCGAGTTCGCGCCGCGGGTCTCGACCGGAACTACCCATCAGAAAGCGGCGAGACCCCAGCCCCAGACGACCTTGTCGATGCGGTCCCGGATCACCTTGTTGCGGCGCGCTGCGGGGCCCGTCGTCACCGTGTCCCGGCGGCCGTTCTTGGAGTCAAGAATGTTGATCCCCTCGCGGCCCAGGAGCGATGACTTGCCCTGCTGCGCCCGGTGACGCTTGCCGAGGATCAACCAGTCGGCATGGGGACTGCCTTCGAGCCGTTCAATAGTCGGAGCGAAACGCGTGCGGGAGGCACAGTTTCCGTTCATCCACTCGACGAACCCCTTCCCGAGGTCGGCCTTCACGCCCCGGGGAGAGCCAGCGAAAACTGCGCTGTCGTTGCCTGGCCCGCCATCCGCAAACGAACCGGAACAGGGGGCGAGAATGTGTGCGTGATCGGTGCCCTCTCCGCCGTGTACCTCGACTCTGTCATTCACGTAGATCAGGTCGTTGTTGCCCCCGCCGAACATCACGCTGCCGGCGCTTCCGTAGCTGGTCGAGATGAAATCCTTGCTGGGCCCGCCCCGGATCTCGTTTCGACCGGTCCCGCCATTCAGGGTCGTCGAAAGATTCTTCGGGATCGAATTGGTCAGCCGGATCTCGTCGGCCCCTTCGTCGCCGTAGACCAGCATGCCGTCGAGATTGTTCTTGTCGGCAGGGCAGTCGATGATCTCGGGAAGGTTCTCGTTGGCATCCGGCCCGGCTGCGCGGCATTGGCCGGAGGGGACTCCCCCGCCCGCAACGTTGACGCGGAAGGTCTGGCTTCCGACGCTGTAGCTGATCGTCACCTGGTCACCGGCAGTTCCGCCCATCACGACGGGGAAGCCGCCTTCGTTGATGTCGACGAGAGTGCGCTGCCGGCCGAAATTCCCCGGCGAGTCCCCGTTGCAGCGGCTGGATTTGGAAAGGCCGGAACAGTCGTTGTTTCCGAGTCCACCGTCGCCGGTGTCATCGTCGCGGCCGTTGCCGATGATCAGGTCATCCCCGAGACCGCCCTGTATTTCGTTGTTGACTCCGGGGGCCGCAGTGATCTCGTCGTCGAAGGCCGAACCGATCACGTTCTCGAGCGATGTGAGCTGGTAGCGGGTCGTTCCGAGTGAGGTTCCGGCCGCAAGGTCAATGATCACGCCGTCGATCCGGCGCCCCCCGGGCGGCGTGTGGGCGGCATAGGAGATCGTGTCCCGCCCGGCCCCGCCATTCACCCGCGCCAGCCCCCTGCCGGTGGTGACGAACAGGTCATCGCCGTTGTTCCCGTAGAGCTTCTTGATCCCGGAGTGGGTGATGATCGTGTCGTCCCGGGGGGTTCCCCAGGCCCAGTCGTCGCCTTCGCCCCCGTCCAGGTATGCCGGCCCGTTGTTGTTCGGTCGGTCAGCCCTGAGTCGGTCGTTGCCCTGCTCACCGAAGAGTTTCTCCCTGACTCCGCTGGCCGTTACGCCGCCGTTCGAGAACAGGAAGTCGGTGCCGTTTCCGCCATGGATTTCCGAGACGGCGTTGCCGAGGCTGTGGATCTGATCGGATCCGGTCAAGCCGTATAGGCGGTTGCCGGTTCCGGAGTAGTCAAAGATCCGGTCGTTGCCGCCGTTGCCGAAGACCCGGTCCCGGTCGGACAGCCCACGGGGGTTGCGGGTCGGACTGGCGAAGATACGGTCGTGGCTCTTGGATCCGACCAGGTAGTCGTTTCCGAGTCCCCCGTAGACCACGCCCCTGGAAGTTTTCGTGTGCAGGCGGACCCTGTCGTTGCCAGGACCGCCCTCGACCCTGACGCTGTTTCCGCGCCCGGTCCTGATCTGGTCATTGCCCGCATCCCCGAAAACCCTGAGCCTGTTTCCCTTCTCGGTCTCGATCCGGTCGTTGCCCGGCCCGCCGTGGACGGTGGCGTCACCCTTCTCGGCGTAGATGCGGTCGTTGCCGGGACCCGCGCTGGTGAATGAAATGCCCTTTCCGGCCCGGATCACCTGGGAACCCTCCCCCGCACATATCCGGCTGAATGGCTTACCGATCACGGTGATGCGTTCTCCGGCAACCCAGGTCACGTCCCTGAATTTGAGTCGGACGGTCCTGTCCTGGCCGGTGACTACGCGATTCACCTTCTTGCCGAAACACTTCGTCGGCCGCGCATCGGCGCCATCGACCGGACCCGAAACGAGCATCGACAGGAGAACCGCCAGGCAGACCGCCAGCGGCGCCATGGTCGAAGTCCGTATCCCGAAGGTGACCCTGGTCATGAATACCTACCTTAGACAGCACCCGGCGCGGGGCCTTGTTGCGGTCCGGACCGGGGGACCTAGTACCCGGCGAGTCCGTAACCCCAGATCACCTTGTCGATCCTGTCGGCCATGACCTTGTTCTTCCTTCCGCCGGCACCGGTCGTGATCGTGTCGGCAGAACCGTTGCGGGCATCAAAGGTGTCGATGCCTCCCCTGCCGAAAAGGACCGACCTGCCCTGCTGGGCGGGGTTGCGGGGGCCAACGATCAACCAGTCGCCCGATTCGCTCCCCTCGAGCTTCTCGATGTCCTTCCCGATTGCGGTACGCAGGCCGGGGCAGCCGCCATCCCGCCACTCCGCGAAGCCGCCGGCCAGGCTCGCCTTCACCCCCTTGACCGCCCCCGCGAAGACGACGCCGTCAGTCCCGCTGCCGCCCTTCAGGATCGCTCCGAGGCAGGGGTCCACCACGCGAAATACGTCCGTGTCCGCACCGCCGTTGATCGTGACCTGATCCACGGCATAGAGGACGTCCAGCCCGCCACCGCCGTTGATCATGCTTCCGGCACTGTCCGGCGCCGTGGAGATGAAGTCTTTGCTGGGCCCGCCGTTGATCACGTTGGCGCCGGTGCCACCGTTCACAGTCGTCGTCATCGTCCTGGGCAACGAGTCCTCCAGGTCGATCGCGTCGTTTCCGTCGTCACCGTAGACGAGCATCCCGTTCAGGTTGTTGCGGTCGACCGGGCAGCTGATTTGCTGCCCGACTTCGTCGCAAAGGCCTGAAGGCAGGTAGTCACCGGATACGTCGACCACGAAGCTGTTGGCTGACCTCGAGTAACCGATCGAGATACCGTCGTCGGACTCGCTGCCCATCACGATCAACAGGCCGCCGTCGGTGATGTCGATCTGGGTCTGACTGACCCTCGAGTTGCCCGGAGAGTCATCGTTGCAGTTGATCAGCTGACCTCCGGCGCACTCGTTTTCGCCGAGACCACCGTCGACTGTGTCGCTGTCCTGGCCTTCGATGAAATCGTCACCGATTCCACCTTCGAGGCGGTTCTCCACCCCCGGTGCGCCAAGGATTTCGTCGTCGAACGCAGAGCCGATCACGTTCTCGATCCCGTTCAGGTCGTATCCGGAGAACCCGAGCGAAGTGCCGGCCTCGAGGTCGACCTTGACGCCGCTGATCGACCCGGGACGCTCGGATGGCGTGTGGGCCGCGAAGGAGATCGTGTCCCGGCCCTCGCCTCCCTCGAAGGTCCCCTGGCCGCGACCGCTGGTCACGAAGAGGTCGTTGCCTCCGTAGCCCCAGAATTTCTTGATCCCCGAGTTGTTGATGATCGTGTCGCCCTCCGAGGTGCCGTGGACCTGGTCGTCACCTTCGCCTCCGTCGAGATAGGCGGGGCCGATGCTTCCGGGCTGGTTGGCGAGAAGGCGGTCGTTGCCCTGCTCGCCGAACAGCTTCTCGAGCACCCCGTCCGGCGTACGGCCACCGTTCGAGTAGAGGAAGTCGGAACCGTTGCCGCCGTGGAGCTCGGACACTGCCTGCCCCCGGCTGTAAAGACTGTCCGATCCGTTCTCCCCGAGCATCCTGTTACCGGTCCCGCCGTAGTCGTAGATCCGGTCGTTACCACCGCGCCCGGTCATCTCATCGGAATCGCCAGGGCCCGGACCGGCGTTCACCGGAGAGCCGTAGATGAAGTCATGGCCGTTCGACCCGATGATCTCGTCGTTGCCAGGCCCACCGTAGGCCTTGCTGTTGTTGCTCTTCGGGTGAAGCACGATCCGGTCGTCACCTGAGCCAGTGTCGGTGAAAGAGGTCCCCTTGCCGGCGTAGACGATCTGCCGCCCGTCATCGGCGCAGATATGGCTGTAGGGCCTGGCGGTCACGGTTACCCGGTTCCCGGCAATCCAGGCGACGTCCCGGAACTCGAGCTTGACCTTCTTGTTGTTCCCCTTGACTACCTTGTTGATCTTCTTGCCGAAACACTTTGAGGGTGCCGCTGAAGCCTGACCGGGGAGGTTTCCCAGGCACAGGGCAATGAAAGCGAGCACGCACGGCCCGGCGAACCTCCCGAGGCTGCCGGAGAAGGTGTTGAAACGGACCCTGGGCTTTTCAGTATCGAGAGTCATCGGCGGACGGGACGATTCGGGTGGCAGGAAACCCCGGATCCTGCCTCTGTAACACGGAAAAAGGCCGGATGATTCACCCTCGCGGCGCCTCCCTGACCGTGACCGGTGACTCATGACTCTAAACTAGACGCTGATGTCTGAACCGAATTCCACGCGGCACGGCCGCATTCTCGTCACCGGCGGAACCGGCATGATCGGTTCCACACTCTGCAACGCACTGATCGACCGGGGAGATTCCGTGGTCGGCCTCAGCCGCGATCCCGAGCGGGCTGCGAAGTCCCTGCCCCGGGTCGAGTGGCACGGCTGGGAAGCCGTGCGGGAGCGCCCGCCGCGGGAGGCCTTCGATGGCGTCGATGCGGTGATCAACCTCGCCGGCGAGCCGATAAACCAGCGCTGGAACGACGAGGTCAAGGACCGGATCTCGCGCAGCCGGATCAAGGCCACCCAGAACCTGGTCGACAAGATCGCCGCCCTCGACGAACGGCCCAGGACCCTGATTTCCGGCTCCGCGATTGGTTACTACGGCAACCGGGGTGACGAACTTCTCTATGAGGACGCCGAACCAGGCGATGACTTCCTGGCAAAGGTCGTGATCGGCTGGGAGGCAGCCGCACGGTCGGCCGAGGAGCACGGCCTCCGGGTCGCCATGATCCGGTCCGGCCACGTCCTCGATCCCCGCGGGGGTCTGCTCAAGGAGCTCCTGCTCCCGTTCAAGATGGGCGTCGGGGGTCCGATTGCCGGCGGCAAGCAGTACATGTCCTGGATTCACCGCCACGATGAGATCGGGATCCTGCTCTGGGCGCTCGACAACGAAGCCGCCAGTGGACCGATCAACGCGACCGCGCCGAATCCGGTGACAAACAAGGAGTTCTCCAAGGCGCTGGGCAAGGAGCTGGGCCGCCCCGCCTTCCTGCCCACCCCCGGGTTCGCGATTGACCTGGTCAAGGGCAGCGGGGTCGGCCACGCGGCCCGCGAGGGCCAGCGGGTCTTTCCCCGCAAGGCAACTGACGAGGGTTACGAGTTCAAGCAGCCGGAGCTGGCCGGGGCGCTGGCCAACCTGCTCGGCTGAGCCGCCCGGCCTTCAGCCCGGGTAGCCGTTCTCGGCTTCCCTGAGACGTTCCAGCGGGACCACTTTCGATTCGTCGACGGCGTCGGCCAACGGGGCGAGTTCGATCGAGGTTCCCCGCAGGGTGGTCATCGTGCCCCAGTCGCCAACGGTGGCCGCCTCGATCGCCCGGTAGCCCAACCTGGTTGCGAGAACGCGGTCGAAGGCGGTCGGCGTCCCCCCGCGCTGAAGGTGTCCGAGGACCACGGACCTGGTTTCGTGACCGGTCTTCTCCTCGATCTGGCCGGCGAGCCAGTTCGCGATTCCGCCGAGCCTGACGTGGCCAAATGCGTCGGTACCCTCGTGTGAAGTGTGCTCGGTTCCCTCAGCCGGTACCGCCCCTTCGGAGGCGACGACCAGAGGAGCCACCCCTGCCGCGAAACTGGCCTCGACCCGGGCGCAGACTTCCTCGAGGTCGAACTTCTCCTCGGGCACGAGGATCAGGTCCGCTCCGCCCGCCATCCCGCCGTGGAGCGCAATCCAGCCGGCATGGCGGCCCATGACTTCGACCACGAGGGCCCGGTGGTGACTGGTGCCCGTGGTCCGCAGCCGGTCCAGCGACTCCATGACGATGTTGACCGCGGTGTCGAAGCCGAAGGTGTAGTCGGTGGCGTTGAGGTCGTTGTCGATCGTCTTCGGCACACCGACGACGCCGAGGCCGTTTTCGGTGAGAACGCGGGCCACGCCGAGTGTGTCGTCGCCGCCGATTGCGATCAGGCCATCGATGTCCGCGTCCCTCACGTTCCCGATCACCTTTTCGATGCCTCCGTCCACCCCCACCGGGTTGGTCCGCGACGATCCGAGAATCGTCCCGCCCTGGTCGAGTATGCCCCGGACCTGCCCGACATCGAGATCGGTCGTGAGGTTCTCCAGCGGGCCTTTCCAGCCGTCGAGGTAACCGGTGAACTGATGGCCCCACTCGCGGGTACCTCGGAGTACCACGGCGCGGATCACGGCATTGAGGCCGGGACAGTCGCCCCCGCCGGTCAACAGCCCGATCCGCATGGCGCTACTCCTTGGAGGAGCGGCTCGGCAGGGCTTCCTTGACCTTCAGGATGGTCGGGTGCGTGACGTGAATGAAAGCACCGAGGAAGAGCACGCCAAAGAAGACCAGGCCGGCTACGGGACCGCCCTGTCCCTGCGAGTACGAGAAGACCGCAAGGGCGACTGCAACGAAGAAAGAGACCGGGATCAACATTGGCGGGAATCCTACAGAACGCCGGAGCGGGCCGATGCCACGGCGGCGGCCGCTTCGGAAATGAACGCGCCTGTCGCGGAACCTGCCTCTCCCGGCGCGGCCTCGGCGGCAATTCGGACCAGCTTCGAGCCGATGATCACCCCGTCCGCGACCTGAGCAACGGTCGCCGCATGCTCCGGAGAGCCGATGCCGAACCCCACTGCGACTGGCACCTCCGACTTCTCCTCGACATCGTCGACGAGTTCCTTCAGGTGGGCCGGCACCTCCGATCGCTCGCCGGTAGTGCCGACGCTGGACACCACATAGACGAACCCGTAGGCGATCCTGCATATCTCCGCCCTTCGTTCTCCAAGTGTGGTCGGTGCGACCAGCGGCACCACGGCGAGTCCGGCGTCGGTCAGGACGCTCCTGATCGTTTCGTCCTCACCCAGCGGAAGGTCGGGAATGATCACACCGGAGGCTCCGGCCCTGACCGCCTTCTCGGCGAATGACCGGGCACCCGGGCCACCGAGGATCGAGTTGGTGTAGACCATCAACACAACTGGAACCTGACCGGATACCTCGGCGCAGATCGCAAGGACGTCATCGAGGCGCGTGCCGGCTTCGAGCGCCTTGACCGCCGCATCGTGGATCACGGGCCCATCCGCGAGAGGATCGGAGAAAGGAATCCCGAGCTCGATCAGGTCGGCACCGTTTTCGGCATAGGCCCGGGCGATCGCCAGAGATTCTTCCCGGTTCGGGAAACCACCCATCATGTAGGGCATCAGCGCCGCCCGGTTCCCGGCATCCGCTCTTTCGAAGGCGGCAAGGATGCGGCTCTCTCCCGCGTTGCGGCCCGGTCCCCTGGTCACTGGATCTCTTCCATGCCCAGGACCTCGGCAAGATCCTTGTCTCCGCGTCCGGAAAGGCAGAGAACGTCATAGGTGCCGTCGTCGCCCTTCCTGCCTTCGCCGAGCAGCCAGGCGATCGCATGCGAGGACTCGAGCGCCGGAATGATGCCTTCGAGCTCGCTCAGCTTCCTGAATGCAGTCAGGGCATCGCTGTCGCTCACTGCTACGTACTTCGCTCGACCGATGTCGCGCAAGTGGGCATGTTCGGGTCCCGTGCCGGGATAGTCGAGGCCGGCCGAGATCGAGTGGGCTTCGAGGATCTGGCCCTCACGGTCGGTCAGCACGGCCGAAAGCGACCCGTGAAGGACCGAGGTCGTCCCGGCGGTGAGCGAGGCGCCGTGCTTGTCGGTGTCGAGTCCGTGCCCGGCCGCTTCGACGCCGATCAGTTCCACGCTCTCGTCAGGGACGAACGCGGTGAAGGTGCCGATCGCGTTTGACCCGCCACCCACGCAGGCGATCACGCGGCTCGGGAGCGTTCCTTCGGCCTCGAGGGACTGGGTCCGTGCCTCGTCGCCGATCACCCGTTGAAGGTCCCGGACCAGTTCCGGGAAGGGTGCCGGACCGACCGCCGAACCGATTATGTAATGCGTGTTGGAGACGTTGGTGACCCAGTCGCGTATCGCCGCACTGACCGCCTCTTTGAGGGTCCTGGCTCCGGCTTCGACCGGCACTACTTCGGCCCCGAGGAGTTTCATGCGTTCGACGTTCGGCTTCTGGCGCCGGATGTCTTCGCTGCCCATGTAGACGACACATTCGAGGTCGAGCAGCGCGCAGGCGGTGGCGCTGGCCACACCGTGCTGGCCGGCACCGGTCTCCGCGATTATGCGGGGCTTGCCCATCCGCTTCGCGAGAAGCGCCTGACCGATCGCGTTGTTGATCTTGTGGGCGCCGGTGTGGTTCAGATCTTCGCGCTTCAGGTAGATCTTGCGCCCGGCTTCGGCGCTCAGTCTCGATGCCAGATAGAGCTGGCTCGGACGGCCGACGCAGTCGCGTAGCAGGTTCCCGAGATCTTCCATGAACGCCGGTTCCTTGCGAGCCTCGTCCCAGGCGAGGGTCAGTTCGTCCAGCGCCGGGATCAGTGTCTCCGGCACGTACCGCCCGCCGTACGGTCCGAAACGGCCCGGTATCTCGCCTGCCGTGGACTGCGCGATGTCCTGGCTCATGCTCCGGCCACCGGTGTGTAGCGGGCCGCCTGGAAGAAGCTCGCAAGCTTGCCGTGATCCTTGATGCCCGGCTCCCTTTCCACGCCGGACGCGACGTCGACTGCGTCCGGACGCACCACCCGGATCGCCTCGGTCACGTTCTCCGGAGTCAGGCCACCGGCGAGGATGAACGGGATCGCCGAGTGGTGACTGGCCAGCAGATCCCAGTCGAAGGTCTCGCCCGTCCCTCCGTAGCTGCCCTTGCGGGCCGTGTCGTAAAGGTGGAAGTCGGCGAACCGGTAGGCGGCACTTTTCTTCACGTCGGCCTGGTTTCCGATGTGGAAGGCCTTGATCACCTTGAGGCCGGTACGGCGGCTGACCTCGGTGCAGAAGTTGGAACCTTCGTTTCCACTCAGCTGGATCATCGTCAGCTGGGCGTTCTCGGCCGCCTGGACCACCCGCTCGATGGTCGGGTTCACGAACACCCCGACCACCTCACAGCGGCGCCGGAATTCCTCACCGATACCGGCCGCCACGGAAGCCTTGACGAACCTTGGGCTTTCCTTGTGATGGATCAGCCCGATCGCCCAGGCACCGTGCTCCACGGCAGCCTCGGCATCTTCACGATTGGTGATTCCACAGACCTTTACCTTCACCAGTCAAGGGTATGACAACGGCCCGCCCGGCAGCCGGACGGGCCGTTGATTGGGTATCAGGCTGTGGCTACTGCCCGGATCCGGACTGGTCGGCCTGCTGGCTCGACGGGTCGGGACGGGCGCCGAGCGTCACCGTCACGTCGCGCGTCTTGCCGTCGCGCATGACTTCAAGCTGGACCTCATCGCCGACATCCGAATCGTTGATGATGCGGATCAGATCCTCCATCGAGCCCAGCTCCTCGCCGTTGGCCTTGAGAATGATGTCGCCGCCGGTGAGCACCTGCTGGCCACCAACGGTCACCGGGGTATCGCCGGCCTCGATCCCGGCCTTGGCTGCCGGTCCGTCCTTGGGAGCTTCCTGGACGATCACGCCGGTGTCGGTGCCGAGGTTCAGCGCGTCGGATAGCTGCCCGCTGATCGTCGCGCCGCTGATCCCGAGGTAGGCATGTTCGACCTCTCCGGTTTCAAGCAGCTGATCGACGACGTCCTTGACCGTGTTCGACGGCACGGCGAAACCGATGCCGACGTTTCCGTTGCTGGTGCCGCCGGTCGCGATCTGGGAGTTGACTCCGATCACCTGGCCGTCGGTGTTGATCAGCGGGCCGCCGGAATTGCCCGGGTTGATCGCGGCGTCGGTCTGGATGACGTTCGAGATTGCGTACTGGTTGAGGCTCGAGATCTCGCGCTGCAGGGCGGAGACGATGCCGGTGGTCACTGTGCGATCCAGGCCGAAGGGGTTGCCGATTGCAACGACCGGGTCACCGACCTTGACGTCGGTCGAGTCGGCGAGCCTGAGCGGCTTCATCGCGCTATCCGGGGCGTCCACCTTGATCAGGGCCAGGTCAGTGGACGGATCTGTGCCCACGACTTCGGCTTCGTAGACCTCATCCGAGTCGCCGAGGGTGACCGTGATCTCGTCCGCTCCCTCGATCACGTGGTTGTTGGTGACCATGTGCCCGTCGGTATCGATCAGGAAGCCGGAGCCGGTCGCCGTGCCTTGCTGGGACTGCCCGTACGGGTCGAAGGGGTTGCTCGACCCGGAAGAGATGCCGGAGGCAGTGATGAAGCCGACGCCGTCACCGTCCCGCTCGTAGATCTGGTTGACGAGGTTCTGGTCATTCGTGCTCGAGGCTGGCGCCGTGGTGGCGGTGATGGACTGGACGGTGGTCTCGTCCTTGCCTATCCAGCCGGCCGCGATTGCGGCGTAGCCAGCTATGGCGACGACGAGACCACCCATCAGGGCGGCCACGAAAACGGAGCGCAGCGAGCGCTTGTGGAAGTTGGAAGTGTCGTTCATGGCGGGAATGAAAATCCACCGCCATTGACCGTTCCTAAGCCAGAAAACAAGGTTTTCTAAATTAGTAGTCGGCGAGCTTCGCCCCGCCTCCACGTTCAACCCGCCGGCCCAGAGCATCCATGAATGGATGGGCCGGCTCAACGGGGAGCTGCCACGAGGCAAGTACCGGGTTTGGCGTCTTTCTCGTGGCAGGAGAGGATCGGGGCAGCTGTGGGGGCGGGTGGGCGTCTCCGGGATACTCAGGCGGAGGGAGGCTGAATGCCGACCGAGGTGTTGCCGCTTCCCGGTGATGCCCGCCCGCCCCCGCGCCGAAACGACCAGATTCGCGCCCTTGGGTTAAGGAAGGAAGTGCTCGGTGGTGCTGTCGGACAGACCGGCCAGGTTCCTGACCATCTCTTCGGGGTCATCGGAGCGCATCAGGGATTCGCCGATCAGGGCCGCATCGACCCCAACCCTCTCGAGCTCGACCAGCTCTTCGCGGTTCGAGATGCCCGACTCCGATACGACCGTCGTGCCGGTCGGCACGTCCGTGATCAGGTCGTAGGTGGTCTGGATGTCGACCACGCCGGTGTCGAGATTCCGGTTGTTGATGCCGATCACCTCGGCTCCTGACTCAACGGCGAGATCCAGTTCGCGCTCGTCGTGAACTTCCACCAGGCAGTCCAGGTCGAGTTCCGCTGCCTTCAACTGAAAGTCCCGCAGGCGCTGGTCGTGGAGCACGGCGACGATCAGCAGCACGGCGTCGGCACCCCCGACTGCAGCCTCGTACAGCTGGTAATCGTCGACCACGAAGTCCTTGCGGATGATCGGCAGGCTGCAGGCGGCCCTGGCATCGGCCAGGTCTTCAAGCCGCCCGTCGAAATGAGTTTCGTCGGTCAGGACCGAAAGCGCCGCTGCACCGCCCGCCTCATAAGCCTTCACCTGGTCGGCCAGTTCGACCCCTGGAGCGATCGCTCCGGCACTCGGAGACTTCCGCTTGTACTCGCAGATCAGTGACATGCCGGGCCGGGTCAGGGCCTCCCGAAAGGGCCGGTCCTGGTCCCGCTGGCCCAGTTTCGCCTCCAGATCTGCAAGGGGCACCTGCCTGCGGCGGGCCTGCACACCCTGGCTCGCGGCCGAAATCAGTTGCTCGAGAATGCCCACGGTCTGCCCGGACCTTACTAAGCCTGACCGGTGAAACTCACAAGGCGGGCCAGTACTGCAGCGGCCGAACCGGAGTCGATGGCCTGCTCGGCAGCAGCGACCCCTCCGGCGAGGTCCCCGGCCTTGCCACCGACCATGATCGCGGCGGCAGCGTTGAGGACGACGAGATCCCGCCTGGGACCCTTCTCGCCTTCGAGGACCGCCCGGGTGGCGGCGGCGTTCTCCTCGGGGGTCCCGCCGACCACGTCACCCAGTTCGGCCCGCTCGATCCCGAAATCACCCGGCGCTACGAAAGCCTCGCTGGTGCCGCCGTCCCTGACTTCGATGATCCTGGTCGGCCCGGTGATCGAAATCTCGTCGATGCCGTCGTCCCCGGAGACCACGAGGGCGCGCTCCGTGCCCAGTCCGACCAGGGCCTCCGCAATCGACTCCTGATAACGACGGTCCGAAACCCCGAGAAGTTGGCGCCTCGCACCCGCCGGATTGGTCAGGGGACCGAGGAAGTTGAAGATCGTCCGCACGGCGAGTGCCTTCCGCACGGGCACCACATGGGCCATCGCCTTGTGGTGGCGCGGCGCGAACATGAAGCCGAAACCGGTCTCCTCGATTGATGCCGCGACCATGGCGGGATCGAGTTCGATGTTGACCCCGAGCGCTTCGAGCAGGTCCGCCGAGCCGCTCAGGCTGGTACTGGACCGGTTGCCGTGCTTGGCGACCGCGCAGCCAGCCCCGGCGGCCACGAGCGCAGCAGTGGTCGAAACGTTGAAGGTGGAGGGGCCGCCACCCGTGCCGGCAGTATCGACCAGTTCGCCCGGAACCTCGACCGGCTCGGCGAGTGAGCGCATCGTGCGGGCCAGGCCGATCAGTTCGGGCACGGTTTCGCCCTTGGTCCGCAGGGCGATCAGGAAGGCGCCGGTCTGAACCTCGTCCGAGCGGCCTTCCATGATTTCGGTCAGCACGGCCGAAGCGTGGTCGGAGGTCAGGTGCTGGCCCGACGCGGCCGCGTCGATCGCCCTGGTCAGAATCTCATTCGGCACTGCTGCTCCCTTCGGTCTCGTCAGGGATGCCCGCGCGGGCTTCCTCGAGCGAGAGTTCGACTCCGATGAATGTTGCGATCATGCGCTTGCCGTATGGGGTGAGGACGGATTCGGGGTGGAACTGGACACCTTCGGCCGGCAGGTCCCGGTGCCTCACACCCATCACGATCTCCCCGAACCTTGATGTCACTTCCAGCTCATCGGGTACGTCGCCCGCGATCAGCGAGTGGTACCGACCGACGGTCAGCGGGTTCGGCAGACCGTCGTAGATCGACTTACCGTCATGCTCGATCTCCGCGCTCTTGCCGTGGATCGGTTCCCCCTGAACCACGGTGCCGCCGAAGGTCTGGACCATCGCCTGATGGCCGAGGCAGACCCCGAGGACCGGAATCCCGGCCCCGGCGAACGCGGGAATGATCTCGAGGGAGATGCCGGCCTGGTCCGGGGTGCAGGGCCCGGGCGACACGACCAGCCGGTCGTGACCCTCGGCCAGCAGGTCACCGACCGTTCGAGTGTCGTTCCGAACCGTGGTGACCTCCGCCCCCAGCTCGCCCAGGTACTGGACCAGGTTGTAGGTGAAGGAGTCGTAGTTGTCGATTACCAGAACTCGCATCAGGCCCAGTCCGGGTTCTCGCAGGCGATCTCGACTGCGCGGAACATCGCCTTGGCCTTGTTGATCGACTCCTCGTACTCGTACGCGGGCTTCGCGTCCGCCACGGTTCCGCCGCCAGCCTGGATGTGGACCCGCCCGTCCTTGATCAGCGCGGTGCGGATGTGAATGGCCGTGTCCAGGTCACCGTTCCAGGAGAGGTAACCGACCGCGCCACCGTAGGAGCATCGCTTCACCTTCTCCATCTCGTCGATGATCTGCATCGCCCTCACCTTCGGTGCGCCTGAAAGCGTGCCGGCCGGCAGGGCGGAACGCAGGACGTCCAGCGCCCCCCGGCCCTCTGGCAGCCGGCCCGAAACGCGACTGACGATGTGCATGACGTGGGAATAGGTCTCGACCACCATCAGTTCCTCGACCTCAACCGTCCCGTACTCGGCTTCCCTGCCGATGTCGTTGCGGGCCAGGTCGACCAGCATCACGTGTTCCGATCGCTCCTTCGGGTCCGAGATCATCTTTTCGGCGAGACGTCGGTCCTCTTCCTCGTTGGCGCCGCGCGGCGAAGTTCCGGCGATCGGCCGGATCTCGACCCGGTCACCATTCACCTTGAGTAGCGGCTCCGGTGAGGCGCCGGCGATCTGGAAGTCGCCGAACTCGAAGAAGTACATGTACGGCGAGGGATTGATCGAACGGAGGCCGCGGTAGATGGAAAGCGCCTCGGCCTTCTGGTCGGCACTGAACCGCTGTGACGGCACCACCTGGAAGGCATCGCCGGCATGGATGTACTCGACGATCCTGGCGACCATTGCCTCGAACTCCTCGCGGGTGACGTTCGATTCAAACCCGGGAGCCTCGACCGACCCGGTCGGGCCCGGCTCGGGGACCGGACCCCGCAGGCTCTCCCGCACGGACTCGATCCGCTCGGCGGCAGCCTCCCAGGCCTCATCGAAGCTGTCATGCTCGTCAGCCCAGGCGCAGCTGATGATGGTCAGTTCGTTGTGCAGGTGGTCGAAGGCGAGCAGGACGTCGGTGATCATCAAGGCAAGGTCCGGCAGCCCGAGCGGGTCCGGGTTCGGGTCGCCGAGCGGTTCGATCGCCCGCACGAGGTCGTAGCCGAAGAGGCCGACAGCGCCGCCGGCGAACGGCGGCAGCCCTTCGACCTCGGCCACCCGGTAGCGCTCCAGGTACTGCTTGACGCCGTCGTAGGGGTCGGGGGCCCCGGACCTCTCGAGGGGCTCGCCCTCGCCCGACATCGCGTCGCCGGGGTACTCGCTGAGCTCGCCGGCCGTCCAGCGGATCACCCGGTGGGGACTGACCCCGACGAACGAGTACCGCCCGACCTGGCCGCGTTCGGCCGATTCGAGCAGAAAGCAGGGTCCGGCGCCGCGCAGCTTGAGCAGAGCGGAAACCGGTGTCTCGGTGTCGTCGGTGTAGCGGAGAGCGACCGGAACGACGTTCGATTCGGGGACAAGGCGCGATGCCGATTCGCGGTCCGGGGCGAGTCGGCTGGCCAGGTCAGGCGCGACGGCCATTCAGGACCTCCCCCACGTCGGCGAGAGTGACCCCCCGGCTGCGGATCAGCGCGGCAAGGTGAAAGAGCACGTCGGCCGCTTCCTCGGCCACCCGCTCTTCGCTTTCCTCGCGCACCGCCCGACTGACCTCTTCCGCTTCTTCCATCACCTTCTCGCCGGCGAAGCCGGGATCATCGAGAAGTTTCACTACGTAGCTGCCTTCGGGCTTCTCGGCAAGGCGCTGGTCAAGAGTCCGGGAGAGAGCTGCCAGCGCCTCGGCGTTGACCGGTTCCGTGGTCTCCCCTGTTTCCAGATCACGGTAGAAGCAGGTTCTCTCGCCGGTGTGGCAGGCAGGGCCAGCGGGCTCCACCAGGGCCACGATCGCATCACCGTCGCAGTCGACCCGAAGCTGCCTGACCCGCTGGAGATTTCCCGATTCCTCGCCCTTCTGCCAGATCTTCTGGCGTGAACGGCTGAAATAGGTGACCAGGCCCGTCTCCCCGGTGATCCGGAGCGACTCCTCGTTCATGTAGGCCAAGGTGAGGACCTCACCGGTATCGGCATCCTGGGTTATGCAGGGAACGAGTCCGTCCCGGTCGAACCTGATTTCGACGGCGGCCACTACTGACCGTCCTCCGACGGAGCCGGGAGCTCGCTGCCGGAGGGATCCCCGGCCTCGGCGCCGTTGAGGAGCGGCACGTACCAGCGCCCCTCCTCGCGGACGAAGTTCGCCGCGCCACCGGCGCTGCCGGAAAACTGGACGGTCGCGACGTCGCCATCCACTTCGATCGACTCCACGGTGAGCTTCGGCTGCTCACCCACCTGCTTGAGGATCTTGCTCGTCTCGCTGACGCAGCGGTCGATGTCGTAGAAGGTTTCCTCGATCGCGCTCGGCTGGATCAACAGGCAGAAAGCCGATGCGTCCCTGTCGGCGGTCGCCTGGTTCACGTCGGCGACCAGTTCACGGATCTCCCCTTCGTCGGCTTCCGAGGTCGAGTTGTCGGAGCTGCCACAGCCGGCAACCAGCAGGGAGGTTCCGATCAGGGCGCAGATTGCGGCTTTTCGCAGCATGCGCCAATCCTAAAGAAGCCGGGTTGACAAATAGGCTCTAGCCCATGAAGTGGAAGCGAGGTCGCTCAAGAAACCGCAACGTGATCGACATCAGGGGAGCCCGCAAGTCAGGTGGCAGGTCCGGAGGCGGCTTCGGGGGAATGGGTGGCATGGGCGGGGGCGGAAACCTGCCAATCCCCACGGGCAAGGGAAAGATCGGCGGGCTGGTTGCAGTGGTCATCGTGCTGGGCGTGGTCGGAACCCAGGTTTTCGGCGGCAGCTCCGGATCGGGCACGGGCTTCGACATGGGATCGATGTTCCCGGGGATTGGTTCCGTGCCTGGTGCGGAGAATCCGGCACCTCTCCCTGCAGGCCAGGATCCTGACGCCGACCTGAAGGACTTCTCGGCCTATGTCTTCACTGATGCCCAGCAGGTCTGGAGCCGGGCCTTCAGGAACGATGACCGGCCCTGGCGGAACGCCCAGCTCGTCCTCTATTCGGATGCGGTGAGCACGGGCGGTTGCGGCAACGCCAGCTCGGCGGTCGGCCCCTTCTACTGTCCTGCCGACAACCGGGTTTACCTCGATCTGAGCTTCTACCGTCAGATGAAGAGCCAGCTCGGGGCCGACGGGGACTTCGCCTGGGCCTACGTGATCGCCCACGAGATGGGACACCACGTCCAGAACATGGGAGGTATCTCCGATCAGGTGGCGCGCGAGAAGCGCGAGCAGTCCGAGTCACGAAACGAGATCTCGGTTCGAAACGAACTGCAGGCGGACTGCCTGGCCGGGGTCTGGGCCTCGACCGTCTTCGACCAGCTAGAAGCCGGGGATCTCGAAGAGGCGATCGCGGCATCCGAAGCGGTCGGCGACGACCGGCTCCAGTCACGAGGCGGCGGAAGCGTCAACCCCGACTCCTTCACCCACGGAACCTCAGCCCAGCGCCGCGAATGGTTCAAGACAGGCTTCGACTCCGGAGACCCCTCCACCTGCGACACCTTCAGCAGCGAAATCTGAGCAGACCAGCGCGATCCCGACGCCAAGGTCACTCCAACCTGCTCCTGCCACGACAAAGGCGCCAAAATCGATACCTGCCTCGTGGCAGCTCCCCGTGTAGCCAACCGGCTTCGGCGGTGGATGCCAGGGGCCTCCAGCCGTTCGATGGCAAGGAGTAAAGGCCGGAAATGACCGCGATAGTACGTCGGTACGTGAGCTGCCGTTTCCGGCCGTCGACGCCGCCAGCGGGCGGGTGGTGATTCCTGGCGCCGCCCATGCCTAGTCAATGCCGAGGCGGTCGAGCATGTCTTCGTCCCGGCGCCATTTGCGCTTGACCTTGACCTGCAGGTCGAGGTGGACCTTGCCACCGAGTTCCTGCTCGAGATCCTTGCGGGCACCGGTTCCGATCTCGCCGACCTTGAAGCCCTTCTTGCCGATCAGGATCCGCTTCTGCGATTCCGATTCGACCCAGATCTCGGCGTCGACGAACCACAACCCGTCCTCCCGCTGGTCGATCCGGGTGACCCGGACTTCGACCGAGTGCGGAATCTCGTCCCGGGTACGGATCAGGGCCTGGCCGCGGATCAGCTCGGCAAGAAGCAGTTCGCGAGGCTGGTCCGAACGATCCTCGGGCGGGTAAAGGTAGGGGCCCGGCGGCACGATCGACGCGAGGTGAGCGGCAAGTTCCGGCACGCCTTCGCCGGTCAGCGCGCTGACCGGAAAGACCTCGTCGACGCCCTCGAGGCCGGCCGCCTCGACCAGAACCGGCACGATGTTCCTTCCAAGCCGGTCGGCCTTGTTGACCGCGCAGATGATCGGCAGGGAATCTTCTCCCTCCCGTGCCTTCAGCAGGCTGCTCGCGATAAAGCGGTCACCCGGCCCGACCCCTTCCTCGCCGTTGATCACCAGCAGCGCGACGTCGGCCCCGGCGAGTTCACCCTCGACCTTCTTCTGCATTCGGCTGGTCAGCTCGTCCCGGGGCCGCTGGACGCCCGGCAGGTCGACCAGCACCAGCTGGGTTCCGGCTTCGAGGTCGGTGGCAACCCCTCTGATCGCGCGGCGGGTGGTCTGGGGCCGCACGGAGGAGATCGCGACCTTGGCGCCGACGATCGAGTTGACGAGGGTCGACTTGCCGACGTTGGGGCGGCCGGCCAGCCCGATGAAGCCGGAGCGGGTGCGGGCGGTCTCCACGGTCATGCGGGGTTCGATCCCGAGCCCGCTCACGATCCGGTCCTGCAGGTCGAGCATCTCGCCCTGATCGGTCTCGTGGTCATAGCCGCAAAGGTGGAGCACGCCGTGAACGACCGCCTCGACCTCACTGGCGCAGTAGTCCGGGCAGAGCACGACGTCGCCGAGTTCGACCGGGCCAGGGCCCGCCTCCTCATCTACCGGGAACGAGAGCACGTCGGTCGGCTTGTCCTTGCCACGGTGCTCGCGGTTCAGCTCGCGAATGCGGGCCTCTTCGACTACCTCCACCGCGAGATGACCTTCGCGTACGCCAACCGCTTCAAGCGTCGCGGTGACTGCCGGCTGGAATCGGGCCGGCACATCCTCGAGATCCAGGCTCAAGATTCCTCGATCGTGCCTGGCCGGGAGGGGCGGCCCTCGCCCTTGTCCCCGCCCCGCTCCGAATACTCGCCGTAGGCGGCGACGATTTTCTGAACCAGTCGGTGACGGACCACGTCCTTGCCGCCGAAGCGGATGAACTTGACATCCTCGATCCCGGTCAGGATCTCGCGCACCACCACGAGACCGGAGTCACGGTCGCGCGGCAGATCGATCTGGGTCACGTCACCCGTTACGACCATTTTCGAGTTGAAGCCAAGCCGGGTGAGGAACATCTTCATCTGCTCGGGGGTGGTGTTCTGGGCCTCGTCGAGGATCACGAAGGCGTCGTTCAGGGTGCGTCCGCGCATGAAGGCGAGTGGCGCCACTTCGATCACTCCCCGGTCGAAGTAGCCATTGACGCGATCGGGATCGAGCATGTCGTAGAGGGCATCGAAAAGTGGACGAAGATAAGGATCAACCTTGGCCTGCAGATCTCCGGGAAGGAAGCCGAGGCTCTCCCCCGCCTCGACCGCGGGACGGGTCAGAATGATCCGCTGGACCTCGCCCTCGATCAGGGCTGCCGCGGCCATCGCCACCGCCAGGAATGTCTTGCCGGTGCCGGCCGGACCAATCCCGAATGTGACTGTGTTCTCGCGGATCGAATCGACGTAAAGCTTCTGGTTGACCGTCTTCGGCACGACCCTGGTGTTGCGGTTGTGCCAGACCACGTCGTCGAGTACCTCGGCCGGCCGCCGCGAGGACTGAATCGCGTTGGTGACCGAATCGACCGTGGCCGGTTCGACCTCGTGGCCGCCTTCGATCAGTCCGATCATCTCGTCCACGAGTCGGGCCGCCCGGTCGTTCTCGGCATCGTCACCCTCGAGGGTGAGCTGGTTGCCGCGCAGGTGGACGCGGCTCGTCGTGCTGTCCCGCAACGCCCGGAGGACTGAATCCTCTGCCCCGGCCAGGTCGGCCGCAACGTCGTTGTCGAGGGTCAGGGTTCTACGCGCCAAGCTGCTTCCGAACCTCCGTGCTGACCCTTTGGCCGTCGGCCCGTCCGGCGACCCGTTCCTTGAGCAGCCCCATTACCTGGCCCATCTGCTTCTGCTCGGTCGCGCCGCTCTCGCTTATCGCTTCGCTGACCAGCGAAGCAAGCTCCTCGTCAGAGAGCTGGGCCGGCAGGTAGGCGGTGATCAGCTCCGCCTCGAAGCGTTCGGCTTCGGCCTGTTCATAACGGCCGGCGTCGGCGAAGGCCTTGGCCGCCTCCATCCGCTTCTTTCGCTCGCGCTGAAGCACTGCAACCTCGTCGCCCTTGCCGAGCTTCGCGTCCTGCTGGAGGACGTCCTGGATCATCCGCAGGGCCGAGGCAAGCCTGCGGTCACCCTCCTTGAGGGCGGCTTGCGCGTCTTCGCGGATCTTTTCGGCAGCTGACATGCGTCTAGCGTACCTGCCCCGAACGGCAACTATCGTCTGCGAAAACGGTCAGCTGCCGGTGGGCGGGTCGGCATTCGAGGTCCGGGGGCCGAAGGCAGCGAAGAAAACGGTCCCGCCCGCGACCAGCACCGAGCCGTATAGCAGCATGATCACGTAGGTGCCGTTGATCACTCCGAGAAAGATCAGGGTCACGCCAAGGCCCACGACGAATGCGAAGAAGTAACGCGGAGAGCGGATCCCGAGCCAGATCAGGGCGCCGGCCACGAGTACGGCAGGGATCCAGAAAAGGAAGCCCGGCGGAGTGATGCAGCCGAGCATGAAGAACACGCCGACGGCGGCCCAGGCGGCAAAACGGGCGGCGTGCATCAGACCTCCACTCTTTCGGCGCGGCCGGCCAGAGGAAGCTGGAGGAATCGCGTTCCGACTTTGACGAATGCGTCGACGTCACCGGTGACGAGAAACCGGTAATCGCCCTCGGTCTGTCCGTCGGCCAGTTCACCGCGCGAGGCGAGCTCACGCTGGATCGCCGCCGCGATGGCGTGACCGGCGGTGACCAGGCTCACGTCCCGGCCGAGCATGCGCTGGAGCATCGGTGCGACTAGCGGGTAGTGCGTGCAGCCGAGGATCAGGGTGTCCGTACCAGCCTCCCGGAGCGGCTGGCAGTAGCCGCGGACAAGATCGAGCACTTCCTCGTTGAAGGTGGGTCCATCCTGGATGATCGGCGCCAGGTCCGGCGCCGCCACTTCGGTGACGGTCAGGGGCCGTCCGACTTCGTCGAGGGCCCTGCGGTAGGCGCCACTCTCGACCGTGGCGGGGGTGGCCAGTACGCCAACCCTCCCGTTGCCACTGATGGTCGCGGCAATCTCCGCCTCCGGACCGACCACGGTGACCACGGGAACGCCGTGCTCGGCGCCAAGATCCCTGATCTCTTCCCCTGCTGCGGCGGTGGCCGAGTTGCAGGCGATGACCAGCATCTTGACTCCTCGTCCCAGCAGTTCGCGGGCGATCGCAGCGGCCCGCTCTCGGAGTTCCCCGGCGCTCTTCGTGCCGTAGGGAAAGTGACCGCTGTCACCCAGGTAAAGAAAATTCTCGGCAGGTAGTGAGACGAGACATTCGTGAAGGACCGTGAGGCCCCCGACGCCCGAATCGAAGACCCCGATCGGCATTTCCGAACGGTCCATCAGGATTCACCCCGGGCGAAGACGAGCGACCCCCAGTCGCCCATCGCGCCACGACCGGTTTCGACAAATCCGTGAGGACCGAAGGCCTCTGCGACCCGGTCGTACTCGGTATTGAGCAGGCCGGAGCAGATCAGGGTGGATGGCAGATTGCCTTCGGCCAGGCCGGCCGCGACCGCTTCGAGAAGCGGCGCAGTCAGGTTTGCCACCGTGGTCGGTGCCAGCCGTGGCAGTCCGGCCTTCAGGTCGATTCGCTCGAAGCTCGCCGTCACTCCGTTGACCTCGGCGTTCTCGCGTGCTGCCGCCACTGCGGCGACTTCGTTGTCGCAGCCTTCCAGGGGACCCCAGCCGAGCTTTCCGGCCGCAATCGCCAGCACCCCCGAGCCGCAACCGAGGTCGCTCAGGGCCCCGAAGGGTCCACCTTCTGCCGCGATCCCGATCAGCGCCTCGACGCAGAGTCGGGTGGTCGGATGTGCACCCGTGCCGAAAGCCTGTCCGGGATCGACCACCACCTCGGCGAGGTCCGTCCTCTCAGGCTCCCAGGGTGGCCGGATCCAGACGGCCGGCCCCTGCTCCGGATCGCCGATCAGCAGCGGCTTGTGGAAGGTTCGCCAGCGATCTGCCCAGTCGTCGGCAACCTCGGTTGCCTCGACCTCGACCGTGCCACCGGCGATCACGGCCTCCTCCTCGCCAAGGTCAGGTAGCTCTCCTTCCGCGCCGTAGATCGCGTACTCGACGAAGCCGTCGCCGGTGACCTCCTCCACCCCGCCGGGAGCGAGAACCGTCAGTTCGGCCAGGACGAGCTCGGCCTGTTCCGGCTGGCAGCGGACCGCAAGCCTGATCAACCGAACGCCCTGCGCATGCGCGAGAAGATCCCGGACTCTTTGGGCGCCCGGTTCTCGTCAGTCAGCGACTCGTCAAGCTCCCCGGCGAGCCGCAACTGCTCCTCGCTCAGGTTCGAGGGAATGATCACGTTGAAGATGAAACGGTGGTCCCCACGGCGGCGCGAGCTGCCGAGTCTTGGCAGGCCCTTGCCCTTGAGTCTCGTTTCCGCGCCCGGCTGGGTGCCGGCCGGAAGCTCGATCTCGTCTTCGCCGTCGAGTGTTTCGACGTCGATCCTGTCGCCGATCATCGCCGCGGTCGCGTCGACGGGTACCACGGTGATCAGGTCCTGACCGTCGCGGACCATTCCTTCGCGCTCGGCCACCGCCACTTCGACGTAGAGGTCACCGGGAGGTGCGCCGGTCTCTCCGGCATGACCCGCTCCCGCGATCCGGATCCGCTGGCCGGACTCGATACCGGCCGGGATGTCGATCCGGTGCTTCCGGGTCTTGTGCTTGCGTCCGAGACCCGAGCACTCCCCGCAGGGCTGCTCCGGGATCCGACCGTCGCCCTGGCACTGGTCGCAGGGCGTTGACCTGACCATCTGGCCGAAAGCCGTGTTGGCAACGCTGCGAAGCTCACCGCTGCCTCCGCAGCGGTCGCAGGTGCGGATCGGGGTTCCGGGCTCGGCCCCGTTTCCCCTGCAGTGTTCGCAGTTGGAGACCGCCTCGAACTCGACCTCTCGGGACGTCCCATCGAGCACGTCCTCGAGTTCGATCCCGGTCTGGACGCCGATGTCGGCTCCGGGCGCCGGACCGCGGGCGCCGCCGAAACCGCCGCCGAAGAAGGCGCTGAAGAGGTCGTCTATCGAGCCGAAGCCCTGAGCCTGGGACTGGTAACCGCCGGAACGGAGGCCGTCATGGCCGAACTGGTCGTAGGTCTGGCGGCGCTCCTCGTCGGAGAGCACCTCGTAGGCCTCCGCCGCCTCCTTGAACTTCTCTTCTGCCTCGGGATCGTGGGCGTTGACGTCCGGGTGAAGGTCCCGGGCCACCCGGCGGAATGCCTTCTTTATCTCCTGGTCGCTGGCCCCGCGTGAAACGCCGAGGATCTCGTAGTAGTCGCGCTTCTCGCTCATGTGTCGTACACGAACTCAAAGTAGCGGGAGAGCTCCCGGGCCGCTTCGCTGACGCTGGCGATGGCCTTCTCGTAATCCATCCTCGTCGGGCCGACCACGCCGACCGAACCCAGATTCCGGTGGGCCAGTCCGTAGTTGGCGCCGATCACGGTGACGTCCTGGAGTTCGGGCTGCGGATTCTCGGCACCAATCCAGAGAAAGACCGAGCGTTCATCGATAGCCGAGCGCATCATCCTGAGCACGGTCGCCTTCTCCTCCAGGGTGTTCATCAGGCGGTCGATCCGGGGCAGGTCAGAGGCGCGCCGCTGGTCGAGCAGCCGGGAGGCGCCGTCCACGTAGAGGGTTCCCTCCGCGCTCTGTTCGAGGTCGAGCAGGGCTGGGGCAAGCTGTTCGATGAAGGCGGACTCGAGGGGTCCGAGGGCCGGGTCGCTGAGCCGGGAGGCGATCCTCCTCGCCCCGAGATCGATCCCGGTCAGGGATTCGTTCAGATAGCTGGACGCCCACTCGACCAGGCCCGGATCCAGCGGGGAGGAGAAGGTGAAGGCCCGGCGGGTGACGTCCCCGGCCGAGGTGATGACGATGACCATCACGACCTCGGGCTGGAGCAGCAGCGCCTCGACCCGGTGGATTCGTGCAGTCCCGATCGGAGGCGCAACGACCAGCGCGAGAAGGTCGGTCATCTGGGCCAGGGCCGAAGTTGCCTCCTGCATCGCTTCGTCGACTTCCCGGCGCAGGTCACTCAGGTCAAGGCCCTTCGACTCCGTGCGGGCCACCGACCTGCTCTTCAGCGACTCGACGTACTGGCGGTAGCCGAGATCCGTTGGAACGCGGCCCGCAGACGTATGAGGGTGGGTCAGGTAGCCACCGGCTTCCAGTGCGGCAAGCTCGGCCCGCACTGTGGAGGCGCCCCATTCCAGCCGCGGATCCTCGGCGATCGCCTTGGACCCGACAGGACGCCCCGTCTCACGGTAGGCGTCCACCACCAGTCCAAGAATCAGTTCTTGCCGCTCGGAAAGCATGAACGGACATTGTATGAACGCACGATCTCGTGCGCGGAGGGCTTGGGGGATGGCGCCGACGACGTTTCGGGTCGAGGAGGCGGTATCCCCCATGCCCTCCGGTCTTCGGATCAGTCGTACGAGACGTCTGCGGTGGCGTTGCGGATCACCTGGTTCTCGTTCTGGATCGCAACCAGGTCGAAGGTGACATCGGCCCCGTCCGCCTCGATCACTTCGCCAGCCACCTCGATCTCCTGCTCCGGGTAACTCATTCCCCGGAACTGGACCGAAAGCCGCTTGAGGGCACGCGGGTCGCCGCCCGCCTCATCGGTGGCCGCCTTCGCGACCAGGCCCATCACATAAAGGCCATGCAGGATCGTCGACGGCAGGCCGACCATCTGGGCGAACTCCTTGTCGATGTGGATCGGGTTGAAGTCACCGGAAGCTCCCGCATAGCGATGCGGAAGGAACCTGTCGGGGGTGACCTTGAGTCCGGCGATCTTCTCGCCCTTTTCCTTTGCGCTCATTCTTCAACCCCCCTGACGATGTTGGTCCAGGTCGCGCGGCAGACGAGCTCGCCGTTCTGGTTCTTCGACTCGGTCTCGAACACGTAAAAGCCCTTGCCGTCCTTCACGTAGATCTCCTTGCAGGTGGTGGTGGTCGAGATCAGGTCACCGGAGATGACCGGCTCGCCCCACTCGAACTCCTGGCCGCCGTGAACCATCGCGGCGAAGTTCATCGCGACTTCGGGATCGAACAGGACCGGCCCCATCGCCCCGGCCGCGTACACGACAACGAACATCGGCGGCGCGACGATTCCCCTGTATCCCGCCGCCTTCGCGGCGTCCGCATCGAAATGGACCGGGTTGTCCAGGCCGATCACCTGCGCGTACTCGCGGATCTTTTCCCGTCCTACTTCGTACTCGTAGGCCGGCCAGCTCTTGCCAACGGCATCGGTCTTCAGCGCCATGCGCGAAATCTACACCCGACCGGAGGCCGGTGACCTCGCGGAAACCGGTCAGAGACGACCTTGCCTTGCGTTCGGTCAGTCGTCGAGTTCAAGGACCGCGAGGAAAGCTTCCTGAGGGACTTCGACGCGCCCGACGTTCTTCATCCGCTTCTTGCCCTTCTTCTGCTTCTCCAGCAGCTTGTTCTTCCGGGTCACGTCACCGCCGTAGAGCTTCGCGGTGACGTCCTTGCGGACCGCCTTTACGGTCTCACGGGCCAGGATGTTTGAACCGATGGCCGCCTGGACGGGGATGTCGAACTGCTGCCGGGGTATGGTCTTGCGGAGCCTCGCGACGAGATCCTTGCCCTGGGTGTAGGCAAACTCCTTGTGGGTGATGACCGAAAGTGCATCGACCTTCTCGCCGGCCAGCAGCACATCCACCTTGACGAGCTCCGACGGACGGAGGCCGATCGGTTCGTAGTCAAGCGAGGCGTAACCCCTGGTCGAGGACTTGAGCACGTCGAAGAAGTCGAGGACGATCTCGCCGAGCGGCAGGTCATAACGGATCTGGACCCTGGTCGGACTCAGATAGTCCATGTCCACGTGGGTGCCCCGACGGGACTGGCACAGCTCCATGACCGGCCCGACGAACTCGGTCGGGGTGATTACCGTGGCCCGGATGTATGGCTCCTCGATCCGGTCGATCGAACCGGGGTCCGGCATCTGGTTCGGACTCGAGATCTCGCTCACCTCACCGTTGGTCATGTGGACCTCGTAGCGAACGGTCGGACTAGTGGCCATCAACTCCAGGCCGTACTCGCGTTCCAGCCTCTCGCGAACGATTTCCATGTGGAGCAGCCCGAGGAAACCGCATCGGAATCCGAACCCTAGTGCCTCGGAGGTTTCCGGCTCCCAGGAGAGCGCGGCGTCATTCAGGCCCATCTTGTCGAGCGCATCCCGCAGGTCCTCGTAGCGGTCGGTATCGATCGGAAACAATCCGCAGAAGACCATCGGCTTCACTTCCCGATAGCCGGCGAGCGCTTCGGTCGCGGGATTGTCGAGGTTGGTCAGGGTGTCGCCGACCCGGAGCTTCGAGACGTCCTTGATGCCGGTGATCACGTATCCGACCTCTCCGGTGTCGATCCCGTCGGCCGGGGTCATGGCCGGACGGAAGAAGCCGATGTCGTCGAGCTCGGCCTCGGTCCCGTTCTGCATCGCGAGCACCTTGCCGTGCTTCCTGAAGCTGCCGTCGACCATGCGCACGTAGGCGATCACGCCGCGATACTGGTCGAACTCCGAGTCGAAGATCAGCGCCCGGGCCGGTGCTACGGGCTCCCCCTCCGGAGGCGGGATCCGGTCGACGACTGCTTCGAGCACGTCAATCACGCCTTCGCCGGTCTTGGCGGAGATCCGGAGGATGTCGTCGGGATCGACCCCGATCAGGTCGGATACCTCCGCCGCCACCCGGTCCGGTTCGGCACCGGGCAGGTCGACCTTGTTCAGGACGGGGATCAGTTCCAGCCCGTTCTCGATTGCCAGATAGGTGTTGGCGACTGTCTGGGCTTCGACGCCCTGGGCCGCATCGACGACCAGCAGGGCGCCTTCGCAGGCCGCCAGAGAGCGGGAGACCTCGTATGAGAAATCGACGTGCCCGGGGGTGTCGATCAGGTGAAGGTGATAGGTCACACCGTCTGAGGCAGTGAACTCGACCCGGACCGCCTGGGCCTTGATCGTGATTCCGCGCTCGCGCTCGAGATCCATCGAGTCCAGCACCTGGGCCTGCATCTTGAGCGGGTCCACGGCCTTGGTGAGCTCGAGGATGCGGTCGGCCAGCGTCGACTTGCCGTGGTCGATGTGGGCGATGATCGAGAAGTTGCGAATCAGTTCCATGCGGGACAGAGCAGT
>DAIQCC010000003.1:93413-108554 GCA_036780865.1 Solirubrobacterales bacterium | reverse complement strand
CGCAGGTCGAGGCGCTCAGGGGGCCGTCCAGGGCGAACACGACCTCGCTCTCCCCCGTCTTCACACCACGAAGGTTCGGATCGCCGATGATCCAGTCCACTTCGCGGGGCCGCTCAAGCGTGCGGCCTTCCCGATCGAGGGCGAGCACCAGGTAGTCGTACCCGCCGGCGTTAACCGCCTCGACGAACTCGTCGCACTTGCCGGCTTCGACGTATCCGCCGTGTGGCCGCGGCAGGCCGATGAACTGGACCTCGTTGTCCAGCTCGGGGCCCCAGAGCGGGTACTGGCGGGTGATGATCGTTCCGATCGACTGGCCGCTCTGCCCGTCTGCCCAGACGAAGGCCGAGGCGATCTCGGGCGTGGTGAAGTCCGGACTCTCGTATCGGTTGTCGAAGTAGTAGCGCTGCACGCCGAAGCCGCAAAGAATCACGACCACGAGCAGAGTTCCGCCGCTCCAGGCCGCCACCCGGCGGGTCCCCTTCCCGGAGAACCGCTGTTGGCGGGAACCGACCCGCCACACACCGATCGCGGACAGCAGGACCGTCCAGGCGACAAGCCCGGCAACGATCGCCACCAGCCAGGTCTTCGCGTCCCAGCCGTCTCCGAAGGCGATCGTGACGGGAGCGAGAATCGCCAGCAGGCCGGCAACAAGCCACTTCGCCCCGTTGCCCCGCTGCCCCACCCCGGCGCCCAGCAGCGCCGTGCAGACGGCCAGGGCCGGGGCCAGGTAGCGAAGACCCGAAACGAAGCCGTTGGGTTCGCCGGCCGGCCCGGAAGCGGAGGTCGGAGCCACCAGCCAGGCGAAGACGAGCGCCAGCCCGACGAGTGCGCCGGTGCGCCGGGCCGGCCCTGACCGGCGGTCCAGGCATAGCACCAGGCCGGTGATCGCGAGCAGGCCAAGCAGGATCCAGCCCGGGCCGAAACCGTCACCGAAGCCGGGCAGGAACCAGTCGCCGATCACGTCGAGGTCGGTCAGGTAGCCCCAGACCGAACCGGCGTCCCTGCCACCCACATCCTGATCAGGCCCGGGGAGCGAAAGAGGCCCGATGTGGTTGATCCAGGGGAGCGGATTGCCGGCGTGAATGAGGTTCCTCAGGTACCAGTAACCGCCACCCAGGATCAGCGCCCCGCCGCCGGCGAGTCCGTTCCTCAGGCGCCGGGACGGTTCGCTCAGAACGACGGCGCCAGCCAGCAGGACCAGCGCCGCAGGAATGAAGTTGATCTTGGTTCCCGCGGCAAGGCCTGCAGCCAGGGCAACGACGAGCACCGGTCCGAGCGTGATTTTCCTTCCTCCGGCGGCGGCGTTGACCATGACGGCGACTGCCGAAAGGAGAAAGAAGGTGCCGACGATGTCGTTCCTGGCCTCGCCGGACTGGTCGGCCATCGCGGTCGATCCAACGACCAGAGCCACTCCGGCCAGCGATAGAGGCGCCGCCCCGTAAGGTCGCCCGATGCACCAGGCGGCGAGCAGGCAGCCGGTGAACCAGGCCAGGTTGATGAAGATCGAGAGCAGGTCGTTGCCGAACCCGATCATCCCGATCGCGTGAATCACCTCGGAGTTCTGCGGATAGAACCAGCTGAGGAACTGCGGGGCCAGGAAGTGAAGCGACCAGGTGTCAGAACTCTGCGCGATGCCGGCCGCGAACGGCCCGTGGTACCAGGTCGAGTCGAAGCCGGTCATCCCCGTGCCGAGCCGCTCCGCCACGCCGGCTACGAAGGCACCGAAGGCACCGGCCGCGACCGCCGTACCCACCATGGTCAGTCCGGGGGTCGCAGGCACCGACACCAGTTCGGGCTGAGCCCCGGCCCGGGGCAGGCGCTCCTGCCAGCGCCAGATTGCCAGCGCCGCCGCGACCGTCACGAACAGCCAGCTCCACGCCGTGAGCAGTCCGAAGCTGCCGAGAATCAGCGAGGTTCCGATCGCCGCGCCGGTGGCCAGGAGTGCCGTCGCGACCCAGGCGACCGGCCCGCTCCAGCCCGGCAGCAGGCGGGCCCTGATGACGATTGCGATCGAGATGACCGCACCGAGACCCGCGAGGGTGAAGAGACAGCCGGCCAGGTAGGCGAAGAAGCTCACGAGGACCGCCGGCGGACCAGGGAAGCCACCTGTTCGAGCTCCGGCACGCGAAGTACCCGGCAGACAGCCACATAGGCGATCCCGCCGAGACCGAGCCCGGCCCCCAGCGAGACGATCTGGCTGACCAGGCCGCGCCCGAGCGCCTGGTCGAGCAGATCCCAGATCTCGTATGAGACCCCGGCCAGGACCAGCGAAGCGACCGCGATCCGACCGCAGGACGAGAGGAACCTGCCGAACTCGATGCCGCCGAGCCGAGTACGTAGCATTACCGTCTGGATCGCAACCGAGACCGCGGTGGCGATCGCCGTCGCCGCGACGATTCCGGCGACGCCGTACGGCTTGTAGAGGAGGAAGGATCCGAGCGCGGTCACCGCGAGGTTCGTGCCGGCGATCCAGGTCGGGATCCACGGTTTCTGGAGGCCGAAGAAAGTACGGCTGAGAAGCAGATACATGCCGTTCGTGGGCAGCGAGAACGCAAACCAGAACAGGGCGGTCGCCACCACCGTGGTCTCCGCCGCGTCGAACTCGCCACGCTGGTAGACCAGCCGGATCATCGGCTCGCTGAGAACCAGGATCGCCGCACTGGCAGGGATCAGCACGAAGATGATCTGCCTCATGCCCTTGGCGAGGGTGCTGCGGAGCGAATCGAAATCCCTCCGGTTGGCGAAACGGGCCAGGGTCGGGAACAGGACGGTGGCGATCGCAACGGAGAAGACGCCCTGTGGCAACTGGTAGATCCGGAAGGCCTTGTCGATCGCCGCAGGTGCCTCGTCGCTGACCAGCGAGCCGAAGAAACTGTTGACAAGGAGGTTGAAGTTGATCAGACCGAGGCTGAGCGTGACCGGGATCATCATCAGCAGCACCCTTCTCACGTTCGGGTCCTTGAAGTTGACCTTGAATGTAAACCTGAAGGGCGTGTTTCTCAGGTCCCAGGTGGGAATCAGAAGCTGGACGACGGTGCCGGCCACGACCCCGATCGCGTACGCGTAGATCTGCTTGTCCTCAGGAAAAAGCGGCACGGTCGCGATGACCACGGCGATGATCGTCAGGTTCCAGAAGAGCGGCGAGATCGCGAAGGCGCCGAAGCGGTCGTAGCTGTTGAGGATGCCGACCACGACCCCGGTCACCCCCAGCAGGATCAGGATCGGGAAGAGGATCTGCGACAGCACGATCATCAGGTCCTCGATCTCGCCCGTGAACCCGGGGGCGAAGAGGGGCATGACGACGCCAGCGGCAAGGATGAAGAAAGCGGTGATCGCCCCCAGCACCATGGTCACGAGCAGCAGCAGGGTCGATGCCATGCGGAAGGCCTCGCGGTACTTGCCCTTCTCGATCTGCTCGGTGAAGATCGGCACGAAGGCCGGCTGCAGGGCCGCGTCGGCAAAGAGGGCGCGGATCAGGTTGGGAACCTGGAAGGCGACGGTAAATGCCGACATCGGACCGGTGATCCCGAAGTAGCTGGCGGCCACGACCTCGCGGGCGAGGCCCGCGATCCGCGAGGCAGCGGTGGCGATAGAGAAGAAAGCCGTGGATCTGGCCAGCCGGCCCGGCTTGCCCGCCTTTACGGCCCCGGCCGGCCCGGGCTTCGGTCCCGGGCGCTTGCCGGTCCTCGGTTCGCGCAGGACAGGCTTCTCCCCCGCCTTCTCCTCGAAGACCGGCACGGGCCCGATCGCGCCGCCCTCCTCGGAGAGGCTGGCCGCGGTCTCGATCAACGCTTCCTCGCGGTCGGGGACCGGTTCCGGTTCGCGGACCGGATGCCTGATCACGTCCTCGGCCTTGCGCGAGGTTGAACGGATCGCCTCTTCAGCGGCACGAGCTGCCGCTTCGAAGGGGTCGGGATGGGGGTCAGAGGGCGCGTTCAAGCTGGCAACGGTATAGTCGCTGGCCGCTCGTCGGCGGAAATCCTCCGCGAGCACACCAAGAGATCATGGCCAACATAGCCTCACAGAAAAAGAGAATCCTCCGCACCGAGCGTGAGCGCGTCGAGAACCGGCGGCTGACCTCCGCGATCAAGACTTACTTCAACCGCCTCGAGCAGGCCGCCGAAGAAGGCGATGCTGACTCCGTGAAGGCCGAGCATCGCGCTCTGGTCTCCAGGATCGACAAGGCGGTCCAGAAGGGCGCGATCCATCGCAACAACGGCGCCCGCAAGAAGGCTCGCGCGGCCCGTATCGCTTCCGGCTCCTAGGATGCCCCCGGCCCAACCGGTTGCCGGCTGAGGCCGGCACGATGCCGGAACGCTGGATGCCGGTGTCGATGATCGAACGCCAGCCAGGTCTTATCCGGTAGCAGCCAGCAGGGCGAGATCGAGCGCCAGGTCATCCGGGTATTCGGAGCCACCGCGGGTCCAGAGTTCCAGGTCCGCCATTGCAATCGCGGCATCCCGCATCGACTCGACGGTCGTGCCCGAAAGCGAGTTGATCAGCCTCCTGGCGAGGAATGGCGGCATTCCCAGCTCCCTTTCGAGCCGCGAGGGATCTGCGCCCTCCTCGAGCCTGACCAGGGCCCGGTGGGCCCGCCGGACCGACGTCGCCGTCGTGTACACGGTGCTTCCGGCGGTTGCTCCCTGCGCCAGCAGCCGCTCCGCGACCGAGAGGACGATCTCCCGGTCCCCGGTGATCAGGGCGTCGCCGAGCGCGAAGTTGCTCGTCTCCGATGTGTCGGCGACCATCTCTTCGAGATCTTCGACGTCGACCTCTCCGCCCGGCCCCGCCCACAGGGCAAGCCGGTCGAGTTCCGCCCCGAGCCGTGGCAGGCTCTCCCCCATCCTGGCGATCATGAACCGGGCTGCCTCGGGCGTGAGTTCGAAGCCCCTCGCCTCGGCACTCTCGACCAGATGTCCGGGCAGCCTTGCGCCCTCCGGCGCCTCGTAGTCCAGTTGCTCGCCCCCGACCTTGCCGACCGCCTCGGCGATGCCCGCGGGAACTTTGCCCCGGGCAATGAGGACCACCGTGGTTTCCTCGGGTGCCCCGAGAAGTGACTCGACGACGGTCGCCGCCTGGTTCTTGCCCCATTTCTCGATCCGGTCGGCCAGCAGGTACCGGCGCCCCGGCATCAGCGAGAGCGACCCGATCGACGCGGCCAGCGCCTCGGCGTCCGGGCTTCCCTTGCCTTCGGCGGGCTCGAATACCTCGAGGCTGCCGGCACCGCTTTCCGCTTCGGCCCGCTGGCGCAGCCTGGCACGTGCCTGGTCGATCTTGGCGGTGTCGGTGCCGGAAATCAGGTACGCCGGTTTCACCCACCCATCTTCCCGCAACGGGCGGCGGAGCCTTACCCCGGGGGTTCCGGCGGTGGCAGCTACCAGTCATCGTCCCGTCTCCACCCGCCAGTTCTCACCGTCTGCTCCCAGAACGATCGAGATCGTGCCGTCAAGGTCGGTTCGCGCCACGGGCACCGCTGCCTGCCCCAGCGCAGCGAGCACCTCGGGCACGGGGTGCCCGTAGCTGTTGTCCTCTCCAACCGAGATCACGGCCAGGCGCGGGTCCGTCTCGGCCAACAGGGCCGGCAGGCCCGTGTCCTTGCTCCCGTGGTGGGGTACCCGGAGAACGTCGAGTGGCCCGGGATGAAGGGGCACTGACTCCGCTTCGGCATCGGCAGTCATCAGCATTCGAAAACCTCGCCACCTCAGGAGCGCCACCACCGCCCGCAGGTTCGACCCGGTCTCCGAGCCTGATGCCGGCACCGGTTGCCCGTTGGCCGGTGGCCAGAGGATCTCCAGGCTCGCGGTGCCGAGCCTGATCGTGCTGCCGGCCGCGACCCGCATCAGCTTCGCCCCGGACCGGCGGGCCGTGGACGTCAGGGCAGGCGGCGACCGGTCGAAGAGATAGCGCTCCACCTCGAAGGATCCGAAAAGGTCGAAGAGGCCGCCGTAATGATCAAGGTCGGGGTGGGTGAGCAGTACTGCCGAGAGGCGTTCGACCCCTGCCGATTCGAGTCCACCGGCGAGGTCGCCGTCCGGCGGTCCGCCGTCGATCAGCAGCGGGTCACCCCCGGCCGGCCTGATCAGGGTTGCGTCTCCCTGCCCGATGTCCAGAACCTCGACCCGGACCCCGCCCGGGGGTGGCTCGCCGAGTTCGCGGCGCCCGCCACCGACCAGGTCGGGAACGACGAGGACGAGCAGCAGAAGGATCACCAGGAGCGGCGGCGCCCACTGCCGGGGCCGGACCGGCGGGCCAGTCGCCGGCCAGAGGCGCAGCGTGAAGACTGCCAGGGCGCCGGTCACCAGCGCCGATACCGCGAGCCAGGCCAGATCCAGGTGGCCGGTTTCGACCACCGCCCAGTCCGGCTCACCGAACCAGGTCGCGACCTGCCCGATCCAGTTGAGGAACGCCGATCCGGCGAGATTGAAGGGTGCGGCCAGGCCTGGATCGACCTGCCCGACCGCGATCGAGATCATCGCCAGCCACATCGCCGGGGCGACAGCGGGCATTGCGAGCAAATTGGCGGGCAGGGTGGCGATCGGGAACCGCTCGAAGTGGAACGCGGTCAGGGGAGCGGTGGCCAGGGTTGCCGCGATCGTCACCGCGATTCCCTCGCAGAGCATGCGCCGCCAGCCCCGGTCACCGAGCATCCGCTCCAGCCTTTCCTGGAGCGGCCGGGCGAGCAGCATGATCCCCGCGACCGCGCTGAAGCTGAGCTGCCAGCCGATCTCCCCTGAGGCTCTCGGGTTCAGCGCGAGAGTGACCACCACGGCCAGGCCGAGCGCGTAGACCCGGGACGGCGCCCTGATTGCCGCCACCGCAGCAAGCCCGGCGAGGCCCATCACCCCGGCCCGCTGGATCGAGGGCCCGCCCCCGGCCAGCGGGATGTAGATCAGGATCAGGACGGCGATCGCCAGCAGCCTCGTCCCCGGCCCGATCCCGAGCATTGAGAGCAAAGGGGCAGCGAGTAGCGACAGCAGCACGATGTTCTGGCCCGACACGGCCAGCAGGTGGCCCAGCCCGGACCGCCGGAACTCCTCGGTCGTGCTGGCGTCGATCTCCGATTCGTCACCGAGCACGAAGCCCTTGGAGAGTGCGGCCTCGTCTGCCGGAACACCCCTCTCGAGGGCCGATTCAGCCTTGCGCCGGAGACCGTCTATCCAGCCGCTCGCGCCGCTTCGCGAAAGGCCGTTGGCCTCGACCGAATCAGCCCGGAGAATCATCCTGATCCCGTCAGCTTCCAGGTCATCCCGCAGCCATTCGGGTGGCCGGACCAGTTTGCCGCCGACTGCCAGCCCGATACCCGTCTTGGCTTCGGGCACCTCGCCCGCCCGGGCTTCGACGAGGACCTTGCCACCGGGCGTGTCGAACGGAAAGCGGACCACCGGCCCGGACTGACGGGCGGCCCCGAGCGCAAAGCCGTCGAGACTGACCTCACCGGGCCTGGACTCGAGCGCTGCGCCATCGAGGGCCTCGAGCCGCGCGTTTCCCACCATCAGGCCGGCAATCGCGGCGGAAAGTGCGATGAGACCGACCGTCAGGCCCCTGGCACGTTCGCGTTCGACAAGAACAGCGGTCGCCAAGGCCAGGCAGAGGACCGGACGCACCCAGTCGTCCCCCACGGACAGGAAAGGAGAAGCCGCGAGTCCCGCTGCCCCGCCAGCCACCGCTACAAGCCGCCAGTCGGCGGCAAGCCTCATGGTGCCAGCGCGTCCCGCAGCGATTCCATGGTCACCGGGCCGATTCCGCTGATCTGGTCGAGTTCCTCAATCGAGCCGAGACCACCCTTCGAGTCCCGGAACGCGATTATCTTTCCGGCCGTCACAGGGCCTATCCCGTCGATCTCCTCGAGCTGCTCACGGGTAGCGGTCCCGAGGCTGACCGGGGTCCCCGCGGCCCCCGGTGTCAATGCCGGGCCGGCTCCCGTTCGGGCCGTCCGGGATGGCACCACGACCTGCTGCCCGTCGGTCAGTGTGGCTGCACGGTTGATCGCGCCGAGCATCGCCGACCGCGTGCTGCCGCCTGCCCTGAGGATCGCGTCAATCACCCGGTCGCCCTGTTTGAACCGGTAGACCCCCGGCCGGCGCACCGCCCCCGTCACGTCGACCGTGAGCTTGCGGCTGCCGGCGCTGACCGCGAATCCGGACCCCTCCCCGGACGCATGGGACGCGGACCCCGGTCCGGCATCAAGCACGGCGGATTCGGACTTGTCCCCCTTGATCGAGTTGAGCCCGACCAGGACCAGAACGGCCCCGACGGCCAGGTAGACGAGCAGCTGTCCCCGGGATTGCGGCATGCCCTGACGCTGCCACGGAAAACCTCACTCGTGGCGCGACGGGCGCAACAATTGTGTGAATTCGGCCCGGGGCCGAACCTCGGGCAGGAGTGACGACTCAGGCGGGCTTGACGACGAGGTTGACCAGCTTGCCGGGCACGACGATCTCCTTGACGATCGCCATCCCCTCGAGATGCCGCGCCACGTTCTCCGCGGATTTGGCGGCGGCAAGGACTTCCTCCTCGTCGGCCCCTTCGGGCACCTCGACCCGGTCTCGTACCTTGCCTCCGACCTGGACCACGATCGTCACGGTCTCCGACCTGAGCATCTCCGGGTCGGCCACAGGCCAAGGTGACTCCCAGACCCGCTCGCCGGCCACCTTCTCGAAAACCTCGGAGGCCAGATGGGGTGCGAACGGCTGGATCAGCGAAGCGGCTGTCGCGGTCGCGAACCGCACCGCCTCCACCCCGTCGCCACCGTCGCGGAGCAGCTGGTCCTTGACCCGGTAGATCTCGTTGACCAGTTCCATGACCGCCGCGATCACAGTGTTGAACTGGAACCCGCGGTTGAAGTCGCCGGTCGCCTTGTCGATTGCCCAGTGAGCCTTCGCGCCCACCTCCCGGGCCTCGCCATCCAGGGTGGCAGGCAGCGAGACAGGGCCGGCGGAACCGGTTTCAGCGAGTTCCTCACCGAGGCGCCAGAGGCGTGAAAGGAAGCGGTGCACACCCTCCACGCCCTCGTCCGTCCAGTCACCCGAACGCTCCGGCGGACCCATGAAGCAGACGTAGGTGCGGGCTGCGTCCGCTCCGTGACGGGCGACGATCTCGGCAGGACTCACCGTGTTGCCCTTCGACTTGGACATCTTCGCTCCGTCGCGGGTGATCATGCCCTGGGTGAAGAGGTTCGCGAACGGCTCGGCCACGCCGAGGTGGCCCATGTCCCTGAGCGCCTTGGTGAAGAAGCGCGCGTAGAGCAGGTGAAGGATCGCGTGTTCGACCCCGCCGATGTACTGGTCGACGGGCATCCAGTGATCGGCTGCTTGGCGGTTCCACGCAGCCTCGCCGTTTCCGGCATCCAGGTAGCGGAGGAAGTACCAGGACGAGTCGACGAAGGTGTCCATCGTGTCGGTCTCCCGCTCCGCCTCACCGCCACATGACGGGCAGGTCGTGTTGACCCAGTCGGTGGCGGCGGCGAGAGGGCTCTTGCCCTTCGGTGCGTAATCGTCGATTTCCGGGAGCCGGACCGGCAGCTGGTCCTCGGGCACCGGAACCATGCCGCAGCTTTCGCAATACACGATCGGGATCGGAGCGCCCCAGTAACGCTGGCGCGAAACCAGCCAGTCGCGCAGCCGGAAGTTCACCGAGGCGTCACCCCTGCCCTCCAGCTTCAGCCAGTCGACGATCTCCGCGTAGGCCTCGCGGTTGTTCATGCCGTCGAAGCGGCCGGATCCGGTCATCGGGCCGTCTCCCGTGTACGGCAGCCCTTCGGCGTCGCCTCCCTCCTCCGGCTCGCCTTCGATGACACGCTTGACGGGAAGGTCGAAGACCCTCGCGAACTCGTAGTCGCGCTGGTCGTGACCGGGCACGGCCATGATCGCGCCGGTGCCGTAGTCCATCAGCACGTAGTCGGCGACGAACATCGGGATCTCCTCCCCGTTGACGGGGTTCGTGACCGTCCTGCCGAGCGCCACCCCGGTCTTCGGCCGACCTTCGTCACCCCGCTCCGCGACCGACTCGCGGGCGACCGAGTTGACGTACTCGCGGACCTCATCCTCGACCTCGGTGCCCTCGATCAGCCGGTCGAGCTCGGGATGCTCCGGGGCCATCACAAAGAATGTCGCGCCGAATAGCGTGTCGGGTCGCGTCGTGAAGACGGGAAAGTCGATGTTGGCCGAATCGCAGCGGAAAGTCACTTCGGCCCCTTCAGAGCGGCCGATCCAGTTCTTCTGCATCGTGATCACATGCGGCGGCCAGGATTCGAGTTCGTCGAAATCGTCGAGCAGCTGCTGCGCATACTCGGTGGTCTTGAAGAACCACTGCCTCAGGTTCCTGGTCTCGACCTCGGTGCCGCAGCGCTCACAGCGCCCGTCGACGACCTGCTCGTTGGCTAGCACCGTCGCGTCTTTCGGGCACCACTGGACGGGAGCCTGGGTGCGGTACGCAAGGCCGCGCTCGAAGAGCTGCAGGAAGATCCACTGGGTCCAGCGGTAGTACTCGGGCGTGTGGGTGGCGAGTTCGCGCGACCAGTCGATCGAGACTCCCCAGTCGGCGAACTGGCGGCGGAACGAATCGATGGAGCGTTCGGTGGCGACCAGCGGGGGTTCGCCTGTCTTGATCGCGTTGTTCTCGGCCGGAAGGCCGAAGGAGTCGAAGCCCATCGGGTGGATCACTTCGAAGCCGTTCCGCCGCCGGAAGTGGGCTATTGCGTCACCGAGCGAGTAGCACTTGAGGTGCCCGACGTGGGGCTCGCCGGACGGGTAGGGCAGCATCTCGAGCACGTAGCTCTTGGGCTTCCCGGGGTCGAATCCGTCATCGCCGGGATTGGGCACCTTCCAGGTGCCTTCATCATCCCAGACCTGCTGCCATTTGCCCTCGATCGCCCGGGGCTCGTACCGACCACTCATCGCCGCTCAGTCTATGTCGCAGCCACAAACGACGGAGGCCGCGTCAAGATGGGAAAAGTCAGTGATTATTGCGGGCTTCTGCCATCCCGACGGACCGTCTATGGCCGCCACTGTGTGATGTCGGGGATCGGGCGAAGGTTGGGCTCGACCTGCTCGCGGACCGATTCGAAGTCCGGCGGCAGCGAAAGCCTCTCCCCCAGGTGCTCGGGATCCTCGTCGGTCGCGAAGCCGGGACCTATGGTCGCGAGTTCGAAGAGGATGCCGCCCGGCTCGCGGAAGTAAAGCGCCTTGAAGTAGAAGCGGTCGATCACCGGTGTGATGTAGAGGCCGGTCGAAGCGACCTTTTCCCGCCATTCGGCGTGCTGGTCCATCGGGGAGGCCCAGGCGATGTGGTGAACAGTTCCGGCGCCGGGGACGGCCCGCTCGTCCGGAGCCTCGTCGAGGATGTAGAAGCCGTTTCGGGCTTCGAATCCGTCACCTGCCGCGCCGGCGAGATGCCACTCGTCGTTGCCCTCGTCGGTGAAGCCGAGAACCAGGTCGAGGACCTGCCTGGTCACTTCCGGGTTGCCGGAAAACGCCCTCGCCCCGTGGAAGCCCTGGATCGCATGCTCGGCGGGTACCTCGGTGTGGGCCGGGACCAACGGTGCGTCTGGACCGTCGTAAACCAGGATCTCGTGGGTCAGGCCCTCGGGGTCCTGGAACATCAGGGTGTCTCCGTCGCCCGTCGAGCCGACTCCGTAGAAGGATGCGTCCGGGTCGGAACTTCGCCTGGTTTCGACCCCGGCCCCGCCGAGTCTCTCGGCCCAGTAATCCAGCGATTCGGATGAGCCGACCCGCCAGAGGATGCGGTGGATCATGCCCGCGCCGGCGCGACCTTCCCGCGATCCGGGGTACTCGAAGAAGGTCAGGTCGAAGCCGGAGCTGCCTTTCTCGTCACCGTAAAAGAGGTGGTAAACCGACGGGTCATCCTGGTTGACGGTCTTCTTGACCAGCCGCATGCCCATGAGCCCCGCGTAGAACTCGACGTTCCCCGGTGCGTCGCCGGTTATGCAGCTGATGTGATGGACGCCGTTGAGATTCAGATCGGTCATGAATCCAAGGGTACCCGGGTGACATCACCGGACCGGGATAGCATCAGAGTCATGGGAATTCTTGAAGCCTCACGTACCGTTGAGATCCACGCGGAAAAGTCGACCTGTTACGAGATCATTTCCGACCTTCCCTCGACCCCGGAGTGGCAGGAGTCGATGATTTCCATCGACGTTCTCGAAACGCATCCCGACGGGCTCGCCTCGCTGGTCGAGATCAGGTCGGACGGCAAGGTGAAGGAGATCACTTCGCGAATCTCCTTCGAGTACCAGCCCGAGGACGGGATGACCTGGGAACAGAAGAAGGGCGACCTCAAGTGGCTGAAGGGGAGCTGGGCCCTCGAGGAGCTCGAGAGCGGCCTGACCAGGGCGACCTATGCCCTCAAGGCCGACACCGGCCGGATGCTCGGACTGCTGGTCAAGGGTCCGGTCCAGGACAAGCTGAAGGAATGGCTGACCAAGGACGCCGCCGAAGGTCTCAAGGCCCGCGCCGAGTCCTGATCCCTTCCTGACCAGGGTCCGGGCGAGGCCTGCCAGGGAGCGGCCTCAGGCTGCCGGGATCTGCTGCGTGATGCAGTGGATGCCGCCACCGCCGAGCGCGAGAGTGCGGCCGTCGATCCCGATCGCTTCGCGATCCGGGTAGAGACGGCCGAGCAGTTCGAGCGCCTGCGCATCCATGTCCGGATCGACGCCGCTGACCGGCACGATCAGGGCCCCGTTGGCGATGTAGAAGTTCGTGTAAGGAACCACGATCGGCTCGCCGTCCCGCTCGATCCTCGGGAGCAGGTCCAGTTCGACCACTTCGAGTCCCGCATCGGTGAGCAGCTGAAGATTCCTCTGCGCGTTCTCGAAGTTCGGGTCGCCCTCAGGGGCGCTTTGCAGCAGCACCTTGCCGGGGTCGATGAAGGCGCAGATGTTGTCGACGTGGCCGTCGGTGTCACCGTCCTCGACCAGGCCCTGATCGAGCCAGACGATCTGGTCCAGCCCCAGTTTCACGGTCAGTTCCGCCCCTATCGCTTCGCGGTCCAGACCCGGATTGCGGCTCGGGTCTAGCAGGCACTGCTCGGTGGTGACAAGGGTGCCTTCGCCGTTCACGGCGATCGAGCCCCCTTCGAGCACGAGGTCGGAGCTGACTCGCTCGATGCCGAGGTGTTCGAGAATCCGGGAGGCCACTGCGGCATCGTTGTCATAGGGCAGGAAGGCCTCTCCCCAGGAGTTGAAGACGAAATCGACGCCTGCCCGGTGGCCGTCACCCGTGACGATGATCGGACCGGAATCCCTGAGCCAGGAATCGTCAATCGGGGTGCTGAGCACTTCCACGTTGCCGCCCGGGAGCCGGCTTCGTGCGCTATCCGCCTGTGACGGGTCGGCGACGACCAGCACGGGTTCGAACTCGGAGATCGCGGCGATCACTTCGGTGTGGCTGTCCCGCGCATCCTCGATAGTCGTTCCTCGCCACGTTTCGTCACGCTGGGGCCAGGCAACCAGGGTCAACTCGTGTGGCGCCCACTCTGCGGGCATGCGGAGATCGCTCATTGGCCGAGTCTAATCGGCCGGGGTGATCTCCATGAGATGGAGCTGAGGGGGATCGAACCCCTGACCTCCGCCATGCCATGGCGGCGCTCTTCCAGCTGAGCTACAGCCCCGAAGGGACGAAGAATCTTACCGGGATCAGGCGGCTGAGGCGGACTTGCCGGATGAGTGGTCGAGGGCGAGCTCGACCCGCGGTGCCTCGTGCCAGAGGTCCTCGAGGTCGTAGCGCTCCCTCGCCTCGGCGGTGAATACGTGGAGCACGCAATCGAGATAGTCCAGGACGGTCCAGCCCACGTCTCCGGAGCGGTCGGGATTGACCGGCAGCAGTGACCTGTCGTGCTTCAGGCGCAGGTGTACCTCCTCGGCGATCGCCTCCGCCTGTCGCTCGTTGCGGGCCGTGCAGATCACGAGGTAATCGGTGTAGGTGACCAGCTCGCGCATGTCGAGACAGACGATGTCCTCGCCGAGCTTGCCGTCCACCAGCCGGGCGATGTCCCGGCTCAATTCTTCACTGCTTGCTGCCATACAACTCCTCATTCTCGATCATTTCCGCCACCTCAGGCGGGACCAGGTGTTTCCAGGGGTGTCCTTCGGCAATCCGTTCCCTGACCATCGTCGAGGAAATATCGATCTGCGGCATGTCGAGAAAATCGACGCGGTCGGCGCCGCCGATTCGCCCGAAGGCCTCCTCAACGTCTTCCCGTGCCACTCCTGACCGGGCCACGACACCAAACCTCGCCAGCTGCAGTACCCGCTCGGGACGGTGCCAGTCTCCAATCCCGAGGGCGGCGTCGGAGCCCGCGAGAAAGTGGATCTGGCTGTCCGGATTCAGGGAATGGATCTCTTCAAGGGTGTCACATGTGTAGGACGGACCGTCCCGGGTTACCTCGACCGCGGATACTTCGACACGCTCGAGCCCACCGAACGCCACCTCCGCGAGCTGCAGGCGGGCTTCCGGCGAGGGGGCGGAAGCGGGCGGCTTGTGCCAGGCCTGGCCGGTCGGCACCACGAGTATCCCGTCCAGTCCGAGCTGCCAGCCCGCCTCTGCCAGTAACACTGCATGGCCGAGGGTCGGAGGATTGAAGGATGAGCCGAAGACGCCGAGCCGGCTCACGTCAGCCGCGAACCTGCCCGTCGCCCCGCACCACGTACTTGATCGTCGTCAATTCCCGCAAGCCGACCGGGCCACGGGCGTGAAGCTTCTGGGTCGAGACACCGATTTCTGCACCCATTCCGAACTCGAAGCCGTCCGTGAAGCGGGTCGACGCGTTCACGTACACCGCGGCCGAATCCACCCCCTGGGTGAAGAGGTCGGCAGCCTGCGGGTTCTCGGTGATGATCGCGTCCGAGTGGCCGCTGCCGTGACGATTGATGTGCTCGATCGCCTCTTCCACCCCGTCGACGACCTTGACGGCCAGCTTCAAGTCCAGGTACTCGGTGTCCCAGTCCTCGGCCGTAGCCTTGCCGACCGGGACCCCTCCAGCGTTCTCCCGGGCCGCTTCGTCACCGACCAACTCGACCCCACCCTCATTCAGCTGCTCCAGTGCCGGCGGCAGGAAGGCGGAGGCGATCTGGGAGTCGACCAGCAACGTTTAGGCGGCGTAGCAGACACCGGACCGCTGGCC
>DAIQCC010000003.1:84089-93403 GCA_036780865.1 Solirubrobacterales bacterium | reverse complement strand
GGGCCGCTGGACCTTGGCGTTGAAGGCGACCGCCCTCGCCATTTCGAGGTCGGCATCGGCGTGGACATAGACGTGGCAAATGCCGGCCGCGGCGAATATCACGGGCACGGTCGCCACCTCTTCCAGAGTCTTCTTGAGGCCTTCGCCACCGCGGGGAATGAGCAGGTCGACGACTCCGTCCTGGGTCGCGAGTTCCGAAATCGATTCACGGCCACCACCGACCGACATCACGACCGCGTCCTGTGGCAGTCCCGACTCCGAGAGTCCGCTCCGCACCACCTCGGCCAGGGCCGTATTGGTGTTCTCCGCATAGCTCGATCCCTTCAGCAGGATCGAGTTGCCTGACTTGATGGTCAGGGCGGCACAATCGATGGTCACGTTGGGCCGGGCTTCATAAACGACTGCGACGACGCCGAGCGGAACCCGGACCTTGTTCATTTCGAGTCCGTTGTCGAGCGTCTTCGTATCGAGCACCTCCCCGACGGGATCCTCCAGCGCGGCCACCTCGAGTACTCCCGCGGCCATCGCTTCTATCCGCTCGGGGGTAAGCGTAAGCCGGGCGGTCAGCGCCTTGCTGAGACTCTGTGCCCTTTCGTCTGCCAGGTCAGCGCGATTTGCCTCAAGGATCGCGTCCACGGATTCGCGCAACCCCCGGGCGATCACTTCAAGTGCCCGGTTCTTGACCTCGGTCGGTGCTGCGCCCATCGCCCGGGCGGCTCCCTTGGCTCTGAGCGTGTCTGCGGCTATATCGGTGGCGATCGCTTCCATAAATGAAGCGTACCTGCTCCCACCCGGAATGCCGCCAACCAGAGCCCTTCCCGACCATCATCTGGTTCCAGCGGGAAGGGCGGCTTTTCACTTGGAGTGCGGGCGAAGACCCGCACGACTGCAGTCAGGCAAGCACGAAGTAGTCACGGTGGATCAGCTCTTCCGATGCCTGGGGCATGATTTCCAGCACTTCGGCGCTCTTCATGCCCTTGATCCGGTCTGCTTCACCGGCCGAGTAGTTGACGATTCCCTTGCCGATGACGCCGCCGGCGCCGACCACCTCGACCGCGTCCCCTGCCTCGAAGCGTCCCTCGATCGAGGTGACCCCGACCGGGAGCAGGCTCGATCCGCTCTTCTTCAGGACCCGCTCGGCCCCGTCGTCGACCACGATGCGGCCGGCCACGGGTTTCGCGTACCGGAGCCACTGCTTGAACGCCGGCGCGTCGGTGCTCATCGCGCTGAAGGCGGTTCCGGAGGGCTCCCCCGTGGCGGCCAGGGCGAGTGTGCCGTCGATGGTCCCGTTGCAGATCCGCACCTCGATGCCGGAACCGCTGGCCATTCCGGCGGCGGCGACCTTGCTCCGCATGCCCCCGGTGCCGAAGACCGAGGTCCGGTCACCGATCTCCATCGCCTCCAGTTCGGCCGGATCCGCAACCTGCTCGATCAGACGGGCATCCGGATCGTGTGCGGGGTCGGCGGTGTACACGCCGTCCGTGTTGGTCAGCAGAACGAGCAACCGGGCGTCCAGCATGATTGCGACCTGGGCGGCGAGGAAGTCGTTGTCTCCGAAAGTGATCTCGTCGGTGGCAGTGGTGTCGTTCTCGTTGATCACCGGGATGACGCCCCAGTCGAGCAGCCTTCTCAGGGTCTGGCGGGCGTTCACGTAGGAGGTGCGGTTGGCGACGTCGCTCGCGGTCAGGAGCACCTGCGCCGCGGCGGCCTCGCCCCTCTCCAGCCTGGTTTCGTACTCACGGAACAGCGAGCCCTGCCCGACGGCCGAGGCGGCCTGAAGCTCGTCGATCGCACGCGGCCTCGCTTCGAGGCCGAGCAACCGGATGCCCCGGGCGATCGACCCGGAGGTGACCATGACCAGCGACTCGCCGGCCCGCCTGAGATCGGCCGCCTGGGCGCAGACCGAGTCCAGCACCTCCTCGCGAAGGCTGCCGTCATCGGCCGAAACGATCGAAGATCCGAGTTTGACCACCAAAGTCATTGGGCCGAAGCCTAGGGGACGTGGTTGGCGAAGACCGGCGCGACTGCAGTCAGTAAAGCTCGAACTCGTACTCCCCGACGCGAATCTCGTCTCCCGATTCGAAACCGGCCCGTTTCAGCTCCGCCATCACGCCGATCTCGGTCAGGCGAACCTCGAGATAGGCCAGCGCTTCCTCGTTGGAGAGGTCGAAACGCTCGAACAGGACTTCGATTCCGTGTCCGTGGATCCGGTAGGCGCCCTCTTCCTCCTCCTCGACCGAGTAGCCCCCTTCTCCCTTGGGCCGGTAGGTGAGGTGCTCGGCCTCGAAATCGACTTTCACCCCTTCCGCCGAGGGGATCACCGGGGCTTCGACGTGGTCGGGCACGAAGCGGACGATCGCCTCCTTCAGCCGGTCGAGTCCGGCCCCGGTCGCCGAGGAGACCGGAATTATGCCCAGCACCGACTCACCCAGTTCACGGTCCCACTCCTCGACCTGGCCCTCGATGTCGGCGGCAGTCCAGAGGTCCGACTTCGAGAGGACCAGCAACTCGGGAAGCTCCTCCAGTCCGGCGCTGTGGGCGGCCAGTTCGGCCCTAACGGCGCGGTAGTTGGCCAGCGGCTCGCCTTCGGATGGCGCCAGCTCGACGACGTGGATCAGCATCGCGCAGCGCTCGACGTGGGCGAGGAATTCGTGGCCGAGGCCCGCCCCATCCGCTGCGCCTTCGATCAGTCCGGGGATGTCGGCGAGCACGACCTGCCGGTCGGGAGTCTCGATCGTCCCCAGGGCGGGCTCGAGCGTGGTGAACGGGTATTCGGCTACCTTGGGGTCGGCCCTTGTCAGGCGGGCGAGCAGAGAAGACTTTCCGGCGTTGGGCAGCCCGATCAGCCCCGCGTCGGCGAGCAGCTTGAGCCTCAGCTCCACCCATCCAGCCTCTCCAGAGGTGCCGTTCTCGGCGAACCTCGGGGCCTGTCGGACCGAGGTCGAAAACCGTTTGTTGCCGTGACCGCCGCGCCCGCCACGGGCGAGGACAGCCGTCTGGCCGGGTTCAGTCAGGTCGATCAGCGCCCCGTCCACCGAGGTCGCCTGAGTTCCCGGCGGGACCGGAATGACCAGGTCCTCCCCACGGGCGCCCTGCTTGTTGGCACCCTCGCCGTGGTGGCCGCGCTCGGCCCGGAAGTGCTTGGAGCGCAGTGCTCCGAGGTCGCGGCGCGAAGGATCGCACTTGAGAAGGACCCCGCCGCCATGACCGCCGTCGCCACCGTCGGGTCCTCCCCGCGGCACGTGGGCCTCACGCCGGAAGGAGATGCTGCCGTTGCCTCCGGCGCCCCCTTCCACGTAGATCTTCGCCTTGTCGTAAAGCACCCGACTAGGGTACGGACAACCCTTCGACCGCGGTGATCCGGGCCTCGAAGAACGGTTCGAAGCTGCCCTTGACCCAGCCGGCGGTCAGGCCGTCGGGAACCACCTGGCCCTCCCTCTCGATGAAACCCTCCAGCCGGCAGCGGAAAGGAACCAGCGCTCCGGGTTCGTCCCTCTCCTTGAGCCAGCGAGGCGCCTCGACTTCGGAGGGGCTGCCATCCGGCGAGATCCGGATGGTGACTTCCTCGGCCAGCGGCAACTCCGGCCGGCGAAACCTGATCTCGTTCTCCGAGACGGAGGTCCATTCCACCCCGGTGGACGGCAGGAGTGTGGCGGGGACCATGGTGGATTCCATCACCGCTCTGGTCGCGGCCGACCTGCAGGCATCCTCGCCGGTATCAGCGAAGACCTGGCGGCCCGCAATGCGGCCTGCCATGCCGCCCTCTCCATCGGCGAAGGAGTCGGTCACCTCCAGCAGCGCGACCTTCCCCGAGGGAACCCGGGCCCGCCAGACGAAACTGCTTCCGTCCAGTTCCTGCCGGGCGGCGAACGGCAGCCAGATGCCGACCTTGATCCGTCCCTTCATCTGGAGGACCCAGGCGGGAGACAAGGGCGCCCCGGGCAGGATGGCCTTTCCCAGGTAGCGGCGCACCGGCTCAGGGAGAGCGGCCAGAGATGTGGGATCGAATCCCGTTACCCGGGAAGCCATGGCCGAAATATAGGACCGGGAAATGCAAAAGCAAAGGGCCCGCCTGAGCGGACCCTTGGCTGAATCCGGATGTGCCCTGTTACTCGGCGGGAGTGACCGAAATAGTCCTGCCGCGGCGTCCGGGCTTGAACTCCACGGTGCCCGCGCGGGTGGCAAAGATCGTGTGGTCACGGCCGAGGCCGGTCCCGTCGCCGGGCCAGAACCTGGTTCCGCGCTGGCGGACGATGATCTCGCCTCCGGAAACTTCCTGACCGGCAAAAACCTTCACCCCGAGCATCTTGGGGTTCGAGTCACGACCGTTCCTCGAGGATCCGAGTCCCTTCTTATGCGCCATCGGTGTCCTCCTTTTCAGCTGCCGGCTTCTTCGCGGCGGGTTTCCTGGCGGCCGGCTTCTTCGCGGCTGCCTTGCTTTCAGTCTTGGTTTCGGCCTTCGCGGCCGGCTTCTTCGCGGCGGGCTTCTTTGCCGGAGCCTTCTTCTCGGCGGTCCCGGCCTTGGCCTCTGCGGCGGGCTTGTCTTCAGCCTTGTCGGCAGCAGCCTTCTTCGGGGCGGCCTTCTTCGAGCCGCCACCGAGCGACGTGACCTCGAGCTTCGTCAGCTCGGCCCGGTGCCCGGCCCGTCGGCTGTAGCCCTTCTTCGGCTTGTACTTGAAGACCTTGATCTTGTCTCCGCGCAGGTGCTCGGTGACTTTCGCCTCGATCTTGACCTTCTCCAGTCCCTTGGCGTCGACCACGACCTCGTCGCCGCTGAACATGACCGGACGTAGCGCGACCTTGTCGCCCTCTTCGGCCTTCAGGCGGTCTACGACCAGGACCGTGCCCTTCTCGACCCGGTACTGCTTGCCACCACTTTCAACTACCGCGTACATGTCTTAACTCGAATCCTTGTCTGGTCTTCTCAGCCGGAAGTCGGCGGGACTGAGGATCAACTACCGGCGTCGGCCTTCTTGCGACCACGCCTGCGTCGTCCGCGCCTCAGGCCGAACGGACCGGATTTTACCGGTTTGTCCGCATTTTCACCGTCTGCGTCCCCTTTTGGGGCTGATTCGGCTTTCGGCTTGGGTTCGGCGCCGTTCTTCGGGTTGCCTGCCGGCTGCTTCGCGCGGCCGCCGGAACCGTTTCCTCCGTTGTTCTCCTGCTTCGGCTTTCTCGACTGGCCATTGCCCCCGCCGGACCGGTTCTGCTTCTTGGGCGGGGCCGGCTTCTTCTTCGCCTCCTCGGGCTGTGCCTCTTCCGGCAGCAGTTCGGCCACCGCCGAAGCCCGCTCCACGGACTCGATCCGGACCATCTTGCGTTCACCGACCGAGTTCGCGGCTCCAGTGATGCTGATGATGTACGAGTCGATCCGGGCGATCGCGTCGTCGGCGTTGTACATGTGCGGTTCCTCGACCTTGACGAAGACTTCCTCGCCGGGCCGGAACGGCAGCGCACGCTCTTCGATCGCCGACTTCTTCCCTGCTTCGATCAACTCGAAGTTGTCGATCGCCAGGGCTTCGCCACCTTCGAAATGGAACTGCTTGCCGGTTTCCTCCTCGAGTTCGAGCAGACCGGAGTCGGAATCGTTGAGCAGGGCCGCGACCTTCGGGTGGACCCTGACCAGGAAGGCCTCGTCTTCCGGGTGGTCGGCCGTCATCTCCTTCATCTTCCGGAGTCCTTCGAGCGCGACGGTCTCGGCCGAAAGCACCACGCCCTCACCCTCACAGGTCGGGCACTGGACGGTGAGGATCTCGCGCACGCCGTCGGTGATGTTCTGCCTCGTCATCTCGACCAGACCCAGCGGCGAGATCTCGACCAGGTAGCTCTTCGACTTGTCGGCGTCGAGCGCGTCCCGCAGGGTGCCGAGCACCTTGTCGCGGTTCTTGCCCTTGGCCATGTCGATGAAGTCGATGACGATGATGCCGCCGATGTCACGCAGGCGCAGCTGGCGGACCACTTCGGTCGCCGCTTCGGTGTTGACCTTGGTGATCGTCTCTTCGAGACCACCCTTGCCGCGCCCGGTGAAGGAACCGGAGTTCACGTCGATCACGGTCAGGGCCTCGGTGTAGTCGATGATCAGGTAGCCGCCGGAAGGCAGGTCGATGCGGTGCCCGAGCGTCGACTGGATCGCTTTCTCGATCTCCCACTTCTCGAAGAGCGGCTTTTTGCCCTGATAATGCTCCACTCCCTCGACCAGTTCCGGCGCCGTGCGCTGGAAGAAGCTGGTGACGCGGTCGAACTGCTTCTGGTCGTCGATGATCGCCTTGTCGAACTCGTTGAGGAAGACGTCCCGAAGCACCCGGACCGGGAGGTCCTGCTCCTGAAAGACGAGCGAAGGGGCCTTGGCGTCCTTCTGGCGCTTCTCGAGCACGTCATTCAGGCGGTGCAGGTAGGCGATCTCGCGGGTGAAGTCGGCCTTCTTCGCTCCATGGGCGGCGGTGCGGACGATCAGGCCACCGGGCCCGTCGTAGGTGCGGCTCACCATGCGGCGGAGCCTGTCGCGTTCCTTGTCGGCCAGCCGGCGGCTGACCCCGACGCCTGAGCCGTGGGGAGCGAAGACCAGGTAGCGCCCGGCGATGGTTACGTTCATCGAGAGGCGGGCGCCCTTCGACTTGATCGGATCCTTGATCACCTGGACCAGGATCTCCTGCTTCGGCTTGATCAGTTCGTCGATCCGGCGGCCCTGGCCACGACCGCGGCGCGGTGCCTGCTGGCCGTCAGGGAGCAGGATCTCGTCGACGTGGAGGAAGCCGTTCCGCTCCAGGCCGATGTCGACGAATGCCGCTTCCATGCCGGGCAGGACGTTGTCGACCTTGCCCAGGTAGATGTTTCCGACCAGGGAGCGGCCACCCCGGCGTTCGATGTAGACCTCGGCTACCTCGCGCTTGGACTTGACCGTCTTGGCCTCGAGTACGGCCACGCGGGTTTCGCCGCGGTCGGCCGATACAACAATCGTTTTTTTCATGTTCTAAGTCGTTCCGTTCAGATAGATGCCCTATGGATTCTCAGTCGATCCATTGGCTCCTCTGTGCGGCGTGCGACTCGATGTGAATGCTCTGCAGGACCCCGATCATCAGGAGCGTCGAAATAATCGCCGACCCTCCGTAGCTCACCAGCGGCAATGGAATGCCGGTGATCGGCATGATGCCGAGGTTCATTCCCACGTTTACGAAGACCTGGAAGATGATCGCGGCGGCAATTCCTGCCGCGACCAGGGTTCCGTAGAAATTCTTCGAGAGCGTCATCAGACGCAGCGCCCGCCAGAAGAGCAGGGCGAAAAGGGATAAGACCAGCGCCGCTCCCACGAATCCGTAACGCTCGGCGACCACGGCGAAGATGAAGTCCGTGTGCCGCTCGGGTACGAATCCGAAGCGGGACTGGGTTGCCTGGTCGCCTCGGCCGGTGGTTCCACCGGCTCCGATTCCGACCTTGGCCTGATTCTGTTGATAACCCGCATCTCCGATGTCGGATGACGGGCTGAGGAACGATGTGAGCCGTTCCTGCTGATACTCCTTGAGAACCGGCATTCCGGCCGCCGGAAGGGCGACCAGTACGACGGCGACAAAAGCGGTGAGGACGACGCCTATCGTGGCCAGGTGCGACCAGCGTACGCCGGCCGCAACCATGATCGCGAAGGTGATCGCCGCAAAAACGAGCGACGTACCCAGGTCCTGAAGCAGGACCAGGCCCGTCGGCACGAGTCCGAGGCAGAGGATCCGGATCGTCCGTTGACCTTCGGAGCCCTTGCGGGCCCCGTCGATCACGAAACCGGCCAGCGCGAGAATGAGCAGCAATTTGCCCAACTCGGCCGGCTGGAAGGTGAAGAAGGGAAGTTCGAGCGAGTTCGTCGACCCGCGTGCGGCCACGCCAAAAACGAACACCGCGAAGATCGAGGCGCACAGGAACGTGTAGATACCGACACGTAGTTCCCGGAAACGGGAATAGTCGATGCGGGAGACGGCAATCATTCCGATGATTCCGACCAAACCATAGAGAGCCTGCCGCTGGACGTACTGCTCGGGTGCCCCGACGATGCTGGATCCCGATGCTTCGTACAAGGTGAAAAGCGAGCAGGCGAGCAGCCCCAGAGCCGAGAATGCGAGCCAGCCGTCCATGCCGGCAAGCCCGACGCGCTCGAGGATCCCGAGCCTCGGTTCGGGTGCCTGTCTTGGTAACCGGGAGGATTCCATCACTCGACGCTCCCGGTGCCACCGGAGACAGCCCTGGCCTGCTTGCCGAAGTACTCCTGGAGGATCTGGAGGGTGACCGGAGCAGCGGTGTCGGCTCCAAATCCGCCCCGTTCCACGGTCACGACGACGGCGATCTCGGGATTCTCGTACGGCGCGAGCGCTGCGTACCAGGACTGGTCGGGCTCGTTCGTCCGCTCCGAAGTACCGGTCTTGCCGGCGATCTTGACCGGGAAACCGCCGAACACCTTGTAGGAAGTCCCTTCGGGGGACTGGGCGGCGTCGTGGAGCCCTTCCATGATCACCTGGCGGTCGGCCGGGTCGATCGGTACCTCGCCGGTCACTTCAGGCTCCGATTCACTGATTATCCGGCCGGCCGCGTCTTCGGTCTGGAGCATCAGCTTCGGCCTCAGCACCGTTCCACCGTTGCCGAGGGCGGCGTAGGCGACCGCCATCTGCAGCGGACTGGCCTGGAAGTAACCCTGTCCGATCGCGAACTGTACGTTCTGGCCGATTGCCCATCGGTCGTAGAACTCCGGTTGCTCGGCATGGGCCTCGTTGACCCATTTCGGGGTCGGGATCAGGCCCTCCGACTCGCCGGGGATGTCGATGCCGGTCGCCCGGCCGAATCCGAAGTCACCGGCCCAGTTCTGGAGTTGCCTGGTCCCGTTCATGTCGCGCCCGAGGATGTAGTAGTAGACGTCCGAGGAAACCTCGAGCGAGCGCCTCAGGTCGACCGGTCCGTGGGGCGTCTTGCCCGCGTTGTCGAACGGCTGGTCGGCGATCGTGATCGTGCCGGCATCATTGACGACGGTCGAGGGAGTGATCAGGCCGGCATCGAGGCCGGCCAGGGCGGTGACCGGCTTGAAGATCGAGCCGACCGCGTACTGTCCCCCGATCGCCCGGTCGAAGAGCGGGGCGTCGAGGTCCTCGTCGTACAGATCGTCGACCTGCTTCTGGGTGAGCGGCCGCGTGAAGATCGAAGGGTCAAAGGTCGGGTTGGAGCCCAGTCCGAGGATCTGGCCGGTCTTCACGTCCATCACCACGAAGGCACCGGGCAGGCCGATGCTCTGCAGCGAACTCTCACCGGCGAGCTGGACGCCCTGGTCAAGCGAAAGCCGGACC
>DAIQCC010000003.1:2253-84079 GCA_036780865.1 Solirubrobacterales bacterium | reverse complement strand
CGGTTCCGGCAGGGTCGATGGCAGCTGGCTGACGATCCTGCCCGTCGAGTCGACCTGCAGGCGGGTCAGTCCCGGGCTGCCGCGCAGCTGGTCGTCGTAGGTCATCTCGATGCCGGTCTGCCCCAGGGTGTCCCCGGCCGCGAGATCCTTGTCGGGGTTCGCTTCGAGATCTTCTGCCGTCACCTCCCCGACGCTGCCCAGGATGTGTGCTGCGAGCAGGCCCTGGGGATACTTGCGAACGAAGATGCGGTTGACCTGCACCTCGGGAAAGTCCGCCTGATGTTCCTGCAGGTAGTAGACGATCTCGTCGTCGACGTCCTGGTCAAGCGTGATCGGGCTGCCGGGAGGATCGTTCTCTATCGAATCCCTGTACTTCCGCCGGACCCAGTCGGCGTCATGCCCGAGCACTTTGCCCACCCGCGTGAACAGCTCGCGCCTCTCGGCCGGCTCGGACGGGATCTCGATCGGATCGAGCTGGAGCGCCATGCTGGTCCGGTTGTCGACCAGCACGTTTCCTTCCCGATCGAGGATGCGCCCGCGGGGCGCGGGGACGCGAACCTCGCGGGTCCGGTTCTGATTGGCCTCGGCGAGATACTTGTCTCCGGTGACGATCTGAAGCGACCAGAGGCGGAAGAAGAGGATCCCGAGCATGACAAGGCCGACCCCTCCGATCACGGCGAAGCGGCGGGATGGAAGATTCCGCTTCTTTCGTGGTCTGGGTACGACGGGTTCGATTCTCATCGGAGTGCTTCGGGTCCGTTTCCGGGGGGTTCCAGATCGTCAGCCCATCGATCGACGTCGACCGGCTTCCGGCGGGGTGTGGATTCGCTGACCAGCGCTGGTCTGAGAACACGGTGGATCAGCGCATAGAGCGGAAGCGCCAGCAACACACCATAGAAACCCTGCAGGATGAGGTCGGGAACCAGCGAGGCGCTCACATATCCGTCGAAGCCGACCACGACCGTATAGAGGCCCAGCAAAATGTTTGAACCGAGTGTGGCCAGCCCGCCGGCCACGAGGACCGTCGGGCTGTCTGCCAGTCCGCCGCGTTCACGGTAAGTGCCCGCGAGGTACCCCACGGCCATGAAGATCAGGCAGGCACTGCCGAGGGGTCCGTCGGTCAGTGCGTCCCCGAGGAAGCCAAAGGCGAAGCCGACCGTTGCCCCGACCAGGCTTCCCCCGAGGAGACCGAAGATGGCCGCGCATGCGGGCAGGATCCACATCGAGGTACCGAGCAGCTCGATCTGCGAGAAGAAGGCAACCTGGAGGACGGTCAACAGCAGGATGAGGCCGGCGATTCGGGCCGCGGAGTTCGAGGTGATGATCATCCGCGGTTGCCTCCCGTGAGTATCTGGAGCGTGTCCAGGTTGCGCAGGTCGGCGAAGGGACGGAGGTCAACGGTCTGGATCGCCTCACGCTGGTCGATCGGAGCCCGGCTGATCTCGCCGATCGGCAGGCCGCGCGGATATAGGGAGGAGAGCCCCTCCCCTCGCCAGCCCGAGGTGACCACAGTCTGGCCGGGGTTCACGTTCCGGGTCTCGTCGAGGAACTCGAGAACCAGGGTCTCCGGATCTCCGACCTTGGCGCGCATCACACCCTGGGCTCCGCCGGGCAGGATCATCGCGCTGACCGCACTGGAGCTGTCGGATATCAGGCTGACGACTGACCCGGAACGGCTGACCGAGCTGATCCTGCCGACCAGTCCGTCACCGCTGATCACGGGGTCGTTCACTGCGACGCCCTCCGATGAACCGGCGTTCACGCTGACCGTGGTGAACCACACTGTCGGCGACCGGCCCGTCACGTTCACCGTCACCGGGTCGTAGGCATCCGGAATCCGGCCGGCTTCCTCCAGGCCGACCAGCTTGCGCAGCTGGGTGTTCTCCTCCAGCGCAACCTGTCCGGCCACAGCCTGCCCCCTCGCTTCCTCGAGTTCCCGCTGAAGCCGGTCACGTTCGCCCCTTGCTGCCATCGTCTCGTCGAACCAGTTGATCAGGTCGCGGGCGGGTTTCAGGGCCCGGGACGCCGCATTGGTGACCGGGTCGAGGACCGTCCCGAAAATCCCTCCGGCACCACCGGAGCCACTGCCGAAGGTGAAAGTGAGCAGGACGAAGCCCAGCACAATGAGCCCGATTAGAACGGCTCGGCGACGTCGGACTTGCTTGCGGTACACGGTGGGCTCGGGATCGGTTCGAGGGAAGGGCGCGGCGTGGAGTACGAAGCGGGTTCGCTCCGGACAGGCGACTTTCTCACCTCGGCAGGAAAGCCGTACTTCCAGACCGGTGGCTGCGGGAAGGATTGCAGCTTGTTCCTACCCTAGCGAGGCCACTTCACTGCTTCATAAATCCAGTTCTGGAGCCAAATCCAGCAGTAGCCGGACCGGAAGTCCGATCACGTTGGAGATGTCGCCATCGACCCCGGCAACGAGCGCGGAGCCACGGCCCTGGATCGCGTACCCGCCGGCCCGGCCCTGCCACTCTCCGCTGGCGAGGTAACGGTCGATGTCCGGGTCGGGCAGTTCGCGGAACCGGACGGTTGATCTCGCCACGCCGCTGCGGACCTGACCCGGTTCGGGTCCGAGCAGGGCGAGACCACTCAGAACCTCATGCGTCCGACCGGAAAGTCGCTCGAGATAATCACGCGCCTCACCGGTTGTTTCAGGCTTGCCGATCACCCGGCCTTCGAGGACCACGTCGGTGTCGCAGCCGATCACCAGGCTGCCGCCGTCCGAACCGGCGACTGCCTGCGCCTTGAGCAGGGCGTTCTCGAGCACGACCCCGGCGGGATCGCCCTCGACCAGCTCTTCCACGCCCGAAACCCTTACTTCGAAATCGAGTCCAAGGCGCTCGAGGATCTCCCTCCTCTGCGGGGATCCCGAGGCGAGAATGACCTGGGGCCGGCTCATGCGGCGGAGCGGAGCATGCGTTCCATCGCGCGCATCGCCCGGTCGATCTCGGGAGGCGAATGGGTTGCGATGTTCCCCCAGACGTAGGCCATCCCGATCTGGGTGAGATCGCTGGCCAGCTCGAATGCCTCGTCCCGGGTCCAGCCCTGACCGGAACCGACCAGTTCCCGGCCGAGGCCCTCGGCGATCGCCTTCGAGACAACCGATCCGGGCGCGATCATCACCCTCAGCCCCAGTTCGGGCTCGGTCTGGACCAGGTGCCGCAATGGCAGGAAGCTCGCCGTGGTCTCCATGAAAAGCCGCATCTCATCGACGATCCGATCGAGTCCTTTGCCCCTCGCTTCGATACTCGACTGTCGCAGCGATACTCCGACCAGTTCGACCAGGACCTCGGAAATCAGGGACTCACGGTCCCCGACCCACCGGTAGAGAGTGGTCCGGCCAATCCCCAATTCGGATGCCAGCGACTGCATGTCGATGCGGTCGCGGGCGAGGTAGCGGCTGCGGGCCAGCCTGACCGCGTCCTCTCGCCCTACTTTTTCGGAAACACCCATCAGCCAATCCTAGACACGCCCCGCTCCGGAATCCGTCGACCCGGCATCCAGCCCGACGGCTACCGCTTCACGGACCGCCGATACCTTGTGGCCCCAGTGGAGGACCTGATCGAACAACTGCGGGTCGCCGGTTCCGTCTTCGCCGAGGACGAGGCAAGGCTCCTTGCCGAGTCAGCTTCCTCGCCGGGCGAGCTGGAAGGCATGCTGCGGCGACGTCTCGCCGGCGAGCCGATCCAGCAGATCCTCGGCTGGGCTGAATTCTGCGGGTTGAGGATCCAGGTCGAACCGGGCGTATTCGTCCCCCGGCCACGCTCAGAGTTTCTGGTCAAGAGGGCGATCCGGCTCGGCAGCAAGGGCTGCACGGTGCTCGACCTCTGCTGCGGCACCGGAGCCCTGGGCGTTGCGACGACGGTCGGGCTCGGCGGGGCCGACCTTCACGCCACCGACATCGATCCCGCCGCGGTCCGTTGCGCCATGACCAATGTGACCGGGGTCGGAGGCCGGGTCTACCAGGGTGACCTCTTCGATCCCCTCCCTCGTGCCCTCAAGGGCCGGATCGACTTGCTCCTGGTGAATGCTCCCTACGTGCCGGCTGCCGAGCTGCCCCTGATGCCGAGGGAGGCGCGGCTGCACGAGGAGACGATTACTCTCGACGGTGGCGATGACGGTCTCGACGTCCAGCGCCGTGCGATTCCCGAGGCCGCACTCTGGCTCGCACCGGGAGGTCAGCTGCTGGTCGAGACCAGCGACCTCCAGGCCGAGTCGACGATGAGACTGATGAAAGGGACGGGCCTGAGCCCGTCCCTCGCCACTTCAGCCGAATGGGGAGCCACAGTGATCATCGGCAGGATCGACCGCTAGCGGCCGACGAAGCCGCTGTCAATCCCCGGCCGCCGACGAAGCCAGAAGAAGACCGGGGCCTCCAGCCGTTCGCTGGCGAGGAGACAGGCCCGGGAATGACGGCGATAGTACTCGGGTACGTGAGCTGTCGTTCCCGGCCGCCGACGAAGCCAGCGGACGGCTGGTGGTTCCGGGGGGGGTTAGATGCCCTCGGGGAACCAGATGGCAATCTCACGGGCGGCCGACTCGTCGGAGTCGGAGCCGTGGACCATGTTGAAGGTCACCTCGAGAGCGAAGTCGCCACGGATCGAACCGGGCGCGGCCTCAACCGGGTTGGTCGCACCGATCAGTTGACGGGCCGCCTTCACGGCTTCGGGGCCTTCGAGCACGGCGGCGACCAGCGGGCCGCCGGTGATGAAGTCGACGAGCTCGCCGAAGAAAGGCTTCTCCTTGTGTTCGGCGTAGTGCTCGTTCGCGATCTGCTCGGTGGCAGTCATCTTCTTCAGGGCGGCGATGCGGAGGCCCTTGCGTTCGAACCGGGCGAGAACCTCGCCGGTGAGTGAACGCTCGAAGGCGTCAGGCTTGACCAGGATCAGGGTCTGGGACATTGGTGGTACTCCGTGTGGTTGGTGTTGGATTCAGGTTCCGGAGGCTGGAAAGCCGGCCCGGGTTCAGTCTTCGCCGCGGTTGATCGGCTCGGAGGGCTCGTCGCCGTCAACCGTGATCCGGCGCCGCGCCGAACGCGGGGCACGGGTCTTGCCGGAAGAATCTGCTTCGGATGACCGGGAAGACCTGCGGGTCGGCTCCTCGGCGCGAGTCTCCTTGCCCGACGAACGGCTTTCCCTGGTTGAGCTCTCCCTAGATGAGCTGCGGCTTTCGCGGCCCGATGATTCGGCCGGCGCCTTGCCCGAACGACGCCGGGACTCCGAGGTGGAACTGCCTTCGGACTTGGCGGAACGTGAAGAGGAGCGTCCCGACGACTCGCCCTTGGGGCGCTTCGAGCTGCTCCGGGAGCTGCGTTTCGGGGCGATCAGGGTAGTTTCGCAGTACGGGCAGACCTTCCAGTTCAGCCCGACCGGCTTCGAGCAGGTCGGACAGGGTTCCTTGAGCCGGCTGCGGCAGGCGGGGCAACGGATGAAGTCACTTTCGACCGGCGAACCGCACTTGTGGCAGGAAGAGTGCTTGAGGTGCCGGAGACGGACCTCGGATTCGTTGATCTCGGTCTCGCGCTCACGGATGTCGTCGAGGAACTCCGGCGGCCTGAGGATGGTGTAGACCAGCGTCCCGACGAAGGGGAAGAAGGAAGCTGCGGTGGCACAACCCACCAGGAAGGGATCGGCGATCCGCCGGCGCGCATCGGTGAAGGTGAAGACGATGAGGGCGATCCAGATCGCGACCAGCATCAGGATCACCAGCGTCACTGCCAGGTTCAATCCAGTGTTTTCAATTCCGAAGATGGCGAGGGGCATGGCGGGCTAAAGGAACATCCTTCCGAATAGATACCCAATGCCGAAGAAGACGAGGATCACGATCGCCACGACCGCAGCGACCAGCGCCATCATCGACAGCAATTGGGAGCCAGTCTGACGATTCACCTGCTAATCGTCGCATAACCGGCGGCGGCCCAACCCCCTGGTTGCCGATCTGACAGACCTTGCCCGGCGCTCACCGGCCGCCGTCTGGGGGATCAACCGGGGCGAAGAGATAATGCGACCCGGTCATCAGGACCGCCCCTCCCCGTTCCAGAGCCAGTTTGCGCGCTCTCGCCATTGCCTCGGCCGGAGTCCCGGCGATCTCTGATTCAAGTCCCAGCCGGTCCGCGATCGCGGTCAGCTCGGCGGGGTCCCAGGCCCTGGCACCCGGCCTGCCCCAGGACTCGAGGGCTTCCGGGGGCAGGGCCGTGAAGATCACGCTCTCAAAGGACCCGGCCAGCTCCGTAAGCATCCCCTCGGCGTCCTTGTCACCGAGAATCCCGATCACCCCGATCACCGGCAGGTTGCCGGTCACCTCGGGCAGCGAAGCGGCGAGGGCCTTTGCCCCGGCCGGATTGTGGGCCACGTCGGCAAGCACGAGGGGCTCCGAGCCGATCTTCTCGAGCCGGCCGTGGATGGTCAGTTCCCTGACGGCGTGAGCGGCCTTCAGCCTTGACGTTTCGCCCAGGAAGCAGGCCGCTGCCGCTTCGGCCACAGCGAAGTTGATCCGCTGGAACCCCCCGGGCACCCCCGGCAGCGCATCTTCGGAGAGGGCCGAATCCGGGATCTCGCGAATCTCGCATTGCCGCCTTGCGGCCGTGTCGCGGGCCAGACCCCGCACTTCACCGGAGACCGGGCCGAGGACGAGAATCGTCCCCCGACGCAGGACCGCGAGCTTCTCGCCGGCGATCTCCATCTCCGTCTCGCCGAGATACTCGGTGTGGTCGAGTCCGATCGAGGTGAGAACCGTGGCCAGCGAGGGAATCGAGTTGGTCGCATCCAGCCGGCCGCCGAGCCCGGCTTCGATCGCAGCAACCTGGACTCCCGTCTCGGCCAGGGTGAGGAAGGCCGCCGCGGTGGCCAGTTCAAACTGGGTGACCTCCTCACCTTCCAGCCTCGAGTTGACTTTCGCGGCTGCACCGGCGGCCCGCCGGACGCACTCGTCGAAGAGTTCTTCCGTGTCGGCCCCGGGAACGACGACTCTTTCGGACCAGCGGGTGAGGTGCGGCGAGAGTGAGCAGCCCGCGCTGTAGCCGTGGGCGTGGCAGATCGCCGCGATCATGCGCGATACGGACGACTTTCCGTTTGTCCCGACGACGTGGATGGAGGCGAAGGAATCCTGGGGGCGGCCAAGCTCTTCGCTGAGCCGCTCCATGCGCTCGAGTCCCAGCTTCCAGCCGACCGGCTCCAGCGAGTTCAGGAAGGCGTCGGCGTCGAATGCGTCAGCCGTGCCGGCCATCGGGATCTCAACCGAGTTCGCCGAGTTCGCGCCGCAGCCGTTCGAGCTTCTCGCGTTCCTCGGCGACCACCTCGGCCGGAGCGTTCTCGACGAATCGCTCGTTGGCGACCTTGCTTTCGATCTTCCCGATCTCGGCTTCGATCTTCGCCCGGCGGGCCGCGATTCGCCCGGAGACCGCCTCCATGTCGAGTTCGTCGGTGGCGAGGATCCCGAATCCGGCGACCGTTGCCACGACCTCTCCGTCGTGCGCACCGATGTCGATCCGGCCCAGCCTCGCAACGAATTCGGGGATCGCCGAAGCATCGCCCCGGGCCTTCAGCACGATCTTCGGTGGCACCCCGGCCATGTCCCGCCAGCCACGCAGCTGCCGGGTAAGCGCGATCGCCTCTCCGACTTCACCTTCGACCGTCTCGCTGATCCGGCTCCCGTCCGCTTCCGGGAACGGGTGGACCACGAGGTGGCCTTCCCGGTACGGGTGATAGGCCCAGATCGCCTCCGTCACGAATGGCATCACCGGGTGAGCGAGGGCGAGGGTGCGTTCGAGGGTGTGAAGCAGCACCTGGGCGATCTCGGGGTCGCCGTCATAGATACGCGGCTTGGCGATCTCGAGGTACCAGTCGCAGAGATCCGAGAAGACGAAGGAGTAGAGCTCCTGGGCCGCATGGGCGAAGTCGTACTCGCCGATCAGGCTGGTGTAGGTGTCAACCGTGGATTCGAGGCGGGAGAGGATCCAGCGGTCCTCCAGGGCGACCGGCACGGCTGGCACCGTTCGGTCATCCGGCGCTTCGGTGTTGAGGAGTATGAGCCGCGACGCGTTCCAGAGCTTCGTCGCCAGGTCGCGCCCCTGCTGCACCTTGGCGTCCGAGTAGCGGACGTCCTGGGTCGATGACATGGCGAGGAGCCCGAAGCGCAGCGCATCGGCCCCGTGCTCGTCTATCTCGCCCAGCGGGTCGATGCCCGTGCCGAGGCTCTTCGACATGCGGCGGCCGTCGCGGGCCTGGATGACCGAGTGGACGTAGACGTCGCGGAAGGGGATGTCGCCGGCGAACTCGAGGCCGGTCATGATCATTCGGGCCACCCAGAGAAAGAGGATCTCCCGGGCAGTGGTCAGGAAGTCGGTCGGGTAGAAGGCCCGCATCTCGGGCGTGTCATCGGGCCACCCGAGGGTCGCGAACGGCCAGATCGCCGAGGAGAACCAGGTGTCGAGAACGTCTTCGTCCTGAACCCAGCCTTCGCCCTCCGGCGGGACCTCGCCGACAAAGGTCTCGTCACCGCGGTACCAGACGGGAATCCGGTGCCCCCACCAGAGTTGCCTGGAGACGCACCAGGGGCGGATCTCCTTCATCCAGTTGATGTAGACGCGGGTCCACTGTTCCGGGGCGATATTGATGCGCCCGTCCTCAACCGCCTCGATCGCCGGCCTGGCCAGTTCGTCCATCCGGCAGAACCACTGAAGCGAGATCAGGGGTTCGATCCGCTCGCCCGACCGCTCCGAGAAGGGGACCGAATGGACGTACTCCTCCTCCCCGCTCAGTACGCCTTCTTCCCTGAGAGCCTTCACGACTTCGACCTGCGCCTCGGCGACGGTCATTCCTTCGAACCTCTCACCGGCCATCGGGGTCATGCGGCCGTCCTCGCCGATCACCGAGATCTCCTCGAGTCCGTGGCGCCGGCCGATCTCGAAGTCGTTCACGTCATGGCCGGGCGTGATCTTGAGGGCGCCGGTGCCGAACTCGATGTCGACGTGGTCGTCGGCGATGATCGGCAGGCGGCGGCCGACCAGGGGCAGGAGGCAGTGGCTCCCGATCAGGTCGGCATACCTCGGGTCATTCGGGTTCACGGCGACGGCCGTATCGGCCATCATCGTTTCCGGACGGACCGTGGCGACCGTCAGAACCCGGTCACTGTTCTCGACCGGGTAGTCGATCGAGTACAGGGTGTCGGCCATCTCTTCGTTGACGACCTCGAGGTCGGAGATCGCCGACTGTGAGCCGGGATCCCAGTTGACCATGTAGTGGTCCCGGTAGATGTACCCCTTCTCGTAGAGGGATACGAAAACCTTGCGGACCGCCCGGGCGTAGCCCTCGTCGAGGGTGAACCGTTCACGCTCGTAGTCCACCGAAGCACCGAGTCGCTGGTACTGCTCGCGGATCGAGCCGCCGAACTCTTCCTTCCACTCCCAGACCCGTTCGGTGAAGGCCTCGCGGCCGATCTCGTGACGGCTGATGCCTTCCGACTTCAGCCGTTTCTCGACCACGGTCTGGGTGGCGATCCCGGCATGGTCCATGCCGAGGATCCAGAGCGTGTTGCGGCCACTCATCCGGTTCATGCGGATCAGGGCGTCCTGCATCGAGCCGTTCAGCGCGTGCCCCATGTGGAGGACGCCGGTCACGTTCGGCGGCGGGATCGCGATCGAGTAGTTCTCCTCCGCCGTCCCCGTCGCTTCCGGATGGAAGTAGCCGCCCTCGATCCACTCGGCGAAGATCTTCGCCTCGGCCTCGGCCGGTTCCCACCGGGTGGTCTCTTCCAGCTTCTTTTTCGCCCCGTCTTCCAAGGCGAACGATCTTATTGGGGGGCCATCGCACGCGCCTCCAGGGCCACAGGTCCTTCCCTCCCGTCTGGTTCATCCGTTCAAGGTGATTGCCGGGGACCACGGGGTTTGCGAGAGTTACCGCCAATGGAAGGTCTGAACAAGCCGGAAGCTCACCGCCATCCGTGGCGCATGGTCTGGCGCATCGTCGTGGTCGTCCTGATCGATGCGGTGGCCCTCCTGCTGCTGGAAGCGCTGCTCCCGGGCTTCGACATGCACGGGCGGGGTGCGGCCCTGCCCACCGCGCTCGGAGTCGGACTGGTCAACGCCCTCATCTGGCCGGTTCTCTCCCGGTTCACGCTCAAGCTCAGCGTGCTGACCCTGGGACTCTGGGGACTGTTCCTGAACGCCGCGCTGGTCGGCCTCGCGCTCATGGCCATGCCGTGGGTCCAGATCGACGGGATCAGCGAGGGCATCGTGATCTCGCTCTGCATGGCGGTCCTGACTTCGCTGATCTCCTCGCTTTTCGCAATCGACGAGGACAGCACCTGGTACTACAACGTCGTCCGCGCCCAACTGAAGCGCCGGGGCCAGGTGATCGAGACCGACGAACCGGGAATTCTCTTCCTCGAGATCGACGGGCTCGCCCATCACGTGCTGCGCAGGGCGATGACCAACGGCAACGCACCCGCGATGGCCTCCTGGGTCCGCCAGGGCAGCCACCGGCTCGAGAGCTGGGAGACCGACTGGTCCTCCCAGACCGGAGCTTGCCAGGCGGGCATCCTCCACGGCAACAACCACGACATGCCCGCCTTCCGCTGGTGGGAGAAGGAGAGCAGCCGCGCCCTCGTAACCAACCATCCGAAGGATGCCGCGGAGATGGAGGCGAGGCAGTCGGACGGTCAGGGGCTGCTGGCCGGAGACGGAGCCAGCCGGGCCAACATCCTTTCCGGTGATGCCCCCCACTCGATGCTGACCATGAGCACGGTGATGAAGCCGCGGGGCCAACTCGGCAAGGATTACGCGGCCTACTTCGCCCGCCCTTACGGCGTCGTCAAGACCGCCATCCACACGGTGTCCGAAATCGTCCGCGAGCGGCGCGACAACATGCGCCAGGAGAGGACCGGGATCGAACCGAAGATCGCGAGATCTAGGGTCTACGCGGTGATGCGGGCCTGGGCGACCGTGATCCAGCTGGACCTGCAGATCGCCGCGGTGGTCGGAGACGTTCTCTCCGGACGGCCTGCGATCTACACGACCTTCCTCGCCTATGACGAAGTCGCGCATCACTCCGGCATCGAGCGTCCGGAGAGCCTCTACACGCTGACCCGGGTCGACCGTGAGATCGACCGCCTGCGCCGCGTCGTCGCCGAGGCACCTCGCCCCTACCACCTGGTCGTGCTCTCCGATCACGGCCAGTCGCAGGGGGCCACCTTCCTGCAGCGATATGGCGTGACGCTTGAGCAGGTTGTCGAACAGGCGACCGGTACCGAGGCGATCGGCACGGGCGAGGAAGGCGAGCAGAACCCGCGGGCGTACATCACCGCAAGTGCCGAGGAAGCGAGCCACGAGGAGGGGCCGGTCGGTTCAGCCGCGAAGGCGGTCGTGAAGCGGGATTCGAACCGCGAGGAGGTCGGGCTGAACGGCCGCGCGCTGGAGACCGGTGGCGAGAACACGGACGGGATCCCGGCCCTCTCGGTGATGGCCTCGGGATGTCTCGGCCTGATCACGTTCCCGCGCGAACCGGGAAGGCTGACCCGGGAGCGGATCGACGGGCTCTACCCGGGGCTGCTCGACACTCTGAGGCAACACCCCGGAATCGGGTTCGTGATGGTCGACTCCGAGAAGGGGGGCGTTGTCCTCGGCGCCGAAGGGGTCCACTGGATCGAGACCGGCGAGATCGAAGGTAAGGATCCGCTCGCCCCCTTCGGGCCCAACGCACCCGGGCATGTGCTTCGCACGCACCGTTTCTCGAACTGCCCCGACATCATGGTCAACAGCACCTGGTGGCAGGACATGGACGAGGTTGCAGCCTTCGAGGAGCTGGTCGGCTCACACGGAGGCATGGGCGGTGCCCAGAGCCATCCCTTCGTCCTCCACCCGGTCGATCTCCCCTGGCCCGACCATCCGGTGATCGGGGCCGAAGAGGTTCACCGCATCCTCAAGAGCTGGCTGCCGCCGACGGACGCGAAAGCGTCTCTCCCGGCCTGAGCACCCGGGACTCGAGCTCCGGGGCGATCTCGCCCATCTGCCGGTCGAACGCGACTACCGGCTTTTCCAGCAGTCGCCCTCTGATGCCCTTCATGCCGATCGGGAAGTAGGTGCCCCAATGGATCGGCACGGTCAGGTCGGGCTGGAGCAGGGCCGCCGCCCGCGCTGCTCCCCTCGGGTCCATGTGACCGGGCCCCAGCTTGTGACCCCATCCCCAGATCGGCAGCAGGGCGATCTCGATACCTCCGGCCTGCTCGCTCACCTCGGGCAGGCCGGGGTGAAGATCTGTGTCTCCCGCGAAATAGATCTGCCGTCCGGAGCCGATCACGAACCCCAGTGCGTCCGCCTCGACGCCGAGGGGGTGCCTCCGGCCGTCGTGCTCCGCGTTCACCGCGAGGACCGGGACCCCGGCGATCGAGGCCTCCTCGCCGGCCAGCATCTCTACCACGTTGCCGAAGCCGGCCCGGCGGATCATCGGACCCGCGCCGGCCGGAACGATCACCGTCGTGCTGCGGTCATACCGCTTCAGGGTGGGCAGGTCTAGATGGTCGAAGTGAAGGTGTGAGATCAGGATCCCGTCAACGCCCTGTACGAAATCCGGCCCGGGATCGGGGGCGTGACGACGCAGGTGGACCACCCGGCTCCTCAGCACCGGGTCGGTGACGATCCGGGCGCCTTCCAGCTCGATCAGGACGGTCGCGTGGCCGCCCCAGGTGACGTGGACCCCGTTCGGATCCCGGTTGAGGAGAGGTACGCCCACGCGGGCAGTATCCCGCTCCTGTCAGGCAGTCTGCTCTTCGCCGAAGATGTCCTCGTCGGCATGCGGGTCAATGGCGGTGGGTCCCGCACCGGTAACCAGCATCGGAGGCTGCCCCTTTTCGATCGATTCGCGGGTCACGACACACTTGCTTACGTCTTCCCGCGAAGGCAGTTCGAACTGGACGTCCATCAGCGAGTCCTCGATTATCGACCTGAGGCCCCGGGCGCCGGTCTGGCGGGCGAGCGCCTTGTCGGCGATCGCCTCGAGGGAGTCCTCAGCGAAGACCAGCTCGATCCCGTCGAACTCGAAGAAACGCTGGAACTGGCGCACCAGTGCGTGCCTGGGCTCGGTCAGGATGCGAACGAGGTCTGCCTGGTCGAGCTGGTGGAGGGCTGCGACGACGGGGAGGCGGCCGATGAACTCGGGGATCAGGCCGTACTCGACCAGGTCCTCTGGCAGTACCTGTTCGAAGAGCTCGCCCGGGTCGTCGTGACCTTCCTCGTTCACGACCGCACCGAAACCGATGCCCTTGTTGTCGACCCGCCGCTCGATCACCTTTTCGAGTTCCGCGAACGAGCCGCCACAGATGAAGAGGATGTTGGTGGTGTCGATCGTCAGGAACTCCTGGTGAGGGTGCTTGCGGCCGCCCTGTGGCGGCACCGAGGCGGTGGTTCCCTCGAGGATCTTGAGCAGCGCCTGCTGGACGCCCTCACCGGACACGTCACGGGTCAGGGAAGGGTTGTCGGCCTTGCGGGTGATCTTGTCGATCTCGTCGATGTAGATGATGCCGGTCTCGGCCTTGGCCAGGTCGTAGTCCGCGGCCTGGATCAGCTTGAGGAGGATGTTCTCGACGTCCTCGCCGACGTATCCGGCTTCGGTCAGCGCGGTCGCATCGGCGATCGCGAACGGCACGTTGAGGATCCGGGCGAGGGTCTGGGCGAGCAGCGTCTTGCCGCAGCCGGTCGGGCCGAGCAGCATGATGTTCGACTTCTGGAGTTCGACGTCACCCTCACCCTCCTCGGCCATGCGGACCCGCTTGTAATGGTTGTAGACCGCGACCGAAAGAGCCCGCTTGGCGGTCTCCTGCCCGACCACGTACTCGTCGAGCACCGCGTTGATCTCCTGCGGCCGGGGAAGACGTTCCAGGTCGAGACCCGCCGGCGCGGTGGCCGAAACCGACTCCTCATCGATGATCTCGTTGCAGAGGTCGATGCACTCGTCGCAGATGTAGACGCCCGGGCCGGCGATCAGCTTCTTGACCTGCCGCTGTGACTTGCCGCAGAAGCTGCAGAGCAGTTGCTCGTTGGTGTCGGTCGGACCTGCCATCTACCCTCCGGGGTCGTGAGTGGGCTCGCCTTGTCCCACTCTAGAAGAAGCGCCGCCGCGGCCCTGGAACTCCGGTCGCAGACGACGTTGATTCCTTCTTACGGCGACCTTACCCGTCTCCCTCCCCAAGCAACACATATTGCCGTTACGCTCGTCCCATGACCGAGATCAGGGCTGTTTCGCAGGAGGAGTTTCCGAAGTTCGAGCCGCTTTTCGTTCTCTATCAGGAGTTCTATGAGGTGGAAGACATCAGTCCCGAACGGAACCGCGCCTTTTTTTCCCGCTTCATCGGCGGCACCGATGACGGCTGGCTGCTGGGTGCCTTCGATGGCGACGAGCCGGTCGGATTCGGCTGCTTCTACCGCCACAAGAGTTCGCTCAGCGCCACCGACATCGTGCTGATGAACGACCTCTACGTGACAGAGGCGACCCGGGGCAAGGGCACCGGCCGCGCCCTGATCGAGGCCGGCGTCGAACTGGCCCGTGACTGGGGCGCTTCACACCTGTCCTGGGCTACCGCTCCCGACAACCACACCGCGCAGCGCCTCTACGACTCGACCGGCGCCCACAAGTCGACCTGGCTCGAGTACGAGATCGAGGTCTGAGAGGCGCGCCGAACCGGCTCCGTCAGGTCCCGCCCCACCCGAGTCCGGTCCCCAACCGCTGCAAAGCAAAGGCCGCGGCACCAAAGCGCCGCGGCCTTTCCCTGAAGTGCGCTGGGCCGGGGGCTCCCACCCGGACCGGCGCAAGTTCACCGCCCGCTAGACGGCGGGCGGGGGACCGGCGTCCTCCTCGACGATCACGGTCTCTTCGACCGCGACCACGCCGCCCTCCTTCAGCTCGACGAGCCGGAAGTAGAGAACTGCGGTGAGCATGTACAGGTACGGGTAGAGCAGGATCCCCAGGACCAGTCCGGCGATGGCGCCGAGGACCGGGGTGATCGCACCCAGCACGGACACCAGGATGGCGATACCGAAGACGATGAGGATCACCAGGATGCCGATGCCGAGGATGCGCATGCGATTGTCCTTGGTCAGCGCGGCACTGCGGGACATCGAGTCGAAGATGCCGATGCCCTCGGCGACCAGCGCCGGCAGCGCGACAGCCAGGATCAGCGCCAGGATGATGCCCGGAATGATGAAGAAGATGAGGCCTACGAAGATGATGATCCCGAGCAGGATCTGGAGGCCGATGATCGAGAGCAGGCGCGGCCAGACCGAGCCGAGCAGTTCACCGATCGTGTAGTCGACCTGGCCGTCACCCTCGACGTCCTGGACGATCCGGACCACCGATCCGGCGAGCCATGCCACGGCGACGATCTGGATGATGCTGACGATCAGCGAGCCACCAGCGCTACCACCCATGATGAACTGGAGAATCGCCACCGGAACCAGCAGGATCAGCGCGACGATCCAGAACGTTCCGAAAGCCTTCTTGTAGATGTCCCCGGTCGCCTCAAACACCCCTCCGATGTCGAGGTGACTTCCGGTACCGCTTGCACCGCTCATTGCAGATTCCTCCTTGGAGTTACTTGGTGGGGAAAGCCCCCTCTTGGCCATTACACACGAACCGGCGGATACCTCCCGGCGGGAAATCCGGTTCACCCTCCCTCGATCCGGTTCACCCTCCCCGGGTGAGATCCCGCCCGCCGACCGGGATATCTTGAGTCCATGAAAAGCAAGACCGGTCCCTCGACCCTCACCCAGGACTCCCCGAAGCTGACCGGGAAGGCGCTGCGGAAGCGGGCGCCTCGAGAGAGTCACGCCGACTGGACCCCGGCTGAAGGACGCGATCCGCTGAAAATCCTGCTCAGGCAGGGTGAGAGCCGCCTGCAGGAATTGCTGCCGATCCGGTACGGACGCATGTCCGCGTCACCCTTCGCCTTCTATCGCGGCGGCGCGGCGATCATGGCTGCAGACCTCGCCCCCACACCGGCCACCGGAGTGCGTGTCCAGGCCTGTGGCGACGCTCACATCTCCAACTTCGGTGGCTATCGTGCCCCCGACCGCCGCCTGGTCTTCGACCTGAACGACTTCGACGAGACGCTTCCGGCGCCCTGGGAGTGGGACGTCAAGCGGATGGCCGCGAGCGCCGCAATCGCTGCCCGTGAAAACGGGGCAAGCAAGAAGGTGGCCCGCCAGATAGTTCTCGCAGGGGTAGCCGAGTACCGGGAATCGATGCGAAAGCTCGCAGACATGAGCTACCTCGACGTCTGGTACGAGCGCCTCGACGTGGAAGAGATTGCCGAGCTGGTCGAGAACCGCCGGGGCGCGGACGCCGGGGTGAGCCTGCGCCGCGACATCGCCAAGGCGTCCCGAAAGGACAGCAGCCGTGCCAAGAAGAAGCTGACCGACGAGAGCGGCGGCGAGCCGCGGTTCGCCAGCCGTCCTCCCCTGCTCGTTCCGGCCAGGGAACTGGCAGATGGCCTTGGGCTGACCGACGCCGATGCCGTGCGGACCCTGATCCAGGGTCTGATGGCTCAGTACGCCAGTACCCTTCCGCCCGACCGGCAGCACCTCTTCGGGCACTACCGGCTCGTGGACCTGGCCCGGAAGGTCGTCGGGGTCGGCTCGGTCGGCACCAGGGCGTGGGTGATGCTGTTTCTCTCCAACCGGCGCAAGGATCCGCTCGTGCTCCAGGTCAAGGAAGCACAGGCCTCGGTGCTGGCGCCGTACGCGGGGGCATCGAGATTCCGGCTTCAGGGCCGAAGGGTGGTCGAGGGCCAGCGGCTGACCCAGGCCGCTTCGGACCTATTCCTCGGCTGGGTGCGCGCAAAGGCACCGGACGGTGCGACCCGCGATTTCTACGTCCGGCAGCTCTGGGACGGCAAGATGTCGATCGACATCGACTCGCTCGACGAGCCCGGATTGACCGGGTTCGTCCGAATCTGTGCCGGAGCGCTCGCCCTCGCCCACGCGAGAACCGGGGACCGGGTCGCAATCTCCCAGTACCTGGGAAAGAAAGACACTTTCGATCAGGCCATCGGCGAGTTCAGCATGCGCTACGCGAAACAGAATCAGGAGGACTTCGACGCCTTCACGGCCGAGATCGAGGCTGGCCGGATCGAAGCCACCCCCGGCATCTAGCCCTCCCCCAAGGCCCGCCTTCGAACGCCACAACGATGTCGCTGCAGCTCGAAACTGGCTGGCCGGAATAGGATCGATTGATGAAGCCTCGTCCGTTCTTCCTCGTCGTCCTGCTGATTCTCGTCGGCCTGATGCTGCCCGGCACGGCGGGCGCCGATGTCGCTGGCGCAGCGAAAAGACTGGACAACCTGCGTGACCGGCCTGAACGCCTGCGCCAGTTCCTGCTCGGGATGCCGAAAGGAACCGACCTGCACACTCACCTCTCCGGAGCCGTCTATGCGGAGGCGATGATCAGGTGGGGAGCCCGTGACGGCAAGTGCGTCGACACGGTCACTTACGCCTCGAGCTTTCCGCCCTGCACGGGGAGCCAGGTCCCGCTGGCGAACGCCCTGTCCAACACCCAGCTCTGGGACCAGATCCTGGCCGCCTGGTCGATGAGGGGGTTCAAGCCCGATGCGTTTTCGGGCCACAATCACTTTTTCGCCACCTTCGACCTCTTCGGCTCGGCGTTCTCCGGGCGTCAGGGGGACGGCCTGGCCCAGGTGACCCAGCGGGCGGCCTCCCAGAACGTCCAGTACGTCGAACCCCTGATCACGCCCCAGTTCTCCGCCACCCTCGCGATCGCCAACCAGGTGGGCTACAACCCGGATCTCCCGGCCATGCGTCAGGCGATGCTCGACGCGGGGATCACCAACGCGATCCCGGCGGCAGGCCTGCAGGCCACCTCCGCCCTTGGCCGGCGCTCGGACCTGCTCGGTTGCGGCACCGAAAACGCCAGGCCCGGCTGCGACGTCCTGGTCAACTTTGACGTACAGGTGCTGCGAAACCAGCCTCCGAACGTCGTTTTTGCGCAGCTCCTGTTCGGCTTCGAGCTGATGGCAGCCGACCCCAACTGGGCGGGCATGAACATGGTGCAGCCGGAGGACGCCGCCTACTCGACCAGCGACTACAGCCTCCACATGAAGATGGTCAGGTACCTCAGCTCGCTCTACCCGGACGAGAAAGTGACTCTCCACGCCGGCGAACTGGTCCCGGGCCTGGTCCCCCCCTCCGACCTCAGGTTCCACGTCCGCGAGGCGGTCAACATTGCCGGAGCCGACCGGATAGGGCACGGCGCCGACCTGCGCTGGGAGCGGAACCCCGACCAGATCCTTTCGAGCATGAAGAAGCGCGGAACCTGCCTCGAGGCCAACCTGACCTCTAACGAACAGATCCTCGAGCTGTCCGGCAGGCGTCACCCGATCAGGGACTACGTGAAGGCGGGAATCAAGGTGACGCTATCGACCGATGACGAGGGTGTCTCGCGCACCGACCTGACGTCCCAGTACGCGAAGGCGGTCCGTCAGCACGGGTTCGGCTACCGGCGCCTCAAGCGGTTCGCCACCGATGGTCTCCGCTGTTCCTTCCTCGCCCCCGGCCAGAAGAAGGCCGCACTGGCCGAGCAGGCCCGGCGCTTCAGGACCTTCGAGGCCCGCTTCCCCTCGAACTGATCCCGACCCCACCTCGGTTCAATCCACCCCCCGCACAAGTGGGGTAAATCCACCCCCGCATAAGTGGGGTAGTTTGAACCCAGGTCGTTCAGTGGCGAGCTTGGTTCGAATTACTGGCGCCATATCCCTGTGATTTGAACCTGGCTCCCCGTTGCGGGGTCAGGTGTGAGGATCAATCGAGGATTGCGACGACCCGGGCGGGGGCAGCGCTTCCCCCGACCAGCTTGAGCGGGAAGCAGGCAACGGTGAATCCGGTCGACGGCAACTGGTCAAGGTTCGCCAACCGCTCGATCTGCGAGTAGGGAATGTCGGCCTGATGGGCCTCCCAGAAGATTCCGGCCTCGCCTTTCTCCTTCGCTTCCTCGGCCTGCATCCAGAGCGGGCGGTCCCATCCCCAGGCGTCGATGCCCATGACGCGGACTCCCCGGTCGTAGAGCCAGCGGGTGGCCTCGGCGCTGACTCCCGGTCCGTGCGCCATGTACTCGACCGTGCCCAGGTAACGGTCGCAGCCGGTGCGCACCAGGCAGATGTCACGCTCGGCGATCTGATGCCCGATCCGCTCGAGGTCCGCTTCGATGTCAGCGACCTCGATCACCTCGCCGTCAGCGCGCTCGTGAAAGTCGAGCAGGAAGCCCGGCCGGTAGAACCAGTCGAGCGGCAGCTGGTCAATGGTCTCGGCCGGTTTGCCCTGGATCGTCGAGTTGTAATGCCAGGGTGCGTCGACGTGCGTCGAGCTGTGGGTGCCGAGCAGGGTAAAGGTGTCTACAGCCCAACCCTCGCCGTCCCGCAGCAGTTCGGGACCGACACCGAACAGTGCTTCGATCTGCCTCGCACCCTCTTCATGGGGTGTGAAGTCCACATCGACGCGGACGACGTCGGGCGCACCTTCGGGTCCGGGTTCGATCGGCGCCGAAATATCGATCAATCTGCTCATGGCAGGCAGACTAGAGTGCCCACATGACCACCAGCGAGGGTTCGAAGGGGACGGTCCTTGTCACCGGAGGCTCAGGCTTCCTCGGCGGCCGGGCGATCATCGATCTGCTTGAGCGCGGATACGACGTCCGGACGACGGTCCGCGACAGGGCGAAAAGCGACCGGATCGAGGAGAACATCTCGAACGAGATCGGCCGGCCGGCCGGCATCGTGTTCTTCGAGGCCGACCTCTCATCGGACGATGGCTGGACCGAGGCGGTCGAGGGATGCCGGTACGTCCTGCACATCGCTTCGCCGTTCCCGCCCGCCAGGCCGAAGGATCCCCAGGAGCTGATCGGGCCTGCGGTCGCCGGTGCGACGAGGGTGATCGGCGCGGCCCTTGACGCTGGCGTTGAGCGTGTGGTCATGACCTCGTCGGTAGCCGCGATCCGGGGCAGCGGCACCCCAAAGGGAACCCCCTACACCGAGGAGGACTGGACCGACGTGGACTCGGTCGCCGCCTACGCACAGTCGAAGACACTGGCGGAGCAGGCCGCCTGGGATCTCGTCGATGGCCGCGGCGAACGGAACCGGCTTGCGGTGATTAACCCGAGCGCGATCCTCGGCCCGGTCATGCCTGACGACGATTCCTTTTCGCTCGAGGCGATCCAGCGGATGCTCGACGGCATGCCGGGCGTTCCGAAGCTCGGGTTCAGCTGGGTTGACGTGCGTGACGTGTCCGCCGCCCACATCGCGGCAATGGAGAAGCCCGAAGCCGGAGGGCAACGCTACATCGCGTCGGGACCGTTCCTCTGGCTGAGCGAGGTGGCCGACATCCTGCGCGAGGGAGCGCCAGACCTGGCAAAGAAAGCGCCGAGCCGCACCGTCCCGAAGCCGGTCCTCCGGATAATGGCGATCTTCGACCCGGGCATCAGGGCCCTTATCGGCGACATCGGATGGCGCTCCGATTTCGACACGACGAGGGCCAGGGAAGTACTTGGCATCGAGCCCCGCCCGGTCGAGCAGACGATCGTCGACTGCGCCCGGTCGCTGGCCGCCCGGGCAAACTGACTCGCGCCCCGGCAGGCTGACTCGCGCCGGGAGGCGACCCGGCACCCGGCGCCCGGCAGATCCAAGAGGCAGAAACCCGCAACTATTGCGGCAAACGGCCTTCGGGTTTCTCCTCCTGCGCTACCAGTCCCAGGCGTTGACCAGGGGTTCCGGATCAAGCAATCGTCCGCGGGTCCTGATCTCGAAATGGAGGTGGCAGGGGGTGCCGGCCGCGTTGCCGGTCTGGCCGACCGAGCCCAGCCGCCGCCCGGCCCGGACCTGCTGGCCCCGGCGGACCGGAGCGGGACGGATCAGGTGCGAGTACTTGTATGTGCGCCTCTCCCCCTCTCCTTTCAGAACGACGAAGTTGCCGTAGAGCTCCGGATCGAAGGCCTTCTTGATGATCGTCCCCGCCCGCACGGCGACCAGCGGAGTTCCGCAGGCGGCCGTGATGTCAAAGCCTTCGTGGGTCCGGCCGTCCACTCGGGGAGCACCGAACTCTCCGATGTAGCCGCGGGTGCTGTGGGGCCCGTCGACCGGGAATCGGTGACCGTGGAGCCTGATCGACCCCAGGTGCCGGAGTGGTCCGCCGATCGGCCCGGCGACCATCCGGTAGCGCCCGGCCGGCGCGAGCCTTCCCCGCTGGGTCCGGCCGTCCCAGGCGCGGTGCAGCCACCTCCCAGGCGTGATCCTGCCGGTGACGATGCGTCGGATCGTCTTTCCTGACCCGGCCCTGTTCACCCGAAGGGCCAGCCGCATCGGGCCGGCGGCGCCGAACCGGACGTGAAATCGAATCGGTTCGACGGAGTCCGGAATCGAGTCGCGTGGAGTGACGGAGCCGGCGATCAGGCGGAATCCCTGGTCCTGGCCGGCCGGGGCTGGTCCCGGAAAAAGCAGAGCCGCCGCCAGAACGGCGACGGCTCCGAAGGAACTGGTGCGGCCTTGCCTACCGATGCTCGATGACACGGTCGATGAGACCGTACTTGGCGGCTTCCTCCGCGCTCATGAAGTAGTCACGCTCGGTGTCGTGCGTGATCTTCTCGAGGTCCTGGCCGGTGTGCTTGGCGAGGATCTTGTCGAGGCGGCTGCGGGTATCGATGATCTCGTTGGCGTGGATCTCGATGTCGGTGGCCTGGCCCTGGAATCCGGAGGAAACCTGATGGATCAGGATCTTCGAGTTGGGCAGCGACATCCGCTTGCCCTCGGCACCGCCGGCAAGCAGCAGGGCGCCCATGCTCATCGCGATGCCGACGCAGATGGTCTGGACGTCGGGCTTGATGAACTGCATCGTGTCGTAGATGGCGAGCCCCGCGTAAACGGATCCGCCCGGGGAGTTGATGTAGAGGCTGATGTCCTTCTCGGGATCCTCAGCGTCGAGGTGAAGCAGCTGTGCCACCACCAGGTTGGCGATGTCCTCGTTCACGCCGGTGCCGAGGAAGATGATGCGCTCGTTGAGGAGCCGGGAATAGATGTCGAACGAACGCTCTCCGCGAGAGGTCTGCTCGACGACCATGGGGACAAGTGGACTCATGCGGGCAATCCTATAGAGGCCGGAAGTCCGGGCTACTGCCCGGACTCCTTCTCGTCTTCCGGGGCCGAGTCAGCCTCAACTTCGTCTTCCTCGATACCCCAAAGTTTCTTCGCCGTGTCCTTCGCTGACATCTCGACCGACTTGGCGGATTCGGCGATCACGTCCATTGCCTTGCGGACCTTGATGTCGGCGGCGACCATTTCGTGGCGGCCGTCGCGCTTCAGGCGCTCCAGGAGCTTGGCTCCCGTGGTGCGTTCGTGGGAGGCGGCGTGCTCTAGTTCCTCGGCCATCTCCTCGTCGGAGACCTCGATGCCCTCGGCATCCGCGACTGCCACCAGCACGGCTTCGCGCCGGATCTCCTGGTCGGCATCGTCGAGCGACTCGTCGATGATCTCGTCGCGGGTCTTGCCCTGCATCTGAAGGTAGGTGTCAGGGTTCATGCCCTGGGCAGCCATCTGGCGTTCGACCCTGTCCCAGCGTTCCTCGCCCCGGGCCCTGAGGATGTCCTCGGGGATGCCGACCTTGGCGTTCTTCACGGCGGCATCCACCGCGGCCATGCGGAACTCCTGCTCGATCCGCTGGTCAACCGATTCGCCGAGCTTCTCGGCGATGTCGGCCCGCAACTCTTCGAGAGTGTCGAACTCGGATGCCTCCGACGCAAAATCGTCGTCGGCTTCCGGCACCTGCTTGACCCGCACTTCCTTGATGGTCACCGCAAAATCGGCGTTCTGGCCGGCGAGCTCCGCGGCGCCATAATCCTCGGGGAAGTTGACGTTCACCGCGACCTCGTCACCGGCCCTGGCGCCGATGATCTGCTCCTCGAAGTCGTCGATCAGCTGTCCGGAGCCGATCTCGATGGTGTGGTCGTTGGCGCTGCCGCCCTCGAACTCGACGCCGTCGAGCGAGCCGACGAAATCGACCAGTACGAGGTCGCCTTCCTCGGCCGCACGGTCGACCACCTCGAGGCTGGAGTTCGCCTCCAGCATGCGGTCGATCTCGCGATCAATCACCTCGTCCGGAACCTCGTTGCCGGCCTTCTCGACTTCGAGTTCCTTGTACTCACCCAGTTCGGCGACCGGACGAACGCCAACCTCGAACTTGAACTCGACGGTCTCGCCTTCGGTGGTGGGAGCCTTGGTGATCTCGACCTCGGGAGAGCCGATCGGCACCACCCCGGACGAGTAGACAGCCTTCTGGTACCACTCGGGCAGGGCCTCCTGGATCGCCTCCTGGAAGACCGTGTCGTACCCAAGTCGCTGGATCGCGAGTGAGGGCGGCGCCTTGCCCTTGCGGAATCCGGGCATGCGCATTTCGCGGGCAAGCGCCCGGGCGGCCCGCTGGACCTGGACGGACACTTCGTCGGCCGGAACTTCGACCTCGACTCGTGCCCTCGAATCTTCTAGTTCAGTAACGGTGGTCTTCAAGGTCGATTGAGCCTAGCGAGGAGTGGCACGACGGGACTTGCGGTGCGCGATCAGCGCGCGGGCGAAGTCGATGATGAATCCGACCAGGCGGCCGACCGGTCCGGTGACCAGCCATGTCCGGAAGGGAGCCGTTTTCAGGCCCTGGCTCCGGTCACTCATTCGCGTACTCGAGCAGCGAAAGGTCGACCAGCCACTCGACCGGGGCGTGATCGTCGGTCCACACGTCACCTCCGGTGAGGGGGGACTGCGTGCGGATGGCGGTCTCTGTGGCCAGCGGAACGAGCTCCCTCGGGATCGGGGCATCGCGGCCGCGGGTGGCAAGGATGATGTTGCCGGCCGCGATCGGGTCCGGGGAGCCGACCAGCATCGTGTTGGTATCGGTGACTGGATCCCGGAGCACATGCGGCATGGCCGTCTCGAGAGTGGCGGTGAGGTTCTTCTCGAGCGCGTCGCTGCTCTCGGGGTGCCCGACGTTGATCAGCACCACGCCGCCCGGCGCGAGGCGATCCCGGACGAGTTCGAAGAACTCAGTGGTGGCCATGTAGAACGGGATGTAGGGCTGGTGGTAGGCGTCGACCATGATCACGTCGTAGCCCGGATCCGCCGCCCTCAGCCAGGGACGCGCGTCCTCGCTGTAAACCTCCATGTTCGGGTTGTCCATCCCGAAGTACTCCCGGCCGACCTCGCTTACCTTCGGATCGATCTCCACCGCGTCGACCCTGGTATCAGGATAGAAGCGGCCGTAGGCCCGGGCGACAGTGCCGGCGGCATTTCCGAGGATCGCGACGCTCTGGGGCCATCTGCTGTCCTCTGCCGGGTCGTCGGATTGCGTGACGGCGGATGAGGGGCCGCGGGCGCCCGTCACTGCCGGGGCGGCGACGAATGGCAGGGTCAGATGCTCGTCCCAGTAATTGCCAACCAGGTACTTGCCGGGACGATAGATCGAGTGGATCGCCTGGCCTTCGTTCAGCTCCAGCCGCCGTTCGCCGTCCTCCATCTCGACCACCCGGACGTACTGGTGGGGGGTCTCCGCTTCATAGATCACCTCGCCGTCGCTGGCCGCCTTGATGGTTCCGACCGGAATCAGCGCCGCGCAGGCTACCGCCGCGGGGATCAGCACCGGCCAGAACCGCCGGTAACCGATCGAAGCGACGATCGCGACCAGCAAGGCGAAGAAGATGAAGGTGCGCTGGGTGCCGATCAGCGGGATCGTCACCATCGCCGAAGCGAGCGTGCCGACCAGTGAGCCGGCGGTCGAAAGCGCATAGAGCCGGCCCGCGATGTGGCCGGCATGTTCGACGTCGGAATTGTCCATCGCCACCCGCAGGGCCCAGGGTGAAACGGCGCCGAAGATCATCACCGGGATCGCCAGCAACACCAGAACTCCGACCAGCGAGCCGGCAAAGACACCTACCGACAACTCGTCAAAGGCATCGACCGACGCCCCGAGGAAGGGCCGGGCGAAGAAGGGGATCAGCGTCACGAGGACGGCACCTATCAGCACGGTGCCGCAGAGCGAGCGGAGGTCGGGGCGGCGGTCGGCCAGCTTGCCGCCAAGCCAGTACCCGATCGAGAGGGCGACCAGGACGATCGCGATCGTGTTGGCCCAGACGATCGTCGAGTCGCCGAAGTAAGGCGCGAGCATGCGGGCCCCGGCGATCTCGGCACCCATGATGCAGGCGCCCGTCGTGAAGACGAGCAGCCCGAGATAGCGGCTACTTGCCGGAACCATTTGTCCCTGCGTCGCCGGCCAGGATCCGCTTCTCGAGCAACTCGGCGTGCCCGGCCTTGACCGCCCTTGCGATGCGGGCCTCGTCGATGTCCACGCCACGCTCGAATGCGAGGTCCATCAGGTCCTGTTTCTGGTTGCTCTGTTTCGCCGCCTCGAAGAAGGTCCAGGCGAGGATCCCGAGGATCAGGAAGGTGCCTTCAACCATCATGATCACCCCCGCCGTGCTCTGGTCCTGGACCGCGGAGATCCCCCACTTCGCCTGACCCTCGGCGTAGTTGTTGTAAAGGGTGAACTGGGTCCACATCAGGATGTTGCCGAGGATCGCCGCGGCAAACCGGACCACCACGACGTAGACGACTTTCCAGCCCGGCCCGAACCAGGTCGGGGTCGGCAGGGGACCAAAGACCGGCATCCACACAAGACAGCCGAAGAACAGGAAGGAGAAGTGCTCGATGCCGTGGACGAAGGCGCCGCCGTATGCGGAGTCGTAAAGCGCCGGGATGTGCCAGAAGAAGAGGTTGATCGCCCAGAGCGGCATCGCGACCAGCGGGTTCGTCAGTACCTGCAGCCGGTCGAAGATCCGGATCGCGAGGATCGGCTGAAGCAGAGAACGCGTCAGCCCGAGCACGATGAAGAGACTGGCGATGTCGCCGATGATCAGGTGCTCGACCATGTGGCCGATGACCAGTTCCTCGGCCAGGTAGCCCCAGGGGTTGAAGAGCACGAAGCAGGCGAGGAAGAGGCCGAAGCCGAACGAAACCTGCCGCCATACCGGTACCGGCCGTCCCGCCCAGGAAAGGGTCATGGCCCGGTGCCAGTAGAAGACCACTGCCGCCGTCAGCGGAATCAGTTCGAGCATGGCCACGAATGCCGGACTGAGTTCGGCGATCGGAGCTGTAAAAAGCAGATTCACGGCCTTCCAGCGTACCGGCGCGAGGTTCTCGGGTAGCGCTGGTAGGTTGCCCGCGATGACTCCGGAGGCCGGCGCCGTTCACTTTCCCGCGATTGGAAGCTACGGCTTCCTGTCTGACTGCCACACGTCCGCCCTGATCGCGCCGAACGGTTCCATCGAGTGGCTCTGCGCTCCCCGCTTCGATTCGCCGAGCATCTTCGGATCGCTGCTCGACCGAACGGCAGGTCATTTCCGTTTCGGACCACGCGGCGTTTCGGCCCCGCTGAGCCGTCGCTACGAGCCCGGAACCCTGATCCTGGAAACGACCTGGTCCACCGGCACCGGGTGGATCGTGGTGCGGGATGCGCTTTCGATATCCGCCTGGGCCGAGCAGGGCGGCCCGAAGGAACTGATGACCGGGCACGAGACCGACCGCTGCCTCGTCCGGCTGGTCAAGTGCATCGACGGCGAGGTCGACATGGAAATGGTCTGCCAGCCGCGGTTTGACTACGGGCGCGAATCCGCCGTCTGGAGTGGCCAGGGACTCGGGGAGGCCGTCGCCGAGGGTGCCGGGGAGAAGGTGGCCCTTGCGACCGACCTGAATCTGAAGCTCGAACAGGGCCAGGCGACCGGGCATCTCCGGATGAAGCAGGGTGACAGCGCCTTCGTCTGCCTTTCATGGGGCGAGGGCATCGGCCCGCATCCGCGGAGCCACCCGGAAGCGAAAGAACGAGTCGAGTCATCGCGCGACCTTTGGCGCGACTGGTTGGCCGAGGGCAGATTCCCCGATCACCCCTGGCGGATCCACCTTCAGCGGTCGGCGCTGGTTCTCAAGGGCCTGACATACACGCCGACCGGAGCGGTGCTGGCAGCAGCCACGACCTCGCTCCCCGAAACACCGGGGGGCGAGCGGAATTGGGATTACCGCTACTCGTGGATACGGGATTCGACTTTCGCCCTCTGGTCGCTGCACTCGCTTGGTTTCGACCAGGAAGCACGCGACTTCATGCGCTTCGTGCGGGACCGGGCCCTGGAGGCCGACGGCAGCCTCCAGATCATGTACGGGATCGGCGGCGAGCATGACCTGGCCGAACACACGCTGGACCACTTATCCGGCTACGGGGGCGCGAAGCCGGTCAGAACGGGCAACGGTGCCTTCGACCAAAGGCAGAACGACGTATGGGGTGCGTTGCTGGACTCGATCTACGTGCACCGCATGGCGCTCGGCCCCAATGCGATATCGGACAGGACACGACGGCTGGTCAGGGGCCTGGTCGAGAACGCGCTCGAGGCCTGGCCGAAGCCGGACCAGGGAATCTGGGAGGCACGCGGTGAGCCGCGGCACTACGTCTCCTCGAAGCTGATGATCTGGGTTGCGGTTGACCGCGGTGCCCGCCTCGCGGCCGAGTTCGGGCGCCAGGAGGCGGCCGTGGAACTCGCAGCGAAGGCGGAAGAGATCAAGGCGGAAATCATCGAGAAGGGCCTGAAGGACGGTGTCTTCCGCCAGCACTACGACACCATGGCGCTCGACGCGTCGGTCCTGCTGATGCCCCTGGTCCGCTTCCTCCCCCCTGACGACCCGCGCATCCGTGACACGGTGCTGGCCATACGCGACGGACTCGACGACCAGGGGCTGATTCTCCGGTATGTGACCGAGGAGACCGACGACGGGCTCCACGGCGAGGAGGGAACCTTCCTGATCTGTTCCTTCTGGATGGTCGCGGCACTTTCCGAGATCGGCGAGGCCTCTGCCGCCAGGAAACTCTGCGAGAGGTTGCTGGCAGTGTCGGGCGATCTCGACCTCTACGCGGAGGAACTCGAGGCATCCAGCAACCGGCATCTCGGGAACTTCCCGCAGGCCTTCACCCACCTGGCCCTGATCAATGCGGTGTCCCATGTGATCGCCGACGAAAAGCGCGGCGACTCCGCTACCGGCGCCCCGACTGCCGTCTTCTCGGAACTGATGGATAACGAATGACCGACAGCGTAACGATCCGCGCCAACATCGCCGCGGTGAGAAGCCGCATGGCGGACGCCTGCGCGAGGGCCGGCCGGCAACCTGACTCGGTCCGGCTTCTGCTGGCCACCAAAACGGTGGAACCGGAGCGGATCCGGGTGGCGATCGAGGCAGGCGAGACTCTGGTCGCCGAGAACCGGGTCCAGGAGGTGCGGCCCAAGTTTGAAGCGCTGAGCGACCTCGAGTACGAGCGTCACTTCATCGGCCACCTGCAGTCGAACAAGGTGAACGCCCTCGTGCCCTACGTCAGCTGTCTCCAGACGCTGGACCGGGTATCACTGGCCAGGAAGCTCCAGAACCGGCTGGAACGGGAAGGAGAACGGCTCGAGGTGCTGATACAGGTCAACACTTCCGGTGAGGAGACCAAGGCCGGCCTCGAACCGGAGGAAGTCGAGCCCTTCATCCGGACGATCTCGTCGTTCGACGCGCTGAAAATCAGGGGGCTGATGACGATCGGTCTGAATGCCGATCCTGAAACCGCCAGGCCCTCGCTCGCCAGACTGAGGGAGATTGCGGATCAGATCCGCCAGCAGGACATCGACGGAGTCGAGATGGACGAGCTGTCGATGGGAATGACCGGCGACCTCGAAGTGGCGATCGAGGAAGGGTCGACGATCGTGCGGGTCGGAAGCGCGATTTTCGGCTCCCGACCCGCCGCCGGTTGATCAGGCTCTGGTGCCTGAGGATCTCCCCGAGATCGCAGGCCAGACCAGCAGGACCAGGCCGATGATGATGCATGCAAGTCCGAGACCCCAATGGACGAGCACGGCGAGAACGATTCCAATGACTATGAGTAGCAGTGCGAGTGGCATGATCCTGGGGTACCCGGATCGTCCCGGCGCTAACCCGAAGGTGTGAAGCGAAGCTCGCAGAGCACGTGGGGAAGGCCCGCATGCTGGATCTCCCCGGCGTAGTCCAGGCCAGCCTTTTCCATGACCCGGCGCGAAGACAGGTTCGATGGAAGGGTTAGTGAAACCACTCTCTCCAGGCCGATCGCCCTTGCGACCTCGATCGCGGCGCGAGCCATCTCGGTGCCGTAGCCCCGGCCCTGGAGAGCAGGCAGGACGGCCCAGGGAAGCTCCACCTCGCGTTCTCCGGCGACGGTTGCCCAGGCGAGCCCGCCACGGCCGACAAAGCCTCCACCATCCCGCTCTCGCACCGCCCAGGGTCCGTAGCCGTGCCGGTCCCAGTGCGCCCGGTCCCGTCTCGCCATCTTCTCGAGATCTTCCCGGCAGAAGGGCTTCATCGGCTCCGGCCTCAGCCAGCATTCAACGGCGGGGTCGGTGAAAAGCCTTTCGTAGTCGTCGGCGACCCCCACCCCGGGCTGGACGCAGAGCAGGCGGTCGGTAACCGCCTCTGCCGGCCCGACCAAGCGAGCCTCAGCCCGCCCCGGCGAGGAGGAGCGCCGATTGCTTCCTGATCCTGCCCTGGACGATCGGGCTCCAGCCGAGCAGCACCCCGGGGGCGCCGAGGGCCATCCTGGTCCACTTCCAGAAGTCGAAGCTGTCCCGGTGATCGATGATCAGACCATCCCGGAAGCGGAACCGGGCGTCGATCTCGTTGTGGACCACACGGCCGGTCTGGCTGAAGGTGTAGACGGCCGACCAGTGGGCCGAACCACTCTCCCCCTCGGCCTGGTGGTCGCCCAGCGTGACCTCGAGGTCATCCGACCGGCCGAGCAGGAGGCGCCACATGCGCATCACGTCCGGCCCGTCCAGATCCTGAAAGACCGGGTCGTGGAAATGGATCTCCTCGTGGTAACAGCTCTCCATCGTGTCCGGATCACCGGCGGCAAAAGCCTCATAGAAGCGGACGATCACTTCGTCGTTCGAGCTCATCTGTCGATCCTAACCCGCGGCCTCGATCTGCTGGGCGGCGTCACGCACTTCCCCGATCAACTCCTCGAGCACGTCCTCGAGGGCCACGACACCGACAGTCTTCCCGCGGCCGCGGCCGCTTCGCACGACGACTCTGGCGAGGTGTGCACCCGAGCTCTGCATTGCCTCGAGAACTTCCCGAAGCGGATCGCTCAGCCTGACGGTCGGCAGGGGGCGCACCCAGGACTCGGCAATCGGCCGGTTCCGATGCTTGTCCTTGACCTCCAGCGCATCCTTCATGTGGAGGTAGCCGATCATCTCTCCGTCCCGGGTCACGGGGAAGCGGGAAAAACCGGTCCGGCCCGCCGCTTCCTCCACTTCGGCCGGGGTGACGGTTATCGGCAGCGACACGATCGTTTCCATCGGCAGTAGCACCGACCCCGCGTCCCTTTCCTCGAAGGTCAGGGCACCGGTGAGCAGTCGGGTCTCGTCGGCGTCCAGCATTCCTTCGCGCCTCGATTCCTCGACCAGCCCGGCGACCTCGTCCCGGGTGAAGGCGCTGGTCACCTCGTCGGAAGGCGTGACTCCGATCGTCTTCAGGATGCCGTTCGCGGTGATGTTGAGTCCCCAGATGACCGGTTTGAGCAGCTTTACGACGCCCAGCATCGGGGGACCGAGAACCAGTGCGGACCGGTCGGGACCAGCCAGGGCGATGTTCTTCGGCACCATCTCGCCAAGCACGACGTGAAGGCCGCCGACGATCAGCAGCGCCACCGCGACCGCGGCCGGATGAACCAGGGCGTAGGGAACTCCCCAGTCCTCGAAGGGAACTTCGAGCGCGTGGGCGATGGCCGGCTCGGCCAGGGCACCGAGTCCGAGGGTGCACAGGGTGATCCCGAGCTGGGCGCCGGCCATCATCAGGGAGACCTGTTCCATTGCTCCGAGCGTGACCCTCGCGGCCCATCTCCCTTCCTCGGCTCGAGGCTCGATCACCGAGCGCCGGGCCGAGATCAGGGCGAACTCGGCCCCGACGAAGAAGGCGTTCGCCCCAAGCAGCAGGACCGAAATCAGAAGAGCGAGCCCGGCGCTCATTCGTCCCCCGCAGCTTCCCCGGGATCCGGCCTCGAAACGGAAAGCCGCACCCGGTCGACCCTCAGGCCATCCATGCGGAGGACGCTCAGGTCGACGTTGACCGGGTTCCGGTCGCTGTCCTTGGCCTCGATCTGGACCGAATCACCACGGCCCGGAACCCGTCCGAGTTCGAAGCCGATCAGGCCGGCGATCGTCTCGTAGTCCTCGTCCTCGGGCAGTGAGACGTCGATGTGGTCTTCGATTTCGTCGGGTCTCAGCAGCCCGGATACGGCCCAGATGTCCTTGGCGATCGCCCTGATCGGATCCTCGTCACGGTCGTGCTCGTCGCGCACCTCCCCGACGATCTCCTCGATCAGATCCTCGAGAGTGACGATTCCGTCGAAGCTGCCGAACTCGTCGACCACCACTGCGATCTGCAGGCCTACCTTGCGCAGTTCCGCCAGCAGGGGGTCGAGCTCGATCGTCGAGGGAACCAGCACCGGAGCGGCCATGACCTCGCGGATCCTGACTTCGTCGCGTTCCTCCTTCGGGACGGCCACCGCGTGCTTGATGTGAACGATCCCCTCGACGATCTCGGCACCCTCGCTGATCACGGGAAACCGGGAGAAGCCGCCCGCCCGGGCCGCCTCCACCACCGCGCTGACCGGCTGATCTGGTGAGAGGGTCTTCACCTTGACCCGCGGAGTCATCACGTCGTCAGCCCTCAGCTCGCCGAACTCCAGGGACTTCTCGAGCAGTTCCGCAGTCGGCTCCTCGAGGGTCCCCTTGGCGGCCGAACGGCGGACCAGCGAAGTCAACTCCTCGGGAGAGCGGGCGGAGGCGAGCTCCTCCTGGGGTTCGATCCCGAGCATTCTCAGGATGCGGTTGGCGGCCCCGTTTGTGACTCTCACGAGGGGATGGATCACGGTCGTGAATCCCCGCTGGAAGCCCTGTACCGCCTTGGCGGTGGGCAAGGGCCTGGCGATCGCGAGGTTCTTCGGAACCAGCTCGCCGAAGATCATGGTCAGGCCGTTGGCCAGGACGAAGGCGATCAGGACCGAAACCCCGGTCACCGCTCCGGCCGAAACCCCGATCGACTCGAGCGGGCCGTCGATCAGTTTCGAGATCGATGGTTCGGCCAGGAAGCCGATGATCAGGTTGGTGACCGTGATGCCGACCTGGGCGGCCGAAAGCTGGGTCGAGAGGCTCTTGAGTGCAGAGCGGACGCCACGGGCACGCCGGTCGCCGGCTTCCGCGTCACGGTCGACGCTGGAACGGTCGACGGTCACGAAGGCGAACTCGGCCGCGACGAAGAGGCCGCAGGCCACGATCATGACCACAGAAACGAGAACGAGCAGGAGCTCGATCATTGAGGCAGCGCCCCCCGATCGCGGCCCGGAGTGAGTCCGGAACGCATCAAGGTGCGCCTGGGACTAGAGCCGGGGTCGTCGTCCATCCAGGTTCCTGCGAAGCATCATTCGCGTGGAATATATCCGCAGCGGACAGACGTCCGGATGCTGAAGCTCCGTTTACCCCCGGCAGATACCCTTCCCGGGTGAGATCTCTGCTCACCCGTCTCGTTCCGGCCGTCATCGCGGCCGCCCTGCTGGCAACCTCCGGTGCCAGTGCTGCTGCGCCGCAACCGGTGGTCGAAGGCAACACGATCGTCGACTCGCTGACCGGCAAGACCTTCGTCCCTCATGGAGTGAACTTTCCGGGATACGAGTACGCATGCCAGCAGGGCTACGGATACGGCGAAGACGGCACCGAACCGGGTCAGATGGCCTCGACCGTCGCCGCTATGGCCGGCTGGAAGATCAACACCGTCCGCCTGCCGCTGAACCAGGACTGCTGGCTGGGTGACGACGGGCTGCCGGCCGGCGGCTACACGATGAGCGGATACCGGAACTCGGTCGAGGACTTCGTGAACATGCTTGGCACCTTCGGGATCGTCGCGATCGTGGACCTTCACTGGTCCGGCCCCGATGGCGTGATCGCGGACGGCCTCCGCCCGATGCCGGATGACCGCTCGCCTTCGTTCTGGTTCTCGGTCGCCAGCCGGTTCCGGGACAACCCTTCCGTAATCTTCGATCTCTTCAACGAGCCCCATTCGCGCTGGAACGCCGATGACACGAAGGTCTTCGGTCTGAGCTGGGATTGCTGGGCGACCGGTGGCTGCCAGGCTCCGGCCGAGCCCGACACCGCGGCCACCAGCGGCAGGAAGTGGTATCGGACCGTCGGCCTCAGGACACTGACGACCGTGGTCCGGAACGCGGGCGCCAACCAGCCGATCCTGCTCTCGGGAACCGACTACGCGAACGACCTGAGGGGCTGGCTGGGCAGTGCCCCGAAAGACGATCAGCTGATCGCCGGCTTCCACAACTACCTGGTTCAGCGCTGCCGAACGGTCAGGTGCTGGAACGAGGAAATCGAACCGCTCAGCCGCAAGGTTCCGGTCCTGACGGCCGAGATCGGGCAGAACGATTGCGGCAGGCCCGACCACCTGAACCGCTTCATGGACTGGGCAGACGAACGGCTGATCGGCTATCTGGTCTGGGCCTGGTGGCACCTGCCCGACCTCGGTTGCACCAATTTCGCCCTCGTCTCGGACCTCGACGGGACACCGCTGGCGCCGGTCGGAACGGCCTTCCACGACCATCTGGCGAACCTGCCAGACGAACTTCCGGAGCCGCCCGACCCGGTCAATCCCGGAGTCAGGATCAGGAGCGCATGGTGGAACGGGCGCACGCTCGGCGTCGAGGTCAAGGTCAACCCCCAGGTCTCCACGACCCTCGCGGTGACGGTGCGACTGGCACGGGACCGGCGGGCGAACCGCCCGGCTCGCGGGAAGCTCAGGAAGCTGAACCGCAAGCTCCGGGTGGTCTCGGGAGTGGTGTCGGCGAGGTTCCGCATTCCCCGTGGTCTGAAGCCCGTCCTGGTCACCGCCAGTTACCCTGGTGACCGGCTGTTCAAGCCCGGGAGCGCGACGCGCAAACCGTCCTCTGTGCGAAGACTCACCCGGCAGTAGCGCCGAATCAGGGCATACTGGAATCATGACCGTGCGCCAGACGATCGAGATTCATGGCCAGCCGGTGACCTTTCACATGATGGGTGAGGGGCCGCCCGTGCTCCTGGTGCACGGGATCACCTCGAGTTCCCGCACCTGGAAGTCGGTCATGCCGCGCCTCGCCGAAAAGCACACGGTGATCGCGCCGGACCTGCTCGGTCACGGACGTTCTGCCAAGCCCCAGGGTGACTACTCCCTGGGCGCCTACGCAAGCGGCATGCGGGACCTTCTCGTCGCGCTCGACGTACCAAAGGCGACCGTGGTCGGCCACTCGCTCGGTGGTGGCATTGCGATGCAGTTCGGCTACCAGTTCCCTGACCGGATCTCGCGGCTGGTACTGGTCGACACCGGCGGGATCGGTCGTGAGGTCAATCCCGCACTCAGGGCCGCCGCCCTTCCCGGGGCCGAGTTCGTGCTTCCCTTCCTCTTCAGTCCGACCCTCCACGACGCAGGCCTCAAGGTCAGGAACCTGCTCGCCGGAATCGGCCTCCATGGGAGCGCTGACGTCGAGGGTGTGGCCGAAGGCTTCGCTTCCCTGACCGAGGCCGATGCGCGGCGGGCCTTCGTCAACACGGTGCGTTCGGTGATCGACCCGACCGGCCAGAGAGTTTCGGCGGCCGACCGGCTCTATCTGACCGCGGACATCCCCTCGATGATCATCTGGGGTGACCGGGACCGGATCATCCCCGTCTCACATGCCGACCTAGCCCATGAACTGATGCCACACAGTCGGCTTGAGATCTTCCCTGGAGCCGGGCACTTCCCGTTCAACGACGATCCGGACCGCTTCATCAGATTGATGGAGGACTTCATCGCCTCCACCGAAGAGGCGAACCTGGACCAGGATCACATCCGGCGCATGCTGGTCAAACGGTCCGAAGCCGCCTGAAGCCCGCCCGGGGTTCAGCCGGCGGAGTCGCGTGCCCGCTCGAGCCCGGCGACGATCTCGTCCAGTCTGGCCCTGTGCCCGGCTTCGGTGATGAAGCCTACGAACGGTCCGCCGTCGAACTGAAAGGTCGCCTGGACCAGCTTCTCCTTCTCGCCGCCGAAGAGCTTCTTGCGGCGCTCGACCTCCTTGATGTCTACGGAAATGAAGGTCGCCGCAGGAACCTTGGTCTTCGGTTCGCCGCCGCGGAGCTTCTCGAACCATTCGCCGTCGAGGACTATCGACTCGTTGGACTGCCCCTTGATCTCGATCACGGCGGAGATCCTACAGGCGTCATGCGGCATACTCGAACCCATGAGCGACGAGCTTCCGGTCGAAGAGGTGCTGGCCGCACTCGAGGATTACCAGCAGCGCACGATCGACCTCTACCGAGAGCATGCGGGTGACCCCGAATCCTGCGTGAAGGCCCTGGTCGGCCTCCACCTCGCCTGGACCGAGGAGGATCCCGAGCGGGCGAAGATGGTCTCCCGTTACCGCGGCCAGGTGATGGCCGGGCCCGGCCGCGAACGCCTGACCGAATCGAATGCCGCCTATTTCGAGGAGTCGAAGCGGTGGATGAACGAGTCCCGGGAATCGGGGGCCATGCCGTCCGTCTCGTTCAACGTCCTCCACGCGCTGGTCTTCGCCCCGACGCAGGAGCTTGCCAGGCACTGGCTGGGCGGCCGTCTCCGGAAGGCGCCTACCGAGTACGCCGGGATGATGGGCGACGCCGCCTGGGCAGGCATCGTGGCCGCCGGGAATGTGTCGGCATGATCGTCGATGCCTGGATCCAGCATCCGACCCCCGGTTTCCTTTCGCACCGGAGTTTCGAGTCGTTGATGCGCTGGACCGGCCAGGAGCCTCCCGCCGAGCCGATTCCGATCGAGGCCTCGCTTGCCGCCATGGACGCGGCCGGAGTTGACGCCGCGATGCTCAGTGCCTGGCATGCGCCCTCGGGCCCGATGATCGGAAACGACGAGGTCGCGGAATGGGTTTCCGCGCACCCGGACCGGTTCTTCGGGCTGGCATCGGTCGACCTGGCCCGCCCCATGGAGGCGGTCCGGGAACTCAGGCGACGGGTCGAGGAGGACGGTTTCCGGGGCCTTCGCCTGCTGCCGTGGCTGTGGGAGACCCCGCCAACGGACCGTCGCTTCTACCCCCTCTACGCCGCCTGCGTGGAACTCGGCGTCCCGTTCTGCACCCAGGTCGGCCACACCGGGCCGCTCATGCCCTCGGACGTGGGGCGTCCGATTCCCCACATCGATCAGGTCGCAATCGACTTTCCCGAGCTCGTAATCGTCGGCGGACACATCGGCTACCCGTGGACCGAGGAGATGGTCGCGGTCTGCCGCAAGCACGAGAACGTCTACATCGACACTTCCGCCTACACGCCGAAGCGGTACCCGCCGGAACTCGTGAGGTACATGAACTCGAAATCCGGCCGCCACAAGGTCCTCTGGGGTTCCAACTACCCGATGATCGGTCCCACCGCCGCCCTCGAGGGCATCGACGAACTCGGTCTCGACGAAGAGACCCGGGAGCTGTTCCTTTCCGGGAACACCCGCCGGGTCTTCTCGCTCCCGGACTGAGTGCCGCCGGCGTCAGGACGGCTCAGATTTCGACCGGCGACAGCTCCGGCCGCTTGGGCAGGCGACCGTCGCCGGAAGACTTGCCGGCTATCCGGCGGTAGATCCAGGGCGCGAGGAAGGCACCGGCCCAGCGCAATTCGGCCACGACCTGCTGCGGGAGCCGGCGCACCGCTGCAGGGGAAATGTCCCCCAGCCAGGTCTGGCCTTCCGGGAGCGGCTCGATCAGCGAGAACATGCCTTCCGCCATCACCTCGTGACCGGCCGGGTTCAGGTGGAGCCTGTCGTCGCACCAGTGGTCAGGGTCCGCAACCTCCGCTGACCCGGCGACGTCGAGGATCAGCGTGCCGTGACGTCCGGCGATCCGGCGAAGACCGCGGTTGAACTCGGCCATCGTGTCCGATAGCAGCTTGCCGAGAGGCATCATCAGGGCCGGATCCGGGTAGGTGATAGTCATGACCGTGGCTCCACCGGCGACGAGGCGCTCCTGCATCGCGTCCATGCGGGCGAGGATCCGGTCGATGTCGCATCCCGGGCGCAGCACGTCGTTAAGCCCGCCGATCAGGCTGACCAGGTCCGGCTCCATCGACAGGGCGAGGTCCATCTGGTCCTCGTCGATCTGGGAAAGCAGCTTGCCCCGCACCGCCAGGTTCGCGTAGAGCAACTCCCCGCTCCCCTCTGCGGCCTTCCTCAGCGCCAGCCGCTCGGCGAACCGGTCCGCCCAGCCCCGGTCGGATCCGTTCGGGCCGGTCGGATCACCGACCCCTTCCGTCTGACTGTCACCGATCGCGACGAATCGATCGAAATGCCCCCTGCTGCCTGCCATGGCGAAACCCTAGCGCGGGCCTTCCCTGCTCAGGCCTAGGCCGGCAACCGCTCGATGTTGACCGGAAGGGCCGGCACGCGGCAGCGACGCATCTCGGCCCGCAGCCCCTCGCGCATCTTCAGGAGGAGTTCCCGGTCGGTCGAACTGAGCGCACGGCCGGTGTCGCGGTCCACCAGGTTGTGAACCTGGTCGGGGTCACGGGTGCGGTCATACAGCTCGAATTCGGGAGGTCCGCCGTGGGGATCGAGATAGACGGCATAGGTGGCCTCCGGGGTGCGCCAGGCACGGATCCGGTTCGCCCCGGGGGTGACGTCGCGGTATGCGGTCCCCGACTGGTGGTCATCGAAGGTGAAGAGGGTCCCTTCCTGAACCGATTCCGATTCTTCCCTGAGGACCGGCATCAGGCTGCGGCCCCTGAGCTCGAGCCCATCGGTGTCGACCCCGGCGATCTCGGCCATGGTCGGCAGCACGTCACACAGTGAGGCCGGCGCCGAAGTGCGCCGGGGTTCCGGGAAGAGCTGCGGGTTGGAGACGATCAGCGGCACGTTCACGGTCTCCTCGTAGGCGTTGAACATCTTCTGCCTGAGGCCGCCGTGAGACATTCCCATGTCGCCGTGATCGGAGGTCCTGAAGATCACCGTCTTCGAGCGAAGCGACTCGGGGTCGCCGGGGTCGCCCAGGGCCTCGAGCACGCGCCCGATCTTGGAGTCCGCAAGGCGGTGAAGATGCGCGTAAAAGCGGCAGTACTCGAGCCGCTGCTCACCCTCGACCGGGCCGAGGAAGCCGAGCTGGCCCATCTTCAGGAGCGAGTGGGCGCGAGGCTTGTTGACCAGTGTCTCGTCGACCGTCGGGGGGAGCTGGACGGCATCAAGGTCGGACCACTCGTCGTCCGAGTATCCGCCCTCCTCGTAGGAAGACGGGTAACCGAGCACGTCGTGGGGGTTGACCAGCGAGAAGATCAGTGCCCACGGCTCATCCGGAGGGTTCGCGAGGAACTCCTCCGCCTGCCGGGTGAAGTCCTCGTCGTAGCCTTCCTTGCTCTTGCCGGCACCGTGGCCGCCGCCGAAGTGGCTGGGCTCGATGTTCTCTCCGGCATCCGGCGGCTCCCAGCCCTCGAAGCCGTATTCGGACGCGAGGCGCTCGGCATCGGCCTGCGACCAGTCGTTCCCGACCGGCTGGGTCAGGTGCCACTTGCCCTTCAGCACCGTCTTGTAGCCGGCCCGCTTCAGCACGCTCGGCAGGTTTTCCATGTCCGGATCGAGTTCGCGTTCGTCCGTGCCCCCGTTGGGCCGCCTGAGCGCCCCCTTCAGGGAGTTCGTGAGCATGTGGATCGGCGACATCTCCCCCGAGCGCACCGAGTCGATCCCCTTGCGGAGCGCGTGCTTGCTGTGGGCGCGGTCGATCTTCGCCCCTCCCCTCGTGAGGGTCAGGTCCACCCCGTGCTCGGCCGGCCAGCGGCCGGTGAAAAGCGAGGCCCTGCTGGGGGAGCACATGCAGGAGGCGATGCAGGTTTCCTCGAAGGTGACGCCGGTGCGGGCCAGCTCGGCGTCGGCCGGCATCAGTTCGTCCAGCCACTCCTGGTCTTCCGGCCAGTGCATCGGATAGCGCTGCTGGTCGGTGATGATCAGCAACAGGTTCGGTGGCTTCGCCACACTGTCCCCCTTCTTTTTCTTTGCCACGCTCAGATCCCCGCCTTCGGGCAACCGAGCTTCTGGAATGCCGCCTTGCTGCTGTATGTGCCGCGCGGGTAGTAGCGGCCCATCACCTGTGCGGCGTTGTACGGCGTGGTCACGTTCTGGATCGCCTGCTTGAAGCCGGGGGCCGGGATCACGTTCCGGGTCAGCAGCAACCCGGCATCGGTGCGCCCGACTCCGTCGCCGTCCGGATCAGCGGCAAGCCAGGCGACACCGCACTTGCGCTTTGCGTTCCAGGGACGGTCCCCGGCCTTGGAAACGACGATCGTGTAACGGCGCTGCTTGCCCTTGACCGGAACCTGCTCGTCGAAGAGGCAGCGATGGGTTCGGGTGGTGGCCGGCGACTCGACCGTGCACATGTCCCACTCGACCAGCTGGGCAGCCCTGGTTCGGCGGTTGCCGTTCCAGGTCTTCGGTGTGGTCGGCATGCTCCCCTTGAGAACCAGAACCTTGCCGAACCTGGTGCTGAACGCCCCGGTCATGTACCGGGCATCGTTGTTCGCGTAGAGCGTGCCGACCTCGTTCGGATTGGCCTGCCAGGCCGCGTCGAACTCGGCCGGTGTGCGGTACCTGGCCAGCGAGAGTGGAAGGCTGAAGAACTTGACGAAGCTGAACTCGGGCTCGGCCGGGTTGGTCAGCGGGTCCTTGCCCGGCCAGTTGACCAGCGCGTTGTAGAGGCCGAGCGGCACGTTGTTCGCCTTGTAGTAGTGGTTCGAGTTGAGCATTGCGCAGAGTGCCTTGCCCCTGAGGACGTTGCCGCCGGGAAGCAGCAGTTCAGGAGTCGGGACCGGAACCCCTCCGGAGCGGCTGCGTCCCTTGTCCGGGACGTAGACGCGGTAGAGGATGTCCTGGTACGACTCGCTCGAAGGTGCCGCGTAGAGCGTGTTGCGGGCCGGCTTCTCCGGTGCAGCGGTGCCGACGATGCCGACGGTCCAGGATCGCTTCTTCGCCTTGCGGTCCTTGCCCGGAAGGCTCGTGTTGACCGAACCCCTGTCGGGCCGGATCTGGCGGTCGGAAATTGAACCGGTCGGCGTGCCGCCGCTCGACTCGTAAGCGTTGAGCGAGGAGTAGCGGGCGTGCGGGTACTGGCCACGCAGCCTGAGAACGGCACCTTCGGGGGTCCGGAACTTGGCACCCCAGTAGGTGATCTCGGTGCCCGGGTAAGCAGTGTTGGTCTTCGGGTTGGCAGCCGTAAACGGACCTGTCCAGAAACATCCGGCCGTTGGCAGGCCGTCCGGGTTGTACCCGTCGGGCACCAGCTCGGCCCCGGCCGAGGGGCTCGCCGCGAGCAATGCGACGGTCGTCGCGACGCCTGCCAGAAAAGTTCTCTTCGCTGCCTTCATGCCTGTCCTCCTGCCCGATGGGCTCAGCCGCGCCGCTGGCCCGAGCCAGACGCAGGTTTCCTCGCGCCAAGTTTACTGACGCGCGTCAAGTATTCATAGAACCCGGGTTTGGGCGAATAGTTGTCCCGCAGCAGTCCGAAGTAGGACTGGTAGTCGGGACCCTCGCTGTTGTTGTCCCGCAGGCCGAACCAGCGGAAGTCGGTCACGTTGTAGGTCCCCCGGTACCGGTGGACGGTGTTGACGAACTGCCGGAGGATCACTTTCTGGTCCGCTTCGCTGCGTCCCGGACCGGTCGGCCACCCGGTCTCCTCGATCTTGATCGGGAACCGTGGGCCGAAGCCCGCCTTGGGCATGTAGCACTCACGCATCTGCGCCAACGCTTCGAGATAGGCATCGGCATAGTTCGAGATCGCGGCCGCCGGGGGCAGGTATGTGCCCGGGTACAGGTCAAGACCGACCCACTCCGTCGCCCGCCGCAGTTCCTTGCCGCCCAACTCCGCGAGGTCCTCCCAGAAGCCGGCATCAGCCTGGGTACCGAATCGCCAGGCGAAGTTGAAGCCGATCGCCAGCCGCCCGAAACCAAGGCGGTCGGAGTATCTGCGTGCTGTCTTTACCCCCGAGACCAGGGCCCGGGTCGAGTTCTTCCACGCCCCGTCGGAGGTGTTCGGCGAGAACGTGATGTTCACCTCATTGGTGATCTGCAGGGACCGCACGGAGCGGATCGGCCCGAAGGCCCTAACCACCTGCCTCACGTATTCGAGCCAGGCAGCGATGTCGCCGTTCCTTTTCGGCCCCGGGTGGTAGCGGACCTGGAGGTCGACCCCGAATCCGAGCCGCCCGTAATGGCGGGCCATCTTCTGGAACCGGCGGATGCCCTCCACACCGTCAGACATGAAGAGGCGGTTCAGCCGCACCGTGAAGTCCCGGTCCCCGGCCAGTTGCCTCAGGGCGCGGTCCCTCTTTCGCCAGTCCTCGGGAACCAGCGGGGTCGTCTGGCCGCTGCCGATCTCTCCGGCCAGTCGCGGGCCGATGCCGAAGCGAATCCGCGGGCCAGGTGCCGGGGCATCGTCGGCGTAGCTCTGCAGACAAAGCGGATCGGGCAGCTCCGGAGCCGGCGTGTCACCCGGCGGGACGTTGCCGCCCACGTCCCAGGGAATCGCAGCAGCTGAACCGGCCGTCACCATGCAGAAGAGGACCGAAGCGAGCAGAAGCGCCGCCGGGCGGCGCAAAGCCGGCATCACGACTGCCCTATCTTCAGGCGGTGGGTCTTTGCGATGCGATCGATCACCTCAACTTCAACACCGGCAGCGGCCGCCAGCTCCGGCCAGCCCGCGACGGATTCCCCGACTTGCTCGAGAATCTGCTCCACCGCACCTCGCTTCATCGATACAAGGCGACCCACTGCGCGGAAGTCCTCGATCGTGAATGCGTCACGTTTTCCGGCAATCGACATCTGATGGGCTGAAGTCCAGCGACCGGTCGGGTTGTAGGCCCAGGTCAGGTCGAAGGCCGGCGAGAGCGACCAGTTTCCGCCCCGGTCCATCAGGAAGGCGATGTTCTTGACGTGGTCATCCTGGTTCCGGGCCATCACGTTGAAGACCATGCGGCGAAACTGCTGGTCAATCGCCTCGCGGCCGAGCCCGAGCCGCATGATCATGCGGAATGCCTGTTCATATGAGTTCGCGCCTGGCAGGTTGAAGTCGAGGTGCGCCAGAGCGGCAAGTGACTGCATGTGGAGCCGGCGTCCTTCCGGGCTGCGGTCGAAGCGCCTTGTCATGAAGTGGCGCCGGCTTCCATCCTCGAGCAGCCGGCAGTCGGCCATCTCGATTCCTGCGCGAGTTGCCATCTGCGAGTAGACCCACTCGATCACTCCGTAGCCGCGCGGCTCCCCGATTTCGCGGCTGCGGTCACTGACCCCGTCGAACTTGAGGATCCAGTGCTCGAAGCCCGGCGGAAGATCGAGCTGCCCCGAACGGACTTCCAGGGTCGCAGGGTCAAAGGCAAGCAAGGCCTTGGCACGGGCACCACCGGCCGAGGTCCCGACCCGCAGGATCTCGCCGAGCGCCTGCTCGCGGTCTTCCTTGCCGAGGCTGGCTTCAAGGTCGGATCTCCGCGCGAGTATCTCGGCCGCCAGTTCGGCCAGGGCCTCGATTTCCACGGGGTGGCTCTCGACCGGCTCCGGTCCGGTTGCCGGCAGGTACTCAAGCGCGCCCATGCCCCTGCTTCCCGTGTAACAGAGGCGCTCGACCGCATTGAAGCTGGCGGGCTCACGGCCCTGTCTGGCCAGCCAGGCATCAACCAGTGCGTTCCCGAAGCGGTCCGGCAAAGAGTCGGCCAGCATTCCGGGCAAACCCCGGAAGGTCTGCTCCGAGAGTTCCGGAAAGCTGTAGATCCGGCCCCCCTGCAGAGGCATCTCCACCGGCGCCACTTCGATTCCGCTGCCGGCGAATTCCGGTGTGTATTCGAACTCGGCCACCCGGGCACCATCGCCCAGGGCCACAGCCCCGATCTGCCGGCCCCACATCCTTACTTCGGCCACCGTGCTCATGAACCGTCCTCTTCAGCCCAGCGCCATTCGGCTGCGGCCTCGCTTCCGGATTTCGACGCCCGCGCCCGCTGCCTTCCGGCCGGACCCTTCTCGAGTTGCTCCAGCGGTCCCGGGCCCCGCGCGGGCGCGATCCCGGAAAGCCTGCCGGCGAGACCGAGTACGCGCAGCATCCTGACAAGACTCAGCGTTGAAACGGGTTCGCCGGCTTCCATTCTCCGGACCGTATCCCGGCTTGTTCCGGCCTCGTTGCCAAGCTCTGCCTGGCTCAGGTTTCGGGCCAGCCGTTCCCGACGGAGCGAGGCACCGAGTTCTTCCAGCAGCTGATTGTCGGGAAGTGTTTCTTCCATAATGACTGAGTTAGCAGTCATTATAGCATTTGTGACGCTTTACGCATGATATTTCAGTCACTAATGATCCACGAAAGGGTCGGTTCGGAGAACGGCCCCGCTGCGGGAAGCGACTGCTGTGCATGCGAACATGGGTTCGTGACTGCCGCTTCGATCCTTCATGCCGACCTCGACGCCTTCTACGCATCGGTCGAGCAGCGGGACAACCCCGCCCTGCGGGGTCGGCCCGTCATCGTCGGATCCGGCGTGGTCCTCGCCTCCAGCTACGAGGCAAGGGCGGTTGGCATCTACACGACGATGAGTGGCCGGGATGCGCGCCGCATCTGCCCCGACGCCGTCTTCGTCAAACCCCGGATGGACGCATACTCGAAGGCAAGCAAGGCGGTCTACGGGATCTTCAATGACACCGCGCCGGTGGTCGAGGGGATCTCGATCGACGAAGCGTTTCTCGACGTGTCCGGCATGGAACACATCGGTGGTTCACCCGGGCAGATCGCCGCGAACCTTCGACGCCGGGTCCTCGAGGAGGCGGAGCTGCCGATCTCGGTCGGCGTCGCCAGGACCAAGTTCCTCGCCAAGGTGGCCAGCGGAGCGGCAAAGCCGGACGGTCTGCTGGTCGTCGAGCAGGATCAGGAGGCTGCCTTCCTCCACCCGCTTCCGATACAGGCACTCTGGGGAGTCGGCAAGGTGACCACCCGCAAGCTGAACGGGATGGGCATCCGGACGGTCGGCCAGCTCGCCTCCATGAGCCGGGTCATCCTCGCCTCGGCAGTTGGCGACTCCGCCGCCGATCACCTGCTCGACCTCGCCAACGGAAGGGATCCGAGACGGGTCCAACCGCGCGAACGCCGCAAGTCGATCGGTGCCCAGAGCGCCTTTCCGCGCGGTTCCCGCAACGGCGCCCAGATCGATTCGCTGGCCGCCGCCCTGGTCGACCGGACCGCACGGCGCCTGCGTGAAGCCGGTCGGGCCTGCCGCACCGTCTCGATCAGCCTCCGGTTCGGTGACTTCTCGAGAGCGACCCGGGCCCACACGCTTGCCTTTCCGACCGACCGGACCGAGTCGATCCTCGGGGCGGTGCGAGAGCTGATCGGAGAATCCCGGGAGCTGATCGAGGAAAAGGAACTGACGCTGATCGGCGTCTCGCTGGGCAACCTCGCCCGGGCCGACACCGTGCAGATGGAGCTTCCGCTCGGTCAGCTGGAAGAGTCCGCAGTCCGTGACCAGGCTGCCCTCGACGAGGCCGTCGACGTGGTCCGGTCGAGGTTCGGCGAGGGCGTGATCAAGCGGGCCTCGATGATCGATGCCGACCAGGGCGTTCCAGTGCCCACCCTCCCGGACCGCGGGGAGTCAGCGTGAGAGGCGGGTGCGGAACCGCAGAACCTTCCGGTTGCCTGCCCGATCCGTTGCGGTCGCCGAGTAGGTGACCACCCGACCTCGCCTGGTCCACCCGGTGACGCAACGGAGGACACCGGAGGTCCGGTCGCGAGCCACACAGACCGCCTGCCGGACCCGCGGATAGGTAGCCCCCCGTCGCAGCCCCTTGAGCCTGACGACGGGAGGAGTCCGGTCGATGCTGATTCCCTTCACCGTGACGCTTGCCCTGCCACCATCGAAGGCGACGATCGTGCGGGTCACTTTCTGGGATCGCCCGTCGCCGGCAAGGCGGCGGGGATACGGGCAGTCCTCCGTCAGGTCAGCAGTCCCGCGCACGCATCTGAAGCTGACCGTGACCGGCTTGCGGTACCAGCCGAATCGGTTCTTCGCGCCCGCGCTCGACACCTTTGCGGTCAGGCCGGGATCGGTCCTGGTGACCATGTCGGATGAAGGCTCGAAGTCGGCGTCACCGAGGTAGCGGGCCTCGACTTCCCGCGTTGCGCCATGGGCGACATCGTGTTCAAGCGTGGCGATGCCCGATTCGATCGGGGCGCTGCCGACCACCGAACCATCGACCGAGAAACTGACTTCCCCGGAGGGTGCCGGCAGGCCTCCACCCACTGCGTCGACCCGGGCGGAAAGCGAGCCCGGACTCACGAAAAGATCGGTCGAGCTGTCCGCTGCCTCGAGGTCGATTCGCTGCGCCTTCTCGCCGACCGGATTGTGGAAGTGCAGCATCATTGCCCCGAGTCCGGAATCAGCCTCCCACGAAGCGATGTTCCTGGTCAGGGTGAGTTGCTCGCCCGGCTGGTCAGCGACGAGCGGTCCGCTACCGCTCTCGTCGGTGACCACGATGCCTGGCTCGTACAGATCTGCGGTCAACGGATCGACCAGGCTCCCGGTCCCCGGATCCACCGAGATCACGTCGATCGGTTCATCCGTGAAGTAGGAGTAGCCCTCCACCCCGTAATCGATCCTCGGGTTCCCGGGGTCCACTCCGTACCCGGCCAGCACCTGCAGGGAGACAGGGAGCATCATCACGTCGCTGTCGTAGAGCGCTGTGTCGAGATTGCCCAGGCGGCCGTTCAGTGCCAGCTGGCTCACGACTCTCTCGCCTGCCGGCTTTGAGGGGTCGTACAACTCGCTGACGAACACGTCTTCCTCCCCGCGCCTGTCGTTGTAGAGCATCAGGTCGGGTTCGCCGTCACCGTCCACGTCGAGGTCGAACTGGATCACCGCCTTGCTCGCGGGGATGGCAGCCGGTCCGTGAACCGCAACTGCGAAGTAGGCCCGCTGGGCGGCCGGGTCGCTGACGTATGGCGTGTTCGACGTGTAGCCGACCATCTTGAGGTCGGCGTAGCGTTCCTCGGCCAGTCGCCGGCAGGCGGTCTGAACCGACCCGCCGCAGTCCGGGGCGAGGTCACTCACGGCCTGCAGCTCGAAGCCTGCAGCGATCGACTCGATGTCGTTATCCGGGTCCCCGTCACCGACGCCGTTCTCTCCGTTTCCGCTTCCGGTCCCGGTTCCCGAGAGTTCGAAGTCCTTCACCTGGTCGGGGCCGGCCGAGGTCGCCGCCGTGCGGTGGACCTTCAGGCTCTGCGGCTGGGTCATCTGCGAGGCCGGTCGCGGCGATGCATAAACCGGGACCCGCAGGGTCGGCCCCGGGCCGGTGTCATCAAGCAGGATCCGTCCGAAGGATTCCGCCAGGGTCTCCCGCGGATACCCGGAAGGCGCGAGACGACCGACGGTCGGATCCACCGCCTTGGTCAGCGCGGATGGATCGGTGACCTCCAGGCTCACCGTTGCCGAGACGGACTCGCCGGGATCGACCGAGATCTGCCCCGGCGTCACATTGATCACCGCGCCGGGCACTTCGTTGATCGGGTCGTAGGCGATGTCGTAGGTCACCGGGGAGGCCGATTCGTTCTCGACCGTGATCTCCCGGCCCAGATTGAGCGGAGCGGTCACTTCGACCGGTCCGAAAGATGCGCTGACCGCCCCGTTCGAAGGGTCATAGGCGAGGACTTCGCCCGATGTGGCCTGGGCCGAATCGATCCTTCCGGCTCCCACCCTCGGCGGGCCGTACATGCCACTGCCCGGGTCTGCCGAACCATTTACGAACAGGTCGTGCGTGGCGGTGTTCATGATCGCCGCCTTGACCTGAAGTGGAGTCCAGGCTGGGTTGGCCTGCCTGACGAGAGCCGCGAGCCCCGCGACCATCGGCGACGCCATCGAAGTTCCCGAGAGGCCGGTTCCCCCGCTCCCGGCCCCGACGTCAACCGAGAAGACCGAGTTGCCGACTGCCGTCACATCCGGCTTGACATTGCCGGCCGCGTGGGCACCGCGCGAACTGAAGGAAGAGATCTTGTCGTTGTCCGCCGGGAAGTTCTGCGTCACTCCGTTGACCACGGTGCCGTCGACCGTGACCTCGAGGTCGGCGGCAAGCGCATCGCGGATCGCGTCAGCTCCCGAGGCGACGATCAGCACCCCCGGGATCACGTCGTCACCATTGATGCCCGCCGAAAAGGCTTCCGAGTTGCTGCCGAAGATGAAGCCGGCCGCGCCGGCGGCGGCAAGATTGTCACCACGGGTGATCGAGCCGCATTCGGGCGAAGCGTCATTCCACCTGACCAGCACGACCTTGCCGGTGAAGGGAGTTCCGTCATAGGGAGCGCAAGCGGTCTCGTTTTCCGCCGGAGCTGCCACGACCGGACCGCTCAGGTCGGGCGAGTTCTCCCAGTCGTATCGCACCGACCTGATCATTCCGTAGGTCTCCTGGTTGCCGTCGATGGTCACTTCGGCACCGTCGACCTTTGACTCCGCATCGACCGAGCTGGCGACACTGAGAACCCGGGAGGCATCCCCCGGCGAACCGCTGATGTCGGTGACGTCACCGGAATTGCCGGCCGAGGCGACAACGCTCACACCCATCGAGACGGCCGCGTTCGCCGCGACCGAGTCGGCATCCTGGACCGAACCGAAGTCGGAACCGAGTGAGAGGTTGATCACGTCAACCCGGTCGGAGGGGTCGCCGTCACCGTTCGGGTCGACCGCGTGGTCGATTGCCTCGGTCACGAACTCGGTGCTTCCGGCGCAGCCGAAGACCTTGATCGCGTAGATGTCCGCCTCGGGTGCCATGCCCGGGCCGATCTTCAACGCCCCGAAGTTCGTGGTCCCGTCGTACGGTCCGCCGTAGGTCGATCCGTCGGCGTTGACGCCGTATCCGGCCGCGGAGCCGGCCACGTGGGAACCGTGGCCACCGCAGTCGATCGGATTGGGGTCCGGCTGGGCATCCGGCTGGTAAGCAGGGTCACCCGAGGTAGCGTTGTAATCGTCTCCGACCAGGTCGATGCCTCCGATCACCTTCCCGTTCGGAAAGACGAGGGGATCCGGGGCAGAGCCCTCGTTCTGGTGGGCCTGCTCGTAGGCGAGCACCGTGCCCGGTCCCCCGAAGGCCGCATGCGTGTAGTCGACCCCGGTGTCGATCACCGCGATCGTTTGCCCCTGCCCGAGGAAGCCGGTGTCCTGCCATGCGACGGCACCCGACTGGAACGGCACCGCGTAGGCGTTGTCGGGGAACTTCGGCGCCACCGGATAGACGGCGGCGACGCCGTCAATCGACTCGATCCGAGCCTTGTCCTGTGACCCGGCGGTGACTGCGATCCCTGCGAGGACGGCGTGGGTCCGATAGACCGGCTCGGCGCCGTCCGGAAGCGAGTCGATCACCTCCGACTGGGTGTCGGCGACATCCCGCTTCTGAAGCCGAGCGGCGGCCCTCGCGGCCCGGAGGCCGTCATCCCGGTTCTGGCGGAACGCCGTCGAGGTCGAGGGCTCGTCGAGCTTGACGAACCAGGTCCGGGGCGAAGTCGCCTCCGCCACGCCGTTCACGGGTTCGCCAGCCGCTCCGCCGACAAGCGCCAGGGCAGCAGTGAGCGCGGCCAGGCCCGCGACCGCCGCCTTCGCAACCCAGCTGCTGCTTGTCATACCGTCCGGCCCCTTCTCGGAAGTCTCTTCGCCCGGCCGGAGAGAGCAAACCGGGCCGCCGGGAGTCTAAACCCGCCGCCCGGGCGAAAGTGGCGGTCCTCCCCATGAGTCAGAATCGCGGCATGCCCTGCCTGCACCAGAGGTGGCCTGCCCTCTCGGAGAGCCTTCCGCACCTGAAGCTCGGTCAGGCCCCCACTCCGGTGAGTCGCCTGGAGCGGCTTGATGCCGGACCGGTCGAGGTCTGGCTGAAGGACGAGAGCGGATTCGGTGACGGAGGTTGGGGGGGCAACAAGGTCCGGAAGCTGGAGTGGCTTCTGCCGGACGTCATGAGGCGAAAGCGCAGAACGATTCTCACCTTCGGGGGCATCGGCACCAACTGGGGCCTTGCCACGGCCCTCTACGCCCGGGAGCAGGGGATCGACACCGCCCTGGCCCTGATCGACCAGCCCATGGACGAGCACGTTCGGGCGCAGCTTGCCCGCCTGAAGGCCTCCGGCGCGTCGATCCACCTCACCAGGACCAAGAACCGGACTGTCGCCCTGGCTCCCTGGCTGATCGCCCGGCACACGAGCGGATTCAGGCCGCCCTACATCCTGCCTTCGGGCGGGTCCTCCCCGCTGGGGTCCCTCGGCTACGTCGAGACCGCGCTCGAAATCGGCGCCCAGGTCCGCGGTCGGGAGATGCCGGAGCCGGACTGGATCGTGGTCCCGACCGGTTCCGGCGGAACCGCGGCCGGGCTTGCCCTAGGTCTGGCGCTCGCCGGTCTGCGGACGCGGGTGCTGGGAGTCATCGTGACCGAGCACCTGCAGCTTGACGAGACGGCGATCAGCAGGCTGGCCCGCCGGAGTGCGGACCTGCTCAGGACGCGCGGAGCCGATTTCCCCGATCCGACCTTGAATCTCGAAATGACCGCGGACTGGCTCGGCGAGACGTATGGCGCTCCCACCCCGGAGTCCGCCCAGGCCACCCTCGAGGCCCGCCCGGCCGGGCTGGAGCTGGATCCGGTCTATACCTCGAAGGCGATGGCGGCGCTTCTGGACACTGCTCGCCGCGGAGAGCTGGGCAGCGGCCCGGTGCTCTTCGTCAACACCAACGGCCCGCGGCCCTGAAATCAGCCGAAGAGCGTGAGGTCGGGTTCCCGCTCGCCCCGCAGGACCGCGAGGTCCACCTCGACGCAGGCGATTTCCCGTCCCTCGGCCAGGGTCCGTGCCTGCGGCTTGATCGACTGCGCAGCCAGTACCCCGCGGCAACCGGCCATCGCCGGCTCGCGGCGGATCCGCTCGAGGTAGCGGGTGATCTGCTCGACCGCTTCGATGGTTCCAACCCGCTTGATCTCGACCGCGACCCAGCGGTCCTCGGAGTCCCTGCACATCAGGTCCACCGGCCCGATGTCCGTCGCCCACTCCCGGCGGACCAGTCGCAGGCCTTCGCCACACCAGTGCGGCTGATCGGCCAGCAGCTCCTGGAGGTGCGCCTCGACTCCGTCCCGCTCGAGGGCGGCTGCCTCGCCCATGTCGTGGTTCACGTCGGAGAGAACCTCCGCGATCCGGATCTCGACCCGATCCTCGGTCGCCCCGGCCCGCTTCGTGACCACGATCATGGCCGGATCTTCATCGGTCTCCGGATGTTCCTCGATCGTGGTCGGCGGGGTCATCCAGTTCTGCGGCTTGTACCCGCCCGTATCCGCGTGGATCATCACCGAGCCGTCCGACTTGATCATCACCAGTCTCAGGGCTTCCGGCAGGAAAGTCTCCAGACGCCCGGTGTAGCGGGCCTCGCATCGGGCAACGATCAGTCGCATCGGCGGAAGCCTAGCCGGGCAGACGCCAGTCGATCGCTTCGGCCCCCTGCTCGGCCAGCATCCGGTTGGCCCGGCTGAAGGGCCGGGATCCGAAGAAGCCATTGTGAGCGGCCATCGGACTGGGATGGGCAGACTCGATGCATGGAACGGGGTCGAGCAATGGCTTGAGGTTTCGCGCATTGCGCCCCCAGAGGATCGCGACCAGTGGCCCGCCCCGGTCGGAAAGCGCGGTGATCGCCTGCTCGGTGACCGCCTCCCAGCCCTTTCCCTGATGGGCGTTCGGCTTGCCGGGCTGCACCGAAAGGGAGCGGTTGAGCAGCAGAACGCCGCGCTCGAACCAGGGCGAGAGGTCGCCGTTTACCGGGGGCGGAAAACCGAGATCGTCGCTGTACTCCCGAAAGATGTTGACCAGGCTGGGTGGTAGCGGCCTCACGTCGGGCGCGACCGAAAAGCAGAGACCGACCGCATGACCGGGAGTCGGATACGGATCCTGCCCGACGATCAGCACCCGGACCTTCTCCAGTGGCAGCGTGAAGGCCCGAAGGATGTTCTCCCCGCTCGGCAGGTATCCCCGCCCCGAGGCCGCCTCCCCGCGAAGGAACTCACCCATCTCCGCAATCCGCCCGGAAACCGGCGCGAGAGCCTCGGCCCAGCCGGGATCGATTATCTCGTCGAGCGGTCGTGCGGGCACGGCCCCAGCATACGAACCCCGGAAGCGGGATCAGCCACGAAAGAACAGCTCACCGACCTAGCCGACGAACCTGATCGGCTCGACGCCCGGTGGTGGCTTCCGGCGCGAGTAGTCGAAGACCAGATCCGGATTCTTCAGCACTTCTTCGCCGACCCGCGGGGTCTCGCCCGGCCCGTAATGCCTTCCGTCAAGCGGCCAGTCGTAACCCTCCAGCTCGTCGCTTCCGACCCCGAGAATATCGCCGGTCCGTTCACGGTGGTCGAGGATCGCTTCCAGGCCGTATCGCTGGACCGGACAGACCTTCATACACACCGCGCAGCCGCTGGCCTGCGCCACGACGGGCAGGCAACGGGCCGTGTTCAGCTTCGACTTGACGACGACCCGGTATGGCTTGCGGGTCTGCGGGATCGCTCCGACCGGACAGTTCCGGACGCAGGCCTTGCATTCGTCACAGATCTTGTGAAGTCCGTAGTCGACCGGATGATCGTGGACCAGTGGCGCGTCGGTGGTCAACAGGAGGATCCGGCAGCGTGATCCCGCCTCGGGCGTGAGCAGCTGCCCGTTGATTCCGAGCTGACCCAAACCGGCAGCAACGCCGTAGTGAATGGTTATCCCATCCCCCGGGAACCCCTGGGGAGCGGCGTCGAATCCCAGCTTCTTGAGGAACCCGGAAAGGGCGGCCGTCCTCGTCATTCCCTCCGCGTAGCCGTACATTGCCGCCATCTCCGCCTCGTCGCTTGGAATCAGCTGGGTCAGCTCCCAGTCCTGTTCGACCAGGCAGACGACGACGTTGGGCAGTTGCGCCGCGTCGGACTCGGGAAAGGTGTACCTGGGATCGTTGGGCGCAATGCCGATGCGGCTGAGCCCGATCCGCGCCGCTTCCTTCCTCAACAGTTCCGTGAGCTGCTCCGGGCCATAGGTCTGCCTTCGCGATCGGGGTCGCGCCCGGGTGGCCCGCCGGATCCGGTGGATCGCGCCGGCAAGCTTCGCGAAGGTGGGCTTGAGGAACCCGCGGCCGTGTTCGACGATGAACTCGCTCGCTTCGGGGTGCACGCTGAAGAACTCGTGGAGCGGCTCTTCCCGGGCGACCCTCTCTTCTTCTTCCCGGTCCCGGGCTTCGCCCGGGCAAGTCAGGAGTTCCTCGGGAACCGTCCGCTCGAACGGCTTCCAGGGCGGAGGGACCGCGGGAGCCCCGCTGCGATCCGGCAGGAACCGAAGCAGGGTCAGCACCCTCACCAGGTATCTGCGGCGCAGTCGGCGGATCAGGGCTGTTCGCGACAAATCGGTTGGCACCTGGCCGGTGGTCGTGGGTTCGGGATCCGGAAGCAAGAGGTATACAGACGATCCCGGCCTTTGTCGATTCCGACCGTTACTTCGGACCGGCCCGATATACCGGTTTGGCGTGTCACACCAGGTTCACAGGTTGTGATCCTCCCGGCCCGGTGACCCGGATAAATTGCCGGTCTATCGCCCCCGGTTCCCCCAGCCCCCAGCAGGTCGAAGGCCCCGTCGATCCCGCCGAGCAGCTTTCCCTGACCAGGATCCTGAACGGCTGGGGCAGGATCGGCTGCCTCGGCTTCGGGGGGCCGCCGGCCCACATCGCCATGCTGCGGGAGCTCTGCGTCGTGCGGGAACGCTGGATCGAGGAGCGCGAGTTCGAGCATGCCATCTCGGTCACCAACCTCCTCCCCGGTCCCGCCTCGACTCAGCTCGCGATCTATTGCGCGTGGCGCCTCCGGGGCACAGCCGGAGCCCTGGTCGGCGGCCTGGCCTTCATCCTCCCCGGCCTCGTCCTGATCATCGCCCTGGCGGCCCTCTTTCTCGGCTCCCCGCCGGACTGGGTGATCGGCCTCGGTGCCGGTGCCGGTGCAGTTGTTCCCGCTGTTGCCGTCCAGGCGGCGCTCGGCCTGATCCCGGCGAGCTGGAAACGGGCGGAGGGCAGGGCGAAGTGGCGCTGGCTCGGCTACGTCACCGCGGGGATCGTCTCCACCGTCGTTCTCGGAGCCTGGCTCGTGCTGGTCCTGCTCGCCTGCGGCTTCATCGAAATGGCCTCGCAACGGAAACTTCCCGGATGGTTCCGGGCAGGGCGGCGACGAGACATGAGTGGCCTGTTCCCGTGGCCGCTGATTGCCGCCACCGCGGGCACCGGTGGCCTCGCCGCTCTCTGCTGGACGGCCTTCAAGGTTGGTGCTCTCTCCTACGGCGGCGGCTTCGTGATCATCCCGATGATGGAGGCCGATGCGGTGGACCGCTACCACTGGCTGACGGCGGGAGAGTTCCTGAACGCCGTCGCGCTGGGCCAGGCGACGCCCGGTCCGGTCGTCCAGACCGTCGCGGTGGTCGGTTACGGCGCGGACGGAGTGACCGGGGCGATGATCGCTGCGGTGGTGGCCTTCGCCCCCTCCTTCTGGTTCATCGGCCTGGGTGCGGACCGCTTCGAGAGGCTCAGGACCAATCCCTCGCCTCTGGCCTTCCTCGAAGGCGCCGGACCGGCGGCGATCGGAGCCATTCTCGGCGCGGCCATACCCCTGACCATGGCGCTCTCCGAGTCCTGGCAGTTCCTGGTCCTTGCCGCCGGCGGTCTCGCCCTGCTGCTCTGGCACCGCTCCGTGGTCCTCGTGATCCTGGCCGGAGCGGTCGCCGGCACCGCCGCGGTCCTGCTCGGCGCGACCCTGCCGGCCTGAGTTGCCCGCTAGCCCTCGCCGGAGTCCTTCGGCGGATGACCTCGCAGTGAACCGGCGTGGGCCTTGGCCGAGGGGTCACGCTTCGACTTGATCAGGCTGGCGATCGTCGTGATCGTCAAGACCACGCCGATCACGCCCAGCGAGAAGGTGGTCGAGATCTCCGGGACCGAGTCATTCTGCAGGTGTCCCCAGTGGAGACCGAGCTTGATGCCGATGAAGGCGAGGACTATGGCGAGTCCGGTCGAGAGGTAGACCAGGCGGTCGAGCAGACCGGTAACGAGGAAGAAGAGCGCCCGCAGACCCAGGAGGGCGAAGGCGTTGGCCGCGAAGACGATGAAGACCTCATTGGTGATCCCGAAGATCGCGGGGATCGAGTCGAGCGCGAAGAGGATGTCGACGCTGCCGATCGCCAGGAGTACCAGGAAGAGCGGGGTGAAGAAGCGCTTGCCGTCGATCCGGGTGGTCAGCTTGCCTTCGTGATAGTCGTCGGTGATCGGCAGGCGTTTGCGGGCGACCGCCACGACCACGTTGTCCTCGACCGAGGGATCCTGGTCACGGTGGCGGAAGAGCTGGATCGCGGTGAAGACCAGCAGCAGCCCGAAGAGCAGGAACATGATCGAGAAGGTCTCGAGAAGGGTCGCGCCCAGCATGATGAACACGACCCGCAGGAGAAGCGCCGCAAAGATGCCGATCAGGAGCACCTTCTGCTGGTGTTCCTGCGGCACCGCGAAGGTGGTCATGATCACCACGAAGACGAAGAGGTTGTCGACCGAGAGGCTCTTCTCGAGGATGTAGCCGGCGAAGTACTCGCCGCCAAAATCCCAGCCGGCGATCATTCCGAAGACGATTCCGAACGCGACCGCGACCGCGATGTAGAAGGTCGAAGCCAGCGCCGCTTCCTTGAACCCGACCGCATGCGGCCTGGCCACGGCGTAGCCCAGATCGATCGCGAAAAGCCCCAGGACTATTCCGCAGGTGACAAGCCAGGCAGTTGTGCTGACGTCGAGCATGCCGGTGATTCTCTCAGGCCGTCGCGTCAGACGGATTCAACGACCATCCGGACCGCGCCCCGGGCTCATCTATCATCCATCCATGCATGTCGACGTGATGACCCGTGGCCCGGTTGATCCCCAGATGGTCGAGCTGGCCAAGGAGAAGATCGCTGATCTCGAAGCCCATGTCGGCCGTCCGCTCGGCCAGGCCCGGGTGGTACTAAGGCAGGAAAAGGAAGGGATTCCGGATGCTGCCCGCGTCGAAGGTGAAGTGTCGTTGGGCGGAAAGATCATCCGCGGACACGTCGAGGCAGAGAGCATGACCCGGGCGATCCACGATCTGGCCGAACGGCTGCTGCAGCAGATCCGTCGTCACGTCGATCGACAGATCAGCCTCAGGCGCAAGCCCTCAGAGACCCCGGAAGGCAAGTGGGATCACGACACCTGGGTGCCACTGCGCCCGTCGCAGTCTCTCCTTGCCCCCGGTGAACGGGATGTGATCCGCCGCAAGGTCTTCGCCCTGGTGCCGCTGGAAGCGGCAGAGGCGGCCCAGGTGATGAGCGAACTCGACCATGCCTTCTACCTCTTTCACGACTCGGACACCGACACTGACTCGGTGGTCTATCTCCGCGACGACGGGCAGATGGCAGTCATCGCCGACAAGGATGCGCCGGCCCCTGCCAGCGACGAAGGCTCGGAGGGGATCCTGCGCGAGACCAGCCGCTACTCGGAGCCCCTCACGCTGGAGGATGCGGTCAGCCAGATGGACGAACTGAACCACCGGTTCATGTTCTTCAGGGATGCGGCCACCGACCGGGGCGCAGTGCTTTACCTCCGCTACGACGGCCACTACGGCCTGATCGAACAGGAAGCCTGACCCGGCACCAGCCTTCTTGACGGCCGCGCCACAGTCTGAAATTAGGATCAGGCGCCGGTCAGATAGATCACCCTCATGTTCCCCTTGCGGCACTTTGCGCGGAAGTACTCCCATCCCACCGCCACCTTGCACCGCCAACCGTTTCGCTTGACGCTCCCCCGGTAGAAGTCGGTGTCTTTACGCATGGAACAGTCGTTCCTGGCCTCGCAGAACTTCTTCCGAGCCTTGTAGCTGACCTTGATGCCATGTCTGCAAGTCATGTTGGCCACGCGAACCCACTTCACGTAACCGTCTCCGGGCGGAATGCCACACGCCCGATCGAACTGGGGTGCGGCCGTTGAGCCGGGTACCGCTACAAGCCCCATGAGCGACGCAGCGCCGATCAGCACGGCGATAGTTCTCAATCGCATTTTCTTCCCTCTCCTAGTTCAGACTGCGAACTTCTTGACCTCCATCTGAACCTAGCGTCGAACCGGCTCAGCCGCAAACTCGATTGATGCGGTCTCCCCGGCGCAGCAACTCTGCCATCCGGACCGGTCCAGGAGGGTCCCTTTTCGGAGAAGGGTCAGTGCCCCATGCCCGAATGGTCTTCCATCATGGACGACCCATGTTCGGGTTTCTCCGGCACTCCACCCGCCGGGGACTCGGTTCCGTACCACTGCCGCCGCCAGCGGTTCATCTGGGCGATGTCGGATGACTGAGCGGCGATAATCGCTTCGGCGAGTTCTATGGTCTCCTGGTCCTCTGAAGCCCCGAGCACCATGTACGACATCCTGATCGCACCCTGGTGGTGGGGAATCATCTGGTCAATGAACTCCCGGTCGAATGGCTCCGCCTTGCTGAGGGCTCCCATGTCCATATCCATTCCCATCATCGAGTCCGACATTCCCATGGCACCATCCCCGACTGATTCCACCGACTCGCCGGTCACTCGCCTGTAAATCGACTCCAGAATCTCGATCTCGGCGGTCTGGCTGCTGATGATGTTGTTGGCGAGTTCTCTGACCTCAGGATGCTCGGCCTGCACCTTGGCGATCCTTGCCATCTCGATCGCTCCCTCATGGTGGGGAACCATGTCGGCCGCAAATGCTGGCGTGACATTCTCGGGGAACTGATCCGAATGGTCTGAGTGATTGAAGACCAGGAAAGCACCAACAGCCACGAGGACGACTAAACCACCTATGGACAGGACCCTGACCATGAAGCTTTTCCTTTCTGCTCACGCAGGCTGAGACCAGAACCCATCCTACATTCAATGAAGAGCCGCACAGCCCCGATGAAACCTTCCCTGAGGGGTGAGCGACGGGATTCGAACCCGCGACCGCCTGGACCACAATCGCGCGAGCGAACGACGGAGTTACATCAATAACTACGCCCTTTGCAGGGGTTTTCCTGTCGTCCCAAAAACCGCGAAGGGCTCGAATACGCGCGGATATGCGGCGATTCGTGTGGACTGCAGGCACTTAACGGCTTAAGTGCCTGAAAATCGAATGCGAGAACACCGTGGTTAGATTCAGATGGCTTTTCAGATCTCGGTTTTGCCGCGAAGCACCGAGATGAGCGCCTTCGGCGAAACCGGGGGCGGAGCTTCTGTGGCTCCGGTGGTTCGGAATCCGTCGAGCATGAGGGCCGTGAATCGCTCGGACGCATCTTTCCCGGCCGTGCCGGCGCGTTCCACGATCCCGGCGTTTGCCATCAGGAGGAGGACGATGTCTTCCGGGGTGAAGTCTGAACGAAGGTCGCCAGTCTCTTGGGCTTTCCGGATGAGCTGGACGAATTTGTTGTAGCCGAGATCTCGCTGTTCCTGAAGCTCCCTGCCTCTTTGCCCGATCGCCATCAGATCGGCGAGTCCACGGTCTTCGGCTTGGGCGCGACAGGTTCTCCGAACATATTCACTGAAGCCGTTCCAGGGGTCAGGGTCCGCAAGAGCCATTTCAACGGCTTCCACGTTCTCAGTCATTCGTTCGGCGAATACCGCCGAGATCAGATCCTCTCTCGAAGGGAAGTGGCGATAAAGGGTTCCACTGCCGACGCCGGCACACCGGGCGATGTCGTCGAGCGAAGTGTCGAGTCCACGCTCGGCAAAGGCGCCTCGGGCCGAGGCGACGATCTTGTCGCGGTTTCTCTGTGCGTCGGCTCGAAGAGTCGTTTCGGGAGTCATCGATATGAATCATACCAATAAACGGAGACCGCTCTCCGGTTATGCTACGCTGAGATGGAAGCGGAGATACTTCCCCGCTTATGACCTTCGAACAAGGAGTTTCCAATGCTGTTGATCACAGGAGCAAACGGCCAGCTTGGCCGCCTGATCGTTGAAGAGGTTCTGAAGCGGGATCCGGACGTCGAACTCGCGGTCAGCGTCCGGGATCCCGAAGCCGCAGCCGACCTCGCCGAGCGTGGCGTCGAAGTCCGCCGCGGAGACTACGACGACCTCGATTCGCTGAAGACCGCCTTCGCGGGTGTGGATCGCATGCTGCTCATGCCGACGCCCACCCCGGACCCCGAAGAGCGCGTTCAACAGATGCTTCCCGTCATCGATGCGGCCAAGGAGGCCGGGGTCAAGCACATCGTCTATCCCGGAACTGCCCAGGTCGAAGGACTGGACTTCGCCCTCCTCGATGCCCACGCCCGGGTATACAAAGCGGTAGAGGACACGGGCATTTTTTAGTATAATGTGAGCAACGTGATCTACACCGAAATGATCGCCGGCGAAGTGGCCGGAGCATTGGCCGCGGGTGAGCTCGCCGCCCCGGTCGGGGACGCCACGGTCGCGCCGGTGCTCCGCTCGGACCTCGCGGCCGCAATCGCGACCGTTCTGCTCGAAGACGGGCACGAGGGCAAGACCTACGACCTCACCGGACAGGACGCCGTCAGCTGGAACGACCTCGCGGGTCTCGCGAGCGAACGTGCCGGCAAGGAGATTCGATTCCGCTCCATCGATGACGAAGAAGCGAAGTCCCGGCTCGAAGCCGCCGGACTGCCACCCGAAGTCGTTCCGGTAGCGCTGGGCTTCTATGAGGCCTATCGCGCGGGTTGGTCCGCAACGCCTTCCGGTGACATCGAACGTCTCGCCGGCCATCCCGCTACCCCCACCCTCGAAGCCGTTGGCCTGGTCCTCGACGGCCAGGCCAAGTAAGGAGATCAACGATGACGACCAATACCTCAGAACTAAGCAACGGCGCCTGGAAGCTGGATCAAGATAACTCGTCCGTCGAGTTTCACGTCCGGCACTTCTATGGTCTGATGACCGTCAAAGGGCATTTTGACTCGTACGACGGCACCATCGACCTGAGCGCCAGCCCGGCGATCGAGTTGAAGATCGAGGCTGACAGCCTCGACACCGGTCACGAGAAACGCGACAAGCATCTGCGGTCCGCCGATTTCTTCGGTGTCGAAGAAACACCAGAAGTCCGTTTCACCTCGGACACCGCAACCCTGGCCGGGGAGACTCTCAAAGTCACGGGACAGCTCGAAGCCGGCGGCAAGTCGGTACCGCTCTCATTCGACGCAAAGGTCCAAGGCGCCGGAGAAGACCTCTCCATCTACGCGGAAGTCGAGGTCGATCACCGAGAACTCGGAATGACCTGGAGCCCCCTCGGGATCATGCGAGCACCCAGCAAGCTCGTGGTCCAGGGCAAGCTGAAACGGGCTTAGTCGAGGCGACCATGGAAATCGGAATCCTGTCGCTAAGCGACATTCAATCGAATGACGAGATGGGCCTTTCGGTGACCGCCTCCGACCGGATCCAGGACGCCATCGACTACGGCGTCCTGGCCGACCGGCTCGGCCTAGATATTTTCGCGCTCGGCGAGCATCACAGTCCGGACTTCGCGGTGTCATCTCCGGCAGTTGTGCTGGCGGCCATCGCGGCCCGCACCGAGAAAATCCGACTGACCAGCGCCGTGACCGTCCTGCCGGTACTCGATCCGGTCCGGGTCTATCAGGACTTCGCGACCCTCGATCTGATCAGCGGTGGACGAGCCGAGCTGATCGCGGGACGAAGCGCCTTCGTCGAACCGTTCGCACTATTCGGCGAAAGCACCGATGACTACGACGAGCTATTCGCCGAGAAGCTCGAACTTCTCCTCCAGATCCGATCGGAGGAACGGGTCACCTGGAGCGGGAGATTCCGCCCGCCCCTCAAGGGTGCCCAGGTCATACCTCGATCAATCCAGGAGCCACTGCCGGTCTGGGCGGGCGTTGGTGGTTCTCCGGGCAGCGCCGCCCGGGCCGGCGCTCTCGGGCTGCCGATGACCCTCGGCTACATCGGGGGACCGCTTGATTCACTCCGCCGAGCCGTCGACATCTACCGCCAGGCCGGCGAAGACTCCGGACACTCGGAGGCTCTACGGGTCGGAATCTCGACACACTGCTTCGTCGCGGAATCATCGGCCGAAGCCCGTGAGGTCTACCCCTGGTATCACGAATACCTTCGGCCAAAGACGCCCGGCGGTCGCGGCTTCAACGTCAGCCGTGCCGCCTTTGAAGCAGGGCTCGGACGAAGACAAGCGCTGATGATCGGATCCCCCGAAGAGGTCACCGAGAAGATCCTCGATGTGCGTGACGTGCTCGGCATCGACCGGTTCTTCGGCCAAATCGACTGGGGCGGGCTGCCACGAGATGCGGTCGAAGCGTCCATCACCCGGCTCGCACAAGAGGTCGCCCCGGCAATCCGGACAAGTCCGACGTACCAGACAAGGAAGGAAACAATCGCATGAAAATTCTGATCTTCGGTGCCACAGGCGGCGTCGGACGAGAAGCAGTCCGGTTCGCCCTCGACCGCGGCTACGAAGTGGATGCCTTTGTCCGGAACCCCGAGAAGCTTCGACTCGAACGCCAGAATCTGCGCGTCATCCAGGGTGAACTATCCGACGAGGAATCCGTGCGAAAGGCAATGATCGGGATTGACGCCGTGATCAGCGCTCTCGGACCCTCTCTGGACCGCAAAGCAACCGGTATGCCTCTCGTCGAAGGAACCAGAAATATTGTTGACGCCATGGAGCAGGCGGGCGTCAAACGGTTCATAGGAATGGCGACCCCGAGCCTGAAAGATCCGCGTGACCGGCGGAGCTTGCTAGGTCTGATCGTTCCCGTGATGGGTCGACTGTTCCTCAAACGCGCCTATCGCGAACTTCTCGAGATGTCGCAAGTTGTTACCGGAAGCTCCCTCGACTGGACGATTGCACGGTTCACCCGACCGACCGACGGGGAAGCCTCGAAAGAAAAAATCAGGGCAGGGTTCTTAGGCGTGGACCGTATAGGCGCCTCGATCACCCGCTCTGACATCGCCTCGTTTCTCGTCGAGCAAGTAGAAGACAGGCAGTTCGAGCGTGCAGCTCCGGCCATAAGTAGCTGATCCTTCAAGGTGGCGACCAGGATCGGATCGCCGACCCATAGGACGGCCGCCGCGGAACCCGCGGCAGAGCGTGCCTTCGGGCGAGCAAACCCTTTTCCAGCCGGGCCGGACCCATCGTCCTCCGAGACGGTCAGGTAGATGCCGCCCAGCGCATCCGGTCCGGAATGGAGCTCGCTTCCCCCACGCCGCCGTCGGCATACGGACCTGGAATGCTGGACACTGCGACTCCCGGGATTTACGCTTTCCGGTGAAAAGAGATGAGCGAAGAAGATCCCGAAGAAAATGAGTCACTAAGGGACGAGGTTGAGCGGCTCAGGTCGGAGAACGCGAATCTGAGAGCGAACCTACGCATTGGTCCCGAGACGCAATTTGGTGCCGGCGTCCAAGACGATGTGAGCCCTCCGGAACGACCGGTTCGTGTCTTGCTGCTCCCCGACCCCACCCAACCTCACGACGAGGACGGACCCGGCCCCGCAGTCGCGGCGAACATCGCGCGAGTTCTCATTTTGAAACTCCGGGACCGACAGCCTGAATTCGACTGGCGCGCCGAGCATGAGCTCTCCGAGGTTCCCGAGTCGGCCGACTGCTTCCAGTTGGGTGAGGTCGCCGTGAGGATGATGGGAGGCGCTGTTTCCCGACCAAAGACTTTTCGAGTGAAAAGAGACGACGAGCGGCTTGTTCTCTCCCGAGTCTTGGTTCCGGGAGAACCCGAGAGCGATCGCTTCAGCGAGAGATACGAGGAGCAACTTCGCTTCACGGAGGAATTTATGTCGGAGGGACAGGCTGCACGGGACGCGGGCGCCGAACATCACTCCATGTGGACGCTGAAAGCGATCGACGTGATCACCGCAAGTCTCGCGCTCGGCCTCGCGCAGTTTCAAGCTGGAACCGACGAGTGGAACGCAACTTTGAGTTCACCCAGACCCGAATACGATCCGCGCTACCACGTCACGGCCGACATGCCGGTGGGATTCTGAGTCACGCGAACCGGCGTACCCAGTGCGGCATTTGAATTGTCAATGCCAGCCCCGAAACGGGACGTGATGCCCTCGCTGCGGGCTGTATCCGAGTTCCGGATCTTTGGCACTCCAGCCCTCGGGCATGAATTGCTGAAGCGCTTCAAGCGTTTCCTGAGCGTTCTCCGGACTCACAGGTGGTTCGGTAAGGGGGTCGAGACCAGCGACGTATTGCTCCGCCCAATCCAGCCAGTCGCGAGTTGCCGGCAGGTCGCCGTAGCGTGATTCGACTTCCGCGCAGTAGGTCCGGAGTCTTTCGGCTTCGTGCCAGGATTCGGATTGTTTGCGAAGCGCTGCGGCACGGTGCTCTTCAAGAAGCATCGCTCGGGCCTTCCGCATGTGTCCGTTCCACAGACGCTCACGCTCCTCCCTGGCGAGCCTCTCCGCCTCCTCTCGGGCCTCTTGTTCGATTCGTCTCTGTTCGGCAATTCTCTCCGATTCGACGATCCTGCCCTCGATTTCACGAAACAGGTGAGGCAAGCGGTCCTCGAGGGTCCACGATTGTCGATCGGCCCACCCGTAGCTTCGGAATTCCGTCGTCCTCCCAGAGGATGTACCACCGCTACGGAAGGTTCGATGCCTCGCTCCAGTAGACGACCCTCACTGTCCCGGAGAACGACGCGATCTGAACCTTCGAATTGCCGTGGTCGGGAATCTCGACCGACGCCTCGACCATCCGACCCCGGCAACCCCTCCAGGACCTCCGCTTACCGTGGTTTCTCGGCCGAGATGAACTCCATCGAACCCCACGCGGTTCGTAGTGTGCGCCAGACGGAAACTTCTTCGAATCCCGTCGCGTCAATGAGCTTCGGGATCTCTCCTCGAGCGTGCTCACTCGTATTGACGAAACCGTCGAGTACGCGCAGGAGTTGGAAGCCCGCGAACGTGATCGCATCGGGTTTGCCCCAGTCGGCGACGTGAAGGCGACCACCGGGCAGCAAAACCCTTTCCCCCTCGCCCAGGGCTGAGGATTTTGCTTCGGGGCTCAGGTGATGGAGCAGAAGCGACATTGAAGCGACGTTCACGCTGTCGTCCGCCAGCGGAAGGTCCGTCGCGAGACCCTTATCCCAACGAACCCGGTCCGATCCCGGCTTCGACTTCGCGATAGCGACCGATTCGGGATCGCCATCTATGCCTATGACCGTCGAGTCATGGCGGGCAGCCGCCAATTCGATTGCGAATGTTCCCGTTCCGGAACCGACATCGGCCGCGACACCACCCTCCGGAAGATCGAGATTAGTTCGTTCAACCAGTGCCGTTCTCCAAGAACTTTCGCGCATGCTCAGAGCCATGATCGGGTCGTACAGGCGGGTGAAAGCACTGTGCCCTGCCGCCGGCACATAGCGATCATCGTCAGCGGTCATTGCTCATCACGAGGTTGGGCGGGTCGCTCATCTACGACGGGGAGTAGTAGATGAGGGCTTAGAGCGCAGGCATGTCCAGCGCCTTTGTAGGCGGCGGTCCTGCCTTTGTCGGCCTTGATCCTCGGTGGGCTGGTCGGTCTCGGTTCTACTGTGTGACGTGTTGGCTTGCGAGCGGCGCGATCGCCGTTGCTAACCGCCAGGAGTTCTGCGATCTCGTGTACCGCGACCGCAAGGACTACGCTCAGCAGGCCAACTACGGCGCTCGGTATCAGCACGACAAGCAAGATGACACTGAACACAAGATTCTGCCGCGAAATGCGGGTCGCGCGTCGACCGAGCTGGAGTGCCTCCCCGGCCTTCGTAAGGTCATCGGCCAGCAGGGCAATGTCGGCGGCTTCAATGGCCGCGTCCGTGCCGCCGGTGCCTATGGCAATACCGATGTCGGCCGTCGCAAGTGCCGGAGCGTCGTTGATCCCGTCGCCAACCATCGCAACGGAGCCGTGCTGCTCCTGGATCTGCTTGATCCTGGACACTTTGTCTTCAGGTTTGAGTTCAGCGAAGACTTCGTCGATCCCCACCTGCGCGGAGATTGCCCGCGCTGTTCGTTCGTTGTCACCGGTCAGCATCGCGACAAGGGCGACACCGAGACGTCGAAGCGCAGCGATCGCCTCTAACGCATCGGGACGGGGCTGATCCCGAAGCGCAAGCAGCGTGCACGGTTCGCTGCCAACGCCGACCACGATCACAGTCTTACCTTCGTCCTGCAGCTTCTCGATGATGTCTGGTAGATCGCTTGATCCCATGCGCTCGATAGCCAAAGCCGGACTTCCCACCCAGGCCGTTCGGCCTTCCACAAGCGCGGTTGCCCCGTGCCCCACTAGGGCAGAGAATTCCTCGGCTGGACCGGGCTCGATTCCTGCCGTGCGGGCGTAAGCGACCACCGCCGCAGCCAATGGGTGTTCAGACCGCGCTTCGATAGAAGTTGCGATCCGTAGCCCCTTGCTTTCGGCGACGTCGTTCAAGGCGACCACGTCGGTGACTTCGGGCTTGCCACGAGTGAGAGTTCCGGTCTTGTCGAACGCGACCGCATTGACCCGCCCGAGTGCTTCCAGTTGCAGGCCTCCTTTGATGAGAATTCCCTCCCGCCCTGCCCGGGTGATAGCTGCGGCAGCCGCGACCGGCACGGACATGACGAGGGCACAAGGGGCGCCGGCCACCAGGACCGTTACGCCTCGCAGAGCCCATTCTTGCCAGTCGCCGTCCACGATGCCGCCGACGACGGCGACCAGCGCCGCACCCACCAAGACGGCCGGGCTGTATCGAGTCGCGAACCGGTCGACGAAGCGTTGTGCCTTCGACTTCTGACCCTGCGCTTCCTCGACCAGATGAACGATGCGCCGGAGGGTGTTGTCGGCGTACGGCCTTGTGACCTCGATCTCGATCGAGCCGGTTCCGTTCACCGAACCCGCGAACACCTCTTGTCCCGGATCCTTGGCAACTGGCATCGACTCTCCGGTCACGGGTGCTTCGTCAAGCGTCGAGTTGCCACTTCTAAGGACACCGTCGGTCGGCAGAGCCTCTCCGGGCCGGACCATGAACAGGTCACCGACGACGAGATCTTCGGCCGGAATCATTTCTTCGCGTCCGTTGACGATTCGTCTCGCTTGCTTTGGGGCGAGATCGAGCAGATCCCGGATCGCCGACCGGGTCCGAACGAAGGTCAGTTCTTCAATCGCTTCAGCAAGGGAGTAGAGAAAAACCAGTGCCGCCGCTTCTTCGAAAAGGCCGAAAACGAGACAGCCGGCAGCAGCGATCAGCATCAGTGCCTCGACGCCTATCTCGTGCTCCTCGACGAGTACCTCCCACCCCTCCTGAGTGAAATACCAAGCCCCTATTGGGATCGCTACGAGGAACGCTGCGATCGCCAGCACTTCCGACGCGCCGGTGAACTCCAGGACGAGGCCGACAACAAGAGCGATCCCGGCGAGCAGTGCGTTTCGAAGCGGCCCGAAACGAAATGCTGCCTCGCGCCAGCTCAGACCGGTCGCGGCCTCCGAGTTGCCGCAGTCGCAGGAACTCACGCGGCCTGCCGCCGCCGGCCACGGCCGTAGTTCGGGCAAGACTCGATCCGATCCCCGGCACGATCAAGCAGAACGTCCGCAGTCCCTAGAAGCTCTTCAACGCTTTCGCCAAGCCGGTAGTGAACCTCCCGGCCCCGCCGTTCGCGCTCAGCAACCCCGCACTCCCAAAGGCAAGCCAGATGAGTTGATGCGTTCGGCTGGGAGATGCCAATCGCCGCAACAACATCGGTAACCCGGGCTGGTGAATTGGTCCGCAGGAACTCGACTATCCGCTGCCTAGTCGGGTCCGACAGGCCGTGAAACAGGATGGTTCTCAAGTCAACGACGTCCACAGTCATATTGACTGTAACAGATATAATTGACCGACACCAATGTGTTTCCCGCCGCTTTCGTTCCGCGATCACACGAAGTTCGCCTCGAAGGAAGCCACAGCCGACGACGAGCTTCGATGCCTCCAAGACCCGCAAGGTGAATGAATCAGCGACGGCGGGTCTTGTCGGTTACGACCGGATCGAATGAAAGCTGTGCCGATTCCCCGGCCAGCACGGCCCACACATCGAAATCGGTGAGTGCCCACGACCGCGCCTCGTGGTCATCAAACTCGAACGCCCGCTCCGCGATGAACCTCGCGATCTCCCTCGCCATCTCAAGGTCGGAAGCAGACACCTCGTCCTCGCCTAAATCCCCGGCAGGTGCTTCGACTGATCTCGTCTTCGGCTCGGGCTGGCCTCCATCGTCATCGTCCTCTCCCTCGGCCGGTGTCCAGCCAAGCATCTCTACCGTCGGATCCGGCTCCTTCGAGTTGGCCCGGTTCAGCCTTAAAAGGGCTGAGGTCGTCACCAACGGGACTCATTCCAGTTCTTTACCATTCTCCTGGTTCATATCCAAGAATCTAGCGCGAATGTCAATTGCCGAACATTTAACCGGTACTAAGTAGCCATAGGTTCTGCTGGCGCGGCTTGACTCGCCAGACGGGCCTGCGCGAATCGACCTTGGTCCAGGATCACGCGGGGAACACCGTCTGGATGAGATCGGTGATCTCCTCCAGCTGCGAGTCCTCCGCCTTATGAGACGAGTACCGAAAGCCCAGCCGCCGGGCTGAACAGCGGGTACCTCAGGCTCGGGGCCGTCATCGCGAGGCGAAGCGGAAGGACCAACCAGTTCGCTGGCGAAATCCGGGGCTGGATGGCCGAAAATGCCGATGGCAGTCCGCCGGGTTTGAGGATCCGCGATGACTTCGCAAGAGTTTCGCCGCCCAGGGGAATCAAGGACGAAATCGTAATCGGCTCACGATTCGTTCGAAATCCTGGAGCTTGTGGTCGATGACGACGCCGGCGCCGAAATCAGCGGTCCGAGCTTCTCCCCGTTGAACATGTGGATCAAAAAACGAGGTGTCGGTCGAACCCGAGTTCCGACCCTCACCGTCGGTGTCCTCTTCGACCGGTGCGCCCTTTCAACGCGAGAATCGAAAGCCGCGAGCCTACAGGCGAACCAAGCGAATCTCGATCAGGCTACGTTCGAACGGTTGGCGCGATTGGCGCGCCACCTTTCACTAGTCCGGATTCCCGAGCGTGGGGACGAGCGTTTCCGGTCCCCGGGGTACGGGGTACGGGTACGGCAGTTGTTCAGGCGTGAAGGCGAACCGGCAGTGTCTTCAGCTGGTTGGCGAACGGCGACACTGCGTAGGCGGGCGTGCCATCGAGGGAAGTGGCAGGAAAACGTCTAAGTGTCTCCTCGATAAGGACCCGCAGTTCCAACCGGGCGAGGGCCGAACCGAGGCAAAAGTGTCGGCCGCCGCCACCGAAGGCTTGATGATCGGGATTCCGTGTCACGTCGAAACGGTCGGGGTCTTCGTACCTCTCCTCGTCGCGATTGGAGGATGGGTACCACATAACAACTTTGTCGCCTTTGCGCAACTTGACGCCGTTGAGCTCGGTGTCCTTGGTCGCGGTGCGGCGAAAATGCGAGAAGGCGGGGAACATGCGGAGTGATTCTTCCACCGCGCTGGGAATCAGCCCCGGGTCTTCCAGGAGAAGTTCGCGCTGGTCGGGGTGTTCCATCAACGCCTGCATTGCGCTGCAATATGTCGCTTTGGTGGAGTCGTTGCCGGCGGCCATCAGCAAGAAGAAGCCCATGACGATCTCATGCTCCTCCAGCCCGTTTCCGTCGATCTCGGCATGGACGAGCAGACTGGTCAGGTCTTCGGTTGGATTGTTCCGGCGATCTTCGATCAGCTTCTGGCATCGCTCGAAGATCAGCGGTATCTGGTTCTCCATGATCGTCTCTGTGCCGTTCGGGTTCAGGTCGGGATCGCCGAATCCGACCAGCGAATTGAGCAGGGTCGCCCAGGGTTCGTCGTCCTCGGGCGGGATGCCCATGAAGCTTCCGATCACTCGTGAAACGACGGGCTGGGCCACTTCGCTCACGAGGGCACACCGCGCGCGTCCGTCGAGACGATCGAGCGCCTCGACCGTGATCGCCCGGATCTGCTCCTCGTGTTCACCGATCCGCTTCGGTGTGAAGCCACGCTGGAAGAGGTTCTTGAGTCGGTCATGCTTGGGCGGGTCCATGCCGATGAACATCGCCGAAATCAGCTCGACCGGGATTACCGCGTCAGAGACCACCGTGATGCCGCTTGCTGACGAGTAGGTCTCCCAATCGCGGCTGACCGCCTCAACGTCTTCGGCTCTTGTCACCGACCAGTAACCAGCTTCGCTGGGGTATGCCGGAATGCCATCGGACCAATGGACGGGACACGTTCCGCGCATTTCCTTGAACAGCTCGTGAGGTGGGCCGTCCTGCCAGCCCTCTTCGGGAATGACCCTCACATGACCTAAGTCCATCGATTCTCCTGGCATGGAACCGAAGGTATCAAAAAACGTACCGATCGGTGTAGGTTAGACTTACCCGGAATGAGCCAACCAACCGCACCCTCCCAAACTGATTCCCTGACGAGAGCTCCCGAGTTCCCCCATCGCCGTGCTGGTCACTGCGGTTCCGGGGCGTTGCGCGACCTGATGGAGCTCCATCAACTCGACTACGGGGCCGGGCCTCTGTCAGAGGGCGCAGCGTTCGGGCTTGCCGGGGGCCTCGGGTTTCTCTATCTCGAGATTCCCGGGATGAAGCCACCGATATACCTCGTCGGCCGCACAGCCGATCTTGAGCGAGACGTCAGCAAACATCTCGACATCGGTCTCGAAGTACGAGAGACGGAGGACCCCGAGGAAGGATGGCGCTGGGTGCGCGAAGAGATCGACGCCGGACGGCCACCGATCGTCTGGGCGGACATCGGCCATCTCGAGTACCTGCGTGTCCGCATGAACAACACCCGTCACGACATCGTGGTCGTCGACTACGACGAGGACGAGGGGATCGCCTGGATCGCCGACAATGACCGAGACGAACTGCAAGCCTGCTCCCTCGACTCGCTCGCCACCGCCCGCAATTCCGATGGTTTCCCCGGACCGAACCTCCACACGACATTCTTTTACGAATGGCCGGACCGCCTACGAGAGCCCGCTGAAGCCGCGCGGTTGGCCATCGAGCGTGCCGTCGCCAACATGCGTGACGGCGGCGACGCCATCGCCGGACTAGGCGGGGCCTTCGGACTGGAAGGGATCGAACGATTCGCAACCGCGTACCCGACCTGGCCTGAGACCCTCGGCGAGCACCAGCCGGCAGCACTTCGAGGGCTCCGCGTCTTCATCGTCAAGGCCGGCACCGGTGGCGCCATGTTCCGGTCGCTTCACGCAGAGTTCCTGAACGACATGGCACTGCTCCTCGACGACGCCGCCCTCCGCGCCCTCGCCGGAACCTATGGTGTCCTCGCCTCGCTTTGGCGACTATTGGCTTTCCACGCCGAGCGAGAGGACCACGCCGGAGGCCTGGGAGCCGTGGCGCAGATCAACGAACTCGAACACCTCGGTGTCTCGATGATGGAAGCGTGGCTCGAGGAGAACTCAAAATGAAACCCGACTCAAATGGCACCATCCCCGCCCACCAGCCTCACTGCCTGGGCTGCGGCCCAGAAAATCCCGCCAACATGGGACTGAAACTCCGCATCCAGGGTGACCGCATTCTCGGAAGCGTGCGCTTCGACCGCCGCCAGGAAGGAGCCCCCGGTTTCGCACACGGCGGAGCCGTCGCAACAGTCCTCGACGACGCCCTGGGAACCGTCCTGATCCTCGTCGAACGCCCGGCGGTCACCGCCAACCTCAACGTCGACTTCCGCGCACCAGCCTTCCTCGGACGCGAGCTAAGCGTCGAAGCGCGTTGCGAGCGGATAGATGGCCGCAAACTCCACCTGGTTGGCCGACTCCTGGACGGAGAGGAAATCATTGCAGAGGGACGGGGCCTTTTCATCGAAGTGAACATCGATCACTTCCGTCGCGGCGGCCAGGAACTCCCTGACAACTGGGACAAATGGAAGGCCGAAGCAGCGACGTAGATCCGGTCGGCTACACCTCGAGAAACCCATCTTCGTTCGGGCCAGGTGTCGCTAACGCCGACGCGCCGCCGGAGTCGATCCTGCATCACGCCTCTCATCAAGGGGCGCGGAAACCGAGGTCAGCCAGATCTGAAAGTCGGCGATTGCCCGGTTGAGCGCAGGGCTCTCGCCCCGCTGTACGTACTCCAACGTCAACCCGTGTATGCCTGCGATGATCAGAACTATCAGTGATTCCCTGTCCATCAACAGCCTGCGGCCGCGACCGCCCGCGTCGGCAATCAGTCCGGCGATAATGTCGCGAAAACCCTCATTAATGTGGCCGGTTATAGCCTGCAGCGTAGGATCGGTGACCGACTCCGCCGTCAACCCGAGATAGGCGACGAGCAGACCACGATCTCCGGTTATCGCACTCCAGAATCCGTCGAAGCCGGCAGCGACGATGTCGGCCGGCTCCTCGAGACCTTCGACGGCATCGGCCACCTGCGACAGCAGGCGATCCCCGAGCATCACCACCGTCCTCTCCACCAGCTGCTCGCGGTCCCGGAAGTAGTAGAGGACCATCCGCTTGTGGATTCCGGCCTCCTCCGCTATCCGGTGCAAAGAGGTCGCCGCATATCCGTCGCGACCCAGACAGCGCAACGTCGCTTCGATTATCGCCTGTTCCTGGCGTTCACGCTTCGGTGTGATTGATTCGCCCCGTTCCACGACTCAACTGTAGTCCAAGAGCCCGGTTTCAATCTCAGCGGAGCTGTTACGATTGCTTGCTGTAAGCAACTACTTGGATGAACATGGCAGAAGAAGTAGAAGATCTAGTCAGGGCGCTTTACAGACTGGGGTTCGTCCGGCGGGAGATCGCCCGCCACGCCCTCGCCGAACTCGGATCCCAGGGGTTCACCGCATTGGCGGTGATCCGGATGTCCGGTTCGATGCGGGTGAGTGACATAGCCGAGCGACTCAACATCGACGTTTCCGTGGCCAGCCGTCAGGTGGACGCCTTGATCGCCGCCGGATATGTCTCCAGGGAACGCGATGCGACCGACGGTCGCGCCTACCGGATCGCCACCACCGATACTGGCGCCAAGGTGCTGAAAGAAAGCCACCGGCGCATGGTCGCGACCTTCTCCCGAGCACTGGAGGGCTGGTCCACCCGAGAGGTCGCGGAGCTCGCCAGGCGACTCGACCTGCTGCGGGAGGACTTCTCGACGAGCACCTCTCCGAACGCGGGAGCATCGGAGTGAGCGTGACCGCGGCCGAAACGGCACACCCCTCGGAGGAGAAGCTCGAATCGGGCATGACCCACCGTCAGGTACTGGAGGCTATGTCAGGTCTCCTACTCGGAATGTTCGTGGCAATCCTCTCCAGCACGGTTGTGACCACGGCCTTGCCGAAGATAATCGGTGACCTCGGTGGCAGCCAATCCTCCTACACCTGGGTCGTCACCGCCACGCTTCTGGCGCTGACCGTCAGCACCCCGATCTGGGGGAAGCTGGCCGACCTGTTCGATCGCAAGCTGCTGATCCAGATCGGACTCGTCACATATGTGGTTGGGTCGATCCTCGCTGGACTCTCTCAATCGACCACATGGCTGATCACGTGCCGAGTCGTTCAAGGTGTCGGTGTGGGCGGTCTCACGGCCCTGGTTCAGATAGTGCTTTCGGATCTTGTCTCGCCGCGCGTACGTGGCCGTTACTTGGGCTATCTCGGTGCCGTCTTCGGGCTCGGAACCGTCGCGGGACCGCTGCTCGGTGGATTCATCACAGACGGGCTCGGCTGGAGATGGTGTTTCTACGTGGGGGTCCCTTTCGCGGTCGCGGCGCTGGTAGTGCTCCAGCGAACCCTTCACCTCCCCCGCGTTCGCCGCGAGATCGATATCGACTACCTCGGGGCGGTCCTGATCGCCGGGGGTGTGTCTTCGCTCCTGGTCTGGGTTTCACTCGCCGGCCAGCAGTACGACTGGATCTCTGCCCAGACGGCCCTATTGGTCGGGGTCGGGCTTTTCCTCTGTCTCGCCGCCGTCCTTCAGGAAAGGCGGGCCCCTGAACCGATGGTGCCGCTGAGACTCTTTTCCAACCGCACCGTGGTGCTCTCGGCGATCGCGAGCGTTTCGGTCGGCATCGCCCTGTTCGGCACGACCGTGTTCCTGAGCCAATACATGCAAATCGCACAAGCTCGTCGAAGAATTCCCAGCCCCGCAGATTGAAATATCCAATGGCTGCGTCCATCCGCTCGAAGTCCGCAAAGGTGAGCTGCAAATGCTCACCGAGCTGGGTGCCGATGTTGTCGAACAAGCGAGTCACTCTTTGGATCTCCCTATCTATCGCGTGTGGCGGAGATTACTGGCGACGCCGCCCTTGAACCGAGCTGAGATTCGTGGAGACTGTTTTTTGCTTTGACAGTTGATTCTGGCACTTCGCCCGCGAAGGTCTACGCCTAGACTTTTGAGGTACAAGCCAACTCAGATTTCTTCCAGTTTGACTTTCGTCCGTCGGATTCGAGTTCCCAGACACCTCTCGGCGTCTCGGCCCGAAGTACTCCGTCTCTGATCAGGTTTGCTCGAGCTTTCGAGAGGCGGGTGATCCATCTAGGCATGCCGCTCGGGAGCCGTTCCAGGTCGAGTGGGGTCATGCGGGAACCCAATTCGGTCTGGACTGCCTTGGTGACCTCGCGCCGCGACGCCGAGCCTCCGAGCCCTTGGAGGGCGGTGACTATTGGAGCCTCGAAATCCCTTGTGTGAAGTTGCCCCGAAGGCACGGGTGGCTTGCTAGCCGAGGAGGTCCCCTCGCCTCTGACGAGCGCGGCAAGTCTGGCTTTTTCCTCAGGGCTTCTGGCCATTCCATGCGTGTAGACGCGCAGGGTGAAGGCCGGGTCGGTGTGTCCTAGTTGACGCATGACCGAGTGCGGATCCTCCCCACAAGCGATTAGGACCGACGCGAACGTGTGCCTTAGCTTGTGCGCAGTGAGCCCGCGCGGCAGCGGAACGTGACCTTGGGCCTCGAGCAGTTGATCGGCTCGCTCGAATACTGGGAGAAGGACGCGGGAGCGGAGATTGTCTTTGTTTCGGCTTCCTCCGGTTCCGTTGGGAAAGACAAGGTCTTCGGAGCCGCTGCGGTAGGCGCGTGCCTTATAGGCGGCGAGTGAGTCTCGGAGCACCGGCAGCATGGGTATCTCCCTGAGGCCAGCTTGGGTTTTGGATCGGCCGATGAAGATCCTTCCGTTGGCGAGATCGACGTCTCGCCACTGGAGGTCGCAGAGTTCTCCCGCGCGGGGCCCGGCCAAGACGAGAGTGGCGATGGTGGCGTGGCGTTCCCTGCACTGTGACGCTGCGGCACAGTCGAGTTCTCGGGCCGCGTCGAGGAGCGCTTCGATCTGACTAGCCGTGTCCAGGTAGACGGGCGGACGGCGTGGTTCCCTCAGGCGGCGACGCCGACCGACCGCGGGGTTTTCGCCGAGAAGCTTGTACTCGATCGCCATTGACAGGATCCATTGGAGGTGGTCGATTGTCTTGTTGATTGACCCGGCCGAAAGCGGCCTCAGATTTCGTCCGCTCGCACCTTTCAGAGGTCGCCCAGCTTCGGTCGCGTTCCGTCTCGCCTCTGATTCCTTGACCTTGTGGATGCGGTAGGCATCGACGGCTTCGATGTCGATCTCATTGAGTCGCCAGTTGCCAAAGAACGGGAGCAGGTGGCTGAGCGTCCATTTTTCGTGACTGTGGGTGCTGTCGGCGACTTGCCCTTCCCTAGCGGCCACGAGCCCCCGGGCGAAGGGACCGAACTTCTCAGGGCCATCCGTATCGGCCGCTGATGCGCGTTCGTCTTCTTTTCTGGGTGGAGTCCAGATGCCGCGCCTGACGTCAGCAAGGATGTTCGCAAGCTCTTCTTCTGCCCGATCGCGCGTCCAGCCGTCTGCTTCGAAGCCGAGGCTTAGGTATCTGCGCTTGCCATAGGCGAAAAATCGAACTGCGTAGCCGCGGCCGCGTTTCCAGTTTCGCTCCAGCACTTGTCCTGCGGCACGAGCCACGACTTACCGTCCTTTCCAGCGGCGAGGAAACCAAGTCACCAGGTGCTTCTGGCGCTCCTCGGCGTCACGTCCGGACGTGAGTGTTGGCTGCCCGGACGGTTGCGTTTGGTTGCTTGAGGACGTTAGCTCTGCTGCGCCAGGAAAGCCAGTTGAACCTGTGGTCGGACTTGAAGTGCGTTTATCGGCGACCATCGCATCGGTCCCGGCTTCGTTTGGCACCGAGCTTCTCCCCTACCTCGATCGGGTCGAATCTGAGGCGGGGTCTTGGGCCGCTGCCGAGCCTGCGGGCTCCGAGGTGCTCGGCGTGTTCGTAGACCCATTTCCGGTCGACACCCCACCTTTCGGCGATGACTTTCGCGCTCACTAGTCGGGACGTCCCTTTCGACTCCGCGTCGTGGAGTAGCTCGGAGAGGCGGCGGGCGAGCATCTCGATCGACTCGGGAGAAAGCGAGACCTCTGAAGATTCCCTTGATGGATGCCAGCCCATGGTCACTCCTCCCGAGTGCAATGCGTCTTGTCCTGTTGGGGCTCGGAGGCATGTTCGATTCGGGCCTTGGCGACAGCCGCGAAGCTTTGATCTTTCTCAATTCCTAGGAAGGATCTGCCTTCTAAGGTGGTGGCAACTCCGGTGGTGCCGGACCCGCAGAACGGATCGAGCAGCAGACCGCCTTCGGGGCACGAGAGCCTTACGAGCCATCGCATCACCTCGACCGGCTTCACCGTCGGATGATGGTTCTTGACCGGTTTTGGGTCTGCCCCGGGCCGGCGACCGGCCCGGGGAAACAGGTTGAGCTTGTGAGTTGGAAGTGACTCGCAGCCGGCGTCGCGTTCGCGGCGAGATGCCTTCGAGCAATAGAACACCCGATCAATTGGGAGCCGGGCTCCGGCTCGTCGCTCGTATCCGCCCGCCTCCACCCTCGACACCGGGCAATTGCCGCCGCACCTCCCGGCGCGGCATTTTGGTCCATGGGAGAAGATGACGTTGGCCGGATGACGGCCGTGAACACGGCACGCTCCGACCTCCAGGGTGCCGACGCCGCGACCGGCCGCAGCCTGCTCGACGGTGGTGTCGAGCGGACGTCTCGCCAGGACGATCGGTTCGTAGGCCGGCTTGAGGCCGGTGGCTCGGCCACGAGTCAGTCGTCTCGACTTCGGCATGCCGCTCGAGTACAGCCACATCAGCACGTCGCGGATCTCGAAGCCCGCGTTCTCGATGCCAGCGATCAGCCGATGGAATGTTCGAGAGGAACCGAAGGCGAGGAGGTGGGCACCGGGTCGCATTATGCGAAAGCAGGAGGCGGCCCATCCTTGGGTCCATAGCTCGAATCCCTCACCGAGGCTCAGGTCCTTATCAACGCCAGATCTCGCTTGATTCCGGATTGCGTTTGCGTCCCAGGTCTCGTCGCCTTGTTGGAAGCGAGCGATGGCGTATGGCGGGTCGGTCACGACCGCGTCGATGCTTTCCGGGTTCATGCGGTTCATCTCTTCGACGCAGTCGCCTCGGATGATTCTGGGATGCTCTTTTGGTATTGATGGATTCATGGGTTGGCCTCCTTGGCGGGTTGGCGTCCGAGCCAGTCGACCGGCTCGCGGTGATTTGCCCCGGTGAAGATCGGGGCGAACGGCCCGTGCTGGCGCAGGTCGTGACCCAGGCAAAAGAGAACGTCGACGCTGGGGCTTCGGGTCAGGTCGGGGTCACTCGCGAGGAGCGCGATCGCGGTTGAGCGTCGACGTTCGAGTCCGTCGCGTGGCGCCCCGGAGAACACACAGATCACGGGAGGAAACGCCGGATACATCGACTTCCAAAGCGGGTCCCCCTGGTCGTCGGCTGCTCTGAAAAGGTGGGCGTAGGCGACAAGCTCGGCGGTGAGGCGATCGACCGACAGGGTCGCGCGGTCGACTTCGATGAAGCGTTGCTCGACGAGGACTCCGTTGCCTTCCAGTCGGAGATAGGTCATGACCGCGTCGGCTCGAAGCACGTGTCTGCGCCTACCTCGGCCGGTGCCGAGGGGATGGACGACCTCGTGCCTCCAGGCGAGTGGCCCGAACTCGTCCCCTTGCTCGCGGGCAGCCTCCACGAACTGGATCATCGAGTCGTTGACCGCGAGGGTGTGCTCCTGCAGTGGACCAGTGACTTGTTCGGGCTCGAGCGTCGGTGGAGCCTCAGAAACGATCCCCGAGGTCTTGGCGGCCTTCGCTCCTGACTGACTCAGAAACCAGAGTCGGCGCGGAAGGTCACCTGGAGACTGGACCCGTTCGATCAGACCGGCCGCCCACAGGTGAGCCAGAAGCTGCTGTGCCCTGCGCGAGGATCGTCCCGGCAGGTGAAGGCGCCGCACCTGATCGGTGGTAAGCACCCGGTGCTGACCTAGCGACGCCAGAATCTCGGCACTGATTCTCGGCAGCCCGGGTCGAGGGCTCATCGACGGTCTCCCTCGACTCGTAGGGGCACGTACCTGGCAGACTCGGCAGCGACCTCGAGTTCGGAGGAGTCGACCGCCTGCGGTGACTTCCTGAGGGCGCGCAGCGCGTCGAGAATTCGGTCATCCAGGGTCTCTAGATGAGAGAGCGCCTCGGTCGGAGTCCTGGTCTCGACGGCTCCCTCGATCGGTTGCGGGCTGCCTTGCCCGAAGAGGTCCTGGACCGTGACGCCGCCGAGTGCGAACGGTTCACTCGTGTTGCCTCGATCGGTGACTTGGGCGATGAACCTGTACCTCGGAAGTCGGGTCAGTGCGGCGGGGTCAGGTCGACCGCCCCACTCTCTCGTAATCAGCGCGGACGCCTTGGAGTTGAGTGCGGTCGCGATCAGATGGGAGCGGTTCGTGGTGAGCGCCTGCAAGGTGGCCGGGGTGAGCCGTTCCGGGTTCTGGTTGAGCAGCACCGCCCGGATGCCGTACTTCGCGCTTTGTTCGAGCAACGCGGCGAGGTTGCCTGACGCGGCACCGTCGTAGGTCTGGACCTCGTCGAGAAACACCCAAAACGGTCGGCGGTCAGCCGGTGGGATGTTGGCCCTGGTTTTGGCTGCGTGGAGGAGATCGAAAACAACGAGGTTGGCGAGCAGCCGATCTCGGGTGCCGCCGGATCCGGGACAGGCCAGGACAATCTGTCCCTTATCCATTGCCTCTCTAATCCTGTAGCTGCTCCGACTCGCTCCGAGCAAGGTGGTGACGGCTGCCGAGGCGCGGAGCCGGTCGACCATGTTGGTCAGCGGAGTGATCGCTTCCTCGGCGAGCCGGGGGAACCGATCCATCCAGAAGCGCTGGGCTGCCCTGGGCATGAACGGCAACACCGCTTTCCGCCAAGCGGAGTCCGACAGCAACGTCGGGAGTTGGAAGATGGTGGGGCAAAGCTCGGCAGGCAGCACCCTGGAGATCGCGGTGAGCGCCATCGCCGACTGCGCTGTCAGGTTGATAGCCCGGGTCGAACGCTCCCCCCATTGAAGTGCCGAGGCGAACGCGTCCACCACGGCTTCGATCCTTCCTTCGGCCTCCCCCGGGTCAGGTCCACCGAGTTCGAAGATATTCCAGCCGGGCTGCTGCTCACTCGCTCCAGGACCGAGGTCGATCTCAACGATCCGGTCACGCACGTTCGGGTCGGTGAGGTAGGGCTTCATTCGTTCGATTGCGTCTTCGTGTGGATCGAGGAACAGGCCGCCCTGGTCAGATCTCACGAGGTTGAGGAACTGGCAGATCGCAAGCTCGGTCTTGCCGAACCTGCTCCTCCCCGTCACATACGTAAAGAACGTGTCGGCCGTCCGTACACCCACGGTTCGCTCCCCGGCTTCTCCAGAGATCTGTCCGATCGGGATCAGGTCCGGTTCATCTCCGAGCGTGGGTAAGTCGGGAGGTGACGAGAGCATCGCGCCGGAGCGAAGGACGTTTTCGTCAGACAGGTAGATCGTTGGTGGCTTCAGGAACCCGGCGATCTCCCGGGCAGCGATGATGTTGCGGCGGGCTGGTTTGAAGAGCCCGGTCTTGAAGCGCCGGTCGAAGCGTCCGCGACGGCCCGGGAGGTCAGAGCCAAGGAACGCGAGTCCTGGGATCGGGAGACCAGAGGCTTTCAGCCAGTTTCTGTCGCCGAGTGATTCAAAGGCGGCGAGCAGGTTGGTCATCGTGGCGCTCGCCCGAACCCGGGTCGGGGCCTGGGTTCGGATCAGGATCTGGGCTTCGAAGATGGCGCCGCCATCTCGGAGCTTGGCATCGAGTCCGCGGCCGAGCCCTCGCCGCTCGGCCAGCGTTACTGGATCGCTCCGCCTCGACTTCGAGTTCAGCCCGAGACGCTCGGCGAATCCACTCTGGTCGACACCCAGGCGGCGCGCTTGCTTGGCGAGGTATCGCGTCAGCCTGGCTCGGCGGTGCCCGGCCGCGGGCAGCAGATCGACGTGGACGCTCGCGTGCTCGCCTGGCTTGAGTCCGGCTATTGCGGCCGCGAATGGTTGGAGGGGATCGGGGTCCAGCTCCAGGCGCGCCAGTGGCTCGACACTCGGGCGGGCGAGCACCAGCTCGGTGCGCATCGTCACCCGCGCCTCTGATGGTTGCGGAGACCGCACTTCGTCGGCGCTACGCACCTCGACTCCCTGGTAGGCGCGAAGGGTCGATCGGACCAGGTCCATTTGCCGCTCGGAGGATTCGATCAGATAGACGAGCCGCCCTTCCGGGTCGGCTTCGAGAGTCACGCGAATCGCTGATGCTTTCCGATTCATCCAGCCACGCACGCCTCGGTCCGATCGTGAGAGTTGAGCAGCGACCCGGAGAACGGTCTCGATGCCTGCCTCGAACTCGTCGGCAGGCACCACCGCCACGGCCCGGCGGGAGCCGAGAGCGCGACGGGTAGAGAGGAAGCGTTGTGTAGCCAGCGCCGAGGCGATACCAGCCAGTCCGATAGCGACCGGGGCAGATGAGCTGATGATGGATATGACCTGGTCGGTCTCGACGCTTGAGAGCGCGCGCCACACGGCAAGGCAGATAGCACCCGCGAGGATGGAGAGCATCAGGGTCGGGTCGGACCGGCGACGATCAGGTTTCATGATCCGACCTCACGGGGACGGAGAGATGTCGGCAAACCGGAGGTTCGAGACTCCGCAGCCGGCCGCCATCTCTCGGGGTCTGACCGTGCCACCCAGCGAAGGGACGGGCGCAGGGACACCCGAAGCCGCGAACGAACCCCAAACCGGCCCCGAAGAAAGCTCCGACCGGGCTCATCGGTTGCCCTTTCCGGCGAGAACTTCGATCCAGGTGGCTGGGATGTACGAGTAGCGGGCGGTGTTCTCCGGCATCCCGGGTGAGGCGGAGGTTTGCCAGGAGACGTGAATGTGCGGGCCGCCGGAGCATGGAACGCAGTGCGCGGGATCGCCGTGGTTGGGGTAGCCGTTGTAGCCGACGAACCGGAACGGTGGATAGGCACAGGTCGGTCTTGATCCGGAGGCGGCGCAGCTCGGTTGCCAGCCGACCGCCCGGGCGAGCCGCATCGTGTTCGCCCAGTTGCCGTCCTTCGGGGCGGCGTCGATCGCAGCACCCAAGGGGTGTTCACCGTCAGGGGTATGGCCGAGTCCGTAGCAGTCGGTGACCACCTGTCCGAACCGGCGGGCGAGGTAGATGACGTCGGCGACGATGCGCGAGTCACAGGCCTCCGGGGTGCCCGGTGTGATGTCCGGCGGGAGCGCCTTGAGTTCGGCTGGACCCTTGACCCGCTTGGCGCCACCGAGCCCACCGGACGGGGACTGTTGGGCTCCGCAGCCGCTTCCAGAAGGGGCCGGTTGCGCCCCAGCGGGGTCGGACGGCTCAGGACTTCCGGCGCCACGAAATCCGTATTGGACGGCGCGGGCCATCACCTCGTCCGCGTAGGAGACAAGCCCGTCCGAGCAGGCACCGTAGTAGCGGCAGGCGGCCTCCCGGTACTGAGCGTAGGTGCCGCCGGTCCTGGGGGCGCCCATCACGGGACGCAAGATCCTCGCGCCGGTGAAGATCGAGTCGGCCGGACTGGTGATGGACGCCTTCCCATCGCCGTCGGCGTCTACCCCGTAGCGCTCCCAGAGGGTAGGCACCGACGGATCGGGGCTGCATGCGCTCCCCCTGACGACGGCGATCTGCATGGCGCCACCGCACCCGGACGGGTTGATCTCGCGGCAGGCTCCGCTGCCGCACTCCTGGTAGCCGATCGACGCGAGGAAGGTCCAATCGACATCGAAGCGCTTGGCGGCAGCCCGGTAGAGCTTGAGCTTCCACGGCGATATCTCCTGCTTGGCGGTCTTGGTCGGTGCCGCCTGCGCAGAGGAACCACCGCCGACGCAGCCGATATCGGCGCCGAGGACGGCCATGAACATCCCGGCGACCGCTACGACCGTGATGGCGAGCACGGCGAGAAGACCCAGAGCCCAGACCGAACGAGAGCGTTTTGCGGTGGTGCCGGTCATTCGACACCTACCCGCTCGACCAGCCACCGGCCAGCCACTCGTCGCAGATTCAGGATCACCGGATAGGTGATCCCGTCGGTCTCGACCGTGACCGCCGCGCTCGCCCGGCCGGTCGATACCGATCCGACCTCCGTGGAGATAGGTCGCGGGTGCCGGTTACGTGCGGCCGGCGAAACCCTGACCTGACTGGCCAGCTTCTCGATCAACTTGGGCGATGCCGCCCTGATTTGGCGCGGGTTGCCTTGCCCGGAGATAAGCGGCAGGTATCCGTCCATGAACCTGCGGGCGGCTGTCTCGACCTGGTTCTCGAGTTCGCCGATTCGGTCTGGTTCGACCGGCGGCGCTTGGACCGCTACGGGGTCCGAGGCCGGATCACCCGGGTCGCGGCCGGGAATGGCGATCAGTACCGCCGCGGCCACAAGCAGGGTGACGGCGGCTCCGGCGAACACGGCAAGGCCTTGTTCCAGTGGGATCGGCCGATCGGCTATCTCACGGAGTCGGTTCACCGTCCGCCTCCCGGGAGTTTGCGGCCGACGCGGCGCGCGACCCGACTGGCCTCGTAGCCGACACGCACCCGAAGCATCCGGTCCACCAGCCGGTCGGAGCCATCCGAGGAGCCGCCCCCGGTGATTCGCTCGGTCAACTGCTTGCGCTGGAGGAAGACGGCCCAGTTGAAGAGACCCTGAAGGCCGAAGGACATGAGCCATCCGAGCTGCGAGGTCGCGGCGGCAAGCGCCCCGTTGACAGCGAGCAGAATCGCGAGCGCAAGCGAATAGACCGCCTTTCGGGCCAGGAGGCCGGCTAGCTTGACGATCCAGCCGCGGAAAAAGTCATGCCCGCGACCGGGAATCACGGCCAGCACCATCACCACGGGAGCTAGAGCAAGCAGGAGCAGCAGGATGATCTGGGCGAGGATCACCCCGACCGACAAGGAGCCGATCAGCAGGAACACTCCGAGTTCGCCGATGAAGACGACGATGGCGATCAGCAGGCGTTGATATTGGCCGCCTTCCTCCATCGCGTCGGTGGCGGGCTTGTCGGCTACACCGAGCCGGTAGTCGTTTCTGTCAGCTGAGGGGTCGGCGTCGGGGAGCTTGTCGGTATCCCCCGAGTTCAATGCCTCGTACTGGGCATCACGCTCGTCTGAGCCCGTTGAGTAGGGCAGGAAGTGCGGGGAGTACTTGTTGAGGTTGTTGACGCACCTCTTGCCGTCGGCCTGAACCTCGTTGCCGCGTTTCAGTGCCCGAGCGAGTGCCGCGTCCTTGCCGGAGTCCTTCGACAGCGGCCTGACCGAAACCGATTCCGGGTCGTG
>DAIQCC010000003.1:0-2243 GCA_036780865.1 Solirubrobacterales bacterium | reverse complement strand
CCTCGGAGCCGGTGTCGTCCTTGACGCAATGTGCGATTCGCCCGAACTGAAGTACGGCCCACGGTTCGTGGACGAGCAGCTTGAAGAGTTGGTCGGCACCAGAGAGCTTCGCGTCTTCGGCGTCGCTGATCGATCCCTTGCTGGTGATCGACAAAAACGCCCCGGACATCTGATTGGTCCAACTCGACGCGGAGCCGATCGTGGCGGCCGGCTGCGCGACGAACGCCAGCGCGACGATCAGGTAGATGAGCGAGACGGCGAGAGTGCCAGCGGTCTCGGTGTAGCAACGCTGAATCAACGCCCGCCACATCGCCCACATCCCCACCAAAGTCACGGCAAGCACCAGCCACGGCCGGCCGAACACCTGGGAGTAGATCGTGTGGATAGCGACGGAGACAGGACGGAGCGCCCCGGCGCCGCCGGTTGCCTCCGACCCGTTCAACAGGTCCAAGGAGAACGCGAAGGTGAAAAGCGAGATCACGGTCCGGGCGAGAAACGCGGTCAGCTCCCACAGGATCGAGGCGAGGAAGTAGGCGATCATTGGTGGCACCCCGGACACATCCACCCCACCGGTTAAAGAGGCCTCCACCGCTTTGAAGTGCTGATCGAGCGTGTAGTTCCCGGCCGGGTACTGCTCGGAGAACGCGGTGCCGGACACCTGCGGGGCCGGCCCGACGTTGCCGAACACGTCCGCCGCCGCGGCCAGCGGATGAGCCAGGAAGATGAGAGCGGCGGCCAGCGCGACCGCGAGAATCACGTACCTAGCTTTGAGTAGCCGCGCCTTCACTTCTCGTCCTCTCGGCGCGGTGTCGTGTCGAGCGCGACCAGGAGCGCGTCGGAGGCAAGATCGACTTGGAGCTCACCAACCCGACCCTTCAGATCGCGCATGAGGCAGCGGCCCTGACGGAATCCTTTGAGTGAGTGGAGGAGTTCGCCGTCATCGGGATCGAGCCCGATCAACCTGAGCGCCCGGGCGGCCTCCGAGTCGGATTCCTGCCCGAACAGGAAGTAGGTTCCGACCAACTCGGACAGGTCCCCGAGATCAGCGAGACGCTGGCTTGCGAGGAGGACGGTGGTGTTGGCGGAACGACCAAGCCTGACCAGTCGATTGAGGAGCATCCGGCCCTGAGTCGAGGCGAGCAGAAACCAGGCCTCGTCGAGCAGGACGACCTTGTGCCGGCTGCGGTCCCCGGAGACGAGCCGGAGCGCGAGCGCTGCGATCAGCGAGAGAGTCGCGACGGAGATCCGCTCGGCCCGGGTGTAGGTCTCCCGGGAGGCGCCCGGATCGGGCAGACTGAGCCCGGGGGTTCTGATCGTGGTGACCGAGCTTCTGGCCGAGGTCGGCTCAACGGTTTCCCCGTTGCCGAACCCGAGACGAGCCAGCCCAAAGTCGGCGATCACCTCCAAGGCGTCGCTAACCTCATGGGCGGTGGTGTCCTCGGATGCCTTCAGCCTCGCGATCACGGCGCCGAGATTTCGCTCACTGGCGCGAATCGCATCGCGGACCGCGCGCTGGACCTGGTTCTCCCAAGCCGGCGCCGGGTCACGCAAAAGCTCGAGGAGATAGCTGGAGGCGAGTTCTTCGCGCAGCTCGGGCAGACCGATCGCCATCGGATCAAGCCGGCCCCGGTTCGCCTCCTCCCCGGATAGCTCCAGAACCTCGACCGACCCGGCCAGCTCGGGCACCTGATCTAGCGCGTGGTCGGGTTTCGGGTCGAAGTCAACGACCAGCGACCCACGCCGCTCGGCCCCGAAAGCGATGGCCTGAGCGGTCAAGGTCTTGCCGGACCCCAGCGTTCCGGCCAAGAGGACCGCCGAGGCACGGGCGGTTCGGGAAGCCTCGGTCGGGTCGTACCTAACCGGGCGACCGCCACCGGCCGGGGAGGTGCCTATGTATGTGCCAGTGTCGGAGCCGAGGTCGGTCGACGCGGTTACGACCATCGCCCCGAACTGCTCCACGGTCATTTGCTGCTCGTAGTCGGCAACCTCCGAGCCAACCCTGGGCACATGCTCCAGAAACAGTTGATGTTGAAGACCGCGCGGACGGTGGAGTGGCACGTCCCCAAAGCGTTCGCTCAGCGCATCGACGCGCCGTTCCAGCTCCGACCGATCGGGAGCACCGACCGCGAACGAGACAGACGCTTTGAGCATCGGCGGGTGCGAGGTGCCTTGAAGGATCGCCTCGTATTCGCGGTAACAGCCGCGCTCCTCGCTGTCCTGGCGCTCGTACTTTGGTTCGTGCC
>DAIQCC010000002.1:194581-230976 GCA_036780865.1 Solirubrobacterales bacterium | reverse complement strand
TTCACCACCCCTTTCTCGCAACCGGCATCTGCGGCACCCTGACCACCTTCTCCACCCTGCAGCTCGAGCTGTTCAACATGATCGATTCCGGCGAGCCAGCACTCGCCGTTACCTATCTCGCGGCAAGTCTCGCTCTCGGCTACCTCGCCCTGAGGGCGGGTATCGCGTCCGCAACTTCAAGGAGGCAGGTCCGGACTTGACCGTTCTGGGATGGATCGCGGTCGGACTTCTCGGTGGCCTGGCCGCCGGGGCCCGCTACCTGCTCGATGCCGAGATCACGCGGCTCCGCGAACACACGTTTCCGATCGGCATCCTGGCGGTCAACCTGAGCGGTGCCTTCCTGATCGGCCTGGTGGCCGGCAGCAGTCTCGACGGCCAGGCGCAGGTGATCGTCGCCGGAGGCCTGATCGGATCCTTCACGACGTTCTCGACCTGGATCCTGGACAGTCACCTGCTCGCGCAGGCCGACCTGGCGAAGCTGGCCTGGATCAACATCGTCCTCTCGTCCCTGGGGGGCCTTCTCGCGGTCTGGCTGGGCCAGACTTTTTGAGGCCCTGAAGACCGAAAGGCCCGCCTGCAAGAGAAAGGGCGGCCCGCAGGCCGCCCTTTCCGAACTCTGAACTGTCCCTGAGATCAGGCTTCCGGCGACGGAATCGTCGACGGCTTCTTCGCCTCTTTCTCGGGTGAGCCTCCGGCTCCCGGAGCAATGATGAACTTGTAGACCACGAAGGCCAGGATGGCACCGACGATCTCACCGCCGAGGTAGGGCCACACACCGCCCCACTCACCGGAGACCAGGGCCGGGCCGAACCAGCGGGCCGGGTTGACGGCACCGCCGGTCAGCGGAACCAGGATCAGGCCGACCACGCCCAGCGTGAGGCCGATCGCGAGCGGAGCCCAGTCCTTGACGGCGCGGACGCCGAGGGCGATCGCCAGGACCACCAGAACCAGCAGGAAGGTGCCGAGGCACTCGACAACGGCACCGGCGAAGTTGCCGCCGAGCAGCGGACTGATCGTGGCGGCACCGTAGTTGGCGGCGCGGCCTTCGTCTTCAAGCAGGCCCTTCGTCAGGAGCGCGCCGAGAACACCACCGGAAAGCTGGGCGAGGATGTAGATCACCGCGTCGACCGGGGCGATCTTCTTCATCAGCGCGGCGCCGAGGGTGATGGCCGGGTTGAAATGGCCACCGCTGGCGCCTCCGAAGGCGAAGATCAGTGCCGTCAGGATGAAGGCATAGGTCAGACCGACGACCGCGAAGTCAGAACCGAATGAGGCGTTGTCGCCCACGGCAATGAAAAGCACGCCGACCAGAGTGATTCCGAATACAAGGAAGAACGTTCCGAGCAGTTCGGCGATGTATGCGGCGAGACCGCGATCTTGCATTGAAGTCAAACCTCCCGTGGCTTGTGTCGATTGCGCCCTGCCGTTGTGGCGAGCCGGGTCAGTCTAATCACAGCCCGGTCCCAACCGGCGGCGTCGCAATGCGGGGTCGCTTGGTGTGGGCCTAGAAATATACGCCGCGAACGCACCAAATCCTGCCCTCAGGCCAAAAGCCTCGAAGCCAGGTCGGGCAGCTCGCGAGCCATCCTCGATCGGGGAACGACGAGTTCGAGGCCGGCTTGCCTGCCCCGGTCGCGCGTTTCCACGTCGACATGCGAGTAGAAACCGATCGCCGGAGCGGGAAGGGCTGCGATCTCGGCGGGATCCGTCGCCTCAAGGTCACAGACGATCAGGTCGGCGTCGAACGACTCCGCTGAGGGCGGCTTCGCGGCGACACTCACCTCATGCCCCGCCGCGCCGAGCATGGCGCTCACCTTGCTGGAGAGCATCAGGTCAGGTACCACCGCCAGGATCCGGGCCACGAATGCCTCAGATAGAGCGGCGCTGCCGGAACTCTTCGCGAACGCTCTCCGGGCGACCCCACATCTGGACCACTTCGGACCGGCCCTCGCGCACCTCCCGGAGGACCAGTTCGCCGGTGAAGCCCTCGTCGTCGAGACGGTGCAGTAGGCCCTTGACGGTCTCCGGGGCGGCCGCCTTGCCGAAACTGTGCGCCACCGGCACCCGCCAGTGCCACTCGGAACGCGAATACGGCTGCGCGTTGATCATGCTCAGGTGAACCGAGGCGTCGATGTATCTGTCCTCGTCATCGATGCGGAGGTCGAACTCGAGATCGGTCCAGTCGGCCGGCAGCGAGTCGAGCACTTCCTGAAAATCCTGTGCGAGAGCCATCGGCTCCAAGCCTACCGGTCGATGACAGGCCAACGGCCGCCGAACCGCTACTCGTACAATCGCCGCATGGCAATTGACACCGGACTGGACCTGGACGGCGAGTACCGTCAGATCCGCGAGGAATGCGGCATGGTCCAACGCGGCGACCGCGCTTGGATCTCGGTCACCGGTCAGGACGCAGCCGAGTTCCTCCAGGGCCAGGTCACAAACGAGACCGAGCAGCTTCCCTCGGGTTCGGGGGTCTACGCGGCGCTGCTGGACCGGAAGGGTCACATCCAGGCGGACATGCGGATCCTGAAGACTGGCGACGGAGACTTCCTGATCGATACGGAGGCCGACACCGGACCGGTTCTGTACAAGCACCTGAACACCTACAAAATCGGACGCAAGGTCGAGGTGGCCGAAACGGCCAGGACGCTGTTTTCCCTGATCGGCCCCGGCTCATTCGGGGTCACCCAGCTCGCACCTGGCAACGAGAACGACTTCACCGAAGCGACCATCGCCGGTGCCGGTTGCCTCGTCGTCGCGACGGATGACGGGCTGGACGTGATCTGCGATACGGCCGCGACTAACCCCGTGCGGGACCAGCTGCTGGCTGATGGCGCGATACCGGTCTCCGAGGCTGCGGCGGAGATCCTGCGGGTCGAGAACGGCCGCCCCCGTTACGGAGCCGAGATGACCGAAGCGAACATGCCGGCCGAAGCCGGCATAGTCGAGCGGGCAGTCAGTTTTACCAAGGGCTGCTACATCGGCCAGGAGCCTGTCGCCCGCCTCCACTACAAGGGTCGCCCGAACCGTCACCTCCGCGGCCTGAAGCCCTCGGCCCCTGTATCGAGCGGTGACGTCGTGCGTCTGGAGGACAGGGAGCTCGGCGCGATCGGCACCGCGGTGCTTTCTCCGGCCAGCGGAAGGATCGCCCTTTCGATCCTTCGCAAGGAGGCCGAGCCGGGAACCACGGTGACCGTCGAGACCCCCGATGGCCAGGTCGAGGCGACGGTCGTCGAGCTGCCGTTCATCGAGAGACTGTCCGCGTGAGCGAGGCGCGGCGACAGGGACTCGGCGGAAGCCGCCTCGGGGCGGACAGTCCCCTCTTCGGGGGTCCGATCGAGCGGGACAACGGCAAACCGGGCAGAACTGCGGTCCGTGACCCGGAGGAACAGACGGCCTGGGATCCCCGTCAGGACCAGTTCGCCGAGTCGCGGGAGGCTGCCGAAGCCGAGGCGAACCGGGCCGCCCGCGAGCTGCTCAGCCGGGAGGACCTGCGGGACTTGCTTCCCGCGGCCGAACCCGACCGCGCCCTCGACGACTGGGGCCGAAGCGAAACGGTCGTCTCCCTGATGGAACCGATCCTCAACTTCTACTACCGGCACTGGTTCCGGGTCGAAGTCGAAGGGATCGAGAACGTGCCCTCGGAGGACGGCGCCCTGATCGTGTCCAACCATTCGGGGGCCCTTCCTCCCGACGCCCCGATGATCATGCAGGCAATCCGCAACGAGCACCCGGCCCCACGACCGCTTTACATGCTTGGCGAGCACTGGTTCAAGGGCTACCCCGGTGTGTCGATGATCGTGAACAAGATGGGCCTGGTTCCTGCACACCGGGAAAACGCCCAGCGGCTCCTGCATGACGAGGGCCGCCTGGCGATCGTCTTCCCGGAGGGCCAGAAGGGCACGCGCAAGCTGTACTGGCAGCGATACAAGCTGCGGAGGTTCGGAAGAGGTGGGTTCGTGCGCACAGCAATCAGGGCCAGGGTCCCGATCGTCCCGGTTGCCCTGATCGGTGCCGAGGAGGCGATGCCGATCTTCGCCCACCTGAAGCTGCTGCAGAAACTTTCAGGGTTGATCTACTTCCCGCTGACTCCCTCTTTTCCCCACTTCGGCCTGGCCGCACCACTCATGTACCTGCCATCGAAGTTCAAGATCCGGTTCATGGAACCGATCGACATGGCCGAGTATCCGGTCGAAACGATCGACGATCCGGCCGAGATCCAGGTGATCAGCGAGCGGATCAGGGCCCGGATCCAGCATCAGCTCGACGACATGCTGGCGACCCGCGAGTCGGTCTGGACCGGTTGACGCCACACGGTGGGATAGATTTCGTCCCGTGAGGGGAACCTGGGTCACAGCTGCGGTTCTACTGGCTGCGTGCGCCGCCATCGCGGGCTGCGGCAAGTCGTCCCACGAAAACAACCCCCGGCCGCCGGTTCCGACGGTCGTCAGCATCGCCGTCGGACCCGATTCAATAGAGGCCAAGGCTGCCATGGGACGGGGTGTCGGCGAGATCGGTGCGCGCCAGCCGTACGTGAACCAGAACCGTAATGCGCCCCAGAACCAGGCCAACCGAAAGGCCCCGGCCGTGGTCAACTTCGCGATCGCGAACCTGACCGGCCGGGCGACAACCCTGCGGATGCGGGGTCCGGTCGAAAAGGAGCTGATCCTGACCCGCGGTGGCTCGGGCTCCTTCAACATGGCACTTCCGACCGGGATCTACTTCTTCACATCCCCCGCCAGTTCCGGGGTCGGCCGTCTCAGTGTCGGCCTCAGCCGGGTCTCGTCCGGCGGTGACCTGCTCCTTCCCTGAACCCGATGTTCAGACCCTGGCTTCGGCCGGTCTCTTGGCCGCAGCCCGGCGCCTCGCCCTGAGGACCGCACGAGTCAGGAATCCGTACCGGGGCGCAAGCAGCAGGGCCAGGAGGAAACAGCCCGTCGCGACCATGCCCATCGATCCGCCGATCGAGGCGTCCATCGAGACCGCGAACGAGTATCCGCCCATCGCCGATACCCAGCCGATCCCGACGCTGGCCAGAACCATCGGCAGGAGTCTTGAGGTCAACAGGTAGCTGGTGGCCGCCGGGACGATCAGCATCGTGACGACCAGGATCGCCCCGACCGACTCGAAGGCCGTGACCGCCGTAATCGCGACCGCAATGAGGATGCACCTCGAGATGACTACCGGCGAGATTCCGTTGACCCGGGCGAAGGACTGATCGAAGGTGGTGACCTTGATCTCTTTCCAGAAGAGCGCAAGCAGCAACACGTTCAGACCGGTCACTGCTGCGAGCAGGGGCAGGGATCTCACCACCTCGACCCCGAAGAATTCCCAGGTGCGGAAGGGCGCGAAGGCGATCTCCCCGTAAATGGTGGAGTCAAGGTCAAGGTGAACGCCTTCGGCGAACTCGGTTACCCCGAGCACTCCAAGGGCGAACAGGGTCGGGAACACGAGGCCGATCGCCGCGTCGGAGTGGACCAGGCCGGTATTGCGGATCGCCTCGATTCCAAGCACGCAGATGACCGCGAAGACCGCGGCCCCGGCGATGACGGGCAGCGGTGCCCGGCTTCCAACCAGGAGGAACACGATCACGATCCCGGGCAGCACCGCGTGGGAGACGGCATCGGAAAGCAGAACCTGGCGGCGCAGCACGAGGAAGGGCCCCAGCAGTCCGGCCGCCGTTCCGAGCAGTCCCGCCGTGAGGATGATCGCGAGATCGTCGCTCATGTGCCCGAAGCCTCCTGCCCGCTCATGGCCAGTAGCTGATCGGTCAGCTCGTCGCCGAGCGTCTCCCTCAATCTCCGCGGATCGGGTTCTCGTGCGTCGGGGATGTCGAGCTTCCAGCCATGCTCGAGCCAGAGAGTCCAGAGGTCGCGACGGTCGAGCAGGGTGTGCACCGCGGCGGCGCCGGCCTCCGAGAGGTAGACCCGGTCACCGTCCCGGCGTAGCGATCCCGCCCGGTCGAGATCCTTCAGCGCTCGCCTGACTGCCTTCAGGGAACGTCCGCTGGCGATCGCCAGCTCACCGGGCGTGGGCGGTGCACCTGAGTGGAGCGCGGTCTCGAGATCGATCAGCACGCCTTCGGTCGTGGCCCGGCGTCGGTCGCGCATGACCTTGCCGGCCCGCCATGCCACTCCGCGGCCTGGCGCAAAGAGGATCGCAGTCATCGCGAAGACGAAACCGACCAGAACGATCACGGGTCCAGTGGGCAGCCCGCCCGAGTTCGAGATCAGAGCCCCGGTCGAGCCCACCGCTGCCCCGAAAACGCCCGAAAGCACTAGCAGCACCGAAAGCCTCGACGTGAACTGACGGGCGGTAATCGTCGGAACGACCAGCATGGCGACCATCAGGATCGCGCCGACCGTGCGGACGCCGATCACGATCGCTATGACCAGCATCGCGGTCATAGCCAGTTCGAGCAGCCTGGTTGGCAGACCGACCGATCCGGCGAAGGCCATGTCGAAGAGCGCCGTCTTGAGCGGGCGGAACGCGAGCGCAACCCCGGCGAGTGAACCGAGGCAGAGAAGGCCCATGACCACCAGGTCCTGCTCGAGGAGTCCGGCGGCCTGGCCGAAGAGATAGGTGTCGAGTCCGGCCTGGTTTGCGTTGTTGAAGTTCGCCAGGTAGGTCAGCAGCACGATCCCCAGAGAAAAGAAGCCGGATAGGACGACCCCTATCGCGGCGTCAGGCCTGATCCGGCCGGTCCGCTCGATCAGGAGGATCATGGCGGCCGCGATCAGCCCGGCCGCTGCCGCACCGACCGCGAGGGTCGAGGCGTCCTTGGCACCGGTCGCGATGAAGGCGACGCAGACGCCGGGCAGGGTTGCGTGCGAAAGGGCGTCGCCGACCAGGCTGCGTTGTCTCAGGACCGCGAACGCACCCAGCACGCCCGCTGCCACACCGAGGATCACCGCACCGAGGAATACGACCGAGTCGGTGTAGCTCAGCGGAAGGAGGTCGATCAGCCAATCCATGTTGCGTCCTCGGGGTCTCCCTGTCCGCTCACCGCTCCGTAGGCCCTTCGAAGGTTCTCGTCCGACAGCGACTCCGGGACGGGCCCGCAGGCCACGGTACGGACGTTGAGCAACAGTGCCCAGTCAAACCGGGCCCGGACGGTGGCGATGTCATGGTGGACGACGATCACGGTGCGCCCCTCGTCACGGAATCCCGCGAGCAGGTCCAGCAGGGCGGATTCCGTGCGTGCGTCCACCCCGGCAAATGGTTCGTCGAGCAACATCAGCGGTGCCTGCTGGCTGAGGGCACGGGCGATGAAGACCCGCTGACGCTGACCTCCGGAGAGCTCTCCGATCTGTCGTTTGCGGAACGGGGTCATCCCGACCCGGTCGATTGAGTCGCGAACGATCTCGCGATCACGCGGCTTCAAGCGGCGGATCCAGCCGGTCGAGCGATACCGGCCCATCTCGACGACCTCTTCCACCGTGATCGGGAAATCCCAGTCGACCTCGTCCCGCTGGGGGACGTAGGCGATTCGCTCGAGCGCGGCCGCAGCGGGAAAGCCTTCGACCGTGATGCGCCCCGTGTCGACCACCTGCAGGCCTACCACCGCCTTGAGGAGCGTGGACTTGCCGGCGCCGTTCGGTCCCACTACGGCTGCCAGCCGGCCTGCCGGAACTTCCGCGTCGACGTCCCAGAGCACTGGTCGCGAGGAGTACGAGACGGTAAGCCGGTCGACTTCGAGTGCGGTTCCGTGGTCCGCCATTTCCGCTGCGCGGTCTTCATCGCTCATTTCAGCCCCTCGACCAGGTTGTTGACGTTGCTCTCGACCATGCCGACGTAGGTGCCTTCTGGCGTCCCCTGCTCCCCGGCAGCATCAGAAAACAGTTCGCCACCGATGACGGCTTCCTGGCCCTGCTCGGCGGCCGAGGCGAGTACTGCCTCGATTGTCTGCGGCGGCACGCTGGACTCGATGAAGACAGCCTTGACGCCACGGACCGCGATCAGTTCGGCAACCCGCTCGATGTCCTCGGTCGTCGCCTCCCCGGCGGTGGAGATCCCCTGTATTGCCGCGACGTCAATGTCGTAGCGGTCGCCGAGGTACCGAAAGGCATCATGAGAGGTGACCAGCACCCGGCGCCGCTCCGGGATCGAGGCAATCTTCCGTTCGGTCTCGACGTCCAGCCGGGTCAGCTCCTTCAGGTAGGCCGCCGCATTTCTCCGGTAGGTGGCTGCCCCTTCCGGGTCGACTTCGATCAGCCCGTCCCGGACCGCCTTGACGGCGTTTTTCCACAAGGCGACGTTGAACCAGACGTGGGGGTCGTACTCTTCTTCCGGGGCCGCTCCCGCCGGGGGCGAAAGCAACTGCTCCCTCGGCATGCCTTCGGTCACTGCGACGACCGGCTTGTCCTCGCCGATCTCCTCGAATACATCTTCCATCTTGGCCTCCAGGTACAGGCCGTTGTAGAAGACGATGTCGGCTTCGCGCAGTCGGGTGACGTCACCGGCGCTTGCCTTGTAGAGATGCGGGTCCACACCGGGCCCGAGCAGCCCGTCGACGCCGACCCGATCACCTCCCACCACCCCTACCACGTCCGTGATGAAGTTGGTCGTGCTGGTGACCCTGACCTCGGCGTCGCCTTTCGCGTCGGTCCCGATCTCCTCTCCGGCCGCTCCGCAGCCCGCGACCATGAGCGTCGCGAAGAGGGCGGCGAGTGTCGTGACAAGGGCTTTCAAGGGAAGGGTCTGGAAATCAAGGGATTGACAGCAGACTGCAAATCCACCTTACCAACTTGATAACAATTTTTGAGCCTTGCCTAAACCTCCGTCTCTGACTGGCCCTTTGTACGATGCTCCCGAACTTCCCGGTACCCAATTAGAAACCTGAGAGGAGCGATGTGTCCCCTGACCTCGCTGAAGTGAGCAAGCTTGACGTGCAGCCGGGAGAGCTGCCCGAGAAGATGGCCGCCTGGGTCATCCGCCCCGAAACCGAGGGCAACGAGCCGAACAAGGCGTTCCAGCTTGAGGACATCGAGACCCCGGAGCCCGGGGCCTTCGAAGTAATCGTCCGCGTGATGGCTGCCGGCGTCAACTTCAACAACGTCTGGGCCGGCCTCGCTGAGCCCGTCTCCGTCTTCCCGTACGGCGACCACCCCGAGTACGGTCACCACATCGGTGGCTCCGACGCTTCCGGCATCGTCTGGAAGGTCGGCGAGGGTGTCACCCGCTGGAAGGTCGGCGATGAAGTCGTCGTCCACTGCAACCAGGCCTCCTACGAGGACGTCGAGGTCCACGGCCTCGACCCGATGGCCGCGCCCAGCCAGAAGATCTGGGGTTACGAGACCACCTGGGGATCGTTCGCCCAGTTCACCAAGGTCCAGGCCCAGCAGCTGCTGCCGCGGCCGAAGAACCTTTCGTGGGCGGAAGCCAGCTCCTACGGACTCACCTACTTCACCGCCTACCGCATGCTCATGCATCAGGCCAACCTCCAGGCCGGACACAACGTCCTGATCTGGGGCGCAGCTGGCGGTCTCGGCGTATTCGCGGTCCAGCTCTGCAAGGCTGCCGGCGCCAACGCGATCGGCATCGTCTCCTCGGACGAAAAGGGTGAACTGGTCAAGCAGCTCGGTGCCGTCGACTACATCAACCGCAACGAGTTCAAGGACATGATGCGGACCGGTGACGAGACTCCCGAAGAGGAGAAGGCACGTTTCAAGGCCTCGGTCGGATTCGCCAAGCGGGTCAAGGAGATCTTCGGAGACTCGCCCGACGTCGTCTTCGAGCACGTCGGCAAGGCGACCTTCCCGGTCTCCGTCTTCGTGGTCAAGCCCTTCGGCAAAGTCATCATCTGTGGTGCCACCTCCGGCTACACGCTCGATTTCGACGTGCGGCACCTGTGGATGCGCCAGAAGCAGATCATCGGCTCCCACTTCGCCAATGCCTACGAATGCATGAAGGCGAACCAGCTGATGGCCGAGGGCAAGGTCCAGCCGGTCCTGTGGAAGACCATGGGATTCGATGGCGTTCCCGAGGCGCACCAGATGCTTCACGAGAACCGCCACCTCGGCAAGATCGCAATCCTGGTCGGTGCCGAAAGCGAGGACGAAGGCCGCGAAGTCGAAGGTCCGGGCGCAATCCGGGCCGAGGTCGGGGCCTAGGACTCAGAACCAAGGGAAGAAGGAAGACCGATGAGCTACATCTCCGAGATCAGCTGGCATGTGACGCCGTTCAGGTCGCAGCGCTGGATCGACCGTTGGGAGCCCGCCGCGGCGATGGCAACCGAGTTCGGGGCGACCAGCTGGGAGATCTACCGCTCGGATGAAGATCCGCTTCTGTTCCGGCAGATCACCCGCTGGGACAACAAATCCGACTTCGAAGCCTGGTGGCATTCCCCCCAGGTCTCGGAGATCCGGGAGACCGTCATCGACCTGTACGACAAGCCACTTCTTCCCGTCTGGTGTTCCCAGGTCATAGCCTCAAGCTGATCGAGGAGCGCCACCGAAGACCTGAAAGGGCCCCGTAACCCGGGGCCCTTTTTGTGTCCGCAAGTCGGCGAGCGGACGCGAAAAGTCCGTCGAAACAAGAGTTGTGCGCACATACGACCCACAACTCTGCTCACGGCGTCTCAGACCAGGTGCCCCTGCCGGCCGCGGACCAAGGTCAGCGGACCGGTGGTGGCTCCTGGCGCCGCCCGGGGCTAGTTGGGATCCGGGATCGCGACGCGGATGTCGACGAAGGAGCCGATGGCACCCCGGGCGCTCTGCTTTGCACCGATCGAGAAGCTGGTGTCGCGGCCGACCAGGGAGTTGCCCTGGTCGTCACGGGCCGCCGCAACCTTCTTGCCGTTCACGAAGCCGACGATCTGGGCACCGCCGTTGGGACCGTTGAAGGCCCTCAGGGTCATCCGGTTGGCGAGGCCCGGGCCACGCACGATGTTGCCTGCCTTGCGGCTTCCGAAGTTGTCTATCGCGCCGGAGGGCTGGACCTTGCGAAGTCCATAGCGGCGGGTCCGGGGCCAGACGACCAGCTGGTACCGGCTGCCGTCATTGGCCTGGCGGAGGCTGACGCCGGCGTAAACCCGCTTCAGCACCTTGCGGGGCGTGGACTTGAAGATGCGGGCGACGCCGGTGACCTGCATGTTCTGACCGACCATCGGCACCCGGTAGAAGCATTCCTTCGCCTTGGGACCGAGCCGGAAGCGGAAAGCCTTCGGCGAACCGCCCCGCTCACACTTTGCCCGCGGAGCCATCTGGTGGATCTGCGACCGGGCATCAGTGGTGTCGAGGTTGTTGCTGTAGATCGTGATCGTGTTGGCAGCGGCACTGGCAACGAAAACCATGGCGCCAAGCGACAGGACGGCGAGGGCCGCCTTCAGGAGGGGATTCTTGATGAGGGAACGCATGTGAAAAGCCTAAACACAGGAAGTCCATGAAGGGTGCGGACCCGCAACCTTGTTCCAAATGCTGCGTGACGGATTCACACTGCCGTTCGGCGGTCCTGAAACAGCGGCACGACGGTAGAATCGGCTTCATGAGCGACCACCGTCTGCCCGAGCGCGATCGCCCCTGGGTGATGCGTACCTACGCGGGCCACTCCGATGCCCGGCGATCGAACGAGCTTTACCGGAGCAACCTGGCCAAGGGCCAGACCGGGCTCTCGATCGCCTTCGACCTTCCGACGCAGACCGGCTACGACCCGGACCACGCTCTTTCGCGCGGTGAGGTCGGAAAGGTGGGCGTGTCGGTGGCGAACCTCGGCGACATGGAGACGCTGCTCGACCAGATCCCGCTCGACAACATGAACACCTCGATGACGATCAACGCGACCGCCGCGTGGCTACTCGGCCTCTACGTCGCCGTCGCCGATGAGCAAGGGGTGGAGCGGGCCCAGCTCAAGGGCACCACCCAGAACGACATCATCAAGGAGTACCTCTCCCGCGGTACCTACGCCTTCCCGCCGGAGCCCTCGATGCGGCTGATCGCCGACATGGTGGCGTTCACGGTCAACGAAATCCCCAGCTGGAACCCGATCAACATCTGCAGCTACCACCTGCAGGAGGCCGGCGCCACCCCCGTCCAGGAGATCGCCTACGCGATGTCCACCGCGATCGCGGTCCTCGATGAGGTCAAGGCGCGAGGCCAGGTTTCCGACGAGGACTTCCCGAAGGTCTTCGGGCGTATTTCCTACTTCGTCAACGCGGGAGTGCGCTTCATCGAGGAAATCGCCAAGCTCAAGGCGATGGGCCGGCTCTGGACCGAGATCGGCCGCGAGCGCTACGGCGTCACCGACGAGAAGATGCTGCGCTTCCGCTACGGCGTCCAGGTGAACTCTCTCGGCCTTACCGAGGCCCAGCCGGAGAACAACATCCAGCGCATCGTGGTCGAAGCGCTCGCGGTGACCCTGGCCCGAGACGCCCGCGCCCGCGCACTCCAGCTGCCCGCCTGGAACGAGGCGATGGGCCTCCCCCGCCCCTGGGACCAGCAGTGGAGCCTTCGCATCCAGCAGGTTCTGGCATTCGAGACCGACATGCTCGAGTACCCGGACATCTTCGAGGGCTCGGTCGTGATGGAGGGCCTGGTCGAGGAGTTCATGGCCGGTGCCCGCGACGAAATGGCCGTGGTCGCCGAAAAGGGCGGTGCGGTCGAGGCAGTGCCTTACATGAAGGCGCGTCTGGTCGAGTCCCATCGCGAGCGTTTCGCCCGGATCGAGAACGGCGAACAGACGGTGGTCGGTCTCAACAAGTACACCGAGACCGAGGATTCTCCCCTCACGGCAAGCGCCGATGGCGGCATCATGAAGCCGGACCCGCAGGTCGAGAAGGAGCGGATCGCGGCCCTCGAGGAGTGGCGCTCGAAGCGCGACCAGGCTGCCGTTGACGAGGCGCTCGCCGAAGTGGCCCGGGTCGCCGGCACCGATGAGAACATCATGCCCGCGACGATCGCCGCCGCCAAGGCCGGCGCAACCACCGGCGAGTGGGCCGCAACGCTGCGCGAGGTCTTTGGCGCCTACCGTGGTCCGACCGGTGTCGGCGGGGCCGCCCCGGCCGGCGACCGAGAGTCCCTGGCCGGAGTCAGGGACAGGGTCGACCAGGTGTCCGAACAGATCGGGCACCGGATCCGGCTGCTGGTCGGCAAGCCGGGCCTTGACGGCCACTCGAACGGCTCCGAACAGATCGCCCTCCGCGCCCGTGACGTGGGCATGGAAGTCGTCTACCAGGGAATCCGCCTGACCCCGGAGCAGATCGTCGAGTCGGCAGTCCAGGAGGACGTCGACCTGATCGGCCTCTCGATCCTTTCCGGCTCCCACCTAGAACTGATCCCGGAAGTCGTCCGGCTGCTCAAGGACGAAGGCGTGGAAGTGCCGGTCGTGGCCGGGGGGATCATCCCGCCCGAAGACGCCGAGCGGCTGAAGGAGGCCGGGGTTGCCGGCGTCTTCACGCCGAAGGATTTCGACATGAACCAGATCATGGGCGAGTTCGTCGATCTGGTGGCCGAGAACCACAGGGAATCCGAGCCGGCCACAGCGTGAGCCTGGTGCCGTGGGTGATCAGCTCCATCTGCTGACCCACGGCATCCCGGCAGTGCTCTTCGGAGTGCTGCTGGTCTTCCTGCTGATCGGGACGACCGGCGCGATCTGGGGGATCCGCCGCGGACCCGAAGGCGGCGAGCGCATCCTGCGGCTGACAGCAGCGATTCTGGGTCTGGCCGGGCTTGGCGTAGCCGCCTACGTCGTGGTTTCGGTCGAGATCCTCAACCAGATTCCGCAGTGTGTCGGCGGGGGCGGCGGCTGCGCGGCCGTCGAGCACAGCAGCTATTCGAGGATCCAGGGCGTTCACGTATCGGTTCTCGGGGTTATCGGGTACACACTGATCCTCGGTGCCACGCTCTGGCGGGGAGACAACGCGAGGCTCGCTGCCTTCCTCCTCTCCCTGTTCGGCTTCGGATTCAGTCTTTACCTGACCTACCTGGAGCTATGGGAGATCCTCGCGATCTGTCAGTGGTGCGTCGCCTCGGCGACCGCGATGACCATGCTCTTCGTGGTCAACACCTGCCGTTTGATCGTTTTCTACGGAACCGGAGACGCCGACGGGGAGCCGGCGCCGGGCAACGGGCCGGACCCCCGGCCCGTGTAGGCTCGCAGCCGATGCTCGAGGACCAGAGATTCATCATCAACCGGGACATTCCGATCGAGATCGGGATCCTGTTCATCGTCGTCGCCGCGATCGCGCTCGGATTCGCGATCTGGGGTTACCGCACGGGGGGCAGCCGGGGTGAGGGGATCCTCCGGGCAACGGCAGCCGCGCTCTGCGGCCTCGGCCTCCTGGTCGCCGGGTACATCGCCTGGAAGGCCCTGATAGTCAACGAACCGTTCCAGTGCGCCGGTGGCGGAGGCGGCTGCGCCCTCGTCGAGAAGAGCAAGTACGCGCGGTTCCTCGGCATCCACATGTCGATATGGGGCCTGATCGGATACTCGATGATCCTCGGAGCCACGATCTGGAAGGGCGACAACGCCCGTCTGGCCGCCTTCGGACTTTCGCTCTTCGGCTTCACCGTGAGCATCGTTCTCCGTTATCTCGAACTTTGGGAGATCGATGCCGCATGCCAGTGGTGCTGGGCCAGCGCTGTCCTGATGACGATGCTCTTCGTGGTCAGCACGATGCGCCTCGTCGGGTACTACGGCACCGGCCCGGACGAGCCGGTTGACCCGGAAGAATCCTGGTCGGAAAGCGGTTCCGAAGAAGAGCCGTCGCCGGGGCCCGCCGCGTAGATGCCATGCCGTTTGCTCCTTAGTAGCATCCCCGGCAATGGCTACCGGACCGCAGCAAAAGAGAAAAGAACTTCGTGAAAAGCGCCTGAAGGCCGAGGCGGCCTCGCAGAGCGCCGACAAGAGGAAGAACCTGACCAAGATCATCGGGATCGCGGCCTTCCTCGTCGTCATCGGACTCGTCGTGGCGATCGTCGCGATCAGCTCCGGTGGCGGAGGCGGCGGCGGCGACAACAAGGACTGGGAGAAGCAGCTCACCGGGCTGACCCAGAAGGGCAACATGCTCGGTGACCCCAACGCTCCCGTGACCCTGGTCGAGTTCGGTGACCTCCAGTGCCCCGTCTGCAAGCAGTACGCGGACGAGATCCTGCCCGACGTGATCACCGGTCCGGTCAAGGACGGCACCGCGAACATGGAGTTCGAGAACTGGGCCATCCTCGGCCCCGATTCCACCCTGGCCGCCAAGGCAGCGCTGGCGGCGGGCGAGCAGGACCTCATGTGGAGCTTCCTGGAAGCCTTCTACGCCAATCAGGGAATCGAGAATTCCGGCTACGTCACCGACGAGTTCCTGACTGACATCGCAGAAGAAGCCGGTATCCCTGACATCGACAAGTGGAATGTCGACCGGGAGAAGGCCGAACTCGACGACGAGTTGACCCGGATTGACACGCTCGCTTCCGACAGCGGATTCACGGGCACGCCTTCCTTCGCGTTCCGCGATGCCGATGGCAACCTCACCCCGCTGAACGACACCCAGTCGTCGCAGGCGATCATCGACGCGATCAACGAGCAGGCCAAGTCGGTCAAGCAGGGCAACAGCACCACCGGCGGCAGCCAGTAGGCGCACCTGCCAGCAGGCACCGGCACGCCGAACGCCCGCAAGCAATTTTCGCCGCGAAGAAGATTCCGAACCCGGTCGCTGCCCCCGAGTCGGCGGCCGGGTAAGAATACGGTCATGGAACCGCGCATCTCTTCATGGCTCAGGTGCTATCGCTGCTGGTCCCGGAACCTCGAAGTCCAGGTCCACTACGACGCGATCCGTCCGATTGATCCTGAAACCGGCATCCCGACCGAGGGCGATGACGAGATTCAGGAGTCGGTGGTCCAGTGCCTCGACTGCATGCATGACCAGCCACACCTGACCTTCGAGCGGGACCGCGTCGTTCCGATCGAGGACCGCTGGGAGCGGATGGTCGCCGGCACCCCCTGGGTCGCCTCGTGCACGGTCACCGTCGACGCGGACCAGGTCGAGTCGTGTGCCGGACCGGACGCGGTCGAGTCACTGACCTACGGGGCCTTCGGTGATGCCGGAACCCGCGAGTTCTTCACACACGTCCGCTTTCACAAGCATCACGACGACGAGATCGCCGTACACCTGCTGGTCGAGCTCTACGCCCGCAACCCGGAGGAAGCAAGCGAGGTCCTGACCAACGCCGCCCGGGGGACCATAGAGATCACCTCTCTGGCTGAGGAGTCAAGGCCCCCGGCCCACGCCTCCGGCGATACCCACTAAGCCACGGGACATCCAGGTTCAATTCACCGGGAAATAGCACCAGTGTTTTGAACTTAGCGCCGATCCTCGCCCTTGGACCCGGGATCTGTCTCCACGCGCTTGCCTGAATCGGCCGGCTTGTCGCGGTCGATCACTTCTTCCTTGGCCTGTTTGGCCTTCTCGGCGAGCGAGCCGTCACCGGCGAGGATCTCTCGCAGCTCCCTGGCGTCGCGCTTCAGGTTCTCGGGTTCAGCCCGGTCCCCCAGCTTGTCTTCCGCCTGCTTCCTGAGCTGCCCCACCTGCTGACCGAGTTTCTTGAAGTCCATTCCGTCAACCTACCCAATCACATTCCGGTCTCGTGGAATACTTTTCTCGACCGACGGAGGAGGAGACGTGAAGGTTCACCGATTTCTGACAGTTCTGGGAGGCATCACCGTTCTCATGCTCTCGATGGTCCTGCCAGCCGAAGCAAGCAGCAACCGCGGCTTTCGTGGATATGCGAGTTGCTCGATGTCGAGTTACGACGCGGACCGGAACTGTTGGGTGGGCTCCGCCTACGTTGCGGCGTTCATCGCCAAGAAACGAGATCGGGTCCGCTACACGCTCTGCGTGACCAACCGGCGAACCGGGGCCAGGGATTGCTTCAGCAAGAGGACCAGAGGGGCCGGGTCGATCAGCCAGATACCGATCTGGAACCGGGACATATCGGAAGATCCAGGTCTATACCGGCTCAAGTGGCGAGTGGCTGGAAAGGGAATAGTCGCCCGGGCCACCATTCGCGTCCACATCGGAGACTGAATCGAAAAAGGGCCGCCAGAGGCGGCCCTTCCGAAACAAGGGCGGGTGGATGCCAGGGGCCTCCACCGCTCGCTGCCGAGGAGCAAAGGCCGGAAATGGCCGCGATAGTACGTGTGTACGTGAGCTGCCGTTTCCGGCCGTCGACGAAGGTCAGCGGACGGCTGGTGGTTCCTGACGCCGCCCGGGCTAGCCCTCTTCAGGGGTTCCGTGAACCTTGCGGGGGATCAGCGCGGTGCGCTTGAAGTGGCAGACGAGGGTGCCGTCCTGGTTGAAGACCCGGGTGTGGACCTTGACCAGGCCGCGGTCGAGCTTGCTCTTCGACTCGCGGACCTCGAGCACTTCGGACTCGCAGAAGAGCGTGTCGCCGTGGAATACCGGGGCCGGGTGGCTGAGTTCGTCGGTGGCGAGGTTGGCGATCGCCTTGCCGGAGAAGTCGGAGACGGACATGCCGACGGCCAGCGAGTAGACCAGCGGGCCGACGACCACGTTGCGTCCCTGCTGGGAGGCGTTCGCGTGCACGTCGTTGATGTGCAGCGGGTGATGGTTCATGGTCAGCAGGCAGAAGAGATGGTCGTCGTACTCGGTGACCGTCTTGGCCGGCATGTGCTTGTAGGTGGCACCGACCTCGAACTCTTCGAGGTAACGACCGTAGGGGTGCGATCCGCTTTCCTCGCGGATGGCCTGGTCGGTGGTGAAGTCGTGGTTTTCTTCGCTCATTATTGGTTGGGTTTCCTTTATTGGGGACTCAGTGGACTTTTTTCAGCTTTGCCCGCTGTTCATGGGCCTCAACGACCCGGATGACCAGCTTCGCCACGTTCGAATCTCCCTCGAATCGAATGTGGCCGGTTTCCGCGGCCCGACGAAAGGAGCCGATGTTGCTCTTCTCGTCAGCCAGCTGATTGAACTGTTGCCGGTCGATCTCGATCCGGCAGCGCTCGTCCTCTCCTCTTCCCTTGCTCACCTTGGGTCCCGGGACCTCGACCCGGAAGGTCTGCATGTCCCCTTTGGCGCGGATGTCAAGGCCGAAGACGAGCTTCAGTTTCTTCAGCGCCGGAACCTCCTCCTGGAGGTTGTTTACGGCGGACTCGATCATCTGCGGTGTGGAGGGCATGGCAAGGGTGTTTACATGGAAAGGGCCCCGACGGCAAGCCGGGGCCCTTTCCGGAGTTCGGTTCAGATCTTGTGGCGCTGGAGCAGCTTCTTGCCGATCACCATGCGCTGGATCTCCGATGTGCCTTCGCCAATCAGGAGCAGCGGGGCATCGCGGTAGAGGCGCTCGATCTCGTATTCCTTCGAGTAGCCGTAGCCACCGTGGATCCGGAATGCCTCTTCAACGCACTCCTTGCCGGTTTCCGATGCGATCAGCTTCGCCATGCCGGCCTCGAGGTCGGAGCGGATGCCCGCGTCCTTCATGTTGGCCGCCTTGCGGGTGACCAGACGGGCAGCTTCCAGCTTGGTCGCCATGTCGGCCAGCTTGAACTGGATCGCCTGGTGCTGCGCGATCGGCTTGCCGAAGGTCTTGCGCTCCTGCGAGTAGCGGAGAGCGAGCTCGAGGGCGCGCTGGGCGATTCCGACGCCACGGGCGGCCACGTTGACGCGGCCGACTTCCAGGGCATCCATCATCTGCGGGAAGCCCTTGTTCAGGCCGGCTTCCTCGCCGCCGAGGATGTTCTCGGCCGGGCAGCGGTAGCCGTTGTAGACGAGCTCGGTGGACTCGACGCCCTTGTAGCCCATCTTCTTGATCTTCGGCGGCACGGTGAGACCGGCGTACTCACCGGTGTTCTCCTCGACCCACGGCTCCTTCTCGGTGATGAAGCAGGTCATGCCCTGATGGGGCTTGTCGGCCTGCGGGTCGGTCTTGGCGAGCAGGAAAACGAGGCTGGAGCCGAGTCCGTTGGTGACCCACATCTTCTGGCCGTCGATCACATAGTGGTCGCCGTCCTTCTTGGCACCGGTCTTGATGCCCTGGACGTCGGAGCCGACTTCCGGTTCGGAGAGCGAGAACGCGGCACGCATCTCGCCGGTCGCCATCTGCGGCAGGTACTTCTGCTTCTGCTCTTCGCTTCCGAACTGAAGCAGCAGGTAGACGCCGATGAAATGGGTGTTGATAACACCGGAGATCGAGATCCAGCCGCGGGACAGTTCCTCGATGATCAGCTCGTAGGTCGAGAGGTCGAGACCCATTCCGCCGTACTCCTCGGGGATGGTTACTCCGAACAGGCCGAGCTCCTTCATCTGCTCGACGATCGGCTCGGGAAACGAGTCCTCATGGTCGTAATGCTCGGCATTGGGGATGATCTGCTCATCCACGAACTGGTGGACCATCTCGAGGATGGCCTTCTGATCGTCGGTGATCTCCTGGTAGGCAGCTTCTGACATGGTTCCTCTTTAGGGGGTTAGGTGGCGCAGACTGAGTTTGAGGTGCGCTGAAGGGCGGAAAGAGACCCGCTTCTGGCGCGGGAGAAAGGGCCTTCAAGGATACCGGTAACGCTACTTCCGCGAGGTTCGCGGAAGGCCATTCGACCTCTGCCGAGCCCTTTCCGCTCTAGCCCACCGTGAGCAGGCGACGGACCAGTACCTCGCGCTCCCTGGCGGTCCTTACTCCGATGGTCACTGCGACACGGCCGCGGTTCGTTCGCGCCCCCAGTTCCCGGACCAGAGCCCGGGGGATCCGGACCCTGACATGGACCCTGCTTCCGGCTCTGGTGGCGCCAGGAGACATGGTCCGCAGGCTGATCGACCTGGCGGCGCCTCTCCACGAAGCACCGGCCCGGAAGATCTCACAGCCACCGGTGGCCCTGGGGCATCTGACAGTCGCGACATGCCTGGTGCCGGCCCCGAGCCGCTGGAAGGCACGGGCCACAAACGTGATCGACGGAGCCGGGCCGCGGGGGCCAGTGGCGCCAGTCGGACCGGTTGGCCCCGTCGGTCCCGTCGGCCCGGTCGCGCCGGTCGGCCCGGTGCCTCCCGTGGGACCGGTCGGCCCGGTCGCGCCGGTCGGCCCGGTCTCACCGGTAGGTCCTACCGGTAGCTCCGTGCCGACAACGATCAGATCGGCCTCGATCGGCACGACCGAGTTCCCGGGCAGCGTCAGCCTGGCCACCCGGAGGCCGAGGGCCCCGGGGGTCGCGACAACCCGGATCCGGCAGGAGCCCCCGTTGTCGAGAGCGCGGCCGGAACAGTTGTTGGCCGTAATCTGGAAATCACCCGGGTTCGCCCCACTGATTGTCGCGGGACCGGAGATGGTCATCCTCGATGATCCGACGTTGGTGACCGTGACCGGCAGGGCCGCGCCCGGCTGGCCGACCGTCTGATTGTTGAACTCGACGTTCGTGGTCCGGGCCTCGGGATCGGTGTTGAAGAGCTCTGCTGTCGAGAAGATGGTGAAGTTGCCGAGACCACCAGCGATGAGACCCTGGCCGGAAGGCAGGACTGCGAACGCGGCCCTGGAGCGGGGCACGGTAAGCGAGGACGTCGAGGAGTAGGTTCCGGCGACCGGGTCGTAGAGCTCTGCCGAGGTGAGTTCATTGGACGTTCCAAAGCCCCCGGCCACAAGTATCTTTCCGTTCGTAAGGGTTCCAGCGGTCGCGCCTTCGCGCGCCGTTATCAGGGACCCCGTCGGGCTCCAGGTCAGGGTAGCGGGGTCGAACAACAGAGATGACGCGGTGACCGTGGGGACACGGCCACCGGAGACGAGGACCCTCCCATCGGGTAGCGCCGCCGCAGTTGCTCCATACCTGGTGGTGGGAAGCGAGGTTGTTGTGGCAAAGGTTCCCGTCTGGGGGTCGAATATCTCGGCCGATGACCAGGAGTTGGTTCCGTCCGTGCCCCCGACAACCAGCACCCGCCCGTCCGGCAACGGAGCGGCTGCAGCAGAGTTGCGGGCGGTACCCATGCTCCCGGTCGTCGAGAACGAGCCTGTCACCGGGTCATACAGACGGGCTGTGGTCTGAGCAGACGTGGGACTGCCGGTGAGATTGCCTCCGGCGATCAGGACCTTTCCGTCAGGCAGTGGTGCCATCACGGCTCCGGCCATCTGGGCGGGCAACGGCGGACCGGCCACGAAGGTCCCGGAACCTGGCTGATAGATGTAAGTGCTGGTGCCGTTCGAGCCTGCGATCAGCACCCTTCCGTCGGACAGCGGTGCCGCCGCGGCCGGATACATGCCGGTAGCCATTGATCCGGTCGGGCTCCAGAAGGGACTGGCCGCAGCTATCGCCGGAGCCGATAGCGCAGCGACACAAGCGAAAGCAGCCATAAGGGCAAAGGTTCGCTTCACCGGACCCTCACCTTCATCTGGGGACGCTGGACACGGCCCTTGGTGTCAGAGACGGCTGTCACCCCGAAGACGGCCATGGAGAGTGGCTTCGCCTTGCGGATCGCTGGACGGGCGGATGCGGGAACGGCCGCGAACAGCTTCCTGCTCTTGCCGGCCGGTATCGGCCCCGGCAGCCTCGTCTTGAGCTTGATGCTGCGGCCTCCCGGCTTCACCTTCCCGGCGAACTTCGTGACCCGGCAGGCACTCTTCGGACAGGTGACGGTGGCCAGGAAAAGACGGCCGCGGGCATCCATGCGGACCGGTCCGGCGGTCTTCTTGATCCTCGGGATCGATGCAGCCGGGGCCGGCCGGTCCGGACCCTTCGGGCCGGTCGGGCCGGTCGCGCCAGTCGGTCCGCTCGGCCCCGAAGGACCGGTGGACCCGGTGGGACCGGAGGGACCGGTTTCTCCTGTCGCACCCGTGGGCCCCGTGGATCCGGTCGATCCCGTGGGTCCCGTCGCTCCACTGATCCCGATGCCGGTGAGTTCAATCTCGATTCCGCCCGGGACGTTGCTGGACAGTGTCAAGGTGGCAGTCCGCGCACCATCGGCCGAGGGGATGAAGAACGCCTCGATCGAACATGAGCCGTTGAAGGGGAGATCGACGCCGAAGCAGTCCTCTTCGATCACCTGGAAATCGGCCGCGTCTGGCCCGGACAACTCCGAGTCGCCATAGATGCTCAGGGTCTGGGAGCCAAGGTTCGTTATGTCGATAACGGTCGCCTGTTCCTCTCCGACGAAAACCGCGCCAAATGATTGACCGTTCACCGAGGGTGTCGGGGCCGGGTTGAAGATCTCGGCCGAGGCTTGTGTCCCGACTGTCGAGTTACCCCCGGCCACAAGGACCCTTCCTCCAGGCAACTCCGAGACTCCCGGAAGGCTCCGGCTCACGCCCATGTTGGGCCCCGGAGCCCAGGTTCCCGATTCGGGGTCGTAGATCACGGTCGAGGCGGTCGACGACAGCGGTAGAGCACCACCGGCAACCAGGACTGTGCCGTCGGCGAGAAGTGCCGCCTTGGCGCCGTTCCTGCCGGCCGGCAGCGAGGTTCCCGAGGTGAAGTTGCCGGTGGCCGGGTCATAGATCTCGACCGTGCTCTGGGCACCTCCGGAATTCGCTCCACCAGCCATCAGAACCCTCCCGTCGGGGAGCGGGGCACCCGCGATTCCGGATCGGGGACCGGACATCGCGTTGCCGCCGCTGAAGGTACCCGTGGCCGGGTCGTAAATCTCTGTCGTGGCCAGGTACTGGCTCGAAGGTGTGCCGCTGAATCCGCCGGCGATCAGTATCCGGCCGTCCGGCAGGGGTGCTGCGCCTGAGTTGTACCGGGCCTGGGTCATGGATCCGGTGGCCGTCCAGGTGTTGGTCGCAGGGTCGAAGATCTCGGCGGTGTTCGTGCCAATTCCGGCGTTTATGCGACCGCCGGCGACGAGGATTCTGCCGTCCGGAAGGGGCACGGCGGCCGCCCCGTATCGGGGAATGCTCATCGGGGTTGCTGGAGTCCACGAAAGGGTCGCCGGGTTGAAGATCTCGGTCGTGTTGGTTTCGTTGGTGGCGCCATCACGGCCTCCCACAACCAGAACCCTGCCGTCGGGAAGTGGCGCGGCACCCGGACCCCAACGGGCCGTTCCCATCGAGGTGGTGCTGCTGAAGTAAGCGGCAGCCTGGGCCGACCCGGCCAGGAAGAGAATTCCGGCGGCTGCGGCCAGCACCAGCATCGAGGTTCGGAGTGCGTTCCTCACCATCTCACTTCGCCCTCACGATCACGACCATCGACTTCGTCGTCCGGCCACCGTCACTTGTTGCCGCGATGGTGATGCCGATCCGGGAACGCCTGCCGGCAGCCTTCAGGCGCGTGACGATGCCCGACGGGATCATCACCCGGGCCGACACGCTGCCGCCTCCGGAAAGCCTCTTTGGCACCGTCACCTTCACTTTGGCCTTCCGGCCCACCCCGGCCCGGATCGCTCCGGTCGCCCGGTTCACCCGGCAGGAGCTCGCGCAGGAGATCCTCGCGAAGGCGAAACTGCGGCCCTGAATCAGCCGGCGCTGCTTCACGGTCTGCTTGATCACCGGCTTGGAAGGTGGAATCACGTCACCCTGCGGCCCGGTTGGCCCGGTTGGCCCGGCGGGGCCTGTGTCACCCGTGCCGCCGGAAGAACCTGTGGGGCCGGTCGGGCCAGATCCGCCTGTGGGACCGACATCACCGGTTGATCCGGTGTCCCCGGTCGGACCGGTCGGCCCGACTGGCGCTTCCACTCCGTTCCCGCAGAGGCAGAACACGTTCTCGACCGGATCGGTATTCGCATTGATCACCAGATCAGCCCCACGCGGACCCAGGTCGGAGGGAGCGAACGTAATCCCGATCACGCAGGACTGCCTGAACTCAAGGCTGCGGCCGGCGCACTCGTCCGAACGGATTTCGAAGTCCGCGGCATCGTCACCCTCGATCGTCGCTCCGCCCCCTATCCGCAATACCTGTGAGCCCAGGTTCGTGATCCTGACCTGGCGCAGGGACGAGGTGGTGCCGACGACCTGATCACCAAATATTCCGCCGATTCCCCTCATGAAGGGGGCGCTGTTGAAAACAACAGTCGAGTTGAGGGGAGTCCCGTTGAAAGTCGCGACGCCCCCGAAAACGACGGCGCGGCCGTCCTGAAGGCTCGCCGACGAGCCCAGGGCGCGCGCACCTCCGATCCCCGAATCGAAGGGGAGGAAACTCTCCGACCAGCGCTCGAAGGTCTCTGCGTCATCGGGATAGGCGAGGGAGTCATTGGCACCCCCGCCGATCAGTACTGCGCCGTCGGGCATCGTGATGGCGAATGCCTGAGAGCGACCGGAAATCATCGAGTCCGTCACCGCTGTGAACTGTCCGGTTGCGGGGTCATAGATTTCGGCGGAATCGAGGGTGCCCCCGGGGCTCAAGCCACCGGCGACCAGCACCCGGCCACCGGGGAGGGGCGCCGCAACCGCGAACGCTCGTTCCGTGTTCAGCGCGCCGGTCGGCGAAAAGGTTTGCGTTACCGGGTCGAATATCTCGGCCGAACTGAAGTACAGACCGCCGTTGAAGCCGCCCGCGATCAGCACCCGGCCGTCCGGCAGCAGCGCGGTGGCGGGCGCCTGGCGAGCCGTATCCATGGTGCCGGTCACAGGTGAGAAAGTTCCGCTCGCCGAGTCATAGATCTCGGCCGTGTTCAGCCGCTGCCCCGAATCGTCCAAACCGCCGGCGACCAGCACCTGACCTCCGGCAATTGGCACGGTGGCCGATTGCTGTCTGGCTGTCCCCATCGAACCAGTGGCCGTGAATGAGCCGTCAGCCGGGTTGAACACCCAGGCGCTGGCAAGCCGGTTCGAGCCGTCGTACCCACCGGCTACGAGAACGTTTCCGTTTGGCAGCGGGGCCACGTTCAGGCCCAGCCGGTTGCCGGGCATGTTCGGACCCGGTGCGAAGTAATCAGCCGACCGGGCGAACGACGGAAAGGCGACGAGCAGCAGAAGCAGGCCGATGCCCGCAACCGCGCCGACGATTCCCCCTGGGTACCTGTCGCCCTCCTGACACGGACGGCACTCTACTGACTGAAGCGGCCCGATTCCAGATACCCTCCCGGTGGCGCTGATGCCGCTTTATCGCGCCTAATGACCACCTCTCAAGACGACCCTCAAGGAGCATCTTGCGCAACCCCAGGAACTTCTTCAAGCCCAAGGCGATCGGCGCTCCGGATCCGATCACCGAGGTCCCCTTCGGCCCCTCCCGGATGATCCACTTCTTCGATGCCTCAAACGAAAAGATGGCGGCGAAAGTGCCGGACATGGCCAAACAGGCCGACATTCTGCTCGGCAACCTCGAAGACGCCGTGCCGGTCGACAACAAGGAGGCCGCCCGGGCCGGACTGGTCAAGGTCGCCAGGGAAGCCGACCTCGGTGGCACGCCGCTGTGGACCCGGATCAACTCGCTGGAGAGCCCCTGGGTCCTCGATGACCTCACCACACTTGTCACCGAAGTCGGCAACAGGATCGACGTGGTCATGGTTCCCAAGGTCGAAGGACCCTGGGACATCCACTACGTGGACCAGCTGCTCGCCCAGCTCGAGGCCAAGGGCAACGTGACGCGCCCGATCCTGATCCACGCGATCCTCGAGACCGCGCAGGGCGTGACCAACGTCGAGGACATCGCCGCCGCCAGCCCTCGGATGCAGGGAATGAGCTTCGGCCCGGCCGACCTTGCTGCCTCCCGCCGCATGAAGACCACCCGGGTCGGTGGTGGCCACCCCGGTTACCGCTCGCTCGAGGACCCGGACGCGGAAAACCCGGAGGCCGCCCGCGTGAGCGCCCAGCAGGATCCCTGGCATTACTCGATCGCCCGCATGGTCGATGCCTGCACCGCGAACGACATTCTTCCCTTCTACGGTCCGTTCGGTGACATCAAGGATCTCGACGGTTGCGAGGCCCAGTTCCGCTCGGCCTTCCTGCTCGGCTGCGTAGGCGCCTGGTCCCTCCACCCCGCCCAGATCGCCGTCGCGAAGAAGGTCTTCTCGCCGCCGGTCGATGAGGTCATCTTCGCCAAGAAGGTCATCGAGGCGATCCCGGACGGCCGGGGCGTTCACATGATCGACGGCAAGATGCAGGACGACGCCACCTGGAAGCAGTGCAAGGTGATGGTCGAGCTGGCCGAGATGCTTGCCGAGAAGGATCCAGAGTTGAAGGAGCAGTACGGCCTCTAGGGCTTGACTGCAGTTGCGCCGGTCTCGACCGGCTCCCATTCCAAACCCGCCCCTCCCAATCGAAGCAACTGATGGTTGGGAGGGGCTCGGTTCAGCGGCGGGATCGACGAGCGATGATGCGGAAGTTGATCTTCCTCCCGTCGCCCGGTCTCCCGCTTGGGTAAAGCGCCCGGACCCTGAAGGTGTGGGCACCCGGCCTCAGGCTGTAGCTGACCGGACTCCGGCAGCTACGGAACTTCTGTCCGTCAATCCGGCACTGGGTTCCGGTCGCCCGGCCGGTACCGCGGAAGGCGAAGGTCACCTTGCGCCGCGGCTTGCCTGACTGCGCGGGTGCGCCCTTACGCTTGACCCAGAGCACGACACGCTTCGCGGGCCTTCTGGAGATCGTGACGCCGGCCGGCCTGGCCGATTCCACAGCGGAACGAACGAATTCCCGCACCATCTCGGTCATGGCGGATGTGTCGCCGGACGCACCGAGCTGCGTGTTGATCCCCTCGTGGTCGTAGGGCGCGCCGAAGACCGATGAGTCCGGGTCCTGGCCGAGGGCAGTGGCCATCGCACGGCTGGAGGCAATCCGGTTGGGCCTTCCGGCCTGAGTCACCAGCAGGAAGCGAGGGTCGGTGGAATCTGCCTGAAGAAGAGGAGAGACCCTGTCCCACCGCGGTTCGACTGCCTCTTCACCCGGGGTGCCAAAGGTCTGCCACAGCATGGTCCGGCGGGAAAAAGAAACACCCTGGGCGGCAGGGTCGGCTTCGGCCCGGATGTTCAGCGTGTCGGTGTCCAGGGTGACCGCGCCCAGTACCTGCCGGGGCGAAACCTGCCGGCCGCGGAGCCATGCGGGACTGGTTGCCGCGAGGGCGGCCAGATGAGCGCCGGAGGAATGTCCGATCAGGACGATTCGATCCGGGTCTCCTCCATATGAGCTGATGTTTCTGGAAAGCCAGCCGATCGCCTCTGCCACGTCGGCGATGTGATCGGGGGCCCGGACGCGGTCCGCAGCGAAGGCTCCCGAGAGATCGTCGGCCAACACCGGCGAGAGCCGGTAGTTGATGCTGACGAAGACATATCCGAGATCATTGAACAGGCGGACCTTGTCCGGCATTCGGTTCGACTTGTCCCCGACCATGAGGCCTCCCCCGTGGATGTAGATGACGACGGGACGCGGTGCGCTGTTGCCACCTGCGGGCACGGCCGGCAGGTAGATGTCCAGGCTGTTCTGGGAAACGTCCGCCGGGCCGACCTCGTCCACGTTGTAGTTCAGGTCCAGGATCTGACGAGCCGGCTTCTCGACAGAGGCCGACGCGGACCCCGCTCCGACAAGAGCGATGACGATCAGTGCGAGCAGGGCTGAGAGCCGGGACGCCATACATCCAGAACCCGGGCGCAAGGGCGAGGTAGCGGCCTCAGGCCCCGAACGGATCCTGAAGGCGAGCGCCCAGCCAGTTGGTCAGCAGCCGGTTGTAGGTGGCGCTGATGTGGCCCCGGTCGCGGTACTTGAGGACGGTGCCGTGGACGGCCCGGCAGCGACCACCGGGACATACCTTGGGCAGCGGATCGATTATCTGGACAGCCTTCAGCCGCTTGGCAGCGGCAAAATCGTATGCCTCCGAAAGCGGCCTTCTGGCCGGGAAGGCGCAGCGGCCCGGGTCATCGCGATTCTGCGAGACGCAAACGGAAGGCAGGAATTCGCTGGACATCGGGAGATCCCTCATGACCGTGACCTGGGCGCCGGACTTGCGCAGTTTCAGCAGGGTGTCGTACATCCCCTTGCGGAAGTGGGGCTCGCTGGCGGCGCGGCTGAGCCGCTTCCCGTTCTTGATCACGTATGTGTTGGTCGCCGTGTTGCTGGCGACGAAGACGAGCCCCGGCTTCTCGGTCCTGATGCGTTTCAGGGCGTTGTGACGCCAGCGGTTGCAGACGGGACTGATGTTCACGATCGCGGCGGTACAGCTCTTGCGCATCAGCATCGTGAGTTCCCAGCCACGCCTTTCGGCCAGCTCGATCAGGGCCGGGGTCCATTGGAGCGCATGGGAGTCACCGAAGACGACGACCTTTTTCTCCGAGCCGACCGCGCCGTAGCGACAGGGCGGTGAGGTGACCGCATTCGTGTAGATCAGGCAGCCGTCGCGGAAGACCGGGCCCTTGTCGGTCTTGACCGCCGCAAACGAAGGAATGTAGCTGCGGGCGGCGGTGGCTGGGGCAGCCTGGATTGCCAGGAGGACGGCGAGCGCCGATAGCAATACAGCCAGAACGGCTCGGTCGCGACTCGAGAATGTTTCGGTCATCGGCCGACCTTCAGGCTCACAAGCCGGGAAACGCTGACCCTGCCAGTGCCGTCATAGGTGGAAACTCTCAACTTGTGCGGCCCCACATTCAGCCTCCACTTTCGGGGGCAGAGGGTTTCCCGACGCCCGTCGACCCGGCAGGTGACCAGCCTGGCAGCCGGATCAGAGGTGATCCTCAAACTGATCACACCGGTCCTCGCCCGACCCCTGGCGACAGTGGAACGGCTCCCGATGATCACCGGGGAGTAGCGCACCGGGTTGATCGCAGAGGCTGCGAATCTCATCAGGGGCCTGGTCACTCCCATGTCCCCTTCAGGGTTTCCGAGCAGGGGCACGACGCCCGCATGCTCGGTTGGTACCCGATGAGAAACCAGACCGAGGCGCTGGCCCAGCTTCGTGGCCATTTTCCCTGCGTCGGCCCAACGGTCCGGCGAGGTGGTCGGCACCACGTAGAAGATCGGTGGATCGCTGCGATCTGCAAACCGGAGCGGCGATGCTGAAGCCCAGTTCGGCCGCTTTCGCTCTTCCGACGGGGTACCGAATGCGTTGAACATCATCCTCTGGAAGCCGGCGTTGATCCTTCGGTAGGCGGGGGTCATCATGCGCGGCACGTCGAAGCCGACTGAGTCGAGCGAGAAGATCCCCTTGATCTGTGAGGTCGACATTCCCCGGGCCTTGAGGTAGGCCGGCCTGGTTGCCAGCAGCGTCGAGATCTGCCCACCGGCCGAGTCGCCTCCGGTCAGCATCCGGTTGGGGTTGCCACCGAAGTCGCCGATGTTCCGGTTCACCCAGCCCAGGGCGCGAGCCGCATCCAGGTAGTGGGTCGGGAATCTGAGACGCTCAGGCGAAAGTGCCAGCGGTCCGCTCAGGTCGGGGGAAAGCCGGTAGTTGACCGAGACGAAGATGTATCCGGCGTCGACCAGGGTCTTCGCCTTGAACGGCATGGTCGAGCTGACCTTGTCGCCCGTGAACCACCCGCCCCCGTGGATCCAGACGAACACGGGTCGAGGACGGGGCGATTCCTCGACCGGCACATACACGTCGAGCAGGTTTGAACCGGGCTGGTCATTGGCCGGCCCGTACGCGATGTCGGACTCGACCGTGTACGGGTCAGCCGACCTGGCAGGGGCAGCCAGGACCGCGAGTGCGGCCAGCGCAACAGCTGCGGAAAGCAGCATCCAGCGCCATGTCCGTTCGTACCCTGCCTTGAGCATTCGAGGAAGGTAACACCCTTCCTGCCCCCGGGGTGCGGCCCGGGCCGCCGCATGCTCAGGCGATTGCAGGCGCCTCGGGCAGGCGATCAATCGCCGCGTCGAGTTCGTCCTGTGACAACTCCAGATCTGTCAGCTCCCCGGCCAGGTAGGCCTGGTACGCGGACATGTCGAAGTGGCCGTGGCCGGAGAGCCCGAGCAGGATCACCCTCTCTTCACCCCCCTGCCTTGCCGCCTCGGCCTCCTCGATCACCGCGCGGATCGCGTGGGCAGGCTCCGGCCCGGGGATGATTCCCTCGGTCCGGGCAAAGAGCAGGGCCGCGTCGAAGGCTGCGCCCTGCGAGACCGCTGTCGCCTCGACCATCCCTTCGTGAACGAAGGCGCAGAGGCTCGGCGCGTCCCCGTGGTAGCGCAAACCACCCGAGTGGACCGGCGGCGGCACGAAATCGTGACCCAGGGTGTACATCGGCATCAGCGGAGTCATCCCGACCGTGTCCCCGAAGTCGTAGGCGTACCGGCCACGGGTCAGGGTCGGGCAGGCCGCCGGCTCCGCGCCGAGGAACCTGGTCTTCCTGCCATTCCGGATGTTCTCCCGCAGGAAAGGGTTGATCAGGCCGGCGAAGTTGGAGCCGCCGCCGACACAGCCGACCACCACATCCGGGTACTCGCCTGCCATCTCCATCGCAGCGATCGATTCCTGCCCGATCACGGTCTGATGCAGGCAGACGTGGTTGAGCACCGACCCGAGCGCGTAGTTGGCGTCCGCGGAGCTGGCGGCGACTTCAACCGCCTCGGAGATCGCGATCCCGAGGCTGCCGCTCTGGTGGCCCGCCTGCGACCGCCCCGCCTCGGTCAGGTCGGAAGGACTGCGGTGGACCGACGCACCCCAGGTCTCGATCATGGCCCGACGGTAGGGCTTCTGGTCGTACGAAACACCGACCATGAATACCTCGCACTCGATGCCGAACCACTGGCAGGCCAGGGAGAGGGCCGAGCCCCACTGCCCCGCCCCGGTCTCGGTAACCAGCTTTCTGGTACCGGCCTCACGGTTGTAGAAGGCCTGAGCCACCGCGGAGTTCAGCTTGTGGGAGCCGGCCGGCGAGGTCCCCTCGTACTTGTAGTAGATGTGAGCCGGAGTATCGAGGGCCTGTTCCAGCCGGGTGGCGCGGATCAGCGGAGTCGGCCGCCAGAGCCTGTAGATCTCCCGCACCTCCTCCGGAATCTCGATCGACTCCTCCGGTGACATCTCCTGTTCGATCAGGGACATCGGGAACATGGCTGACATGTCGTCGGGTCCAGCCGGCTGACCGGTGGCCGGACTGAGCGGCGGTAACGGCTCCGAGGGAGCGTCAGCCATGATGTTCACCCAGTGGGTGGGGATTTCCGACTCAGGCAGCAGGTACTTCTTGGTCTCCTCGCTCATGGGGACATCCTAAGTCGGCGTGCTGCACGCGGCCACCTCTTGAGACCCGGGCAGCTCCGAAGGGTGACCGCGGGCCCGCCTTGTCAGGTGGCCAACCCGGAAATCAGCCTGGTGACCCGCTCCATTCCCGGGCCCACCGCTGCGATCACGTCGGTCATCCTCAGTTCTTCGGAGGCGATTCCGGCGGCAAGGTTGCCGACCGGACAGACGGCGGCGTAGTCCAGTCCCGCTTCGCGGGCCAGAATGGCCTCGGGCATCCCGGTCATTCCGACCACATGGCAGCCATCGGCCGCCAGCCGGCGGATCTCCGCTGCAGATTCGAAGCGTGGACCCTGCGTGGCGGCGTAGGTGCCGCCGTCGATGAAGTCGATCTCCAGGTCTTTCAGGCCGGCCACAACCCTGGATCGCCATTCCGGTGAGTACGGATCGGTGAAGTCGAAGTGCACAACCGGGTCGCCTTCGGCCTGGAATGTCATCTCCCGGCCCCAGGTGTAATCGATCAGCTGGTCGGGGACGACGAGTTCACCCGGTCCGAACGCCGGCGCGATCCCTCCCACGCTGGAGACCGCGAGGATCCGGTCGCAGCCGGCCTCGCGCAGGGCATGGACGTTGGCCCTGTAATTGACCCTGTGCGGCGCGATCGAGTGGTCGGTGCCGTGCCTCGCGATGAAGGCGACACCTGCTCCGACCATCGAAACGACCACGGGGCCCGATGTCGGGCCCCATGGGGTGGACTCCGGTCCGGCGTCGGCGGGACCTTTGTCGTTCAGACCGTAGAGACCGCTACCGCCGATGACTCCGAGCAGGGCCATCGGGGATTTCGATCAGGCGCCGAGCCGGGTCTTGAGGGCTTCGAACTGATTCCTGATCTCGTCGGGAAGGTCGTCGCCGAATTTCGCCAGGTGTTCCTCGATCTGTGGCAGCTGGGCTGCGACCGCCTGATCGTCGACCTTGAGGAGTTCGTCCATCTGCTCCGGAGTCACGTCGACGCCATCGAGATCGAGATCCTCGACCTTCGGCAGCAAGCCGATCGAGGTCTCGACGGTTTCCCCTTCGTCGTCGCAGCGATTGAAGACCCACTCGAGTACCCGGCTGTTGTCGCCGAATCCCGGCCAGATGAACTTGCCGTCGTCATCCTTGCGGAACCAGTTGACGTAGAAGATCTTCGGCAGTTGCGCGCCCTCGGTCTCGCCGATCTTGAGCCAGTGGCCGAAGTAGTCGGCCATGTTGTAGCCACAGAAGGGCAGCATGGCCATCGGGTCGAATCGCAGCTTCCCTACCGCCCCGGTTGCCGCCGCGGTCGTTTCGGAAGACATGGTCGCCGCCAGGAAGACACCGTGGTTCCAGTCGAAGGACTCGGACACGAGCGGCACGACGCTGGCCCGGCGCCCGCCGAAGAGGAAGGCGTCGATCGGTACGCCGGCGGGATCCTCCCACTCGGGAGCAATCGTGGGGCACTGTGACGCCGGAGCAGCGAAGCGAGCGTTGGGGTGGGCGGCCGGCGTCTCGGAGTCGTGTGTCCAGTCGTTGCCGTGCCAGTCGATCAGGTGCTCGGGGGCCGGGCCGATGCCCTCCCACCAGATGTCGCCGTCATCGGTTTTCGCGCAGTTGGTGAAGACGGTGTTCTCCGTGATCGTCGCCATGGCGTTCGGATTCGAGTCGGCACCGGTGCCGGGGGCAACGCCGAAGAATCCGGCCTCGGGGTTGACCGCCCGCAGGCGTCCTTCCTCGTCGAACTTCATCCAGGCGATGTCGTCGCCGACCGTTTCGACCGTCCAGCCTTCCATGGTCGGAATCAGCATCGCCAGGTTGGTCTTGCCGCACATCGAAGGGAAGGCCGCAGTGACGTACTTGGACTCGCCTTCGGGGCTGGTCATCTTGATGATCAGCATGTGCTCGGCCATCCAGCCCTCGTCGCGGGCCATCACGGAGGCGATCCGCAGTGCGAAGCACTTCTTGCCGAGCAGGGCGTTGCCCCCATAGCCCGAGCCGTAGGACCAGATCTCGCGGGTTTCGGGGTAATGGACGATGTACTTGTTGTCAGCGTTGCAGGGCCAAGGAACGTCCTCCTGGCCTTCCGCGAGCGGCATCCCGACCGAGTGGATGCAGGGCACGAACTCGCCGTCCTCACCGAGTACGTCGAGTGCACCCTGGCCCATGCGGGTCATGATCCTCATCGAGGCTGCGACGTAGGCGGAATCGGTCAGCTGTACGCCGATGTGGGCGATGTTGGAGCCGAGAGGACCCATAGAGAACGGAACCACGTACATGGTCCGGCCCTTCATGCACCCTTCGAACAGCGGCTTCAGGGTCTCCCGCATCTCCTCGGGGTCGCGCCAGTTGTTGGTCGGACCGGCGTCCTCTTCCTTTTCGGAGCAGATGAAGGTGCGATCCTCGACCCGGGCGACGTCACCCGGATCGGACAGCGCCAGATATGAGTTCGGACGCTTGGCGTCTGAGAGTTTCTCGAAAGTGCCGGCTTCTACGAGGGCTTCAGCGAGAGCGTTGTACTCCCCGGCGGATCCGTCACACCAGTGAATTGAATCGGGCTGGGTCAGCGCGGCGATCTCATCCACCCAGGCGAGCAGCCTGGCGTTCTTCGTGGGGGCGGTCACCTCGGTCGTCTCACTCACTGGCGGTATTCAACTCCTTGGTCTACGCGCCGGCTGGAGGTGTCGACGCGGGTGTAAGCCGGTTACCGAATTGTGACGCAGATAGGTGCCGTTTGCGGTCCGGTCCCGACAACTCTGCGGGTAAGTACCTAACCGGCATCTCCGGGCGAAGGACCCGAAAACGGGTGTTTCGCGGTCACGGCGCGGTCAGGCCGTACATGCGCATGTCCCCGTCCTCGCTGACGATCTCCAGTTCGGCCAGGGCTCTGGCACCGGAAACCGCTTCCACTTCGCAAACGAACCTGGTGCCGATCGACACCGGCACATCGGAGGGGCAGGAAACCGACTTGATCGGCTCTCCGGTTGCCTCCCTGACATCGAACCGGACCGCGATCTCGGTCTTGTTCGGGTCGATCACGTCTCCCGCGCCGCATCCGGCGAGGATGATCGCGGCAAGCAGCGGGGCCAGGGAGAGCGTTGCGAGGCGGCGAAGCACGAGGCGCAGACTATCTGGCACCGAATCAGGCGCCGATTCCTAGCAAGTCAATCGGAATAACCGGCCCGCCTGTTCTGGAATAGATTTTCGCGGCAATGATCTTCTACGAATACGAGGCACGAAAGATCGTCGAGCTGGCCGGAATCCCGGTCACCAAGTACGGCTTCTGCCAGACCCCCGAAGAGGCACGGAAGATCGCCGAGGAAATTGGCGGTCCGACCGTGATCAAGTCCCAGGTGCTGACCGGTGGCCGAATGAAGGCGGGCGGCGTCAAGTTCGCCGACACGCCCGACGAAGCTGCGCAGTACGCCGAAGAAATCCTGAAGCTGGAGATCAACGGACACATGCCGGTCGGAGTGCTCGTCGACCCCAAGGCCGAGGTCAAGCAGGAGTACTACGCCTCGGTCGTCTGGGACGGCACCGCCAAGCGTCCGCTGATGCTCTTCAGCGACATGGGCGGCATCGACATCGAACAGGTCGCAGAGGAGCACCCCGACCACGTCGGTCGCGGTCACGTATCGAACCTGCTTCCGGTCGGCGACTTCGAGGCCAAGCAGGTGATCGCCGCCACCGGGGTGACCGGTACCCAGCTCAACCGCGCCACCCCGATCCTCGCCAGGCTCGCCCGACTGTTCCGTGAGTACGACATGACTCTCGCCGAGATCAACCCGCTGGCCGAACTGACTGACGGAACGTTCGTTGCCCTCGATGCCCACATGGAGCTCGAGGCCGAAGCCGAGGGTCGCCAGAAGAAGCTGCTCCAGAAGGATCTCGGCATAGACCCGGGAACGAGCCGGGACCATTACGTCCACTCCGAGTTCGAGAACAACGTGCTTGAGATTGACGCGGCCGATCATCGCGGCGTCATCCAGGGCAAGGATCACGGATTCGACGGCAATCTCGGGCTGGTCATCGGCGCCGGCGGCGGGTCGCTGACCCTCACCGACGCGGTCCGCAACCAGGGCGGCAAGCCGGCCAACTACTCGGAAATCGGCGGCAACCCGTCGGTCGCCAAGGCATGCGGCCTTGCCAAGGAAGTCCTCAAGAAGGACGGCGTCGAGAAGATCGCCGTGATGATGTCGATCGTCTCCAACACCCGGGTCGACATCGTCGCCCGTGGCGTCATCAAGGCCTGTCTCGAGCTGGGCAAGGACCCGGCAGAGACGATCGCCATCTTTCGAATTCCGGGCGCATGGGAGGACGAGGGCAACAAGATCCTCGACTACTACGGCGTCGAATACTGCGACCGTTCGGTCTCCCTCTGGGACGCCGCCGGGCGAGCAGTTGCCAAGATCCAGGAAGGGGCGGGAGCATGAGCATCCTCCTGAACAAGGACACCACCTTCATCGTCCAGGGCATCACCGGCCGCGAAGCGGTCAACCTGACGAGGGAATGCCTCGATTACGGCTCGAAGGTCGTCGGAGGCGTCACGCCCGGGCGCAAGGGCCGCGAGGTTCACGGCGTACCGGTCTTCGACACCGTCGCCCAGGCGGTCGAGAACCACGGCAGCCAGATCGACGGATCGATCGTCACGGTACCCCCGGGGTTCACCAAGGACGCGGTCATCGAAGCGATCGCCAACGGCATCAAGCTGATCGTCGTCGTCACCGAGCGCGTGCCGAGAGGCGACGTGGCCCAGATGGTCGAGTTCGCCGACATGCATGACGCCCGGATCATCGGCCCGAACTGTCTCGGCCTGATCGTTCCCGAGGTCTGCAAGATGGGTGGTATCGGCGGCCCGGCCAAGGATGCAGCCAAGTCGTACAAGCCGGGAGTGGTCGGCGTGATGTCCCGCTCCGGCGGCATGACCACCGAAATCTCCTCGTCGCTCACGGCCGCCGGCCTGGGCGTGTCAACCGCCGTTTCGATCGGCGGCGACGCGATCATCGGGTCCACCTACGCGGAGCTGATGCCCTATTTCGAAGCCGACGAGGAAACCCAGGCGATCGTCATCTACTCCGAGCCGGGTGGCCGTATGGAAGCCCAGCTCGCCGACTGGCAGCAGGAGAACAACTCCCGCCTGCCGATCGTCGCTTTCATGGCCGGCAAGTTCATGGACGACGAGTCGATGAAGGGCATGACCTTCGGTCACGCCGGAACCATCGTCGAGGGCAAGGAAGATTCGGCGACCGAGAAGATCAAGCGTCTCGAGGCTGCCGGCATCACGGTAGTGGAGCGGATCGACGAGATCCCCGACGCAGTCAAGGAAAGGATCCAGAAATGAGTGGTTCCGTGAACTCGGAGACGCTCGACAGCGTCTTCATCGACATCGAGCTCGACGAACCCGCCGCCTCCGATCCCGAGCTGGCAAAGAAGCTGGAAGA
>DAIQCC010000002.1:182212-194571 GCA_036780865.1 Solirubrobacterales bacterium | reverse complement strand
TGCCCGGTCGGCATCTTCAAGGCAACGGAAAACGGCACCGAGATCGTTCCCGGCCAGCTCGACGAGTGCGTCCTCTGCCACCTGTGCACCGACGCCGCGCCCGAAGGCAGCCTCCGCATCATCAAGAAGTACGAGAACTAGCCCCCAAGCGAGCGGTTTTTCCATCTGGGTTCAATTCACCGGGATATAGCACCGGTGAATTGAACCCGGTTTTGTTTTTCGGGCGACTAGACTCGGACCGCCTTGAACTTCATCGATGACGTAATCCAGAAGTTTCCGTTCTCCCAGGAAGCTGTGATCACGATTGACGGTGGAGGGAAGCGGGAGGTCTTCTGCTTCTCGCACCTCTTTGCCCGTTCGCTCGGCCTTTCCGGGGCCATGCTGGACCGGGGTGTGCGACGCGGAGACGTCGTGATGATCCTGGTCGGAAGCCGGATCGAGTGGGTGGTCGCGATGCTCGCCTGCTTCCGCATGGGAGCGATCGCCCTGCCGCTGAACCCCCAGCTGAGCGAACACGATCTCGCCTACCGGGTGGGGGCGACGAACCCCTCGCTGGCGATCGGCGAAGCCGACTACCTCGCCAACCTGCCCGACGGCATACCGGCCTTCGACCTGAATGACCTGGAGCGCATCTTCGACGAGGACCTGGCCCAGGCAACCCCGGCGAAAGTGGCCGACCTCGACGCCGGTGATCCCGCACTTATCGTCTTCACCTCCGGGACAACGGCGGAACCGAAAGGCGTCGTCCACTCCCAGAGCTACCTGTTCGGCCAGGCTCTCCAGGCCCAGCACTGGTTCGGGGCAGGACCCGATGACCTCTGCTGGTGCACGGCCGCACCGGGCTGGTCGAAGTCGTCGCGCAACTCTTTCATCGCTCCCTGGATGCGGGGCGCGAAGGCGCTGCTGGTCGAGGGGCGGTTCGACCCCGCGACCCGGATGGATATCGTCCGGCAGCAGGAGGTCAACGTGCTCTGTCAGGCGCCGACCGAGTACCGCATCCTGGCGAGGCGGACCGAACTCTCCCCCGCCCCGTCGCTCAGGCGCATGGTCTCGGCCGGAGAGGCACTCAACCCCGAGGTGATCGGTGCGTTCAGGGAGGCGACCGGCATCGAGATCGCCGACGGTTACGGCCAGACCGAGACCGGAGCCGTGACCGGAATGCGCCCCGGGGAATTGGTGGCGGGCCGGGAGGGCTCGATGGGCCGCCCGCTGCCCGGCATCGAGACCCGGATAGTCGAGGGCGAGCTGCAGGTCAGGGCGGAAAGCTCCCCCACATTCTTCAGCAGCTACGTCGACGGCAGCACTTTCGACGGCGATTGGTGGCCGACCGGGGATCTGGTCACCGCCGACGAGGACGGCTACCTCTTCCATCAGGGCAGGAATGACGATGTGATCTCGTCGGCCGGCTACCGGATCGGACCGGTAGAGGTCGAGTCCGCCCTGCTCAGCCACCCGGCGGTGGCCGAGGCGGCCGCAGTAGCGGCGCCCGACGAAGAAAGGGGCTCCGTGGTGAAGGCGGTCGTCGTGCTCAGGGAAGGCACCGGGGACGAAGCCCTGGTAGCGGACCTTCAGGAACACTGCCGCCGCGAGACGGCTCCCTACAAGTACCCCCGCCTGATCGAGTTCACCGACGAGCTGCCGAAGACCGCGTCGGGAAAGATCCGCCGGGCCGAACTCCGCGCCCGGGAGATCTAGCCCGGCACGAATTCACGTGGCGACCGTGGGGTCGCTCTAGACTGGGCGAATCAACACTCGGGCGGGAAGCCCTTCAGGGAGAAAACGTGAGCAAGTCGGTAGTACGGTCCGGCCGCACCCAGAGGTCGATTTTCGCGTTGGCACTTCTTGCCGCCTTCGTCTACACCGGCTCAGCCCGGGCGGCGAATGTATCGACTGATGGATCGATCATCGACGACTCGGACATCATCAGCCTGAGCGCTACGCCCGGCGAGACCAACACCGTCAAGGTGAACCGGACCACCCGGACCAACGTGAGGGTATCCGACCAGACGGCCACCCTCGACCCGATCGCTCCCTGCGTCCAGGTCAATCCGTCCACCGTCGACTGCCCGATCGGCAACGAAACTCCCTGGGTCGTTTCGGCTTTGCTTGGCGACGGCAACGACAGCATCGAGATAACTGCGTCAGAGGGCCTGATCGAGGCCGGCCAGGGCTCGACTGACATCTCGATGCTTTACGGCGAGGAAGGCGACGACACCCTGCCGGGTACTTCCGGACGGGACGTGATCGACGGGGGACCGGGCGGTGACCTGATCACCGGCGGGCGAGGCAGCGACCAGTTGCGCGGTGACCATGGCCCGGACTACATCATCGCCAACGACAGCCTCATCGATTTCGAGATCGAGTGCGGTGAAGCGGTGAATGACATTCTGCTCCGGGACAACGTCGACCCGGCCGGCGCGGGATGCGAAGCCGTGGTCACGTCACCTGCGTCATTCTCGACCGACTTCGAACAACGACTCCCCGATGTGACCAAGGGGATCTACAAAGGCCTGTCTGCCGCGGAGATAGCCGACACGATCAGCTACTTGCTGCCGACCAGGCTCGACGGTAATCCACTCGGTTACTTGGCCGCCAGAAAGCTAGCCGGCCGGGAGATCGAACCGTTCGAGGTGGTCGGCCAGTTCCCGGCAGCCGGGGTCGGCGCCATTGTCTCTCTCTCGAGCCCACTCAGGCTGAAACTCTCCTACTGGGATCCCGGACTGGACGGGCAGCCGGGCAAGTGCCTGCCTTCAACCAGGGTCCGCTCGAAGTTCCAGAAGAGCAAGGGACTCACCCTTGCCCAGGCCTTGATCGGCCTCGAATACCGGGAAGGCGTGAAAGGGAATGAGGGTGACGCCCAGGAGCTGCTGCGCCGCTACGGGTGCTCCTACGACCCCCAGATCATCTACAGCCGCAGCCGCGAAAGCGGCGGCCGGGTCGAGTCGGCCAGCTTCAAGAAGGTGGTGAAACGGATATCCAACGCCAGGACCGGAAAGATCACGAAGAAGAAGAGCTGGGTGATCAGGCTGAAGGCCAAGTTCGCCCGCGAAGGCAATGACTTCGTCATCTTCTTCAGTGACGATCCGAACGCACCAGCCAACCAGCTGCCGATCAGCGAGCAGTCCCGGATCGCGAAGAAGCAGCCTTCGGCCTTCCGGCTCCAACTTCGGGAGGGGGCGACTGGGCGGGTGGTCCAGGGAGCCCGGGTCGAGCTGCGTGACGGTGATCCGAAGGCCACGGTGATCGCCTCTGGCCGGACCGACGCGGAGGGCCAGATTGATCTCCAGTTCGTGGCCCAGGGGCCGAACGATCTGCAGCTGAACGCCTTCAAGGACGCGGTCGACCCGGCCTCAGGCCAAACTGTCTCGCAGGAAGCCGAAGTTGTTCTGACTTCGACCACGCCCGGCCGTAACTGGATTTCTCTGGGAGGACGAACCTTCGTCGAGTCAAAGAACGGCTATCGCAGGACCGGAGGCGCCGGCAGCTCGACCTCGCGCCGCGATGATGCGAGCGCATCCTCGGCCGGCAACCCGATCAGTTACTTCATCGACATCGGGCTCATCTGGAATGCGATAACAATCGCCGACCTTCAGGCCAGCACCCTGGGTCTGAGTCTCGCCCAGCGGGATGAACTTGCCTCGATCTACGCCGACATGTCCGGGGTCAGCCAGACCTCCGAGGCCCGCAGGCTTCTGCTCAAGCACCGGATCGAACCTGCCCTCGCGGTCGGTTCGGCCGGCAAAGTCTGCGAGTCCTCCGGTGTGCCCCAGATCAGGAGCGGCCTCGCGCCGGGGTTCGACCGTGGCGAGATCGTTGCCGGTGGAGGTGTGTTCGCGAGGATCGACTGCGGACGAATGGTGACCACCACCCAGTCCGGCCTCGGGTTGCTGCCAGGTGGCTGGGTCGCCGGCTCGGCTCCGCTGATCGCCAACGATGGCGCTTCCCTCATTGCCAACGACGGTACGTCCCTGATCGCCAGCGACGGCGCCTCCTTCAACGCCGGGACCGGCGGTCTGCTCTCTACGGATGCTGCAGGCCTGCTCGCCAACGATGGGGCTTCGCTGCTCCCGGTCAGCCCCCTGATGAGCAACCACGGCGGCGGCATCGTCTCCAACAACTCCGGAGCGATCGTTTCGAACAACTCGGGGGCCCTGATCAGCAGCCACGGCGCCGGGTTCAATCCGCTGGCCCCAGGCACCTCGCTGATGTCGCTCAACTCGCGCTAGCCGCTGTCTTTGCCGCTGGGTCCGGTCGTCTCGACCGGCTCGGACTTCTCGACCTCCGGGGTCGGGGTCATCGCCTCCTGGAGGGTGATGCGGCCACCGATCAGGTCGCGGAACTTCTCCTTGAACCTCTGGGTCCTGCGATCCGGCCGGAACCGCTTTTCAGCCCGGCGCTGCTTGGAAGGATTCTTGGTTCCGTAGCGGCGCTTGGCCCATACCGAGGACGGCTTGCCGAGGCGGCTTGCTCCGTAGATGGCGAGCGGCCAGAAGAAGAACCCGATGAAGCCGTGGAGTATCCGCTCCTTCAGGAAACAGATGCCCACGGTCACCAGGACCATGAGCGCGATCAGGAGACTGACGATCAGGGTTGCCAGGTCCTCCGAGCCGATCTCGAAAGGCCTTACCCCGAACATCAGCAGGGCGAGGACGATGGCAGTGAGCACTGTGGCATCGATCGAGCGCCTGCCTTCCTCAGACCAGTAGACGTCCTCCAGGTGCAGCCAGAGCGCGAACTCGTCGATGGTCAGGCCGATCCCGATCCCGAACGCCAGACCACAGAGGTTGAACACCCAGCTGTCGCCATCCGTAACGAAGGCCACCGCCCCGGCGGCCATCATCAGGACGATCCCGAACACGTGGTGATGGACGTGAAGGCCGCCCTCGCTCACGATGCTGCCCGGCCACCAGGGCACCTTCGGGCTCCGCATCAGCCTGGTGCTCATCCGGATGAAGCCAAAGGACAGCAGGAAGCCGACCAGGACCAGAAAGATCGCTTCCTGCCCGTTGCTCTCGATCTGGTCACGCCAGAAGTCGCTGAAGATCGACGCCTCGATTCCCATCCCCGCCAATCTTCCCACCTTGCGCGTCCGTGTGTCCGATCACGGATCATGTGTAAATGAGCAACCGCCTCGCCGACGAAACAAGCCCCTACCTCCTCCAGCACAAGGACAACCCGGTCGACTGGTGGCCGTGGGGACCGGAGGCTCTGGCCGCGGCCCGCGAGCGCCAGGTTCCGATCCTGCTGTCGGTCGGCTACGCCGCCTGCCACTGGTGCCACGTGATGGAGCGGGAATCGTTTGAGGACGAGGCCACCGCGGCCTACATGAACGAGCATTTCGTGCCGGTGAAGGTGGACCGGGAAGAGAGGCCGGACATCGATGCGATCTACATGGAGGCCGTCCAGTCGATCACCGGGCACGGCGGATGGCCGCTGACCGCCTTTCTCGACCCGGACGGGGTCCCGTTCCACGGTGGCACCTACTTTCCGCCCGACACGTCGAGGGGGATGCCGAGCTTCATGATGGTCATGGAAGCCGTGACCCGGGCCTGGGACGAGAAACGCGAGGAGATACTCGCGCAGGCCGGGGACGTCCGGTCGAGACTGGGCGCCGTCTCGCTGATCGGGGCTCCCGCCGGTGAGCTCGACCCCGCGATCGTGGCCAGGCGAGCCGAAAACCTGACTGAACAGACAGACAGGGAACTGGGCGGCCTCGGTCCGGCGCCGAAATTCCCACCGGCATCCGCCCTCGACTTCATGCTCGGTAACGGTCAGGCCGAGGCGGCCGAGATCACGCTCGACCGTATGGCGGCCGGCGGAATCAACGACCAGCTCGCCGGAGGTTTCGCGCGCTACTCGGTGGACGACCGGTGGCTCGTCCCTCACTTCGAGAAGATGCTCTACGACAACGCCCTCCTGGCCCGCACCTACCTCCGCGCCTGGCAGGTGACCGGCCACGAGCGGCACCGCCTGGTCGCCCAGAAGACTCTCGACTGGGCCCTCTCGGAGATGCTCGACCCTTCCGGCGGCTTCTACGCCTCGCTGGACGCCGACTCGGAGGGCGTCGAGGGCCTGTTCTACACGTGGACCCCGGAGGAGATCGAGGCAGCGCTTGGCGATGCCGCGTCGAGGGCGATCGATGTGTTCGGCGTAACTCCCGAAGGCCACCTTGAGGGCCGCAGCGTGCTCCATCTGCCGGAGGGGCAGGCTCCCGATGAACCGGACCGCGAGATCGAGGAGCTTTCTGACCGCCTTCTTGCCGCCCGCAGCGCCAGGGTCAGGCCGGCCCTCGACGACAAGGTGATCAGTTCGTGGAATTCGCTGATGATCTCCGCCCTGGCCGAGGCGGGCGCCGTGCTCGGCCGGCCCGACTATCTGGAGGCCGCACACCGCTGCGCCGACTTCATCTGGAACGGAATGCGAAGCCCTCAGGGCAACCTGTTGCGGAGCTGGCGGCAGGGAGAGGCCCGACTTAACGCCTATCTGGAGGACCATGCGTTCCATCTGGAGGCGTTGATCGATCTTTACCAGGCGGATTTCGACCCGGGCGTCTTCGAACGTGCCCGCGCGGTGGCCGAGACCATGATCGACCGTTTTTCCGACCCGGCCCGCGGTGGCTTCTTCACGACCTCGCACGATCATGAGGAGCTGATAGCCCGGCGCAAGGACGTCGGCGACCACCCCATCCCCGCGGGCAGCTCCTCGGCCGCACTGGGCCTGCTCAGGCTCGCCAGCCTGACCGGCGAGTCCGGGTACCGGCGGAAGGCCGAGGGAGTTCTCCGCCTGCTGGCACCGGCTACTGCCCGACAGCCCGGCGCCTTCGGACACCTGCTCCAGGCGCTCGCGTTCTTCCACTCCGCTGCACCCGAGCTCGCGATCGTCTGGCCTGCCGACGGATCCGCCGGCGACGTCGCTGACCTGGTCTCGCTGGCCCGAAATTCCTATCGGCCGAACCTCGTCATGGCCGCAGGGTCCGAGGGCGCGAAGATTCCTCCCCTGCTCTTGAACCGCGGTACCGTGAACGGGATGCCCGCCGCATACGTCTGCGAGAACTTCACCTGCAAAGCACCGGTCACCAGTCCGGCAGACCTGGAAAGGCAACTCGATGCCCTCGACGACTGAGATCGCCAGCCATTACTTCGACTGTGTCGCCAGGCAGGACGTCGACGGGATGATCGACTGCTGGAAGCCGGGCAGCCGCGCTGACTTCGTCGGCATGGCGCAGCTCCGGGCGCCGGAGGACTACCGGAGCTGGTTCGGGAACCTCTTCGCCTGCTTTCCCGACTTCCGGCTCGAAGCACAGCAGATAACCGCCGAAGGGGACCGCGCCTCGGTCCACTGGCGCGCGACCGGCACATTTGACGGAAAGGGAACTTTCGAGGGGTTCAGGCCGAACGGCGCGAGCGTGGACATCGAGGGCGTGGACCTGCTGACACTCGAGGACGGAAAGATCGTCCACATCACCGCGATCCTCAACGGACTCGACATGGCCAGACAGCTCGGTGCCGTCCCGCCGAAAGGTTCGCTGGCCGACCGCGCCCTGGCCGGTGCGTTCAACGCGAAGACCGCGATCAGGACCAGGCTGCGGGCGCCAAGAAGCTAGAGAACCGGCAGGAAGCTCTCGACTTCGAAGGGAGTGACCTGCACCCGGTAGGCGTCCCATTCCTGCCGTTTCAACTCGATGAATCGGCGGAAGGTGTGCTCGCCGAGAGTGCGAAGGACAAGTTCCGAGTCGGCCGCGAGCTCGATGCTCTCGCCCAGCGTCGCCGGGAGCTGCTCGATCCCGCGCTGGGCCAGGTCATCAGGGCCGAGGTGGTAGAGGTTCTCTTCCATCGGCTCAGGCAGCTCGTAGCCCTTCTCGATGCCTTCGAGTCCGGCCTGGAGCATTCCGGCGAGGCACAGGTACGGGTTGCAGGCCGGGTCGGGGCAGCGGATCTCGACCTTGGCGGCTTCGGGATCGCTTCCGTGCTGGTGAGGGACCCGGATCAGTGACGAACGGTTGCGACGCGACCAGGAAAGGTAGACCGGCGCCTCGTAACCCGGTACCAGCCGCTTGTAAGAGTTGACCCACTGGGCGTAGAGCGGGGCGATCTCGCGGGCGTGCCGGAGCTGGCCTGCGATGAAGGCCTTTGCGGTCGGTGAGAGGACTCCGGGCTTCGATTCGTTGAAGAAGGCGTTCTGACCGTCCTTGACCAGGGACTGATGAAGATGCATGCCGGAGCCGTTTGCGTTGCCGAGCGGCTTGGGCATGAAGGTGGCATGCCAGCCCTGCTGGACGGCGTACTCCTTGACCACGATCTTGGCGGTCATTACGTCATCGGCCGTGGCCAGCGCTCCGGACGGTTTCAGGTCGAGCTCATGCTGGGAGGGTCCGGCTTCGTGGTGGGTCGAGGCGACATGGACGCCCATCTGCTCGAGAGCGAGCACGGTCTCCCGGCGCACGTCCGAGCCGGCATCGAGGGTCGTCAGGTCGAAGTAACCGCCCTCGTCAAGGACTTCGGGAACGCCACTTTCGGGGCGGGCCGAGCGAAAGTAGAAGAACTCAAGCTCCGGAGCGACCACATAGTCCTCGAAACCGAGGTCGGCCGCCCGATCGAGCGCCCGCTTCAGAACCCACCGCGGATCCCCTTCGTAGGCATGGCCACCGGGCACCTCGATGTCACAGAACATGCGCGCCACCGCATCGGTGCCGCCCGGACGCCAGGGAATCAGGCTGAAGGTGCTGGCATCGGGACGGGCGATCATGTCCGACTCCTCGACCGGATTGAAGCCGGTCAGGGAAGCACCGTCGAACCCGATTCCCTGATCGAAGGCCCGCTCGAGTTCGCTCGAGTTGATCGAAAAGCTCTTCAGGTTCCCCAGCACATCGGTAAACCAGAGCCGGACGAAGCGGACGTCGTTTTCCCGAACTGCTTGGAAGACGTCTTCCGGGGTATTGGTCTGAACGGCCATCGGACTCCTTGAGGGCGAAAGAAATGGCTTGTAAGCCGGGATCGAGGTGCTTCTTGCGGAAACGATACGCGAAGGGGCTTGCAGGACGCCGACGGAGGGGGTATAACTTACTTGCGGTAAGTTACTAGCTAAAAGTAAAGTAATGGCTCACTAAATTGCAACTAAAGCGGGGTCGTGAGTCGTACTACCAGGAAACACCCGGAACCCGGAAAGCGTGACATCGTGACCGTAAAAACTGAAGTCAGCCGATTCCATATCCACGACGAACTCACCGCGCCCGAAGAGAGCGCGCCGATTCTGAAGAGCATTCAGGTAGGCGGCCGCCAGGTGAACAAGCTGGTCGGCGTACTCGCCGGCTCACCGGCGGTACTGCGCGCTTACACCCGGATGCGGGCCGAACTCCAGCAGGGCGAGCTTCCGCAGGCCACGCGCCAGCGGATCGCTTTGGCGGTGGCCGAGCACAGGGGCGACTCCTACAGCGTCGTCCAGTACGCGAAGACCGCCCGCAATGCGGGCCTGGGCCTCGACGAGGTTTCCAGGGCGAGGAGCTTCGCCTCTTCCGACCCGCGCGAGCAGGCCCTGCTCACCTACCTCAAGGCTGCGCTCGAAGCCGAAGGTGACCCGCCGATCTACCTCCACGAAGAAGCACGGGAGGCCGGCTGGGATGACGAGCAGATCCTTGAGGCTCTCGCCCATGTGGCGATGGGCGAATTCCAAAGCGTGATGGCCGCAGCAGCGGCCCTCCCGAAAGATCAGGCCACTCCCCGGGTTCTGCCCGACGCCGCCTGATCAAACACAACAAAGAAAAGGGCCACTCTCTCCCATGGGCCCCGGATGAGGCCACTCTCCTCCCCTCTGGCCTCTCCAAAAAAAGGACGGCCCCCTCCCGGGGGCCGTCCTTCTTGCTTCGTACCTCTCGAAGTGCTGCTAACGGCTCTCGACCCTGACCCCGTAGGTAAGGGCGCCGTTGAACCGGCATCCGTAGGGAACAAGGGTGTTGACCTTGATCTGGGGCTGCGAGTTGCGCATGTTGGGCGCCTGCAGGCAAGTGGAGCGATCCCGGCTCGCAACCCAGTTGTTGTTTTCATTGAACTGATCGCACACCTTGGGGTTGACTACATCCCCCGCGGAACCAGCCGGCGCGCAGGCGCGTGGTATCGAGAGAGCGGGAGCCCAGGTCGGGATGATCAGGGCCACGAAGTCGCCCTTGTTCACCTTGATGCCGGGCAGGTTGAAAGTGGCCGTCTTGCCGAAATGGGGAGTCAGGTTCCGAACCTGGCTGCGCCGTCGGAGCTTGAAGACGGTTTTCCCGTTGACCACCTTCCTGGCGAGAACACCGATCGCCGCCTGGGGCTGCTTGCCAAAGCGATTCTCGAAGAACCTCCGCTGGCTGGCGTCGGGCGATCCAAGCTTGATCCGCCATCGCGTGATCGTTCCCACGAAAGGCACCCTGTAGGCGTTGCCCACGCCTCCCGCCTTTGCCTGGAACCCGCTCACAATCGCGAGGCCCGAGCATCGCTCCGGGCAGAGCGGAATCCGCTTCGCGTTCGCCTGGCCGAGGTAGACTGCCTGCCCCGGGGCCGCGTCGGCGCGGTTGCCGGGGCCGCTCAGGAAGGCGAGGCCTGCGAGCAGGGCGATGAGCCCGGCCGCTGCGGCAACGACCTGGGTGCGACGGCCCAGGCTCGGGAAGGTCTTTGCTGACATCTGTTCAATAGCTCCTTGTCTGAATCACCCCGCGGCTGGCATCTCCAGACGCGGCAACAGCCCCGTGGAGGCGGCGGGTCACGGTACAAACAGGTGAAAACCCCTGAAGGATCGGTTTTCCCCTGCAAAGAAACGGCCGCGGTGCCTGCCGAGGCGGGTTTGCGGCTGCGGCAGCCGGGGCGAGGACGCGCCCTGGCTTCAGCGCCGACCGCCGGCCGCCTCGGCTTGCTTGTAGCGACTCCTACTTGCCGCGACTGATGATCGCGTGGCGCACGTTGCCGACGCCAGCGGATGTGAGTCCGACTGCCTTGGCGGCTGCTGCGGTCAGATCCCAGGTCCGACCGGCAATGTAAGGGCCGCGGTCGATCACCGGGGCGATGATGTACTTGCCACGGAAGCCGATCAGGACCCTGGTGCCGCAGGGAAGCGTCTTGTGGGCGAGGCCGATGGTGGTCGGGCGGAGAGTGACCTTGCCGCATGCGGTCCCGTTTCCATACAGGCCCGGGCCGTACCAGGATGCGTGTCCGGTGCCCAGCGAACGGACCATCGCCCTGGCGGTGGCCGGATTGACGACGCCGCTCCGGGCGATGTCGGCGGAACTCTGAAAACGACGCACGGCGCTGGTCGTCGGGGGGTCGAAAGTGCCATTGAGCCTGCCGGAAAGAAGGCGCTTCGAGCGCACGATGCTCTTGAGCACGGTCACGTCGGGACCGGTCATGCCCTGACGAAGGACGCGGGCCCCAAACCTGGTGCCGCGGACCGCGGTCGAACCGCTTCCGGCGGGCTTGCTCTGCTTGGAAGCCATTCCGATACCGCCGGACGCAGCCGATGCCGAGTCGGCCCGACCGGCCAGCGAGGCGCTGGCGAAGAGTCCCAGGCCGAACAGGATCATGAGCGCGATATTCAGTTTGCCCAGCCGTAGGCTGCGAACCATCCTTCGTCTCTCTTTCGGTGGCTTGCGGGGTTAGCTGTCGGGCTCGCGCTGAAAGAGCAGCGCTACCTGGCGGATGCCAGCGATTCGCCCCTGGACCGTTGTCCTTTGGGTCCCCCGTTCCCCGCGATCTTGTGGCGGAGATTCAGCAGAAGGTGCGGTCAGATTAGCAAATGCTCAAGAAGTGTGTGCATTTCATTTGTGTGATGTACGTCCGTTTCTTGAATCTTCGAACCATGTCCGCAGGCGGCGGACAAGCAGGCACCGCCTCGTCGGTCGACAACTTCGGAAGCACCGAAACTGTCCGGATCGTGTTTGCCCGATCAGCGCCTACAATGAAGTTGTGGGTCGGACGGCTGCGGGGAGAGAGAAAACTCCTCGAGGAAAGTCCGGACACCGAAGGGCAAGGACGGTGGGTAACGCCCACCCGGGGAAACCCGCGGGAAAGTGCCACAGAAATACACGGCCGATGGCGCGGCACCACGTGAGTCGCGATCAGGCAAAGGTGAAAAGGTGCGGTAAGAGCGCACCGGCGTCGTGGTGACACGGCGGCCAGGTAAACCCCGTCCGGTGCAAGACCAAACAGGATCGTTGACCCGGCCCGGCGAGATCCAGGTAGGTCGCAGGCCAGAAGACCGAACCGCTCCGGCGGCCAGGCAGGCCCTCCGGTCCGATCAACCGGTGAGATAGATGGTCGTTCAAGACAGGATCCGGCTTACAGACCCGCTAAAGGAAAGGCCCGAAAGGGCCTTTCCCATTGCAGAGCTCCGGT
>DAIQCC010000002.1:134981-182202 GCA_036780865.1 Solirubrobacterales bacterium | reverse complement strand
ACGAGATAAGCGCCGGATTTGATACCTGCCTCGTGGCAGGTTCCGGTGGAGCCGGCCCTGCGGGTGGTGGTCCGTGGTGCCGCCCGACGGCAGCGGCCCCCTTGACAAGAAGGGCGGCCCCTGAGGACCGCCCTTTCGACCCAGCAGGCCGTACCGGTCAGCGAGCGTCAAACCTTCCGAAACACCCCGATCACCTTGCCCATGACCTGGGCGTCAGTGGTGATGATCGGATCCATGGTCTCGTTCTCGGGCTCGAGGCGGAAGTGGTCCTGCTCCTTGTAGAAGCGCTTCACGGTGGCATCCTCATCACCAAGCAGGGCTACGACAATCTCTCCGTTGCGGGCCTCGGGTGACGGGTGAACTACGACGTAATCCCCGTCCATGATGCCGGCGTTCTTCATGCTCTCCCCCCGGACCTCGAGCACGTAGTCACCGTCGGCGCCACCGATCATCCCGGGCACGTCGACGTAATCCTCGATGTTCTCTTCGGCCAGGATTCCGGGACCGGCCGAGACCCGGCCCAGCAGGGGCAGGCCCGAAGGCCCGGAGGCAACGCTGGCCACACTGTCGACCATGTCGCGGGCGCTGTCGCGGACGCTGCCGCCCGCACTCTTTGCCTTGTCGACCAGAACTTCCAGAGCCCTGGGTTTGCTCGGATCGCGGCGCAACACGCCGGCCTTCTCGAGGTTCGCGAGGTGTACATGGACGGTCGAGGACGAGGTAAGCCCTACCGCCTGGCCGATTTCCCGAACCGTGGGCGGATAGCCCATCCTGTCGGTGTATTTGCCTATGTAGTCGAAGATCTCGCGTTGCCTTTTCGTCAGATCAACCACGTCGCTCCTTTGCGGCTTCAGGCCTTGTCTAGGAAAGCGGTCCGTCCCGGGGTGGCGAACCTGTGTTCGTAATCTAGCCCCTCGTGCGGACGTATGTTCGTGCCAGACGCAAATTCGCAAGATCCCTGCCACAGGCACTGCGCACCGCTCCGCGCCACCCGACCCCATTCCCCTAGAATCCGCGGACCTCAGGCGGCTGTGGCGGAATTGGTAGACGCGCAAGCTTGAGGGGCTTGTGTCCGCAAGGACGTGGAGGTTCGACTCCTCTCAGCCGCACCATACGTTCGATCCGGAACCCCTGTGCCAGACGGCGCGGGGGTTCTCTTCTTGTCATTGCGGCCCATCTTGCGGAACCACAATGTCGCGACAACCTGACCGCAAGGGGGACAGGGCAGATTTCCGGTCGTCATCCAACCGAAACGGAAGTCAGAATGTTCAAACGCAAGCTTCTCTACCCGCTTCTCGCCCTGCTCGGGGCCGCTTTCCTGCTCGCTGCAGGCCATGCCACGGCCAGTACGGGTTCGATCGTCTACGTCAAGGACCACAACGTCTGGCTCGCCAACGCAGATGGTTCCGGCCAGTACCAGGTGACGAGGAATGGCACCGCCGACAGCCCCTGGCGCTCACCGTCCCAGGCCGACGACGGAACGATCGCAGCCAGCCGGTACGACGAGATCGTGCGGATGAAGCAGAACGGCGCGGTGTTGAACGTGATCGACCCGCCGCCGTTGATGAATTCGGTCAGCCACCTGGTCGACGGGGTGCCGGTCAAGGTGGCGATCTCACCCAACGGCAAGCTGATCGCCTGGACCTTTGTCAGCTATGAGTGCCCGGTCGGGGCCAGCTGTGGCGCCCGCTCAGTCACCGGCTACACGGCTGCAGACCGCCTGACCGATCCCTCCATCCATGGTTCGACCTACTTCACCGAACCGTCCTGGATCGGCAACAGCCGAACCCTCCAGAGCGGGGGCTACGGCTCCCAGGTGAACATCCATGACCTCGGAAACGACGAACCCGTTCACTGGTTCGATGACAGTGATTACGCCGAGAACAGCACAGACCTCGGAGATGCCGAGCTTTCGCCCGACCGCACCCGGCTCGCCGCGGTACGCGGCTACGGCAGCAGTACCCAGATCATCTGGTTCAAGGTCAGTGGCAATGCCGGTACCGGTCCGCCCCCGGCCGTCCCCTCCCCCGAGTGCCTCACCGGCCAGCTCGAAGGCCTCTCCGGACCCTCATGGTCGCCCGACAGCGGATCACTGGTCTGGGAGGAACCGGACGGGATCTGGCTGAAGCCGGACGCGAGCGCCTGCGATACCCCGCAGCCGTCCCTGCTGATCCCCGGTGGATCCGAACCCGACTGGGGACCGGCCCGAGTCAACCCCGGCCCCCGACCCGATGACCCGATCATGGTCAGGCAGCTCACCCTCAAGCTGAAGCCCGCCCTCAAGTCGGGAGTTTCCTTCCAGGTCAAGGCGCTGAAGGCCGGCAAGGTGAGGTTCCAGGTTCTTCAGGGCCGGAAGATTGTCGCCACCGGTCAGTCGTCCGCACAGAAGGCCGGATGGGTGAAGGTCACCGCCAGGTTCACGAGGGCTGCCCGCGCGAAGCTGGGCAAGGTCAGGCGGGCAGCGCTGACCGGACGATTCTCCGCAGACGGCCGGACCGGTGAGCTGGAGTTTCGTCTGAAATAGAAAAGCCCGACTCCCGAAGCCCCTTCGGGAACTACTGACCACGGGGCCCGTAGCCAGCCCGGGCTGCGGGCCCCTTGCTAATGATTGAGGGTGATGCGCCGCCTGATCCCCCTCGTTTTCCTTGGTCTAGCACTGCTCTGGGCTCCCACCCAGTCGCAGGCGGTCAGCGTGGCCACGACGAAGTTCGTCGCCGACTTCGAGGGTTTCGTTTCCTGCCCTTACGCCGATCCGGCCGGACATGCCACGATCGGATATGGCCACTTGCTGCATTACGGACCTCCGACCCGGGCCGACCGCCGGAAGTGGGGATGCATCAGCAAGGCCAGAGCACTGAAGATTCTTCAGCGAGACCTTCGCGAGACCGAGGAGGAGGTGTTCGCAAGGATCAGGGGAGCCAGGGTGACTGCGCCCATGATCACTGCCCTGACCTCCTTCGCCTTCAATCTGGGTGCCGGCTACCTCGACTACGTGCCACGCCGGGGCAGCCGACCCGCGACAAACATCGGCCGGGCCGTGAGGGTCGGCAAGTACTGGCGGGCTGCCCGTCAGATGCTCCACTTCGACGGCGTGATCGTCGGCGGAAAGCGCTACGAGCTGGAGGGACTCCAGATCCGGAGACGCAAGGAATACCGGATGATGGTCCGCGGCATTCGGGAGCTAAAGGCCTGTAACGGACCCTGCCGGGATGATTCGGGCGGCGGAATCGGCCTCGGCTGAGTGAAGGTACACGGCGGCCGGGGCGACGAAGCGCGGGCCGCGGCAACTTCACCGCGACCCGCCTGAAGTCATCCCCCCGAGTTCACCCGCGCTGCGAGTTCGTCTATCCGGTCATTCAGCTTCGCGGTGTTGCTGCGCTGCTTGCCCTCCACGTCACCGATTTCCGCCTCGAGGTCGTTGATCTTGCTCTGGAGACTCGAGATGGCGGCGGCATTCTGTGAAGCCTGCGCGGAATCCTTCTGCTCGGCGTTCTTGAGCGATGCCTCGTCCTGCTGCTCGGCGGACTCTGCGCCCTTCTTCACCTTGTTCTCGACCGCCTTGGCTGCTGCCGCAGCGGCAGCGACCCTGGCGGCCGAACTGCGGTCGTTCTGCTTGATCTGCTGCTCGAGCTGCGTCTGGGTCTGCTCGTTCGCATCCTTGGCGTCCTTGGCCATGACGATTCCGACCACACCGACCACGACACCGATGATGGCGACGGCGAGAGCTGCGGCGACTTTTCGATCCATTTGATGATCCCCCTTCAGACCGGGCGGGCGGGCCGGGCCTGGTTGTTCGACGGCTGACGGGACTGTCGCAGCCATCGCGGACGACCGGGCTAGACTGCCCCGATGGGCAAGGGGACTTTCAGAAACGCGATCGCTCTTTTCGCCGGGATGCTCGTGCTCTCGGCGCTGCTCGTCGCTGCACCGGCCGCGCAGGCCGGGCTCCCCCGACTGAAGGCGGTGCCCGACCCGGTGGACGGTGGTCGCATCGTCGACTCAAAGGGCCGCGAGGTGATCCTGCGCGGCGTGAACGTGAACTCGCTCGGCCATTACTGGCAGGGAAGCGGGAAGCCGGCAACCCTGCCCCTGGAGCGGGAGGATCCGGCCCGGATCGCCCGGATCGGATGGAACCTGGTCCGGCTGATCGTCTCGTGGTCGCGGGTCCAGCCTGAGCCCGGAAGAATCAACTATCCCTACCTGAAGCGGGTGCGGGCCTGGGTGGACCGCTTCGAATCCCGCGGCATCTACACCGTGATCGACTTTCACCAGGACGCATGGGGACCGACCCTCGCGGCCAGGCCCGGCGAGGCCTGCGTCGACCCTGCCCAGCCCGCCTTCGGCTGGGACGGCGCACCGGGCTGGGCCACTTTCGATGACGGCCAGCCGCGGTGTTTCACCAGCAACCGGGAGGTAAATCCTGCCGTCCGCGCGGCATGGAGGAACTTCTTCAACGACCGACCCGCCTCCGACGGGACCGGTATCCAGACTCACTACGTGCGCATGCTGGGCAGCGTGGCCAGGATGTTTGCCCGCGACACCGCCGTTGCCGGGATCGACATCATGAACGAGCCGAACGCCTTCGGCCCGGTTGAAAACCAGGCCATGAGCGACTTCTACGAACGCGCCCTGAAGAAGATCAGGCAGGGCGAAGAGAAGGGTCGGGGATTCCCACATCTGGTCCTTTTCGAGCCGAGCGTGCTCTGGTCACTCACGGGAAGCGGCGCACCGGCACCCTTCGGCTACGACAGCGGCGTCGTCTACTCCCCACACCTCTACGGAGGCAGCATCGGCAGCATGGGGCCGCCCAGCCGGACATCGTTCGAGAACGCCAGGACCGAGGCGGCCCAGTTCGGTGGCGCCCCGGTCCTGACCGGCGAGTGGGGCGGCGATCCGCTCCGGGCGACCGGTGAAGGCCGGGGCTACTTCGCCAGGCATCAGAAACTGCAGGACGAGTTCGGGTTCGGTGCCGCCCTCTGGACCTGGAAGCAGTCCTGCGGTGACCCGCATGCTGCGACGAATGATCCCGAGGTCGCTCCTCCCCTGCCCCCCTGGAGCGTGTACCGGATGGACTGTGAGGGCAGCTCGAACCGGATCCTCGGGACCTTCGGCAAGCTGGTCAGGGATCTGCGTCGCGGTTTCGTGAGGCGGGCACCGGGGAAACTCGAGTCGATGAGCTTCGATCCAGCCAGCTCGACACTGTCCGCCTCCGGGCGGATCGCCGGCCGATCAACGACCGGACCGCTGGAGATCTACCTCCCCGGAAGCCTCGACCACCTCAAGCTGAAGGGTCTCGATCGACCTGAGTGGAAGAAGCTCGGGCCGGGAACGCTTGTCTGGCTGACGCCAGAGGGTCGTCGTTGGCAAGTGACGGCGAGCAGCCGTTGAGCGGCGAAGGATCTGACGGCACGGCGCTGATGTGGTTCCGCAGGGACCTGCGGACCCGCGACCTCCCGGCCCTGGCCGAGGCCGCCCGGTCGGAGCGGATCGTGCCCTGTTTCGTCTTCGATGACCGCCTGCTGCTCAAGGGGAGGTTCGCCTCGCCCCGGCGGACCGCGTTCATGCTTGGTTGCCTCGAGTCACTTCGCGGCGACCTCAGGGAGCTGGGGGCGGACCTGATCCTCAGGCGCGGACGGCCGGAAGTGGAGATTCCGCGCCTGGCGCAGGAGGTGGGTGCCGGCAACGTCCACTGGACCCGGGATGTCTCCCCCTTCGCACGGGCGCGGGACAAGGCAGTGGCCGCAACCCTGGAAGGTCTGGGGATTTCCGCCCATGACCATCCGGGCGCGTACATCGTCGATTCGCCGGAGGCGGTCTTCAGCGGGCAGGGGCGCCCGTACACCGTCTTCAGCCCGTTCAACCGGGCCTGGCAGGAAGTGCCGCGCCGACCCTTCGAGGAGCGACCCGAAAGCCTGGATACGGACGCATCGGTCGATCCCGGACCGTTGCCGTCGCTTGAAGAACTGGGCTTTCACGCGAACCCGGACCCGTGGCCCGATGATGCCTTCGAGCCTGGCGAGGAAGCGGCCCGGGCTGCGACGAAGCAGTTCCTGAACCGGGGTCTGGCCGAGTACCACCAGACCCGGAACCGGCCCTCGGGGGGCTCTTCCCGGCTCTCCCCCTGGATCAGGTGGGGCTGCCTTTCCCCGCTCGAACTCGAGCTGAAGCTCGGCCTCAGGAAAGGCGAGGGTCCAAGACGCTTCAGGGACGAACTGGCATGGCGCGAGTTCTACGCTTCCGTCCTCTCCAACCATCCCGAGGTGACCCGCCTCGAGTTCCAGAAGCGGTACCGCGGAACCCTCGACTGGCAGGACGACCCGGAACTTCTGGAAGCCTGGAAGACCGGGCAGACCGGGTACCCGCTCGTCGATGCCGGGATGCGCCAGCTGGCCGGCGAGGGCTGGATGCACAACCGCCTGAGGATGGTCGTCGCCTCCTTTCTCACCAAGGACCTCCACATCGACTGGCGGGAAGGTGAAAGTCACTTCATGGCCGGGTTGCTGGATGGCGACCTGGCCTCCAACAACGGTGGCTGGCAGTGGGTGGCATCGACCGGAACAGACCCCGCGCCCTACTTTCAGCGGATGTTCAATCCGATGACACAGCAGGAGAAGTTCGATCCGGAAGGCGAGTATGTCCGGCGCTGGGTTCCGGAGCTGGCAAACGTGCCGGACGAGCGCCTGGTCCGGCCCTGGGAGATGACCGAGGAAGAGCAGGCGGAGGCGGGATGCCGAATCGGCAGCGACTACCCGGCCCCGGTGATCGACCACGCGGAAGAGCGCCGGTTCGCGGTGGAGCGTTACCGGGCTGCAGCCGAGAGCGAGAAGCAGGAGTAGGTTCTGCCGGTGAGCATCGCTCCGAAGCTGCCGAGCACATTTGACCAGGAGATCATCCGCTGCGGTGAACCGGAGATCCAGGCCGAGCTGTCTGATCCCGAGCGCCTGGAGAAGATCCGCGAAGAGTTCGAGGACGGCTTTCGCATCATGGAACCGGTGGGCCCGGCGGTCTGCGTGTTCGGCTCGGCCCGGACCCGACCCGGTCACCCGGAGTACGAACAGGCCCGGCGGGTAGGCGCAGGCATTGCGCGTCAGGGGTATGCGGTGATCACCGGGGGCGGCCCGGGATCGATGGAGGCCGCCAACCGGGGCGCCAAGGACGAAGAAGGCTTCTCGGTCGGTCTAAACATCGAACTTCCGCACGAGCAGTCCGCCAACCCGTACCTGGACATCGGCAAGGAGTTTCATTACTTCTTTGCCCGCAAGCTGATGTTCGTCCGGTACTCGTGGTCCTTCGTGATCTTCCCCGGCGGTTTCGGAACCCTCGACGAGATGTTCGAGGTCCTGACCCTGATCCAGACCAACAAGGCAAGGCCTCATCCCGTGGTGCTGGTCGGATCCGACTTCTGGCAGGACCTGATCGACTGGATCGCAACCCGGCTGGCCGGTGAGGGGCGGATATCGCCCGCGGACATGGATCTCTTCACGGTCTGCGACGAAGATGACGATGTCGTCGCCCGCGCCGTTCAGGGTCTCCCCCACCTGCCCTACGGACTGGCCTGAGCCGCGGCAGGCATCCCGAAGCGCACAACTCGCCGGGCACATGGTTGTCGAGTTGTAAGCTGCATGCATGGCCTTGCCTACCCCTCTCCCCCCAGAGCTCGTCGAGCTGATCACCGCGCGGTTCAAGCTCCTCTCCGAACCGATGCGCATCCGCATCCTCGACCAGCTGCGCGAAGGGGAACAGAGCGTCGGCGGGCTGGCGGACACCCTCGATACCAGCCAGCAGAATGTCTCGAAGCACCTCCAGGCCCTTTACGGAGGTGGCGCGGTGAGCCGGCGCAAGGAGGGCAACACCGTGTACTACGGGATCGCGGACGAAAGCCTGATGGCGATGTGCGAGGCGGTCTGCGACGGCGTCGAGCAGCGGATCTCCGAGCTCAGCAAGATCGTTGCCCGCGCCTGAGCATCTCCTGAGATCGCCTTAGAGAAGCTCCAGGCGGACCCCGGGCGGGGGTTCGCTTGCCGGATCCAGGACATGCTGCTACAGTATTCAACTACTTAGTTGTGAACTTGTAGAAAGGTGGAGTCGATGTCCGAGAAGAACGTGCAGTGCGAGACCAGGAGGGGATGGCCCCTTGAAAGGGTTCTGTTTGCGATGGCCGGCAGCGTCAGCCTTGTGGGCGGCTTGCTCGCCCTGCTCGTGTCCCCCTGGTTTGCCCTTCTGCCGGTGCTCGCCGGCATCAACCAGTGGCTGTACGTCGCCGTCGGTGCCTGCCCCGCATCCGTCGTTCTCACCCGGATCACTTCGCTGAGGCCCGCCATCGGAGGCAACCGATGAACAAGGTCGGACCAATCGGACGTCTTGGCCGCTGGACCAGCGACAATTTCAAGGTTGTCGCCATTATCTGGCTGCTGATTGCGGTCGGACTCGGTTTCTTCGCGCCGAAAGCCGAGCACGCCCTCTCGGGTGCCGGCTGGGAAGCGACCGGTTCAGAGTCGCTCGAGACCCGCCAGCTGATCGACCAGCAGTTCGGAGGCATGTCTTCGTCCTCTCTGATGGTCGTAGTCCACAGCAATGACGCGACCTTCGGCACCCCGTCCTTCGACGCAACCGTCGACGAGGCCGCCACGGTCCTCAAGGGATCCGATGACGTCAGCAACGTCGTCCTCCCCTCGAAGAAGAGCTGGGTTTCGCGCGACGGCCACACGGCGGTGATCCAGGCAGGCGCCGCTTCGGACTCGAACCAGATGGTCCGGGCCGCCGACGACCTGAAGGAGGAACTGGCCGCGATCGGCACCGAGGGCACCACGGTCTCGCTGACCGGTGCTTCCGGTATGTGGTCGGACTTCAACCAGGCCAACAAGGAAGCGATGATGAAGTCGGAGCTGATCTCCTGGCCGGTCACGCTGCTGATCCTGGTCCTGGCGTTCGGTTCCCTCGTAGCGGCCGGCCTGCCACTGATGCTGACCATCATCGGACTGATGGCCGCGGCAGGATCGCTGTACCTCGGGACCCAGTTCTTCGACATCTCGATCTGGGCGATGAACTTCGCGATGATGTTCGCCCTCGCGCTGGGCATCGACTACGCACTCTTCATCGTTTACCGCTTTCGCGGCGCCCTTACCTCGAACGACACGACCGGAGATGCGATCGCCGAAACGATGGACACGGCCGGGAAGGCGGTCATGTTCTCAGGTGTTACCGTCCTGATTTCGCTCAGCGCGGTGCTGCTGGTGCCAAGTCCGGCCTTCCGCTCGATGGCGATCGGGGTGATGCTGGCGGTTGCCTTCGTCCTTGCGGCGTCCATGACCCTGCTGCCGGCAGTGCTCGGCAAGCTCGGGCCCAGGGTGAACAAGTTGAGCCTGCCCTGGGTGCACACCGGTGAGCACCGCTCGCCGAAGTTCGCGGCCTGGGGCGAGCGGATCTGGAAGCGACCCGTGGCCTACGGCCTGCCGGCGCTGGTGATCCTGCTGGCCCTTTGCGTTCCGGTGCTTTCCCTCGACACCGGCATGCCCTCGATCAAGGTCGTGCCTGAAGGCGACGGTGCCAGGGTCGGTTACGAGCAGGTCGCCGAGGCGTTCGGCCCGGGCGCCCCTGGCACCCTGCAGGTCGTCTCTTCCCAGGCTGATGCGGGTGCGACCGTCCGCGAACTCGGCAACGACCCGGGCATCGCCCAGGTCATGGTGGTCGGCGAAAGCCGCGAAGGCAACGTGATGATCGCGGCCACGCCGAACGTGGACCCGTCAGATCCGGCGCTCGGCGCCACCATCGACCGGGTGCGCGATGAGGTGCCCGCCGGCGTGCTGGTCGGTGGTGCCGCAGCCGAGAACCACGACCTCGAGTCCGCTCTGGGCGACACGACCGCTCCGGCGATCGCGATCGTCATGACTCTCGGCTTCCTGCTGCTGCTCGTTGCCCTGCGGGCGCCGATCCTGGCGGCAATCGCGGTCCTGACCAACCTGCTGGCAGTGGGTGCGGCCTTCGGCGTCGCCCAGCTGATCTTCCAGGAAGGTCACCTCACCGGGGTGCTCGGGTTCGAATCGCAGGGATTCCTCGACGCCTGGGCGCCGGTCTTCTTCTTCGCGATGGTGTTCGCGATATCGATGGACTACTCGGTGTTCCTGCTCAGTTCGGCGCGGGAGCACTGGGAGAAGTCCGGAGATGCCAAGGAAGCGGTGATCGGCGGGCTGGCCCACTCGGGCCGGGTCGTGCTCGCCGCGGCCGGAGTAATGGTGGCGGTGTTCTTCACCTTCGCCCTTTCCGGCCCCCTCCCGCCGAGAGAGATGGGAATCATCCTGGGCGTCGCGGTGCTGCTCGATGCAGCCCTCGTCCGGCTGCTTCTCTTGCCGGTCCTGATGCGACTGGCGGGCACCCGCCTGTGGTGGATTCCCCGCTGGATCGACCGTTATCTCCCGAAGGTGAGTTTCGGCCACTGATCGCAGCATCCCCGGGGGCGGGTTCAGGGCCCGCCCCCGGGGATCACTTGCGGGGTATGAACTTGTCGAAGGTGAAGTAACCCGCGAGGACCAGCGCGATGCCGTGTCGAAGGGATCCCGGGAGCATCGCCCGAGTTTTCCATTCCTGCGTGCCCGGCGCAACCGCCAGGGACCGGATCATCGGCCTCAGCCGTGTTCGGCGCGGTCGATCGCCTCGTGGGTCTCCGCAGCCAGATCCGGCGAGGTCAACTCGAGACCGGGCGGCAGTTCCACGTGAAGGTCGTCGGCATGCTGCACCTGGACCGATCCCGAGTCAAGCGAAAGGTCCAGCACGTGTCCGCCGCGCTCGAGATCACGGTCGATGAAGTGGAAGTGGTAACCGCCGATCTCGACGCCTTCCGCCCAGACCGGGAACCGGAAGCCGATCAGGAAGCCTTCCGCCGGCCCGAGCTCGAACACGTTCTGTTTCGCCACTACTTCGACCAGGGGGCGGTAGGGCGGCTCCTGACGGGGCACCGACCGGGCCCGGACCCTGGTGAACCGGCCTTCGATCCTGTAGACCGCGACCGGGGCTTCATCCAGGTCCCGGTCCAGGAACGCCTCGAGCTCCGCCAGGTCCAGTCGCCCGTCGAGATCCATTCTGCGATCGGCACTGAAACGGGTCACCACAGCGAACGGGGTCCGCACCCCGGGGTCGATCTCGCTTGCGAATCCGTTCGCATCTGCCCGGTAGAAGCGACCGTCGATCGCGATCATTTCGCCGTCCAGGCCATTCAGGGTCCCAATTCCCGTGTCACCCTCGACGGCAAGCTCGGCGAAGGTCAGGTCACCCTCGTAGGCACCGTCGAGCAGCGCCGACACCGTCGAAGCCTGAAAGAGAGCATGGTCATCGTGCCCTTCGCCAAGATCGCCCCGGCGCATCGCCTCGACGTGAAGCGACCGGATCGTGGATTCCTCGATCATTTCTCGAGCTCGTCGAGCACTGCCGTACAACCTCGCTCGAGGATGTCGAGCACCTGGTCGAAGCCGTCCTCGTCACCGAAGTAGGGGTCGGGAACGTCGATCGTCCCCTCCCCCGCCATTTCGCGAAAGAGCCTGATCCTGGCGGGGTCGGCACCCTCCATCGAGAGAAGTGTTGCGTGATTGGACTGGTCCATGGCAAGGATGAGGTCGAACTCCTCGAAATCGGTGGTGGCGACCTGGCGTGCACGACTGTCGATCTTCACGCCACGCTCACTTGCCGCAACGATCGCGCGGGGATCGGCCGGCTTGCCGATGTGCCAGTCGCCGGTCCCCGCCGAATCGACGACGAAGCCTTCCAGACCTCTGGCCTCGATCAGCCCGCGCATCACCGCCTCGGCGGACGGCGAGCGGCAGATGTTGCCGAGACAGACGAAGAGGACCCGCAAGACGAACTAGCCGCCGACCAGCCCGCGGATGTTGGCGAGCTGGCGCTGGAGCTTCTGGATCTGGTTGTTCTGGCGGTTGATCCGTTGATTCAGCTGCCTGAACTGAGATGACTGGTCACTCTCGACCTGCGCAAGTTCCTGGCTGAGCTCGTTGTCCCGGCTCTTCAGCCCGTTGACCTGCCCGCGCAGGTTTCGCACCTGGCGACTCAACTTCCTGACCCTCCGCTGGTTGCCGTTGATCTTCTGGGTCAGGTTTTTCTTGCCAGCGGTGAGCTGGGCCACGAACTTCTCTGCTTCGGAGCGCTGGCTGGCCTCGAGCTGGTCCTGCTTGGCCTGGGCCTCCTGGAACTTCTGCTCGACGAGTGCCTGCACCTCGCTGGTCTGGTTCGAATCGTTGTCAACCGCGTCCTTGGCGTTGTACGCAGTTATGGTCCCGAGCACCCCCAGGAGGATTCCCACCACGCCGAAGACGATCGCCAGGGTCGCTTTCGTGTTGCCGCTCATGCGGCGCACCCTAACCCAAGCAGGTCGATTCTGCCGCTACTTGCGAATCGTGACCTTCGCGAGCCCGTTCCTCGAGCCCCCGGCCCAGGTCAGAGCGAGCCTGACGTTCACCACCCCGGGCCTGGACCGTTTCGGTGCCTTCATGTTCAGCACCACCGTCGAGGTCGTCCCGGCCGCCAGAACCCCGATGTTCCGGCAGGAGGGCAGCTTCAGGCGCCCCTTGAACCTGGCGGGCAGAGCAGGACAGACCTTCACCGCTGTGGCAGCGACGGTCGAGGAGTTGCGCACCGGAATCCTGACCTTGCCGCTCGCCCCCCGCTTGACCTTGATCGCTGGAATCCTGCCGATCGAGAGCGAGGCTCCGGCTGGTGGCGGGTCGCACGATTCGGGCCTGGGCGTGTCATCGCAGGGGTCTGGCGTGCAGGTCGGGTCGGTGGGATTGCTGGAACAGAAGTCCGGCAGGGGTCCCGTTGTGAACGACTTGACCTCACCGCAGTCCTCGAAGCCGGGCTGGGCCGCAGAATTGTTGAAGCATGCCGTCCAGAAGTACGTGGTTTCTGGCTGAAGCCCGTTGACCGTCACCGAGGTTTCGGGGTTCTCACTGTTGGTCGCGTTGGCTTCGGTCGATCCGGAGGCGGCCACCGACATGACCTGACGGGGGTCGGCCGCGCCCGGGTCGGTGGTAGAGGTGAGGATCGCCATGGTGAGGGCCGGATTCGGTGAGGATGCGAGGCCGGAAAGTGTTGCGGCCTCGTGGGAGATTCCGGTGGCATCGCGAGTCGTGGCATGGCCGGTGGTGTATTCGATTGCGGTTGAGCAGGGCTGATGGGCACCGGCGACAAAGCAGGCACGGAGGTTGTAGGTCCGCCAGGGGTTGAGACCGGCAACCGCCTGGTTCGATATCGGTGAGTCGGAGGTGGACTGCGCGACCGCGGCCGGAGTGCTCGCATCCGCGAAAGCCCCTGCTGTGTCAGCCCACCGTTTCGCCTGCACCTTGACCGTTCCGGCGGGATGCCCACCCAGCACGCGGACTGCGGCAACAGGCGCGACGGGGAAGGGCGGTGTGGTCGGCAAAGCCACGGTCGTGTTCACCGCTCCCGTCCTGAACTGGCTTGTTCGGCATCCGGCGAAGGGAGCCCAGGGGAAGGCCGTACCTGGATTTGCGGTACAGACCTCGACGAAATAGGTGGTATCCGGAGACAGGAAACAGGTAGTGCCGCCGGTCTGCAGGTCACCCCACTGGAACTCGGATGTGATCGAACCCGAGTAGGGAGTCAGTGGCGCGTTCGACGCCGCGAAATAGGTCTGGCCCGCGAGCCCGCATGGTCGACCACTCGCAAAGGTCGGCGACGTTGCCGCGTCCAGTCGCAGGTAGTAGGAGGAACCGGTCGGATCGTCATTGATCGTGAACGGCAGCCTCGCCCCGACGGCTGTTGTCTGAGCTGCCGCGGGAAGAGAAATCGCCGGCGGATCGGCAGCGCTCGGGGCTGCGGTGACAGTCAGGTTGACCGACACGTTGACGCAGTTCGACCCGGTCCCGCAGACCGTGAAGCCGATCGGCTGCGCATTCATCGCCTGGGTCGCCTTGATCGGGACCAGTAGCTGGACGTGGTCAAAGACCTGGCTTTCCTGCGGTGACCGGATCCCCGCGAACCAGTAGCTGCCGGCGCCGCCCCCGACGTCGGGGAGGACCGGGTTGGCGACCGGACGCAACGAGAACTCCCCGTTGCCGTTCACTGCAGGGTTGGCCTGGCAGTTGGTCTGGGCGCGCTGGTCATTGACCTGCTGACCGTTCGCGTTGGTCCCCCACCGCCGGCAGATGGTGGTGGCGAAACCGCCGACCGCGGTCTGCACGTTCGGGGGGAGGTCCGCGATCACCGAGTAGAACTCGTTCGCACAATCAAAGGTGACCAGCGAGAGGTCGATCCGCAGCGACAGGTAGAAGACATCGTTCACCTTCGGTTCGATGCCGGCGCCCTGCTGCGAGTACGACGGCGTGATCAGCGAAGGCGCGCAGAAGCCGCCGCTGGTTTCTCCCGCCGTTCCGGCCTTGAGGACCGGGTCAGCCCCTGCAGCAGGCGTGAAGAGCAGGCATGAGATGACAGCGATTCCCGCTACCGTCGCGGCAAAACCTGTCCCTTTCCCCCTCCGCATGAGACAAATCTAACCGCCGGTGCGGTCGCAGTCCAGCGGACGGGCCGCGGGGCCCTAGATCTTGATCAGGAGGATCGTGTTCAGCGCGAAAAGGATCCCGGTCACGACCGTGGCGCGGGTCAGGTTCTGCTCGACCATTGAACCGCCACCGATCGAGCTGCCCCCACCGCCGATGCCGAAGGCACCGGAAAGTCCCGCGTCCTTGCCCGAGTGCAGCAGCACCAGCAGAATCAGGAGTACGGAGAGAAGTACCTGGATGATGGCCATGATCGTGTACATCGGCAGCCGATTCTAGCTTTCTTTGCCCTTCAGCGCCTCGAGACGGTCAAGAATGACGACCGCCTCCTTCCTGAGCTCCTCGTCCGAGAGCGTGCCCGACTCGTGATCCATTTCGGCGTCCCGGATCTCACGGTACTTGGCCTCACGCGCCGCCTCGAGGGCGGCGATCTCGGGATCCTCGGTGGCCGATGCACCCCGCCCGCGCCAGAAGGGCATCGTGACGAAGGTTCCGACCAGAATCGCGAGGATGACGAGCCAGACCACGGTCATGCCGACTTCCTCCGCCGGAAGAGCCTGCCTGGCCATGCCGCGAACAGCGCCCCGATGATCGCAATCACCGCCCCGATCCAGATCCAGGTCACCATCGGGCTGATGATCACACGGAAGGTGTAGGGCACCGCTGTCTCGTCCTTCACGTAGCCTTCGATCACCTTGTCGGTAGTCCGGGCAAGCAGGTCGGCAGCAGCGAGGCTGATCTCCTCGGCCCGCTCCGGGTTCTTCTGGACCACGGGCAGGACCTTCTCCCTCATATAGGCGCCGAAGAGAGCATCGGCCATCCGGGCTCGACGCTCGAACTCCTCGGTGTCGGGCTCGACCGAAGTCCAGAAATCGGAGCGCATCCCGGCCTTCAGGCCGACCTCGCTGGTCGCTTCGCCCTCGAAGTAGGATGCGATCCCCCTTGTCGCGCCAGTCGTCACCTGGTGGTACTGCCGGGTCGGGTGGAGAGTCGCGAACGGTTCACCGTTGCGGTCCACCTGGAGATCTGCTCCGAAGATCAGTGCCTGGTCGTTGCGGGAGACGGTGGGCTTCACGTAGGTCACCGTGTAATCCTCGATCTCGGCCGACTGGCCCGGCTGCAGCTTGATGTCCTCCTTGGTCTCGAAGCTGGAGGATGCCGCCACTCCGACCAGCAGTACGACCAGTCCGAGGTGGACGGTGTAGCCGCCGTAGCGTCGCCGGTTGCGGACCGCGTTCGACCAGATCGCCGCGATCATCGATTCGCCGGTGCCCTTCTTCCGGGCCGAGGCGGCCCGAAGGGTTTCCTGAGCCAGCGCGGTCACCGTGAAGGCGGCGAGGGTAAACATCAGCAGCGCCCAGAAACTGTGGGCCGCGTCGGTGAACAGGAGCAGGACGGCGAGCGTGATCGCGGCTGCGATCAGCGGGATCGTGAAGACGCGTTTGGCCCCCTGCCAGGAGATCCGGCGCCAGGCGACCATCGGTCCGATCCCGGTGAAGAGGACGAGGATGATCGCCACCGGCGTCGTGTACCGGTCGAACCAGGGTGCGGCGAGGGTGGATTCGGTTCCGGTGAGGAACTCCGAGATGAGCGGGAAGAAGGTTCCCCAGAAGACGATCGCGCAAAGGGCGATCAGCAAGAGGTTGTTGACCAGGAACACCGCTTCGCGGGAAGCAAGCGAGTCGATTCGTCGCTCTGACCTGAGGATGTCCAGCCGCGAGATGATCAGCCAGGTCGAACCGATCACGACCACGCCGATAAGGGCGAGGAAGTAGGGACCGACCGTGCTGTCCCCGAAGGCGTGGATCGACTGGAGGACGCCGGACCGGACCAGGAAGGTGCCCAGGAGAGCGAGGCTGAAGCTGGCCACGATCAGGCTGACGTTCCAGACCTTGAGCATCCCCCGTTTCTCCTGCACCATGATCGAGTGGATGTAGGCCGTGGTGATCAGCCAGGGCATCATCGATGCGTTCTCGACGGGATCCCAGGCCCAGTAGCCACCCCAGCCGAGTTCGGTGTAGGACCAGCGCGCACCGAGGATGATTCCGATCGAGAGGAAGGTCCAGGCGATCAGCGCGAATCCCCGGGTGGACTTGACCCAGGCCGCATCGACCCGACGGCTGATCAACGCGCCGATCGCGAAGGCAAAGGGCACGGTGAGCGAGACGTAGCCGATGTAGAGCATCGGCGGGTGGATGATCATCGACGGGTGCTGAAGCAGCGGGTTGAGACCGGTGCCGTCAACCGGTACGGGCGAGAGTGTCTCGAAGGGGTTGACTCCCCCGCCGAGCAGCATCAGGCCGGTGAAGAAGATGCTGACCCCCATCATCACGGCGGTCGCCCACGGGACGACGTCCCGCAGTTTGTGTCGGGTCGCGGCGAGTGAGACCGTAGAGACGATCGACAGGATGAAGGCCCAGAGCAGCAGAGACCCCTGCTGGCTGGACCACATGGCGGTGAACTTGTAGAAGGGCGGGGTGTCGATCGAGGAATGCGACGCCACAACCGCGAAGCTGAAGTCGTCGGTCATGAAGGCGTGCTCGATCACGACCACGCAGATGACCATCAGGCCGAAGAATGCGTAGACCGCGTAGCGGGAGGAGTCAACCCAGCGTCGATCCCCCCTGGTCCCGATCAGCGCAGCGGTCGCCGCGTAGATCGAGGTCAGGAATGCAAGCCAGAGCGCAGCGTTGCCGAGGCTATTGATCCCGCTTCTCCGAGAACTTCGAGGGGCACTTGGTTGTCAGCGTGTCCTCGTCCCCCACAAAGACCCCGTTCTTCACCTCGCCGGTCACCATCACGTCCCTGCCTTCGCGGAAGGGATCCGGTACCTGGCCGGTGTAGACGACCTTGATCGGCTCACCGGAGCCGTCCGGGTCGCGCATCCTGAAGTTGATGCCTTCGTCCGTTTCCTTGACCGAGTTGTGCATCACCCGGCCGACCATCTGGTAGCTCTTGCCGGGCACCGCATCGGTCAGCTCGCTCGGGAGCCTGGCTTCCGACGAAGCGTTGAAAGAGGTGTAGATCAGTCCGGTGGCCAGTAGCAGGGCCGCCCCCAGGGCCACAAACAGGCGCACCTGCCGTTTGCGCTGTACGTCCATAACGAGAGGGATTATCGCAATCCTTGACCTTCGGCGACATCCCCCTGCCACAATCGGAGCATGAGCGACGAAAAAGTACTCCTGATAACGGGCGCAAGCAGCGGCATCGGAAGGGCGACGGCCCGACTGATGGCCGGCCGGCGGAAGCTGGTTCTGGCCGGTCGCAGGGTCGAACCGCTGGAAGAACTGTCGGTTGAACTCGGCGGGCCGGAAGAGGCCCTGGTGGTTGGCTGTGACGTCGGTGAGTGGGACCAGGTCGAGACGATGACGGCCGCTTCGCTCGAGGCTTTCGGCCGGATCGACGAGGTCTTCGTGAACGCCGGCTTCGGCGCGACCCGGGGTTTCCTCGAGGAAACGCCGGAGCACTGGAAGTCGATGGTGCTGACCAACGTGCTCGGCGCCGCGCTGACGATCCGCTCCACCCTGCCGCACCTGCTCGAACGGGGAGACGGCCACTTTCTGGTGACCAGTTCGATCGCGGGACGGAGGGTTCTGCCCGGTTCGCTCTACTCGGCGACCAAGTTCGCGGCCACCGCGATCGGAGAGGCGCTGCGCCAGGAACTGCGCGGCCGGGATGACGGCCGGAACATCAAGGTCACGCTGATCGAGCCCGGCATGGTGGACACGGACTTCTTCGAAAACCGGCCCGGGGATTCGGCCCTGTCAGACGAAGACATCGCCCGCACGGTCGAGTTCGCCCTGAACCAGCCGCCGGGCGTCGACATCAATGAGATCCTGATCCGGCCGATAACCCAGTCGCTGTAGGTGTCCGATCCCCGGTTTCCATGCCTATTGCATGGAAGGTGGGGAATGAAGCCTGGGGCCGGGCTGCTCAGTCGAGAAGGGCCCGGACTGCCCGCCAGTAGATGCGCAGGGCTGCCCTGACGGGCCCCTTCCTGGCGAAAGCAGGTATCAGTGGGGAATCGAGGTCCGGGGTAAGCAGGCCGGCGAACTCGCCCGGGGTGATCCGACGGGCGGCCTGGATGCCGTGGCGCTCGCGGCGCAGGCGTGGCAGCCATCGGATCAGGTCCCGGTAGGACTTCAGCTTCGCTACGAGCCACCCCTGCCGTCCGCTGACGAGGAGAAGAACGAGCTCGGTGGCGAGGAGGGCCGGCGCGACGAGGGCCAGCAGCGGGCCCGGGTAGTTGCGGATCACCATGGCCAGACGGTTTCGCTCCAGCCAGAACCACTTGGACGCATTCGAGTGGAAGTCGTAATCGTGGTCGACGACGGCCTGGGGCTGGAGGCCGATCCGATGGCCCGACGCCTGGATCCGGATCGAGAGGTCTATGTCCTCGTGGTAGAGGAAGAATTCCTCCGGCAGACCCCCCACTTGCCGCCAGACTTCACGGCGCACCGCGAAAGCGGCACCGGAAGCCACCGGGATGTCGGCCGGCCCGCCGACCTCGGAAAGCGGGCTGCCATGACCTCCGGCCCAGGCTATCCCGGTGAAATGCACCGGGTTGGCCCGCGAGTTGACCACCTTCTGCCCGTCGATCTGGCAGGCGACCAGCGCCATCCAGGCTCCCCAGTCCGGACGGCCGGCGTAAGGCTCCCTGATCGAGGCACCGAATCCCGGCTCCGGCAGTGCGTCCGGATTCAGCATCAGCACGATGTCACCGGTCGATTCGGCGGCACCGCGGTTGGTTGCCGCGGTGAAGCCGGCGTTGGTTCCCATCTCGATCACCCGCGCCTCCGGCAGAAGCTGCGAGACCTGTTCGCGCGGCGACACCGTCGAACCGTTGTCAACCACGAGGACCTCGTCGCCCGGGCCGATCTCCGCGACCAGCCCCGGCAGGGTTCTGGCCAACTCGGGACCCGAGTCGCAGGCCACGATCACGACCGAGAGAGTCGGTTGGCGGGATCCGGTCAAAAGCGGACGACGGGTCTCGAACCCGCGACCTCGAGCTTGGGAAGCTCGCGCTCTACCAACTGAGCTACGTCCGCGAAGCGGCTTGGAACCTTACCCCGTCGGGACCGAGCCGGTTTGGTCGCGAAAGGGGGCCAGGAGCCGACCGCAGCGCAGCCGGAAGGTCGCGTTCTCCATAATCGTCATTGAAGTGAACTGGCGAACCGGCATCGTTGTCCTCTGCGTCGCAGCCCTGCTGGGCTTCCTCGTCTGGGGGCTGGTCCAGAAGGGCGATTCAAGCCTGGCGCTCGGCGAACCCGTTCCGGTCGCCACCCTGCCGACCCTGCCGGAGGGCGGCGAAGGCTCGATCGAGGACTTCCGCGGCCAATGGGTCCTGCTGAACGTCTGGGCTTCGTGGTGCGGTCCATGCAAGGAAGAGTCACCGGCACTCGACCGTTTCGAAGAAGCAAACCGGGACCGCATCGCTGTGGTCGGCATCGACACCAAGGACCTGAACGGGGACGCACTCGCGTTCCTCCGGGAGTTCAACATCGAGTACCCGCAGTTCCGTGATGCGAGTGGCGACTACACCGACGGTGAGCTGAAGACCACCGGGGTCCCGGAATCCTTCCTGATCGACCCGGAAGGCAACCTGGCCGCCCATTACCCGGGGCCGTTCAAGGACGAGGCGGCAATCGAGGCATTCGCCGCTCCCGCCCTTGACGACCAGGCCGGATCCGCCGGGACCGACGGAGGGAACCCGTGAAGCGCCTCGGGATCCTGATCGCCTTGATGCTGGCGCTGGTGGCTCCGGCTGCGGTCAGCGCCGCGCAACCGCAGGTCAACGCCGTCGAGCCGAAGGCCAGCCTGCCGGAGATCGAGGACGAAGTGATGTGCCCGGTCTGTGGCACGCTCCTGGGACTGTCCCACTCACCCGCGGCCGAGCGCCAGCGCGTCTTCATCCGGAACTTGATCGATCAGGGCAAGGACAAGGAAGAGATCAAGGATGCGCTGGTGGCCGAGTACGGCGGCCAGGTGCTGGCCATGCCCGAGAACCGGGGAATCGACGTCTGGGCATACGCGGTCCCCGTCATCGGCTTTGCGCTTGCTGCGATCGGCGTTATCTGGGCAATCGTCGCCTGGCGCCGCCGGAGACCAGGCGAAGAAGAAGAGGCGCCCGAATCCGGGCCGAGCCAGGAGCAAGACAAACGGCTCGACCGGGACATGGCCCGGTTCGACCTCTGACCCTTTCCCGTTCGGGAGTCTCGCACCGGACTACATGCGTTCCGGGGCGCCAATGCCGAGCAGCCGGAGCGCCCGCCGGATGGTCGCAGCCGTGACGTCACAGAGCTGAACCCTGGCGACCTCGACTCCCTGGCCCTCCGCACCGACGACCTGGCAGTCCCGGTAGAAGGCATGAAAAGCGGCGGCTACATCGGTGGCGTAGGCGCAGATCCGGTGGGGGGCCCGCTTGGCAGCGGCCTCGTGGACTTCGGCCGGGAATGCCAGGAGCTTCGAAACGAGCAGCTTCTCGGTGGGGTCGACAGGGGCGGCCAGGGGGTCCCCTCCGTTGGCCTCGCCCTGTTCGGCAGCCTTCCTGAGGATGCTCTGGATCCGCGCGTGCGCATACTGGACGTAGTAGACGGGATTGTCCGAGGACTGGCTTCGGGCGAGGCCGAGATCGAGATCAATGGTGCGGTCGTGACTGCGCTGGAGCAGGAACCAGCGGGCCGCGTCCACCCCGATGTCGGCTGTCAGCTCGTCAAGGGTGACGATGTCGCCGGCCCGCTTCGACATCTTGGTGCGCTCTCCGCCCTCGACGAGGTGGATCAGCTGCATGATCTGGACCTCGAACTCGGCCTTGTCGCCTTCCAGTGACTGGATCGCAGCGGCCATGCGGGCCACATAACCATGGTGGTCGGCGCCGAGCACGTCGATCAGGCGGTCATTTCCGCGCTCGATCTTGTCCACGTGGTAGGCGACGTCAGCGCCGAAGTAGGTGACCTCACCAGACGAACGGACCAGCACCCGGTCCTTGTCGTCGCCGAAATCGGTCGTCCTCAGCCAGATCGCCCCGTCTTCCTCGAAAACGTGCCCGGCCGCCCGAAGACGCTCGATGCCGCGGTCGACCAGGTTGTCCTCGTAAAGCGAACGCTCGGAAAAGAAGTCATCCATCCGGACGCCGAAGTTCTCGAGGGAACCGCGGATGCCTTCGACCATCCACTCCACTCCGGTGACTGCGAGCCGCTCGAGATCGGCCGGTTCGTGGCCTTCCGCGCGGGCTCTTTCAGCCAGCTCGTTCACGTAGGTCCCCTGGTATCCGTCCTCCGGCGGTTCCTCGCCGTTCATTCTCGCGGCGATCGATGCCGCGAAGTTCTCTACCTGCGTTCCCCCGTCGTTCACGTAGTACTCGGTTGTGACGCTGTTTCCGGACTCGGCCAGCAGGCGGGAAAGGGCGTCGCCGTAGGCGGCGTGGCGGCCCGAGGCAGCGGTCAGGGGTCCGGTCGGGTTGGCCGAGACGAACTCGACGATCACCCGTTCCGGATCAGTGACCGGCGGGACCGGAGCGCCACCGGTTGCGGCCATGCCGGCGACGACTTCCCGGTACCAGGAGTCGCCGAGGAAGAGATTGATGAAACCGGGTCCCGCGATCTCGGTCTTCTCGAGCGCGGCTCCCAGTTCAGTTTCGATTCCGGCGGCCAGTTCGGCCGCGATCTCACGTGGCGGGCGACCCAGCGGACCAGCCAGCATCATCGCCGCGTTGGTCGAGTAATCCCCCATCTCGGGGCGGGGCGACGGATCGAGCGCCGGGGACAGTTCCTCGTCCCCGGCCATCCTCCGGGCGACCGCGGCGACGGTCGAGGAAAGGCGTTCCACGGGATCCTGGGGAGTTGAGTTCACGGGCGCATCCTATTTTGCCCGGACACGGGCCGGATCTTCAGAGGTGGTACTTCTGGCCGGCGAGGATCTTGCTGGCACGAAACAGCTGTTCGAGCAGCACGATCCGGGCCAGCTGGTGGGCCATGGTCTGCGGGCCGAGCGAAAGACGCTGGTCGGCGAGGCTGGTCACCTCGAATGGCAGGCCCTCCGGGCCGCCGATCAGGAAAGTGAGCCGTTTACCTTCCTGGCGCCGGTCGCCCAGCCACTCAGCCCAACGTTCGGAGGTCATCTCCCGCCCTCCCGGTTCGAGGGTGACCACGGTGCCGGCATCGGGCCGGCTTCCCCCACCGGACCTGGCTGCCTGGACGATGCGGATCAGCGCAGCGTCATCCCTCACTTCGGTCACCTCGACCGGGGTTAGTGCCTTCAGCATCTTCAGGTAGTGGGCTCCTGCCTCCAGAAAGGGTGACTTCGCCTTGCCGACCGTGATCAGTTCGACCTTCACCGGTCACCCTCCGCAATGGCGATCCGGTCCACCGTGGTCGGGTGCGTGCCAAACAGCAGCTGCCAGATCGCGGGAGGGTCGACATCGGAAAGATTCGACTTCGCGAGCCTGACCTGGAGGTCGGTCAGGCCGCGGGCCTCGCCCGTAAGCGCGAGCGCATACCGGTCGGCTTTCGCCTCGACGTCGCGTGAGAGGTGGTTGCCGGGAATCTGGAGCACGAACACTGTCACCGTAACCGTCAGGGCGATCACCGGGATCAGCGCGGCGCCCTTCCGGTCGTCACCGTTCCTCCTCATGATCGCCACCGTCGCAAGCTGGACGAAGAGCACCCCCAGCGGAATAACCAGTAGCGCAAAGGCGAGTCCGCGTCGCAGGTCGTGGGCCTCGACGTGACCCAGTTCGTGGGCGACCAGCGCCGAGAACTCGGCCCGGTTCAACTCACGGATCGAGTTGTCGTAGATGACGACCCGCTTCGAGCTGCCGATTCCGTTGACATACGCATTCAGGGTCGAAGACCGCCGGCTTGCGTCGACCACATAGACCTCCCCCACGTCTACCCCGGCCCGATCGGCGAGCCTGATCACCTCCTGGCGCGCGGGGCCGTCGGGAAGAACCCGGAAGTCATTGAAGAGCGGCGAGATGACGACGGGCCACAGCCAGGTCGTGACAACGGCCCAGACCGCCACCAGCACCGACGCCGCGATCCAGAATCGTGACCCCAGCCAGCGCCAGAGCGCCATTACTGCGAGCGCTCCGATCGCCGCCGGGACCATCGCGATCAAGGCCGCGAGAAGCCAGTCGACGAGCTTCGGACCGAGCGCCTGGCTGATCAGCCCGTATTCGCTGCCCAGTTTCCAGGAAGCGAGGTCGAAGGGCAGCCGCAGGACGGAGAGGAGCAGGGAGATGGTGGCGCCGGCAGCCAGGGCACCAAGCAGCGGCCGGGCATTGGCGATTCCGAGCAGCCGCTTCGCATGTTCGCCTCTCCAGAAAGCGAGGAAGACAAGGAGGGAAAACTGGACGGCCAGGAAGGCCAGCGCGATGATTCTGGAGAAGGAGCGGTAGTCCTCGGCTTCCTGAAGCTCGCCAGGGCTGAACCGGTCCGCGATGACCCGGGCAGCCGCGGTCAGGTCGGGGGCGGGAAACCCCTGCTCGGGTGAGAGCAGCCATGCCGCGGCGATGGCCAGGAGCAGGGCGCCGGCCCCCGTCGCGACCAGGGCGTAGACGTTCACTCCACGACCAGTGGCCGGACCGGAATTCATCGCTCAATACGATATTCACCGGGCCCACCGTTCAATGAAAGTCGCCGTGATCTCCGACATCCACGCCAACCTCCACGCTCTCGAAGCGGTGCTGAAAGACGTGGACGGACGGGGAGTCGACGAGATCTGGTGTCTCGGAGACGCGGTCGGGTACGGCGCCTACCCGGGGGAATGCGTGACCCGGCTGAACGAAAGCTGCTCGGTGTTCCTGCTCGGGAACCATGACCTGGCTGCTCTGAGGGAGATCGACATCGGTTCCTTCAGCCCTTCGGCGGCAGCGTCGGCCAGGTGGACCCGGGAGAACATGGCGGAAGAGGCATTCGAGATCCTGCGCGGGCTGGAAGGAACCTCTTCCCGGCGGGAGGGGATCGGCCTGTTCCACGCGTCGCCGCGCGATCCGATCTGGGAGTACGTGGTCGACAGCGAGATGGCCGAAGACAACCTCGACTTCCAGGAGGAGAGCGTGGCCCTGATCGGGCACTCGCACATCTCGCTGTACTTCACGAGGGTTGACGAGATGTCCCGCGTTTCGTCGGTCCTCGCTCCGGAGGGAACCGAGCTGACCATGACCCAGGGCAAGTGGCTTGTGAACCCCGGAAGCGTGGGCCAGCCACGTGACGGCGACCCCCGCGCGGCCTGGGCGGAACTGGACACGGAGAGCCTTCGGATCCGCTTCCACCGGGTGGAGTATTCAATCGAAGAGGCCTCCACGGCAATCAGCGAGGCCGGCCTTCCGCCCCACCTCGGCGAACGCCTGTTCAAGGGTCAGTAAAGGCCGGAAATGCGTCACAAAGACGAGCGGGGCAAACATCTAGACTCGGGAGAAGTGCGGTATTTCACCCGACATCGTGTCCGCCGGGGCCTTTTGCCTGCCCTGGTTTCCTGCCTGCTCTTCGGCCTGGCCGTTTCCGGCTGTGGTGAAGACCGGAGTAACCTGATTCCCAAGGACACGTCGGAATCGTTGATCTCGAATCTTGACCGGATCCAGTCTCTGGCTGCTTCAGGCGAGTGTTTCGAGGCGGCAAAGGTGGCACTCGAGACCCAGCAGGAGATCGAGACACTGGGTCCGGAAGTCGACAGCGAACTGAAACGTTCTCTGCTCGACGGTGTCACTGAGTTGACTCTCCTGGTCAACGACCCGGAAAAGTGCACGGAATCAAACGCAAACGTCATCGAAGAACCCACAGTTACCGAAGAGCCTGATCCAGATACCGCAGGAACGACCGGCGATACCGGAACGACCGACGTCGAACCGACCACGACGGGCGACCAGGGCACAACTGATGAAAACCAGAATCCAGAGCAGCCGCAGGGCAACGGGACCGATAATCCCGCGCCGACCCCTGCTCCGGAGCCTGAGCAGCCGACCACTCCGACGCCTCCCACTATACCCACGACGCCTCCGGCCACCGGCCCCGGTTCCGGCGGGCTGGGACCCGGATGATCCGCGATGAGTGAACCGACCGTACTCGCCGACCGTTACGAACTGCGCGACAAGCTGGGTTCCGGCGGCATGTCGAACGTCTACCGGGCTACGGACCGCATCCTCGAGCGGACCGTCGCGGTCAAGGTGCTGGCCGAGCATCTCTCCGACGACGACCGCTTCGTGGCCCGCTTCCGCCGGGAGGCCCTCGCGGTGGCAAAACTGATCCACCCGAACATCGTCCAGGTGTACGACACCGGAGTCGACCACGGGCGCCACTTCATCGTCATGGAGTGTGTCGAGGGCAAGTCCGGGGCCCAGATCCTGAAGACCGAAGGCCTGGTCGACCCGGAGGTCACGGTCGAGATCGGCGTTCAGGCCTGCGCCGGCCTCGAATACGCCCACCGACACGGCATCATCCACCGGGACGTCAAGCCGGGCAACCTCATGGTCATCGGCGGTCCCGTGGGGGGTGGCGAGATGACCTGCAAGCTGACCGACTTCGGCATCGCCCGCGCGGCCGAGCAGACCCGGATAACCCAGGTCGGCTCGGTGGTCGGTACCGCCGCGTATCTTGCCCCCGAGCAGGTCCGCGGCGAGGAAGCAACCCCTTCGACCGACGTCTACGCGCTCGGGGTGGTGCTCTACCAGTTCCTGACCGGGCGGCTTCCGTATGAGGGCTCCTCCCTGGCCGAGCTTGCCGTGAGGCAGCAGAACGAGAAGCCCTTGCCGCCGCGGACCTACAACGCGGACGTGCCGGAAACGGTCAGTGCGGCCGTGATGCGGGCCCTGGAGGGCGACAAGAACTACCGGTTCAACACGGCGGCGGCGCTCTCCGACGGGCTTCAACGCGGCCTGCGTGGCGAGGACGTCACCCTCCAGATGGATGAGGAGCCGGTGACACCGCCCGAGTTTCCCCAGGCCGAAACGGCCACCCGCCCTCTCGAGCGCACCGCACGCACGGCTCACCGTCCGGCCCCGCCGCCTCCCCGCTACACCCTTCCGCAGACGGCCCCGCGGCCCCGGCAGAAGCGCTCGTTCATGCGTTCGTTCTTCCGTTTCGTGCTGGGAATGATGGCGCTGGTGCTGATCGCCGCCGTCGTGGCGGGATCAGTGATCCTGCTCACCGACCGCGCCGCATCGGTCAAGATCAAGGACTGGGCCGGCAACTCGGTCGAGCGCCTCTCCGACGAGCTCAAGCAGCAGGTCCGGGAAAACACCCAGTAAATGGGCACCCGGGCTGCGTAGGGCCTACTTGACTTCGGTCCGCACCGTGCGGAGCAGGCCCGCCGCGATGAAGGCAAGCAGCCAGCCGGCCAGGACGAGAACCGAGACGGCAGTGTCGTTGGTCGCGTTGGTTTCGAACAGCCCCTCTGACTGCTGCCGGATGGCGAGGATGATGTCCGTCTGGGCGACTCCGATGGTGTAGTCGCCGACCTTGGGCAGAAGCGAGAGCAGCCCGTCGAGGACGAAGAAGAACACGAAGGCGATCGTCATGCCTCCGGCCATCGAACGGGTCAGCAGCGTAAGGGCCAGTGCGGCCACGGCATAGGTGACGTTGGTGACCAGGCTGGCCCCGAGGATCCGCAGGGCCAGTTCCTCATCCATCCCGGCCGGGTGGCCGGAACCGGTCAGTGAGTAGACGAGAAAGCCCGCGACCATCAGAACTGTCGTCGCCGCGACCACGATGATCACGACCACGCCCAGTTTGGCCAGAACGAGCCTCACGCGGCGCGGATCCGCCGAGAGCACCCGGCGCAGGGTGTTCTGCCCGAACTCGACGCCGGCGAGCCAGGAGCCGAGGATCAGCGATCCGATCATGGTCGGCACACCGATCGCGATGTCCAGGACGGCGTTGTCCTCCCCGATGCCCCATGCGACCGTTGCCGCCACACCCCCGAGGAAGCAGACCAGCATCGCGACCCCGGTCCAGAACGGGGTCGGGAGGGAGTTGACCTTCAGGAATTCAGCCCTCATCGTCACCACCATCGGTGAGCGAAAGGAAGACGCGTTCCAGGTCGGCACGTTCACGCATCAGGCCACGCAGCCAGATGCCCGCTTCGGCCAGGATCCTCGTGATCTCGGAGTCGTCCTCGATCTCTCCGCGGGCAACGAGGCTCCCCTCTCCGCGATCCTCGACCGCCAGCCCCGCCCGGGTCAGCGCCGCGACGGCAGCCTCCGACTGCGAGATCCTCACGAATACCCTGTAGCCCTCGCCGACGCCGGTCGAGGCGAGGATTTCTGCCATCGTGCCGTCGGCGACCAGCCGGCCACGGTTGATGATCGTGACCCTGTCGCACATCAATTGCACCTCCGCGAGCAGATGGGACGAAACCAGGACAGTCACTCCTCGCTCGGGCAGGGTCCGGATGAGTTCCCTGATCTCGACTATCCCGGAAGGGTCAAGGCCGTTGGTCGGCTCGTCGAGGATGACCAGCCGGGGTCCTCCGAGGAGGGCGATTGCCAGACCCAGCCGCTGCTTCATTCCGAGGGAAAAGCCTCTCGCCGGAGACTCGGCCCGGTCGGTCAGGCCGACCAGTTCGAGCAGGCTGGCGATCTCGCCGTCGGCGCCCCTGAGATCGAGCGTGGCAGCCTGTATCTCCATGTTCTCCCGCGCACTCGCCCTTCCGTAGAGGGCCGGCCCTTCGATCAGTGCCCCGGTCTGCCGGGCCGCGGTGACGAACCCGGGGCTGCCCGGTCGGGCTCCGAGCAGGGTCGCCGTTCCCGAATTTGGCGGGGTCAGACCGAGCAGCACGCGGATCGCCGTCGTCTTGCCGGAGCCGTTCGGGCCGAGCAGCCCGCAGACCGTTCCCTCCGGCACCTTGAGCGACAGTTCGTCCAGGGCCACGGTCGGGCCAAAGCGTTTGGACACGGAGTCGAGCCGGATCAACGCGTCACTCATGCCAGCCCTCCCTGCCGGGCCGTCCAGGGCGCGTGCCCGGCGAGGATGCGCTCGCTATAGGTCGCGAACTCGCCATCCGAGATCGCTTCCCTTGCGCCGCGCATGAGGCGCTCCATGTAGGTCAGGTTGTGATCGACCAGCAGCCGCACCGCGGTCAGTTCCTCGGACTTCGAGATGTAGTTCAGGTAGTCGCGGTCGTAGTCGGCGCAGGCGGTGCAGGGGCAGCCAGGGACCAGCGGTTCGCGGTTGCCGACCTCCCGGGGTTTGCGGATGTCGATCCGGAAGCGCTTTTCTGGCAGTGGCGCCAGCGCCATGCCGTGCCGTGCCAGTCTGGTCGGAACGGCGCAATCGAAGACGTCGAGCCCCATCGCCACGCCACGCATGAGGTCGTCAACCTCGCCGATGCCGAGCAGGTGTTTGGGGGCATCCACCGGCAGATTCGGAACCGTGAATCCGAGCACTTCCGCCATCTCCAGCTTGTCGCGGCCAAGCGTGCCACCGATCGAGATGCCGTCCACCGCAGAGGCTGAAACCGCCTCGCAGGATTCCTTTCGAAGGTCGGCATGGGTGCCCCCCTGGATGATTCCGAAGACGGCCTGGCCGGAGGGTCCGTTCTCGCCGTGCCAGTCGAGGCAGCGCTGCAGCCAACGATGCGTGCGCTCGGTCGAGCGGGCGGTGTACTCGCGGTCGGCATGGAAGGGCGTGCATTCGTCGAAGACCAGGGCGATGTCGGAGCCAAGCGCAGCCTGGACCCGCATCGACTCCTCCGGAGAGAGCATCAGCTCCGAACCGTCCCTGTAGGACCGGAACCGGACTCCCTCCTCTTCGATCCCCAGAGTTTTCGCCAGTCCGTACATCTTGCGTCCAGAACCCTTGATCTCCTGGGAGACGCCGCCGTGGGCGAGGGAAAACACCTGGAAGCCGCCCGAGTCAGTGATGATCGCCTTGTCCCAGCCCATGAACGAATGCAGCCCGCCCGCTTCGGCAATCCGTTCGGGACCCGGAGCGACGAGCAGGTGGTAGGTGTTGCCCAGCACCATCTCGTAACCGATCGATTCAACTTCGCGCGAGGACATTCCCCTGACCGAACCCTTGGTCGCGAGCGGAATGAAGGCCGGTGTCTCTACCGGCCCGTGTGGGGTGTGGATGGTTCCGCGACGGGCATCACCGTCACGATCGTGGATCTCGAAACTGAGTCGGGCCTGGTCGTGCCTCACTGTGGCTCGATCAGGCTCCTGCCCGTCATCTCGGCCGGCTGGGGTACCCCGAGCATCTCGAGGATGGTCGGGGCCACGTCGGCGAGGATGCCGCCCTCGGCCAGATCGAAGCCTTCGGCAGTGACGATCACCGGCACAGGATTCAGGGAGTGGGCGGTGTTCGGGGAGCCGTCCGGTTCAAGCATGTGGTCGGCGTTGCCGTGATCGGCCGTAATCAGGCAGGCTCCTCCGGACTCGATGACCGCCTCCACCACGCGGCCGAGGCAGGCATCGACGGCCTCGATCGCCGTCACGGCAGCCGGGATGACACCGGTGTGGCCGACCATGTCCGGGTTGGCGAAATTGATGATCCCGAACCGGGGTTCGTCCTCTTTCCAGCCGGCTATGAACGCGTCGGCCGCCTGGTTGGCGCTCATCTCGGGTTTGAAGTCGTAGGTCGGCACGTCACGCGGTGATTCGACCAGCCGACGGTCCTCCCCCTCCCACTCCTGCTCGCGTCCTCCGTTGAAGAAGTAGGTGACATGGGGGTATTTCTCGGTCTCGGCGACGTGAAGCTGGCGACCGCCATCCTCGGCGATTACCTGCGCCATCGTGACCTTGGGGCGCTCTTCCGGGAAGGCCACCGGATAGGGCCATCCTTCGCGGTACGAGGTCATCGTGGTCAGGTCAAGCAGCGGACCACCGGAGCGGACGAACTCGTCAAAGTCCGGGTCGGCGAGGGCCATGGTCAGCTCGCGGGCCCGGTCCGGCCGGAAGTTGATGAAGATCGCGGTATCCCCTTCGTGAGCGCCGTCGTAGCCGGCGATCACGGTCGGCTTGATGAACTCGTCGGTCAGGTCGGCCGCGTAGGAATCGGCAATCGCAGCTCCCGCGGTGGCCGCACCCGGACCTGCGCCGTGGATGATCGCGTCATAGGCGAGCTTCACGCGGTCCCAGCGGGTATCCCGGTCCATCGCGTAGTAGCGACCACTGACGGTGCCGATCCGGCCGGCCAGCCGAAGCCACCGCTCCAGTTCCTCGACGTACTTCGCCCCGCCGTGAGGCAGGGTGTCCCTGCCGTCGGTTATCGCGTGGAAGATCACGTCCGGCACGCCCTCCTGGGTGGCGAGCTCGATACAGGCCTCGAGATGCTCCCACCCGGAGTGGACGCCACCGTCGGAGACCAGGCCGATCAGATGGAGGCGGCCGTTCCCGTTCACCGCCTTCCTGCAGGCCTCGACCAGCGCCTCGTTGTCGAAGAAGGAACCGTCGGCAACGGCGGTGTCGATCCTGGCCAGATCCTGCTTGACGATTGCCCCGGCCCCAAGGTTGAGATGGCCTACCTCGGAGTTGCCCATCTGTCCTTCGGGAAGGCCGACGTCAGGCCCCTGGGCGCTGAGCTGGGTGGTCGGGTAGCTCTCCCGGAGCCGATCGAAGTTCGGGGTGTCGGCGATGGAGATCGCGTTGCCCGGGCCGGCCGGTGCGATCCCCCAGCCGTCGAGGATTATCAGCGCGGCTGAAGGTACGGGTAGCGTGGCCATGCGTCCCGATCTACCTACTCGGCCGGAGCCGCGGCGACGATCGCGCCGAAGTCGTCCGGGTCGAGGGCGGCGCCGCCGACCAGTGCCCCGTCGATGTCCGGGAGGGCCAGGAGTTCGGCCGCATTGCCAGGCTTGACCGAGCCGCCATAGAGGATCCGCACCTGGGCCGCCTTCGCATCGTCCCGGGACCTGAGCAGGTTGCGGATGAACTCGCAGGCCTCCTGGGCCTGCTCCGGACTCGCGGTGAGTCCGGTGCCGATCGCCCAGACCGGCTCGTAGGCGATCACGACCTTGTCGAGGTCCCCGGTGTGAACCTCGGCGAGATCGGTCAGAACCTGGTGTGAGAGCACGGCCTCGGTGTCGTTCGACTCCCTCTCGGCCTGACTCTCACCGACGCAGAGGATGGGCTCGAGTCCGGCTCCGATTGCCTTGGGAACCTTGCGGGCGAGGGCCTCGTCGGTCTCACCGAAGAACTGGCGTCGTTCCGAATGTCCGAGGATCGTGCCGTCGACACCCGCGTCGAGCAGCATCGGGGCGGACACCTCTCCGGTGAATGCGCCCGAGTCCTCATAGAACATGTTCTGGGCAGCCACCTTCACCGGGGTGCCGGCGCAGCGCTCGGCCACGCGCTGGAGGGCCAGCCAGGGTGGGCAGAGGACGACTTCCGCCCCGTCGGCCGACTGGATCGGCAGGAAGGTGTCGAGGAACTCGTCCGCTTCGGTGGCGGTCTTGTTCATCTTCCAGTTCGCGGCTACGTAGGGTCGGCGGCTCATCTTCCTGCTCTTTCAGGTGGTCAGTGGTTTGCTTCCAAAACTAGCGGGGGAACGGATCATCGATCGTTCAGTGCCGCGACGCCGGGCAGTGTCTTCCCTTCGAGCAGCTCGAGGGAGGCGCCGCCCCCGGTCGAGACCCAGTCCACGTCGCCGGTCAGTTCGAACTTGACCAGGGCGGCGACCGAATCACCACCACCCACGACCGTAAAACCGGGGGCCGCGGCGACGGCTTCGGCGACGGTCCGGGTGCCTCCCGCGAAGGGGTCAAGCTCGAACGCGCCCATCGGCCCGTTCCAGAGAACGGTTCCGGCAGTGGAGATGCGGCTTGCGTAGTCCGATGCGGACTGCGGCCCGATGTCGAGTCCCATCCAGCCATCCGGGACGTCCGTGCCCGCCAGCGCTTCGGTTTCAGTGTCGGCGGAGAACTCGCGGCCGAGGGTGAGGTCGGTCGGCAGAACCAGCTCGCAGCGGCCTGCCGCCGCCTTGCGAAGCGCATCCTCGGCGAGGGGGATGTCTTCGTCCTGGCAGAGCGAGTTCCCGATCGTGTGACCCTGGGCCTTGAAGAACGGGAAGCACATCGCGCCCCCGATCAGAATCTGGTCGGCAATCTCGAGGAACCGGTCGATCACGCCGACCTTGTCGGAAACCTTCGATCCGCCGAGCACCACGACGAGCGGCCGCTCCGGATCAGCCGCCACTGAAGTCAGGTTCTCGACTTCCTTCTCGAGCAGCAAACCGGCGTAGGCCGGAAGGTGACCGGCCACGCCGGCAGTGCTGGCGTGGGCGCGGTGGGCGGCCCCGAAGGCGTCGTCCACGTAAATGTCCGCGAGTCCGGCGAGACGGGAGGCAAGCTCCGGATCGTTGTCGGTCTCACCCGCTTCGTATCGGGTGTTCTCGAGCAGGAGGATCCCGCCTGGCTCAAGCCGGTCGGCCTTCGCCCGGGAGTCCTCTCCCCCGACGTCCGAGGCCATGACCACGGCCTTTCCGGTCAGCTCGGAGAGCCGCCGCGCGGCCGGGGCCAGCGAAAGCTCCGGAACGACCTGGCCCTTGGGGCGACCGAGGTGCGAGCAGAGAATGACCTTCGCACCGGCTCCTGTCAGGTACTCGATGGTCGGCAGCGCAGCCCTGATCCGGGTGTCATCGGTGACCTCCTGCCCGTCGAGGGGCACGTTGAAGTCAACCCGGACCAGAACCCGCTTGCCGTCGACTTCGGCGTCGCGGACCGACGCCTTGTCGAAAGCCATTTCCGCTTCCTCTTGTTCCGGGTCCTAAAGGACCTTGCCCAGCAGCTCGACGCAGCGGTTCGAATATCCCCACTCGTTGTCGTACCAGGAGACCGCCTTGACCAGGGTGCCGTCACCTATCACCTGGGTGCAGTCGGCGTCGAAGATCGACGAGTGCGGGTCACCGACGATGTCGGTCGAGACGATCGGGTCTTCCGTGTAGGCGAGGATGCCCTTCAGCGGACCTTCGGCGGCCGCCTTGACCGCAGCGTTGACCTCCTCGACCGAGGTGGCGCGTGAAGGTGTGAAGGTGAGGTCGACCACCGAGCCGGTGATCACCGGAGCGCGAACGGCGAAACCGTTGAGCTTGCCGGCAAGCTCCGGCAGGACCAGGCCGACAGCCTTGGCAGCGCCGGTGGTGGTCGGGATCAGGTTGACCGCGGCAGCACGGGCGCGACGGAGGTCCTTGTGGGGCATGTCCTGGAGGCGCTGATCCGAGGTGTAGGCGTGGATCGTGGTCATCAGGCCCTGCTCGATGCCGACCGCGTCGTTGATCGCCTTGGCGAAGGGAGCCAGACAGTTGGTGGTGCAGGACGCGTTCGAGATGATGTTGTGGTTCGCCGGGTCGTAATCATCGAAGTTGACGCCGAGGGCGACCGTCACGTCCGGATCAGTTGCGGGGGCGGAGATAATGACCTTCTTCGCGCCGGCCGCGAGGTGCTTGGCGGCGTCGTCGCGCTTGGTGAAGAAACCGGTCGACTCGAGCACAACGTCGACTCCAAGGTCACTCCAGGGGAGGTCGGCCGGGTCACGCTCGGCGAGGACCTTGATCTCCTTGCCATCGACGGTGATCGAGCCTTCGCCGGCTTCGACTTCGACGTCGAAACGACCGAGGATCGAGTCGTACTTGAGCAGGTGCGCGAGAGTCTCGGTGTCGACCAGGTCGTTGATCGCGACGATGTCCAGGTCGGCGCCCGCATCGTGGGCTGCCCTGAACACGTTTCGACCGATCCGGCCAAATCCGTTGATTGCCACCTTCACGCTCATTCGCTACCGCCTCCTGGGAAAACTGGGTTTGGAAAAACTGCGATTACAAGTCAATTCTACGGCCCTCCCCCCGCCTGTGCCGCCACCCTTCAATGGAGTCTCTCCATGGGCGCTGCGAGGTCCGGGTGGGCCTCACCGGGAAGCGGCAACACCTCGGACGGCATTCAGCCGCCCTCCTCCTGAGTATCCCGGCAGTCCCTGCCCGACTACAGGGCCAATCCGCCCTCCTCCTGCCACGACAAAGGCGCCAAATTCGATACCTGCCTCGTGGCAGCTCCCCTTGTAGCCCGATCATCCATACGTGGATGTCTTGATCGGGCGGGTGGTGGTCCCTGGCGCCGCCCGGGGCTAGTCCTGGGAGACCGTTATCTCGATGTCGTGGCCGTCCGGGTCCCTGAGGAAGGCGGAGTAGGAGCCGGATCCGTGGGCGCTGGTCTCGCCCGGCTGGGCAACGTTGGACCCGCCGGAGCTGGTGCCACCCTCCCAGGCTGCCTTGACTGCCGCGATGCCGGGGGCACCGAGGCTGACCATGGTGCCTTCAGCACGCACGCCAGTACGATCCGTGAGGAAAAGAATCGGCCTCGAGATTCCGTAGCCGATCGCGTCGGTCCCGTTGACATGCCGGCGCCAGCCAAGGGGCGAGAGCAGCGCATCGTAGAACGATGCCGAGCGCGGCAGGTCGGAAACTTCAATGACTACGTGGTGAATCACTCACGGGAGGCTAATGGAGATGCAACAGGTCAGGGTTCTGCTCGTTCTGCTATCCGGCAAATCCGGGAGCTGAACCTCTCCTCAGGAGCGCGGCGTCCAGCGGAAGAACCGGAGGGCGATCAGGAAGCCGGCCAGCCCCCAGATTGCCACCACACCCAGTTCGCCCCATTCGAAGCCGGCGCCTGTCGTGTTGGGGCTGTAGGCGGTGAAGAAGGCCTGGAAGAAGTCGCGGACCGGGAAGTGATTCGCGAACGAAAGCACGCCATCCGGGATCTCGTTCTCGGGGATGAAGATCCCGGAAAGGAAGTACAGCGGCAGGGTGATCGCGTTGGTGATTGCCGAGGCGGCCTCGCGCGACGGGATGATCACCGTTATCGCCAGCCCGAGGCAGCAGAACGATGCGGCGCCGACCACCAGCGTTACTGCGACCGCCGGGAGCCGCTCCCAGGGAATAGGGGCGTCGTAGAGCAACTTGCCGATCAGGGTTACGACCACCAGCATGATCGCCGAGATCACGACTGCGTTGCCGACCCTTCCGGCGATGAAGACCCAGGGTGGAAGCGGCGTGCCGCGACCGCGCTTGAGCAGGCCCTCCTCCCGCGCGATGGTCACGTTCATGGCGAGGTTGACCATGGTTGCCGAGATCACCGCGAGCGTCACGATCGCCGGGATGTAATAGGTCGTGACCTTGACGCCGCCGAGCTCGTCGATCGTGTCGTTGCCGAAGATCGTCGCGAAGATGAGCAGGAAGAGAACCGGTAGCAGCGCAGTAAAGAAGACGGAAGCGGGATTCCTCCAGAAGACCTTCTGGGCGAAGCGGAACTCGTGGAGGGCCAGGGCCACGGGCTTCATGCGTCGGTCAGCTCCAGGTAGACGTCCTCAAGGCTCGGCCGCCTCACTTCGAGCTGTCCGAGCTCCACGTCTGCGCCCAGGGCCCAGCCTGTGAGCCTGTTCAGGTCGCGGGCCGCCTCGTGGGTGCTGACCTTGATCTCGATGCGCCCTCCCTCCCCTTCAGTCTGCGAAAGGGTCTGCCCGATTTCGCCGAGCGCCGCCAGATCGGTTCCGGCCGGCAGGTTGAAAGAGATCGTGGTCGGAAGCCGGCGGCGGTCGCCGAGGTTCTCGGGCGTGTCGAGCGCGACGATGCGGCCGTCGCTGATGACGGCCACACGATCGGCGAGGACCTGGGCCTCCTCCATGTAGTGGGTCGTCAGGAGGACGGTCTTGCCGAGATCCCGCAGACCGGCGACCATCTCCCATGCCTGGCGGCGGGCCGACGGATCGAATCCCGTGGTTGGCTCGTCGAGAAAGAGCAGGTCGGGATCACCGACCAGGGCGATGCCCACGTCAAGCCTTCGCTTCTGTCCGCCGGAGAGCTTGCGTGCCCTGGTGTCCGCCTGGCCTTCGAGACCGACCAGACCGATGACCTCGTCGACGCTGCGCGGCTCCCGGTAGTAGCCGGCGTACTGCTGCAGGGACTCCCTGACGGTCAGGGCCGGTTCAAGCGTGGTGTCCTGAAGGACGATCCCGATCCGTTCGCGCCACGCCGCGGTCGGCTTGGCGGGATCGACCCCGAGCACGCTGACTTCGCCACTGTCGCGGTCCCTGTACCCCTCGAGAATCTCGACGGTAGTGGTCTTGCCGGCGCCGTTTGGGCCGAGCACGGCAAAGATCTCCCGGGGAAGGACCTCGAGGTCGATGCCTCTGACCGCCTCGAGCTCGTCATATGACTTGCGCAGGCCGCGGATGGATATGACCGGCTCTGCCACGGCCAACGATCCTAGATGATCAGGTTCTAGGGGATGTCGCGGTGGGTCACGCGCACAGCCACGTCGTCGCGGGTCGCGAACTCCCGCCAGATCCGCTCAGCCACCGTGACCGACCGGTGCCGGCCGCCCGTGCAGCCGATCGCGATCGTCAGGTGGCTCTTGCCTTCGGCCACATAGGCGGGGATCAGGAACTCGAGCAGGGGCAGCAGCCGGCCATAGAACTCGCCAGCCACTGTTCCGGCCTCGACGTAGTCCCTGACTTCCTCATCGAGGCCGGTAAGTGGCTTCAACTCCTCCACGTAATGCGGGTTGGGCAGGAACCGGACGTCGAGGGTGATGTCGGCATCCCGGGGTGGCCCGTTCTTGAAGCCGAAGGTGAGCAGGTTGACCGCCATCAGGCCGCTGGAACCGGTGTCGATCAGCTCCTCGGTGATCCGCCGTCGCAGGGTCGCCGCGGTCTCGCCCGAAGTATCCATCACGAAATCGGCCCGGGCCCGGAGCGGCGCGAGGATCTCCCGTTCGTAGTCGATTCCCTCGGTGATCCTGCCGGCCGGGGCCGAAGGGTGGCGCCTGCGGGTTTCCTTGTAGCGGTCCGTGATGATCTCGTCGTGGGCCTCGAGAAAGACCAGCTTGGGCTTGATCCCTTCCCCTTCGAGGTCATCCAGGACCTGGTTCAGCTGTTCGAAGTAGCCGCCGCCACGAGCGTCGGAGACGACCGCGGCCCTGGTGACTCCGCTGCCCGGCAGGCGGAAGAGTTCGCCAAGTGACCTGATCATCTGGGGCGGAAGGTTGTCGACGCAGAAGTAGCCCGCGTCCTCGAAGGCGGCGATCGCCTCCGACTTGCCGGCCCCGGAGAGACCGGTGATGACGACCATCTCCACCGGCTCCGCGGCCTTGCGTTTCGCTGCTTCTGGATCTGGCGCCGAGATGCGACTAACCCGTCCTGTTCAGTTGCTCGTGGATCTCACGGGCCACCTTACCGGGCAGCCCGGGCACCGCTTCGATCTCTTCGCGACTCGCCTGGAGCAGCCGGTCGGGCGAGCCGAAGTGCTTGAGCAGGAGACGCTTGCGGGTCGGGCCGACCCCCCGGATGCTGTCGAGCACGGATCCGGTCATCGCCTTGTCACGCCTGCCCCGATGATGGGTTATCGCGAAGCGGTGAGCCTCATCCCGGACCCGCTGCAGTAGCAGGTTGGCCTCGGAGTCGGACTTGAGGTCGAGCGGAGCCGAACTGCCCGGGGTGAAGACCTCTTCTTCGCGCTTGGCGAGGCTGACCACCGTAACCCCGAGCTCGATGAAATCCTCAAGGGCACGTACTCCGGCTGCGAGCTGCCCCTTGCCGCCGTCGATCATGACCACCGACGGGAGCGAGGCGAAGCTCTCGTCGCGGTCCCGGTCATGCGGAGACAGGTCGGCCTGCTGCCGGTATTGCGCGATCCTCCGACCGAGCACCTCCTCCATCGACGCGAAGTCGTCCGGCCCGGAGTGACCTTCTTCTCCGGCCACCCGGAACCTGCGGTAGTCGGATTTCTTGGGTTTTCCTCCCTCGAAGACGACCATCGAAGCCACCGTGTGTTCACCACCCAGGTTGGAGATGTCGAAACCTTCGATCCGGACTGGCAGCTCTTCCATCCCGAGCGCTTCCCCCAGCTGGCTGAGTGCCTCCACCCGCCTCTGCTGACGATGCTCGCTCTGGAGGCGGTCCTGGTCGAGCGCCAGTCTGGCATTCCGTTCGGCGAGCTCTCTCAGGCGTCGGGAATCGCCACGTTCGGCGATGCGCACCTCGGCACCGGCACCGCCCCGGCGGTCGGAGAGGAAAGTCTCGATCTCCGCGGTCTTGCCGCTCATGTATGGACCGAGAACCACACGTTTGGGCACTGCCGGTGAGGCGCCGTAGTACTGCTCGAGGAACTCCGCCGTGACCTCCTCGATCTCGCGTTCGGCCGGGTTCTCGAGGTAGAAGGACTGCCGTTCGGCGAGGATCCCGTCGCGCACCTGGAAGACCTGGGCGTTGGCGTCGGTGCCTTCGACGGCGACGCCGATCAAATCAGCGGTACCGACCTTGGTCCCGGATATCCGCTGGCGTTCGAAGAGCGACTGGATGGACGCAAGGCGGTCTCGAAAGACGGCCGCCGTCTCGAAGTCCTGGTTCTCGGCGGCCTCCTTCATCCGCGTCTCAAGGTCGCGTTCGACCTGATCGTAACGGCCGGAAAGGAAGTCGATCACCCGGTCGATGTTCGCCCGGTAGTCCTCGCGGCTTATGTAGTCGACGCAGGGCGCGCCGCAGCGCTTGATGAAGTAATCGAGACAGGGGCTGCCGGAGCGGCGGCCCGGCTCCGTCCCTTCGCAGGTCCGGTACTGGAAGAGCTTGCCGAGCAGGTCGAGGGTGTCCCGCACCCGGCGCGCAGAGGAGAACGGTCCGAAGTAGGCGCGGCCCGGCCGGTGTCGTTCACGGGTGAAGTACACCCGCGGGTAATCCTCGTCGAGACTGACCGCAACGTACGGATAGGACTTGTCATCCCGCAGCTTGATGTTGAACCTCGGCCGGTACCGCTTGATGAAGCTCTGTTCGGCGATCAGCGCTTCCGACTCGGACCCAGTGACCAGGAACTCGATCCGTTCGATCAGGCGGGTCATCTCGGCGTTGCCCCCGCTGAAGTGGGAGGCGACCCGCTTGCGGATCGAGATCGCCTTGCCCACGTAGATGACTTCGTCGTCGCGGTCCCGGAACAGGTAGACGCCGGGATCATCCGGCAGAGAGCGCCGCTCGGCGACGATCCTTTCTTCCCTCGCATCGGTGCTGTTCGCGGACCTGGCCACTACCGAAGGGTAGAACCCGGCAGGTGTTGGGATACGCTCCCGCCACTTATGGCGGCTGAACAGATCAATCCACCGGAACTGAAAACCATCCAGATCGAGATCGACGGGGAGATCGGCACCCTGACCCTGAACCGTCCCGAGACCTTCAACGCGATGAGTCCGGACCTGATCGCCGACATGGTGGAGGCCTTCGCCTGGCTGGCTGACCAGGCCCCCCTCCGCGGGCTGATCGTCACCGGGGCCGGCAATGCGTTCTGCGCCGGCGGCGACCTCAACTGGTTCCGGGCCGGCATGGAGGACGAGTCGATCGACATCAAGGCTTCGGTCCGCCGTGGCGCCGAGATGCTCCATCAGGCGATCGTCGACATGCAGCGGATTCCCTACCCGGTGATCGCCGCCCTGAACGGCCCCACCGCTGGCGCCGGATTTTCGCTCGCCCTCGCCTGCGACATTCGCATCTGTTCCGAGAAGGCTTTCCTCGCCTGCGCCTACGGCCGGATCGGCGTTTCACCGGACGGCGGCATGACCTACTTCCTGCCCCGGGTCGTCGGACCCTCGAAGGCGATCGAGATCCTGCTCAACGACCCGAACCTCACTCCGGCCGACGCGCTCGATGCCGGCCTCGTCTCCGAGGTCGTGGCCCCGGAGGCTCTGCTTGACCGGGCCCGGGAGAAGGCCGCGAAGCTGGCCACCAAGTCGCCTTACTACCAGAAGATGGCCAAGCATCTGGTCCACCAGAGCCTCGACAACAGCCTCACCGAGCAGCTTCAGCTGGAGCGCCACGGGATCGCCGAGGGCATGGGTACCGCCGACGCGATGAACGCGGTCACCGCATTCCTCTCGGGGGGAAAGGCAGAGTTCAGGGGCGAGTAGGGCAAGCCCCGGGCGGACAGGGCCGGACCCGGAGGCGGGCAAGTACTGGTCCGGGACAGGCAGGGCCGCTCCCGGCGGGGCCAGCGGCGCTCGGTTCAAATAGCCGGGATATAGCACCGGTAACCTGAACCGAGCCCCCTTCCCGGGCCGGGCTGGCGGTCTACGTTCCCGCTTTGAGCTCGCGGTTGATGCTCAGGCCTTGAGCAGGCGGGTGACGCTTTCGCCAACGCAGCAGGGCTTCTCGCCCACGGTGCCGTCGGGACCCTGGACTTCGACGGTGATCGTGGTGATCATCTCGATCCAACCGTTGCCGAGGTCGTTGGCGGCACTCATGCGAGCGGAGGCGCGAACCCTCGAACCGGACGGAACCGGCGCGGGGAAGCGGACCTTGTTCCAGCCGTAGTTCACACCCAGAGAGAAGCCGGACCGGACTTCGACCAGGTCAAGCCGGAAGCCGTCGATCATCGAAAGGGTCAGGTTGCCGTGGGCGATCGTGGTGCCGAAGGGACTCTCGTTCTTCGAGCGCTCCACGTCGACGTGGATCCACTGATGGTCACCGGACAGGTCAGCGAAGGTGTTGATCATTTCCTGGGTGACTTCACGCCACTCGGTCGGACCGACTTCCTTTCCAATCAGTTCCTGCAGCTGCTCCGGACCTTCAATCGCGAGAGTTTCCATGCGGAAAGGCTACCGCTGCTACTTTGTCGATGTGAGCAAACGACTACTGATCGCGGTCGGCGAAGCGGCGGTGAGCCCGGATCAGATTCCCTCCGGAATCCGGCTCCTCATCGGTGAGGCCGACGAGATCCTGGTGATATCGCCCCGCCTGCCCAGCCGCCTCGAGTGGCTGGCTTCGGACACTGACAAGGCGAAGGAAGAGGCCGACGAGCGGTTGCGCGAGGTACTCGGGCAGCTGGACGAAATGGACGCGAGCGTTGAGGCTGCGGCGCTCGGCGCGGACGATCCCCTGCTGGCCTTCCAGGACGCAATCGCCCGTTTCTCGCCAGATCACATTCTGGTCGGGCTTCGCCAGGAGGACCGCGCCGGGTGGCAGGAGAAAAAGCTGCTCCAGTCACTCTGGGACGAGGTCGACATACCCCTGACCGTCTTCGTGCTTTCGGAAGCCTGAACCGGGCTGATCTACCTGACCAGTTCGATCTGCATCCCGAGCGGGCTTATCGCTCCCATCCCGCCGAGCATGGCGAGGATCTTGGCCACATAGGCCTGGGTTTCCGGGTAGTCCGGGATGCATCCGCAGGATCCGACCGCCCCGGGACCGGCGTTGTAAGCAGCAAGGGCGAGGGCCGGGGAGCCGAACCTCTCGAGCAGGTCGCTCATCAGGTGGGCCTGGGCCATGATCGCGGCGGCCGGGTCAAAAGGATCGTCGAGACCGTACTCGGCAGCCGCGGCCGGGGTGAACGCGGCGATTCCGAACGCGATGCCGTTTCCCGCGTTCGGGTCGAATCCGGACTCGGCGAAGAGCTGGGCTGCGAGGAGGGCAGCCGAAACGTTCCACTTCATCGCCGCCCGCAGGACCAGCGGCCTGACCCAGGCGGGAGTAAACGAAGGGACCGCCTGAGAGAGCGCGGCCGAACGGTCTCCCCCGCCGGTGCCGACAAGGTTTCCCGCATCCGAGCAGGGGGCGGGGCCGGCAACGAACCCGTAATGCCAGGCCTCCCATGAGTAGCGCTGCGTGAAGCCGAACCGGCCGGCGTTCGCGGCCAGCCAGCCGTAGGCACCCGAGGGTCCGAGGTCCAGCTCGGTCGCACAGCGGTGTAGCGACTGGCCCGGCGGCGCAACCCAGGTCGGGTCCGGGTTGGCGGCAAAGAGCGCAGCCTGTTCGGCGTCTGACCGGAAGGCCGATGTGATGGTGAGGGTGATTCCGTCCGCGGAGGCGGCAGCCGCCATCGCATCAAAGGCCGCAGCGACATCGGGCCTCATGCCCTTACCCTGACGCTCCGCCAGCGGTCCCGAGTAACCGCCTCCGCTGGCGAACGAAGGGACGGATCCCATCGAGACCGGCATGCTGATCATTGCTTCGGCCCAGTTGGGGGGTGCCCGGTGCGCACCACCTGCCGTACCGGCCCTGACCGAGGTGGCGATCGAAACCCGGGCCCGCACGGGTGCATAGGAGGCCGCGTCGGGAAACCGAACCGATACCGCCAAAGGTGACGCCCGGTTCACGACAGCGGTCCGGATGGCGGCCGTCCTCGCTCGTGCGAGGAAAACCGGCTTTGGCATGTGAGCAGGGTTCGGAAGGCCGTTCGGCAGTCGCGGCGGGGCGAGCAGCCGCGGCAGGTCATCCTTCATCGAGCGGACGGCCGACAGGGCGGAAAGATCGGCGGCGCGCTGGGCATCCGCCTTGCCGGTGACCGCGCCGGAGATGGCCACCATCGCGACCGCCCCCAGCACGAGCACAAAAACCCCGCCCAGAACCAGCGGCGTCGCCTGGCCCCCTTCCGACCGGAGCCGCGACAGCAGGTGGCCCCTGCGCCGTGCCGCCCGGGAGAAGCTCACCTCGCCGGCAAAATCCCCGGCCTCCTCGGCCAGTATTTCGACCAGCGCCGAGGGTTCGCCGGCTGTCCGGATAATCACCTCGTCCCAGGATCCGAGTTCCAGCAGGTCCCGGTAGCTGGCGGGCGTAGCCACGACAGCCATCGGCACGCCTTCGAGATGGGCGCCCAGGGCTTCGACCTCTGCGGCCGGACGCTCCGGCTCTCCTCCGGCATGGACCAGATCTCCCCGGGCCCTGAACTCGAATCCGGTCACGGCCCCCTCCAGCTTCCTTTCGAGCGCCTTCGCCTCCTCGCGTGCGATCAGGCTTGCCGGTCGCGGTTGGTCCCGACCGAGGTCGACGAGGAGGCCGACGCTCCCCCGGTCCGCTTCCCCGGATGCCTTTGCGCGCAGCCATTCGACCGCGACCCGGTCGGCACCGGTCGCCTCCCCGATCGCCACGATGAGCGTCCTCGGGTTCACTTTCCCCCTGCCTCGGAGGAGACTTCAAGGGCATCAGAGAGTGAGGGGAGCAGCGCCGGAGGGCGCAGACGCACCCGCACTACCGGCCCGATCCTGCTGACCGACACCCTGCTCTTGGCCCAACCGGGGAGTGCCGCGCGCACTGCGGGTTCGACCGGCCGGCCGCGAATCAGGGCGATCGCCCCTGCCTCTGCCGCGCCCCCGGCGACGGTGGTCGAGTAGCCGGTGGCAAGCAGCTGGAAACAGAGCAGCCCGGTCAGCATCAAGGCGCCGATGCCGGCGATCGCCTCGATCGTCGCCTGACCCGAGGCCGAAACCGGGCTGATCACTGGTTGCCGCCCGCCGCCCATGCCGAACCGCCTCACCGCCCGCCCAGCGAGCTGGAGCCGTAGACATGGGCCTCCGGGAAACCAGGCAGCAGGCCGGGGATCCTGACTCCTACCCGGACACCATCCGGCTGCGAAACCCTGATTCCATCGCGAAGCACTTCCGGCAGGGCCCGCTCGGCGGCTCCTTGCGGATCACGACCCGTCAGTACCGCCCTCGCCCCGGCCCGGGCAGCAACGCCGGCCGACCAGAGTGTCACCCCCGCGAGGATGAACTGCGCAGCGACGAGGACCGAGAGGAGGATGATCGGCAGGGCACCGATCAGCTCAAGCGATACCGAGCCCTCACCGGATCGAAGCCTCGCCCTGGGTGCCGTCTGTCGCCCTCCGTCCATGACCTGACGGTGACGGCAACCGCCTCAAGTGTGGCTCAACGCGTGCAACGATTCCGCACGCAGGTCACACAACTACCCGGCAGACCACGGGACTGTGGTCGGAGAGCCTGACCAGAAGCGAAGTGGCCGGATCCGGCACGTCACGCCGGGCCGGAGGCCACGCATCAGGCCCCTCGATCGGCTCGACCCCGCGAACCAGGACGTGGTCGATCGAACCGGGCGAGGTAACGCCGGAAAGGCCGAACTCGGCCTCCAACCGGTCAAAGACGTCGCTGTTTCGCGGTCTCGCGTTGAAGTCGCCTCCCAGGACGAGGGGCCCTCCGCCGGAGCGGGTGTCGGCCAGCCGCGCCGTACGCATCACGTCTGCGGCGGCTTCCTGGCCGGTACTTGCATGGAAGTTCGCGACATGCAGGCCACAACCGAGCTCGACCATCGACATGACCCGGCGTTCCGGGAACCAGGTCAGGGTCGTCTTGCGGAAGTCGGTGATCTCCGATCCGCGCCGGAAACCGTCCAGCCCCGGCACGGCGTTCCGGACCAGGATCAGGTTGCTCCCGCCCTCCCAGCTGCCGGCGAGATGCGGCCGGAGCCTGGCGACCGGTGACATCAGAGGCCGCAGCCAGTTTCGCGAGGTAAGGGCCATGCGCCCGCTCGAGCCAGTGGCCTCCGCCAGCCGGTGCCCCCACCTCGGTGGTACCTCCTGAAGCAGCGCGATGTCCCAGCGGGCCGCGGCGAGTAGGGCGGCGAATTCGCGGAAGAGGTCCCGGTTCAGCCTGACGTGTGTCTTGCCGGCCACGGGATGGCCCAGGATCCGCCAGGCGATGCCGCCCTCCGCGACCCCGGGGGTATCGCCGCCCGGCGGGGGCGGGAAATCCCTGCCGTGAAACAGGTTCCAGCTGAGGATGCGGAACTTCAAGTCAGTAGCTGCGGGCTTCCGAGATCACCAGCCAGATCCCGACGACCGCTGAACCCAGCAGGAGCAGCCAGGCCATGGTGCCCAGACCCGTGTCGAACATCTTCGGCGCCCCCGCGACCAGAAGCACGACCAGTCCGTAGCAGGAATAGAGGATCACCCGACGTGACTCCGGCAGGGCAAGAAGCGGGGTACGGAAAGCGTAGGTGAGGCGATAGACGGTCCACGCGATGCCGGCCAGAAAGGCGATCGAAATGGCCGCGAGGGCGGCGTCCGCGAAGTTGCCGCCGTTTGGCAGGAAAGCGACACCAGCCGCGAGGACCGCAATGATCAGGATGTTCCGGGCGAGAGCCACGGACCAAGCCTACCGTCGGCTCATGAATTCTTGATCACGATGCCTTCGAGGATGTGTGCGGCCGTCTCCGTCGAATCGATCGCCTTCTCGAGGACCGCGAATATGTCCTTCCAGCGGATCACGAACATCGGATCGATCCCGTTGGAAAAGAGCGAGGCGACGGCATCCCGGGAGACCCTGTCTCCGTCGTTCTCGAGCCTGTGGATCTCGATCAGATACTGGTCGAGGTCCCGAAACGAGGGTAGCTTTTCCAGACTCTTCGACAGCTGTTCACAGCATCCGACAAGGATCCGGGTCAGGTCCTGCGCCTGGCTCATCGGTGCCTCGATCTGGTAGAGGGCGAGAAAATCCGCGGCCTCCTCGATGTAGTCGATCACGTCATCGAGCTTGGTCGCCAGCGCATAGATGTCCTCACGGTCCATCGGGGCGGCCGATGTGGCCGACATCCGGTTGAGCCGGTCGATGATGTCGTGGGTGATCCGGTCGCCCTCCTGCTCGATGATGAGGATCTCGCGGCCCAGCCCGGTGTCTTCCGGCCAGGTCGACATCATCTCGTCCAGCATCCCCGCTGCCCGCAAGGTGTTCTTTCCCGCCTCGTTGAAGAGGTCGAAAAACGTGTTATCGCGTGGAAGGAGCGGAAATCGCATCAAGCCAGGCCAAACTAGCAGAGGTCAGCTGGTCGCCTGTGGCAAAGCTGTTGCCGCGAGGGTGTGGTGCCGCTCCATCAGCTCTTCCTGGACGTTACGCCGATCGCCACCCTCGGGATCAAGGCGTGACCAGTTGCCGGAGCTATCCAGGACCCACGAGTTCGTGTTGTCGGCCAGGCAGCCATCCATCACGTCCAGGATCTGGCCCCTGGCGATCTCGTCCTCGACCGGGGTGACCAGTTCAACCCGGCTGTCGAGGTTCCTCGGCATCAGGTCGGCGGAGCCGATGTACACATCCCAGCCCTCGCCCCTCTGGAAGGCGTAGACCCGCGAGTGCTCGAGGAACCGGCCGACCACGGATACGACCCGGATGTTCTCGGAGAGGCCCGGGACGCCCGGCCGCAGGCAGCAGATGCCGCGCACGTTTATCTCCACCTCGATCCCGGCCTGCGATGCCTCGTACAGCGCCTCGATGCAGGTCCGGTCGACCAGGGAGTTCATCTTCATCAGGATCTTCGCCTCACGGCCGTTTCGGTGCGCTTCGATAGTTGCGTCTATCTCCTCGAGAATCGAGGAACGCATCGAGTGCGGCGAAACCAGCACCTTCCGGTAGTCGGCAGGCCGCGAGTAGCCGGTCAGCACGTTGAACATCTCGGCCACGTCGGCACCGATCTCCGGGTCCGCGGTGAACAGGCCGAAGTCCGTGTAGAGACGGGCCGTCGTCGAGTGGTAGTTGCCGGTACCGATGTGGACGTAGTTGCGGACGTGGTCGCCCTCGCGGCGAACCACCAGCATCGCCTTGATGTGGGTCTTGAGGCCCGGGATCCCGTAAACCACGTGGACACCGACCTCTTCAAGCCGTTTGGCCCACTCGATGTTCGCCTCCTCGTCAAAGCGGGCCTTCAACTCGAGCATGCAGACCACCTGCTTGCCGCGCTCGGAGGCCTTGATCAAGGCCGACACGAGAGGCGAATCGTCACTGGTCCGGTACACCGTCTGCTTGATCGCCAGCACGTCCGGGTCGTTGACCGCCTGGGCGACGAATCGCTCGACCGAGGTGGCGAAGGAGTCGTAGGGATGATGGACGAGGACGTCCTGCTGCCGGATTGCCGCGAAGATGTCGGCCGGATCGTCATCCTCACCCTGCAGGCGGGGCTGGGTCACCGGTGACCACGGTTCATCCCGGAGCTCCGGGAAGCCCGGCAGCTTCACGACGTCCCA
>DAIQCC010000002.1:0-134971 GCA_036780865.1 Solirubrobacterales bacterium | reverse complement strand
CAAGCAGTCCGCCCGCTTCGAAGACCTCGTTCTCCTGCAGACGGAGCAGTTCGACCAGCAGTTCCTTCAACTCGGGATTCATCGTCTCCGCGACCTCGAGCCTCACGACCTCGCCGAACCGGCGGCGCCGCACTTCTTCCTGGACCGCTTCGAGGAGATCATCCGCTTCGTCGCTGACCGTGAAGTCCGCGTCGCGCGTTACCCGGAAGTAGCCGTAGTCGAGCACCTCGACCCCGGGGAAGAGCTGGTCGAGGTTGCCGGCAATGACTTCCTCGAGGGGAACCAGGATGCGCTCGCCCTCACCGGTCAGTTCGACGAAGCGGCCGAGCAGTTCCTTCGGCACCTTGATTCGCGACAGCACCCTGGTCGAAGTCTCGTTGTCCCGGAGCAGCACCGCAATCGAGAGTGAAAGGTTGGAGATGTACGGGAACGGGCGGCCGAGTCCGATCACAAGTGGCGGCAGGGTGGGGATGACCTGGGCGTCGAAGATCCGGTCGAGCTCCGCCCGCTCGGTGCCGTTCAACTCGTCGAGGGTCGCGACCCTGATCCCGTTCCCGAGCAGGGCCGGCTTGAGCCGTCTGTTGAAGACATCGGTCAGCCGGCGGTCAAGTTCAAGCGACCGGCTGCGGATCGCCTGGATCTGTTCACGTGGCGAGAGACCGTCCGGGCCGCGGGCGTCGATTCCTGCATCCACCTGGTCCCAGAGTCCGGCGACCCGGACCATGAAGAACTCGTCGAGGTTGGAGGCGAAGATGGCGCAGAACTTGACCCTTTCGAGCAGCGGCACCGATTCGTCTTCGGCGAGCTCGAGAACCCGTTGGTTGAAGTCGAGCCAGGAGAGCTCGCGGTTGAAGAAATGGGAAGGATCCGGGCTACTCATCAGGTCAGGATTCTACTTTCAGTGAGGTTTCGAGAGCGACCCAGACTCCCTGTCTGGACTGCTCCAGCCAGAGTCGTTTGAACCGCTCGAACAGCATCTGGCGACGCGCTCCGAGGTGGACGATGGTCAGTTCAAGGCCGCGGTAGGCCGCCCGGTTGGGCGCCGCCTGGACCAGGATCGGGTCGAGATCGCGGCTGCCCCTGCCCCGTTCGATTATGGTCTGAATGTCCTCCGACTCGAGCTCCGAGATCGTCTTCCGGGCGGGCGGTACCGAAAGGTCGCAGTCCCTGATCTCACCGAGGACCTCCTGCAGACCACGGGCCGCTCGACGTGCCGTATGGGCCTGCGATCCGAGCGCGTCCCCGGTCAGCTCCAGGCAGTAGCGGAGACGCTCCGCCGCCACCCGCATCCGGTGCTGGGCCTCGACCCCTTCCGGCTCGAGACTCTCCGTCGCCTCGCCGCGCAAGCGGGCAAGTCGCTTGCCGATCAGTTCGAGAACTTCCGGCGGGAGAATCTCCACCGGCCGATACTCGTCGGCGCGATCGATCGTGTCGGTCTCGATCGTCGAATCCGCGATCTCCTCGATCCGGACGCGGAAGGCCTGCATTCGACGCCCGTGGACCACCTGGGCCAGCGCCCGGTTGGCCTTTGCCTGTTCACGACGGAGTTCGGCGATAGCCCTCTCGATGCCATCAGCGTCACCCGGTCCCGCTTCCGAGCCAACTGCATCGAACGAGGCGATCGCGACGTCGATGTCGCGACGGTTTCCGACCGCCCTGGAGATCCTTCTTGCCTCAGCCCGGCCCTCCCGGTACTGGGAACGGCCGAGCGCCGGCCGAAAGACCTCTAGTGCCGCCCGCAACCGCCGTGACGCGAGCCACAGCTCATGGGCCGCGGCCGGCTCGGTCACGTCGAGCACGCCCTTCGAAAGCAGGCTGATCTGTGTTGCCCTCTCCTCGAGCACCTGGGCTGCCGCAAGCCTGAAATGCGAATCGGGAGAGTTCATCACCGGGAACCCTACTCTCGGACTGAAGGTCAGCCGGGTGCGAGGGCAGGTTCTGAAACGTCAATTCCGCCGTTCAGCATGTCGAGCACGATCCCTTCCCGGATCCCGCCCTTGCCGATCTGCAGTTCCTGCCCGAGCAGTTCCGAAATCTTCTCGAGAATCAGGACACCGGTAGCCAGGATCCTGACCCTGACCGGATCGAGCTCGAACTGGCGGCCGACCTCGACTGCGTCGTCACCACTGAGCACCCGGATGCTGCGTTCCAGGGTCTCGTACTCGAGCCTGGCCCCGACGATCTTCCGTAGCGAAGTGGCCGACCCTCCGACGGCCACAGCTTGCTCCGGGCGGGTGATCCGCACTTCGGCAAACTCCTCGTCAACCCGGTCACGGATGCGCCGGATCTCGGCGGCAGACGGCGGATCGGAGACAATCAGCTCGTCGGCGAGCTGCCCGGATCCGATCGGCCAGGAGCGCACCTGCTCCACCCCGCCGTCGACGGTGCCGATGATGATCTCGGTCGAGCCACCACCCACGTCGACTACTGCCACCCGCCCGTCGACCCGGTAGCCGAGCGCCTTCGTCGCGCCGAGGAATGCGAGCCGGCCTTCCTCGTTCTCGCTGACCACGCTGACCGGGATGCCAGCCGTCTCGGCGATCTGCCCGGCAGCCTCCTTGCCGTTCGGGGCATCCCGCAAAGCGGCCGTCGCGACTGCCCGGAAACCCTCTGCCCCGAGTTCACGAGCGAGCTTGACCTGCGTTTCGACCACCTCGGCAACTTCGGCGATCTTTTCTTCCGGGATTGAGCCATCGCCGGATCGGGCCTGGCCGATCCTCGTGTACGCCCGCTGCTCCATCACCTTCTTGAGCTTGCCCTCATCGGGCTCGGCTACCAGGATTCTGGTCGTATTCGAACCGATATCTATCGCAGCGCAGAGCATGGGCTTACCCATACATCGTGACAACTCGACCGGATCGACGTGACGCATCTCTGTCTCGGCGGCTGGCGAACAGATTCGCGACGCGCCGACCGGCTCAGCCGACTTTGCCGGTCACGTAATCCTCGGTACGGCTGTCCTGCGGATTGGTGAAGATCCGGTCGGTTTCGTCGTACTCGACCAGCTGTCCCCAGCGATTGCCTTCCTCAGCGTCCATCTCGACGATCAGGAATGCAGTCTTGTCGGAAACCCGGGCAGCCTGCTGCATGTTGTGGGTCACGATGACGATCGAGAACTCCTCCTTGAGTTCGTTCATCAGGTCTTCAATCTTGGCGGTCGAGATCGGATCAAGAGCCGAACACGGCTCGTCCATGAGAATCACTTCCGGGTCGACAGCCATGGTCCGCGCAATACACAAACGCTGCTGCTGGCCACCCGACATGCCGTAGGCGTTGTCGTCAAGGCGGTCTTTGACTTCATCCCACAGAGCCGCTCCCCGCAATGCCTTTTCCACGCGGCCGTCGACGTCGTCCAGCCCTAGTATCCGGGGCCCGAATGCGATGTTGTCGAAGATCGACTTGGGGAACGGATTCGGCTTCTGGAAGACCATGCCGATCAGCTTCCGGACCTGAACCGGGTCCACCTTGGGGCCATAAAGATCGTGGCCGTGGTAGAGAACCTCGCCGTCGACGCGGGCAGACGGGATTAGGTCGTTCATCCGGTTGAGGCAGCGGAGGAGTGTGCTCTTGCCGCAGCCGGAGGGGCCGATCAGGGCCGTCACCTCATTCTTCTTGATCTCCATGGATACATCGCTCACGGCGAGGCTGTTGCCGTAGGACACCGAGACGTTCTTGAGTTCGAAGACCTTCTCCCCGGACCACGGATCCACGTCGGAAGGAGTCGTGTCCCTCACAGCAATCTGCTGAATGAGTCCGGACTGGTCTGTCTTCTCTTCGGGTGCTCGCTCTTCCAATTTCTCACTCACTTTACTTTTCTCCTACCACTGTTGCTCATATCGGTTTCGGAGCCAGATGGCGAATGAGTTCATCGCCAGGAGGACGACGAGCATCAAGATCACTCCGGCCGCGGCCAGAACCCGGAACTCGTCCTGGGGTCTGGCTGCGTAGTTGAAAATCAGAACAGGGAGGGCTGTGTAGCCATTATCCCCGAAGAAGGTCGGACTGAAAGTCACAAAGGTCGCTGCTCCAACCAGGAGCAGCGGAGCCGTCTCGCCAATCGCGCGGGATATGGCCAGAATCACGCCTGTGACTACGCCGGGAATTGCTGCCGGCAAAACCTGCCGGCGAATCGTCTGCCACTGAGTCGCCCCCAAGGCAAGGGATCCTTCCCTGATCGAAGGCGGGACTGCTCGAATCGCTTCCCGTGAGGCCAGAATTACAGTCGGAAGAACAAGCAACGCAAGGGTCATCGATCCTGCGGCGAGGATGAACCCCAGGTCGAGCGGTCCGCGAACGATGAACGCCAGCCCGAGAATGCCGTAGATGATTGATGGAACACCTGCAAGGTTCTGGACGTTGAGCTCAATCAGCTTGTTCCACCATTTGGTGCCGTCTGCGTACTCTTCGAGGTACACAGCCGCGCTGATCCCGAGAGGCACGACGAGCACGATTACTCCGGCGATCAGGTAGATCGTGCCCATGATGGCGGGGCGGAATCCGGACTGTTCCGGATTGATTGTGGAAGGACCGTTGGTCAGCAGGTCCATGCTGAACGCGGGAGCGCCCTTTACCGCTGCCTGAACGATAATCGCCACAAGGCCGAGCAAAGCGAGTGACACCGCGAACAGGAGCAACGTCAGGAAGATCGTGCCAACGAACCGGTCGCCCCGTGGCTGCTGATTCAGTTGAGCGAGGGTCACCGCCCTGGCGCCAGCCGATGCCAACCTCGTCCTTTCGCTGCCAGGAACGCCCGGAGCGTTGCCTGCGGACTGCGGCTTCATTCGTAAACCTCCCGATACTTGCGAACCAGGCGGATCGCGAAGATGTTCATGATCAGTGTCAGCGTGAAGAGCAGGGCTCCCACGGCAAAAATCGTGTCGTAGGTGATGGACCCGGTCGAGATGTCGCCGGTTGCCGTCTGGGCAATGAATGCCGTCATCGTGAGCACCGAAGATCCCGGGTCGAGAGTCAGGTTGGGTGATGCTCCCGCGACCAGGAGGACGACCATGGTCTCTCCGACGGCCCTGGATCCTGCCAGGACCAGAGAAGCGATGATCCCTGAAATCGCGGCCGGGAACACGACCCTGGTCGCCACCTTCATCTTGGTCGAGCCGAGGCCGTAAGCCGCCTCCCTCAGACCACCCGGCACCGCTCGCATCGCGTCATCGGAGATCGAAGCGATGATCGGCACGAGCATCAGACCGATCGCCAGGCCTGCCACTCCCGCGCTGAAAGGGGGAACGTTGACCATGAACGGAAAGACCTGCTCGATCAGCGGACTGAGAAAAACAAGACCGAAGATGCCGATCGCGACCGTGGGGATTCCGGCCAGTACTTCAAGGACCGGCTTCACGATCTTCCTCGCCTTCGGTGACGCGTATTCACTTAGCCAGATCGCAGAGGCCAGCCCGATCGGGACCGCGAAGAGCATTCCCCAGATGCTGGTGCTGATCGTGCCCACGAGTATCGGCAGAACGCCGAACGAAGCCGGCTCGAAGGTCGGAGCCCACTCGGTTCCGAACAGGAAATCACTGATCGGTACCTCGGCGAGGAACTGGAAAGTCGGGAGGATAAGGGACACGACGATGGCGGTCGTGGTGAGAACCGAGAGAAACGCGCAGAAGGCAAGAATGCCCTTGATCAGTTTCTCCCCGTATCGGGGTGAAGGGGCCTCGAGCGAGGGGGGAGCTTTGTCCGCTCCCCCTCGCCCGAAGGCCCCTATCGTGTCCCGTGCTTCCATGATTCTGTGACTTGGGTAGTCCTGAAGGTCAGGACGTGGTGCCGGAGTTTCCGGCCTTCTTGATCAGGTTGTCCACCTTTTCAGTGGATTCCTGGAGCTGGTCTTCCGTCAGACCGACGAAGCCAACCTGCTCGGCAACAGTATTGACGTTCTTCAGGTAGTACTCCATGAAGGCGTCAAACTCCGGCCGGGCGAGCGCCTGGGCGGACGGGTAGATGTAGAGCGGACGAGCCAGGGGCGTGTAGGTGCCGTCCTGGACAGTCTCGGCCGAGGGAGGAACACATCCGTTGCCGGAGTCGATTTCCATCCCGCGGACCGTGCCCTCGTTTTCCTGGAGGAACGAGTACCCGAAGTAGCCCATGCCACCCTCGGCACCGGAGACTCCGGTCACGGTCTGGTTGTCGTCCTCACCAACGTTGTTGTAATCCTTGCGCTGGTTGCCTTCCTCGCCGTTCACAGCTTCCGTGAAGTACTCGAAGGTACCTGAGTCGGTTCCGGGGCCAAACAGCGTGAGTTCGGCATCAAAGGCCGGATCGAGGCCGGTGATCTCACTCCAGTTCTTGACGTTCGAGCCTGATTCCCAAACCTGGGAAAGCTGGTCCACCGTCATGCACTGAACGGGGTTGTTCGGGTTGACGACCACTGATAGAGCGTCATTGGCGATCTGGACTTCTTCCCACTCGACGCCGCCCTTCTTGCACATCGCGATCTGCTCTTCGTCGATTGCCGAGGACGCATCGTTCGCGTCCGTCTCACCGGCGCAGAACTTCTCGAAGCCGCCGCCCGTGCCGGAGGTGCCCACGGTCACCTTGACCTCGGGGTTCTCCTGCTGGAAGCCCTCGGCGATAGCTTCGGTGAGCGGTGCGACGGTACTCGAGCCGTCGATGCGGATGTTGCCGCTGACGTCACTGGACGAACCGCTGTCGGACGAATCGTCGCTGCCGCAAGCTGCGACTCCAAACGCCAGCACACCTACGGCGGCGAGCGCGGCTAGAAACTTGGACTTGGAACTGGACACAAATGCTCCTTCTGTGGGTTACTTGTCTTCTGACGCTTTGCGCAGTACTGAATGGGAGTCAACAGAGGCCTGGCAGACCGGGTGTTACTTCCCTGTGAAAGTTGTGAAAAAGCTCAAATCCCTCAGAAGACAAGGGGCCTGGGAGAGAACGAGTAGCCGAATCCGATGTGAGTCTGGACGAAGCTCCAATGTGGAAGCGAAGCTACAAGCTTGTGCCTGAGCTTTGAAACATAGACATCGACAGACCGATCGTGGATGGGCATGGGACCACACCAGACGAGCTCGTAGATCTCCTCCCGGCTGACGACTTGTTCAGGCCGGCTGGCGAGGACGGCAAGGAGGTGAAACTCCCTGACGGTGAGGACAATGCCCCGGCCGTCCGCGAGGACGGTCCGCTGGTCAAGCCTGACCTCCAGGGGTCCGGCTACCAGCACATCCTCGGAAGCCCCGCGCAGATCGGATCTGGCTGCTTCCACTTTCTAGGCCTCAAATCGGATGAGAGGCATCCTCGAACTCGCGGAACAGACCGGTAACCACGAAGGCAACCTGCTCACCGACGTCAACGGCGTTGTCTCCGATCCTTTCGATTGCCCTGGCCGCGAGAAGCATGGTCATCGCCCACTCGCGACGGTCATGTTCATCTCCGATCTCGAGGGCAATGGAGAAACACTCCCGGTTCAGCTTGTCGATCAGGTCGTCCTGCCTGACCAGGTCCTGGGCCGCAGCTTCGTCCCGGTCTGCGAAAGCCTGCCTGGCCTGGATTATCTGAAGACGGGCCTGGGCTCCCATTTCGAGGATTCGGCGGACCATTGTCTCGTCCGCCGGCGGCTCGTGACCGACGATCGGGATCAGCTTGCAGATGTTCACGCACTGGTCCCCCATCCGCTCCGCGTTCTTGATGATGTGGAGCAGCGCGGAGATGAGTCGCAGATCTGTCGCCACCGGCGACTGGGTCGCAAGCAGTGTGATGAGACCCTGGTGGATCTCGAGGTACCGGCCGTCGATCCGGTCATCGTCGTTGGCAACTATCTCCGCAAGCTGGATGTCCTGATGCTCGATTGCCTCGAGGGTCCGGTCGAGCGCGCGCACGACGAGATCGAAAGCACCGAGGGCCTGCGCTTCAAGGTGGTCAAGCTCTTCCTGGTACTGAATTCGAATCTTGTCAGTCACTCACTGCCTCCGGAGTTTTCCGCCACCTGTGGGCGGCCTTGCTTGGGCACGGTCGCACTTCTGTCATCCCAGTTTGTTACTTCAGGGTATCCCTGCTGTAAAAAGGTTGTGAACCCGTCAGGGTGAACAGGGACCGCCCCCGAAGGGCGCCCTGTGTTGAGTGAGAGAAGGGTGCAGCGCTAGACCGGCACGCCGGGCGCCTCGGCGCCCGCAGTTTCGGTGACCCGGTCGGAGCCGACCTCTGCGGCCGCTTCCGCGGCCGACATCGGCTCGGCGGCAAATCTGTAGCCGACGCCGAAGTGGGTGTGGATGTAGGTGTATTCAGGGGAACGCTTCTCGAGCTTGGTCCGGAGCTTGCGGATGAAGACGTCGACCGAACGGTCTCCGTGCGCCATCGAATAGCCCCAAACCTTCTGGTAGATCGCCTCCCGGTCGAGGACCTTGCCCTCGTTCTGGCCGAGGAGCTGGAGAAGTTCGAATTCACGACGGGTCAGGTCGAGGCTCTGTCCGCTGATGAAGGCCTGGAACTGGTCCGGACGGATCTCGATCTCGCCGACCACCAACGGTCCTGTTTCCTGCTCGGACGAATGACGGCGGCGGCGGCGGACCACCGCTTCGATCCGCGCGATCACCTCCTCGGGATGGCAGGGTTTCGAGATCCAGTCATCGGCGCCAATCCTCAGACCCCGAACCCGCTGCGAGACGGTCGCCCCGTTCGCGGCGACCAGCACGCCAAGATCGGGCAGAAGACCGCAGATCTTCTCCAGGTACTCCCAGCCGCCTTCGCCGACCGCCTCGGGATCGAAAAGGACCGCGTTGATCTTCATCGCGACCAGCTCCTCGGGCGGGACCGCCGAGGCCAGTACGCGGTACTGCCAGCCGGCGGAATCCATTCGATTGGAGAGTACGCGGACGAAACCCGAATCAGTGTCGATAACAGCGACCCGAAGCGGAACCCTTGGGGCGCTCATTTGGACCTTTCGATCATCTGCCGTTAAGTGTAGGGGGCCGGCGGACGCAAAGCCGCGTGAACAAGCGCTTTTTCACAACTCATTCACAGGTGGTCACAGGCGGTCCGGGTACCAGTGCGGCGAAACGAACGATCCGCCCGCCAATCCGATACCGTTCGGTCCGTGAATCGCGCTCGCAACATCCTCCTCGCAGCTCTGACCGCCCTCTTCACACTGCTGATGCCGGCCTACGCTGCCGCCGCCGACGGCGTCGGCACCGCCGGCCGGGTGGACGACAAGTACATCACCTTCTTCTGCTTCGGCGTGCTGGCTTTTTTCACGATCCTCGTCATCGTGCTTTCCCTGATCCAGGGCCGGCTCGATGCCAAGAAGGATCAGCGGCGGCACGATCTCGACCGCTTCAATTCCTAGGTCCGCGGCAAAGTCCTCAGGAACCACCAGGACGACGCCGGCAGCGTCGCACGCTCGACGCCTCGGGAACGCACAAAAGTGCGCCCCCCTTCACAGCCTTCGCTTGGCTCCTTGCCGGTCCCGCCCTGGAGGCCCCTGAGGGCTACCGGCTGATGCCTTTGAAGTGGTTTTACACGGCCCAGTAGGTGCTTTGGGTTCGTCTGATCTGGGCGAGTCGCTCTTCCCAGCCGATCGGACCCGATTCAGGCGCGGGGCTGTCTCCGGCAAGGTCGGGGGCAAAGCCACCCATGCCCGCCAGGACCGCGTGGTCCAGCAGGGGCAGGGTTTCCGGGTTGTACCCGCCCTCGTGCAGGGCGACCATGCCGATCCCCTTTGAGGAGGCGAACCGGGCGCAGGCGCTGGCCAGACGGTGATAGCCCGACGCGGTCAGGTTCTGGCTGGCGAGCTGGTCTGCCACATGCCCGTCCTGGCCGGCCGAGACGATCAGCAGGCCCGGGTTGAACTGGTCGAGGATCGGACCGGCGATCGCGTCGAACCCTTCGAGGTGTTCGCGGTCCCCGGCCCCCGGCGGCATCGGCAGGTTCACGGTGTAGCCACGGCCCTCACCGACCCCGACCTCGTCGATCCAGCCGCTGCCCGGATAGAGCGGCCACTGGTGGAAGGAAATGAAGAGGATCGACGGATCGCCATACAGGATGTCCTGGGTTCCGTTTCCGTGGTGAACGTCCCAGTCGAGTACCGCCACCCGGTCGATTCCGAGAACTTCGCGGGCATAACGGGCGGCGATCGCGGCGTTGCTGAAAAGGCAAAAGCCCATCGCCCGGTCGGCGGTGGCGTGGTGACCAGGCGGACGAACGATCGCAAACAGGGAGTCGGCCCGGGCCTCGGGACCCGTCACCGCGTCAGCCGCCACCAGCGCTGCACCTGCCGACCGGAGGGCGACGCGGTAGCTGCCCGGGGAGGCCACGGTGTCGCCGTCCAGCCAGGTCGGACCGTTTTCCGCGGCGACCCTGACGTTCTCCACATGGGACCCGGTGTGGGCTCGCAGCAGATCCTCCACGCCTGCTTCCCGCGAATCAAGTATCGGCAGCCCCCGGCCCCCGCATTCTTCGCCGAGGCGGCTAACCACGCCGGGAAACCGCCGCGCGTTCTCCGGGTGGCTCCCGGTTTCGTGTTCGGCCTGCTCGCGCAGCAGTACGAGGCCGGTCTTCATCCGCCCAGCCGGAATCCGGTGAGCAGCCGCTTCTCGCTCTCGCCCTTCACTTCCGCAACCACCTCGATGTGATCGGCCAGCGGGGTGTCACGGATCTTGGTCGCCAGCAGGTCATCGACCTGGAAGATCCCGGCCGAGTTGTTCAGCTCGATCTCGAGCCGAACCGGGCGTTGCTCGCCGGCGAGGATGTTCACCTGGTCGATCGCCGCGGCCGAGATCGAGTGGATGCCCTCCTGTCCTGCTTCGAGCGGCAGCCGGGTCCGGCCCTCCGCCATGTCCAGTGCGTCGGCGACCCGGACGATTCCCGCCTCCACCGTGTAGGGCTGGCCCCTCCTGCGGTGGCCGATGATCGCGTGGAGGATCTCTGCCATGACGATCGACCTTTCCGGCTCCCGGTATATCCCGTCGAGCAGCCGGGGCAGGGCTTCGCGGGCCAGGAACAGGCTGTACTCCTCGTGGTCGGCCCGGTGGATCGACATGCCCACGTCGTGGAGCAGGGCCCCTCCGGCGACCACCACCTCCACGTCGCGCTCAGTCATGCCGTGGTCGGTAACCATCGCTCCTTCCACCCCGCCCTTGTCCAGCAACCGGGTGAGACGGAGGGCGATGTTGAGGACGATCTGCATGTGAACCCAGGAGTGATCCGACATGCCGAGACGCTTGGCGTGAGTCTGGGCCATGTACCACCAGGTCCTCACCTCGTCATCCCGGTTGACCGCCTCGAGAAACCTCTCGAGCTTGCGGTTTCCACGCGTGGGAGCCTTGATCCGTACGGACTTGATGCCTTCCCTACTGTGGAGAGCTGGAGCCTCGGAACCCGGCTCCGGGCCGCTGACCTCCAGCTCCTCGGCGTCTGAGGAATCTCCGGACGGGTTCAAACCGGATCCTGCCCGGTGACCAGCTGCTCGCGCTCGGCCAGCCACTGAAGGCTCGCCGGCAGGTCGGACAAAGCCGGCTCCACCCTGACCCCGAGTCCCTCGGCAAGCGCCGCGTGACCCACGATGATTCCCGGCAGGTGCCGGGCGAGTGCAATCTCGGCTCCGAACCATGCAGAAATGTCCTCGCTGGTCTGACCGAGGATCGCGCCGATGCCCTTGCGGGCCTCCTCAGGGCCAATCGAAGGTCCGCAAAGTCGCTCCACCACCGGGGCCAGAGAGGAAACCACGAGCACCCGTCCGGTTTCCGGGGGGAACATCGAGGCGATCCCGCGCGAGGCTCCGGTAATGGCAGCTTCGATCTGGCCGGGTCGCGGCGGATCCTGAAAGCGGGCCTTGCGGGTCATCGTCGACGCGCCCACCGGACGGGAGCCGATCCAGCCGGGAACCTCGCCCGGGTTGCCGACCGCGAGGCCGATCGCGGTCTCCCCGATCACGGCGACGGCGACGGGCTCAGGCAGGAAGTCCGCAGCGGGGACGGTAACTCCGAGGAAGCTCGCGGCAGCCCAGTCGCGCCTGGTCGGTATACGGATCGACCCGGCCCCGACCGCTTCGGAGACACGGTCGAGAAGCCTGACCAGCCGGGAGCCGCGCAGGGCGGGAACTGCGATCACTTCGATCCGGTCGGCACCGTTGTCGCGTGCGCATTCCGCCTCGGCCATGACCAGGGCGCTGATCCGGTCGAGGCCGTCGATGCCTGCGGTGACCGCGTGGCGGCGCTCGACGATGCGCCGGGCGGAGCCGGGAGTCACCTCCGATAGCGAGAAACGCGTGGAGCGGAGCGAGATTTCAATGGCCCCAAGGATCAAGACGGGCCAATCCTAGACGCTGAACGGCAAATGGCCCGGGGGGCCGGTCGGTTACTGGCCGCAGACCGGCCACTGGCCGGGCCCGGAACGCTCATACAGGAGCGCCGCCCGGTAGTCCTGCTCGGCCTCGGATGCCTCCGACGGAAGGCCCTTTCCACCCACCGATTCCCAGGTGTCGGGGCTGAACTGGTACTTCCCGTAGTTGAGGCCACTCGAAGAAACGATCTCCGGGTCACCGCCTGATTCACAGTCGGCGATCGCTTCGAGAGTCTCCCGGCTGACCGAGCCGGGCAGGTCGCCGAATTTCTCCTTGAGGCGCTGTTTGCGCCGCTGGGCATCGAGCCTTGCCTCAATCGCCGCCTGCTGCCGTTCGGCGATCCTCGCTGCGCTCGCCGCCCTGGCCTCTTCGACGAGCGAGCCCAGCTGGAAGGCGACACCGATCGGCGTCTCCGAGGTGACAGCCGCGATCGTCACTTCCGCCCGCGACACGGAAGCGTCATCGCCGGAACGGTTGAGAGTCAGGTTCCCGGCGATAATCAGGACGGCGATCAGCGCCAGGATTATCAGTGAGTTTCTTGTGGTGAGGATGAAAACGTTCCTTTGTTAGCAAATACTCATATCAACTCGGAGTCGGTGCCGCGTTCCGGCTGGCAGTTGATCCGCGACGGCTTCCCCGATCGCCCGGAGCTCGGGCCGGCTCTGTCCCGTGTCCTTCTCGAGCAGGTCGCGACAGGCAGGCGGCCGGCCACGGTCCGTCTCAGCCGGCCGGGACGGGCGATCGCATTCGGGCGACGGGACGTGGTCTCACCGAACTACCGCGAAGCGGCGAAGGTCGCCGCGGAACACGGCTTTCCCGGGATGGAGCGGATCTCGGGTGGACGGGCCGCCGCCTTCAGCGAGGGAGCACTCAGCCTGACCCTCACGGTTCCCGACGCCCGGCCGGCTTCCCGCACCGGGCAACGCTTCCGGATCTACTCGGAGATCCTTCGCCAGTCATTCGCGGACCTCGGAGTGGATGCGCGGATTGGCGCCATACCCGGCGAGTACTGCCCGGGCGAGTTCTCCATCAATGCGGCCGGCCGGATCAAGCTGGCCGGCGTGGGCCAGCGAATGATCAGCGGGGCTGCGCATGTCGGTTTCGTGATCATGGTTACCGGCAGTGATCCGGTACGGGAAGTCCTGGGGCCGGTGTACGAAGCCCTGGGCCTCGAGTTCGACGGCGACACAGTCGGCGCCATTGAGGATGCCGTTGGCGGGACCGGCCTTGACGAGACCGAAGAGGCGATCCTCAGGCGTCTGCGCCAGCACCTTGCTGACAGGGGCACCTCGCTTGAGCCGGTCGGCCTCGATGCACCGACTTTCAACCAGACGGAAGAACGGGGCCACCTCTTTCGTTCTCCTGCCAAACCGGAATAGTCTGAGGGCATGGAAGCGGGAGCCAACGGGGGACCCCCCGAGAATCAGAGTCCAGAAGGAGCCGATCCGGCAGGCCCCGGTTCGCTTGCGGGCCGCCTCGTGGGCGTCGGAACCGGCGGAGCCCGAAGAATGGTTGGCGCGACCGGCCTCGATCAGGCCATGGAGACCGCGATAGAAGAGGCGATCGTCCGCGCGGTCCAGAGCGAGGCGGTGGAGCGGTCCGTTACCCGGATCATCAACGGACCCCTGATCGAGAACGCCGTCCGCGACGCGATGAAGAGCGAGGCGGTCGAACAGGCCCTGATGGAGATCGTCGATTCAGAACTCGTCGACCGGCTCTGGGCGAGGATCCTCGAAAGCGACGAGACCCAGCGGCTCATCCAGCGGATCGCCGAGGCACCTGAGGTCCGGGCCGCGATTGCGTCCCAGGGCCTGGGCCTGGTCGACGACCTCGGTCGCGGGATCGCCCGGGTCACCCGCGTACTCGACTTCGCGCTCGAACGTGTCGCCCGGCGCATCCTGTTCCGCAAAAAACGCTCGACGCCAACCGACCGGGTCGGGGTGGTCACCCGCCTGCTGGCGCTGCTTGTGGACGGGATCATCGTCAACATCATCATGGTCACCTCGACCGCGCTGGTGGGGCTGATCGCCAACGCGCTCGGAATCGACGTCGGCAACCTGAGCGGCGCCGCCTACGCGGTCGGAGGAGCCTTCTGGCTGGCGCTCGGGTCGCTGTACCTGTTCATCTTCTGGTCCTCCTCCGGCCAGACCCCCGGCATGCGGTTCATGGATATCCGGATCGAACACGCAGGCCAGCGGGCGATCGGTCCGAGGAGGGCGCTCAGGAGGCTGGTCGGCTTCTGGCTGGCTGCGATTCCCTTCTTCCTTGGCTTCATCGGCATCCTGACCCGGCTCGAACGGCGCGGGTTTCACGACCGCCTCGGAGAGACGGTCGTCTACTACGTGAATCCGGGCGCACCGAATCAACCTCACCTGCCGCCGGTTATTGATCCCATGAAGGAGGAACCGGCCATTGAGAGCGATGCTGCACCGGCATTGACGACCGAAAAGCCGGTAGATTCTCCCTAGGGTCTGCCTCGGGAGGTGAGGAGACCAGGGAAAATGAGCGTATTGGGAGGAATGTCTTGTCGTTGAATCGCATCTTTGCCGTGCTCGCATTTGTCACGGCCCTGCTCTTCGTTGGAATCCAGCCGGCAGCCGCAGATCCGGCACCGGAACTGCCGTCCGGACCGATCCTCCCCAAGGCCGAATGGCCCAACGACCCCAACTTCGCCCGCTGTGAACTCCAGGACCCTGTCACCGGCTGTCAGGACAGCGAGCAGTGGAACCTGTACGGACCGATGGACGGCCTCTGCCTTGCCCCCGGTGGAGCGGTCTTCGACCAGCCCCGGCCCGACGGCGGACTGCCGTGCTGGGCCCGCAACGCAACCGACCCCGAAAGCTCCTCCGGCATCAACATGACCGGTGCCTGGGCCCAGGGCAACATCGGGCGGGACGACATCCTGATTGCCTACATCGAGGGCGGCGTCAACTACAGCTCGAACGGGATCAAGGACGGTCTCAACTCGATCTACCTGAACCCGGGAGAGCTCCCCTACCCGCAGGGCTGGAACGGACAGGACCTCGGCCGTTACGACTTCGACGGCAACGGCCAGTTCGACATCCGCGACTACGCAAAGGATCCGCGGGTCAACCCGCAATGCGAAACGCCCGGTACCCAGTTCACCACTTACGAGGAGGGAACCACACGGGGCTGTGCCGACGACGGCCAGCACGAGTACATCCACTCGGTGAACATCGGCGGGCCCCTCACCCCCTACCTTTCGCCGGAAGACCTGATTGCCGTCTTCGGCACCTGCACCATCACCGACAACCGGGTCTCCGCCTGCGAGGAAGGCGCGCGCGTCGACAACGACGGCAACGGCTACCCCAACGACATCTCCGGCTGGAACGCCTACCAGAACACCAATGATCCCCAGAACGAGGACCGGGCCTACGGCCACGCTTCCGGACTGATCGGCGAGATGGGCGGTGAGGCGAACAACAACTTCGCAGGCGTCGGCAACTGCCGCGACTGCCGGGTCGTGCCGGTCAAGTCCGGTGCCGAGTCGGTCGGCAAGGCCGACGGCCTGGCCCCGGCCATCACGTACGCCGCCGACCTCGGTGTCGATGCGATGTCGACCGTCGTGGTGACCTACGCGTACTCGAGCGCCCTGCGGGAGGCAGTGAAGTACGCGGTTGAGGAGAAGGGCATCCTGATGTCAATGGACTCGAATGACTTCGATTCCATGGACCACACCGACGGCCACCTCTTCGATGACGTTTTTCCCGGCAACGGGCTGGTCCAGGACGTCGAGGGCAAGGACGCACAGACCTTCCGCGGCCGGTCCAACGTGACCAGCTACGGCACCCACTCGATCTTCTCGGGAGGAGAGACCACGACCTCCGGCGCGACACCGTTCCAGGCCGCCTTCCTGGCCATGGTGCAGTCCGCCGCGCTCGACGCGACCGAGGATCCGACCAATCCCTACCAGCGCCGCCTGACTCCGAACGAGATCAAGCAGGTGCTGATCAACACGGCGAGCGAGATCCTGCCCCAGCGGGACCATCCCGACGTGCCGAACCAGTGGCCCGGCAACCCGGACTCGAAGACCGATTCGACCCACACCGCCTGGTCCACCCAATACGGCTACGGCCGGCCCAACATCGGCAAGGCAACGAAGCTGATCATGGACGGCCGGGTCCCCCCGACCGCCGACATCGATTCGCCCGACTGGTACAGGTACGTCGACCCGACCAAGGGCGGGAAACTTCAGATCAAGGGCAAGGTCGCACCTTCGGCCTGGGGCTCCCAGGGCATCGCCTGGACTCTCGAGTGGGCGCTGGGAGCCGACCCCGGCGACGATGACTTCAAGACGATCTCGACCGGCAAGGCCGCCAAGTCGGGCGTCCTCGGCACCCTCAACCTGAAGGACATCCCGGCCTCGTACGCGAAGGCGCCACCGGCCGAGAACGTGATGCCCCCGACCGGACCGGAGCAGTACACGGTCACGCTGAGGCTGCGGGCCCGCGACGGCAACGGACTCAAGGGCGAGGACCGCCGCTCGATCGGCGCCCGCGCCGACAAGGACATGGTCGAGGGCTACCCGAAGTCGATCGGCACCGAGATGAGTGCCGCCCCGACCTTCGTCGACCTCGGCGGCAAGCGCCAGCTCGACCTGGTCTTCGGCACCATGGACGGCACCGTGAACGCGATCCAGCCGAACGGCGCCCAGGCGCCCGGCTTCCCGGTCTACACCCGGCAGCTGAGGCAGATCGATCCCAGGAACCCGCAGAACTTCGACACCGAGGCCTACAACGAGGTCGAAGCCCTGCGTGAGGCCCGCGATCCGATCAGCGGCATCGCGGTCGGCGATCTCGACGGCAATGGAGCCCAGTCGATCGTGGCCACCACGACCAGCGGCTGGGTTTACGCGTGGAGTGCCAACGGCAAGCTCCGAAATGGCTTCCCAGTCCATGGCGATGACCAGTACAACACCTTGCCCGTGCCGACCCCGGATTCCGGCTGCCGGCGTTGTCGCCTGCCGATTCGTGGCAACTGGTCAGCCCCCGCGCTGGGCAATCTCGAAGACAACGGCAAGCTGAGCATCCTCATGTCCAGTTACGACGGGCATGTGTACGCGTTTCGCGCCAACGGCAGCCCGGTGCCCGGCTGGCCGGTCGAGGTGAAGTTGCCACAGGCGATGAAGGACGAGATCCCTCCGGGAGGGTACTTCCGCGATCCCAAGCTGATGATGACCCCGGCGGTGGGTGACGTACTCGGCACGGGCACCGACCAGGTGTTCCTGCCCAGCTTCGAGTGCGACGACTCGGCCAACCGGACCTTTGCCTATGGCATCCAGTCGGACGGCAACAACAACCCCGGCGGTGCGTACCTGCCGGGCTGGCCGGTCAAGCTGGGGGCGATCGGCGGCTGTTACTCGCAGTCGATCGATTTCGTCCAGGAAGGTGCCAACGCTGCCTCCATCGCGGACGTTGACGGATCGGGAACGCTCAGGGTCGCGATCACCCCAATCGCAGGCGCGCCGGTGATCCTGAACGGTGACGGAAGCACCTTCAAGGGCATGAGTCCGGGTTGCTTTTCGGCGGCCTGCAACGGCTACCCGCCCTACTACAAGCCGGACTCGCTGACCGTCGGCGTGACCAGCCAGTCCGCCTTCGGCGACCTGAACGGTGACGGCAAGCCCGAGTTCATGCAGCCCACCGCCGGTGCCGCGACGCTGACCGGTGCCCTCGGTGACGCGGGACAGGCCGCCCTGCCCCACGTCTTCGACCAGGCATGGGATCCGGTAACCGGGCAGGTACTGGAGAACTTCCCCACCGATCAGGACGGTTTCCCCTTCTACACCTCGCCGATCGTCGGCAACCTGACCGAGGACGGCAACCGTTCGATGATCAGCTCGAATGACTCCTACTGGATCCACGCCCGTGGCCCGGACGGCGAGGAAGCTCCCGGATTCCCCAAGTGGACCGGCCAGTGGACCTCGTTCGGCGGAGCGCTCGGTGACCCGAAGCTCGACGGCCAGCAGTACCTGGCCTACGGCACCCGGGAAGGCCAGCTCTTCCTCTGGAAGGTCGGCGGCAAGCCGTCGATGAACAACCAGTGGTGGCACTACCGCCACGACGAGCACAACTCCGGGCGCTACGGCAACGACACCCGGCCCCCCGCCGGCGTCAGGTTTGTGGTCAAGCGTTCAAGGAACTCGGCCCAGGTCACCTGGCGCGCCTCTGGCGACGACGGCGTCAATGGCGGCAAGGTCGCCCAGGTCCAGGTCTACAGGTCGAACAGCAAGATCAGCCTGGCCAGGCTCGGCACCCGGATGAAGTCCCCGGCGATCGCCAAGCCGAACGGCCAGCAGAAGGTGAACCTGAAACTGGCTCCGAAGAAGAGCATCTACGTGGCGGTTCGCCAGAAGGACGCCGACGGCAACTGGTCGTCGCTGAGCCGCTTCAAGGTCAAGCCCTTCAGGAGCTATGACCTGGCGAAACAGAAGCGGATCTGCCGCAAGAAGTTCAACCCGGCCGGCAAGAGCGGCGCCGCGAGGAAGCGCGTCGCCAGCAAGCGGAAGAGCTGCATCCGCAAGGCCGTGAAGAAGTCGAAGCAGGTCAAGAAGCAGAACACCCAGAAGTCCTGAGGCCCCTGAGGCCCGGTCCCACGACCTGGCCTGAGGCAATGAGGTTGAAGAACGCGCCAAATAGCGCTCCGTTCTTCAACCTCATTGCCCAGGAGGCTAAATGCGGCCGGCGGCGAGGAGGCGGCGGAGGAACTTGCGGGTCTCCGGGCGCTGGGGCTCGGAGAGGATCTGTTCGGGGCTTCCCTGCTCGATGATCCGTCCCTCGTGGAGGAAGGCCACCTCGTCTGCCACTTCGCGGGCGAAGCTCATCTCGTGGGTGGCGAGGATCATCGTCATCCCCTCCTCCTTGAGGTCGCGGACCGCATCGAGCACGTCGCCGACCAGTTCGGGGTCGAGGGCGCTCGTCACCTCGTCCAGCAGCAGGGCCCTTGGCTTGCCGGCCAGCGCCCGGCAGAGGGCAACCCTCTGCTGCTGGCCACCTGAAAGCTGGTCAGGACGGTCGCTTTCCCTGCCGCCGAGGCCGAATCGCTCCAGCAGCGCCCGGCCCTGCTCGACCGACTCCTTCCGGCCCGTGCCATGCGCGCGGATCGACCCGAGGGTTACGTTCTCGATCACCGTCATGTGCGGGAAGAGATTGAAGGACTGGAAGACGAAACCGAGCTTGCGACGGACCGAGACAGGATCCACCGACGGGTCGGTGATGACCTCGCCGTCGAGGAAGATGTCACCGTCGTCAATCTCGACCAGCAGGTCGATGCAGCGCAGCAGCGTTGACTTGCCGGAACCGGACGCGCCGATCAGGGCGATCGCCTCGTGCTCGCGGAGGGTGAGGTCGATGCCGCCCAGCACCTGCCGGTCGCCGAAGGACTTGGTCACGCCGCTGATGTCGATGACTCCGGCCCTGACCGAGTTCATGAGTTGATCTGCTCCCGGGCAGTGATGTGGTCGAGGATTCTCGCCATCGGGAAGGTCACCGCCAGGTAGAGCAGGGCAGCAGCCAGCAGCGGGGTGTAGTTGAAGGTGGACGCGGCTTCAATCTGGGCGATCCGGAACGCTTCGCTGATGCCGAGGATGGAAACGAGTGCCACGTCCTTCTGTAGCGAGATGAAGTCGTTGAGCAGGGGCGGCCGGACCCGGCGAACCGCCTGCGGGATCACGATGAACCTGAGGGTCTGAATCCTGGTCAGGCCGGTCGCGAGCCCGGCGTCACTCTGGCTGGGGTGAATCGATGCGATGCCGGCGCGGTACACCTCGGCGACGTAGGAGCTGTAGGCGAGCGAGAGGGCGAGGCCGGCGAGGATCACGGGGTCCGTGGGGACTCCCTCGAGGCCGAGGGCCGGCACCCCGAAGCCGATCAGGTAGACCAGCAGGATCACCGGCACTCCGCGAAAGAAGTCGCAATAGACAGCGGCCAGGATCCGCAGGGGAAACAGGGCGGCGACGGTGCTTGTCCGGATCACGGCGACCAGCAGGCCGAGGATCAGGACGATCACTTCGACCGCCAGGAACAGCTTCACGTCAAGCCAGAACCCCCGGAGGATGTCGGGGAAGGAGGTCCGGAAAGCCTCGGCCGAGAAGAACGTCTCGCGAACGTCCGGCCAGCCGCTGCTGGTCAGGATTACCGTCGCCAGACCGCCGAGGACGATTACGGAGGAAACAGCGGCGATCGCCTGACCGCGCCGCGCCTTGGCCTTCTTGGCCTTTTCGCGAGCGGCCCGGCGCTCGCCGGTAACGCTTTCTGCGGGAGCTTCCAGTTCCGCTAGCTGAGCATCGGCGCCTTGGCCGAGTCACTCATCCACTGGTTGGTGATCTCTTCCAGCGTGCCGTCTTCCTTCAGCGTCTCGATCGCCTGGTCGACGCAGCTCTTGAGATCCGAGTCCTTGGTCATCAGGGCGCCCCACTGGTCGCCACCCTCCTGCTCGAACTGGCCGGCCACGACGGTGCCGCTCAGTTCGGCATCACGGAGGTAGATGGCGGTCGGCAGGTCGACCACAATCGCGTCCACCTGATCCTGCTCGAAGGCGCTCACGACGTCATTCGAATTGTTGAAAACCTTCGGGTCGCTGTCGGGCTGGATCTGCTCCTCGACCGCGTCCAGGCTGGTCGTGCCGACCTGGACGCCGATCGAGGCGCCCTTCAGCTCGTCAAGCGAGGTGATTCCGTCGAGATCGCTGCCCTTCTTGACCAGCACAGCCTGGTTGGCCGTGTAGTACGGCACCGAGAAGGAAACGGCCTTCTCGCGCTCCGGGGTGATTGAGATCTGGTTCAGGTCGAAGTCGAAGTCCTTCGGTCCCGGGCGGTACGAGGCGTCGAACGGCACGGTGGTCCACTCCACCTGCGAGTCGTTGAAGCCAAGCTCGCTGGCAATCGCGTAACCGAGGGCGCTCTCGAAGCCCTTGCCGTTGGTCGGGTCGTCATCCTCGAAGTACGGAGGGTAAGCGGGCGAATCGGTGCCGATCGTGAGGACACCGTCCTTGAAGGTGTTCAGATCTTCCGGGGTGCAGCTCGAAGCCGTGGTGGTGGAGCCACTTGACGTTGAAGATTCATCGGACGAATCGTCACTCGAACCACAGCCCGTGAAAACGGCCAGGGCGAAGATGGCGATCAGGAAAAGGACAAGACGGTTACGACTCACGAGTATTCCTCCGCGGGTTGGGCAACTGACGGCAAGAGCCTAGAGCATGTGAAGGTAGAATCGCTTCCGGTTTGGCAATGGCACCCAAAAGCAATGCGGCAGCCGAAAGCGAGTCGGCCAACCCCTGCGTGGAAATGAGCGAGGGCGTGGCCCGTTATGTGATGGCGCTCTTCGACCTCGGGCAGGAGGGCGATCCCCCGACCCAGGCCCGGCTCGCCCGTGAACTCGAGGTCTCCCAGCCATCCGCCCTGCAGATGGTCAGGAGGATTCGCGAGATGGGACTGATCAACGATGATGACCTCGGTCTCACCCCGGCCGGAACGAGCGCCGCACTGGTGCTGAATTCGAGGCGAACTGCCGCCACCGACCTGACCAGTGAGGTGCTCGGGCTGGACCCGGAGGAAGCGCGGGCGGAAGCTGAACATCTCGCTTCGAGGGCCACCCCGGCCTTCGGACGGAAACTGGTCGCCTGGCGCAAGTCCAGGTCCTGAGCACCGGCGCGACGCTTCCGCCGAAACCGGCCAGGCCCTACTCCCCTGCCACCGGTTCGACCGGCCATACCGGGCTCGCCTGAAAGTCGGTCCGGTCGAGCGGCCGTGGCCGGCCGACGTGGTAGCCCTGTACGAAATCCACGCCGTAATCGCGGAGCATCTCCATGGTCTCGGAGTCCTCCACCTGCTCGGCCACGGTCTGTTTGCCCATGCCTCTCGAGATCTCGACCAGAGCCTTGACCAGCAGCCGGTTGACCGGGTCCGGAGGCCAGATTCTGGACGAACTCGCCGTCGATCTTCACGTAATCGAAGGCGATCTGCTTGAGGTAGAAGAAGGACGCGAAACCGGTGCCGAAGTCATCCAGGGCGAAGCCGCAGCCGAGCTCGTTCATTCTCGCGGAGAACTCCTGGGCCCCGGTCATGTTGCCGATCGCGCTCGTCTCTGTGACCTCGAAGATCAGGTTGGACGGATCGACTCCCGCGCGCTCCAGTTCTCCCTGAACGAGGTCGGGCAGTTTCGGATCTCCCACGGTGCGGCCGGAGAGGTTGATCTGGAGTCTTGGCGCGACTTCTGCCTCGAAGCCGGCAAGCGTCTCGATTGCCTTGTGGATCACCCACGCATCGATCTCCTGGACCAGGTCATGCCTCTCCGCCGTTGGCAGGAAGGCTCCCGGCCGGATGACCGCACCGTCCTCGTCCCGCATCCGGATGAACAGCTCGAAATGGAGCGGGCCCTCGCCGCTGAAACGGACGATCGGCTGGGCGTAGAGGACGAGCTCGTCATTCTCGAGTGCGCTCCGGATCCGGCCGGCCCAGTTGATGCCGAGCTTGACTCCGGAATCTTCACCTGGCCGGAAGAGCCGCGCGCCGTTCCGGCCGGCATCCTTGGCCTCGTACATCGCGATGTCGGCCTGCATCATCAGGGTTTCCTCGGGCACCGGTTCCCGGTCCGAGGCGACCGCCACCCCGATGCTCGCCGTGACCCGGGCGGAGTGCTCGAAACCTTCGACCCGCACGTCCCGGGCGACCAGGCGAACGAGCTCCTCGGCGGTGGCAAGGGCATCCTCTGGCGGGATGTCCCTGAGCACAACCACGAACTCGTCACCGCCCTGACGGGCCAGGGTGTCATCGGCGCGAAGCCGGCTCTTCAGCAGTTCCGCCGTGCGGGTGATCAGCCGGTCCCCGACGGTGTGCCCGAAGCTGTCGTTCACGAACTTGAAGTTGTCTAGGTCGATGACCAGCACGGCGATTCCCCGGCCGAGGCTGGAATCGACTGCGGCGCTGAGTTCCTCCTCGAAGCGCCGACGGTTGTAGAGCCCGGTCAGCGGGTCGTGGTCCGCCAGATAGTGCAGCTGCTGACTCAGGCGCTGGCGCTCCGTGATGTCCTCGACCATCGACAGGGCCTGGTAGGGGTTGCCGTCCTGATCGCGCAGCATTGCAACGGTCAGGTAGATCCAGACGACCTCGCCGTTCTTGCGGATGTAGCGCTTCTCGAGGGTGAAGCCGTCGCGCTGGCCGGCAAAGAGCTCGCTGGTCAGGTTCAGATCCTTCTCGAGATCGTCGGGATGGGTGATCTCGGCAAAGGTCATGCCCGCGAGCTCCTCCGCCGGGTAGCCGGTGATCAGCTCGAAGCTCCGGTTGACTTTTTCGAAGCCGCCGCCGGGGTTGACGAGGCACAGACCGATCGGGTTCTGCTCGAACACCTGCCGGAAACGCATTTCTGCGTCTCGTCCCGCGAGCTTCACCTGCTGTTCCTCGGTCACGTCGTACTTGACCAGGATCAGGACCGGGCCGTGTTCCGGCACGGTAGTGATCACACCGTTTACCCGGCTCCAGATGTCATTCCCGTCCTTGCGGGTCGACCGGTTCTCGTAGGTCGTCTCGCCCTTGTCGGCCAGTTCCCGGAGCACCCGCGAGCGCATCTCGATCTCCTCCCGGGACAGGTCCGGGGGCGCGATCACGTCGATGTGCTCCCCGATCAGCTCCCCCCGCCCGTAGCCGTGCATCTCGTCGAACTGGGGATTTGTGAGAACGATCCGTGAATCGGAGATCCGCAACACGACAACGCCCTCCGACATGCGTGTCAGGACGCTCGCCTGCGAAGCGAGCTCGGCTGAGGCGCCCTTCCAGTGCTCGTAGAAGCGCTGCAGGCGGCGCGAGGAGTAGGTGATCACCCAGAGCAGGAGGATCAGGATGAGGATCTTGTCGAGACCCTTGATGAAGGTGGCTTCACGGGAGCTGAGACCCTCGGCCACGATCTCCGCCATCACCATGGTCAGCGGAATGATCAGGGCGGTAGGGACCAGGAACCGGGCCACCGACGGTCCGGGACCGGTTTCGGAGAGGAAGGCGGCGAGACCTCGATCGGGGCGCATCAGGACGTACCCCGTGTAGACCATCACCAGGGCGACGGCCCCGGCATAACTGAAATCCGGACTCAACTCGTCGACCAGGACCGCCTGGTAACCGTTGGTCAGCAGCGAGACCCAGTAGATGATCCCGACCGCAGGAACCAGCACCTTCTGCCATACGTATCGTGGCGCGTCCAGGTCGACCGTGAGCAGGCAGATGGCGAGAAGTGGAACGTTGATCAGGGCGGCAGTGGTAGGTGCGGCCAGAGAACCACTCCCCCAGTTGAAGACTGCGAGTCCTGCCAGGTCGGCGAAAAGAAACAGTGCCGCCGCCGCGAGGGTCAGGTAGGCGATGGCCGTGCCCAAACGCATTGAGCCGGCCGGGCTGCCTGGCTTGAGCAGGAGCAGCGACCAGGCGAGCAACCCGATCAGAACCGCTGAGGAAAGGGGAAATTCGGGTCCCCTGAGGACGGCACCGGCGAGCCAGGAAAGGTCGAGCAACCACCCCACGACGGATGCGGCGCAAACCGCCATCGTCGTCCAGGCAAGAACCGCGGGAGCCTTCTCGATCCATCTCGCCCAGAGCCAGCGGTAGCTGCCGGGTCCGGCATCCTCGGCCCAGACCGCATCGGGGCCACCGGGCTGGGAGCTGGCCGCCCTGCCCGCAGCCTCGACTATCCGCTCCCGGTACAGCCGCCGCTCTTCCGGGTCGGGAATGTTCCTATCAACCCTCTGGTCTGGGTCCGACAACTACCTCTCCTTGGCGCAACGCCTCACCCCGAAACTAACACCTGCATCCCCCTCGAACCCCGGACCGAAACTTCCCGGCACCACCGATTCAGGCCTGAACTGCTTCCGCCGTGGCCCGGGCAACCCGGTCGGCTTCCTCCCACTCCTGGTAGAGCGCCGTGATCTTCTCCCTGGCCTGATCGTGGCGCCGCGTCGCCTGCTCGGACTTCTCCGGGGTCGACCACGCGGCCGGATCGGCAAGTTCGTCCTCCAGCCGGGCCAGGTCCGCCTCCGCCTGCTCGATCTTCTTCTCCAGGTTCTCGACCCTGCGCCGGGTCCGGGCGACCTCCTTGCCCGGTGACCCGCCGCGGCGGGCGCTGGCCGAAGGTCCGGCGGGTCTGGCCCTGGCAGCGGCCTGCTCCCGACGGGCGTCTTCCAGCTCGTCGCGGCGCTTCTGGTACTCGGCCCACCCGGTGAGGTGGTTGGTGAGCTCGCCGTTCTCGCAGACCAGAGTCCGGTTGCCCACCGCTTCGAGCAGGGCCCGGTCGTGGGAGATAAGGATCAGCGCACCGGGGAAACCCAGCAGGGCATCCTCGAGGGCTTCCCGGCTCTCGATGTCGAGGTGGTTGGTCGGCTCGTCCAGCAGCAGGAGGTTGGCCCCGGAAGCGACGAGAATGGCCAGGGACAGCCGCCGCTGCTCGCCGCCCGAGATGTCGCTCAACTGCTTGTTCACATCCTCCCCGGAGAAGAGGAATGCGCCGAGCAGGTCCCGCACCTTCTGCCCGGTCAGCCCCGTTTCCCTGGCCGCGGCGTCAAGTACGGTCCCCTCGCCGGCAGCCGTCTCGGCATGCTGCGAGAGGTATCCCAGCCGGGCGTTGTGGCCGAGCTTCACGTGACCTGCAGCCGGCTTGCGTTCTCCGGCGAGCGTCGCCATCAGTGTGGTCTTCCCGGCCCCGTTGGGCCCGACCAGCACGACGTGCTCGTCCCGTTCGAGCAGCAGGTCCACGTCGTCGACGAGAACCCTTCCCGGGACCTCGATCCGCCCCCCGACCATCTTCAACACCACCCGGCTGGCCCGTTCCGGCTGGGCAAAATCGAACGCGAGCACCCGCCGGTCCCGGGGATCGAGGGCGGCCGCCTCCTTCTTCACCTTTTCGATCTTCTTGACCCGGGACTGCGCCTGGCGAGCCTTGGTTGCCTTGTAGCGGAACCGCTCGACGAAGCGTTCCATTCGCGCGATCTCGGCCTGCTGCTTTTCGATCTGCTTGCCGAGTGCGACCTGACGGGCCGCCTGCTCCTTGCGCCACGCATGCCACGGGCCGGAGAAGAACCGGGCCTTGCCCGCTTCGATTTCGAGCACAGAAGTGCCGACCGACTCGAGGAACCAGCGGTCGTGGGCGACCAGGACGACGCTGGCATCAAGACCCTTCAGGTACTCCTCAAGCCACTCGAGAGTCGGGATGTCGAGGTGGTTGGTCGGCTCGTCGAGCAGCAGCAGGTCTGCCCTGGCTCCGAGAGCCCTGGCCAGCGAAGCCCGGGTCAGCTCCCCGCCCGAGAACGACGAAAGTGGCCTCTCGAACTCTTCCTCACCGAAGCCGAGGCCCCGCAGGACCACCAGCACTTCGTCCCTCCACCGGTAGCCGCCTGCGATCTCCAGCTGCTGCTGGGCGGCAGCGTACTTCCGCATCGTCTCCTCGTCCATCTCTCCGGCTGACATCGCCTGCTCGAGCCGCTCGAGCGAGCGCTCGGTCTCGATCACGTCGGCGCGGCCCGAAAAAACGTAGTCCTGCAGGGTGAGGTCGCGGTCCCGTGGAGGCCGCTGGTCGTGCAGTGCGACCCGTGAACCCCTGGCGTAGCTCAGCGACCCGGAATCGTTGTCGGCTTCCCCGGCGAGGATCCTGAGCAGGGTCGACTTGCCGGCTCCGTTCCGTCCGGAAAGGGTCATCCGGTCGCCCCGCATGAGCTTGAATGAAACGTCGGAGAAGAGAGGCTCCCCGCCAACGTGGATCCCGATCGATGTTGCGGTCACGACTGCCATCCAGCGAGGCAGGCTACCCGCCCTGCCGGGAGCGGGTCCCATGCCTCCGGATGCAGACCGCCCTGCAAGGCCCCGCCCCGGATTGGACTCGACGACAGGCGTTGTGACAGCATTTTCACTCCATGAGCAACGGCGGCTTCGACCCTCACCCACACACAGGGCCCCAGTACGGGCAGACCTGGGAGGCCCAGATTCCCTCTCCGGAGTCGGTTCACGGTGTGTCGCCGTACCCGCCGATCGCCGACTACGGCTTCCTTTCGGACGGTGAGGTATCTGCCCTCGTTGCGCCCAGCGGGAACATCGAGTGGCTCTGCCTGCCTCGTTTCGATTCACCGAGCATCTTCGGCTCGATCCTCGACCGGAGTGCCGGCAACTTCCGGCTCGGTCCGGCCGACGTGAACGTGCCCAGCCACCGGCGCTACCTGCCCGGCACGAACGTGCTTGAGACCAGTTGGGGCACCGGGGACGGCTGGATCATCGTCCGAGACGTGCTTCTGATCGGACCGTGGCACCACGACAAGGACCGGTCTGGCACCCATCGCCGGGCTCCCACCGACTACGACGCCGATCACGTGCTGCTGCGCATGGTCCGCTGCGTCCATGGCGAGGTCCAGCTCACTCTGGACTGCAAGCCGGTCTTCGACTACGGCCGGGTGCCGGCCCGGTGGGAGTACACGGGCGACGCCTACCACGAGGGCATGGCCACCGCCCCCGGCATCGACCTCGAGTTGCGACTGACGACGGACATGAACCTCGGCTTCGAGGGTCCGCGAACCACCGCCCGCACGATGCTCAAGGAAGGGGACGTTCGCTTCGTCGCCCTTTCCTGGAGCGAGCATCCGGCACCCCAGCACTACGACGAAGCCTACGACCGGCTGGTCTGGACCGCCCATCACTGGCAGAACTGGCTGGCCCGCGGCACCTTTCCCGATCACCCCTGGCGCGGCTACCTGGAACGGTCGGCCCTCACGCTCAAGGGCTTGACCTACGCGCCCACCGGCGCCCTGATCGCGGCAGCCACGACCTCGCTGCCCGAGACGCCAGGCGGAGAGCGCAACTGGGACTACCGTTTCTCCTGGATACGGGATTCAACCTTCACGCTCTGGGGCCTTTACACACTCGGTTTCGACTGGGAAGCGAACGACTTCTTCTACTTCATCGCCGACGTGGCGGCCGGCGAGGATGACCTTCAGATCATGTACGGCGTCGCCGGGGAAAAGAAACTGGACGAAAGGATCCTCGACTACCTGCACGGCTACGAGGGCGCCAGTCCGGTCCGGATCGGCAACGGGGCCTACAACCAGCGCCAGCACGACGTCTGGGGAGCCGTGCTCGACTCCTTCTATCTGCACACCAAGTCCAGAGACGGAATGCCGGAGGAGATCTGGCCGATCCTGAAACGGCAGGTGAACGCAGCCCTCGAACACTGGCGCGAGACAGATCACGGAATCTGGGAGGTACGCGGCAAGCCGCAGCACTTCACTTCGTCGAAGGTCATGTGCTGGGTTGCGGTCGACCGGGGAGCGAGACTGGCCCGGCTTCGCGAGGAGCATGAACTGGCCGATGCCTGGCAGGTTGCTGCTGACGAGATACACGACGACATCTGCGAGAACGCGGTCGACGAACGGGGCGTCTTCACCCAGCATTACGAGACGGATGCACTCGATGCGTCATGCCTCCTCCTGCCGCTGGTTCGTTTCCTGCCGCCCACCGATCCGCGGGTTCGCAACACGGTGCTGGCGATCGCCGACGAGCTGACCGAGGACGGCCTCGTCCTTCGCTACCGGACCGGCGAAACCGACGACGGTCTCAGCGGTGAAGAGGGAAGCTTCACCATCTGCTCGTTCTGGCTGGTCAGCGCCCTGGTCGAGATCGGGGAATTGAGGCGGGCCCGCGAGCTCTGCGAGCGGCTGCTCGGCTTCGCCAGTTCGCTGCAGCTCTATGCGGAAGAGATCGACCCCCGTTCCGGTCGTCACCTAGGCAACTTCCCTCAGGCATTCACCCACCTGGCCCTGATCAATGCGGTCATGCACGTGATCCGGGCCGAGCAGGAACACAGCACGCCACGGGACAAGACGACCTCCCCGCGGGCCGGGCGCTGAGGTTCGGGCAACTACGGAAGTTCTCCTCCGGTCACCGGAAGATCGCAACTGGGTCCGGCTGTCGGTGTTAGTTTCGACACCATGAAACTTCGCCTCGTCACAATCATTGCCCTGATCGCCACAGGCTTCGCTCTGACGGCCTCTCCCGCATCGGCCCAGCGTCCGATCCCGGGGATCAAGCAGACCGTCGCCTTCAAGAAGATGAAGAACTACGTCCAGTTCCTCTATTCGAAGCGCAACACTGCCACGCCGGCAGCGCGGAAGACGATCTACCGCAACACCCTCACGACCCGTCGCAACAACGCGAACGTCAAGGTCGTGGCTCTCTACAGGCAGAAGCTGAACCGGCTCTCGAAGCAGGATGACAACCAGCAGCGCCGCCAGATCAAGCAGATCCGGATCAACCAGAAGAACCAGGTTCAGGACCTCAGGCAGGACCTCGCCGAGCGACTCGCCGAGCTCCAGGCCAATCAGAACGCCGCGATCCAGCGCGTCTACAACCAGTACCAGCCGAAGATCAACATTCGAGCGGACAAGCGAGATCGCTTCAAGCGCCAGCTGCGGCGGACGGTGAATCCGACCAGGCGGGCCCAGCTGATCCGCAAGATCGACAACCTGCAGACCCAGATCAACGCCCTGGTCAGTGACCGCAACACCGATGTGAACAACATCAACAGCCGTTACGCGGCCCGTCAGACCAGCATCACCAACCTCTACAACTCGCGGATCGCGAACGTCAAGGCGAACGCGCAGCAGCAGATCCAGCAGGCGCGCAATGCCTGGCGCCGGACCTTCCGCACGCAGGTCCAGGCCGCCAAGACCAGGCGAAACGCCCAGAAGGAACTGGTCGGAACCGTTGCCCAGCGCGGCTTCGGCTACATCGAGCAGATGCCGCCGGTCAACGCGTAAGAACAACGCCACTTCGAGCGCACGGGCCCGGCTTGCGCCGGGCCCGTCTGCTTGACGGAGCCATCCGGCGAATAGCACTATCCTTCGGCCGGTCAGGCCTTCGCGGCCGCCACCAGCCCCCAAGCCTTCCCCCCTGCCATCGGTCTCGACGCCTGGATAACTGCCGCAGTAGTCCTGCTCATGCTGGTCTCGCTGGCGCTTGACCTGATGCCTCCCGCCGCCAGCGTGCTGGCTGCCACGGTCACCCTCCTGGTAGTGGGCGTTATCAGCGAAGAGCAGGCCCTTTCCGGCTTCTCCAACTCGGCGCCCCTTTCTGTAGCGGCGCTCTACGTTCTTGCCTATGCCGCGGACAAAACCGGCCTGCTTGGGCCGATGGTGAACCGGATGCTCGGCAAGCGCGACTACGTGAACCGGGCTTCGCTGGCGCGGCTTTCGCTTCCCACCGCCGGAATCTCCGCCTTCATCAACAACACTCCCCTGGTCGCGATGCTGATCGGACAGGTCAGCAACTGGTGCAGCCAGCGTGGAGTGTCACCCTCGCTGCTGCTCCTGCCGGTCTCCTACGCGGCGATCCTGGGCGGGACGCTCACGGTCATCGGAACCTCGACCAACCTCGTCGCCTCGGGCCTGCTCCAGGAAACGGGCGAGGCCCCGATCGGCATGTTCGAAATCACCCAGCTTTCCGTGATCTCCGTGATCGGCGGACTACTGGTGATGATCGCCCTGCTCCCCAAGCTGATCCCCGTCCGTCGCGCTGCGCTGGAGGAGTTCACCGACGAGATGAGGGAGTTCACCGTCCAGATGGAAGTCATCAAGGACGGGCCGCTGGACGGGTCTTCGATTGCCGACGCCGGTCTCCGGAACCTGAAGGGTGTGTACCTGGTCGAGATCGAGCGGGGGGACACAGTGCTTCCGGCCGTGTCCCCGACCCGGCGACTCAGCGGTGGCGATCGCCTTACCTTCGTCGGTGATTCGGATTCGATCGTGCGTTTCCAGAGAACCAGTGGCCTGCGGTCCGCCGAGGACCAGCACATGCTCAGCATCGGCAGTTCCGAGCACACCTTCTTCGAAGCGGTGGTCGGCCCGGAATCAAGGCTGGTCGGGCGCAGCCTCGCCGACATCGAGTTCCGTGGCCGCTATCAGGCAGCGGTCGTGGCGATCCACAGGTCCGGCCACCGGATAGACCGCAGCCTCGGCCAGGTTGAACTTGAACCGGGCGACACGCTGCTCCTGCTCGCCGGCCCCGACTTCAGGGCCCGCTCGAGGCGGGGACGGGACTTCCTCCTGGTCTCGAGGATCGGCGGACCACCTCCCGCCGCAACCAGGCGTGCGCCTCTGGTCGGCGTCATCGCGCTGGCGGTGATCAGCCTCGCCGCCTTCGAGGTGATGTCGATTCTCCAGGCAGCCCTTATCGCCGCGGGCATCCTGATCGCCACCAGGACGATCAGCTTCTCCGAGGCGGGCGAGGCAATCGACTTTGGCGTCGTTCTGCTGATCGCCGCCGCTTTCGGCGTCGGCGAAGCGATGCAGAGTTCAGGGCTTGCCGAGGACATCGCGACGACCCTGCTCGACCTCTTCGATGGAATGGGTGACCTGGGCATTATTTTCGGCCTCGCCCTGGCGACCACCCTGCTCACGGAGGTGATCACCAACAATGCGGCGGTGGTGGACATATTCCCGATAGCCATGGCGATCGCCGCCGGAGCCGGCCTGGATCCCAGAATCATCGCGATGACCGTTGCAGTCATCGCCTCGTCATCCTTCCTGACGCCGCTCGGCTACCAGACGAACACGATGGTCTACGGACCCGGGGGCTACAAGTTCAGCGATTACCTGCGGGCCGGAATACCGGTGAATGTGATCGTCCTGATCTCGGTTTCCCTCTCCGCCTGGTACCTGGCCTGAGTCGGCGCGGATAGCTACCCCTTTGGTGGTTGAACCCGCCTGGTGCAAGGTCTCCAACAGAAAACCCACCTGTCGGTGGGTTCTCAGTGGTAATCAAGGTGCAAGGTCTCCAACAGAAAACCCACCTGTCGGTGGGTTCTCAGTGGAGACGGCGGGAATTGAACCCGCGTCCGCAGTAGCGTGTCGAAAGGCGTCTACAGGCTTAGCCGGCGCTTTGTTCTCGCCACCCGGGGTCCGCGCCAGCGGGCACTACGGGTGGCCAAGCCTCTGAAATGTCCCCCTCCAGCCGAGGCGATCCTTTGGGGCTAGCCCGTTTCTGAAGCCGGAACCCCTCCCCACGGGCCGAGGGTGGGCCGACTCTCGTTACCTAGGTATCAGCTAGGCGGCGAGGGCGAACTCGTGGTCCGCACGTATTGGTTTTTGCCGATTTTTTACGAGGCCATCGGCGTCCTCGACCTGCAACCCTCCGCACGGACCGACTGCGTCGAAGCCTGTCGTCCCCTTGGATGGTGCCCCACCATTGTACGGTGTGAACGAGGGCGGGTCAAAGGCGGCCCGGGCCCGCATCATGCGCGACCGACCACTGGAGGCAGATTGAGCATTCACGAATTCGACGTCGTCGTTCTTGGCGCCGGGCCGGCCGGAGAAGTATTCGCCGGATACGCCGCTGATGCCGGTTTCAGGACCGCGATGGTCGAGCAGCACCTGGTCGCCGGTGAATGCTCCTACTACGCCTGCATGCCCTCGAAGGCTCTCCTGAGACCGGCCGAGGTGCTTGATGAGGCACGCCGGATGGCCGGAGTAAGGGAGGCGGTCACGGGAGGGCTCGATGCCGGGGCAGTCCTCGCCCGCCGCGACGAGGTCATTCACAACCTTGATGACTCCGCTCAGCTCGGATGGGTGGAAAGCAAGGGGATCAGCCTCTTCAGGGGAACCGGAGTGATCTGTGGCGAACGCGAGGTAAGGGTCGATGGAGACGTGCTCGTCGCCGAGCGGGCGGTGGCCGTAGCGACCGGCTCCTCCGCCTCCATCCCTCCCATCCCGGGACTCGGCGAGGTTCCGATCTGGAACAACCGCCAGGGCACTACAGTCGATCACGTGCCCGATTCGATGATCATCCTCGGCGGTGGACCGGTCGGATGTGAGCTGGCCCAGGCCTGGGCCTCTCTCGGCTCGGAGGTAACGCTGTTCGAAGCCGAGGCCCGGCTCCTGGTCCACGAGGAGCCCTTCGTGGGCGAACAGGTCGAGGAGGCCCTCCGGGACCGGCACGGCGTCAAAGTGCTTACCGGCACCGGCGTCGACTCGGTCAGCAGCTCGGGGACCCTGGTTACTGCCCGGGCGGGAGACGGCGAATTCTCGGCGACGGAACTGCTTGTTGCCACCGGGAGACGCCCCCGAACCGACAGGATCGGCCTCGAATCGATCGGCGTGGCCAGCGGCGGCCCCCTCGAGACCGACGACAGCTACCGGGTGAACGGCCACGAGTGGCTGTTCGCGGTCGGTGACGTGAACGGCCGGGCGCCCCTTACGCACATGGGCAAGTACCAGTCCTGGGTAGCGGTCCAGACGCTGCTCGGCAAAGAACCGGGAAACCGGGCCGAAAGGATCGGCTCGCCCCGGGCCGTGTTCACCAACCCGCAGGTCGCGGCGACCGGCCTGACGCTCGAGAGCGCCAAACAGGACGGGATCGACGCGGTGGCAGTGGACGTGGAGACCGAATCGACAGCAGGGGCTTCCTTCACGGGCAAGGGAGTGGGTGGCAGGTGCCGACTGGTGGTCGACCGGTCGAACGGGCAGATCGTCGGCGCAACCTTCACCGGTTTCGAGGTCGCCGAGTGGATCCAGGCCGCGACGATCGCGATCATCGGGAAAGTGCCGATCGATGGGCTCAGACATGCCGTCGCCCCCTTCCCCACCCGCAGCGAGATCTGGCTGAGGCTCAGCGAGAAGTGGGAATCCGGATCGGTTGACGAGTAGGCTCCCGACCCATGAGAATCCTTGCTTTCAGCGATCTGCACCGGGACCTCGACCAGGCCGCCCGGCTGACCGGGATGTCAGAAGAAGCCGACGTTGTGATCGGCGCAGGCGACTTCGCCTCCATCCACCAGGGTCTCGAGGAGACGATCGATGCCCTCTCGGGGATCGACAAGCCGACGATCCTCGTCCCCGGCAACAACGAGACCCTTGATGACCTTCGTCGGGCCACCGCCGACTGGGATGCCGCAACCGTCCTGCACGGGGAATCGCTGGAGATCGAAGGCCAGACCTTTTTCGGCCTCGGAGGCGGGATCCCGGTGACACCCTGGGACTGGAGCTTTGACCTCGATGAGGCGCAGGCGGAGTCGATGCTGGCCGGCGTACCCGAGGGCGCGGTGCTGGTGGTCCACTCACCGCCGAAGGGTCACTGCGACCAGGCCGGGAACGGCATGAGCCTTGGCTCCGGCGCGATTCTCAAGGCAATCGAGGACAGTCAGCCGACGCTCGCCGTCTGCGGACACATCCACGAAGCCTGGGGCCAGACCTCACAGGTGGGTGCGACCCGGGTCGCGAACCTCGGACCGGGCGGAACCTGGTTCGACCTCTGATTGCCGGAACGCCCCGGTCAGACGCTGATTCGCCCGCGCAGGCTGGTGATCAGGTCCGAGGGGAAGCCCGGGACCTTCTCGAGATCCTCGACGGAGTCGTAACCGCCGAACCGCTCGCGGTAGGCGAGGATCCTGGTCGCCTGGGTGACCGAAAGGCCGGCCTCCCGGAGTTCCTCGAAGGTGGCGCTGTTCAGGTTCACCGAGTCAGAGGAAGCCGGTGTTGCTGACTGACTGCCGCCCCCGAACAGTCCCTTGCGCTCCGGCGCGGGCGGGGCAGCCTCTTCCTCGGCTGCAGGTTCCGGGGCTCTGGGCGGCTCCGGCGCGGGCACTTCCTCGCCGGGCTCCGGAGAATGGACCTGGTGTGGTTCCGGAGCTGAATCGGGACGCCCGGAAGCAGGTTCGGGACGGGCGGGAACCTTCAGGTCGCTCTGTTCGAGGGCGGCGGCAGCGGCCCTCTCGGCGGCTTCCGCCCTGGCTTCCGCCTCGCGGGCACGCTGTTCGGCCCGGTCGATCCCGCTGACGACGTCGTTCAAGCGCTTCTCGCGCTCGGATTCCTCGACCTTCAGTTGTGCCAGGCGCTCGGCGAAGGCCGCTCGCCGCTCGGCATCCTCTGCCCTCTGTTCAACCCTCCGCAGGCGTTCCTCGGCCTCGCGCAAGGCACGATCGCGCTCCTCGCTGTTCTCGCTCAGCTTCCGTTCCACCGCAGCGAGGCCCGGTGAGAGTTCGGCCTCGGGACCAAGGGGCGCCGGCTCGGACGGTGCCACGGATGGTTCGGCTTCAGGCCCGGCGGCGGCCGGTGCCTGGGTGGCCTTGATCTCCGCGACCTTGGCACGAAGGCGCTCCTCGGCGGCGGCAGCGTCCGCGTCGCCGGGCTCGCTCGCTCCGGCGTCGGCCAAAGGTGCCTCGGGGGCCTGTGGTGCCGGCTCATCGGGCACGAAAGGCCGGGGCTCCGCGAGAGCATGTTCCGGGGCCATTCCGGGTTCGGGGGCGATGACCGGTTCGAGCGGATCCGGTGCCTCGACCGCCGTGTCGTCAGGTCGGCTCGCACGGGCCGCAGCGATTCCTCCGGCGGCACCGGCGGCAGCACCAGCCGCCCCGCCCGCGAGGAAGTCCTGGGCGGCGTTGCCAACGGTCGCATCCGCACCGGGGCTTTCCAGCGACGGCTCGTGGATCACCGAGGTCTCGGCCTCGGCAGTGGCCGGCTGGTCCGACGGCTCGGCCGGAGCGGGCATTGCCTCCTCCAGCGGCTGATAGGTGTCCACCGGCTCCATCTCGGCCGGAGCGGGCGCCGGCTCCGCATAGTTTTCAGAGACCTCCGGAGAGTCTGGCGTGATCACGCCGGCCGCCGGTGCCGTCTGACTGGGAGACACGGGTGCGGGAATCGCCTGGCCGGACACGACCTGGACCGGAGCCGGAGGCGGGGCTGCAGCCGAATCGAATCTCGCCATCGCGCCGGCGGCGACCTGCTGGTCGCGGGCGCCCTGCTTTTCGGCCTCTACCGGGTCGAGATCCGTGGCCGCCGCCCCGGTCGCGGTCACTGCTGCCGCCCCGGCGGAACTTGCGACCACCGGCGCGACCGGCACCTCACCACGGCGGGCGGCCTTGCGGTTCTCGATCTCGGCCTTGCGGCGGAGGCGCTCCTCCTCGCGGGATCGCTGGATCGCGGCCCGCTTGCGGCGTCGAAGCTCCGAGGCGCTGGGTACCTGGGCCGGCTGATCCTTCGACCTGTCGCCGGGCAGTCCGCCGGCGTCGCGCATCGCCTTGTTCGACTTCGATGCTTTCGGAGTGCCATCCGAGCTTCGGGGCCGGCCCCTCATGATCAGGATGCCGGCGATGATTGCCGCCAGCACGATGATCCCGATGATGAACCAGGGTGCGTTGTCGGTGACGAAGTCGGAGGCCTTCTCGAAGGTGCCCTTGTTGTCGTCCGAGGCATCTCCCTGTTCGTTCAGGGCGTCGATCGCCTCCTGGTCAAGGGTGATCGGAGCGGTTGAGCCGGGATCCGTAGTCGAATCGGTCGTCGTCGGGACCGATGAGCTGGTCGTCGGCTCGTCCACGGCCAGGGCGGTGGCCGGAGCGACCGTGAGGGCCGACAACATCAGCAGGAGCAGGAGGAACCTTGACTTCATCATTGGATCAGGAACGATACCGCCCCTTGAATTCCCTTTCTATATCTCTTTTCACATCTCGATCGGCGATCTCACGCCGTCGGTCCCGGCCTTCCTTGTTGCGGGCCAGGCCAAGTTCCACTTTTGCCTTTGGGCCCTTGAAATAGATGCGTGTCGGGACAAGGGTGAGGCCCTTCTGCTGGGTCGTGCCGATCAGCCTTTCGATCTCGGCCCGGTGCAAGAGAAGTTTCCGCGGGCGCTCCGGCTCGTGATTGTTGATCGTGGCCGGTGCGTAATGGGGAATGTGAAGGTTGCGCAGCCAGACCTCCCCGTCCTCAACCACCGCATAGGCGTCACCCATCTGAGCGTTTCCCTCACGCAGAGCCTTTACCTCTGTTCCGAGCAGGGAGATACCTGCCTCGAACTTCTCGACGACCTCGAACTTCTGGCGTGCCCTCCTGTTCGTGGCGACGTCGCCGGAAACGGGGGCACGCTTCTTCTTTCCCTTGGCAGGACTCATCCGTCCGGTCAATCTACGGGAACGGGAGAATCAAATCACTCGGCCGGGAACAGGTCCACCCTGCCACGGGGCGCATCGACCTTGTCCACCTGGACCGCGAGGGGATCGCCAAGCCGGACCGCCCGTCCGGTCTTGCCACCGATCAGCGCGGTCTCTTCCTCGTTCATCTCGAAGCGTTCACCCCTGATCCGTCGGGCCGGCACGAAGCCCTCGTAGACGTCGCCGAGCCGTCCCCCGAAATGCACGAACACTCCCGCCCGGATCACGCCGCGGACCTCGCCCTCGAACCTCTTGCCGAAGCCCTCCTCGAAAAGCTCACGCTCGAGCAGGAATGCCGCACAGACGTCGTCGGCATCCCGTTCGACGATCATCGCCTCCCTCTCGCGCTCCGAGCAGTGAAGAGCTGCCTCGGCCACGTCACCGGTTGTCGGAGCGACTTCGCCACCGCCGACTGCGGAGAGAAGGGCGCGGTGGGCCAGCAGGTCGGGGTAGCGACGGATCGGCGAAGTGAAGTGGCAGTAGGCATCGATCCCGAGGCCCGCGTGACCGAGGTTGCGCTCGAGGTAGCGGGCCGGCTTCAACGACCGCAGAACGAGCGTGCTGTAGGCGTGGGCCCCGTGACCCCTGCGGGCGGCTTCCCGCGCGACCGACCGCGAGGCCTCCACCGCAAGGTTCCCGGCAGTGGTGGGCCCCATGCCCGAGGGCACCGGCGGCGCCGGCAATCCAAGCGAAGCGAGCTGTCCGAGCATCCTCTCGACCCGGTCCGGGTCCGGCATCTCGTGAACGCGATAAACCGACGGAATGCCCCGGGCGCAGGTCAGCCCGGCGACCTGCTCGTTGGTCAGCACCATCAGCTTCTCGATCAGCCGGTGCGCCTCCGTCTGGTGTTCTCCGAAGGCGCGCGTCACGTTGCCTTCGCCGTCAAACTCGAAGGTCGGCTCCGCCGAGTGAACCTCGAGGGCCGATCCCTGGCTCAATTCGGCCAGGGAAGCGGCTGCCTTCCGGGCCAGGGCGATCGGTTCGCCGACCGGTTCGGGCGCGTGCTCCCGGCCATCGAAGATCCGGTCGAGCTGGTCGTAGTCGAGGCGGGCATCGGACCGGATCCGGCTTCGGTAGAAGGCCGCCGACCTCACTTCGCCGCGGGGTGAAAGGAGGAACTCGGAAGTGACCGCCAGCCTCTCGTCCCCCGGGGAAAGCGAGCAGACACCGGAACTCAGGCTGTGGGGCAGCATCGGCTCGACCGAGGTCGGGACATAGGTGCTGTTGGCGCGCAGGAACGCTTCGCCTTCCAGAACCGACCCGGGCCGCACGAAGGCCGAGACGTCGGCGATGTGGATCCAGAGGCGTATTCCGTCACCGTCCCTGCGGGCCGAGACCGCATCGTCGAAATCCCGCGCCGTGGCGGGGTCCACGGTGAACGTGGCAAGGCCGGTCAGATCGTCGCGGTCGAACTGTTCGGGTGCCGCCGCAGCCGCCTCTGCCTCGTCCTCGACCCGGCGCGGAAATCCCCGTCGGCCAAGCCGTTCGAGGGCGAGGGCCTCGCACACGTCCCGGGCCACGTCAACCCGCCCCAGGTCCCGGATCAGGCGCGCCCGGCCGGCCCCGAACTCGACCCAGGCGATCTGGCCTTCCCTCGTGCGTTCGCGTCGCTCCAGGGCCAGTGACTGCCCTCGCTCGAAAAGCGGCACCGCAGAAGTGAAACGTCCCTTGCGCTCGAGCAGGGCGACCTGGCGCCGACCACGCTGCGGTCGCGTCGGGCCGCCGGCCATCAGGTGCCCGCCGGGTCTTCCTCTTGGTCCGGGACCCCGGAAGTGACCTCGCCCGAGAGCACCTTGAAGGCGCGATCGAGCTGAACGTCCCGCGTGGCGTTCCGGGGCAGTGGCGCTCGGACGTCGGGCGCCAGTCCCTTGCCAGCCAGGGAGACGCCGTCCGCGGTCAGGAACTCACCGACGCTGAGATCGAGCGACCCGCCGTTGCTCAGGTCGATGACCTGCTGGAAGAGTCCCTTTCCGTAAGTCCGGGTGCCGACCACGGGAACGCCGAGGTCGGTCTGCAGCGCAGCGGCAAGGATCTCGGCGGCCGACGCGGTATTCCTGTTCACGAGAGTGACCATCGGGGGCGTTTCTATGTTTCCGCCGACCGCCCGGTAGGTCGCGTCGCCCTCGCTCCGGGATTTCGTCTCGACCACTACGTCACCTTCGTCGAGGAAAACACTGGAAGTGAAGATCGCTTCCTCGAGAAGTCCGCCGCCGTTGTCGCGCAGGTCCAGCACCACGCCCTCTGCACCCTTGTCGAGAACCCTCTCGACGGACCGGCGCAGGGCCAGTCCTGCCCCCTGGCTGAAGGTGGTGAGCTGAACGTAACCCAGCTTCCGTCCGTCAACCTCACGAACCCGGTTTGCGGTGATCGGCACCCGGATCTCGGCCCTGGTCAGCGTGAAGTCGCGCACCTTGCCCTTGCCGCCCTTTCGTATCCCGAGCGTTACGTCAGTGCCTTCCGGTCCCTTGATCTCGGCCACGATCAGGTCCACTTCCTTGCCCTTGATCGACTTGCCGTCCACTTCGACGATCACGTCCCCCGCTTCGAGCCCTGCTTCGGCGGCCGGGGACTTGCGGAACACGTAGCCCACCTCGAGGCCCTGGCGGTTGTTTCGGCCGACCGTCATCCCGACCCCGCTGAAGCTGCCTTCCAGGGACTCGCTCAGGCGCTCGTTCTGCTCCGGTGTGAAGTAGTGGGTGAACCGGTCCTCCCGGTTGGTCTGGCGCAGTTCCCGCACCATGCCGTTGACCGACGAATCCTGGATCTGCTCAGGATCGGTGACCCGGTAGTACTTGTCCCTGATCAGCTCGGCGGCCTGATCGGAGACCGACTCCTGCTGGACGTCCTCGGCGACGAAGATCTCGCGCAACGGATCCGGCAGGTTGTCGGGATGTCCTCCGGCCCAGAGCCCGAGCAGCATCCCGGCGACGACCGCCCAGACGGCAATGGTCGCGGTCTTCAATTTTCGTTCCGGCCCGCTCCGGAGAGCCGGCCGGGGCCGGTCAGACCTTCAGGTAGCGCCGCATCGTGAGTCCCGAGCCGATCGCCGAGACCAGGATCGCCGCGATGAACAGGCAGGCGACCAGCGCGATAAAGGACATCGAGTCCTGCGCCTTCATGATGTCCCAGGTATCCGACAGCGGGTCCACGACTGTGATCTTGCCGATCCACAGCACGATTATCGCAATCGCGCCTCCGAGGATGCCGACGACCACGCCCTCGATCATGAACGGCCAGCGAATGAACCAGCGGGTCGCGCCGACCAGCCGCATGACCTCGATCTCCCTCCGGCGGGTATAGATCGAGAGGCGGATCGTGTTGCCGATCAGAAGTAGCGAGGCACAGATCAGCAGCACGGTGATCACGGTCAGAATCAGCTTGAGAGCACCGGTCACCTGCTCAATGTCGCGGGCGTCCTGCTGGCGGTCATCGACCTCCGAGATGATCGGAGAGATGAACTGGGCCTTGCCGTTTGCGCCGACCGGCTGGATCGCATTGCGGATGCTCTCCAGGTTGGCGGCGTCGTCGGGCTTGATGATGAAGTTCGCCGGCAGCGGGTTCCGACCGCCGAGCTGGTCGAGCGCGTCGGGATTCTCCTTGCCGAAGTCACTGTTCAGGAACTCCTGCTTGGCGTCGGCCTTGGTCAGGAAAGTGACCGATTCGACGTTGGGCAGGTTTTCCAGCTTCTGCTGAAGGGCCTGGGTCTCGGCCGGAGTCGCATCGTCATAGATGAACGTACGCAGTTCCAGCTGGCCGCGGACGTCCTCGCCCTTGCTCTGGGCGGTCTGGAAGACCGGAATCAGCACTCCCAGCAGAAGAGCGGTCAGGACGGTGGTGACCACGGCGGCCGTGGTCGGCGCCACGTTGCGGCGAATCGCGCGAATCGCTTCGCCAGTGAAGAAGAAGAGCTTGCCCATCAGTTGACTCCCTTGCTCTGGCCGGAGCCGTTGCCGTTGGTGTGACCCTCGACGCCGACTCCCATCTCGGCCCGCATGCGAACGCCGAACTCGGTGGTCGATTCCTCGGTGTAGCCGCCGGCAACCTCGTCACGGATGACCCGGCCTTCGTACAACTCGATCACGCGTCGGCGCATGCGGTCGACCATCTCGCGGTCGTGGGTCACGACCACGACGGTGGTTCCGGTCTTGTTGATCCGGTAGAGCAGCTGCATGATTCCGACCGAAGTGACCGGATCGAGGTTTCCACTGGGCTCGTCGGCCAGCAGCAGCGGGGGATGGTTGACGAAGGCACGGGCCACGGAGACTCGCTGCTGTTCGCCACCCGAAAGCTCGTCCGGGTAGTTGTGAAGCTTGGTGGAAAGGCCGACCAGCCGCAGGGTCTCGGGAACCTTCTGACGAATCTCGGCTCGCGAGGCGCCGATCACCTGGAGGGCATAGGCGACGTTGTCGTAGACGGTCCTGCTCGGCAGCAGCTTGAAGTCCTGGAAGACGGTGCCGATGTTCCTCCGCAGCTGGGGGATCTTCTTCTCGGGAAGCTTGTTGATGTCGCGTCCGGCGATCGAAATGCTGCCGTCGGTGGGCTCGAGTTCCCTGATCAGCATCTTGATCAGCGTGGACTTGCCACAGCCGGTGGGGCCAACCAGAAACACGAACTCGCCGCGGTTGATCGCGAGCGAGACCCGGTCAACGGCCAGATGTCCACCCGGGTAGACCTTGCTGACATCACGCATCTCGATGATCGGCGCGCCACCCTTGCGCGGCCGCTCGGCCTGCTTGCGTGCCCTTGCGGCCTCGACCTCTGCCTGTGCTGTGTCTTTTTTCTTCTTTCCGAAAGCCATCTGGTTCGCCCTATTCCCCCCCGGCCGGGGTATTCCTTCCCCTGACGGGGAATGCCCGCCCGGACCCGGGATCCAGACGAGATCTTGATTTGGAGTTAGCGAAACGTTAGCAATCACTCATATCACTACGGGGTCACTGACATCGACCCGGTACGATTCATGCAATGTCCAGGGTTGCCCACACGGGAAATCGGGCGGCCCTCAAGGTTGGCTGCCTCCTCGCCGCATTCGCCTTCCTGTTCGCGGCAACCCATCCCCCTGCTGCGGACCCCGCCGCGCCCGATGAGCGGGCCTCGGCTTCGATCGTCAATGGCCGCAGCACGACGATCGGTGCGTGGCCCTGGCAGGTGGCTCTGACCTTCTCGAGGAAGGTGGCTCCCCGCCGCTCGACCACCGCAAGGTTCTTTTGCGGTGGGTCGATCCTCGCCCCCCGGCTCGTCATAACCGCCGGACACTGCGTAGCCGACCTGAGGCGAAGCCAGGTCCGCAACATCGAAATCGTCTCGGGCCGGACCAACCTCGACTCCAGCCGGGGAGAAGTCGCCCGGGTCTCGGGTTTGCGAATGCCGGTCAACTCCTCAGGCAAGCGCAGATACCGCACGATCATGGGCGCCGCCGACTGGGACGTCGCCCTGCTGACTCTCGCGGATCCCCTTTCCTCCCAGCCGATCCGGATCGCCGGTCCCGACGAGGAACCGACCTGGAAACAGGGCAGCATCGCCTGGACCACCGGCTGGGGCAACACAAGCGGTTACTCCGATCGCGTTCCTGCCCGGCTGCAGGTCGCCCGTCAGGTGATCATGGGCAACGGACTCTGCCGCCGCAGTGACGGAGTCGCATTCCAGGCGACCCGGATGCTCTGCTTCGGTGGCCCCGGTGGCAATGCCTCGGCCTGCCTCGGGGACAGTGGCGGGCCGCTCGTGGTTCAGACCAGTGACGGGTACAGGCTGGTCGGCCTGACCAGTTACGGAGACGGTGTCTGCCGCGGCACCGTTCCCTCCGTGGACACGAGGGTCGCCGGCGACCCGATCCGGCGCTGGGTCGCAAGGACGGCTCTGGGACTGACCGGCGTCGACGTTCTCGGCAGCGGGGCCACCGCCCTGCCTTCGCCGGCCTGGTGCAAGGTGCCTTACCTGTTCGGGCTGAAGCCCTGGCAGGCCAAACAGCGCCTTCTCGCTGCGAACTGCCGTCTCGGTGCCGTCCGGGTCGATCCCTGGGCTCCGGGCCGCCGCGGCCGCATCGTTGGAGCCAGCCGTTCCTGGGGCTGGCTCGCCCCGGCCGGCTTCAGGGTCAGAGTCTGGATCGCCTCGTGACTGCGGGCTGCCGGACCGCCGCCAACCGGTCCCTGATCATCCCGGCGCTGATTCTGGCCAGTTTTGTCATCGCAGCCTGTGGCTCTGATGGCGACAACGGGACCAATTCGACTGTGCCGACCACGGAGCCTGCCGCGACGGCGACCGGCGCATCGGGATCAACCGGCAAGCCCGGTACCGACGGCGGACAGGAAATGACCCCGGACGACAAGGCACCGCAAAGCGCCGGGGACAAACGGGAGCCGGCCCCCGACGACGTGATCTCGGATCGCCCGGGTGGACCCGCCACGCCAGTCAATCCCTGACCAGGCTCCTCGCCAGGTAGATGACCCCGGCGACCAGTCCGCCGAGGAATAGGGCAAGCCCCAGATAGAGCGTGAAACCGGGGTCACTGACGAACAGCATCAGGCCTCCCACGCCGGCAGCAACCATTACCAACCACAGGGCCAGCCTGCCGGCAGGCTGGAGATCCGTCACGGCTTCGGTCGCATCGGCCGCTGGCACGTTGAGGGGATCGAATCGGCCTTCCAGCACGAGGCTGTAAAGCAGGTAGAGCGACGGGACCAGCAGGATCAGCCCGAGGGCCACGGCAATGAGGAGACCGATAATGACTTCGTTGGACGCCGCCGCCTCCTCGATCGCGAGACCAGGGCGGACCTCCGGTCCCTGGGCCAGCCCCCAGCCCCCGACGATGAAGGCCACTGCGGCAGCCGCGGCAAAGCGGGCAGGGAAGTAGCGTCGGGTTGCCAGCAGCCAGAGGGTCGCGGTTCCAGCAAGCGCCGAGGCGTACACGCAAAGCCGCGCCAGCTCGGTGTCGGAACCGTCCTCCGAGAACATCCTGTGGAAGAAGGCAGGCGCCTCCGCATGCAGGACGACCAGACCCGCCGCGGCGGCAACCCCGGCTACTACGCCGGCGATCATGCCCCGCACACGGAAAGCGGCGGCAAGGTCCTTCTCCCCGCGCCGGTCCGCGTCGGCAGCCAGGTAGACCGCGGCGAGATAGATGGAGGAAAGCACCAGCAGCAGGCCGATGGTCAGCGGCAGCGGTGCCAGCCAGGAGGTGATCACGTCTCCCTGCGCGTTGCCGGGGGGCACCCGTCCGTCGACGATCGCTCCGATGACCGTACCCAGTGCGAAAGGCACGAGCAGCGACGCAACAGCCGCCAGCCAGGTGAAGGTGCGGCTGATGCTCACACCTCCGGCGACGTATCCCACTGCCCGCATGATGATGCCGATGCAGGCGAGTATCAGGGGAATCCACAGGGTCGAGAAGATCGCACCGAAGACATCCGGATATGCGGTCCAGCAGATCACCAGGACGAAGATCAGCCAGACGTGGTTGGCCTCCCAGACCGGGGCCATCGACCGGTGTCCCGATTCCTTGAGACGCTCTGACTCTTCCCCGCTGGCCGTTATCGCCCAGATCGGTGCTCCGAAGTCGGCCCCGGCCAGGACCGCGTATGCGGTGATGCCGATCAGGATCAGGATGGCGGGAACTTCAGCCAGTTCCATGTTCCGCCTCCTTCCCGTTCGACCCGGGCCCCTCCTCGAGGGCAGCGATCTCGGGCGGGAACGGCTGACTCGCGATGCGCCTGAGGACCCAGAAGACGGTCGCGATCAGGACCGCATAGACGATCGCCAGGGCGGCGAATCCGAACACGACCCCGTCCGCACCGGTGACGGCCTGCTCCGTTCGCATGGCGCCGTAGACCACCCACGGCTGCCTCCCGACTTCAGTAGTGACCCAGCCTGCGATCAGGGCCACGACCGCCCCCGGCCCGGCAAGGATTACCGCGCGGTAGAACCACTTCGTCTCGGGTAGCTTGCGGCGCCGGAACCAGACCCAGAGGAACCACGCCGCCAGCAATGCCAGACCGGTCCCGATCCCGACCATGGTCTGGAACGAGAGCCTGACCACGTTGATCGCCGGCCAGTCGTCCTCCGGCACCGTCTCCAGGCCCTGAACGGTGGCGTTCGGGTCGTGGTATGCGAGCAGCGAAAGCAGTTTCGGGATCTCGATCCCGTACTCGATCGTGTTTTCGTCGGTGTACCAGCCGAGAATCGTCTCCGGAGCACCCTCGGTCGTCTCGTAGAGGCCTTCGAAGGAGGCCAGCTTGATCGGCTGGTCGTCGGCCACGGTTCGGGCCGCCCAGTCACCGATCAGGATCTGCGCCGGCGCGGCCAGGCAGGCGACAGCCAGGGGGACGACCATCGCGGTGCGAAAGTAATCGCCACGCCTCCCCCGGAGCCAGGCGAAGGCATAAACCCCGGCGACCAGAAACCCGACAACGATGTAGGCGGCCAGATACATATGTGTCAGCTGCGGCCACAGGTGACCGTTGGCGAAAAGCGCCTCGAAAGGCTTGACGTCAGTGACCTGGCCGGCGCTGTCGATCGAGAAGCCGGAAGGGTTGTTCATCCAGGCATTGACCGCAATCACCATCATCGACCCGGTGATTCCGGTCACGATCACGGGTATGCCGGTGAGGATATGCCTGCGGGGCGAGATCTTGTCCCAGGAGTACACGTAGATCGAGATGAAGATCGCCTCGATGAAGAACGAGAAACCCTCGAGCCCGAAGGCGAGTCCGAACACGTCCCCGAAGGCCGACATGAAGCCCGGCCAGAGCATGCCCAGTTCGAAGCTGAGCAGGGTGCCGGTGACCACGCCGGCCGCGAACAGGGTGATCATCACCTTCGACCAGCGCCTGGCGATCGCGGTGAAGTGGGCCTTGCCTGTCTTCAGCCCGAGCCACTCCATGAAGATGACCAGGCTCGGGAAGGCGATTCCAAAGCAGACGAGCGGGATGTGCATGACGAAGGACATCGCCTGCATCTGACGCGCCTCGAGCAGGTAGTCCTGATCGACGGTGGGGAAGGAGTTGCCCGGCCCGAAGGCAAAATCTCCCGCCGCTGCGATCAGGTCAAGCACGCGTAAAGCCTATTCCCGCACTCGGCGGCACATGACGTTGGGGTGGGGTCGGGCGGGCATCACCGGGAAGCGGCAACACCTCGGTCGGCATTCAGCCTCCCTCCGCCTGAGTATCCCGGAGACGCCCACCCTACCCCACGGCTACCTCGAATCTCTTCTGCCACGAGAAAGGCGCCAGATTTGATACCTGCCTCGTGGCAGCTAACCGTGGAGCCGGACCATCCATCCCTGGGTCCTGTGGGCCGGCGGGTTGAAAACGGAGGCGGAGCGAAGCTCGCCGACTATCTAACCAATGCTGACCATGCGTTCGATCGGGAGGCGGGCCTTTTCAGCCAGCGCCTCGTCGACCTTCACTTCGAACTTCATGTCGCGCAGCGAGTCGCGCAGCTTCGGCAGGGTGATCATCTTCATGTACTTGCAGTAGGCCATGCGATTCGCCTCGATCAGCTTCGCCCCGGGCACGGCCTGCCGCATCGGGTAGAGCATTCCGTTTTCGGTCGCGACGATGTATTCGCCCTCGGGGTTCTCCCTGACATGTTCGATCATGCCCGAGGTCGAAAGCATGTGGACCCCCTCCGGGTCGATGTCCCCGGTGGCCACGTACTCCATTGCCTGGGTGGAACAGCCGCATTCCGGGTGGATCAGGAACTCGGCATCCGGATGCTCCGCCCGGGTCCGGGCGATGTCATCGGGCCGGATGCCGGCGTGGACGTGGCACTCGCCGTCCCAGACGTGGAACCGGCTGCGCCGTTTCGGGTCATCGACCAGGCCGGTCTCCCTCTCGACGAAGGCGCCGAGCCACATGTCGGGCCCGAACAGGATCTCGGTGTCCTCACCGTGCTCGGCCCAGATGTGCTCGACCACCTTCACGGCGTTCGAGGAGGTGCAGCAGTAGTCGGTTTCCGCCTTGACCTCGGCGGAAGTGTTCACGTACATCACGACCAGGGCATTCGGATACTTCGACTTCCATTCGCGGAGCTGGTCGGCATTGATCGAATCCGACAGCGAGCAGCCGGCACCGAGATCGGGGATCAGCACCCGCTTCTCGGGCGAAAGTATCGACGCAGTCTCGGCCATGAAGTGGACCCCGCAGAACTCGACTACCTCGGCGTCCGCGGCTTCGGCCTGTCGGGACAGGCCGAGCGAATCACCGATGTAGTCGGCGACGTCCTGGACTTCCGGCAGCTCGTAATTGTGGGCGAGGATGATCGCGTTGCGTTCGGCGGCGAGCTCGCGGATCTCGGCGCTGAGTTCGATGATCAGGGCCGGATCGAGCGGCGGCGGAACGTCTGAAGCCTGGAGGACTGGAAGCTCGGTGGGCATGGAACGATTCTACGCAGGACGGCTGGCCGGATCGAGCAGGAGCGAGACGTCCAGCTGGGGAGCGGAGTGGGTCAGGGCGCCGATCGAGATGAAGTCGACCCCGGTCTCCGCCACTTCCCTCACGTTCGCGAGGTTCATCCCGCCCGACGCCTCGAGTTCAGTTCCCGGCCCCCCGGACTCGCGCAGGTCCACTGCCCGCTTCAGTTGTTCTGTGCTCATGTTGTCGAGCAGGATCCGGTCCGCCCCCGCCTCGATCGCCTCGGTGACCTGGTCGAGCGTTTCCGCTTCGACCTCGATGTGAAGGTCGGGCGAGTCCTTGCGGCAGGCCTCGACCGCCTGTCTCACACTGCCGGCCATCGCGATGTGGTTCTCCTTGATCAGGACCGCGTCAAACAGTCCGAACCGGTGGTTGATGCCCCCGCCCCAGGAGACGGCCTGCTTCTCCAGCGACCTCAGCCCCGGCAGCGTCTTCCGGGTGTCGAGGATCCTCGTTCCGGTGCCGCCCACCGCGTCGACGTACCGCGCGGTCAGGGTGGCGATGCCCGAAAGGTGCCCGAGGAAGTTGAGGGCGACCCTCTCACCGGCCAGAATTGCCCGGGCGGACCCGTTGATCAGAACGAGATCCCGTGGCACCTGGTCATGCCAGTGACCTTCGACCACGGTCCGGTCGATGTCGGTGACACCGACCTGCCGGAACACTTCCTCGACCACGTCGAGTCCGAAAATCACCCCGGGTGCCTTGAGCACGATGTGAGCCTGTGCTTCCAGCCGCTCCGGCACGGTCGCCCTCGCGGTGACGTCGCCGGATCCGATGTCTTCTGCGAGCGCGCGGGCGATCAGCTCGGAGGCTCCCTCCGGAAGATGACTCATGCCGGGAGCCTATGCTCTGGGGAATGGGCACGTTCGCTCACACTGCATTCGATACCGCCCTCGGCCCGGTTGCCCTGGCCGCCACGGATGTCGGCATCATCCGCTGCAGTCTGCCCGGCTCCGACCCCGATTCCCTGGTCGAGGAAGTGATCGCCCGAACCGGTCTCGTGCCCGAAGAAGGCGGCGAGATGGTCGACGAGGCGGCCGACCAGGTAATCGCCTTTCTCGCAGGTGATCTGCGTGATTTCAACCTCGATCTCGACTGGCGGCTGATCGGAGGTTTCAACCGAAAGGTCCTTCAGGCGACGGCGACCATTCCTTACGGTGAGACAGCGAGCTACGGTGAAGTGGCCACCCTCGCTGGCAGCCCCGGAGCCGCCAGGGCGGCCGGAACAGCCCTCTCGATGAACCCGATCGGGCTCATCGTCCCCTGCCACCGGGTGATCAGGTCCGACGGATCAACCGGAGGCTACGGAGGAGGAAGGGCCGGAACCGCCCTGAAACAACGTCTCCTCGGCCTCGAGGACCCCCGAATCCCGGCTTGGCCCGGTGCGGTGGTGTCCGAAAAATGATGGATCAGGCGAGCGGAGCGAGCATCATTTTTCGGATACCGCCGTGCCGGGCCTCTAACCGGCCGTTCTGTTTAGGTACTCGCGGATGAAGCCATCAATGTCTCCGTCGAGCACGCGCTGGGCGTCACCGACCTCGAAGTCGGTCCGGTGGTCCTTGACCATGGTGTAGGGCTGGAGTACGTAGGAACGGATTTGGGAGCCCCAGGCCACGTCCTTCACCTCTCCCCTCTCCTGATTCACCGCTTCGGCCCGCTTTCGCTCCTCCAGTTCGATCAGCTTCGACTTCAGCATCTGCATCGCGACCGCCTTGTTCTGCGTCTGCGAGCGCTCGTTCTGGCACTGGACGACGACCCCCGTCGGCTCATGGGTGATCCTGACCGCTGAGTCGGTCTTGTTGACGTGCTGGCCTCCGGCCCCGGACGCCCGATAGGTGTCGATCCGGATCTCGGATTCGTCTATCTCGACTTCGACGTCCTCACTCACCACCGGCGCCACGTCCACCTGGGCGAAACTGGTGTGCCGCCGGGCCGAGGAATCGAACGGTGAAATCCGCACCAGGCGGTGTACGCCGCGCTCGGCGGCGATCAGGCCGTATGCGTTCTCTCCCTTGAGCACGAAGGTGGCCGACTTGAGACCGGCTTCCTCCCCTTCGGATGCCTCCCTCATCTCGACCGAGAAACCGCGCCGCTCGGCCCACCTGAGGTACATCCGCAAGAGGATCTCGGCCCAGTCCTGCGAGTCGGTACCTCCCGCCCCTGCGTGGACGGAGACGATCGCGTCCCCGTGGTCGTACTCGCCGCTGAACAGGCGTGCTTCCTCGAGTTCTTCCAGCCGTGATTCGACCGACGTGAGCTGCTCCTCCAGTTCGGCGGCGATCTCCTCATCCACCTCGGCCATCTCGGCCATCTCGGCCAGGTCTCCCGCTTCGGCCTGGAGCGAGCGGAAACCTTCGAGCTTGCGCTGGGCCCGGGAGTGATCGGCCGACACGGTCGCCGCCTTGTCCTGGTCGTCCCAGAAGCCGGGCTGCTGCATGACTTCTTCGAGTCCGGCCACCTCGGATTCGAGACCCGCCGGGTCGAGATAGTCGGTCAGCAGCTCGATGTGCTGCTCGATCGCCGCCAGCCGGGCTGTGACTGACTCTGTGTTTACGGCCTCGGCCATGGATGGAGCCTACCGAGCGTCCGCGCTTGCGGATCGCCCCCCGACCGGCCCGGCTGGACAGCCTCTGAGAAGATCAGGAGGCATGGCAAACGTGATTGCGACAAGCGATGCGAGACGTCGACGGCTGATTCGGGTCATCTCGGTGTCGATTGCCGTGGCCGTTCTCACGATCGGGATGAAGTTCGCCGCCTGGCTGCTCACCGGGTCGGTCGGACTGCTGTCCGACGCGGCCGAATCCGTGGTCAATCTCGTCGCTGCGGGGGTTGCCCTGCTGGTCATCCTCTGGTCCACCAGGCCGGCCGACGAGGATCACGCCTACGGCCACGAGAAGGCCGACTACCTCTCGGCCGGGTTCGAAGGTGCCCTGATCCTGCTCGCCGCCGTGACCATCGCCTATGCCGCGATTGACCGTCTGATCAATCCGGTTGAGCTCACGGCGGTCGGAATCGGTCTCTCGGTGACCGCGGCAGCATCGATCCTCAACCTGTTGACCGCGCGGATGCTGGTCCGGTCCGGGGAGCAGGAGTCCTCGGTGGTGCTGGTCGCAGACGGACGCCACCTGATGACCGACGTGGTCACCTCGGCCGGCGTGATCATCGGCGTCGGCCTGGTCTGGCTCACCGGCTGGGAGCGGCTCGATCCGATCATCGCCCTGCTGGTCGCCGGGAACATCGTCCGGACCGGTATCGGCCTGATGTCCGATTCGATGTCAGGGCTGATGGACAAGGCGCTGCCCGAAGCGGAGATCGCCACCGTGAACGGCGTCCTAAACCGTTACGAGAGCGAGGGGATCCAGTTCCACGCTCTTCGCACCCGCAAGGCAGGCCGGAGGACCTTCGTTTCGGTCCATGTACTGGTGCCGGGCGGCTGGAGCGTCAAGGAGGGCCACGACCTGCTCGAGCGGGTCGAGGAGGACCTTCGCAGCCCCTTCGAGCAGGCGACCGTCTTCACCCATCTCGAACCGATCGAGGATCCCGTCTCCTTCGAGGACACGGAGCTGGACCGCCGCCCGGACTAGCGGGCCGGTCAGGCCGAGAAGGCGGCCCGGGCTTCTTCGAGGTCCTCGAAGGGACGCCAGCTCAGAACCCTTGCGTTCTTCATTTCGAACAGCCAGCCGAGCTCGTCGGTGTAGGCCAGCTCGTCGCCTTCTTCCCATCGCCACTCCCGCTTGACCCGGGCCAGCACCCGGGAATCCTCCTGCTCGCAGGATTCGAGCAGGACGGTCTGCTGCACGCCTCCGGGCTTTTTCGTCGCCCAGGCCCGGGCCTCTTCCCGCCCCTTGCTCAGCCCCCGCATGCCGTTGATCTCGACCTCGGGATCGAGCAGCTCGACAAACTCGTCGAGTTCCGACCGGTTGAAGGTCGAGATGAACTCGCGGACTGTCTTTTCTTCAGGCGTCACGGGTGGATTGCCCGGATGCCGGGGACCCGGTCAGCTCCCGTGACACTTCTTGAACTTCTTGCCCGAGCCGCACCAGCAGGGATCGTTTCGTCCGATGTTTTCCTTGTCGGACTTGACCACCGTCGCGGCACCGGCGGGCTCAGGCGCACCGCCGACGTTCGGAACCCCGCCGGGCACCACGCCGGGCACTCCGCCCGTCTGTGAAGGACCGGGCGTGGTCCCCGCTGCGACCTCCGCCAGGGCAGAAGGCTGCTCCTCGGCGGTGCCTCCGGAGTAATCGAAGGTCGAGTCGTCCGGTTCCTCGGCCGGCGGCGCGAATGCTCCGTCGACCTGATCCGGCTCGATCTCGATCTCGACGTTGTAGATGAGGCGGCTGAACTCTTCCCAGATGCCGTTCATCAGCTCCTGGAACATCGAGTAGCCCTCGTTCTTGTAGGCGACCAGCGGATCGATCTGGGCGAAGCCACGGAGATGGATTCCCTCACGCAGGTAGTCCATGTCATACAGGTGCTCTCGCCAGCGGGAGTCGATCACCTGGAGCAGCAGGGTCCGCTCGAGGTAACGCATGACTTCATCGCCGAACTCGGCCTCGCGCTCGTCATAGGCCTTCTGGGCGTCCTCGTAGAGATCCTGCTTCAGCGCATCCGGCTCGGTCGACTCGGGCGCCATCCCCGCGACGTCGATCGCGCAGGGCCAGATCAGGTGCAGCTGGGAGTCGAGCCCTGGCAGGTCCCATTCCTCGATGATGTCGCCGGCGAGGTACTCGTCGACCAGACGGCCGATGACGCCGTTGACCTCGTCGCGGGCGATATCCGACATGTCCCGCCCCTCGAGGATCTCGCCGCGGTACTTGTAGACCACGCGGCGCTGCTCGTTCATCACGTCGTCGTACTCGAGGACGCGTTTGCGGATCAGGAAGTTCTGCTCCTCGACCTTCTTCTGGGCGTTCTCGACCGTCCTGGTGAGCATCTTGGCCTCGAGCGGCATCTCGTGTCCCTCTTCGTCGGTCGGACCGAGACGGTCGAGGATCTTGTAGATGCGGTCGCCGGCAAAGAGGCGGATCACGTCGTCCTCGGCCGAGAGGAAGAACCTCGAAGCCCCAGGGTCGCCCTGACGCCCGGCACGACCCCTCAACTGGTTGTCGATCCGGCGCGACTCGTGGCGCTCGGTTCCGCAAATGAACAGTCCGCCGAGGGCCTTCACTTCCTCTGCTTCGGCCTCGCACTGAGGCTGCAGCTCGGCCGCGATCTTCTCGACCGCCTCGTTGTAGCCCTGGTCTTCGGGCTTGAGTCCCTGCCTGACGACCTGCGGATGGGCCATTCCCTCCGGGTCGCCGCCGAGCTTGATGTCAACGCCTCGGCCGGCCATGTTGGTCGCGATGGTCACGGCACCCTTGCGTCCGGCCTGGGCGATCGTTTCGCCTTCCTTCTCGGCGTGTTCGGGCTTGGCGTTCAGCACGACATGCTCGATGCCCTGCTTCTTGAGCTCCCGCGAGATCATTTCCGAGACCTCGACCGAAACCGTGCCGACGAGGATCGGCTGGCCGGTCTCATGCCGGGTGACCAGTTCGCGGATTACCGCGTTCCACTTGCCTTCCTTCGTCTTGAAGATCTGGTCGTTCTGGTCGTCTCGGGAAATCGGCTTGTTGGTGGGGACTTCGACCACCGGGATCTTGTAGATCTTCATGAACTCGGTGGCCTCGGTCAGAGCCGTACCGGTCATGCCGGAAAGCTTGTCGTAAAGGCGGAAATAGTTTTGAAGGGTGATCGTCGCGAGGGTCTGGTTCTCCTCGCGGATCGCCACTCCCTCCTTGGCTTCGACCGCCTGATGCAGGCCTTCCGACCAGCGACGGCCTTCGAGGATCCGGCCGGTGAACTCGTCGATGATCATCACTTCACCGTCAACCACGGCGTAGTCCTTGTCCTTCTTGTAAAGCGACTCGGCCTTCAGCGACTGGATCAGGTGATTGACCAGGTTGCCGTTCTCGGCCATGTAGAGATTCTCGACGCCGATGAACTTCTCGGCGTTCGCTACGCCACGCTCGGTCGGCGAGACGGTCTTGTGCTTCTCGTCGTACTCGTAGTCGTACTCGGCCTCCGAGGTGTCCTTGCTCTCCCCCATCGACTTCAGCTTCGTCTTGGCGGGAACACCCTCGAGCTGCTTGGCCAGCCGGGCGAAGGTGTAGTAGGTCTGGGCGGCCTCTTCCGGGGCGCCGGAGATGATCAGCGGGGTACGGGCTTCGTCGATCAGGATGTTGTCGACCTCGTCGACGATCGCGAAGTCATGCGCACGCTGGACCTTCTGTTCGAGCGAGGCGGCCATGTTGTCGCGGAGGTAGTCGAAGCCGAACTCCGAGTTGGTCCCGTAGGTGACGTCGCAGGCGTACTTCTCGCGGCGGGCGGCCGGGTCGTCGTTCTCCTGGATCCAGCCGACGGTCACGCCGAGCAGGTCGTAGATCGGCTTCATCCAGAGCGCATCCCGCTTGGAGAGGTAGTCGTTGACTGTGACCACGTGGACCGACTTGCCCCCGAGGGCGTTGAGGACGATGGCCAGGGTGCTGGTCAGGGTCTTGCCCTCACCGGTCTTCATTTCGGCGATGGCACCGTCGTGAACGACCATGCCACCGATCAGCTGGACGTCGTAGTGACGCTGACCGAGAGCGCGCCAGGCCGCCTCGCGGGTCAGGGCGAAAGATTCGGGGAGCAGGTCGTCAAGCGACTCGCCGTTCGCAGCGCGCTCCCGAAGCGCGTTCGCTTCCTCGAGCAGCTCGTGATCCTCGAGCTCCTTCATCTCGGGCTCGATCCGGTTGATCGACTCGACCCGCTTCTCGTATGCCTTGAACTTGCGCCCCTCCCCCATCCTGAGCGCACGATCGATTAGCTGAATGGCCATGAACCTTAGGTTAGCCGTTGCGACTCACTGCCGACTAAAGGGGAGTCCTGCTGCCTCGGTTCAATTCACCGGTGTCATATCCCGGTTGATTGAACCGACCGCAATTCGAAAGACGGAAGGGCCGATATTTCGGCCCCTCCGCACTGACTGGATTTTCCCGCCCTGGGCCTAAGCCCCCGGGCCGGCACCTTTCTCCGGTCTAGAGACCGGGCTGAGCGCCTCCGGTTTCGCGTCCCTGGAGGCGATTGACAAGCTTTCGCGTTTCCCTCCGCTTGCGCCGTTTCTCCCGGTGCCTCTTCACCTGGCGGCGCATGTCCTCCGCGAGTTCATGGATCGTGTGCGTCATGTCGGGGCTGGCCTCATGCGCATGGAGCGTCACGCCCTTCACATGAAGGGTCGCCTCGGCCACGTACTTGTCGGCAATGGCCGGGTTCTGCTCCTCGGAGAAGACAACTTCGGTGCGGGCAAGCGACGAAACCTGTTCACCGAGTCGCTTGAACCGCTGGGTCACCTGCTCGCGCATTTCGTCGGTTACCTCGACGTTGCGACCACGAATCTCAATTCGCATGGGACCTCCTCGCGGGGTTGTGTTCCTTTGGCCGATGGTAGCCGGGGGGAGTGACGCTGACAAGGGGAGAAACTACGGATTGCCCAAAGGTTGTTCTCCTCTCAAAGCCTCCGGGTGAAGGTCAGGGCCACCACGCTGCGCGCGCCGGCGAGACGGAGAGCGGCAGCCGAGGCCGAAAGCGTCGCCCCGGTCGTCATCACATCATCGACGAGAATCACCTCCCGGCCGCCGAGGATCCGGCCAGGCTCGCCCACGGGACGGATGTCGGGAGGCCTCGCGAGCCGTGCGGCACGTCCCTGCCCCCGCTGCCGACCGGAACCCAGGCGCCGGAGAACTGGATCGCCGGCCATCCCGAGACCGGATCCGGCAGCGACCTCCCGGACAAGCAGTGCCACCGGATCGAAACCCCGCAACCAGGTCCGGAACCTCGCGGGCGGAACCCCGATCACCAGCGCTTCCGGGTCGGTTGCTCCCAGGGCGTCGACCATGAACCCGCCGATGAGACCGGCCAGCCCGGTCATCCGGCGAAACTTGAAGGCGGCAAGCAGATCACGGGGCGTGCCGTCATGGTCGGCGCAGGAGCTGATCCGGTCCACCCCTTCGGGCGGGTTGCCCCGCAAGACCTGGCAATAGTTGAGGGACCGCATGCATTCGCCGCAGATGAGCCCGCCGCTTACGGGCGGGGCCCGGCAGAGGGGACACCGCGACGGCACCATCCATCTTGCGAGGCTTGCCGGGTCCATACCCGAAGCTTGAGCTGGAAACGCTCACCTGTGGCGCGACAGGTGCAACATCCCGGCACGCTCTCGCCGTGAGGCTCCGGCCGACCGGGTCGGCGGCGGCTACCTGGTGGGGCCCAGCAGACCCCCGGCGAGAAAGGCGCCCTTCTCCAGCGACGACCGGCTGAGCAGAACTGCTTCCCGTACTCCCGCATCAGCGCCGATCGAGCAGCCTTCGCCCAGGACCAGCGGTCCGACGAGCTGGGCACCTGCGCCGATCTTCGCTCCGTCACCGATCAGAACCGGGCCATCGATCTCGGCTCCCTCCAGCCCCTCCACCTCACCGGCAACCCAGACTTCCGGCATCGGCTGGTTGTCCGGCAGGCCCAGGTCTACCGCCCCGGCCAGACCGTCGAAATTGCTCTGGACCAGTTCGCCGATCGTGCCGATGTCGTTCCAGTAGGCCTCGGTTTCGTGTGCATAGAAGTCGATCCCGGCGTCCAGCAGGGCCGGAAAGACGTCATAGGCCCAGTCGGCAAAGCCGTCAGGGTGCCCGGGTGCGGCCAGCTTGCTCGCGCCGGGTGCCGGGAAATGATCGAAGATCTCGCGATCGAACATGTAGATGCCGCAGTTCGCCAGGTCGGAGAGCGCTTCGGCAGGGTCCGGCTTCTCCTGGAAACCCTGGATCCGGCCGTCATCGTCGGTGATCACCACACCGAACTCCGATGTTTCGGTGACCCTGCGGGTGGCGAGGCTGGCGATGCCGTCGTGAGAGCGATGGAATTCGCGCATGGCAGCCAGGTCGATGTCGGTCAGCGCGTCACCGGAGATGACGAGGAAGTCGTCCCCGAAGAAATGTGACGCGAACCTGACCCCGCCCGCCGTGCCGAGCAGTTCGTCCTCGAAGCTGTAGGTGAGACTCACTCCGAAGTCGGAGCCATCCCCGAAGTGATTCCGGATCACGTCGGGGTACCAGTGGATGTTGGCGATGACTTCCTCGAAGCCGTTGCTCTCGAGCAACCTGATGATGTGCTCCATGACCGGCCGGTTGAGTACCGGCACCATCGGCTTGGGCACTGATCGGGTGACTGGCCTGAGCCTCGTGCCCAGTCCGGCGGCCAGCACCATGGCACGCATTAGGTCTGGCCCAGGCGCCGTTTGAATTGCTGGATCTCGTCGACGGGGAGCGGATCGACTCCGCGCAGGGTTGCTACCTCGACTGAAACCAGGTCGCCGAACATGACCGCCCAGAAAAGGCGTTCCGCCCGGGTCTCGCCCGATGTCTCGACCTTGAAGACGGGGGCGCCCGTCTTGTCAACCGCTTCTGCGGTCAGGTCCATGCGTCGGCGCTCCCGGGGCGACTGGCCGGAGTCGGTCAGGAAGATCGCTCCGAGCCCGCCCGATCCCTTGGACCATGCCTCCATGAGGTTGTGGTTCGCTTCGGGGATCTCGGCCGAGAATGCGAGTTGCTTGGCGTTTTCGTTGAACTGGTTGGCCCAGCGCCTGGCCGGGGCCGTAGTGAGGCTTGCTCCATGCACGACAACTGGAGTGTCCCCTATTTGACCGGCAAGTGCCCTCGCGAGAGGTTCCATGTCGGCCTTGCGTGAATCGAGGAAGTCCGCCGCCTGTTCCAGTTCACGCCGCACGTCCGGGGCGACGCCGGCCAGATGGGCGACATAGGCGGAAACTACGGTCATGTAGCCGACCGTCATTCTCGGCTGAAAGAACCCGGGCAGGCCGACCACGCCGATTCCGGCGTCCCGGGCCCTGGCCCCCAGTTCGCCTCCGGTGCCGGCCACCCAGCGGTGAGTTCCGGCCTCGCCGGCGTCCTTGAACGAGGAAAGGGTCTATTCAGTGTCACCCGAGTAGGACGACGCGAGGACCGCCCAGTCGGCCGTGACCCACTTTGGCAGGCCGTAGGTGCGGGAGACGATCATCGGACCGGTCAGCCGGTTGTCGAGAAGTCCCCGGGCGAGTTCGGCTCCGATCGCCGATCCACCCATTCCGCAGACCACGAATCCGGAGGACGGCCTCGCCTTCAGCTGAGCCGAATCGACGCGCCAGAGCGCGTCGCGAATGTGGTTCGGGATGTCGAGTACGTCCTCAAGCATTTACGACCTCACCGATCTGATTCTTGCCAAGGACCTCATCTCCTACCGTATCTCCTGGCGCAACTTTTACACCAGGGCCGATGATCGAGCTTTCGATCTCGGCGCCCTCACCGACTTCGCTGCCTTCGAGCAGGACTGAACCATTGACTTTCGCCCCCGCGCCGACCTTGACTCCGGGTCCGACCACCGCCCGTGGGCCGATCGTCGCGCCGGGATCGATTTCCGCGTCGGGAGAGATGTGAACACCGTCGCTGTTGGTCCTGACCTGGGTGTGGATCCTCCCCTCGATGATGTCCCAGGTCGCCTCGAAATACCGCTCGGGGGTCCCGAAGTCCATCCAGTAGCCATCCAGCGGCCTGCCGTAAAGACCCTTGCCGGTGATCGAGGGATAGAACTCCTTCTCGATCGATACCTCACGGCCGGTCGGTATCTCGGCGACAGCGTCGCGTTCCAGCACGTAGGTGCCGGCGTTGATCAGGCCTTTGCCGGTCCGGTGGGGATCCTTCTCGCTGAACTGCAGCACGTGGCCTTCGTCGTCGATGTCGACCAGTCCGTAGCTGCTCGAGTCACTCACTTCGTAGAGGCCGAGCGTCGCCCGGGCGCCGGTCTCGGCATGCTGGTTCCACAATGCAGTCAGGTCGAGGTCGGCGAGCACGTCGCCGTTCAGCGCGAAGAAGGTCTGGTCGAGGTGGTCGAGTGCAAAGCGGATCGCTCCGGCCGTACCGAGGGTTTCCTCCTCGACCAGGTACTTCAGTTTCGGGCCACCCGGCTCGCCGTCACCGAGGACGGCCTTCAATTCGTCCGGCAGGAAGCCACAGGCCAGAATCACCTCGTCGACGCCGTGGCTTCCCAGCCACTCTGTCATGTAACTCAAGAACGGCCGATCGACAAGAGTCAGGGCCGGCTTGGGGGTGCCGTAAGTCAGCGGACGGAGGCGGGTGCCCCTTCCTCCAACCAGTACCAGTGCCTGCAATCTGTGTTACCTGCTTTCGTCACCGGTCCCCTGCCTTGCCGATCCCCTCGTAGAGGAATCCGGCCGAGCGAAGAGCTTCGGCATCAAGAAAATTTCGTCCGTCTATGAGCAATGGCCTCCGCATCCGATCGGCCGCCGCAGACCAGTCGATCTCCTTGAACTCGGACCATTCGGTAACCAGTACCGCCGCGTCCGAATCAGCAAGTGCCTCCTGGGCTGTGCCCTTCATTTCGACTCCGGGCAGGAGACTCCTTGCATTGCCCATCGCGACAGGGTCATATGCAACAACTTCCGCACCTTCACCCCTCAGGCGGGCGGAAAGAACGAGGCTGGATGCCTCTCTCATGTCATCCGTATCCGGCTTGAAAGCCAGCCCCAGGAGGGCAATCTGCTTGCCGACAAGCGATCCGAGATGTTTGGTCAGTTTGCTCACGACCCTGCGTTTCTGAAGTTCGTTGACTTCGATCACGGAGTTGAGCAGCTGGAAGTGGTAGCCCGAGTTACCAGCCAGTAACTTCAGCGCGTTGACGTCCTTCGGGAAGCAGGATCCGCCGAAACCGATCCCGGGGCGCAGGAAATGGGGACCGATCCGTTCGTCGAGTCCCATTCCGCGTGCGACTTCGCCGACATCCGCACCGACCTCCTCGCAGACGTTCGCGATCTCGTTGATGAAGGAGATCCGGGTCGCCAGGTAGGCGTTGGAGGCCAGCTTGATCATCTCGGCACTCGACGTGTCGGTCATCACGATCTCGCCGCCGAGCGGCCGGTACAGGGCAGCCACTTCCTCGGCGGCTTCCGCGTCCTCGGGTTCGGAGCCGACCACTACCCGGTCCGGGTTCATGAAGTCCTCGACCGCGGTGCCTTCCTTGAGGAACTCCGGGCAGGAAACATAGGACAGTCCCGGAAGCTCGCGCCTGATCGACGCGCCGGTGCCGGCCGGAACGGTGCTCTTCATGATCAGGACGTGGTCACTGTCGGACTTGAGATCCTCGACCACCGAGCGGACGCGGGAGAGGTCGGCGTCGCCCGAGTAGGTGGGTGGAGTGTCCACACAGACGAAGAGCAGCCGGGCCGAAGCCAGCAGTTCGTCCATGTCCGTGGTGAACCGGAGCCGCTCCTTGTTTCTCGCGAGGAGGTCGGCCAGTCCGGGCTCGTGAATCGTGACTTCACCCCTGTTGAGCGCATCGACCTTTTCCTGGAGTACGTCGCGGGCCACAACCGGGTGACCGAGTTCGGCAAAGCATGCTGCGGTGACGAGGCCGACCCAGCCGACCCCGACGACACCGATCGGCGTCTTCTCTTCTGCGTTCATATCGCTCACTTGTCGGGGGTGAAGGCCCGCGTCGAACGGGCCATGCCCAGCATCTGCTCGTTGTCGAGAGTCAGAAGCAGGGAGTTCGAGATCCAGTAGACGTTGTCGTCCTCGGTCCAGGAGACCAACCGGATGCGGTCACCCTCCGGGTAAACCTGGAAGGTGCGGTCGTCCATCTCGAGTTCGTCGTGGGGCGCCTCGAGAATCGGCGGGTCTGTCCAGCCCCGGATTCCCTGCAGGCCGAAGTAGTGGGTGCCGTCGTCCTCCAGCACCGACATGACCATCCGGTAGGCGCCATAGACGTTCTTGTCGGGGTCACGGGTGTGGTAGACGCGGCTCTGGTCGGTTTCGTAAATCGCCCCTGACGGCAGCCGCTTGGTGTAGAAGACCGGGAAGTCCGTGCGGGTGATCTCGTCGTCGAGCCGGATCGCCAGGTCAAGGCCGCTCTGGGCGGCATCGACCAGGCCGTCGTTTTCCTTGGACGGGATCTCCGACTGGTCCTTCTTCTGGCGCTTCTTGCCGGACTTGTTCTTGTTGCCGGTTCCCTGACCATCGTCAAGCGTTCCGACCGGCCCGGGCTCGTCCTCGAAACCGAGGAACTGGTTCACCGCCGTTTCGATTTCCGCAGGCGTCGCTTCGACATAGGAGATGCCGTCGCGCATCGTGAACGTCGAGGGGAAGGAGACCTCGGTGACGGCAGCGCCCCGGGAGTCGAACAGGAGTGCGAGGAGCTGGAAGATCTGGTCGCTTTCGCTGATGTCCGAGGAAGTGTTGTCGGTGAACGCCTTGAGAAGTTCGTCGCGGCGCTTCCAGATTTCCCCAAGGGTGAGCCGGTTCCTGACCTCGCCGATCAGATCCTGCTGGCGGGCGGCGCGGACCAGGTCGGAGTCGGTGTGCCGGTAGCGGGCGAAGTCAAGCGCGTCGTAGCCGCAGAGTTTCTGGTACCCCGCCTCGATGTCGATCGTCGCGTATTGCTCCGAAACGGAAAGGCCGGCGTTGTCGTTGAAGTAATGACGGTCGACGTCGACGTATACACAGCCGATCGCGTCGATCACGTCGGCGAAGCCCTGGAAGTCGACGTTGACCACGTGGTTGATCTCCAGCCCGGTCAGGCCCTTCAGGGTCTGCAGCGTCAGTTTCGTACCCCCGTAGCTGTAGGCCGCATTGAACTTGTCGTAACCGACGCCGGGGATCTCGACGTAGAGGTCTCGGGGAATGGAAAGCATCGCGATCTGGCCGGTATCCGGGTCGAGGCGAACCAGGAGGGTCGTATCGGAGCGTCCCGGATCGTCCTCGGACGCACCTCCCCCGGTCCTCACGTCGGATCCGATGATCGCGATGGTCTGGGGTCCGTCGGCGTCCTTCAGCACGTATGGAGGCAGCTTGACCTTGTTGTCGCCACCGATCTTGTCGCCGATGTCGTTCACAACGTGCATAACGGAGGCCTGGGTCGCGGTGGCAAAGGAACCGATGATCAGCAGCGTCGCGAGCAGGAACCTCCACCAGTACCGGGGTCGCTTGGCCGGCTCTTCGAAGTCCCCTCCGACCGGTGGCCGGGGCGGGTCCCACGGCTTGCCGGTGCGGCGCGAGTACTCGATTGCTTCGTGGGCCTGGCTTCGGGCGGTGGCCTGAAGCACCGCGGTCTGCTCGGAGGTGATCCCTGCCTCCGAAGGGGCTTCCCACTCCTGCGTCCCGGTCGCCGGCTCCTCCCCGGTGTGGGGCTCTTCGCCCGTGTAGGGCTCTTCACCGGTGAACGGCTCTTCTCCGGTGGCGGGAAACTCACCCGTGTAACCCTCACCGGCGCCTGCCGGTGCCGCTCCGGCAGCGGCTCCGCCCGCAACCTCCCCGGCCGAACCGGAGGTGTCTTCGGCCGGAGGCTGCGGGGTCGCCGCTTCTCCGGTCTCGTCCGCGGCCTCGGTCGCGCGGGCACTTTCGTTTCCTTCCAGCAGGGCGGCCCTGAAGACCGGGTCGAGATCGGGAACATCGCCCTCTTCGACTCTTGCCTCGTAGGCGAAGAGCTCCTCGGTCGGCATCTCGACGTAATCGCCGGAGGCATCCTCGCCTGACTTCGGGGTCTCCTCTTCCTCTTCGCGGTGCTCGTCGGTCATCGGTTCACCCCGGATCCGCCGCGTTCTCCAGAAAAGCCCGCAATGCAGCCCGATAGGCAATCAGGGAGGAGATCGAAACCCATTCCTCCGGCCCGTGGTGGCCGTCGCCGAGCGGTCCGAACTCGACCGCCGGAATGCCTGCCCGGATGAAGGAGATCGCGTCCGAGGCACCGTCGCGTCCGACCGAAAGAGACGGTCCCTCGTGGTGATCTGAAGCCGCCGCGGTCAGCGCCTTGATCCAGGGAGAATCGGTTCCGCCCCCGCTCACCGGCGGGAGCTCGATGATCGTCTCGATCACGGCAGGGCCGAGCCCCGCGATCTGTTCGCGGATCGCTGCCGGATCCTGATGTGGCAGGTAGCGGATGTCTACGTCTATCGCGCAAAAGTCGGGAACCTTGTTGAGCGCATCGCCACCCCAAATCCGGCCGAGATTTATCGAGGGGCGGTCGAAGAGCTCGGAGCTTTCTCTCGCAAAGGGTAGTGATTCGACACCCCGGAACAAGTCCACGGCCCTCAGAACGGCATTGTCGCCCAGCCACGGGGTCGATCCGTGGGCAGCCCTGCCACTCACCCCTAGCCGCAGGGCGAGAACGCCCTTGGCGGCAACGCCCACATGCATGTTGGTCGGCTCGCCGGTGATCGCGAAGTCCCCGGTCACGCCCATTCCGCCAGATGTACCGTCCGGACCGGTGCCCTTCGGACCCCGTACCAGGTAGTTGCTGCCCCGGTTTTCCGCCTCTTCGGACTCCTCGTCGGAGACGATCCCGAGAACCACCCGAACGCCTGTCACGGGATCCTCGTCCGTGGGCAGCGCCAGCATCATCGCCGCCAGGGCGGCCTTCATGTCATAGGCGCCACGTCCGTAGAGACGATCGCCTTCCACCCTCGACTCGAACTGGCCTTTCTCGGCCGGCACCACGTCGATGTGGCCGTGAAAGATCACGGTCGGGTCGGCCGAGTCGCCATGAGATGCCGTGATCACCGGAAGGCCACGGCAGACCCCCTGATCGGTCTCGACTCCCCGGCTGTCGAGCCAGCCCTTGATGAATCCCGCAGCCTCATGCACCCCGTCCTCGGACGAGGTGTCATAAGAGATGAGTTGCTCCGCCAAAGAGAGCAGTTCGTCCATCGGGACATCCTAAGTAGGCGAGCGTCGCCCCGTAGCGTCAGCGAGGGGCGCGGAGCGGCGGTATCCGAAAAATCATGCTCCCTCCGGTCGCCTGATCCATGATTTTTCGGACACCCCCACCCCGCGCCTACCCGATCAAGAGCCGTCCCCCGGGTGAGCCCCTCCCAACCATCCTTAGCTTCGAACAAGAGCGTCGCCCCGGCCTCCAGGTTCACTCCGCCGGACCACAGAAGGAAGAAATGGATGGTCCGGCCCCGCCGTGCGCCCACCCGTGCACGGTAGGCCTCTAACCGGCACCAGCAGCACGACGCGCAGCTGAAAGTCGGGGAGCCGTCGGGCGGGTGGCCCTCCCAAAGTGGCTTCCGATTACTGCTCCGGTCAGCGAGCGACTGGGTACAAGCGCGACGGGTGGGCCATCTTTGGGAGGGCTGCCCGCTCGTCGGCCTTACGACTAAGCCTGGGCGATCGAAAGGAACGCTTCGACCCGCTCGAGATCACGCTCGGCGACTTCGCGGGCGGCCTCGCCGGTCGAATCGTCGGCGAGGCGGGCTTCGGCGTCTGCCTTCTGCTCCTCGAGCGCTTCCCGGTTCAGCCGCTCGGGCTCGATCGCTTCTTCCAGCAGCAGCTGGGCGTGGTTGGCGAAGACCTGGAGCATGCCGTGGGACTGGGCCCACTCCCTGGTCTCCGAGTCGGACACCTTGAGCTTGAGCAGGGTCGGCTTCAGCGCCGCGAGGACCGGCACGTGGCGGGCCAGGATTCCGATCTCGCCGGTGACCGTGCGGGTCGAGAGCTGAATCACCTCGCCACCGAAGACCTCACCCTCAGGGGTGAGGACCTCGACGTTGAATGTGTTTTCGCCGGCCAACTTCCTAGTTGCCTGAGCTCTTGCCCTGCTCGATGACCTGGTCGATCGAGCCCTTCATGTAGAAGGCGTTCTCCGGGTACTCGTCCATCTCGCCGTCAAGAATCATGCGGAAACCGCGGACGGTCTCGGCGACCGGCACGTACTGACCGGGCGATCCGGTGAACTGCTCGGCCACGAAGAACGGCTGTGAAAGGAAACGCTCGATCTTGCGGGCGCGGTAAACCAGAACCTTGTCCTCGTCGGCCAGTTCGTCGATACCGAGAATGGCGATGATCTGCTGAAGTTCGCTGTAGCGCTGCAGGATCTGCTGGACCTCGGTTGCCGTGTTGTAGTGCTCCTCGCCGAGAATGTCCGGCTTGAGGATCGTGGACGAGGAGTCCAGGGGGTCCACGGCCGGGTAGATGCCCTTCTCCGAGATCGCGCGCGAAAGCGCGGTGGTTGCGTTGAGGTGGGCGAACACCGAGGCCGGGGCCGGGTCGGTGTAGTCGTCGGCCGGGACGTAAATCGCCTGGACCGAGGTGACCGACCCACGCGCGGTCGAGGTGATCCGCTCCTGCAGCTGGCCCATCTCGGTTTCCAGCGTCGGCTGGTAACCGACGGCGGAAGGCATGCGGCCGAGGAGAGCCGATACCTCGGAGCCGGCCTGGGTGAACCGGAAGATGTTGTCAATGAAGAGCAGCACGTCCTGTCCACCGGCTTCGCGGTAGTACTCGGCCATGGTCAGACCGGACAGGGCGACTCGGAGACGGGCTCCGGGAGGCTCGTTCATCTGTCCGAAGACCATCATCGTCTTGTCGATGACGCCGGACTCGGTCATTTCGATGTAGAGGTCGGTGCCCTCACGGGTCCGCTCGCCGACGCCACAGAAGGCGGAGAGTCCGCCGTGCTCCTGGGCAATGTTGTGGATCAGCTCCTGGATCAGAACGGTCTTGCCGACGCCGGCGCCGCCGAACAGGCCGATCTTGCCGCCCTTGACGTACGGGGCGAGCAGGTCGACGACCTTGATGCCGGTCTCGAGGATCTCCTGGTTCGGGGTCAGGTCGGTCGCCTCAGGCGAGGGACGATGAATCGGCCAGCGCTCCACGTCGGCCGGAAGCGCGTCGCCACCGTCGATCGGTTCACCAAGCAGGTTGAAGATCCGTCCCAGGGTGACGTCGCCAACCGGAACGGTGATCGGTCCGCCGGTGTCGACCACGAGGTCACCTCGACGCAGGCCATCGGTGGCGTCCATGGCCACGGTGCGGACCCGGTCGTCTCCGAGGTGCTGCTGGACCTCGCAGATCAGGTTGCGACCCTCGCGGGCGTCACTCGCCTCGACCTGGATCTCGACGGCCGAGTAGATCTCGGGCAGTTTGTCGGGGAAGACCACGTCGACGACGACGCCCTGAATTTCTTCGATTCGTCCGGTGTTGTTGCCGTTGTTCTCTGACATATCTCCAGTTCCAGTTTCAGTCGGTGGCGTCGCTTAGCCGAGCGCTTCCGCGCCGCCTACGACTTCCAGAATTTCCTGCGTGATCTCTGCCTGACGGACCCGGTTCATCTCGAGGGTCAGATCGTCGATCATGGTTTCCGCGTTCTCGGCCGCGCTGCGCATGGCCGTCATCCGGGCCCCGAGTTCAGATGCTGCCGACTCGAGGAGGTTGCGGTAAAGCGATGTGTTCACATAGTCGGGAATCACCGTGGCGAGCAGATGCTCTGCGTCCGGCTCGTACTCCCAGGAAGCCCGGCTGTGGGCCTGAGCCAGTTCGCCGGTCTCCTCTTCCCCGCCCTCGTCCTCGGAACCTTCACCGATGACCTCGGCTTCCTGGACCGGAAGCAGGATCAGACGGTGGACGTTCTGGGTGAGCGGGGACACGTAACGGTTGTAGATGACCTCGACCCGGTCGACCTCGCCGTCGATGTAGGCGGAGGCAAGGGTTTCGCCGATCTCACGGGCGTCCGAGAAGGCCGGGCGGTCGGTGAAACCGGTCCATGACTTCTGCGGTTCCGCCTTGCGGAAGGTCAGGGCGCCGTCACCCCGACGACCCACCGCGTAGAAGATGGTCTCGATTCCTTCCGCCTTCAGTTCTTCGCGGCGATTCAAGCCGTCACGGAGGATGTTGGCGTTGAAGGCCCCGGCCAGGCCGCGGTCACCGGTCACGAGCAGCAGGGCGACGCGCTTGACGTCTTCGCGCTGCTCGAGGATCGGGACATGGCTCACCGCGCCGGCCTCGGCCGCGGCACGCTGGGTCATCCGCCGCATGGCCTGCGCGTAGGGCCGCAGGTGCTCGATCCGAGTCTCCGCCCTACGCAGCCGGGCGGCAGCCACCATTTCCATCGCGCGCGTGATCTGGCGGATGTTCTTGACGCTGGTGATCTGGTTTGTGACTTCTTTGCGGTTGGCCATTCGGGTTACCTTGCCTTGCGGCGGGTTCGGTCGGTCACTGCCTAGGCGGCAGTGGTGGCCTCCTCGTCGACAACTTCTTCGCCGGCCGAGTCGGGCTCTACGGCCCTGGTCGAATCGACGCGGTCCGACTCGCCTTCGGCAAGCGGCTCGCCGTTCTCGTCAAAGTCGGGGCCGAAGTCGTCGACGAACTGGGCGATCGCGTCACCGAGTTCCTTCTCGTCTTCCTCCGGGAACTGACCGGTCTCGTTGATCCGGTCGAGCAGTGCCTTGTTCTCGGCGTGGAGTCGGGCGAGCAGGTCGACCAGGAAGTCCTGGACGCGCTCGACCTTGATCCGGTCGAGGTAGCCGCCGGTGCCCGAGTAGATCGAGGCGACCTGATCGGCGACCGACAGGGCGTCACGTTCGTTCTGCTTGAGCAGCTCGACCAGGCGCTCGCCGCGGGCCAGTGTGCGCTGGGTTTCGGCGTCGAGTTCGGAACCGAACTGGGCGAATGCGGCGAGGTCGCGGTACTGCGAGAGTTCGCCTTTCATCTTGCCGGCTACCTTCTTCATCGCCTTGGTCTGGGCGTCACCACCGACTCGCGACACCGAGATGCCGACGTTGATGGCCGGACGGACGCCCGAGTTGAAGAGGTCGGACTCGAGGAAGATCTGTCCGTCGGTGATCGAAATCACGTTGGTCGGGATGTAGGCCGAAACGTCGTTGGCCTGGGTTTCGATGATCGGCAGCGAGGTCAGCGATCCGCCGCCCTCTGCGTCACTCAGCTTGACCGCCCGTTCGAGCAGCCGCGAATGCAGGTAGAAGACGTCACCCGGGTAAGCCTCGCGGCCCGGCGGGCGCCGGAGCAGCAGCGACATCTGACGGTAAGCGTACGCGTGCTTGGTGAGGTCGTCGTAGATGCAGAGGGCGTGTCCGCCCTTGTAAAGGAAGTACTCGGCCATTGCCGTACCGGCATAGGGCGCGATGAACTTGATCGGAGCGGCCTCGTCAGCCGGGGCGGCGACGATGATCGTGTTGTCCATCGCGCCGGCTGCGTCGAGGACCTCGCGCACCTGGACGATGGTCGACATCCGCTGACCGATCGCAACGTAGACCGAGATGACTCCCGAGTCCTTGTTGTTGATGATCGAGTCGATCGTGACCGAGGTCTTGCCGGTCTGGCGGTCGCCGATGATCAGCTCGCGCTGGCCACGGCCGACCGGGATCATTCCGTCGATCGACTTGATTCCGGTCTGCAACGGCTCGCGGACGGGCTGGCGGGCAACAACGCCGGGGGCCTTGAACTCTGCCGGGCGGCTCTTGCCACTGTTGATGTCACCCTTGCCGTCGAGCGGACGACCGAGGGGGTCGACCATGCGGCCGAGGAATTCCTCGCCAACAGGGATCTCCAGCAGGCGTCCGGTGCGCTTGACGGTGTCTCCCTCGACGATCTTGTCCCACTCACCGAAGAGCACAGCACCGACGTTGTCGGCTTCGAGGTTCAGGGCGAGTCCGGTCACTCCATGGGGGAGATCGAGCATCTCCAGCGCCATGCAGTTGTCGAGCCCGTGAATACGGGCGATACCGTCGGCGACCGAGAGCACGGTGCCGACTTCGGTCAGGTCGGCGCTACCGGGGTCGATGCCCTCGATGCGCTGCCGCAGAATGCTGGCAATCTCATCTGGCTTGATCTGCATCTCGGTCTAAATCCTCCTTAGGCCGCCTGAGCAACGCTCTGGCGGAGTTTCTCCAAGTTGTTGCGAATGCTGCTGTCGAGAACCATGTTCCCGACCTGAAGTACGAGCCCGCCGATGATCTTCTCGTCGACGCGGCTGGTCAGGTCCACCTGCTTGCCGGTCTGCTTCTCGACCGCGCTGGCGACTTCCTGGGCGACTGTCGGGTCGAGCTCTACCGCACTGGTGACAGTCACTTCAATTCTGTCGTTCTCCTTCTTCCAGAGCTCGTCGAATCGGCGCCGGATGCGGAAAACTGCCGGCATCCGGTGCTTCTCGATGAGCAGCTCGAGGAAATTGCGAACTTCGGGGTTCGCCCCCTCCACTGACCTGTGAAGGCCGTCGAGTTTCTCCTGTGAAGAGAACGAAGGGCTGAAGAAGAAGACCGCGAGTTCACGGTTTCCCTCCAGGGCATCACTGAACTGGGCAAGCTGCGCCTGCACCTCGTCCAGCTCGCCCTTCTCCTTGGCCACGCCAAAGAGGGACTCGGCATATACCCGAGCCAGTTCTTCCATCAGTTGTTCCGTTCCTCGCCGGCCAGAGCCGAGAAGTCGACCTCGCGCAGCGCCTCTTCGACGAGCTCCTTGTGAGCGGCGTCGTCGAGCGACTTGCGGGTCACCTGCTCGGTGGCCAGGATGGTCAGGTTGGCGACTTCCTTGCGGATGTCGTCCAGGGCACGGGCCTTCTCGGCCTCGATGTCCTTGCGGGCGGCCTCGACCAGTTCCTCGCGCTTGGCCTGGCCCTCGACGGTCGCCTCGGACTTGGTGTTCTCGGCGGCCTTGCGGGCCTTGGTGACGATTTCGTCGGCCTGTTCGCGGGCTTCGGTCAGGCGCTGGCGGTAATCGGCCAGCAGCTGGTCCGACTCTTCCTTCTGCTTCTCGGCGGCCTCGAGGCTTTCGCGGATCGTCGCCGCGCGCTTGTCGAGAGCCTCGCCGATCTTCGGGAAGGCGAACTTCTTCAGCACCATGAAGGTGACGCCGAAGATGAGCAGGGTCCAGATCATCAGACCCAGCTCGGGTGTCACCAGGAAGTTGCCGCCCTCTTCCTCGGCTGCGGCGGCTGCCACCGGCAGCCCAGCCACGATTTTTGAGAGAACAGGCTCCATGGTTGGCCTACAGGAAGAACGCGATCAGCGCGAAGATGAAGGTGTAGAAGGCGACAGCCTCGGTAAGGGCGAAGCCGAGCCAGCGAATCGACTGCAGCTCGGAAGCGAGTTCGGGCTGACGGGCAACCGACTCGATCTCCTTACCGAAGATGAAGCCGACGCCGATGCCGGCACCGATCGAACCGAGACCGGCGCCGACGCCGAGGGCGATCGCCTTGCCGGCGTCAGTGACATCGCCGGTGACTTCGGCGAGGGGCACGATGGAACTGGGATCCATTACTGGGACTCCTTTTTAGTGGCTTTCGGCGGTTGCTCCGCCGATGTAGATAGCGGTCAGGATGGAAAAGATGAAGGCCTGCAGAGTGGCAACGATGCCGACTTCGAAGACGTAGAAGGCAAAGGCCATCGGGAAGGTCAGCACGCCGAGCGCGGCGATCCCGAGCAGAACGGCCAGGCCGCCGCCCATGAAGAGCAGCAGGAGGTGGCCGGCGAGGATGTTGGCAAAAAGTCGGACGGAGAGCGAGATCAGTCGCACGAAGTGGGAGATGACCTCGATCATGAAGATCGCCGCCTTGCCGAAGGGGTTCATGTCCTCCAGGCCGGAGGGGAGCCAGCTCGCCAGGTACTTGATCGGACCCTTGGCGATGACGCCCTCCACGTGATAGGCGATCCAGACCATCAGGGTCAGGACCAGCGGCACCGCGATGTTGGCGGTGGCCGCGTAGAGGGCGAAGGACGGGACCTCGACTCCGAAGATGTCAACCGGATGCGCGGTGTTGGTCGGCAACGGGATGTAGCCGATCATGTTCGAGAAGAAGATGAAGAAGAAGAGTGCGCCAAGGAAGGGGAACCAGCGCCGGGCCAGCCGCTCCTCGGGAATGTTGTTGCCGGTGATCTCGTTCTTGGTCACGTCATAAGCAACCTCGATCGCAGTCTGGACCCGGTTCGGCTTCTGCTGCATCTTGTTGGCGATCCAGAGCATGATCCCGATCGTCAGGACCGCCGCGATGAACAGGTACATGACGGCCTTGTTGATCGACATGTCGATCCCGCCGATGTTGAGGTTGATCCAGGGCTCGAGCTTGAACTCGTTCTGGGGCTTGAAACCCTCGTTCTTGCCGTCGGAACCGAAGATCAGGCCGAAGGCGATTGCCACCGCAAGCCATACGCCGAGGCCGAGGAAGACCTTGGCCTTGGTGCTGAAGCCCGTCTTTGTGTCGGGCATCTGCTCGTGGGTGGCTTCACTCATCGGGCGACTTCCTCCGGCTTTTCGGTCTTGCCGAGCAGGAACGCCAGCCCGCGTGCGGCGAGGTTCACGGTGAAAAGGACAACCAGCAGCGCCGCGGCGTAAAGACCGGCTTCACGATCGACAATGCAGGCGACCAGCACGACCGCGGCCATCAGCCAGGGCCGTGCGAGCGAAGTCGCGGCGACGGCACCCATGGCGCGGGTACGCTCACCGGCTGCCAGCTTGGTCTTCGCCTCGCGTTCGGCCCAGACCTGGACCAGGCGCTGGGCAATCCAGACGATGGCGGCGATTCCGTATCCGACCATGTCAAATCCGGCGACGACGAACACGGGCAGCGCGATGATCAGGATCAGAAGGTCCAGATTGGTGATTGCACTGAGGCTGCGGTTACCCATGTCTCCTTCGAGGGAGCTCTTTGCGGCAAGCGTCGTCAAGGGACGGCGACTATATCCAAGAAAGTCCGGCGACGCGCTGCGGTACCGGCAATGTGACAGGTGCCACTAACCGTTTATCCAAGCCGAAAACCCGCCCCCGACCACGAGCTGCTTCTCAGCCGGTCTCCGGGGGTGGGCCGTCGGCCCGGTCCTCGTCACGCCAGCGCGGCCTCTTGATGATTTCGAGGACGAACGCGAGGTACACCGTGACCGCCAGCGCGGAGAGCAGCACGGCGGCCATGATCGCCGTCCAGATCGGGTCGAAATTGCCCCGGTCGTCGCTATACGGAACGAAGCGAAGGGCCAGCGCCAGCAGGGCCAGGACCAAGGTCCACCCGTAGAGGTACAGCAGGGTCCTTCGTTGCGAGAAGCCGATGTTGGCCATGCGGTGGTGGAAGTGAGAACGGTCGGCCTGGAAGATCGGCTGGCGGTACTTGAGGCGTTTCAGAACCACGAAGGCGGTGTCGAAGAGCGGAACCGCCAGGATCACCAGGGGGAAAACGAGGGCGATGACCGCATTTGTCTTGAGTGCCCCCTGCACCGAGGCGACGGCGATCATGTACCCGAGAAGGTTGGAACCGGTGTCACCCATGAAGCTGGAGGCCGGCGGGAATCCGTATCTGAGGAAACCGATCGCGCTGCCGGCGGTGAGCGCGGCGAGCGCCCCCGCCTCGTACCTCTCCAGGGAGACGGCGATGATCGCCATCGCCGCACAGGCGATCGCGCAGAAGCCCGCGGCCAGCCCGTCGATCCCGTCGATCAGGTTGATGATGTTCATGACCAGCGCGATGCCGACCACGGTCAGCGGGTAGGCGACCCAGCCCAGTTCGAACCCGCCGAAGAACGGCACGGTCAGATTGGCCGGGTAGACGCCCCCGACCACCGGGATCGTCGCGGCACCAAGCTGTCCGAGCAGCTTCACCCCCGGTGGAAGGTCGAACATGTCGTCTAGGGCGCCGACCAGGGCGACGACCAGCGCCCCCAGCAGGATGCTGAGGGTCTCGGTGTTGATCGGGAGCCAGATCCAGCCGGCTACCTGAATGCCGGCCAGGATCGCCAGCCCTGACATCCGGGGGGTCGGGAAGCTGTGCTGGCTGCGGGGGCCGGGTTCATCGATCGCGCCGACCCGCCTGGCCAGCGCCTCGGCAGGCCTGACCAGAAGCAGGGTAACCAGAGCCGCCGTAAGGAAGGCCCAGACGGCATCGATCCCTTCAACCATGTGCGAAACAATAAATGGCGATCCGGTCTTCGCCGGATCGCAACAGAAACCCGCCGGCCCACAGAATCAAGGGATGGATGGGCCGGCTCCGTTCGCGGTCATCCCGGCCTGCTCGCCGGATCAGGCCAGGGCGGCGAGCATGCCCTGGACCAGGATCTCCGGATCACGGGGGTCCCTCGGACCGGCGGGATCAGTCCGTTTGACCAGTGGAAGCTGGCCGGGGTCCTCGAGTATCTTCAGTCGTCCGTCGGCGATCAGATGCTCATCGACGCCACCCATGCGACCGGCGAAGGTAGTGAATACCGGGGTGCCGAGCGCGACGGCTTCGCGATTCATGGTGCCGCCCGCACTGACGACCAGATCGGCAAAGGCGATCAGGCTCTGCGCGTCGACCGCCTTGTCGGGCACGATCAGGCTGGCCGAGTTTCGGGCTCTGGCCCGCTCCGCCTGGGCGGGAGTCCGGGGAATGATCACTGCGGCCACGCCCTCCTCCGACGCGAGGCGGTCGATCACCTCCTCGTAGAGCGGGTTCTCGGCGTGGTAGGCGGCAGTCTCGGGCGGCGGACGGACGATCACAAGCACCCGCTCGAGATCGATGCCCAGCTCCTCGGGGACCGTGGGGTCGGGGACGAAATCAGCCAGGTAGTAATCCTCTTTGATGCCGGGAAAGCGGACCAGCTTGTCTTCAGTGGCTCCGGCCTTGACCAGCCGCTCCACCGGAATCGAGTCCGGAACCAGCACGCTCTTCGCAACCCGCCAGGCGACCTTGCGCTGGAGCCCCGCGAACTCGTAGTCCTGCATCTGCGCGGAAGGGATGAAGAAGGTCCGGGAGAGCACCGCGAGATCAACCGAGCCATGGGCGACGGCGAGGTCGGGACGGAATCTCCAGACCGGCTTGGACAGCCTGGCCGAGCGGGTCAATAGCGCAGCACCCTTGCCGATCTTTCCGGCACCACCATGCTTTCCCACGACGAGGTGGGGAATTCCCAGGCGCTCGAGATTCCCCACCGTCTCGCCGTTTTCCCGGGCGGTGACCAGGATCCGGTCACCGCGCTCCTGGAAGTGCTGGATGACCGGCCTGAGGACGAGCGGGTGCGCGGCCGCCGTGCAGTCGAACCAGATCTTCACCCGAGAGCCGGGTAAAGCGGGTACTTGTCCATCAGCGCCTGGCTGCGGGCGGCCAGCGAGTCCTTGCGGGAATCGAAGTCGGGCCCGAGTGCCTCGCTGATGATCGCTCCGATCTCGGTCATGTCCTCGGGCTGGAACCCCCGGGTGGTCAGGGCCGGAGTACCGATCCTGAGACCGGACGGGTTCATCGGCGGCCGGGGATCAAACGGGATCGCATTCCGGTTCACGGTGATCCCGACCTGGTCGAGGCGATCCTCACCCTCCTGACCGTCGAGCCCGGTCGAGGTGAGGTCGACAAGGACCAGGTGAACGTCGGTGCCTCCGGTGAGGACGTCGATGCCGCCGTCGATCAATCCTGCCGCCAGGGCCTGCGCGTTATCGATCGTCCGGCGCTGACGCTCCGCGAAAACGTCGGTTGAGGCGATTCCCAGTGCGACAGCCTTGGCGGCGATCACATGCATTAGCGGGCCACCCTGCTGGCCGGGGAACACGGCCCGGTTGATGTCGGCCTTCAGCTCCTCGGTGCTGAGGATGATTCCGCTGCGGGGGCCGCCCAGGGTCTTGTGGACTGTCGAGGTGACGACGTCGGCGTAGGGCACCGGGTTGGGGTGCTCGCCTGCCGCGACCAGTCCGGCGAAGTGGGCCATGTCCACCATCAGCTTCGCGTCCACCGAGTCGGCGATTTCGCGGAAGGCCGCGAAATCGAGCTGCCGCGGGTAGGCGGACCAGCCGGCGACGATCAGGTCGGGCTTGTTTTCCTCGGCCAGCCGGGCAACTTCCTCCATGTCCACCAGGAGGTCTTCCCGGGACACGTGGTACGGCACCACGTTGTAGAGCTTGCCGGAGATGTTCAGCTTCATCCCGTGGCTGAGGTGCCCGCCGTGATCCAGGGCGAGGCCCATGATCGTGTCGCCGGGGTTGAGCAGGGCCATGTAGGCCGCGTTGTTGGCCTGCGCGCCCGAATGCGGCTGGACGTTCGCGTGCCCGGCCCCGAAGAGGTCCATCGCCCGTTCGATCGCCAGCTGCTCGACGATGTCGACCTGCTCGCAGCCACCGTAGTAGCGGCGACCGGGATAGCCCTCCGCGTACTTGTTGGTCAGCACCGAGCCGGCCGCTTCCAGCACCGCGCGTGGCACGAAGTTCTCCGAGGCAATCATCTCGAGGGTGCCGCGCTGACGTTCCAGCTCTCCATTGATCGCCTCCGCGACGGCGGGATCGACCTCGGCGAGGCTTGCGTCAAGCAGCTCTTCGGAAACGGTGGTCATTCTCGGGAAAACCTTTCTTGGGGTGGAGAAACGAGAGTAGCAACGCGCACGGCTCAATCCGGGCCCAGCGGGTCAGGGCCGACTGCCGCAGGGGCTAGATCTCGCCCCGCTCCACCTCGGTGATCTCGCCGACCCGGCGGGCATGCCTGCCGCCATCGAATCCGGTCGCGAGGAAGGTCTCCACGATCGGCTTCGCATCCTCCGGGCTGAGTCTCGCTCCGGACAGGGTGACCACGTTCGCGTCATTGTGCCGCCGGCTCATCTCCGCCTCGGATGGGTCATGTGCGTTGACCGCACGGATACCGTCGACCTTGTTGGCGACTATCGAGACGCCAACCCCGGAACCGCAGACGATCACGCCCTTCTCGGCTTCGCCTCCGGCAACCAGCTCTGCTGCCTTCGCGGCGAAGGGCGGGTAGTCCGTGGATTCGGGGGAGTGTGTGCCCACGTCCTCGACCTCGTGGCCGGCCTCCTCGAGTTGTGACTTGACGGCTTCCTTCAGTTCGAATCCGGCGTGATCCGAGCCCATCGCAATTTTCATGCGCCGAGCCTAACCGCACCGGACGGACGAAGGCACCTCCACTACCATCGGGGCGTGCGCAGATTCATCACGGCCACGATCGCAGGGTTGATCCCGGTCGCCGCGCTCGTCTTCGGACTGACCGGTGGACCGGCCACAGGGGCCTTCCCTCCCGACCGCCCGAACGGGGTCAATGATCCCTGCCGGACACCGAAACTGGCAAAGAACCTGCTCTGTCCCGATCTCCGCATCGGAAAGCCTTCAGAGATGTATCTCGACCGGAAGGCAGTGCCCGGCCGGGTCGTTCTGCGGGCGACCAACGACATCCGCAGCCGTGGCCAGGGCCCGATGGAGGTTCGCGGTTTCAGGGACCAGCAGTTCTCGATGGCCGTGACTCAGGCGATCAAGCGCCGGGCCGGAGGCTATGCGCTTTACCCCACCCAGGGACGGCTCCGTTTCTTCACGGTCGGCTACCGCTGGGGCGGTTCCTACTGGTAGGTCAGGGATCCGCTCCGCTTCGAGCTCTGGCGGGTCAACGCGAGCGGAAAGAAGACGAAGCTGGTCCGCACCGGGCCGAAGCAGTTCTACTGCTTCCGCGATCTCGAACGGACCAATCCTTCGCCACGCTCACCGGAAAGTGCCGTCTATCCGGCCTGCAATCAGAACCCGAAGGTGAGAAGGGTGACCCTGGGAACCTCGATCGGCTGGTCGGACATCTACCCTTCGACCTATCACCTGCAATGGATCGACGTGACCGGTCTGCGCGGCTGTTTCGCCTACGTTCTCCATCTGGATCCGGGCAACGTCCTCTTCGAGCTGGACAAACAGAACAACTACGCCCAGCGCATCGTGCGACTGCCCTGGCGAGGCTACGACCGCCGCGGCTGCTGACCTCTCAGCGTCCCAGCGCAGCGATCAGGTCGCCGCGGCTCATGCCGCCCTCCCGGATGATCTCCCACTCGCCGAACTCGTCATAGCGGGTGAGATCGACCACGGTCGACGGCAGACCGGTCAGCCGTCCCCCGTCGATCGCCAGGTCGACATGCTCCCGAACCTCCGGCACGACGCCCTCGAACACCGAAGGCGCGGGCTCGCCGCTGAGGTTGGCGCTGGTCTGGAAGAGCGGAAACCGGACTCCAGCGAGCGGTCCGTCGATCACCCGGATTCCGAGACGGGAAAGATCCTCACGGCAGGCCAGCGGATAACGGTGCCTGGGGTTGGGGACGATCAGCGTCACCGGTCCCGGCAGGAGCCGGGCAGCCGCGTCCGAGACCCGCTGACCCAGATCCCGGATCAATTCGCGCATCGCCAGGGGTGACAGGTACATCACAGCGGAGGACTTGCCGTCGTCGCGTCCCTTGATCTCGTGGATCCTGCGAATCGCCTTCTCGTTCAGCGGATCACAGGCGAGGCCGTAGACACCATCGGAAGGAAACAGCGCCACTCCCCCCTTGCTGATCGTGCTCTCGAGGGCCTGGCGGGCGGCATCTCCCGCGTTCACGCTTGTGGCGACTACCTTCACTCCCCGATCATGCCACGGCGGGACTTCCGGCTACGCCCTGCGCCCGACGACGACGCGGTCGATGCCCGCCAGGTCAGGTCGCACTTCGGTGGTGGTCCAGCCGGCTTCAGCCAGGAGCTCGCTGACCCTTTTCCCCTGGCTCTGGCCGACCTCCAGACCGATCACCGGAGCGCCGATCCCCTGTTCGCCCAGTTCTCGAAGGACCCCGGCGATCACGTCAGTTCCGTCGGGGCCGCCGAACAGCGCACCCGCCGGCTCCCACTGGCCGACCTCGGGCGGCAGGGAGTCCGAGTCGGGCACGTAAGGCAGATTGGCCAGGATCAGGTCGAAGTCGGCCGGTCCCTCGGGAAGAGACCCGACGGTGAAGGCCACCCGGTCGCCGAGGCCCAGTCGTGAGGCGTTGCCAACCGCGACTTCTATCGCCCCGTCGGAGACGTCGGTTGCGAGGACCGAGCAGCCCGGCAACTCATCCGCGACGGCCAGCGCAATGGCCCCGGATCCCGTGCCCAGCTCGAGAACGCTGGCGGGTTTCTCCTCCAGGGCGAGGTCCACGAGCATCTCCGTCTCCGGCCGGGGGATCAGCACCCGGCGGTCGACGATCAGGTCGATGTGCCGAAAGCCTTTCGAGCCGAGAATGTAGGCGACCGGCTCCCGCCGCAGGCGTCTCCTGACCACCTCGGAGAAGGCCCGTGACATGCCCGGCTCGAGGGTCAGGCCGCGGTCCGCGATCAGGGTTGCCCGGTCGATCCCGGCCACCTGCGACAGGAGAATCTCGGCGTCGAGGCGAGGGGTTTCGATTCCCGCTGCGGTGAATGCGTCGATGGCCGCAGCGAGGGCATCGCTGGCACCGGCTCCCCGGCCGGGCACGCTCAAACCGCCTGGGCTTCGAGACGCTGGCGCTTCTCTTCCGCTGCCAGCGCGTCGGTGAACTGGTTCAGGTTGCCGTTCATGACGCCGTCGAGATCATGAGCGGTGAGCTTGATCCGGTGATCGGTGACCCGGCCCTGCGGATAGTTGTAGGTGCGGATCTTCTCGGAACGCTCTCCGGTTCCCACCTGGGCCTTGCGCTCTGCGGCCACCGCGGCCTGCTGTTCTGCGAGCTGCCTTTCGTACAGTCTCGCCCGCAGTACCCGCATCGCCTTTTCCCGGTTCTGGAGCTGTGACTTCTCGTCCTGCATCGAGACGACGATCCCGGTCGGCTTGTGGGTGATCCGCACTGCCGAATCAGTCGTGTTGACCGACTGGCCGCCGGGACCGGATGAGCGGTAGACGTCTATCTGAAGGTCGTTCTGGTCGATGTCCACTTCAACCTCTTCCGCCTCGGGCAGAACGGCCACGGTCGCGGTGGAGGTGTGGATCCTGCCCTGGGATTCGGTCTCCGGCACACGCTGCACGCGGTGGGTACCGCCCTCGTACTTGTAGATCGAGTAGGCGCCGGAACCACGCACCTCGAATGTGATGTCCTTGAACCCGCCGTGCTCGGCCACGGACTGGGAGAGCGCTTCGGTCGAGTAGCCGCGCTCGGCCGCGTACCTGGTGAGCATCTTGTAGAGGTCACCGGCAAAGATCGCGGCTTCGTCACCTCCCGTACCGGCCCGGATCTCGACGATCACGTTCTTGTCGTCGTTGGGGTCTGGCTCGACCATCGCGAGGCGGATCTCCTCTTCCAGTTCCTCGAGCCTGGCCGGGGCTTCGCGCACCACCTTCTCGAGTTCCTCGTCCTCACCTTCCTCGAGCAGCTCCCGGGCGCCCTCGAGGTCGCCACTGAGGGTCCGGTACTCGGAGACGAGTGCGTTGGCGGGCTCCATCTGCCGGTACTCGCGACCGACTTCGGCGTAGAGCTCGCGGTCCCCGATCACCTCGGGGTCGCTCATCTGCTGCTCAAGCTCGGAAAACCGAGCCTCAATCTGTTCCGCCAACCGTTCAATCACAAGTTCATTCTGAACCATTCCCGTCGGGAGTACCTCAGGCGGAGCCCCTTCCTTCTATCCATGAAAGCGAAAGGAAGGGGCGGGTCGCATCTGGAGGCGGGGCGAAGCTCGCCGACTGCAGACCTCTGCGAAGCTCGCCGACTGCAAGTGCCTGCGAAGCTCGCCGACTGCAGTTAAGCCCTAAGCCACGATCTCGATGGGTTCGAGGTAGGCGTCGGTTTCGGGGGTCTCGACTTCGAGGACGGCGTTCAGCGCGGCGATCGCCACCTCCAGCTGCTCCTCGTCCGGCTCGCGGGTGGTCAGGTTCTGGAGCATGAGACCAGGCCACATCACGCCCCGCACCCAGGATCGGTCGCGGTTTCTGCCGGCCCACTTGATCAGTTCATAGGCGATCCCCGCGATCAGCGGCACCCCGACGATTCGCGAGAGCACCAGCCAGTACCACTCGGGAAGTCCGAGCGGCGCGAAGACGAAGATCGCAACGACCATGACGATCAGCAGGAAACTCGTGCCACAGCGAGGGTGAAGTCGCGAGTAGAGAGCGGCCCGGGAGGGCGTGAGCGTGTCCTCCGCCTCGTAGCAGGAGATCGTCTTGTGTTCCGCTCCGTGGTACTCGAAAACGCGCCGCAGGTCCTCGAGCCTCGAGATCACGACGATGTAGCCGATGAAGATCGCGGTACGGACGATCCCCTCGACCAGCCAGAACAGGAAGGAAGAATCCAGCCAGTCCTTGATCAGGCTGGTCAGCCCGACGGGAATCACGAAGAACAGGAGGATCGCGAAGGCGAGCGAGACGAAGATCGTCATCCCCCAGGCGAGCCCGCCCAGTTCCTCTTCCTCCTCTCCCTCTTCCAGCTGGGCATTGGCGGACATGCCAAGGGCGCGGAAGCCGATTTTGAGTGATTCGGCCAGCGCAACGATGCCGCGGATGACCGGCCAGCGCAGGAAGGAATGGCGACGCGCCCATGGCTGGATCGACTCGACGGTGGTCTCGATCTCGCCGTCGGGCTTGCGCAGCGAGACCGCCCAGGTGGTGACTCCCCGCATCATCACCCCCTCGAGCACGGCCTGACCGCCGACGGGGGCATCCCGCTTGGCCTCCAGCGGAACCGGGTCCGGGCTCTCAGGCCCGGGAGCCGGAGCACCCGGAGTCGCGGCGCCCGTCAGGGCACCGTCCGGCGGCTCGATGTTGCCGCCCTCCAATGGAAATGGGAATCCGGGCTGTGGGCGAGCCGCGGGCTAGTTGCCCGCAGCAGCCTTGGCGCGCTTGGCAGCACGCCGCTGGAAGCGCTCGACCCGTCCGCCGGTGTCGACCAGCTTCTGCTTGCCGGTGTAGAAGGGGTGGCAGGCAGAGCAGAGTTCGACATGCAGGTCAGATTTGGTCGACCGCGTGTAGAACTGGTTGCCGCACGAACAGTGAACGTTCGCGAGCGTGTATTCGGGGTGGATATCTGCCTTCATGGAACACATTCTAGAGAACGAGTCAACTCGCCGACTCCGTCCCCATCGTCGCGAAGTCGCAAACGATCCAAACGGACCGTTTGGCCACCTTCACGAGTTGGCTGTGATCAGAAAAGTCTCAGGCTGCTTCGCGGAACTCCAGATCGATGATCTCGGCTCCGTAGACGCGGGAATCGAAGGCCGAACCGGCCTGCGCGTCGAACACGGATTCAGACATCGAACGGGGCTTCCGCGGCGGGATGGTCCACTCGTCGCAACCCTTGAAAGCATCAGCGAAACGCTGCGCCTTGGTGCTGCGGGGGCGAGCCTGGTCGAATACCTCTCTGGCCATACGGACGATCCTCCTCCGGAAGGGGTTATGGAAAGCTAGTTCGACCCGTCGGACGGAAAACCTGCCACTTTTCCTGCAAATTGCGGAAATTCGTGTTTTCGACCTGCTTCGTACCGCACCCCGATACGGGCGAAGGCACCGGATTTCTCCGGTGCCTTCGCTTTTTCGTACTGCCTGGCGCTTGATCTCTGGTGGCCGGCCCCCTACCTCCGGCCGCCGATCAGGTCTCGGTGTAGAGCGGCCCGTCGCCACCTTCCGGCAGCGTAAGGCGGCCACCCTTGGCCGTGATGGCGCCGCACTGGACGCAATTTGAAGCGGTCACGTGGACGTCGACGATCGGGGCATCCGACTCGAGCTGGTCCTCCGGGATCTCGTAAACCTGGGCCGGACACATCGACACCCAGGTCTGGGCGATTTCGCGCGGCACCTCGGTCTGGATCCGGATGTGGTTCGGGGCGTCGTCTCGGGTCGCGTTGCCCGAGAGGAAGACCGACGACAGCTTGTCGAAGGTGTACTCGCCGTCCGGGTCCGGGTACTTGTCGGCAGCCTTGCCGAGTTCGACCTTGTAAGTGGCGTCATCGTGGTTCTTCCAGTGACCACCGGGGAAGTGTCCACCGGTCAGAGTCATGGCGGAAGCGGCGGCGCCACCGAGGAAGAAGCCCTTGGTGAACGGCTGGCTGGCGTTCCGGACCTTGTAGAGATCCTTTTCGATCAGCGAGTTGTGGACCTTCTCGTCATAGGCGGAGAAGTCGACCTGATCCTTCTCGAGCGCATCGACGATCGCCTCGGCGGCGTACATGCCGGCGTGCATCGCGTAGTGGACGCCCTTCAGTTCGGCGACGTTGACCATGCCGGCGTTGTCACCGGCGATGACCATTCCGGGCACCGAGAGGCGCTTCGGCATTGACCAGTAACCACCGGCCGGAATCGTCTTGGCTCCCCAGCCGACGCGCTTTCCGCCCTTGAGGATCTTCTTGATGAAGGGATGCAGCTTGAACTGCTGGAGCAGGTCGTGGACCGAAAGGGTCGCATCCGTGTAGTCGAGGCCGACGACAAAGCCGATGCAGACCTTGTTGTCCTCCATCGGGTAGATGAAGGAGCCACCGAACTCCTTGTACTTGGCGGCTTTCCGCAGCGGCCAGCCCATCGTGTGGATGACCTGGTCAAGCGGTTCCTCGACCTCCCAGATCTCCTTCACGCCGAGCTCCCACCGCTGGGGGTCAAGGCCGTTGATGTCGAAGTGGTCGAGGGCGGCGTAGGTCAGGTGGCCCAGCGTGCCCTCGGCGAGCACCGTGGCCTTGGCGACCAGGTCCATGCCGGGCTCGAAGTTGCTGCGCTCTTCGCCTTCCCGCCCGCGGCCGCGATCACCCGAACGGATGCCCTTGACGATCTGGTCCTCGACCAGCAGCTTGTCGGCTGCGGTCTCGGTGAGGATGTAGGCACCCATCTCCTCTGCCTTTTCGGCGAGGAAGCGGGAAAGCTTGGAAACCGAGGTGACGTAGTTGCCGTGGTTCTTGAAGTTCGGCGGCATCGGCTTGAGCGGAAGCGCCAGCTTCTCGGTCAGCAGGTAGACCGCGTCTTTGGTCACTTCCCGGTAGACGGGCCACTCGTCGCGCGGCATGTCGGGGAAGAGTTCCTCCATCGCGGAGGGGCGCATGTTGGCGCCGGACATGGCGTGGGCACCGCAGACCTTGCCCTTCTCGACGACTGCCACGGGAACCTCGCCGAGCTTCTCCATGAGCTCGGGCTTGTTCTCGAGCAGCTGAAGGGTCTTGACTGCGGCGGCCAGGCCGGCCGGGCCACCGCCGACGATCGCTACGCCGACTTCAATGCGCTCATCCTCGGGATCGGTGGGCGCGGTGATGACGCTTTCGGAATCAAAGGGGGGCGGATATTCGGAGGGCGCTACGGGCGGCATGCTCTTTGTCCTTTCGGGACGGCTTAGGTGATGACGAGAAGTCTGTTGGTGTTACCGGTGATTCGAAGTCTTGTGGATCTTTCGGCAATTCTGCCGGGTGAAGCGGTCGGGCCGGTCGGCCGGAGGAACCTGCTGTTCCTCCGGCCGGGCCCTTCAGTGCTGCTAGCCCTTCTTGGCCTTGATGGCCTCGGTGAGCTTGGGGAGGATCTTGTTCAGATCGCCGACGATGCCGAGGTCGGAGAACTCGAAGATCGGAGCGTTCGCATCCTTGTTGATCGCGACGATCGCTTCGGAGTTCTGCATGCCGACCTTGTGCTGGATGGCGCCGGAGACGCCAACCGCGAGGTACAGCTTCGGCGCGACCGTCTTGCCGGTCTGGCCGATCTGGGCGGCGTAGGGGTACCAGCCGGCGTCGACGACCGCACGGGTTGCCGCAACGGCACCGTTGTCGAAGGCACCAGCGAGTTCCTCGCAGTCCTTGAAGCCGTCGGCCGAACCGAGACCGCGACCGCCACCGATCAGAACGTCGGCTGCTTCGATGTCCACGTCGGCGCCACGCTGCTCGCCGCGGGTGATCATCTCGGCCTTGGTCGAGAACTCCGAGAGCTCGACGTCGACGTCGACGACTTCGGCGGTGCCGGAGCCCTCCACGACATCGAAGGCGTTGAGCCGGCCGATGATGATGCCGGGCTCGGAGACGTAGCCGACGTCGGCGATCTTCGAGTCCTGCAGGATCGGACGCTCGGAGACGAGCTTGCCACCGTCAACCTTGACCTTGGTGACTTCCATGGTCACGCCGGCACCGAGGCGGGCGGTGAGACCGGCGCCGATTTCGAAACCGAGCAGGCCGCCACCGAACAGGGCGTAGTTGTAGCCGTTGTCCTGGATGACCTTGGCCATCACGTCGACGATCGGCTGGGCGAGGCCCTCCGGCACGTCCTTGGCGCGGTAGACCTTGGTGACGCCGTACTTGCCGAGAGCGGCAGCGGCGTCGTCAGCGATGTCACCGACGATGACGGCTGCGGCTTCGGAGCCGAGCTCACCAGCGAGCTTGGAGGCCTCGGAGAGGGCGCCAAGCGAGTTCTTGTTGAAGTTGCCCTCGTCGTCATGCAGGGCGTAAACGAGAATGCCGGCCATTTAGATCAGCTTCCTTTCCTCGAGCCACGCTACGATCTTCTCGACCGTCTCCGCGGTGTCTTCGTCTTCGATGATCTCGCCGGCTTCCTTCTGCGGCGGATCGTTCAGCGCGAGGACGGCGGTCTGCGAACCAGCTTCGCCGACCTGGCCGGCCTCGATGCCGACGTCACCGGCGGACTTGCTGTCCAGCGGCTTCTTCTTGGCGCCCATGATGGCCTTGAGGCTCGGGTAACGCGGCTCGTTGATCGCGTCACCAACCGAGATCACGGCCGGCAGGGTCAGGGCCACGGTGTCGTAGCCGTACTCGGCCTGACGCTCGCAGCGGATCTTGTCGCCGTCGACCTTCATGTCGATGACCTGGGTCAGCGACGGCATCTTGAGGTGATCGGCCACTACCGCACCGATCGTGTAGCACTCGCCGTCGTCGGACTGCTGGCCGAGCAGGACCAGGTCCGGGTTCTCGGACTCGAGAACCTTGGCAAGGGCAAGCCCGGTGGCGCAGACGTCCGAGCCGGCGAGGGCCTCGTCCGACAGGTGTACCGAACGGTCGGCGCCGAGCGCGACGGCCTTCTGCAGCGCGCGTGCGGCCGTGTCGGTACCCATGGTTACGGCGACGATTTCGTCTACCTGGAGTTCGCCGCCTTCGCGAAGCTGCATCGCAGCCTCGATGGCGTGGGTGTCAAAGGGATTGAGAGTGTTCTCGCCGCTACGATCGAGCCGCATGGTGCCGGGATCAATGCGCTTCTGTACAGCGGCGTCTGGCACATCTTTGACCAGGACGCAGATCTTCAACTGAAGCCTCCTTAGGGGGTCTTTCGAGAGGGCCCTCCTGGATTCGAGGTGGAGAGCCAGAGATGCAGTTTGCGACCCGGAATCTTACAGGGATCGGTGTCTTGTTGACTGACAAGTCAATCGGGAGGGTTGCCAACCAAGCCATCGCACAAATCAAAAAGCCGCCGGCGATCCTCGGCCGAGTCTCTGGTTCCAGGAATACGATGTTTGGGACGGGGCCTCCGATCCATGTAGAACTCCCCTCCCGGCGCCTCGTCCGCAGTGGCTCCGCTGAGCCATACCGCCGTCTCGCCGCCCTCTTTCGGACTTCGCAGAATCGGCCCGACCAACCTGTTGAAAGTTGGCAACGCCTCGCTGACCCCCTTCGTATTGGCCCATCCGGGGTGCATCGAGCAGAAGACGGGTCCGCCTTCAGGTTCGCGGTATTGCCACTCGTCGGCCAACATGACCTCCGCACGTTTCGTCTGGGCGTAGAACTTCGGCGGGTCGTAGTCCCGACCCTCGAGCTCAGGATCCTCGAGGTCAAACCCCGAGGAGTACATGCCACCTGAGGACATCATCACCACTCTGCCGCCATTGCTCTGGCGGAGTTTCGGCAGCAGGAGTTGAGTCAGCAGAAAAGGCCCGAGCACGTTGGTCGCAAAGGTCAGTTCAAAGCCCTCGTCTGTTCTCTTTCTCTCCGGTGGCATGACGCCAGCGTTATTGATCAGGACGTCAAGCCTCTCGTCCCCAGCTGCAAAGGCCGAGCCGAATTTCCTCACGGAGGAGAGGTTGGAGAGGTCGCAGATGTGGAGACGAGGTTCGGGACGCCCCTGAAGGGAGATCTCGTTTCGAGCGGCTTCGCCCTTCTCGTGATCTCGGCAAACCATGTGTACCTCCGCCCCCCGCTGGCTGAGTTCAAGTGCGATCGCCTTGCCGATGCCGGCATTGGCTCCGGTGACCATCACCGAGCGACCGTCGAGCCGGTCGGCCTCCCAGCCGAACAGTCGCTTGCGTGCCCGAAAGCCGATCACGCTGAACCCGGGCACGATGCCCAGGTCGAGGGCCTTGTCGATGACGTCCGCTGCCCCTCGCTTGATCAATGCCACCTCTGTGCTCCTTTCGCAATTTGCCGAAATGCCAGCGTACGCCAGCGCAGACGTCGGCAGCGAAGTGTTGGAGCCTTGATCCAACGCTAGTCTGCTCGAATGGAGGTTTGCCTGACTGCCACTTTCGATCTCGGCGTCTCGTATGGACTTGGCGACGATGTGTTTTCAGAAGCAGCAACAACCGGTGGCTGGGAAACCGGATGGGTGGGATTGACCTGCCCCCTTGGCGAAGGGGTCGTCGTCGACTTCGCCGACTCTGCCGCTGATGTGATCAGCGAATGGCGGGCAGGGGCAGCCGCCGAAGCTTTCCGCGACGAGATGGAAATCGGCCGTCCGGCTTCTTTAGGGACTGAACGAACGCAGTACGACGAAGCGATGGCAGACCTCGCCGCCAGCGTCACGATTGAGTCCTGTCGGGTGACCATTTACTCAGTGGGGACCGCTTTTCTGGAATTGCGATTTGGGTCTGATCTACCCAAGGATCGAATCCGAGGAATCCTGCGAATGTTCGAGTATTCCGCGTACCATCCGGCGATCGCACGGAAGCTCCACGGGGCGGCGGTCGAACACGTCCGCCGCACTGCTTTGGAGATCGACACTCCTCTTACTCACTTGTCCCAACGCCAGTTGCCTCAGCCGCTCACCGACTCGACAGGCAGGGAGGAACTGCGATTGGTCAGATCCATCGTTCCGGTTCTCGAATTGACTGAAGAGCACGATCGAGGAGAAGCCGAGGAGCTGATGACGCTGTTCGATCCGAAGGGCGCGACTGCGAGAATCTTTGACTTCGAGTTCCACGGTCGTCTCCATTACTCCTCGGAGTGCCGCATTTTTGAAACACGCTCGCTCGTGGAAGGGTCCTTTGACCGATCTGAAGCGGTCTTGGCGATTGGGCGGCTTCAGGCGTGCCATCAGATCGCAAACGTCCTGGGTGCGACTGTTGGCTCATTCGATTCCCTGCTTTCGCAAGAGACCCACCGGCAGGTAGAGGCCTATGCCAAGCCTCATGTGCCTTCTCGAACTCCAGCTGAATTGAATGGACTTCGGGCTCTGGCATTGGCCGTCCTATCGCGTACGACACCAGATGCCGTGACCGCGGTCCACGAGGACCAGGCGTTCCTGAAGTATTTCGCCGACATCGAGGCAACCGCTGCGAGGCAGGAAAGGGTCGCCAGAGCCTGTGAAGTCATCTACAGCGTCCAAGCCGCAGAGACTCAAGACCGAAACGAGAAACGCCAGAACTTCCTAAATGGCGTCGTCTTCATCCTGACCGCCGTTACGCTTCTGTCCGTTAGCTCCGACGCGTACAACTTCGTTCGAGAGAACGAATCGATCGTGTCCGACCGGAGTACGCGAACGCTTCTTTTGGCCCAGTTCGTATTGCTTCTTGGCGCTGGATTGTTTCTCGTGATCTACCTGGCATCAAGGGCAACCGAAGCGCGGGCGCGGAGAAAATCCGGCGCATGCGATGTCGGTGCTGGCTACTCCGACCCAACCCGTCCCGGCCCCTGAGCCGGCTCCGAACGTGCAACTGGTCCCGCGTTTGGTCCGGACAGGCATATTCGGGAAAGATCGATTCAGTTCCGCACTGAACCTCGGTCCGGAACCGAGCTGCGCGGGTAGCGGACCCGGACCTCATCGATGAAAGCCGCCATCGAATCGGCGATTGCGGGATCCTCGATCTCGATCATGTTCTCGGCGTTCGCCTCACCTGACCGGGACAGGTTGAAAGAACCCAGGAAGACGGTGTCATCGGCGACGGTGACCTTTGCGTGCATGAAGTCCCGAATCGTACCGGTGCCCCAGGGCACCGAACGCTTGCCGCTGAAGGGGATCTCCTCGATCACCCGGGTGAGCAACGGAATCTTCCACTTCGATCCGGTGCTCGCCCACTGTTCGTAGACACGGTCCGTCTGCGGCTCGTCGACCACCCCGGCGATGTCAAGACCCTTGTTTCCGGAAAGCTCCGCCAGGGTGCTCAGTATCGGCCCGGAGGTAAGGACCGGCGAGGCGATCCTGATCCTGCGCCGGGCAGACCCGAGCTTCGTCGAGATGCGCTGGGCCAGCTCTTCCCCGTGGCCGGGGGTGAACCAGGCCCGGACCGTAGCGTCGCCGACCGTGATCGGGTTCGGGTCGCCATGTCCGGACCGCTCGACCTTGCCGGTTTTCCAGAGCTCTTCGAAGTTCTCCAGGTACTCACGGGAAATCTCGCCGGACTCTACGATCGCAAGGACGTTCTCCTGCCTGGTCCATGAATAAACGGACCAGTTGGCCGATCCGGTCCAGACCGCCGTTTCGTCCCGCACCATGTACTTGTGATGCATCAGGTCGGGGATCCCCGAAATCGCCCGGGTCTCGATCGGAAGTTCGGCAAGGATCTCCGGATTCGTCTCCGGCGGCGGGTGAACCGCCGGGAGGAAGTTGCCTGCGTCGGGGTCTGCGGGCACGTCGTTGTAGGCGAGCCGCACCTCCACCCCACGCTCCGCGGCTTCACGGAACGCCTCAGCTACCGTCGCCCCGACCGGGTCAGGGAGTCGTATGTCATAGAGGGCGAGCACAAGGCTCTTTTCGGCCTTGCCGATGAAATCGACGATCCGCCCGGCGACCATCTCCGCCTGCCCGAGGCCGCTGTCCGGCCCCTCGTCCCGCAGGGTGAAAGTCTCGATCGAAGACATGCGCGAACCCTACCGACCGCCAACTGGCTTACTGGAAGCAGGATTGTGAGCCGTATTGGCGCACAACTCTGTTCTTGAGCGACTCTTGGCCTAGAGATCGCGGCGCTGGACGCCGGAGCGGATGAACTCGACGATGTCGTCGGTCGGGGAGCCGGGAGTGAAGACCCCGGAGACGCCCATCGCCTTCAGCTCGTCGATGTCCTTGGTCGGGATCGTGCCGCCGACCGTGATCAGGACGTCGTCGACGTCCTCGGCTTCGAGAAGCTCGAGGATCCTGGGGACCAGGGTCATGTGGGCGCCGGACAGGATCGAAACGCCGATCGCGTCCGCGTCCTCCTGGATCACGGTTTCGACGATCTGTTCCGGGGTCTGGTGAAGTCCGGTGTAGATAACTTCCATGCCCGAGTCGCGCAGGGCACGGGCGATGATCTTGGCGCCGCGGTCATGGCCGTCAAGACCGGGCTTGGCGACCACCACGCGGATCTTGCGACCGGTCTTCGGTTCTGCGACTGCGCTCATCGGAGGGGAACCTTACTTCCGGTCAGAAGACCGGCGTCTCCGTGTAGGTGCCAAAGACTTCCTGCATCGCCTCGATCATCTCGCCTTCGGTTGTGTGGACCCGGGCAGCCTCGAGGATCGGATACATGAGGTTGGCATCGCCGGCCGCCGCTTCCTTGAGAGCCGTGAGCGCCGATTCCACCGCTGCGGAGTCCCGCCTGGCCCTGGTCGCCGCGAGCCTCTCGACCTGCTTGGTCTCCAGGGCGGGATCGATGTGCAGGAGCGGCACTTCCTCTTCTTCGGTCTTGTAGCGGTTGACGCCGACGATGGTGAACTCGCCGTCATCGACCCGGCGCTGGAAGTCGAACGCCGCCTCGCCAATCTCCCGTTGCGGGAAGTTCTGGCGCACCGCCTCGACCATGCCGCCGAGCTCGTCGATGCGGCGGAAGTAGTCGTAGGCGTCGGCCTCCAGCTCGTCGGTAAGCGCCTCTACGAAGTAGGAGCCGGCCAGCGGATCGGGCGTATTGGTGACCCCGGTTTCCTCGGCGATGATCTGCTGTGTCCTGAGCGCGACGCGAACAGCCTCCTCGGTCGGCAGCGCGAGGGCCTCGTCGAAAGAGTTGGTGTGGAGCGACTGGGTGCCCCCGAGCACCCCGGCCAGGGCCTCGATCGCCGTGCGGACGATGTTGTTCAGTGGCTGCTGCGCGGTCAGCGAAACACCGGCGGTCTGGGTGTGGAAGCGAAGCCGCATCGATTCGGGCTTCTTCGCGCCGTAGGTCTCCTTCAGCTCGCGGGCCCAGATGCGCCGTGCCGCGCGGTACTTGGCGATCTCCTCGAAGAAGTCGATGTGGGCGTTGAAGAAGAAGGAGAGCCTCGGCGCGAAAGCGTCGACGTCGATGCCCCGTTCGATCGCCCGCTCGACATAGGTGAAACCGTCCTTCAGGGTGAAGGCGAGCTCCTGGGCGGCGGTCGCCCCGGCCTCGCGGATGTGGTACCCGGAGATCGAGATCGGGTGCCAGCGCGGCATGTGGTCCGTGCAGTACTCGACCATGTCGGTGACGAGGCGCATCGCCGGCTCGACCGGGAAACACCACTCCTTCTGGGCGATGTACTCCTTGAGGATGTCGGTCTGGATCGTGCCGGAAAGCTTCTCGGGGGCGACTCCCTGCTTTTCGCCGACCAGGACGTAGAAGGCGAGGAGGATCGCGGCCGGCGCGTTGATCGTCATCGAGGTCGATACCTCGCCGAGCGGAATGCCCTGGAAGAGGATCTCCATGTCATCGATCGTGTCGACCGCCACACCCTCACGCCCGACCTCGCCAAGCGAACGCGCGTGGTCGGAGTCGTAGCCCATCAGGGTCGGCATGTCGAAGGCGGTCGAAAGGCCGGTCTGGCCGTGCTCCAGCAGATAGTGGAAGCGCTCGTTGGTCTCTTCCACCGTGCCGAACCCGGCAAACTGGCGCATCGTCCAGTTGCGGCCGCGGTACATCGATTCGTAGGGCCCCCGGGTGAACGGATACCGGCCCGGTTCGCCGATCTTTGCTTCCGGGTCGCCGGTCAGGTCCTCCGGTCCGTAGCGGGCCTTGATCGGCTTGCCGGACATCGTGGTGAACTCTTTGCCGGCCGCCTCTGCTGCCTTGCGGGCCGAATCTGTATTCGGTGTTGACGTGAGCTCCATGAGGACTCCGGTGATCTTAAGGGAGAAACCGGTATTGACGCCGGACCTAGAGCGCCCGGCGACGGGAAAGCCAGCCGCCGATTCCACCAACGAGCGCGGCGACCCCGACCGTCCCGCCTATGGCGAGGTTGCGGCCCAGCCGCTCAAAACGCATCACCTTCCACCCTTCCCGCCGGGCGGCCTCGAGCAGCGGGGCGTCGGGGTTCACCGCGACCGCGTTGCCGACCAGCCGCATCATCGGCAGGTCGGAGGCCGAGTCGGAATAGGCCCATGAACCTTCAAGGTCGATGTCCACCTGGCCTGCCAGGGCCTCGATCGCGGTGACTTTGCCCCGTCCGTACACGAACGGCCCGTCAAGTTCGCCGGTGTAGACACCGTCCGTGACCAGATAACGGGTTCCGATGCCGCCGTCCATTCCCAGCACCTGGGCCAGGGATTCGACCATGTCCGAGCCTGCGGCGCTGACGATGTAGGTGAGCCTGCCCTCGTCCTGGTGGCGGTGGACCTCGCCAAGCACCTCCGGGTAGATGCGGGGCAGGATCCCGGCCAGCACCTCCGGCCACATCCTGGAGATCTCGATGTACGAGACCCCGGAAAGCGTTTCCCTTGCCACCTTCAGTATCTCGCTGGTCTCATCGTCCGTAGCCCCCTTGATCCGGTACCGGGCGTGATCGCGTCCCCAGCGGATTATCTGGGCTCTGGAGATCAGCCCGCGTTCCCGTGCAGCCTTGGCGAACTGCATGCCGGAGGAACCCGCCATGAGGGTCTTGTCGAGGTCGAAGAACGCTGCCTGCCTGGCCATCCAGGCAAAGGTTACGGATCGAGTTCCGCCGCCAGCAGGCTTTCGAACCGTCCGGGCTTCTGCCGATACGTCTTCTTGCCGAGCTCGAGGCAATCACCGATCTTCTGCTCCCTGACCTCGGAGATCTGGTCGTCAAGCCTCTTCCGGTCGTCCGGATCCAGATCCCTCAGGGCGAGGTCATCCCGGAGGACGTCGAGATCATGAAGGTCGCCGAGCAGCTCCGCCAGCTCCTCGGCCATCTCGCGCAGCTCCGTGAAATGGCCGGATAGCCGCGGCTCGAGAATCTCCAGCTGGTAGCGGAGGTCCTTTGCCCGCTTTCGCCAGTCGTGAAAGTGCTCCGGTTCGCCGCTCTTCCGGGCCAGCTTCATCGATCTGCGTCCGCGCCTGTAGCCACGCCCCACGTTTGAGACGACGACGTCGAGGGCATCCCCGGCCGAACGCGACCGGAATCTCCGTCGAACCTCCTCGATCGATGCCACGGCCTCGGCCAGACCGGCCGGGTTGAGATCCCCCCGGTGCAGGTTCGCTTCTGCTTCCAGCCATTCCCGCCACCTCTCTGCTGCCGGATCCGGGTTCGACCCGGTCACCCTGGCCAGAATTTCCAGCTTCACTTCGGCGTCCCTCGGGCCTGAAAGCAGGCGCGCGGCAGACTGACAGCGCTGGTTCGAGTCCCTTCGCTGATCGTCGTCGATCACTCCCCTCAACAGACGGAGGGCCGACCGGGACTTCTTCAGGCTCTTGCGCGCCTCGTGAACGTGTTCGGCCGGGTCCTCGGCCTTTCCGGCCGTCCTGACGGCGGCGGCGGCCTGTGCGGTCCTGGCGGCCACGACCCGGAAGATCCCGTCTGCCGGCGGTTCACCGGGCCGCAGGCGGAACTCGAGCGCCTTCTCCGGTCTCCCGTTCAGTGCGAGGCCCTGGTTCGCCCAGGCGGGGTCGCCGGTCAGCTCCCGCCCGAACCAGCCGGGCGGATCAAAAGCGGCTGAGTCCCGGGTCGAGCCGAACTCCACCTCGACCACCGACACCCCCTCGAGCTCTCCCGAGTAGATGTCAAGCTCGGCGACGAGACCGGTTTCCAGGTCGATCCGGTGCCTCACCTTCTCGACCCGGCGGCCTTCGGTCAGCGGCCACAGCTCCTCGAACCTGACCGGCTCGAGTTCCACTTCGGCTTCGTCCCTGGATTCTCCGTGGCCACGCTTGACAGTCAGCGTGACCCGGTCGCCGGCCCTGCGCAGGCGAACCTCTGAATCACGGTCGACCGCGAGATACCCCTGAAGCAGATGGACCCCGCCGGAGCCTTCAAGCTCCGCCGGGGTCCGTTCAACCAGAAATTTCCGCTCGATCTCCAAGGCAACCCGAGCGTACAGGCCGCCCGGGCAGGCTCCTAGACCTCGACGAGGATGGCGTCGCCCTGACCGCCGCCCGAGCAGATCGCGGCGCAGCCCAGGCCACCGCCCCGACGCTGGAGCTCGCGCACCAGGGCGCCGATCACGCGGGCACCCGAGGCGCCGATCGGGTGGCCGAGGGCGACCGCTCCACCGTTCACGTTCATCTTGTCCGGGTCGAGATCGAGCATCTTGATCGTGTTCAGGGTCACCGAAGCGAAAGCCTCGTTCACTTCCCACAGGTCTACCTCGGCCGGCGACTTGCCCAGCCTGTCGAGCGCAGCCTTCGCGGCGAGGGCCGGGGTCTTGGCGAGGCAGGCGTACTCGTCACCGATCTGTCCGTAGCCGACGATCGTTGCCATCGGGGTCTTTCCGTTGGCCTCGGCCCACTCTTCCGAGGCAAGTACGAGGGCACCGGCACCGTCGTTGACGCCGGGGGCGTTGCCGGCGGTGTGGGTGGCGTCCTCTCCACCGACCGCACGCAGACCGGAAAGGCTCTCGGCGGTGGTTCCGGGCCGGATCGCCTCGTCTTCCTCGACCACGGTGTCGCCCTTGCGACCCTTGACGGTCACCGGAACGATCTCTTCCTGGAAGTAGCCGGCCTCCTTCGCCTTCTGGGCGAGATCATGGGATCGGGCGGCCCAGGCGTCCATCTCCTCGCGGGTGATGCCGACCTCGTTCGAGACGGTCGAAGCCTCGGCGATCATCTGGAGGTGGGTGAAGGGGTTGGTCAGTCCATCGTGAGTCATCGAGTCGACCGCCTTGACGTCACCCATGCGGAAGCCGGAGCGGGCGCCAGGCAGCAGGTAGGGAGCCAGCGACATGGATTCCATGCCACCCGCGACCCCGACCTCGATGTCGCCGGCGCGGACAGCCTGATCGATCAGGCCGACGGCGCGCATGCCGGAAGCGCAGACCTTGTTGACGGTCTCCGAAGGAACTTCCTTGGGGATGCCGCCGTTGATCTGGGCCTGCCGTGAGGGGATCTGGCCCTGCCCGGCCTGGATCACCTGGCCGTAACTGACCTGCTGGACCTGGTCGGGCGCCACGCCTGCGCGCTCGAGGGCTCCGGCGATCGCGACACCGCCGAGTTCGGCTGCGTTCACGGTGGCGAGTCCACCACCCATCTTGCCGAAGGGGGTGCGGGCAGTACTCAGGATGACGGTGCGGGCCATGTTGCCTTTCAGGTCTGAGGGGAAATCCAAAAATGGACGAAACGAAGCGGAATATGGACGATACCGGGTGACTAGACTCCGGCGAATGAAGGCCTACACCACCAATGTCGCCCTGTCCGAACTCGACGCCGACCTGGTTGCCGTCGGCCTTTACGAAGGCGACGAGCTTTCCCAGCCGCTGGGCAGCACTGCCGGCGCGGGCGATGCCTCCGGCGAGTTCAAGTCACAGGTCATCGTGTATCCCGGCAAGCCCGAACGGGTGGTTGTCGTCGGCCTCGGCAAGAAAGAAGACTTCACCGCCGAGAAGGCCAGGGTCGTCGGCGCCGTTTCACAACGGGCACTCGGTCAGGTCAAGGGCGAGGCGCTCGCCTGGATGCTGCCGGAAGCGCCCGATGGCGTCGAACCCGGTCGGATCGCCGCCGCTCTGGTCGAGGGCGCGGGCTTTGCCGCCTTCGAGTTCGACCGGTACAAGTCGGGCAGCGACGGTGCGGAAGCTCCCCCGTCGCTGAAGGCGGTCGAGATCAACAGCGGACTCGACCTCGCCGCCGCGGTAAGGGTTGGCGAAGTCGTCGCCAACGCCGGCAACCGGGCCCGCTATCTGCAGAGCCTCCCGGCCAATGAGGCGACCCCGGAGTACCTGGCCGAGCGGGCCCGGGAGATCGCTTCCAGTTTCGACAAGGTCTCCGTCGACGTGATGGACAGGGAGCAGATCGTCGCCGCCGGCATGGGCGGCCTCGAGGCAGTCTCGAAGGGCGGACAGCACGTCGAACCACGGCTCATCACCCTGAAGTACAGCGGGGGCGGCGGGGAAGGTGAGACTCTCGGACTGATCGGCAAATCCGTCACATTCGACACCGGTGGCATTTCGATCAAGCCATCGGCCGGAATGCATGAGATGAAGATGGACATGTCGGGAGGCGCGGCCGTCCTCGAGGCGGTCGGCGCGATCGCAGAACTCGACCTTCCGATCGACATCATCGCCGTCCTGCCGTCGACCGAGAACATGCCGTCCGGCACCGCCCTCAAGCCAGGCGACATCATCACTCAGCTGAACGGCAAGACCGTCGAGGTGACAAACACCGACGCCGAGGGTCGCCTGATCCTCGCCGACGCCCTCGTCCACTGTGCCCGCGAAGGAGCGGACCGGATGGTCGACCTGGCCACCCTCACCGGTGCGGTCCTGATCGGCCTCGGCTCGACCTATGCCGCCCTGATCTCAAACGATGACGCCCTGGCCTCCGAGGTCACTGAAGCCGGCGAACAGAGCGGCGAGCTGGTCTGGCGTCTCCCCCTTCACGAGGAGTACAAGAACCTCACCAAGGGCGAGATAACCGACCTGGTCAACGCTTCAGCCCAGCGCAAGGCGGGAACGATCTACGCGGGCTCTTTCCTCGAGGAGTTCACCGAGGGGAAGCCGTGGGCCCACGTGGACATCGCCGGGACGGCCTGGGACACCGGGCGCGAGTACTGGGGCAAGGGCCCGACCGGTTTCGGGGTCCACCTCCTCGTCGCGCTTGCCCGGAACCTGGGCGACTGATCAGCTCATGATCATGCAGGTGGAGGTGGCGCTGGCCAGCAGCTTGCCGGTCTCCTCCGCGAAGATGGTCGCGTTGGCGGTGGCCTGGCGGCGACCGCGATACTCGACCTTCCCCTCGCCCCGTACCGGCCCGGTTTCCCGGGTCAGGGGACGGAGATTCTTCACCTCGAGGGTGAGGGTCGTATAGGCCTCGCCGAGCGCCAGGGTCGTGTGGACGGCACAGCCCGCTACCGAGTCGAGGAGGGTTGCCATGAATCCTCCGTGAACCACCCCGATCGGGTTGTAGTGCTCCTCACCCGGAAGGGCCGCGAAAACCGCGCGACCTTCCTCCACCTCGATCGGGGCCATGTTCATCAGCACCGCGATCGGGGGCGGCGGAACTTCCCGGTTCATGACGGCCTCCATGTAATCGAGGCCTGCCATCTCGAGGCCCTTCGAGGCCATCGCCATCGGATCCTGCCAGTGGACGGTCAGCGAACGGCTTGTCTCCGGCTGCTCTTCAGCCAGCGCCGCCGCGACCGTCCGGGCAGTTTCAGTCAATTGGGTCACCGGGTGTGGGCGCCACGGCGCGACGCGCGCACCTGCCGGGGCTCCTTGCCGACTCCGTACTGGAGGTCAGCCAGGATCTCGGCTTCGGTCAGGTCGATCTTCAGCGGCCTGAACTGGAATCTCGTTCGGTTTCTCGGATTGCGCTTCATGGTGTTCCCCTTTCGGGGTCGGGTCTGGCTTGCCGTCTGGAAAGCCACTTCGTGGCGACACCCTATCGCAGTAAGTCGCATGATGCGACTCTCTATGAGATATCTCACACAAGCGAGGATTCACAGGTCCGAAACCAAAGGTGCCTGCTGCCCCGATAAGTCGTCGGATGCGCCCGATACATAGGATCGCGGGCATGGATTTCGACCTGAACAACGAACAGCGGCTGCTCCAGCAGACCGTCCGGGATTTCGCCCGCAACGAGGTCGCTCCGGTGGCCGAAGAGCTGGACCGGACCAAGACCTTCCCCTACGAGATCGTCGACAAGCTCGGTGATCTGGGCCTGATGGGGATTCCCTTCCCCGAGGAGTACGGCGGAAGCGGCGGAGACATCCTTTCGTATGCGCTCGCGGTCGAAGAACTCGCCCGGATCGATTCCTCGGTCGCGATCACCCTGGCCGCCCACATCTCGCTAGGCACCACTCCGATCTACAACTGGGGTACCGACGAGCAGAAGGCCGAGTGGCTGCCCGATCTCTGCGCAGGCAGGAAGCTGGCCGCTTTCGGCCTGACCGAGCCGGAGGCCGGCTCCGATGCCGGCAACACCAGAACCCGCGCCGAACTCGACGGCGACTAGTGGGTGGTCAACGGAGCCAAGCAGTTCATCACCAACTCGGGCACCGACATCTCCGCCTGCGTCACGATCACCGCCGTCACCGGCAAGGACGAGAACGGCCGCCCGGAGATCTCCAACATCATCGTCCCGAACGGCACCCCGGGGTACACGGTCGATCCGCCCTACCGCAAGATGGGCTGGAACGCCTCGGATACGCACCCGCTGACCTTCGAGGACGCCCGGGTTCCCGCCGGCAACCTGCTGGGCCCGCGCGGCCAGGGCTTCAAGCAGTTTCTCCAGATTCTCGACGGCGGCCGGATCGGTGTCGCCGCGATGTCTGTCGGCGTCGCCCAGGGTGCGCTCGACGAGGCCATCAAGTACGCGAAGGAGCGCCAGGCCTTCGGCAAGTCGATCTCGAAGTTCCAGGCCATACAGGCGAAAATCGCCGACATCTCATCCCAGATCGAGGCCGCCCGCCTGCTGACCTACAAGGCAGCTGTCGAGAAGGACCGGGGCGAAAACTTCACCCTCACCGCCGCCCAGGCGAAGCTGATCACCGGCCGGCTTGCCGTCCGGGCCACCGAGGAGGCGGTCCAGATCCACGGCGGCTACGGCTTCATCGAGGAATATCCGGTCTGCCGCTTTTACCGGGACGCGAAGATCCTGACTATCGGCGAGGGCACCGACGAGGTCCAGCAGATGGTCATCGCCCGCGCCCTGGGCTGCTGACCACCCGCCCGATCATTTCCGCGACGGCATCGGCGAACTCCCTGTCGAGTTTGCCGGTGCCGAGCAGCCACCGCCTCAACAGCGGCCCGTAGATCAGCTCCGCCAGGGTCGCCGGATCGACATCAGGATCAACCTGGCCGTTCGAGCTTGCCGCTTCGATCCAGTCGACCGTGATCGCGGTCAGAAGACCCAGAATCCGCCGTTGGAGTTCCCGCGCAAGCGCGGCATCCTCCTGGAAACCTATGGTGACGGCCCTCATCAGCCGGTCGAACGACGGCTCCGAGAACTCGGCCACTGCGGTACGCAGAAAGGTCTTCAGGTCTGAATGGAAGTCTCCCGTGTCCGGGATCACCAGGCGGTCCGGACCGTCACCGAGCACGGCCTCGAAGACAACCGCACCCTTGGTCGGCCACCAACGGTAGATCGTCTGTTTTCCCACCCGGGCGTGCCTGGCAATGGCGTCCATGGTTAGCCGGTTCCAGCCCCCCGCCAGGAGCAGCTCAACCGTGGCCGTGAGGATCGCATTCCGGGACTTCTCACTCCGTCGCCTCTCATCCGGCCATCTCTTCTCATCCCGAAGTCTCACCTGAGACACAAAGGCCTGGAGAGAAGGGACTCTCCCCCACCGCCTTTGGGTTCCTCGAGCACCCCCGACCGCGGGACCAGGTACTCCCGAAAAACTCTCGCGAGACGGAACGTTCCGTCTCGCGAGAGTTTTTGGGGTATGCGTCCGCTGGCCGAGCCCGGGAACGCTGGCCGGACCCTCGGCGGCAGAGGCCTGTTCAGGTCGGGCGGGTCTGGAAGGTCAGGTGGGCGAACTGGCCGAACTTCTCGGCCGAAACCAGCTCGAGGCGGTCAGAGTGGATTTCACGGGGAAAGAGTGGCGCGCCGGAAGCAAGGGCAACCGGCGTGAGGGTGATCTGAAGCTCGTCGAGAGCCCCGGCGTCGAGGAACTGGCCGGCAAGATCGCCGCCTCCAATCACCCAGATATCTCCCTTGCCGGCGGCATCCCGGATCTCCCCGAGGTGATCCTCCACCCGGCCGTCGACCAGACGAACGTCTGCGCCTTCCGGCACCGGAAGGTCCCGGCTGCTGAACACGAAGGTCGGGCGCTCACCGTAGAACTCCCGCCACTTCTCCGGCTGCTCGGCCAGGTTCTCGTGACCGTAGACCCACTCGTAGGTGGTGGAACCGCAGACCAGCACGTCGACGCCGTCGAGAAAGGACTGAAAATCAACCGCTTCCGGGGAGCCAACCTCGAAGAGCCAGTCCAGCGAGTTGTCATCGGTGGCTATGAACCCGTTGAGGGTCGTAGCCGTGCAGTAGATGACTCGGGGCATCGATCGGAAGCTCGCCGGGCGGCGGGGTTCAGGCCGTCAGGGGATTGGCGGTGATCGAACCCGCCGGACGGTCCTTGATCTCGGCAGCACGGCCGACAGTGTCGGGAATCCCGTAGTACTCGAGCACCTGGTTCTCCTGCTCCCGGTTGAGGGGAAGGGCCGGATCGACGGCCGGAGCATTGCGGATCACCTCACGGTCATGGGGCGTCCACACCCGCCCTGCCGCTGCAGCGCATTCACGGATCGAGACCGGTACCACCTTGCCGAACCGCCCGAGCTTGACGAGGATCCAGGTCGGCTCGCCGGTCTCGCCATCAACAAAGAGACCCTCGACCCGGGCCACGCCCTGGCCGGTAATGTCATCCACCCGGTAACCGTCCCAGGATTTGACGTCCTCAAGACTGGGCTGGGGTGCCGTCGTTTCACTCATCAATCTCTCCTTCCAGCAGTTCGGCCGCGGCCGATGCGGGATCAAGTTCCCGGCTGACGACCCGGTTCAGAAGCTCCGCCACTCTTGGATCATCCTCGATTGCCGCTTCAAGGCGGCGCCTGAGCCTTGCGGTTGCCAGCCCCAGGACTTCCGAGCGCAGATTACGGGCCCGCCGCTCGGCCAGCGTTCCCTCGGATTCGATGAAGGCGCGGTGTTCGGCCACCTTGGCCGCGAGTTCCTCAGTCCCCTCGCCCCGTGCTGCCTCGGTTCGGAGGATCGGGACCCGCCAGCCGCCCGGCGTATGGGAGAGGGAAAGGGCCCCGCGTACCTCGCGGATCATCGTGTCGGTCATCGGGTGATCCGACTTGTTGACCACGATGATGTCCGGAATCTCCATGACGCCGGCCTTCAGGGCCTGGATCGAGTCACCCGACCCCGGCATCAGGGCCAGGACGATGGTGTCGGCGTGGTCGACGATGTCGATCTCGCCCTGTCCCACCCCGACCGTTTCGACCAGAACGTCGTCCTTGCCCGAGGCATCCATGACCAGCGCCGCCTGAAGGGCAGCTTCCGAGAGCCCTCCGAGGGCGCCGCGGGAAGCCATCGACCGGATGAAGACGCCCTTGTCGAGGAAGTGCTCGGTCAGCCGGATGCGATCGCCGAGCAGGGCCCCCTGGGTGAACGGGGAGGAGGGATCGATCGAAAGGACCGCGACCTCCCGGTCCTCCTTGCGGAGTTCCCTGGTGAGAGCGCCAATCAGAGTGCTCTTGCCGACACCGGGCGGGCCGGTGAAGCCGATTATCCGCGCCTTCCCGGTCTTCGGATAGACCTCCCGGACCAGCTCCCAGCCGGCCGGATCGTCGGATTCGATCAGGGTGATGGCCCGGGCCAGCGCGCGCTTGTCGCCCGCGAGGAGCCTTTCGGCGAGGGGGCTGATCGTGGCGGGGGCGTCATTCATGGACCAGGCCAGTCTAATTAGACTCACGGCCAATTTGACCCGCTCACTCTCATCCTTTGCCCGGAAGGGAATGCTGAAGCCAAAGTACCTGCGGCTTTTCTGGCGCTACCTTTGGCGGAGGCTGCTCACCCACTCCGGTCACAGATGGGCCACCGACGGCCCCGTGTTCTTCGGCCGGGACCTTCAGCTCCAGACCGGAAAGCAGGCCCGGATCAGGTTTGGGCGCTGGGTATGGATCGGCGACGGTACGAAGGTCCGCTGCCACGAAGGCGAGGTGGAGATCGGGCCCAAGACGGTCCTCGGCCAGGAATGCACCATCTCCGCTTACCGGCGAGTGAAGATCGGCGCCGAATGCGTGATCGCCGACCGGACCATGTTCATCGACTTCGACCACGGAGTCGTCGACATCGAGAAGCCGATCCGCGAACAGGGGATTTACATGGAAGAGGTGGTGGTCGGCTCGAACGTCTGGATCGGTTACGGCGCAGCAATCCTGCGGGGGGTCAGGGTTGGTGACAACGCCGTGATCGGGACCAACTCCGTAGTGACCAAGGACGTGCCGGCCAATGCCGTGGTCGGGGGCGTGCCTGCCCGGATCCTTCGCATGCGCGAAGCCCCGACCGGGCTCATATGGCCCGACCCCGTGGAACCGGAACCAGGCACTCCCGGAGTAATGGAGATTCCCTAGCTCGCGGAATCGGTGGCGATGGCCAGTGATTCGTAAAGGTCCAGCGTCTGCTGGGCGATCTCGTTCCAGTCGAACATGCGGATGTGGGCGAGGCCTTCCTCGACCATCCGCTTGCTGAGCTCCGGGTCGCCGAGAACCTGGATGGCAGCCTCGGCGAGATGTTCCGGATCGGAGGCGCGGAACCTGAGGCCCGCGCCCTCGATCGGCACGACCTCACGGAGTCCGCCGGTATCGGCCGCGATGCAGGGACATTCGGAAGCCATCGCTTCGAGCGCCACCAACCCGAACGGCTCGTAGATCGAAGGCACGACTGTGAGATCGGCGATCCGGTAGAGGGAATGAAGTACGTCATCGCCGATCCAGCCGAGGAAGGTGCCGTGCTCCATCAGGCCGAGTTCGTTCGCCTGTTTGTGGAGTTCGGCCTCGTGGGTGCCGGAGCCGGCGACCAGGAACCGCGTGTTCGGCAGCGCCGCGATGACTTCCGGCATCGCTTCGAGTGCCAGCTGGAAACCTTTCTCGTAGACCAGCCTGCCGATCAGCAGAACGAGGTTTTCTTCCGGAGCGGCGAACTGCGAGCGCAGTCGGGCAAGCTCCGCCGGATCCTCGGCCGGGAGATCCTCCGGGTCGATTCCGTTCGGGATGACCGAGATGCGGCCTTCCTCGACGCTGAAGATGTCGGCGATCTGCTCACGCATGAAGTGCGAGCAGGCGATGACCCGGTCCGACCGGTTGGCTATCCATTTCTCCACCCCGTGTATGTGGGACTGCGGATGCTTGTCCACCCAGCCCTGGTGGCGGCCGAATTCGGTCGCGTGGATCGTGGTCACCAATGGCGCGTTGAACCGGCGGGCGAGATGGTCGCAGGCTCCGGCGACGAGCCAGTCGTGCCCGTGAACGAGATCGAAGTCGATGCGGTCACCCAGCTCCACGCCGGCCGCGAGCATGTCCGCGTTCATCCGTTCGACCCAGGTGACGAATTCACCGAGGTCGGTCGGGCGCTCGGGCTCGACGATCCGGTGGATCTGCACTCCGGCCATCTCTTCCTCGACCGTCGCCTGCTCTCCGCCCCGGGTAAGGACGTGGACCTCGACCCCGAGTTCGACCAGCGCTTCGGAGAGCTTCCGCACGTGACGGGCGAGTCCACCCTCGATCAGCGGCGGGTACTCCCAGGTGACTACGAGAATGCGAGGCAAGGGCTTGGGCTGATGTCTAGGGAGTGAGAAACGGCGTAAGCGTGAGGTCAGGAGCGAGACTGCGGAGTCCGGGTCCGATGGGTACCCCGCTGTTTGTTGAGTCGGATTGTAGGGCTTCGAAGGCGCTTTCCGCGTGTCCGGTGGCCCGGTCGAATGGATAGTCGCCGGCCTGGCCGCGCTGGTCGAGGAAGGCCCAGTCGCTCGACTGCACCATCAGCAGCTCTCTCGCCGCACGCTCGGCCCGGTGCCTCGGTAGGTCGCGGATCATCTCGCCCACACGCAGCTCGAGGCTGCGGGAGGCCCAGGCGAGGTCGGCGACGGAAGGTGAATCCCAGGTGCGAAAGTCCTTGTCCTCCCCCCATGTCGACGGCTTGAGGTCCTCGGACCGGGCTGCCTCGCCGTGACTGTCTGCTGCCTGGTCGAGGGTGACCAGGTTCACGCCCGCCCGCGCCGCCCGGTCCAGCACCGCGGCCAGCCACTGGGGCCCTTCCTTCCACCAGTGGCCAAGCAGTTCACAGTCGATCGCGAACGTGATCAGGCCGCGCTCGCCCGTGGACTCGCGAAACCCGTCGAGCCGGGAGCGGATCGCGCCGAGAAACTCGTCCGCCTGCACGGATGCGCGTCGGCCGGCGGCCTCCGGGTCATACGGACCGCCGTCGATGCGAAAGATGTGGACGCCGTTCATCGAAAGGCGGTGAAAGTCCTGGTAGCCGGACCAGGACGGGTAGCCGGACATGTCCCAGAGCCAGGAGACCGCGGCCCAGTCGATCGTGAAAGCGAGCGGCCCGGCGCCCGTCCTGACCGGCGTCAGCGCCCGCTGTTCCGGCTCGTGCCGGCTCTGGTCGACGCAGAACCACTCCACCTGGTGCCTCTCGAGGTCGCTCTCCAGCCCGGGACGGTAGGCGCATTCGGGCAGCCAGAAGCCCCTCGACTCGCCGAAGCGACGGCGATGCGAGGCGATCCCGGTGGCCACCTGGACGTCCAGGCCGGCCCGGGTTGCGAGCAGCGGCAGGACGGCATGGGTGGCGCTCGATGGAATCAGCGATACGTTTCTGTCCCGGGCGGCCGCGAAGGCCGCGAGCGGGTCGCCCCCGGTTGCTTCCAGCAGGGAGAGAGATCGTTCGTACCGCCTCACCTCGGCCCGGGCCGCATCCACATAGTCGGGATCGGCGCTTTCGACGTCCCGCTTGGCGGCCCCCAGCCGATGGTCCCGCAGGAAGGTCTCGAGTCGCTCGCGCGCGTCTTCGGCCTCCAGCTGGTCGGCCAGCACCGGAGTGACCGTCATGGTCAGGTCCCGGGCGATCTCGAGCACCGGCAGATGGGAGCGGATCACCGCGTCAAACAGCCACTCTTCCCCGAACGGATAGGTGCCGAACCCCTCCACATACGGCATGTGGGAATGAAGGACGATCGCGAGATCGCCCGCGCCCGGCTGGGTCGCTCCTTCAGACATGGCAGACGGCGAGGAAGTCCAGGGAGCTTTCGAGATCGTGGGTTGACAGGCGGAAATCGGATGCCCTGATGGCCGGGGTGAAGCGGTCGTAGAAAGGCTTGCTGAGGCCGAGCGACTCGTGGACCCGGTCCCAGCCCAGGGAAAGTGCCAGTTCGTGCGCCTTGAGCTTGCGGGCGTGATGAAGGCCAAGAATCTCCACTCGCGAGAAGTGGGGCTCGAGCAGGGCCCGGTACTCCTCCAGGCGGTACTCCTTGACATGCCAGGGGTTGTCCGACTTCTCGGCCCCCTCGGGCGCGAGGGTCAGCAAGTTGGGCGTGGAGATGTAGGAAACGGGGGCGATCTCGGCGAAGCCGGCCACCAGCGAGTCCGGATCCTGGACATGTTCGATCGTCTGCAGGAAGACGATTGCGTCACGAGGCTCGGTGAAACTCTCGACCAGCTCGCGGCGGAATGTGACGTTTGTAGTCGTGTACTTGGCGCTCGCGTGCTCGAAAGCTTCCGGGTTCGCATCGACGCCGATCACATCGGCGGCCGAGCGGCCGAGCACGGCCGAACCGTAGCCCTCGCCGCAGGCCAGGTCGGCAACCTTCAGGCCCCTCACCCGTTCGGCGATCCATTCGTACACGACGAGGTGCCGCCGGTACCAGTAGTTCTCCTCCGGCACGTCGGGCAGGGTCCGCTCGCCGGTCAATTCGAGGGCCGGCACCCCTTCTGGCTGATTGCTCTGGATGTACGAGTCGGTCAAGGAAAGCGATTCTTCCCTATCTTTCTCCGCCATGCCCGCTTCCCCGACCGCAACGCCGGAACACATCAAGGACGTGAACACCCGCTACCACGACGCGGCGGCTGACTCCTACGACGCCAAGTGGGGGATCGACTTCGGCGAGACCGGCCAGCATCAGGTGGCGCTGAAGCTGAAGAAGGCCCTCGGTGAGATGCCGGACACGCTGGGAGACACGCTCGAGATCGGAGCCGGAACCGGCTACTTTTCGCTCAATCTCGCCAGCCAGGGGCTGATCGAGAGCCTGACCGCGACGGACATCTCCCCGGGAATGCTGAAGTCGCTCTCGAAGACCGCGAAGTCGCTCGGCTTCCCGGTGAAGACGGTGGTCACCGAGGCCGAGACGCTGCCCTTCGAGGACGGGTCCTTCGACACTGTGATCGGCCACGCGGTTCTCCACCACATCCCCGATCTCGACAGGGCCTTCTCAGAGTTCTACCGTGTGCTCCGGCCCGGCGGCCACATCGTCTTCTGTGGCGAGCCGTCGAGGTACGGCGACCGGCTCGCCGTCGTCCCGAAGCGAACCGGCAACCTGGTTGCCCCGGTCTGGCGTCGCCTGCTGGGCGCCGACACCCTCGAGCACACCGAAGAAGAGATGACCGACGACGAGCACAGCCTCGAACCCGAGGTCGACGTCCACGCTTTCGTGCCGGCTGATCTCCGGGCGATCCCGCCACGCTCCGGCTTCGTCGACACCAAGGTGAACGGCGAGGAACTGGTCGCCAACGTCTGGGGCTGGGGCATGCGCTCGATGGAATCTACCGCCACCCCGGAGTCGATCCCGCTGCGCTGGCGCAACTTCGCCTTCCGCAGCTACATCGCCTTCCAGAAGGTCGACAACAACGTCCTCGAACCCCACCTGCCGGCGGAGCTCTTCTACAACCTCCTCCTCTCAGCCCGCAAGCCTGACTGAGGCTCGCACCTGCCACCCGCCTCGGGCGAGTGGATGCCCGGATCCTCCAGGGCGGAGCTGCCGAGGAGACAGGCCGGAAATGGCCGCGATAGTACGCGGGTACGTGAGCTGCCGTTTCCGGCCGACGACGAAGGTCAGCGCCGGTCTGGTGGTTCCTGGCGCCGCTCGGAGGCCCGCCTGACACGGTAGAGCTTGACCGGCCGGTCGAGCCCCTTGAACTTGTGCTGGCCGACCCTCGAGTACCTGAACAGTTCGTCGCCGGCCGCTTCAACGGCCTTGCTCTCCGCCAGAACGCTGTCCGGCCTCGCGGTTTCCGTGATCCGGCTGGCCAGGTTCACCGGTGGCCCGAACCAGTCTCCGACCTGATGGAGCGCTTCGCCCCGGGCGACGCCGACCCGCAGGGCCGGCAGGTCATCGCCCGCTTCCTGGCCGACCTCGATGAACCGCAGCGCCGCGTCGAACAGCGCCGCACCGTCCTCCGAGACCAGCATCGCGGCATCACCGATCGTCTTGACGAGCCTGACCTCGGGATTGGTGACCTCGATCGCCACCGATTCGAGCAGTTTGGCGACGGTGCCGATCTGTTCCAGCTCCGACCTTTCGCCAAGCCGGGTGAAGCCAACGAGGTCGGCAAAACAGACGGAGACTTCGACCCCCTCGTCGGCGCCGAGCAGGCCCGGGTTGGCCATTGCCATCGCCTGGTTTCTGAGCTGGTCCAGGAAATGTGAGCGGAGCGCGTACTCGACGGCCTGCTCGGCCAGGGGCAGGAGTGATAGCGAGGCTTCGCGCAGCTGGGAAGCGGCCTCGTACTCATCGGCGCCGGGGGCGATGATGTCCGAGGCAACCAGGTCACGGTGGGCCTGGGCGATCCGTGCGGCCGAGCTACCTACCTGCCGGGTCGCGGCGAGCAGGTTTTCGGTCGGGATTCCGGCTTCCTGGAACCGCCGCAGGCGCCGCGCAGCCATCAGGTCGGATTCGTCGAAGCGCCGCTGGTCGGGTCGGGGGCGAGGCAGTCCAACCGCCGCGATCAGGTTCTGGAAGTCCGCAACCGGAAGGCCGGCCAGTTCGGCGATCTCGTCCGGCGTGTACTTCTCCGATGTCCTGCCGAGCACAATGTCCGCAGGCAACAGGGCCAGGCGGTTGGATTCGACCTCGTCCTTGAGGGTCTGGAGGTCGACTCCGTCCTCGATGTAAAGCTCGGTCAGGAGCTTGATCCGGGCGGCGCGGGCATCGCCGTCGAGGCCGTCCAGCAGGCCCTCGGCTTCAAAGTCCGGGATTTCCCGGGTTGCGACGTCGGCGGCCATGAACGGCCGCAGGTCGGGTGACGGATAGTCGTCCGGATCCGGATACTCAGCCATAGGCCACCGCTCCCCCGCGCCGCGGGTCACCCGCACCGTCGAGCCTGCCGTTTTCGGGATTCCTGGTCACGATCTGGACACCACCGAAGAAAAGGTTACGCTCGCCCCACCGGAACACTTTCTGGCCGGCCGCCTCGATACGCGAGAGTGCCTGCTCGTCCACGCCGGGTTCGGACTGCAGCAGACCTGACTCCAGGTGGATGCGGGGCGCGTCGACCGCTGCCTGCGGACCGACTCCGTCGAGCAGGTTCAGCGTCGTCTGAAGCACGGCGGAACGGATCCGGTTTGACCCGGCGCTGCCAAGCCCGGCGATCACCTGGCCGCCTTCGAGGATCAGGGTCGGAGACATCATCGAACTGATCCTGACACCGGGATCGGACTGGTGGAACCCCATCGGGTTCAGATCTTCCTCGCCCAGCATGTTGTTCAGGTGGAGACCGGTGCCGGGCACGACCATGCCGGAACCGGTTCCGTTGGAGCAGGTGACCGAAGCGCAAAGACCGTTCTGGTCCATCGCTGCCAGATGGGTGGTTGAGCCGAGACGGTCGCTCATGAAGCGGCGTGCGAAGCCCTCCTGGCCGAGGCTGGCAGCGAACTCGTCATCACGGGCCTCGTTGGCCGCCTCCATCACCGCCGCGATCTGCTCCGGTCCGTGGCCATCCATCCGCTCGAGCAGGGCGAGGCTGTACGAGATCAGGATTCCGCCGGCCGAAGGCGGCGGGTTTGTCAGCAGCTCCCGCCCCCGGTAGCTGGCCCCAACCGGGGTTCTGACCACCGGTTCATAGGCCTCGAAGTCGGCGACGGAAAGCGTGCCGCCACGGGAGAGGATGTACTCCTCCACCTTGCGGGGCACCTCACCCTCACAGAGTGCGGCAGCACCCTCAGCCCCGTAGCGCTCCAGAGCGTCACCCAGGTCGGGATAACGGAACACGTCGCCCTCGCCCAGGATCCGTCCCTCGGGGGCGTAGATCTCCCTGGCTTCCGGCGTGTCGGTGTAGATCGGTTCGAGAATCCGCAACACGTAGGCCTGCTGGCGGTTCAGCGGGGCTCCCTCCCGGGCCAGTCTTGCGGCCGGATTGGCCAGCTCCGACATCGGCACCGACCCGTACCGGTCAAGGGCAAGGGCGAGCCCGGCTGCGGTCCCGGGAACGCCGCAGGAGGCGGCTCCGGCGTTGAAGACCTGTGAGGTCGTCTCGTCGAAGTGGACCGGCACCGGCACCAGCTCGCCGGTCAGGTCGTGGCCGCCCAGTCCGGGAGCCGCGACGAAGAAGTCGATCACCGCAGGTTCCACCCCCGGGCCCCCGACGATCATGAAGCCGCCCGCTCCGAGGCCGGTCAGCGCACTCTCTAGCGAAAAAGAAGCGAGCGCCGCTGCGACCGCCGCGTCAACGGCGTTCCCTCCCTCGCGCAGGATCCTCGCCCCGGCTTCCGCCGAGAGCGGGTGGCCGGCGGCAACCACACCGCGGGGAGACACGGTTCAGGAAAGGAATTCGGGGATGTCACCACCACCGACCGAGGGCAGCGACTCCTCCCGGCGGGAGCGCGGCTCCCGCTCGGTGCGTTCGCGGCTGCCTTCGCGCTCGATACGACGCGCTGGCGCGCCCTTCGCGTCGAAACGGGTTGCCACCACGGTGATCCAGACCTGATCGTCGAGATCGTCGTCGATGTTGGCACCGAAAATGATGTTTGCGTCGGGATGGGCAGCCTCCCCGACTGCCCGGGCCGCCTCGGACACCTCGATCAGCGAGAGGTCGGGGCCACCGGTTACCGACAGCAGGATCGAGCGGGCACCGTCCATCGGCGTCTCGAGGAGCGGCGAGGAGGTTGCCTTCTCCGCTGCGATGAGCGCTCGGTCGGGTCCCGTGCCCATGCCGATGCCGAGCAGGGCCCGGCCGGCGTCCGACATGATCGAGCGGACGTCCGCGAAGTCGAGGTTGATGACCGATGGCAGGGTCACCAGGTCGGAGATGCCCTGGACGCCCTGCCTCAGCACGTCGTCGGCGACCTGGAAGGCATCGACCATCGGCGTCGACTGGTCGAGCACTTCAAGCAGCCTGTCGTTCGGAATGACGATCAGCGTGTCGACCTCGCCGGCGAGGGCTTCGATTCCCTGTTCGGCCTGCTTTTGCCGGCGGCTGCCTTCAAAGGTGAACGGCTTGGTGACGATGCCGACCGTCAGGGCGCCGAGGTCGCGGGCCAGCCGGGCGATGACGGGTGCGGCACCGGTTCCCGTTCCACCACCGGCGCCGGCGGCGATGAAGACCATGTCCGAACCCTTGAGCAGCCGCTTGATGCGGTCCTGCTCGTCGAACGCGGCGCGGAAGCCGAGTGAAGGATCGGCGCCCGCTCCGAGGCCGCGGGTTTCGTCACCTCCGATGTGGACGGTGAGATCTGCCATGCACAGCTGAAGCGACTGGAGGTCCGTGTTGACCGCCATGAACTCGACGCCCGGAATCTGGGCCTCGATCATGCGGTTGATCGCGTTGACACCGCCGCCGCCCACTCCGATGACCCGGATGACCGGTGTGTGTGGGACTCCTGCGCCGGGACCGGAGGCCGGCTCCTGGCGGCCGTAGCGGGGACCGTCATCCCGTGGGTCGGGGGGAGTCTCGGAAAAGATTCGCTTGAGGCGGTCCTGCGCGTCCGGGAGCCCGCTGGTGTCAGCCGCGGGATCGGGCGGTGAGAGCGGCCCTTCCTCTCCGGCGCCGGAACCGGCCTGCTCCTGACGCGCCTCGATCGGATCCTGGCGGCCAAAGCGGCCGGCGGACTCGGGGTCGGGGCCGGTCAGTGCCTCGGCCCGGGACGCGGCTTCGGAGTCGGCGTGGACCTCGGCTTCGGGCTCCGGCGTGGAGGCCGCTGCTTCTGGCTCGACCGGGTCGCCCTGATGGCCGCCGGTGTCGTCGCTTGATCGGGGTTCGAACTCGGGTGGGTCCTGGGAAGGTTCGTCGGAGGTAGAGCGAAACAGGTCCGCCAGCGGACCTTCACGCATACTCGCTCGCTTACGACGAGCCATCACTCAAGACCTCCTTCGCCAGATTCCGGTAGTACGACGCCGCACGACTCTCGGGATCGTACTTCAGGACACTAGCGCCTCGCACCGGCGCTTCGGCGAACTTGACGGCCTTGCGGATCCGCGACTTGAAGACGAGATCCCCGAAGTTCTCCTCGAGGATCGAGACCGCCTCCCTCGCGTGGAGAGTGCGGGAGTCGAACATGGTCGGCAGGATGCCCTCGATGTGGACGTCCGGGTTGAGGTTCTCCTGAATCATCTTCAGGGTTCCCTGGAGCTGGACCAGACCCCGCATCGAGAGGTACTCGCACTGGACGGGGACGATCACCTTGTTCGAAGCGGTCAGGGCGTTGATCGTGAGCAGCCCGAGGCTGGGCGGCGTATCGATGCAGATGTAGTCGTACTCGGAGTGGATCTCCTTGAGCGCGTTCTCGAGCGAGCGCTCACGGCCGATCTTGGTGCTCATGGCGATCTCGGCACCGGCCAGGTCGATCGAGGCGACGGCGATGTCGATCTCGCGGTGGGCGATCACTTCCGAGATCGGCAGGTCATTGACGAGCACGTCATACATGCTCTTCTCGCACTTGTCCGGGTCGATCCCCTGACTCATCGTCAGGTTGCCCTGCGGATCCAGGTCGATGCAGAGCACGCGGTTCCCCAGCTCGGACAGTGCGACCGCCAGGTTCAGGGTTGAAGTCGTCTTGGCGACCCCACCTTTCTGGTTGGCAAAGCTGATCACCTCGGCCCGGTCGACCGGCTGCTCGGGGCTCTGGTGGGTCGGCAGGGTCTGGAATTCGCGGCGGGTCGGAGCCAGAAGGTCAGCGGCCTTGAGCCTGATCTCGGTTTCCTCGGCAGCGGCCTCTTCCTCGACCTGGGCGAGTTCTTCCTCGACCGGCACCGGCTCTGCGGCCGGCTCGGTCTTTACCTCCGACCCGGCAGCAGGTGTGGCTGGCTGGGCCGCAGCAGGCTCGGGTGTCGGCGCGACCGGTTCAGGCGAGGGGGCCGGGGACGGCTCCACGGTCGCGGTTGCGGTGGGCGCAGCCGCCTCGGGGGTGGCCTGTTCGGCTGCGGCTTCGACCTCGGTTTCCCGGGTCTGCTTTGCGCGGTCGTGGTTCTTGCGGCTCAAGATTCGCATTTGGGCCGTTATTCGCATAACGGGGGCTGTTTCCTCCCCATGTGCCCGATCCGGTTGAATGCCTTCATTCCAGATTTCCTCGACAAACGCCTCCTCTTCGTCACCGGCAAGGGCGGAGTGGGCAAGACAACCGTCGCCATGGCCCTCGGAATCCGGGCTGCCATGGAGGGCAAGCGGACGATCGTCTGCGAGGTCGCCTCGACCGAAAACGCCTCCCGCCTGTTCGCGCAGTCGGAAGTGGGATTCCGCGAGGTAGAGCTGGCCAACGATCTGTGGGCCATCTCGATCAACCCCGACGAGGCGATGCGCGAGTACGTGCTGCTTCAGCTGAAGGTGAAGGCGATGCGGGACCTGCTCTTCCGCAGCCGCATGTTCACCTACCTGGCCGCCGCGACCCCAGGTCTCAGCGAGCTGGTCACGATCGGCAAGATCTGGGAGCTGGCCCAGCTCGACCGCAAGGTCAAGCACGGTCGCAAGTACGACCTGGTCATCGTTGACGCACCGGCAACCGGTCACGGGATCAGCTTTCTTCAGACCCCACGCACCTTTGCCGCGATCGCCCGGGTCGGGCCGGTCCACAACCAGGCCAAGGAGATGGAGCAGATGATCACCGATCACGAACAGACCGGGTCGGTGATCGTGTCGCTGCCGGAGGAGATGCCGGTCAACGAAACTGCCCGGCTCGAGGGCGAACTCCGCGACGACATCGGGATCGCGGTCGATCACGTGATCATGAATGCCCTCTATCCGGAAACCTTCTCCGCGGCCGAGATCACCAGGATCGAGAAGCTCGGCCAGAGCGAGGACCCCGAGATCAGGGCCGCCAGCCGCGCCGCGGTGTCACTGGCCACCCGAACCGCCGCTCAGCATGAGCAGCTGGCCCGGCTGCGGGAGATGATCGGCGCCGAGATCAGCACCCTGCCCTTCATCTTCAAGCCGGAGCTCGACCTCAAGTCCGCCCGTCAGCTTGCGGAGGAGGTCGCCTGATGGCTTCGGTCGAATCGGTCATCGAGGGTCGTGAAGTCGTGATCTGCGCCGGGTCGGGCGGGGTTGGCAAGACCACCACCTCCGCCGCGATTGCGCTCGGGATGGCAGCCCGCGGGAAGAGAGTCTGCGTCCTGACCATCGATCCGGCCAAGCGCCTCGCCGACTCGCTCGGGCTCGAGGAACTCGGCAACGAGGCCACCCGGGTCGACCCGAAGCTGCTGGAGGCGGAGGGCATCGACACCGCGAACGGGGGTGAGCTCTGGGCGATGATGCTGGACGCGAAGGAGACCTTCGACGCCCTCGTCGCCCGCCATGCCGAAGACGCCGAGGCCCGGGACCGGGTCCTGAACAACCGCATCTACCAGCAGATTTCGGGTGCCCTGGCCGGCTCGCAGGAGTACATGGCGATGGAGAAGCTCTTCGAGCTCCACTCCGAGGGCCGCTTCGACCTGCTGGTCCTGGACACGCCGCCGAGCCGCAATGCCCTCGACTTCCTCGATGCTCCGACCCGCCTGACCCAGTTCATCGAGGGCAAGTCGCTTCAGATCTTCATTAAGCCGACCGGTCTCGCGGCCCGGGTGGCCAGCCGTGGCACCGGTGTGGTCCTCTCGGTTCTCAAGCGGCTGGTCGGCTTCGACCTCCTGGCCGACCTGTCCGAGTTCTTCACCGCCTTCAGCGGCATGATCGACGGGTTCCAGGACCGGGCCCACCGGGTGAACTCCCTGCTTTCGGACGAGCAGACCAGCTTCCTGATCATCTGCGGACCACAGGGTGAGCCGATCAAGGAAGCGGTCTTCTTCCACTCGAAGCTGATCGAGAACCAGATGCACTTCGGCGGGGCTGTGGTCAACCGGGTCCGCTACCGGCTCGGAACCAGACAGGTCAAGGTGAAGGAACTCGCCTCACGTCTCGATGCCGAGCTCAAGGATGAGGATCTTTCCGGGAGGCTGGCCAGGAACCTCTCGGAATACGACGTTCTGGCCGTTCGGGACCAGAAGAACATCGAGCAGCTGACCAGGGCCCTGAACGGGGAACCGGTGATCCGCATTCCCTACCTGGACACCGACGTCCACGACATCGCCGGCCTCTGCCAGATAAACGCGTTCCTTTTCGAGGATGAGGAGGAACGTGTGAGGTTGGCCACCAACTAGAGCCCCTCCCAACCATTCTTTGCGTCGAATGGGAGGGGCGGGTTGAACCTGGAGGCGGGGCGAAGCCCCGCCGACTACTTACTCCTGAAGCGCATTTCCGAGACTGACCATTCGGTGGTCTCGGGCTCCGGGAAGAAGTTCCGGTTCGGCGCGGGGTGAGGCTGGCGACGTTCGTTCTCGAGGCCGTCCAACGCGGGCGAAGGCCATTCCATGGTCGAGCCGCGCTGCGTCTGGGAAAGCCAGTCCTCGCGGAGCGTCGATCCGATCTCGGTCGATGCGGTGACGGTGATCTCGCCCTCGGTCGGAACCGGTTCGATCAGCCTGGTCAGGCCGCTGTCGGAGTCACCGTTGGTCGATACGGGCTCGATGCCGAGCGCCCTTTCGATCTCCGGCATCGGCTGAAGCGGGGCCTCCGGAAGCGGCTCCGGCTCGAACTCGGGCACGATGCCGAAGAGGGGATCTTCTGCCGGGTCGACGCTGGTGCCACCGACCACGCGGGGCTTGAAGATGTGGATGTCCGCACCTTCCTTCGCCACCGGCTCGGCGATCAGATCGTCCGCGGGATCTTCCGTTTCCTCGATTACATCCCATTCGGCGGTCGAGCCGAAGGTGCTCATGCTGCCCTCTCCGGCGGTCAGGCCGGTCGTGAGCAGGGTTTCCTCGGCAGTCACGTTGAGGTTGGCTCCGTAGTGCCCGAGGACTGCCTCGCGCAGGATGTGCCGGGTCGAGTCCTCGATCCAGGCGGCGATGTAGGTGGCCGACTCGCCACCGATCGAGGTCAGGTCTTCCCCGTTGATCAGGGTCTGCTCTAGGTCCAGCGCCAGCTCGACCCGTTCGCGGGAGCGCAGGTCGTCGGCGTTGCCGGTGATCAGCGCTGCGGCACGGGCTTCGAGCGGAGCATCAATCACGCCCTCGCCGCCCAGCGAGGCCCTGATTGCGAGCAGATGGTCGCTCAGTGCGTCGATCGGGGTCTCCCGTTCGCAGCCGTACTGGAAGCGCTTCTGGGCGTACTCCATGCGGTCGGCCGCCGGTGACTCCTTGGCCAGGCTGGTGATCAGCTCGTTCAGGCTCTCCACCTCGGATTCGATCAGGAAGTAGCTGCCCGGGCGGGGCGGTGAGACGGAGGTCTCGATGCGACGCCAGTTCGATTCGCCGACCGGGGCAAACGCGAAGGGGCCGAGACCGACCGAGCCTTCCTTGTAGAGACGCAGCGCGCGAATCAGGCCGTTCAGCCGATCGACCGCAAGGCGCGGACCGCTCTCGCTGCTTTCGAGATCGGTCACAGCGAAGTAGGCGGTCTGCCAGGCGCTGCGACCGGTTCCTTCGCTGAGGGTCGCCTCGAGCGGCGCCTCGATCGAGTCGGCCTGGACGATCCGGATACCGTTCTCGAGGGTGACCTCGGTCGGGGTCATCTCGAAACCGATCAGCGGACAGATCAGGACGTCGGCTTCGCGGATGTCGCGGGTCTGTACTTCGAGTCCGGCCAGGGCCTGCTCGACCCTGCTGATGTCCAGTGAGAATTCGGTGGTGCCTTCCCAGAGTGAGGTGATGAAGACGGCGATCATTTCTTCCGCACGCCGGTTCGGCTCGGAGGGCACGGGAATTCCGCGGGCCTCGAGGTAGGGCGCGGCAACTTCGGAGGACGCGACCGCGCCGCGGGCGGGCCCGTATGAAGGCAGGGACTTCAATTCGTCGATGTGGCTGGTGATGAAGCGCGAGGTCAGCGGGACATACCGGTAGAAATGGGAACTGTCCCCGTTGTTCTCGGCGACGTCGAAGGGGATCTCGTCTCCGGTGGCCACCAGCGAGGTGAACCGGGTCGACGCTTCGGCTGCGAGCCGCTTCAAAGCCTCATCAAGAACGGGATCGTGCATGGTGAGTGGGATTTCCCTCCCCATGCCAAGCATCCTGCGGATGCAGGATTTGATGCAGCTAGGAGGCGGCGGTAGCCGGCTCGGCATCAAGCCAGCGGATTCCGTACTGCCGCATGTCGTCGATCAGCGGCACCAGGTCCTTGCCCTTCTCGGTCAGGGCGTAGGTGACGCGCGGCGGAACCTCGGGGAAGGTCTGCCGCTCGACGATCCCGGCTTCCTCCAGGGTGCGGAGCCGGAGGGAGAGCGTCCGGGGGCTGATGCCCTCGAGCGAGCGTTCGAGTTCGCAGAAGCGACGGCTCTCGTTGGCCAGGTCGCGAATCACGAGCAGCGTCCACTTGCCGGAGATCACGTCTGCGGTGCGGCATACGGGGCAATGATCGTTGTCGATTGCGCTCATGGTCGAAGGTGACGGGTTGAATTGCCGGCGGTTCGCCACCACAGGCGATCCGGACCGGTCAGTCACTTCAACAAGTATAGGCACATGGCTTCACTTACTGAAGTGAATTGCCACCTGTGACCAGGGTCATTCCCGCGCCAAGGGCCAGAAACGGCGCCAGAGGCAGGGCCGTCTGAGAGGGCGGCAGGCGCTTGCCCAGCGCCATCAGCACCCCGGCGAGTCCGGCAAGCCCGAGACCGGCGACCAAAGCCAGCCAGACCGTCTGACCAAGGTAGAGGCCGATCACTGCGACCAGCTTCACGTCACCCATGCCCATGCCTTCGGGCCTGACGAGCGAAGCGACAAGGAACGGAGTGGCCGCCAGAACCGCGAACAGCATTGCCTCGCCCGCCCGGCCCTGATCCAGCGCGAGCAGCAACCCGGCAGCCCCCGCCACGGCGACCAGCCAGTTCGGAATGACCCGGCTGCGCAGGTCGGTGACCGAAGCCACCGCGAGTGTGAGGGCAAGAATGATCACTCCCCCACCCTGCCCCCAAAACCCTCAACAGTGGCTCGACAGCAGCAAAGAATCTGCAACAAGAAAGGCCGGCAACCGCCGGCCTTTCAGCAAGAATCTGAGGTCTCCCGGGCGGCGCTGACAAGGATTTCCCCTGAAAGTGCAGGCGATAGTGCCGAGGCACGTGAGCCGGCACTTTCAGGGGTACTGACGCAGTCAGCGTCGCCCGGGTGGCCTCAGATCAGGTGGCTTCGCGGAGCTTCTGTGCCTCTTGGAGCGACTGAAGCTTCTTCAGCGACTGATTCTCGATCTGCCGGATCCGCTCGCGGGTCACGTTGAAGGTGCGCCCGACCTCGTCGAGGGTGCGGGGATGTTCGCCGCCGAGTCCGTAACGGAGCTCGAGTACGCGGCGCTCGCGGTAGGAGAGATTCTCCAGCGACTCCTTCAGCGCTTCCTTGGTCAGCAGGTCCGCAGCACGGTCGAACGGAGACTCGGCCTTCTCGTCGGCGATGAACTGTCCGAACTCGGACTCCTCTTCGTCACCGACCGGCTTCTCGAGCGAGACGGGTGACTGGGCGGAGCGCTTGATCGAGTCCACTTCCTCGGGGTCGATGCCGGTTACTTCGGCGATCTCTTCCGGGGTGGGTTCGCGACCGAGCTCGGTCACCAGCTTGCGCTCGGCACGACCGATCTTGTTCAGCTTCTCGACGACGTGGACCGGGATGCGAATGGTCCGGGCCTTGTCGGCGAGGGCACGGGCGATCGCCTGGCGGATCCACCAGGTCGCGTAGGTCGAGAACTTGAATCCCTTGCGGTAGTCGAACTTCTCGGCCGCACGGACCAGGCCGAGGGTGCCTTCCTGGATCAGGTCGAGGAACGGCAGGCCCTGATTGCGGTAATTCTTGGCGATCGAGACAACGAGCCGGAGGTTCGACTCGACCATCTTCTGCTTCGCATCGAGGTCGCCACGTTCGATCCGCTTGGCGAGATCGACCTCTTCCTGGGCGGTCAGCAGGCGAACCTTGCCGATGTCCTTGAGGAAGAGCTGCAGCGAGTCGGTGGTCATGTCCGGCTTGAGGTCGAGCGCCTCCTTCTTGCGCCGGCGGCCACGGCGGCCGTCGGAACGCTCGTTCTCGGCCGAAGCCTTCTGAGCCGGATCCACGTCTTCAACCAGCTCGATCCCCTGCTTCTCGATGTGACCGTAAAGGTCCTCGACGTCTGATTCGTCGAGGTCGACCTCGGCCACGGCAGTGGCAACGTCACCGAAAGTGAGGACGCCGAGCTGCTGACCCCTGTTGACGAGGGTCTTTACTTCTTCTAGTTCCTGGAGTTCGGCTACAAGCATCTTGTCCCTATCTGGTATTCCCTGAGGCGACGTTCAAACCTGTCTACCCGAAAAATGAGGGTTCGAGTGACAGTCAAATTGCGAATCACTCGTTAAGATTCGCATTGCTCCTTGTGTAGTCGTGGAGCAGGAAAAGCCGCCGCCGTCTGTAAGTGGTCAAACGAGTGTCCGGATAATAGCCACTTCACTTAGTAAAGTCAAGGGGCTGCGATCCGGGGGCACTCCATACTCTAGGAACGCGGACTGGCCCCATGAGTTGCACCAACTGTGACGAAAATCATCCGGAGCATCCGAACGATGCCCCGATCCCAATCTCCGAGCAGTGGAAGCATCTCCACTGGCTGCAGGCCTTCTGGACCCGGGCCTGGCGGGAAAACATCACCGGGCTCTCCGGAATGGTCGCCTACAACCTCATGCTGGCGATCTTTCCCTTCGTCTTCCTCGTCCTCTTCATCTTCTCCCAGGTCCTCCAGGTAGAGGGAGTCGAGGCAGGGATCTTCAACGACCTTCAGCGCCTCTTCCCGAACGCCGAGCAGGACACCCTCAACGACGTGATCTCGGCGATCCGCAACAACTCGGCCACCCTCGGTATCGCCGCCGCGATCGGCTCGCTCTGGATCGGCGCCTCGTTCTGGGGCTCGATGGACACGGCCTTCTGCCGGATCTATCACGTCCAGTGCCGCGGCTGGTGGGAACAGAAGCGCTTCTCGCTGGGGATGCTGCTGGTGGTCACGATCTTCCTGCTGGGCAGCGTCCTCCTCCCCGCCCTCGAAGGTGCCCTGATCCGGCAGACGGACAACCTTCCCTTCGGCCTGAACGAGGTACAGAATCTCGACAACGCAGTCCTGCTGACCGTGACCCTGACCCTGAACTTCGGGGTCGCCGCGGTCATCTACTGGGCGGTTCCGAAAGGTCACATGCCCTGGCTTGCGGTCTGGCCCGGAGCGCTGTTCACGACCCTCGTAGCGGCCACCGCCAACTGGCTGTTCCCGGTCTACCTGACCAACGTCTCCGCCCTGAACCGCTTCGGTTCGACGATCGGTTTCATTCTGATCGCCCTCTTCTGGTTCTACCTCGTCGCCCTGACCATGCTGGCGGGAGCGGTGATCAACTCCCTGCGCCACGAGTACCACGACACCGGCCGGCTCCCGTACGGCATCCTCAGCCGGGCCCAGCTGATTGCCAGGCTCCAGGCGGAGGAGCAAAAGGCTTCATATGCGTCGATGGCCGAGCCTTACCGCTCGCTGATGCTTGGCGAGGCCTGGCCGGAGCGGGAGCAGCCCCCCGACGAAGCTTCCGGGGAAGATGTCGAGACAAAGGTGATCCCGCTCCGAAGACACAAGAAGCAGTAGCCGATGAGCGTGCGCATCGAGCTGATGCCGGACCCGGTCCGGCGCGGGCTGGCCAGCGCCGGTGGCATCACCTGCGAGCAGGAGGCCCTGGTCACGGTGGACCGGGAGACCCTGGCCGGCATCTGGACCCCATCCACACTGGAGCTTCTGGCCCGCTTCTACTGGCGCTACATCGAACGGCGCACCTTCGGTCTGATCAGGGTCCGCTACACCGGCGAGGCCCAGACCGTCGCCCTTTTCGGCAGGTTGCCCCTGCTGCGCTTCCGCCCACCCGAGTTCGTGACCGGTGGCGAGCAGGCTTCCGTCAAGTGGCCGATCGACCGGGGACTGCTGGTCGCCGGCGACGGCCGTGGTCAAGGCTTCCTGAGGATCTCGGTCAAGCGCAGTGACCAGGAAGACCCCGACTGCCCGACGATCCACGTTTCCTCGACCGTCTCCAACTTCTACCCGTGGATCAGGGGAACCGGCCGCTTCGCCCGGTTCGGCACATGGATCTATTCCCAGACCCAGCTACGGGTCCACATCGCGGTCACCCGCGGTTTCCTCGCCTCCCTGGAAGATCTGCCGGACGAGGTGATCCGGCGGGGCGTCACGCCCGGCTCCGCCTAGGACTCGGCGGCCATCATCGCCGCTGCCTTCTTCATCGTCTCCGGCAGCGGCGCCGGCTCCACCCCCAGGAGTTCCATGCCGCCCGGTTCGGTGATCACCGTCTCGGTCGAAAGGCCCTCGACCAGGGGCCGGGCGACCCCGACGTCGACCGGGGTGACGAGGCCGAGCCAGAGGGACGACAGCTTGGGGGTCAGCAGCGGCACACCCAGCCGCAGCGGTGGACGCTTGCCGAGCGCGTGGGCCATCTCGTCCATCATCCCACCGTAGGTGGTGACGTCGGGGCCCCCGATCTGGATCTCGTGACTTCCCTCGATTTCCAGCGCCCGGGCCAGGCACTCGATCACGTCGTCGATTCCGATCGGCTGGGTTTTAGTGTCGGTCCACCGGGGAGTGATCATCATCGGCAGGCGACGGACCAGGTAGTAGATGGTTCGCCAGGATTCGCTGCCGGAACCGACCACGACCGCAGCGCGAAGGTAGGTCAGGTCGATGCCGGTCGAGGCCAGCGCCGTGGCCGTGTCGTGCCGGGACTGGAGGTGGCGGGAGCCTCCCTCACCCAGCCCGCCCAGGTAGATGATCCGCTCGACTCCGACTTCGGCCGCGGCTTCAGCGAAGTTACGGGCCGCCTCGATGTCCGTTTCGGCGAAGTCGCCGTCGGCACCCCTGCCCATCGAGTGGACCAGGTAGTAGGCCACACGGACCCCGGAAAGCGGCCAGCGAAGCGACTCGCGGTCGAGCACGTCGCCACTCACGACCTCGCAGCCGGCGGCCTCGAGATCGCTTGCCTTGCCCGGGTCCCGGGCCAGGCAGCGGGTCCGGATTCCGGCTCCGGCAAGCCTTACGGCCAGCAGGCGGCCGATATAGCCGGTGGAGCCGGCTATGAGGACCGGGTCAGCCGTAGAGGCCGCCTGTGACTTCACGAAGCTTCGCCCGGTCGTGACGGGCCCCGACCTTGCGGACGGTGCCCGAGCGTGAACGCATGATCAGCGATTCGGTCGTCGCCCAGCCCTTGTGGCGCCGGACGCCGTCGAGCAGGTCGCCGTCGGTGACTCCGGTGGCGGCAAAGAAGACGTCGTCTCCGGAGACCAGGTCGTTCGCGGTCAGAACCCGGTCGAGGTCGTAGCCGGCGTCGATCGCGGCCTGGCGTTCCTCGTCGTTTCGGGGCCAGAGCTTGCCAATGATCTCGCCGCCGAGGCACTTGATCGCGGCCGCCGCGAGCACGCCCTCGGGGGTGCCACCGATGCCCCAGAGAAGGTCGATGCCGGTGTCGTCGGAGACCGCGAGCAGCGCGGCCTGAACGTCTCCGTCAGTGATGAAGCGGATCGTCGCGCCGGCCTCGCGGATTTCCTTGACGGTCTCCTCGTGGCGGGGCCGGTCGAGGATGGTCAGGGTCACTTCCTCGGCTCCGCCACCCTTGCGTTCGCCGATCTTCCGGATGACCTCGCCGATCGGTTCGTCGAAGCTGAGCAGGTCCGCGAACTCGGAGGCGCAGGCCATCTTCTCCATGTAGACGCAGGGACCGGGATCAAACATGGTGCCCCTCTCGGCCAGGGCGATCACTGCCAGGGCCCCGCCGAAGCCACGGGCGGTGAGGGTCGTGCCCTCGAGCGGGTCGACCGCGATGTCCACCACGGGGGGGCTGCCGTCACCGATCTTCTCTCCGTTGTAGAGCATCGGCGCTTCGTCCTTCTCGCCCTCACCGATCACCACTAGGCCGTCCATCGGGACGGTGTCGAGCAGGATGCGCATCGCGTCGACTGCGGCGCCGTCGGCTGCATTCTTGTCACCCCGGCCGATCCACCTGGAGGCGGCAAGCGCCGCCGATTCGGTGACGCGAACCAGCTCCAGGGCGAGGTTGCGGTCGGGCTTTGATCCGGATCGAACGTCGTGCGAAATAACACCCATGCGCGGGAGGCTACTGCCCCGGGAGAAATTCCGGGACCCCGTGCGGGTGGCTGCAACAGGTCCGGGATATGCTGCGGCCCATGGCGAGCAATCGATGGGGTCTGACCCTCCCCCTGCCCGGGGTCTCACTGGCCGACACCAAGGACTTCGTGCAGCTGGCGGAGGCCGAGGGATACACCGACCTCTGGACCGGCGAGACCGGTGGACCCGACGGCTTCACCCCGTTGGCCCTCAGTGCCGCCTGGACCGAAAACATCCGCCTCGGAACAGGGATCGTCGGGGTGTTCCAGCGCGGTCCGGCCCTGCTCGCCCAGCAGGCGGCCGCCCTTACCGATGCTTCCTCCGGCAGGTTCGTGCTCGGAATCGGGGCTTCCTCCGACCGGATGGTCGAAGGCTGGAACCAGATTCCCTTCGTGAAGCCGCTAAGCAAGGTCGAGCAGACGGTCGACTTTCTGCGGGTGGCGCTGGCCGGCGAGCGCACCGACACCGGCTTCAAGCTGGAAACCGCACCGACCCACGACACCCCGATCGTGCTCGCTGCCCTGCGCGGAAAGATGCTCGAACTGGCCGTGAACAAGGCCGACGGCGCCTTCACCAACTTCCTGCCGCTCGGCGGCCTGCCGAAAGTGGTTCAGGGGATCGACGGCGCGGGCAACGACTTCGAGCTGCTCTGCCGCTTCTTCTGCATCCCCGGCGAGAAGGAACAGGTCGAGGGTCTGGCCCGCTTCATGTTCTCCAGCTACATCACGGTCCCGGTTTACGCGAACTTCTTCCGCTGGCTCGGCTACGGCGAGGAGATCGAGCCAATGGTGCAGGCCTGGAACGAGAAGGACCGCCAGGGCGCGGCCGCCGCGGCCCCCTGGGAGCTGATTGAGGACACCTTCCTGCTCGGCAGCCCCGAACAGATCCGCGAACGCCTCGATGCCTATGTCGAGGGTGGTATCACCCTGCCGGTAATCACCACGATCACCACCCCCGACAACCACGCCGGCCTGATCAAGGCCCTCGCGCCCTGACTCCGGGCCAGCTCACCCGGTCCCTTCGGATTCAGGGTCACGCCAGACCTCCTTTTCCCAGGGCGGAGTGATCGGGTCAAACCTCGCCGCCCTTGCCAAGGGCCCGCCTCGAACCGTCTCCAGCGGGACCAGCCGGACCAGGCTTGCCGGCGTGAACGACGGATATTCGTCCGAGCCGAGATCCCCGTCCACGTTGCCGGCGTGGCTGCCGCCGGCGATCAGGTAGCGGCCCGTCGCCTCGCCCCAGCCGCCGGGCTCCCGCAGGCCGGCTGCCTCGGCTGCGTCCGTGAGGAAACCCCAACCGAGGTCGGAGCCCCAGTTCGAGACCGAACGCCGGTGGTTGTAGCCCGCATGCGAGGAGGCCCGCTGGCTGATCGTGCCGTCGGCTCCCACTCGAACCTGGATCGACTCCCAGTCATGGGGGTGGTAGCCCTTCTCCTTCAGAACCGGGGCACCCCGCAGCGACGCACTCTCCGGGTAGTAGGCCCAGTACTGGACGTAGGTCGAGCCATCCCGCTCGATCACCCTTGTGAAGAGGGTCACCGGCTCGCCGGCGGTCGATTCAACGACCTCGCCTTCACCGGCGCCATCGGCGCAGTAGGGCGATCGACAGGTCCTGAAGTCGACCGGCAGGCCGAGCATGTCCCGCCCGTACATCAGGGTTGGCGCCCCCGAACGAACCAGTCCGGCGATCTCTGCCCCGTACGCCGACTCGAGCGACCCTTTCCCCGCGCATCCGCCCGAAAGCGAGACGGCGCAGAGCAGGCTCCTCGATATCGAGTGTCCGAGCGAGACTGCGGGCACCCGCACACTCGCGTAGGTGAGTGCCGCCATCAGTACTGCGACGAAGGCCAGCAGACCCACCCACTCGACGGTTGACTGGCCCCTTCTGGCTGACAGGTTCCCGATCATGACCGGAGCCTGACCACATCCGGCTCACGAGTGGTTCGCGGACAGCAACGATTGTGTGAACACCCCCTTTCTCCTCCGCAGGCCGCAGGTAAAGTCAGGGCATGGCTGATCGCAGACAACCGAATTCACCGCTGCCGGCGCAGAAGAAGGAAGTCCAGTGGAAGTTCTGGGTCTTCGGGGTGGCAATCCTGCTGCTGCTGATCGTTTTCCTCCAGAACTCCCAGGAAGTCGCGTTCAAGTTCCTCTTCATCGTCGACACCTCGGCGCCGCTGGTCGTCTTGCTGCTGGTCGCGGCGGCGGTCGGTGCAGTGATCGGATACACAGCCCCGATTCTCCGCCGACACCGGCACCAGACCCGCAAGGAATACGGCAAGAACTGACTCGCCTTGTCGCTCGCGGTAATCGGACCCGTTCGCCTGGAGGGTGAGCGGGTCATCATGGAACCGATCCGCCCGGAACACCGGGATGGTCTGTGGGAGGCCGCGCAGGCACCGGAGATCTGGCGGTGGCTGGTTCACCTGACCGACAGCCGCGAGTTCTTCGACGGCTGGGTCGGGGAGAGTATTGCTTCGTGGGCGGATGGCGATCGCAAGTGCTTCGTGACAGTCGCCGCCGGTTCGGGCAGGATTCTCGGGTCCAGCAGCTTCCTCAACTACCGGCCGGCCGACGACGTGGTCGAGATCGGATACACGTGGCTGAACCCGGGAGCCTGGGGAACCGGCGCGAACACCGAAGCCAAGCTGCTGATGATGCGCCACGCCTTCGAGACACTTGGTTGCGCACGAGTGGAGTTCAAGACCGACGCCCGCAATGAACGCTCCCGGGCAGCCCTGGCCGCACTCCCCGCAAAGTTCGAGGGAGTGCTGAGGAACCACATGGTGGTTTTCGGAGTGGGGCGCCGGGACTCGGCGTACTTCAGCGTGATCGACAGCGAATGGCCGGGGGTCCGCAGGAATCTCGAGAAACGGCTTGCGGGCCGAGGATCAGCCTGAGCCGAGCCGTCCTTGTGAAACCCCGATCGCCTCGGGGTTCGAGTCGATCAGGACGAAGCGGCGGTCCAGCTGCCGGCAGACGGCCCCCAGCGTTCCCGAACCGCAGAAGGGGTCGAGGCACAGGTCGCCCGGACGGCTCGAGGCAGTGACCATGCGCCGAATGATTCCCTCCGGCTTCTGGGTCGGGTAGCCGGTCTTCTCGCTGCCGTTGGTCGGCACGATCGTGTGCCACCAGACATCGGTCGGCAACTTTCCCTTCTCGGCCTTCTCCGGGGTGACGAGGCCAGGAGCCATGTACGGCTCACGGTCAACCTCCGAAGAGTCGAAGAAGTAGCGCTCCGGATCCTTGACATAGACGAGGATCGTGTCGTGCTTGGCCGGCCAGCGCCGCTTCGATTTGCCGCCGTAGTCGTAAGCCCAGATGATCTCGTTGAGGAAGCACTCCCGTCCGAAGATCCCGTCCAGCGCCACCTTCACGTAATGGGCTTCGCGATAGTCGATGTGCAGATAGAGCGTCCCGGTCTCGTTCAGCAGCCGGTGCATTTCCCTCAGCCGCGGCTCCAGGAAGGCCGAAAAGTCACCGAATGAGTCGCCGTAGGAGGAGGCGCCGGTGTCCTTTCCCTCAACCTGCACGGCCACGGTCCGGTAACGCCGGCCCGCGAAACCGGTCCGGTCGCCGTCTTCGTCGGCCACGGTCTTCAAGGACTGCCGGGACTGCGTCCTCCCGGTGTTGAAAGGAGGATCGGCATAAACCATCTGAAAAGCCCCGTCCTCAAACCCCCCCATCACCTCAAGGTTGTCCCCCAAAAGGATCTGGTCACTGGTAGAAGCCACCGGCCAAACCTACGGTGAAACTGAAAGTGAGGCTTGTTGACCCGGATTCAGTTTCACCCCGGTCTGGGAGGCGGGGGAAGCTCTCCGACTGCAGATGCCAGCCGCAGGTGGTGGTTCCTGACGCCGCCCGGGCCTAAAGGTTGCCCAGCTCGGCGACTATGTCCTGGACAGTCTGCTTGGCGTCACCAAAGACCATCGAGGTCTTCTCGTTGTAGAAGAGATCGTTGTCGATCCCCGCGAAGCCGGCGCTCATCGAACGCTTGAGGACGAGAACCTGCTGGGCTTCGTCGACTTCGATGATCGGCATGCCGTAGATCGGGCTGGACTCGTCGGTCTTGGCGGCCGGGTTGGTCACGTCGTTGGCACCGATCACCACGCAGACGTCGGTCTGCGGCAGCTCGGGATTGATCTCATCCATCTCCTTGAGCTGGTCGTAGGGCACGTCGGCCTCGGCCAGGAGCACGTTCATGTGGCCGGGCATGCGGCCGGCGACGGGATGGATCGCGTAGTTGACGGTGACGCCCTTTTTGTTCAGCTCGTCGGCCATTTCCTTGACCGTGTGCTGGGCCTGGGCGACGGCGAGGCCGTATCCGGGCACGACCACGACCGAGTCGGCGTAGGCGAGCTGGATCGCGGCGTCCTGTGCGGTCATCGACCGGTACGGGCGCTGTTCGCCGTCGCCTCCCCCGCCGGCGGCGGGCGAGCCGAATCCGGCGAAGAGGATGTTGGCGACGGACCGGTTCATCGCGGTCGCCATCTCGAGGGTGAGGATGGTGCCGGAGGAGCCGACCAGGGTGCCGGCGACGATCAGCGCGGTGTTGTCAAGCGCGATACCCGCGGCCGCTGCGGAAAGGCCGGTGAATGCGTTGAGCAGCGAGATCACGACCGGCATGTCGGCCCCGCCGATCGGCATCACGACACCGACGCCGAGCAGCGCGGCGACAACCAGCATCGCGATAAACACGGGCTGGTCGAGGTTCATGTACTCGTTGTTGATGCCGAGGTAGACGCCACCGACGACCAGGCCGATCAACAGCACGGCGTTGATGATCTTCTGGCCGGGTAGCGCGAGCGGCTGGCTGGGGATCAGTTCCTGCAGCTTGCCGAAGGCGACGTTGGATCCCCAGAAGGAGATCGATCCGATGACCATCGCGAGCAGGGTCGGGATCAGGACTTCAAGGGAGACGGTGGGTCCACCGATGCTGGCGACGGCCGCCGAGGCACCTTCCGGCGATGCGCCGTGGATGACTGCGATCTCCTTGAGGTAATTGGTGGCTTCCTCACCCTGATGGATCCAGTGGCGGTACTCGGACCAGGCGATCAGGGCGATCGCGCCGCCGCCGAGGCCGTTGTACAGAGCGACCATCTGCGGCATCTCGGTCATCTTGACCCGCTTCGATGCGACCGCTCCGACGATCGTGCCGACCAGGATGCCGGCGATGATGATGCCCCAGTTGCCGATTCCCTCGAGCGCGAGGGTTGTGGCGACGGCGATTGCCATACCGACGGCGGCGACCGTGTTGCCGCGACGGGCCGAGGTCGGGTGGGTGCCCAGCTTGATGCCGAAGATGAACAGCGAGAAGCTGACGATGTAGAGGATCGCGACGATCGATGAATCGGGCGCGAGTGCGGAGATGACCGGACTCACGAGCCGGCCTCCGTCGATTCGGCAGCCTTCGGTTCCTCAGCCGCGGCCGGTTCCGGCTTCTTCTTCTTTGGACCGAACATCTCGAGCATGCGGTCGGTGACCATGAAGCCGCCGACGATGTTGATCGTGCCGAAGACGATCGCGATGAAACCGATCAGTTCGCCGACGAAGTCATCGGCGTAGCCGACCACGATCAGACCGCCGAGCAGCACGATGCCGTGGATCGCGTTGGTCTGCGACATCAGCGGCGTATGAAGCGTGGTCGGAACCTTGGAGATCACCTCGAAGCCGACGAAGACCGCCAGCACGAGGATGGTTATCTCGGTTACGAGGTCCATCAGCGGGCGGTCCTCTCTCCGCGGATCTCACCGTCGTGGGTGATCGTCGCGGCATCGATGATGTCGTCCTCGAAGTTCAGGGTCAGGTCCCCTTCCTCGGTGATCATCAGGCCGAGGAGGTTCTCGAGGTTCTTCGCGTAAAGCTGTGATGCGTGGCCGGGAAGCTCGGAGGCCAGGTTGGTCGGGCCGACGATCTTCACGCCGTCCTTCTCGACGGTCTGGCCGGGTTCGGTCAGCTCGCAGTTGCCGCCGGTCTCGGCGGCCAGATCGAGGATCACCGAGCCGGGGCCCATGTTGGCGACGCCGGCCGCGGTGATCAGGGTCGGCGCGGGGCGGCCGGGGATCGCGGCGGTGGTGATGATCACGTCCTGCTTCGCCGCATTTGCGTCGATCGCGTCGCGCACCTGCTGGTTCTCCTCGTCGGTCAATGGCCTGGCGTATCCGCCCTCGCCTTCCGCGTCCGGGATGAAGTCAAGCTCCAGCGGCCGGCCGCCCAGAGACGCGATCTGCTCCCAGGCTGCGCGGCGGATGTCGAAGCCGGTCACGATTGCGCCAAGGCGCTTGGCGGTTGCGATCGCCTGAAGTCCGGCGACACCGGCACCGAGCACGAGTACCCGGGCGGGGCGGATCGTTCCGGCGGCGGTGGTGAGCATGCCCCAGAAGCTGCCCGACTCGCGGGCTGCGATCAGCGTCGCAGCGTATCCGGCGGCGGTCGCCTGTGAAGAAAGAGCGTCCATCGCCTGGGCGCGCGTCGTCCGCGGGATCAGCTCCATCGCGAGGGCGGTCACGCCACCCGAGGCGAGGGCCTTGTTGGTCTCGGCCGAGGTGAGCGGCGCCAGGTGGCTGATCAGGTACTGGCCCTGCTTCAGCTCACCGATCTCGGCCGTCCCGAGCGGCGCGACGTGGAGAATCAGATCGGAGGCCAGGACGTCGGCGTGTGAGCCGACCTTGGCACCGGCCTCCTCGTACTGGCCGTCCGGATGCCCGGCGCTGTCACCGGCCCCGGATTCGATCACGATCTCGACGCCCTCTTTCTTGAGCAGCGACTTGACCGATTCGGGAACCAGGGCTACCCGGTTCTCGCCTTCAGCAGATTCTCTGGGAACACCGATCTTCATGGACAAGGCCGACTCAGATTATGGGAATTGGAGCCAGGAGGGGTCTTCGGCGCTCCGTCGTCCCCCGAACATCCGTCCTAGTCGCTCGTGAGGATGGCCAGTCGCTCGACCGTGTGCCTCATCTGGTCGACCTCCGGGTGGACCGGAGTTGCGATCAGGCGATCGATCCCGTTCTCGCGGAACCGGTTCAGACGCTCGGCTACTTCCTCTTCGGTCCCGATCAGCGAGACCGCGTTGACGAGCTCGTCCGGGAGCGCCTTGAAGGCACCTTCCTTGTCGCCTGACTGGAACAGTTCCTGCACCTCGTCGGCGACCTCGCCGAATCCGAAGCGATGCGAGAGGTCAACATAGAAGTTGGTCTTCTTCGAGCCCATTCCGCCCAGGTAGAGGACGAGGCCCATGCGGACGACGTTGCGAGCCGCCTCGAGGTCGCCGTCGATGGCCACCTGTACCGAAGGTGAAATCTCGAAGTCCTCACGGGTGCGACCACCGGCTGCGAGTCCCTTCTCGATGTGCTCGCCCCAGGCCTCCTCGAACTTGTCGACGCTGAAGAAGATCGGGATCCAGCCGTCCGCGACTTCGGCGGCGATCTCGACCGAGCGACGGCCGATCGCGCCGAGGAAGATCGGGATGTTGTTGCGAAGCGGGCGGAAGTTCAGCTTCAACGGCTTGCCCTGGCCTTCGGGCAGCGGCAGCTGGTAGTGCTCGCCCTGATGGTCGAGCTTTTCCTCGCGGGCGATGATCTCGCGGACCACCTCGACGTACTCCTTGGTCCGGCCCCAGGGCTTCGAGTAGGGAACGCCGTACCAACCCTCTGAAACCTGCGGTCCCGACGGGCCGAAGCCGAACATGAAGCGTCCGTCCGAGAGGTAGTCGATGGTCGCGCCGGCCATTGCCGCGGCAGCCGGGGGGCGGGCCGGAACCTGCATGATTGCGGCACCGAGGTTGATCTTCTCGGTCTGCGCGGCCAGCCAGGCGAGCACGCTCACGCAGTCCGATCCGTATGACTCGGCGACCCACACCGACTCGTAACCGACGCTCTCGGCGAACTGAACCGCCTCGATCGCGTCTTTGCCGCGGGGTCCGATACCCCAGTACCCGAGATACAACCCAAGCTTCAGTGACATGGCGGCAGCCTAGCCGAAGTGAACAGACTCCGTATCTGTACCGCGACGGGCTGTGCTGCGCCGCGAGTGCCGACCAGTAACAATCACGCCGTGGACGAAACCGCGACACGGATCCTGCCGACCGAAGGGCCCGGGGAAGGCCTTTCGTCTGCCGAGGCGGCCGAAAGGCTGCATGCGCTCGGCCCGGCCCAGCCCCACTCGTCGCGGACCACTTCGAGCATCGTCGCCGGCAACGTCTTCACCCTCTTCAACCTGATCATCGGGGTCTTCTTCATCCTGATCCTCTCGCTCAGCCTGTGGGCGGACGCGGTCTTCGGCCTGATCGCGATCATCAACACCTGGATCGGCATCCGACAGGAGCTGAAGGCGAAGGAGACCCTCGACCGCCTTGCGGTGCTGGTCGCCCCCCGGGCAGAGGTGATCCGGGACGGCCACCCGCTCGAGCTGCTCGCCGACGAGATCGTGCCCGGGGACCTGGTCCGGCTCTCCCCCGGCGACCAGCTGGTCGCCGATGGCCGCATGGTTTCCTCGCGGGGCCTGACCGTTGACGAGTCGATGCTGACCGGCGAGTCCGACCCGATCGGCAAGAACCCGGCGGACGAGGTTCTGTCGGGCAGCTTCGTGATCTCGGGGTCGGGCTTCTGCGAGGTCACCGCCGTTCGCGATGACAGCTACGCGGGCAAGCTGGCCGGCGAGGCCCGCGCCTTCCGGCATCCACCTTCGCCGCTCCAGGAAGAGGTCAACCAGGTGATCCTGGTCTGCACCTGGGTGCTGTTGCCCCTGGCTGCGCTGCTGATCGGCTCGCTGGTCATTCGCCAGGTCGAGCTGGTCGAGGCGGCACAGACCGCGACCGCGGGCCTGATCACCCTGATTCCCGAAGGCCTCGTGCTGCTGATGAGCGTCACTTTCGCCGTGGCCGCGGTGAAGATGGCCCGAAGGGACACGCTGGTCCAGCAGATGAGCGCGACCGAGTCGCTGGCTTCGGTGGACACGATCTGCGTCGACAAGACCGGCACCCTGACCGACGGCGATCTGACAGTGGTCGAGTTGATCCCCTCTTCCGGCAGCGACCACCAGCAGGCATCACGGGAGTTGGGGCGATATGCGGCCAGCGCCGGTGACCGCAACCTGACCCTCGAGGCGATCGCCGAGGCGTTCGAGGCAGAAGCCGAGCAGGTGACGGGCGAGGTTCCCTTTTCTTCCGAGTGGAAGTGGAGCGCATTGAGCTTCGCCGGCCCCGACGGCGCTCACAGCCTGGTGCTCGGCGCACCCGATCTGATGGTGTCCTCCGGGGCGCTCGTTCTCGAACCGCAGCTCGCGAGACGGCTAGAGGAGGAGAGTGCGGCCGGGCGCCGGGTCGTCGCCCTGAGCCGGACCTCCGCCCCGCTGCCCGCCTCCGGAAGCGACGGGCACCCCGACGGCCTGGAACCGGTGGCGCTTGTGGTCCTGCGGGAGAACCTGCGGCCGGGCGTAGAGGAAACCCTGGAGCTGATGCGAAGCGAAGACGTCGCCCTGAAGCTGATTTCCGGCGACGCGAGAGCCACCGTTACGGCGGTCGCCGCAGCGGTCGGCATCCCGACCGACGCCGGGGTGATCGAGGGTCCGGACCTGCCGGAGGACGAGGAGGCGCTGGCCGAGGTGGCCGCGGCAAACACGATCTTCTGCCGGATCAGGCCGGAGCAGAAGCGCCAGCTGGTTTCCGCGCTCGCTGAATCGGGTGCGTACACGGCGATGATCGGTGACGGCGTCAATGACGTCCCGGCACTGAAGAGCGCCCGGATGGCGGTGGCGATGGGGTCGGGCAGCCAGGTGACCAAGAGCGTCGCCGACGTAGTCCTGCTCAAGAACGAGTTCAGCCGCCTGCCGGAGGCGATCGCCGAGGGTCGCAGGATCGCCCGCAACATCCATCGGCTCGGCCGCCTCTACCTGACCAAGACCGTGTACGCGGCGGCGTTGATCCTGCTGGTCTCGGTGCCGGGATTCGCCTTCCCGTTCCTGCCCAGGCACCTGACGCTGGCCGCCTTCCTGACCATCGGCATTCCGTCCTTCGTGCTGGCTCTCGCTCCATCCGACGGTCCGCTCTACCGTGGCCGGCTTCTTCGGGCCCTTGGAGCCTTCGCGCTACCCGCCGGGCTCGCCACCGCCCTCGCCTCGATCCTGTCGTTCTTCCTCGTTGACGTCGTCTTCGGGGGCGGGATCGAGGAGGGCCGGACCGCGGCGACCACGACCCTGATCATTCTCGGCCTCTGTTTCGTGCTCCTGCTGGAGCGCGGCCCCGGCCGCGAGCACATCGCCATCCAGAGCTACATGCTGGCCATGGTCGCGGGCCTCGGCGCGCTCTTTGCCGGGATCCTCGCGGTGCCCCAACTCCGCGATTTCTTCGAGATGACGATGCTGGGGGCACCCCAGTGGTTCATCGCGATGCTTGTCGCGGCCCTCGGGCTGGTCGCTGCCAGCCTGATGTGGAGGCTGCCGCAGATCCAGGCCTGGGAGGTGACCGACGAAGCGGACTTCCCCCCCTTCGAGCGAACCCACCCCGCGACCGGAGCCGCCGGAACAACGGCCAAGGCCGATCCCACCGGCGCCGACGCAAGCGGGCGGACGGCCGCCGATCCCGACCCCGAGACCGAAGTGATCCCGGCCGAAGCCGACCTCCTCAACAAGCCAGGAGAACCCCCGGACGGAGCCCCTCGCAACCGTTAATTGCTTCGAATGGGAGGGGCGGGTTCGACTCGCGAGACGTCAACCGGTAGAGCCCCTCCCAACCATCCATTGCTTCGAATGGGAGGGGCGGGTTTCAATAGGAGCGCCGGCGAAGACCGGCGCGACTGCAGTCAAGCCTCGTCGCAGGAGCCGTCGGCGTTCAGCGACTCGTAGATGCCGTCGGAGACGGCGGTCAGTGCCCGGGCGACCGTTTCCGCGTCTTCCTCCGGGATCAGCTCGATGAAGCTTTCGCGGAAGACTTTCTCCCTGACGGGCAGCATCCTGGCGAGCGTCTCCCGGCCTTCGTCGGTGATGACGAGGAAGGTGCCTCGCCGGTCGGACGGGCAGTAGGTCCGCTCGACCAGTCCGGCCTTCTCGATCCGGTCGACCAGTCGGGTCAGTCCGCTCTTGGTCACGTTGACCTTGCAGAGCAGGTCCCGGGGCCGGCTCGGCTTCTCTGAATCATTGAGCGCGAGCAGGACGCCGAAGAAGCCGAGGTCGGGAAGGCCCGCATCGGCCAGCTCCTTCTCGAAGCGCTCGGAGATCAGCAGGTAGGTGCTGCGCATCGCCTGGAATGCGTCTTCGTAAGCCGAATCACGACTTGCCGAATTGTCCTGGACTGTAGCCACTGCCTGTGCCATGGGACCGATTGTACCGCAATTAGTTGACAGCGCAACTAAATCTGCTACGGTTCCTTCCAAGACAGTTGCTCACGCAACAATTGATTCGTCAACTAGGTCACAATCGTCACAACAAGGAGCAGACAATGAGCACCATCGAACAGGCAGTACGGATCGAAACCGGCACCTACGGGATCGACCCGGTCCACACCCAGGTCGGCTTCGAGGTCAAGCACCTCGGGATCTCCACCTTCCGCGGCAGCTTCGGCGGGTTCGAAGGAAGTATCACCGTCGGCGACGAAGGCATTGCCGCGATTGAGGGTTCGATCGACGTGTCCTCGGTAAGCGTTCCGGAAGAGCAGCTGATCGGCCATCTCCTCAGCCCCGACTTCTTCGATGCCGAGAACCATCCGAAGGGCACTTTCGTCTCGACCGCGGTCAACCAGGTCAATGGCGAGACCTACGAGGTAACCGGCGACCTGACCCTGCGTGGCGTCACCAACCCGGTCACCCTGAAGGTTGAAGTCGAAGGGGCCGGCATCGGCATGGACGGCAGCTCTGTCCTCAGCCTGAACGCCGTCGGCGAGCTGAACCGCAACGACTACGGCATCTCCTGGGGCGCGACCCTGGACAACGGCGCCGCCGTCGTGGCCGAGAAGGTCCGTCTCGTCCTCACCGTCGAGGCCGTCAAGGCAGGCGAGTAACCATGAAGGTCCTGACGATCTCCGGCTCCCTGCGGGAGGAAGCCTTCTCGACCAGACTCGCCGAGGCGGCCGCTGAACTGGCCCCCGAGGGCGTTGAGCTCAGCCTCTACGACGGTCTCGACGAAATTCCCGGATTCAACGCCGACCTCGAGTCGGCGGTGCCGGCGGCCGTCGAGGACCTTCGTGACCGCATCGAGCAGGCCGACGCGCTGCTGATCATCACCCCGGAATACAACGCCGGTGTCCCCGGTCAGCTCAAGAACGCGATCGACTGGGCGTCCCGTCCCCACGGCGAGTCCGCCCTGGCCGGCAAGCCGGCCGCAGTGCTCTCCTCGAGCCCGATGCCGTTCGGTGCGATCTGGGCGAACCAGCAGGTCCGCAAGGCGTTCACGATCACCGGCACCCCCACGGTCGAGCGTGAGCTCGCGATCGGAAAGATCGACGAGAAGATCGACGACGGGAACCGGCTCACCGACGACACGGCCCGGGCCGACCTGACCGCCCTGCTGGCGGAGCTGAACGAGCTGGTCGCCGTGATCGCCGACCAGGAAGGTGAGGCGGTCGCCGCCTGAGCCCGGCGCGATAATCCCGGCATGAGCCGAACTGACCGCCCGCCGACCGCATGCGACATCGCGGTGGCGGGCGGCGGCATTGTCGGCCTCGCGGTCGCCCGGGAATTGATCCGGCGTCAGCCCGAAGCGCGCATCTGTTTGCTCGAGGCGGAACCCCGCCTGGCAGCGCACCAGTCCTCCCACAACTCCGGGGTCGTCCACGCGGGCGTCTACTACGAACCGGGGTCGCTCAGGGCCAGGCTCTGCGTCGAAGGGGCGGCCCGGCTGAAGGATTACTGCGACGATCGCGGACTGCCGTGGCAGGCGAGCGGCAAGCTGATCGTCGCCACTGACCAGTCCGGCCTCCCCCGGCTCGACGAGCTCGAACGCCGGGCCAGGCTGAACGGTGTTCCCGGCATCTCCCGGATCGGGCCAGAGGAGATGAAAGAGGTCGAGCCCGCAGTCAGGGGCATCGCCGCCCTTCACTCCCCGGCCACGGCGGTAACCGACTTCGCCAGGATCGCCGGGTCCTTCGCTACCGACTTCGAGGATTCGGGCGGCAGCATCCACCTTGGCGCGGCGGTTCTCGGCGCAGGCGCGACAGGAGCCGCGGGCGGCGTCCGGATCCTCACTACGGCCGGGCCAGTGGATTGCCTCAGAGCCGTGTTCTGCGCCGGCCTGCAGTCGGACCGGCTGGCCCGGTCGCTGGGAGGATCGCCCGAGCCCGCGATCGTGCCGGTGCGAGGGGGCTATCTGAAGGTCCGGCCTGGCAAGGCAGACCTGGTGCGGGGCAACGTCTACCCGGTGCCCGACCCCGATCTGCCCTTCCTTGGTGCCCACCTCACCCGGACCGTCGATGGGGCTCTCCTGATCGGCCCCACCGCGATGATTGCTGCCGCCCGGGATGCCTACCGGCTGACCGGGTTCAGCCGGAGGGACCTGACCGAGACCCTCCGCTGGCCTGGCACCCGTCGACTGATGCTCCGCCACTGGCGTGCGAGCCTGAACGAGGCAGCCAACTCTTTCCGGCCGTCAAGGCTCGTCCGGGAGGCAGCATTGATGGTTCCCGGTCTGACCCGGGCCGACGTCGAGCCCGGCCCTGCAGGCGTCCGCGCCCAGGCCCTCGACCGCGACGGGCAACTGGTCGATGATTTCCTGATCGAGCAGCTGGGCAACACAACCCATGTCCGGAACGCACCCTCCCCCGCGGCGACTTCCTCTCTCGCTCTGGCCGACCTGATCGCCGATCAGGTTCTTTAGGGAACCTGAAAGTGGCGATATTAGTTTCGCGACATGAATGACACCCTGACATGCCCCAAATGCGCATCCGCGATGCGCTCATACGAACGTAATCAGGTGGTCGTCGACCAGTGCTCCGGCTGTGGCGGACTCTTTCTCGACCGCGGTGAACTGGAACGCCTGGTCGAGGCCGAAAGCCACTTCTACAGCAAGACCGAGCAGCCGCCCGCGCAGCAGGCCCCGCCGCCGCATCAGGAGCGTCGCTATGACGACCACGGCTACCGGGACGATCGCGGGTACAAGGGCAAGAAGAAAAAGAGCAAGAAGAGCTTCCTCGAAGACTTCCTCGAGTTCTGAGTTTCAGAGCTTTGCCGATTCGGGTGGTGACGCTGTGAGGTGGGTGGCCTCCCAAAGATGGCCCACCCGTCGCGCGTGTCCCCAATCGCTCGCAGCCCCGAGCAGTAATCGGAAGCCACATTGGGAGGCCCCCCCCCCCCCAGCAACCCCACC
>DAIQCC010000001.1:243957-250179 GCA_036780865.1 Solirubrobacterales bacterium | reverse complement strand
GGCAGGGCCCAGACCAGAAGCGCGAGAATTGCAACTGTCGCGAAGCGCATGCGTCATCCCTACTGGGTGACGTTCACATTCATCGTCATCTGGAAGTGAATGCTGCAGACGAACGAGTAGTTGCCAGCCTTGGTGAACTGACGCTTGAACGTGTAATTGGGTCCGATCGCGAGGCTCGACTTGAAGTCATTCCGATTCACGTTGCTGGGCCACGGAACCGACGGAGTCACGTCATGCGGCTCACGGCCGGTGGCGTTCTTCCAGTCCCAGAGGACCGAGTCGTTGACCTTGATGTTCAGCTGGTTCGGAACGAAGCTGTACGGGTCGACGAGGTTCACCGTCCAGGTCTTGCCCTTCGGGGTCTCCTGCTGCCTCGAGATCTTCGCGTACTTCTTGTTCACGGCCCGCTTGCAGGCTTTCCTCTGCTTCGCGGTCCGCTTCTTGTTGCAGGCTTTCAGTGCCCTGGCCTTCGCCTTCTTCTGCTTCGCAGTAAGGGCGCTTGCCGATGCGTCACTGGCAGCGGCGGGAGTGATGCCGGCCGCCCCCACGGCCAGCATCACGAGTCCTGCCACCAGAATCCCTGGCAACCGCTTCTTGAGCAGTGAATTCATGGTTTCCTGTTTCCTGTTGCCTTTCCGCCCTAGGGGTTCCAGGGGCTGGGACGGTTGGCGAGATCCGTGCATTCCTGCTCGGTGACCCGGGGAGCGCTCTGGCTCTCGAGGGTGTCGCCCTTGACCGTGTACGGCGGGTGCGAGGTGATCGTCATCGCGCATTCCTGCAGCTGTGACGGACGGACCTCGGCGACGCCAAAGATGGTCGACAGGTCACGCCACGGCTCTTGGGGATCCAGGAAGGCGGCGTTGACCTGCAGGCCGGCACCGAAGTTGAACGACAGTACCGCCGGGGTGTTCAGCACCTCGGCCTGCGGGCAGGACGGGTAGATCGTGCTGACCGGCACCGAGCCGTTGCCCGGGGCGAACGTGACGTTGCCCGCGGCGGTGTTGCCGGACCAGCAGTTGCCACCGCCCGAGAAGTCGTTGAAGAAGTCGATCGCATTCGCGTCTTCCTGGTTACGACCCATCTCGTTGTCGATGAACTTGTTGTTCAGGTTCTTGGCGTCATCGTCGTCGTTGACCCCGAACAGTTCCGGACCCGAGAAGGTGGCAGCGCCCCACTTCTCCTGGCCGAAGATCCGGTTGTTCCGGACCGTGACCCCGTCGGCGCCGTAGAGCATGACGCCCACGCCGATCGGGTTACCGTTGCCGATTACGTTGTTGTAGCCGGAATCGGGCTGGTAGTAGTTGTAGTTGTTCCACATGATGTCGTTGTTCTCGATGATCAGGTCACCGGTCGGCTCGAACTTCTCGGAGTCGAGAGTGTTCGGCACGATGCCGGCGCCGTTGTTGAACCACACCGAGTCGGTGATCTTCACGTACTTCGAGTTGGTGCCGGAGTAACCGAGCGGGTTGCCCCAGGCCTTGATGTTCTTGACCAGGGTCCACTTCGGCTTGGCCTGACAGGGCTCGTTGACCTCGTCCTTGTTCGACCAGTCCCACTCGTCACAAGGGGTCTCGCCGATGTAGACGGTGGAGTCGCCATGGCCCCAGCCTTCGGAGTTGATGATCTTGCCGCCGAAGCAGTTACGGGCGAAGAGGCCGTAAGCGCGGGTGTCGGACGACACGAGGTTGTCCATCACGTAGTCGGCGCAGTACTCCTTGTCAGCCTCGACGTTGGAAGCATGGACGAAGAAGGTGTTGTTGAGGTAGTGCCTCGCCCACATGTTCTTCATCTTCACGCCGACCGTGCTGATCGCCTCGATGGCGTTCTGCGCAGCCTGGGTCTCGGGATCGCCCGGTCGCCAGTTCGGAGAGGCCTTCATGTCGGTGAGAGCGCCTTCACCCTCGAGGATGACCGCGCGGGCGTTGGGATTGGAAACCTTGCCCTTGGTCACACCCATGACGGTGAGGTTCTTGAAGTTGTAGCCCTGACGCTTGCCGTGGATCAGCACGCCTTCCTTGTAGGTGCCCGGCTGGACACGAACGGTGGCGGCGCGGCCCTTGTTCTTGGCCTGCCACTTGCCTGCGGCGTCGACTCCCTGCTGGATGGTCCGGTACTTGCAGCCGAACTTGCAGACGTCGAAGAACTGGGCGTTGTAACTCTTCAACTTGGTCCTGGCCTTCTTGGCGGCCTTGTTCGCTGACTTGCAGCGCTTGTTGGCCTTTGCCCTGGCCTTGCCCCTTGCCTTCTTCGCCTTCTTGCAGACGGACTTGGCCTTCTTGGCGGCCTTGTTCGCCTGCTTCTGCAGCTTGACCGTCCCCGGGTCCTCAGCCGAAGCCGGGCCGGCGATCGCGAACGATCCGACCAGGAATGCGGCAAGAACGGCGACGATGACTCCCACGCGTTGCTTCATCTCTCTCCTTGACATTTACTTTCCCCGCCCGTAAGCGGGGCAGGCCATCCGGACACTCTAAACCAATCATTTGTCAAAGGTTTCGGTTCCGGCCCTCACCCGAAAGGGATGAAACGCGTTGCCAGCGCCATCTGCCGGTCGGCCGGCGCCCGGGGTAATGACCGGCCTGCCGGGACGGGCCTGAATTGACAACGCTTCGTGTCGGTTACACTTGTCTGCCATGGCTCACGATTACGACTGGGTGATCATCGGCTCCGGATTCGGTGGCAGCGTCTCGGCACTTCGCCTTGCCGAGAAGGGGTACAAGGTCGCCGTCATCGAGGTCGGTCGTCGCTTCGAAGACAAGGACTTCGCCAAGACCGCCTGGAACCTCCGCCGCTACTTCTGGCTGCCGAAGTTCGGACTCCGCGGAATCATGCGGATGTCGATGTTCAAGGACGTGATGGTGGTTTCCGGATGCGGCGTCGGCGGTGGCAGCCTCGGCTACGCCAACACCCTCTACCGTCCGCGCCCCGCCTTCTACACCGACGCGCAGTGGGACGGCCTGGCGGACTGGGAAGTCGAACTCGGACCTCACTACCGGACCGCCGAACGCATGCTCGGGGTCACCCTTTACCGCGACACCGGGCCGGCCGACCAGCTGCTCCACGAGTACGCGGACGAGATCGGCGCCGACGGCACCTACTCGAACACCCAGGTCGGCGTCTACTTCGGCGAGTACGGCAAGACCGTCGACGACCCATACTTCGGCGGTGAAGGTCCGGCCCGGACCGGCTGCATCAAGTGCGGCTCCTGCATGGTCGGCTGCCGATACGGCGCGAAGAACACCCTGGTCAAGAACTACCTCTACTTCGCCGAGAAGCTCGGAGTCAAGGTCTTCCCCGGGCGCGAAGTCACCTCGGTCAAGCCGCTCGGGCCGGCCGGCGACGGAACCGACGGCTACGAACTGATGACCGATCGCTCCGGGGCGGTGCTCCGCCATCGCCGCAAGAAGATCACCGCCGGTGGCGTGATCTTCTCGGCCGGTGCGCTGGGGACCAACAAGCTGCTCGCCAACTGCGTCCACAACGGTGACCTGCCGAACATCTCGCCCCGGCTCGGCCACGTCGTCCGGACCAACTCGGAGTCGATACAGGCGGTCACCACCCGGGACGACAGCCGCGACTTCAGCGAATCCGTCGCGATCACCTCGAGCATCTACCCCGATCCGGACACCCACATCGAGGTGGTCACCTACGGCAAGGCCGGTGACGTGATGAGCCGCACCTTCACGATGTACACCGGTGACGGCAGCCGCCTGACCCGGCCGATCAAGTTCCTCGGGGCGATGCTTCGCCGGCCCGTGGACACGATGCGGCTCTTCTTCAACCCGCGGCACTGGTCCCAGCGGACCGTGATCCTGCTGGTGATGCAGTCGCTCGACTCGGCGATGAGACTCAAACCGGTCAGAAAGAAGTTCGGCAAGGGAGTGCGCATCCAGACGGAGCAGGATCCGGAGCGCCCCAATCCGACCTTCATCCAGGCCGCCGAGGACGCGACCCAGTGGTTCGCCAGGAAGACCGGCGGCATTCCCCAGGTCTCCTTCGGGGAGTCACTGTTCAACATTCCGACCACCGCCCACATACTCGGCGGCGCGGTTGTCGGCCACAGCCCGGAGACCGGGGTGATCGATCTCGACAACCACGTCTTCGGTTACGAGAACCTGATGGTCTGTGACGGTTCCGCCGTGCCGGCCAACCCGGGGGTGAACCCGAGCCTGACGATCACCGCGATGACCGAGCGGGCGATGAGCAAGATCCCGCCGAAGGATCCGCGCGGAAAACTCCAGCACCTGCCCGACGAGGCGAGGCCTGCCCGGACGCAGGACAACACGCCGCCCGCCCGGGAGCCCGGCCCGTCTGAGCCGGCGGAGTCCTGGACCCCGCTCGAAACCTGACCGGGCGGCTAGACGCCGTTCTTCTGCTTGAGCTGCTCGACGGCGGCGCGGAGTTCTTCGACTCCGATCGCACCCTCGATCCGCTGCTCGATCGTCCCGTCCTTGTTGACCAGGAAGATCCATGGTTCCGTCTGCAGGCCAAAGGCGGCCAGCTGGGGCCGAATGCCCTTGCTCGGATCGTTGTCGTTGTAGACCTCGTTGTGGATGAATACGACGCCGTCGCCGACCTCGTCCTTGACCTGCTCGGCGACGTCGACCACCGGACCGCAGACCCGTGACTGACAGAGCGCCGGGGTCGCGAAGACCAGCACTGCCGGCTCGTTGCCGACCACGTCCTTGAAGTCGTCGCCATGCATGCTCGAAGGCGGCTGGCGGGTATCGATTTTCGAGAGGTCACCGCCGACGTCATCCGGGGTCGGGGTACTCACCTTCGGGGCCTTTTCGCCGACCGCGGCTACCGCGGGGAACTGGCCGACCACGGGGCTGGGCGTGACCCGGGCCGCCTCGAATCCGTCCTCGGTCTTGAGCACGGCGATCCCGAGCCAGGGTCCGCTGCGGTCGAACTTCACGTCAGCGAGATAGAAACTCGTCGCCTCGCCCGACCCCCCGGCTCCCTTCGAGCGGTAGGCCGGCTTCGTCTCGAGCGAGACGACCTCGGCCGGGAGCGGGCCCTCGACCGGTGCCTGCGGTGACTTGGCGAAGTAAAGGGCTACGTCCGCGTCGTCGACCTGGCTGCGGTCAACGTTGAAGATCCCGAAGGGGTAACGGTTCTCACCCGGCTCGAAGACGACCGCTGCCGGTGAGATGACCTTGTCGCTGGGGGTCTGCTCGTTGAGCAGCTGGTCGATCGTCTTGCCCTCGACCTGTGGGAAGTCGGAGGCCGAAGGAGCACCGCGGGCGACATCGTCGCCGGAGGAGTCATCGCCGCCGCAGCCGGAGATCAACGCACCGAGTCCGGCGATAAGAAGCAGTGCGAGAAAGAAGAGCTGCTTGGGCGGAATGGGCAGGACCGCGGTCCTGGTGGGTAGACCGGTCATGGGCGAATCATAAGTAGTCGGCGAGCTTCGCCCAGCCTCCAGGCAGAACCCGCCCACCCGGAAAAAGAAGCGGCCCGGACTTTGCCGGGCCGCAACTTCAACCCGCCGACCCAGGACATCCACAAATGGATGGGCCGGCTCTGCCAGGTGAGGGTCGGGATCAGGCGGCGGCGTAGCGCTCGGCCACGTAATCCCAGTTGACGACGTTCCAGAAGGCGTCCAGGTAATCGGGACGACGGTTCTGGTACTTCAGGTAGTAGGCGTGCTCCCAGACGTCGGCGCCGAGTAGCGGCGTCTTGCCGTCGGAGATCGGTGAATCCTGGTTCGGTGTGGAAACGACCTCGACACCGTTGCCGTCGGTCACGAGCCAGACCCAGCCGGAACCGAACTGGCCGATTCCGCCGTTCTTGAACGCCTCCTTGAAGTCGTCGAACGAGCCGAACGCGGCGTCGATCGCCTCGGCCAGCTCACCTGAGGGGGCACCGCCACCGTCCGGCGAGAGCATCTCCCAGAACAGCGAGTGGTTGTAGTGGCCACCGGCGTTGTTTCGCACGGGACCCTGCTTGTCGGCCGGCAGCGAACCGAGATTCTTGAGGACGTCCTCGACGTCCTTGTCCGCCCACTCGGTGCCTTCGAGCGCGGCGTTCGCCTTGTCGACGTAGGCCTGATGGTGCTTGTCGTGATGCACCTTCATGGTCGCCTCGTCAATGTGGGGCTCGAGCGCGTCGTATGCGTAGGGAAGATCGGGAACTTCATATGCCATGGGGGAACTCCTTGACTGGTTCTTTGAGGTTCGTGACAGGTACCTGAACCCTAACGACCCGGCGCCTTCTGCCCCG
>DAIQCC010000001.1:169110-243857 GCA_036780865.1 Solirubrobacterales bacterium | reverse complement strand
CTCGGCGACTCGATGTCGGTGGCGACCGGCACCCAGGGCATTCCGGCCTCGGAGCAACCCCAGAACTCGTGGTCCACAGGCACCAACTCGTCGATCAACAGCCTCTACCAGCGAATCCTCGCCCTGAACCCTTCGATCAGCGGCAACAACAGGAACATGGCCGCTAACGGCGAGGACATGAACGACGCGCCCACCCAGGCCAACGGCACACCCTCGGACACGGAACTGGTGACCCTCCAGCTCGGGGGCAACAACCTCTGCAAGAGCTCGGTCGGAGCGATGACGACCGTGGCCCAGTACCGGAGCAGCTTCGTCCAGACCCTGGACATCATCCAGAACCGGATGACGAACGCGCTGATCCAGATCCAGAGCGTTCCCGACATCTACAACCTCTGGTTCCTGAGGGGTGCTCCCAACCCGCCGAACGACCAGCCATCCAGCCGCGCCGGGACGGCAAGGACGTTCTGGGGTCTCGGCTTGATCCCCTGTGAGTCCCTGGTCGCCAACGCCACTTCGATGGACCAGGCCGACATCGACCGTCGCAACGCGGTCCGCCAGCGGAACATCGAGTACAACGCGGTGCTCGCCGAGGAATGCGAGAAACGCCTGCGTTGCCGCTTCGACCGCTACGCCACGTTCAACTTCTCGTCGAACCGTGCCAGCCCACCGTACGGCGACTACCTGCCGAGGGCCCAGTGGCAGTTCGTCGATGACGACATCAGCACGATCGACCATTTTCACCCTGGCCTGAGTGGCCAGCGGAAGATGGCCGAAGCGGCCTGGGCTTCGGGGTACGACTTCACGGACTCGGCGATGCCGGTCGGCTCCTCGGTTCTGGACCCGGCTCCCCTCCCCTCCGGTACCAGCTACCTGCCGACCTCGGTGGAAGTCACCTGGGCCGACCAGGCAGGCATCAAGGGCGTCCAGTACCGGATCCACCAGAACGGCGTTGCCGGAGCCTGGCAGACCGAACCCGGAACCACGACCACTCCCGTCGACCAGCATCTGTCCTACTCGTACCTCACCTCGCAGGAGTTCTCCGTCGACGTCTCGACTCCGGGGACGACATACATCGAGAGCCGGGCCCTGGACGTGAACGGGAACATGAGCGCCTCGAAGATCATCGAAGTCGATTACGACCCTGACGCCCTGCCGACACCTGTGATAACCGCGAGTCCACCCGCGATCACCGCTTCCGGTTCAGCCGACTTCAGCTTCAGCGGCGCGATTGCCGGAACAACCTACGAGTGCTCGCTCGACGGAAGCCCGTTCGCGGCCTGCTCGAGCCCGGTTTCGTACAGCGCGCTGGCCGACGGGGACCACGAGTTCCGGGTGCGGGTGAAGTCGGCAGCGACGACCGGCCCCGCTTCCAGCTTCGAGTGGCACATCGATTCCTCGGCTCCCCCTGCGCCGACGATCAGCAGCGGGCCACCGAACCGGACGAGACTAACCGTCGCCAACTTCACCTTCTCCGGCACCGAGGCGACACTGGAGTGCTCGCTGGACGGATCGGCCTTCTCGACCTGCACCTCGCCGCGACAGGTGTTCGTCCCGGCCGACGGCCCTCACAGGTTCGAAGTGAGGCAGAAGACGATCACCGGGACCCCCGGCACTTCAGCCGTCTACACCTGGACCGTGGACAACACCGCGCCGGCCGCTCCATCGGTCACCTCTTCGCCGGCAACCCCGACCAACCAGACTTCGGCCTCGGTCTCCTTTGCCGGCGAACCGGGAGGGAGTTTCCGTTGCGTCCTCGACAACGTGCAGATCAGCACCTGCACCAGTCCCTGGACCCGCAGCAACCTGAGCGAGGGAACCCACACCCTGGCGATCTCGCAACGCGACCAGGTCGACAACCAGGGTCAGGCGACCACTGTCACCTGGACGATCGACCTGACAGCTCCGGCTGCCCCGACCGTCCTTTCCGGCCCGCCCGCCCTGACAACGAGCCGCGACGCTTCGGTCTCGTTCTCGGGGGAAGCGGGTGGCTCGTTCCAGTGCTCGCTCGACGGCGCTCCGTTCTTCTTCTGCTCGAGCCCGCGAAACCTGGTCGGCCTCGAGGACGGGAATCACGATCTGCGGATCCGGCAGACCGACAGCGCGGGCAATACGGGCCCGATCTCGACGCGCAGCTGGTCGGTCGATGCGACCGCCCCCGGCGCTCCCGGGCTGAGCATTGCTCCGCCGTCCCTGACCAATCTCGACGAAGCCACCTTCAGCTTCACCGGGGAGCCGGGCGGCAGCTTCGAGTGCGCCCGGGACGATGGCCCGTTCACTCCGTGTTCCTCACCCGAAAACCTGAGCGGACTCGACGATGGCAGCCATTCGTTCCAGGTTCGCCAGAAGGACGGGCTCGGCAATGTCGGGCCGGCCGCGAGTCACAGCTGGACGGTTGACACCGTCCCGCCAGCCGCGCCGTCGATCGGCCCGCAGACAATGGAACTCAGCCAGAACCCGAATCGCCAGATCGGCTTCACCGGGGAGCCCGGTGGCTTCTTCGAATGTCGGATCAATGTCGGTGCCTGGGATGTCTGCCTTCCGCTCTGGAGCGCGACCTTCCCCGGAGCCGGCACCCACAGCTTCGACGTCCGCCAGACTGATGACGCCGGCAATACCGGTCCATCGGCCCGCGGCACGGTCCTGGTCTGGGGTGGCCCGCCGTCAACGCCGGTGGTCACCAGCGCCCCGAGAGGGACGGTCCGATCGACCAGCGCCGAGGTGCGGTTCACGGTCGGCCCCGTCGGAGCGCCTCAATGCAACCTGAACAATGGCTCCTGGGAGGCATGCAACGGAATCTGGTCCAGGCAGGGACTCGAACAAGGTCCTCAGACACTGGTCATCGGCCAAAGAAATGAAGTTGCCGGTCCCACGGTCACCGTCGAGTGGACGGTTGACACCCTCGCCCCGAAACTGAGCGGTCAGGTCCGGGCGAAGGGCAAGGGCAGGGCGAAGAAGGGCAAACCACGCAACTGGGTCCTGAGCAGTGCCTTTGATCGGAGCCTCGGGCAGCCCGCGACTCTCGAATTCTCGACAGCAGGGAAGAAGCCGGCCGCGGCCGCGGCACCGGTCAAGGCCCGCACCCGCAAGTGGTCGGCAAAGCTGACCATCAAGTCGAAAGCGAAGCCGACCTGGGTCCGTGTCTTCGACGGGATCGGCAACGGTTCTGCCTGGCTCACGGTGAAGTGACTTCCTGGTCTTTCCGGGGGCGCAGCAGGATCGCGGCGATTACCGAGCTGGTCCCGACCAGAGCGATCGAAACGGCGATCGCGGTGTGGTAGCCGGACATGAAGGCCAGCTTCGCCGTCTCGATGAGCGGCTCGGCCACCGTGCTGGACATGCGCTCGGCAATCTCCAGCGCGCGGGCCAGTGATTCCTCGGCATTGGCGATGCCGACACCGCTTACGCCTTCGACCGAACCGATCTGCGAGGTGTAGACGATCGCCAGGATCGAACCGAGCACGGCCACCCCGAAGCCGCCGCCCAGTTCGTAGGCGGTCTCCTCGATCGCGGCAGCCTGACCGGCCTCGTCGGCGGGAACGGAGGAGATGATCACGTCGTTGGCCGCGACGAGGGCGACCTCGAGCGCGAAGCCGATCACCAGGAACCCCGGCCAGAGCAGGTAGTACTGGTCGGTGAGCCCGAGCGCCAGCATGGGGATCAGGCCGATACCCGTGCCGGCCAGCCCGAGAGAGATCGTCCAGCGCGTGCCGAGGTGACGCAGGACCCGGGCGGCGAGCAGCCCCCCTGCGAGGGTCGCCAGCATCAGTGGCAGGAGCCGCACCGCCGCCTCCAGGGGACCGAGTCCGAGCACGAGCTGCAGGTACTGGGCGCCGAAGAACTCGATTCCGACCAGTCCGAACATCGAAAGCAGCACGCATCCGACCGCGACGCTGAACTCGGGCCGGGTGAAGAGCCGCACGTTCAGCAGCGGCACCGGGGCACGCAACTGCCTGCGGGTGAACCAGAACAGGCTGCCGAAACCGACCATAAGTGAAGCGAGCACCTTCGGATCGATGAACCCGTAGCGGGCACCCTCCTTGAAGCCGTAGGCGATGCCGAGGATGCCGATCACCGTCGCTGCGACAGCGAGCGTGTCCCACGGTGGCGGCTCGGCTGCGCGGCTCTCGGGCAGGAGACGGAGCGCCACCGGGATGATGAAAAGGACAATCGGGATGTTGATCAGGAAGACGGCTCCCCACCAGAAGTGCTCGACCAGGAAGCCGCCGATCAGGGGGCCGATCGCGGCACCGCCGGCGCTGACAGCGCTCCAGATTCCGACTGCCCGCACCCGCTCCTCGCGGTCACGGAAGACATCGCGGATGATCGACATCGTCGGCGGCATGATCATCGCCCCGCCCACGCCGAGGAGTGCCCGCGCAGCGATCAGCGTTTCTGCGGTCGGCGCGAAGGTCGCCGCCAGCGACGCAAGCCCGAAGACGGCCATGCCGGCGATCAGCATCCGCTTGCGCCCGAGCCGGTCGCCGAGCACGCCGGAAGCAATCAAGAGCGGCGCCGCCACCAGCGGGTAGACGTCGATGATCCAGAGCAGCTGGAGGGCGGTCGGATCGAGGTCGGCCGAGATTGCCGGGGCAGCGACATGCAGGACCGTCACGTCGATCACCACGACGAGAAGTGAGAAACAGATCACCGCCAGGATCGCCCAGCGGCGCGGATGTGAAGCGCCTGTCTCGACCATTACTTCCCTCGCGCGGTGAAGCCGCCGAAAGTGGCCTCGCGGATAAGCCGCGGCACCTCCAGCTCCCCCGCGTAGCCATCCTCAACGAGGTACCAGGCTGACATCACCTGGCCGCCGAACGAGTAGGACATCCACTTGGGGGAGAGATCGGGTCGGAAGACGCCTTCGGCCTGGCCCCGGGCAAAGAAGTTCTCGAGGCGACGGTCCTGCTCCCGCAGTCGCTCGCCGATGTCACCGGCCCTTTCGAGGCTGGGGGTGGCGGTGAGCAGCCAGTACGACTGTGCGAGCGGGTAGCAGTCCTCGATCAGGCGATCAAGCGCCGGCTCGATTTCTCCGGAATCGATTCCGGCTTCGTCGAAGACCTGGTCACATCGGTCGAGCAGCCAGCCGTAGACCGACTCGACCAGGGCCTCCCGGTCCCCGAAGGCGCGATGCAGGGTGGCGCGGCTCACCCCGGCCGTTTCGGCGATGCCTGACGTGGAGGCGCCGGGGTTCGCCACCAGGGCCTTGGCCACGTCGTGAAAGAGCTTGTCCTGCCCGGAATCCATACCGGACAGAATTGTATCACCTGAGACAGTTTTGTCTCAGGTGCCGCAGTTCACGGTGCTGTAGTCCCCATGCGACTTGAGGGTTCGTGCGAACCTGAGGTTGTCGCGAACCCTCCCGGGGCTGAGACCCGTCCTTCGAGCCGTGCCCCTAACCGAACCATTCGCCTCGAAGATCCCGGCGACACGCTTCATCTGCTTGATGTCACCTGCCGGGAAGCGAGCGGACGGAAGGTCCCCCGAGGGAGTCTCCTCCCGGACCGTCCTGAGCTGATCCACCTCGGTCCGTCCCAGCTGAGCACCCTTGCCCGTCCCGCCGAAGAAGAAGGTGACCGAACGACCGGCGACCAGGAAGTTGAATGGGCCCATCTCGGAGCCGCGATCGACGAACACCCTGGTTCCCCGCTGCCAGCGGGCCTGGCCCGACTCACCGTAGATCGGGGCGAAGAATCCCCGGTAGGTGCAGACGTCGACGTTCCAGACCCCGGCCGGCTTCCGGCAGTCCGCCCGGTTCTGCCTGACGCAGTCGTAGTAGAGGAACTGGGCACCGGCCTCGCCGACGCCGGCATCGCTGAGCAGCCTCGTGCCCGGCTGCTGGCCCATCCAGAGGAGCCCTCCGCGTCCGGAAAGACTCGCGGGCATCCGTACAGACCGGGTCGGAGCCGGAGCCTCGCCGCATTCGGCCGGAGCGCTGGTGGCGGGTCCGGTTTCCATCCACGCGGGCGTGACGCTGGCCGGCGAACCGTTGGTGAGCGGTGTGAGGCAGCGGCCGTCAGGTGTGACCGACCAGATTTCGCTGGCCTCCCCCGTACCCGGAAGGTTGCGGGCCGAGTGGAAGATGATCCGGTTGTCGGACGACCAGTCGGGGCTGCGCTCGTCGAGTCTCCGGCCGTTGACGATGCGGAGCCCCGAACCGTCCGCCTTGACTATCGCGAGGGCACTCGTGAACTCGCAACCAGACGCCCACCAGCAGGTCATCAGGTCGTCGTCATCGGTCTGCCGGGTGAAGGCGATGCGGTCTCCCCGCGGCGACCAGACGGCCTCATAGGCGTTGGCGGCCACCTTGCGGCTCTTGCCGCTGGCAAGGTCGAGGACCATCAACGGGTTGTTGAATCCCTCGTCGAAGCTGTTGCCGGCGAAACCGTCGTTGAGCACGTAGGCGACCCGTTTGCCGCGTCGGTCCACATCCGGTTCCATGACCATCTTCGATGCGACGTATGGCCGCCGGCGCTGGGTGGTCCGAAACTCGGTCTTCCTGTCGCCTCCGTCGATGCCGATCGAGATCAGCCCGGTGGCGGAACGTCGGCCGTTCTCCCGAAAGAACGCCACCATCAGGCGACCGCCGGGCATGAAGGTCGGATCTCCGTACTGGACCCGGGCGTTCGACTTCAGGATCCGCCGGGCGCCGGAACCGTCGCTGCCGACGGTCCAGATGTCGAACAGGTCGTTGATCCTGCTCTGGCGTTTGAACCCGAAGGCGATCGTCTCGCCGTCGGGCGAGGAGACCGGCTCCAGCGCGCCGAGGTAATCGTTGGTCGGGTTCCGCTCCTTGCCGAAGATCACCTTGCGACCGGTGCCGTCCACGTTCATGGTCAGGATCCGGCCGCCGTTCGAGTAGGCGAGCTTGGCCAGCGGTCGTTCAGGGGTGAGCGCCTGCGAGGCTGCGGGCATCAGGATCATCGCCGCGAGCAGCGCTGCCAGACCGGCTGCGAGGCGCTCTCTCACCCGAAGTAGTCCCGGACTCTTGATCTGACGGCGACGGTCGAGGGATCGTTCTGCCAGCGCCTGCACTTGACGGACCTCACCTTGCCGAGCCGCTTCAGGTCGCGACCGAATCTGAGCCAGGCGATCGCCCCTTTCCTGCGGTAGGCGACACCGAAGAAGTTCTTCTCCCGGAACACGCCGGCCGCGTCTGCGGACTTCCGTAGCGAGCCGGTACGGGCGAACTCCCTGACCATTGCCCGCGCCTTGCGGACCGTGGTCCAGGCGAGGACCGGTGCGCCCAGGCTCCCGGCCGCCGGAGCGTTGCTTCCGACCGGCCGCAGTTCTCCGACCACCTGACGGTGATAGCCGAATCCGACCGGCCTCTCCCGGTAATTGCCGGGGCTGTCGACCCTGGTTTCCGTTCCGGCCGAGTAGAAGTGACTGAGGGCGATCCCCTTCCGTCTCAAGTTCCTGACCAGGAGGCCGCCGCGCAGGCGTTCCATACCGAGGTAGCGGCCCATCATCAGGTCGGCACTGAGGTTCTTGGAACAGACCGGTCCGGAGCTGACTGAAATCGGCGCCGGGCAGTCGCCACCGGGTTTCCCGCAATCGTTGTTTCCGACGAAGAGATCCTGACCGTCGAGGAAGGTGTCGCTGACCAGCCAGCCCCGTAAGGAGGGTCCGGCCCACAGGGGCCGGGGCTTCTGGGTGGTTGCCCGGCTGGCCACCGTGATCTCGCCGAGCGGGGCTGGCGCCAGGTCATGGCACTGCGATGCGCTCCCCTCGGGGAACCATTGGGGGTCGCTGCTGGCCGGTGAGCCGTTGGTGAGTCGCACCGCACAGGTCCCGTCGGGAGCGACTGTCCAGATCTCCGCCCCGACGTAGGAACTACCGGGACTGTGCGTGCTTGCGAAGGCGATCCGGTTGCCATCGGGTGACCAGGCCGGCGACCAGACCGAGCCGAACGACTTCGAGATCGCCAGGCGCTCCACGGTCCCGGTTTCGACATCCTTGATGAAGATTCGGGGGTCGCCGGAGCAGGAGCCCTCGTAGCACTCGACGTTGATCCGGTCGCGGTCGGAAGTGAACGCGATGCGCCCGCCATCGGGGGAGAACGACGCTGCACTTGCGTCTTTCTCGAAAACGGTCCGGGCACCTGTGTCCGGGTCGACCCACTCGAGGCGGTTCGGCACGTCTTCGAAGTAGTTGACGGACTCGATCATCAGGCGGCCGTCGGGCGAAACCAGGACTCCGATCGGGAACATCCTGTCACCGCTGATCGAACCGTCCTTTTCGCGGTACCTGAAAACACTGGTGAGGATGGTCTCGCGATCGCTGCCGTCCAGACCCATCGTGAGAAGTCGTCCGGTGGCTTCGTAGTCACCCTGGGGGTTTGACTCCTCGTGCAGCTCGATCGCGTAGATCCGGGTGCCGTCGCTGGCCCAGGCGCCGGCGATCGTCCCGGTGTCCTCCGGGGGCTCGTACAACCGATGCAGATGACTCCCGTCCCGGTTCATGACCATCACGCCTTCGACGATCCCGTCCTTGAAGCCGTCGTAGTAGCGGTTGAACATGATCTTCGAGCCGTCGGGAGACACGACGGGTCCGTTGTCGCTGATTCCCCACGGCTGCCCGACCCAGGCGTTCCTGCGGGTCAGGACGGTCCGGTCCGAGCCATCGGCCTTGATCGAGACGATCCGTCCGCCGTTCTCGAATACGAGTCCGGCCGGACCCTCCGGCGGCGTGAGCGCCGAGGCGCTTCCCGCTCCGAAGAGGGAGTAGAAGCCGATCAGGATGACAACCGGGATGGCTTTCAGTGTCTGCCTGCTCATCAGTTTCGGCACTCGACGGTCTTGAACGAGCCGATTCTGGTCAGATCCCTGGCGAAGCGGAGCCAGGCCTGGGCCCCTTTTCGCTGGTAGGCGAAGGTGACCTGAAACCGGCCGGAACCCCGGGGCCCGAAGATACCGGTCTTGATGGCAGCCTCTTTCAGGGACCCGAGTTTTTCGTAATTGCGGAGCAGGGTTCGGGTGGTCCGGACCGTCCGGGTAGCGAAGACCGGGGGATGGAACCGGGCCGGTGGCGAATCGCTGCCGATGTAGCGCAACTGGTCGATCGCCTTGCGGCGCCAGGTCGCGGAGACCGGCTTCACGCCCTCGATCACCTCGGCCTGGACCTCGACGTCGATTCCGCCGGTGACCAGATGGGTCTCGGAGCCCGCCCCGAACGGGACACGCTCGTCAAAGGTCAGGACGAGTCCGCCTCGCACCCTCTCCATGCCGGTGTAGGTGCCACTCGTGAGTTCGTTGCCGATTCCGGCTCCGCAGATGCGGACCGACCTGACCGCCACCCTGCCCTTGCAGTCCTTCGGGTCGAGGGCACCGCAGTCGGCGAACCTGGAGGTCATTGACGTGAACCCGGCCGAGACCTCGGAAAGCAGAAGGTTGTCGTACTCCTGCCCCAGCCACATAGGTCTCGGCCTGAGCTTCTCTGCACGTGCTGGGTAGTCCACGTCCACGAAGGGGCGCAGGTCGGCCTCTCCGCAGATTGCGGGACCGGTCACGGAGCCCGTGCCCCAGGCGGGCTCACCACTCCGGGGTGAGCCGTTGGTCAGCCTGGTGAGGCAGGAGCCGTCGGTCTTGACGGACCAGATCTCCGGGCCGAACCAGCTCCGGTTCGTGTCACTGTCCGCCTCGAAGACGATACGGCTGCCGTCCCGGGAGAAGTCGGGCGAGGTGAAACTACCCTCCCGACTGACCGGCAGCAGCGGTCGCAGGTTGGAGCCGTCGAGATTCATCAGATAGAGCTTCGGCTGGTAATCGCAATACCCGTCGTAGCAGCGCTTGTTCTTCCTGGCCCGCTCGGAAGAGAAGACGACCGTCCTCCCGTTCGGCGATATGTCGGCAGGGCCGCCATCGTTGAGGAGCCAGGTCCGCTTTCCGGTCGAGAGGTTGATCCGGGCCAGCCTCATGGTGGACCCCGGGCTGAAACTGATCATGGCCAGCAGCGCTGTCTTTCCGTTCGGAGTCACCGAAGCATCGATCGGGATCCACTTCCCTGGCCCTGACGGGAACTCGTCGGTCCTGAAAAACGTTGAACTGAGGTGAAGCCTCTTTACGCTTCCTCCGTTCGGTTTCGCCGAAATGAGAGCTGACTTGACAACCGTGATTTTGTCGCTTCGTTCCACAGCCCAGAGCCTCAGGGCGTAGAACCTTGTGCCAGCAGCATTCCAGTCCACGGCAGTGAGCATTTCGTCCTCGGAACGGAAGCCGAGGATCTTTCTCGTCGCCCCGCCGTCACGGTCGATCGCCAGAATTCCCGACCTTCGCGGAGCATCGTCTACCGAACGGCTGAACAGCACGATTTGCCCGTCGGGCGAAGGCAAGGGTGCAGAGTCCGAAGCCCTGGAAAAGATGCTGACTGATCCGTTCTGGCGGGTAAGAACCTTCCGATCGGTTCCGTCGGCCTTTATCGAGAGGATTCGCCCGCCGTTGGTGAAGAAGATCTCGGCCTTCTCCGCAGGAGGTTGCGAGAGTCCCGTCGCTGTGCCCGAGAGCAGTAGAACCGGCACCAGCGAGAGCATCGTGGCCATGGCGAGAAGACGAAGTTTCGAAGCCTTAATCATCGATCGGGAAGCTGGTGTCAGGGCAGTTCGTGACGCCATAAGGCCCGAGTTTCTTCAGGTTGCGGTGGAAGTCGACCTGCCGGCGGACCTCGCGGGGTTTCATTCGATAGTCGGCCGCGACTTCAGCGACCGAGCTCTTGCTGACCTGGCGGCTGATCTGTCTGGCCAGACCAAGGTCAAATCTGGGAATCACAAGCTGCGGGAGTTTGCCGCCCGGCTGGCCGCCCCTCGGTCGAAGTTCCTGAACAAGGCGGAGCTGGGCTCTCGGTCCGAGAACCGAAAACGGCCCTTCCGCCGGTCGCATCGATCCTGAAATCCTTGTGATCCAGCGACCGGAGAACACGGTGGTCGTCCAGGAGCCGTTCTCGCCCTGGCTGCGGTCCTGGAGCGTCCAGGCGCCACGCCTCTTCTTCGCGCTTTCCGCGCGAACCAGGTAGGCGACATTGTCGGCCCAGTCCCCCTGTTCAATGCATACGGAACTGGCGAAGAGCGTCGCTCCGGGAGGGCAGCTCGAAAGACGGAACCCGGGACAGTCCCCGTAGACCGTGAAGCCGATCAGGGAGTAGGCGGAATCCATCGACAGCAGCCCCTGGCTCGACTCGGGACCGAGCCACAGCCGGCGCCCGAAGTCCTTCTTCTTCGGGTACTGGTTGAGGCGGCCCTCGGCCAGGGCAGTCCGGGCGGGCGCGCCGCAGCTTTGCGGACCCGCGAACTCCGCCGCTCCAGGGACGACCGCGGGGTCCTGGCTGGCCGGCGAGCCGTTGGTCAGCCAGACGGCACAGGAGCCGTCGGCCTTCATGGAAAAGAGTTCGGCCGTGGTGCGGTCGGTCACCCGATGCATCGTTCCGCTGAAGATGATCCGGGCGCCGCCCGGAGAAAACGAAGGGCTGGCCTCGTCACGGTTCGTGCTGGTGAGGCGGGTGATGCCGGTGCCGTCAGCTGCCGCGGTGAATAGGTCCCCGCTGGGGGTGCAGTCGAAGTCCCAGTCGCAAACCTCGAGGCGCTTGCGGTCCCGCACGAAGACGAACCGGCTCCCGTCAGGCGCCCAGGACCCGGAGTGGGCCGCCTTCGAGACCAGCTTCCGCTTTCCGGTGGCCAGATCGACGATTTCGAGCCGGTACCCGAACTCGCTCCAGATGTCCATCGAGGTCATCAGAAAGCTGCTGCCGTCCGGTGAGGCCGCGAGACGGGCCGCTTCGAAGTTCCAGTTGTCCTTCGGCATGTCGTAGGGGTAGTCGCGAAAGCGCAGGATGGTCCGGAGACCTGTCCCGTCGAGCCTGACCGACACGACCGAGCGGCTCACCGCTTTCCCGCCTTCGACGGTCCGGGCGGCCAGCACTCTGTCGGTGCCCGGAAGCCAGGCGAGGTTGGAGTAGGTAACCGTCCTGCTGCCCGGGAGGACCTCCCGAACCTTGCCGGAAGCGAGATTCAGCAGCATGTTCTTCCCACGGAAGAGGAACTCGTTGTCGGGGATTGACCCGCTGCTGTGACGGCTGAACAGCACCCGGCTGCCATCTGGAGAGACTCGCGGGAAGCGGTCCCCGATCGGGAGGTCGAAGGTCCCGGGGGTCCGGGCGTTGCCACGGTTGGTCAGCACCTTGCGAGCGGTCCCGTCAGCCTGGATCTGAATGATCCGGCCGCCGTTCGAGTAGACGATCCCCCGGCTGGAGCCCTCCGACCGGATCAGGCCTTCCGCCGGCGCGGAGGTGGTCGCCCCGATGATCAGGAGCATCGCAAATGCGAGCAAGAGCGAAGGGGGCCTGAATCCGGTCAGCGATCGCATTTCAGTTCCTTGAATGGCATCAGTTGGTTGATCACCGACTTCCACCTGACCAGCCACTTGACCTCGGCCACCGTGCTCCCGGAAATCCGGGCTGCCTCGCGGAAAGATCCGGTCCTGCGGTAAGCCCGAAGGCTTTTCCTGACGAGCTTGGCCGCCCCTGCCCTAACCCGGGGAGCGGGAAGCTCGGCCCTGGGGTTCGCCGGGGCACCAACCGGACGCAGCTGGCGGACGATCAGGTTGAGGTCAGTCATGTTGGTCTGGATCCCGCCGGTGTTCGAGAACCAGGTGTCTCCGAAGCTGACGGTGGTCTCCCCGGTCAGGAGAAGCGCCCCGTAACTCCCTTTCTTCGTCCGCATCGTGTTCAGCCAGGCTCCCCGGCGAACCGAGGGAACCATGAGATTCGGGTAGACCTGGATACCACTACCGATGTTGCCCGGATTGCAGGTCGGGATCGAATCGATCACCAGGCCCTCACGGCATTGGAAGCGTTCGAAGTACGCGCAATCCTCGTAGTAGTAAGTGTCGGAACCCCTGTAGGCACTGGCCGAGCTGAGCAGGCGGCCGCGAATCTCCGCCCCGGCCCAGAGGCGAGGCTTCGGAGGGTTCTTCATCTCTTCGGGCCGGACCTCGACCAGGGGCTTCAGCCCGTTGGCACCACAGCTGCCGGGGAATGAATCCACGCCCGGAGTCCAGGTCGGATTGGTGCTTTCGGGCGAACCGTTGGTCAGCCAGGCAAGGCAGCTGCCGTGAACGCCGACCGAGTAGATCTCGGAGGCGACTTCACCCGCGCCGGGGAAGTTGCGGTTGGAACTGAAGACGATCGTCTGGCCATCGGGTGACCAGTCCGGGTTGGAGGTTCCACCGATCGGACCCAGCAGCCTCCTCGGATCGGACCCGTCGGAATCCGCTATCCACAGTCCGGGCTTCCGAACGTCGCAGACTTCACCGTCGCCGGTCCGGCAAGTTCCGGATTCGAACACGATTGACGAGCCATCTGGCGAAAACGATGCGTCGTCCACGCCCCGCATGAGCAGTCTCGGGTTTCTCGAGTCCCGGACCCAGAGTTCGTTCTGCTTTGCATTGCCCAGCACGTAGAGCAGCGACTCCCCGTCGGGTGAGATGTCGACCGGTGTCATGTGGGATGCCAGGAAATTCTGGTAGCTCGAATAGTCCTTTCGGCGAAAAGTCGCGCTGTTCACCACCTTCCGGCCGGCGCCTCCGGTGTTCATCGAAACGGTCCAGTAACGGTTGACCTCCTTGCCGTTGACCAGATCCCATCTGTACCTGCCGACCAGCACCCGGTTGTCCGGGGACCAGGCCAGCCAGTTGATCCCTCCGTTCTTCCAGGCGGCGATCTCTTTCTGGCCAGTGCCGTCACGGTTGGCCACGACGATCCCCGATGACCAACTGAGTCCTTCGAGGTCACGGTCGCGCTGAAAGAGCAGCTTCGAGCCGTTCGGGGAAAGCGACGGCCTGGAATCCTCGACCGGAATGATGGCATCCCAGGCCCGCTCGGCCACCACGGGACCATTCTTCCGGGTCAGGACCTTGCGGCCGGTCCCGTCGGCGTTGATCTGGATGATCCGGCCCCCGTTGGCGAAGACGATTCCTGCCTTGTCGGGAGCCGAGGGAGTCAGTGCATGCGTCCGGGTCGCCGGGACGAGGAGGCAGCTCGCCGCCAACGCAATCCCGAAAAGCGCGAAAGACGAAAAGAGCCGCCATCTTTGGCGGATATCCCTACCCCCGGGTGTCGGCATCCTGCGACTCAGACTTTCTTGTTGACCCGGACTGGTTCCGGACCCTCTCTCCGAGGGAGACTTTAGCGATTGCCAGCTTGTGGACTGATGCGGGTAAGCACGTGCCCCCGTCACAGGTTCTGACGGAGGGCACATGCTTACAACACGGGTTGGCGGAGAAGTATCGGGGCGCCCGGATTTGAACCGGGGACCTCACCGACCCGAACGGTGCGCGCTACCAGGCTGCGCCACGCCCCGAGGCCAAGTGAGCCTACAGAAAACCGGGCGGTGAACCCGTGCTCGCGGCGGCTACTCGACCGCCTCGATCGCGGCCTCGATTTGGGCGAGGTCGGGGGCATCCTGGACGATCTCGGTGCCGCCCGGACCGTTGACGACGATCGCCGGCTTGTCGCGGATCTCCAGGTCGATGGCAATCTGGTCCTGAGCCTGAAGGTCGGCGTTCATCTGGCTGCCTTCCTCGAGACCGGCTTCGAAGTCCTCTTTCCACTGGGGCAGGTCGAGGTATTCGATCGACTCGGCGAGCTTGGTCAGGAACTCCTCGTCGAGACCGACCTGTTTCGCGAGTTCCTGGTTTCTGAACATCAGGTAGGCGTACTGCCAGCCGTAGTTCTGGTTCATCGCGGCTTCGATCCCGTAGAAGGAAAGCTGGGTCGCGTTCCTGGTGAGCGAACGGTTGCGGTAGAGCAGCTTGAGGTCTCCACTGCGGACCGGCCCGTCAATCAGTGGCGGGATCGTGTCGAAGAACTGGTCGCGGTAGGTCTCGCTCTGCGCGTCGAGGAAGACCTGCATCTGGACCGGAGCGTCGTCCGAGCCGAGGCGGTCATCGAGCTGTCGTTCCCCGCCGATCGTCTGCCTCATCTCCTGAACGCCCTGTATGTCCTCGTACTCGTTGCTGGCCTCGCGAGTGGACATGCCGATCAGCCCGATCAGCAGTGCCCCGACCGCAATGGCGAGGATCATGAGCGTCCGGAACTGTCCGGGGCGACGCTGCGTCACGATCTGGTCACCTCAGCCCGTGACCGACTTGTAATAACGGACCGCGAGCCCGGTCAGGAGCGTCTTGAAGGCCTCTTCGAGCTCGACGCCTTCCTCTTCCGAGAATCGAACCAGTCCGCGTTCTTCGATCGCCACGCTCCGCTCGATCAGTTCGTCGATCAGCTCGGGGTTGCGATCGGAGAAGTAGGCACCCATCGAGTACAGATCGGTGTCCATCAGGGACTCGATGAAGGCGTCGCTGGGGGCAGCAACTCCGATTTCCGGCTTCTCGACCACGTGAACATCCTAAGGGGCGGCGCCCTTCGCCTATATGGTGGGGCCGTGGCCGACCGGGACGAGATCATCGCCTTTTGCGACGAGACGCTGGAGATCGAGAAGTTCGGCGACTACGGGCCGAACGGACTGCAGGTACCCGGCCGGACGAAAGTGACCCGGGTCGCGACCGCCGTTTCGGCCCATCTGGCCTCGATCGCGGCCGCCGTGGATGCAGATGCCGACCTGCTGCTCACCCATCACGGGCTTTTCTGGGACTTCCATCACCGGGCGCTCACCGAGGCGATGGCCCGCCGCCTCAGGCTCGCCCTGGGCGCAGACCTGAACGTAGCCGGCTACCACCTGCCGCTGGACGGCCATCCCGAGATCGGCAACAACGCGCTGCTGCTCAGGCAGCTGGGATTCGAGCCGCTGCCGGGCGTGATCGGTGAGGCGAAGGGGCGCCACATCGGTGCGGTCGGCGTCCGGCCCGAGCCGATCAGGGCCGACGAACTCTTCCGGCTCGTCGAGTCCGAGCTCGACCGCAAGCCGCTCGTCTTCGCCGAGGGACCTGAGTCGATCTCCACGATCGGCATCGTGACCGGTGCCGGAGCGTCAGACATCCATCGGGCGATCGAGCTCGGGCTGGACGCCTACCTGACCGGAGAACCTTCCGAACACGTGATGGCGGACGCCCGCGAGGGCGGCATCCATTTCATTGCGGCCGGTCACTACGCGACCGAGATCTGCGGCATCCGGGCCCTCGGCGACCTGGTCGCCCGGCGGTTCGGGGTCGAACACGAGTTCCTGGACCTGCCCAATCCCATCTGATGTGGCAGGATCAGGCGTTCAGATCGCCCCACGACGTCACATAGCCACCTAGGAGAGAGCCTTGTCCAGCACCTACACGCCGACGAACCGTTCACGAACCCTCGCGGACCTGCTCCCGAACTCCGCGGCATCCCACGGTGCCGACGGGGCTTTCCTCTTCAAGAACGACGCGGGTGACTGGGAGGAGTCGAACTACGACCAGGTAGCCGCCGACGTGCAGGCCCTGGCGCTGGGCTTCAAGGCGCTCGGCATAAAGCGTGGCGACAAGGTCGCGATCATCGGCAACACCCGGCCCGAGTGGACTCTTTTCGATTTCGCCGCGATGGGTGCCGGCGCCACCGTCGTTCCGATCTACCAGACGAATTCGCCCTCGGAATGCCAGTACGTGCTGGAGCACTCGGAATCGCGCACGGTGGTGGTCGAGAACGAGGACCAGCTGGCCAAGATCATGGAGGTCAGGGACACCCTCCCCGCGCTCGAGAACATCGTGATGATGATCGGCGAGTCCGAGCAGGCGATCGCGATGGACGAATTGAAGAAGATGGGTGAGTCCGGCACCGCCGAGGAGTACAAGGCGAGCTACGAGTCGGTCGAGCCGGAGGACCTCTGCAAGATCGTCTACACCTCGGGCACCACCGGCCCGCCAAAGGGCTGCATGATCTCCCACGGCAACTACCGGGCGATGCTCGACATGGCCGACAGCGTCAACATCATCAAGGAGGGCGAGACCAGCTACCTGTTCCTGCCCCTCGCCCATGTTTTCGCCCTCCTGGTGCAGTACGGCATGATCGACCTCGGTGGCCGGATCGCCTACTGGGAGCGCGACCAGCTCAAGATCGTGCCGAACCTGGCCGAGGTCAAGCCGGAGTCGTTCCCCTCGGTCCCCCGCATCTTCGAGAAGGTCCACGACACCGCGGTCGCCTCGGCCGAGAGCGAGGGCGGCCTCAAGGCAGCCATCTTCCGTTGGGCCTTCCGGGTCGGCAAGCGTTACCGCAAGCTGGAAGCCGAGGGAAAGAAGCCCGGCTTCCTGCTGAACAAGCAGTTCAACTTTGCCGACAAGGCCGTGTACTCGAAGATCCGCGCCGTGAACGGCGGGAACCTGCGGGTCGCAATCAGCGGCGCTGCGCCGATCGACCCCGAGATCCTGCGCTTCTACCAGGCCGCGGGCGTGCCCCTGATCGAAGCCTGGGGCATGACCGAGACCTCGACCGGCGGCACCAGCAACATGCCCGAGGCCAACAAGATCGGGACCGTCGGCCGGCCTGTGGACGGCATCGAGGTGAAGCTTGCGGAGGACGGCGAGTTGCTGCTCAAGGGTCCCAACGTCTTCCAGGGCTACTACAAGAACCCCGAGGCGACCGCCGAGACGATCACCGACGGCTGGCTCCACACCGGTGACATCGCGACCATCGACGACGAGGGATATGTCTCGATCGTCGGGCGCAAGAAGGAGATCATCATCACCGCGGGCGGCAAGAACATCACACCCGTGAACATCGAGCAGGAAGTGAAGCGGCACCCGCTGGTCTCCCAGTGTGTGGTGATCGGCGACCGTCGTCCGTACCTGATCGCCCTGGTCACTCTCGACCAGGAGGCCCTGACCCGGTTCGCGGCCGAACAGGGAATGCTCGACGAGCCCGGGGCGATGCTGAACAGCCCGCTGGTTCGCGAGACGATCGAGCAGCACATCCAGGAGATCAACAAGAACTTCGCCCCGGTCGAGCAGATCAAGCGGTTTCAGATCCTGCCGAACGATCTGAGCCAGGAAGGTGGCGAGCTGACGCCAACCCTGAAGATCAAGCGGCCGGTGGTCGCGACCAAGTACGAGAAGGAAATCGACGAGCTCTACGCCTCGTAGGTCAGTCGCCCTTCCCCGTCCAGCATTGCGAGCGCGGCGGGGTCGGGCTCGACGACCTCGTCAGAGGTGAGGATCATCTCGTCGCTGAACTCGTTGACCATGACTGCCGTCTGGAGTAGCGACGGCACGCCTTTCGCGTTGGCCTTGCCGTCGCGGCACAACCCGAAAATGCTGGTCAGCATCTCGGCCAGCCGGTCACCGGGAACGGCCTCGACGACCACGCTCGCCTCTTCGTCACCGACCTGCCACCAGTCATGGACCGTTCCCGGCAGGACCTCTGCGCTTTGGCCGGGACCGAGCGTCAACTGCTCCTTTCCGACCTTGAATCCAACCTTGCCGCTCAGGACGTGGAAGCGCTCCCGCACCTTCGGATGGATGTGCGGTGTTGCCACCCTGCCGCCAGGGGCGACGATCAGGTTTGCGGTCAGAACCCGGTCGGAGTGCTCGAGCGGATCGGTGAGCACCACCACCCTCTCACCGGTCACCGGATTGTCGAAGACCTGCCCTCGTCGGGACATGGTCCGACCCTATCCGCAATCGGCCCGGCGGCGCCGGATCTACTCCTAGGTCGTGCCGGTCTGGCGGAGCAAGGCGCTGGTGGTCTGCTCGAAAATCCTTCGCCAGACCGATGCCTCGGAGCTTTCCTGCTCCTTGACCTTACGGACGACCCGTCGCAGGCGGGTGGCCGAGATCTCCAGGCCGTGCCGCTCGGTGACTTCCGTGTAGTACGCGTAGTCTTCGGCCAGATGGGCGGTGACGGTCTCGAAGCCGTGAGCGGCGATGTCGAGCCGTCGCGAGTAGTCCATGATCGAGGTGCCGAACATCAGCTCGTCGTCCGGTTCAGGCTCGAAGAGGAGGATGTCGACGCCGGGGTAGCGCTCCTTCCAGGACTCGACTGCGATCGCGAGTCGCTGGTGGAGGAGAAGCCGGAAGGCCTGGTTGGCGATGGCCGGGAAGCCCATCTCGACGATGCGGCGAACCCTGCTGCCCGAGACGGTGGGCAGGCCGACGTTCCGGTCGTTGACGTAAGGCACCAGCGGGTTGACCACGACGATGAATTCGGCACCCCGCTCGACTGCGACGTCGACGTTGGTGGTCGAGTAGATGCCGCCGTCGATCAGGGTGCGTCCGTTGACCTCGACCGGCTCGTAAACCAGCGGCAGGGCTGTGGAGCACTCGACAGCCTTCGAGACGGGGATTCCGGCCCAGTCGCCTTCCTTGTCGCCGAAGACGACCCGTTCACCGGAATCGAGGTCGGTGCCGGTCAGGTAAAGCTCGCGCTGGAGGGCGTCAAAGGAGTCAACGATGCCCTTGGTGGCCAGGGCCTCGCGGACGTAAGCCCCGATGCCGTGGTTCGAGTAGAGGCCGGTGGGCAGGTGCTCGGCCAGGCCGTAGGCGACGTCGATCACCGAAAGGTCACGCAGGCGCGGAACCATGCTCCTGACCATTCCCGCCACGTGGAGCGGCAGTGTGACCGCGCTGGTCAGGTAGTCGCCGAAGTTCGGCCGCAGGACCGTGTCCTGGCTGATCCGGTCAATCGGCGCGCCCTCCTCGTCGGTGAGGACCCGCATCATCTCCTCGGGGGTGATGCCGGCCGCGAGCATGCTGCCGATGAACGAGCCGGCGCTGGTGCCGACGTACATGTCGAAGTCGTTGACGGTCGAGTTGACGGCCAGCAGATCGAGCGCTCTCAGGGTGCCGATCTCGTAGACGCCTCCTGTGAAGCCGCCGCCTCCCAGAACCAGCGCAGTGCGGGATCGCTTCTTGCCTTTGGCTTTCTGACGCCGTTTCTGGGATTCCTCGATGTTTACAACCTTGCCCATCAGGGTTCGATTATGTCAGCAATTGGTGTCACCATCCGCTACCTTCGGCCTCAGATCTGTTGCAATATCCGATGAAACACGCTTTTTCGGCTCTCGCTGCGGCGGCTTTGCTGGCATTTTCCGCCTCCGCCCAGGCCGCCCCACCCAAGCCACTCCCCAATCCTGACCGCCCCGCGACGACCCCGGTGATCCGGTTCGACGAAGCCGGCACCCCGGATTCGGCGAGCGCGAGTGCAGCCCGAATCTGCCCCGCCCTGCGCAGCCTCGCCCGCCGTGGAAACGGGGCCTCGAGCCTGCGCGTCTTCAACCTGAAGACCAGAAAGAACGTTTGCACGCTTAACCCGGGTGCCCGGCGCTCGCTCGCCTCGAACACGAAGCTGTTCACCACCGCAACGGTGCTGGAGCGCTTCGAGCGGGACCAAAGGTTCCGGACCCGGATCTTCGCGGCGGGCAACGTCAGAAACGGCGTCCTCAGGGGCAACCTCTATCTGAAGGGTGGCGGTGACCCCAGTTTCGGTACCAGGGCATTCCTCGGCACCTATCTGGGCGGGGAGGGCACCTCGGTAGAGGCCCTGGCGGCACAGGTGGCCCGGCAGGGCGTGAAGCGGATCACCGGCAGGGTCTTCGCCGACGACACGATCTTCGACCGGCTCAGGGGAGTGGCCGACTCCGGCTACGCGACCAGCCCCTGGATCGGACCGCTGTCGGGTCTTTCCTTCAACGCCGGGTACACCTCGTCGAGTCTCTCCAGCTTCAGTTCCGATCCGGCCCGGCTCGCGGCACGGACGCTCGCCCGGGCCCTGCGTGCCCGCGGGGTCGGCGTGAAGCTCAACGTCGGGGTACGCACGACGCCGAAGCGGTGGAGGAAGGCTCCGCTGGCGACCCAGACTTCCCCGGACATGGCGTGGATGGCGAGAGTCACGAACCTGAACTCGGTCAACTTCTGGGCCGAGACCCTGCTCAAGGACCTCGGCGCGTACATCCGCCGCGAGGGCAGCACCGCCGAAGGGGTCAAGGTGGTGCGGCGGACTATGGCCGCCATCGGCGTCAGGGTCTGGCCGATCGACGGCTCGGGGCTCACCTTCGGCAACCGCTCCACAGCCCATGACGTGGTCAAACTCCTCTTCCGCGCCCGCTACGAGCCCTGGGGTCGCGACTTCACGAACTCGCTCCCCACCGCCGGCGTCGACGGCACCCTGGCCGACCGCATGCGGGGTTCGGCCGCCCAGCGTAGCTGCCGCGCGAAGACCGGCACCCTTACCGGAGTTACCGCGCTGTCCGGCTACTGCTTCAACGCTTCCGGCCGTCGTTTCGCTTTCTCGATCCTGATGAACAACGTCTCGAATCTGGACCGCGCCCGGGCCGCCCAGGACCGCATAGCCGCGGCCATCGCCCGACTCTGACGGTGCTCACTTCGGGAGCCACTGCTCGATCCGGTTGTAGCTGCCGGGGGCATTCTCGTACTTGATCTTCATGGTCCTGAGGTTCACGATGCCGATCTTCTGTCTCTCACCGGAACCCTGAATGAATGCGAGTTTCCTGCCGTTCGGGGAGAACGTGGGCGTAAGGTTGATTTTCCGGTTCCTGGTGATCCGACGGATTCCTTTTCCGTCGGTCCGGGCGGTGAACACCTCCCAGCTTCGGCCAACCTTCGCCGTGTAGGCAACGAGGCGACCGTTGGGGGAGAAGCCACCGGCGTTGGCGGGTCGGCGAACCCGGATCGTCTTCGACTTGCCCGTTGCGACACGGAGGAGCATCAGCTTCGATTCGTGTTCGTCACCGCGGTTGTAGAGGAGGAACTTTTCCGTCGGGCGAGACGTCAGACAACCCCCAGTCCTTTTGCGCGTCGCCCGGGAAAGTCTGGACCCGACCGGTCCTGAGCTTGAACCGCTTTATTCTCCAGCTGCGGGATTCCTCCCCCGATCGCTCGACCGAGAAGTAGACCGATTGGCCGTCCGGGGCGAAGACGGCCTCCGAGCTCTTGAGTCCTTCGACCTCTCGCGTGATCGCTCTGGCGCCCTCGGGATTCGATGCCGAACCGATGTAGAGCTGGTACCCGGGGTAGCGGGAGTAGGCGATGCGACGCCCGCCAGGCGCGATCGATGCGTCGTAGAAGGACTCGTTCGGTTTCCCCAGATACCGGCCGGAGTGGCCGGACAGATTCGAGGTGAAGAGCCACTGCTGCCACGACACCGGGTCTCCGAACTCGCCGTAGCTCGAGACGAGCAGCTTGCCGTTCTTGCCCGGAAGAGTCGCGGAGGCCGAGCCGGCCACCACCCCCATGCCCAGCATGACGATCAGCAGAACGCCGGCGACGCGGAACATTTTCCCCTCCAGCCCTGCGGAAGCTCCCATGGGCCGATACTACTCGTGGACCACGGACCGGGCCGGATTTTCAGCCATCACTGGTCTCTGGCCTTCCGCTCGGCTAGCCTCGCTTCAGGGTCAAGTGACGACGGAAGAGGAGAGTTGCCATGCCGAGGGATCACCAGGCGAAATTCGATGAACTGACCGGGCAGATCGGCGCACTGGCCGAAGCCGCACCGGAAACCATGGCCGGTTTCGGGGCGATGCACGAAGCCAGCTCTGGCGAAGGCGCCCTCGACAGCAAGACCAAGGAGCTCCTGGCCCTCGCGATCGGCATAGCGGTGCACTGCGACGGATGCATCGCCTACCACGCCCACGACGCCATTCAGGCCGGGGCCACTCGCGAAGAGATCGTCGAAACGATCGGTGTGGCGGTGATGATGGGTGGCGGACCGTCGGTGGTCTACGGATCAGAAGCCCTCGAGGCCGCCGACCAGTTCCTGGCGTCTCGCTAGAGCCGGAAACTCACCCGTCTTCGGATTCGGGCAGTTCGCCCGCCAGAAGCCTGTCCAGACCCTCCCGGTCGAGCACCGGGACGCCGAGCTTTTCGGCCTTGTCGAGTTTCGATCCGGCTGACTCGCCGGCGATCACGAAGTCGGTCTTCCTGGAAACCGATCCCGTCACTTTGCCCCCGGCACGTTTGACCATCGCGCCGGCCTCGTCACGGGTCAGGTCGGGCAGGGTTCCGGTAAGGACCACCGTCTTGCCTTCCAGCGGTCCCCCTTCGGGGCGCCGCTCGTCCTCGGCGAGTTCCATTTTGAGACCGGCAGCCCTGAGCCGTTCGACGATCTCCAGGGTCCGCTGGTCAGCGAGCGATTCCGCTATCTGCTGCGCCATTATCGGCCCGATCCCTTCGGTCTGCTCGATCCGCTCGGGATCGGCATCGGCCAGCCTGTCGATCGAACCGAACTCGTCGGCCAGGGCCTCCGCGGTGGCCGGACCAACCCCGATCAGGCCGAGCGCGAACAGCACCCGCGGGAAGGGCACTTCGCGTGACCTGTCGATCTCCGCGATCAGGTTCGCGGACGAGGTCTTGCCCATCCGGTCGAGCGCCTCCAGCTGCTCCTGCTTCAGCGCGTAGATGTCGGCAACGTCGGCGATCAGGCCCTCCTCGAGGAAGCGGGCTACCTGCTTCTCGCCGAGGCCCTCGATGTCCATCGCGCCCCGCGAAACGAAGTGCTTTATGTGCTGGAAGATCTGTCCGGGGCAGCCGGACCGGTTCGGACAGATCGAGAAGACCGAGTCCTCGGGCTTGATCACCTCGGTGCCACAGGCCGGGCAGACTTTCGGCGGCACCGGCTTCACCGCATCCTCGGGGCGTTTCTGGGGAAGGGCCGAAACCACCTGGGGGATCACGTCACCGGCCCGGAGCACCACCACCTCGTCACCGGCCCGCACGTCCTTGCGGGCGAGATCCTCCTCATTGTGAAGGGTCGCGGTCGAGACCGTCACTCCGCCGACCCGCACCGGCTCGAGCAGCGCCCAGGGGACCAGATGCCCGGTCCGGCCAACGTTCCAGTCGATCTCGCGCAGCCTGGTGGTCTCGGTGGTCGGCGTGAATTTCCAGACGATCGCCCAGCGGGGTTCGCGCCCGGCGTTTCCCAGTTCTGCCCAGAGTCTGGTCTCGTCCACCTTGATGACCACGCCGTCGATCTCGAAGTCGAGCTGGTCCCGGCGGTCGAGCCACCAGTGGCATCGCTCGAGGACCTGCCCGATCGTTTCGTGGGCCTCGATGTCGGGATTGACGTGGAATCCGTGCTCCCGGAGCCATTCGATCTCTTCGGAGTGAGTGGCGAAGGCGATTCCGTCGGTTGCCCCGATGCCATACGACCAGACCGCGAGCGGTCTCTCCGCAGCGGCCTTCGGATCGTTCTGGCGGATCGATCCTGCCGCCGAGTTCCGCGGGTTGGCAAAAGCCGGCAGGCCCTCGTCGACCCGCTTCTGGTTCAGCGCAGCGAAGTCCTCCAGGGGCAGGTATACCTCCCCCCTCACCTCGATCACCGGCGGCGCGTCCTTGATTTTCTTCGGCACCGTTGCGATCGTCTCGATGTTCAGGGTGACGTCCTCACCGACGCGCCCGTCCCCGCGGGTCGCCCCCCGGACCAGCACACCGTGCTCGTAGGTGAGGGAGATCGCCAGCCCGTCGATCTTCGGTTCGGTCACGTAGGTAATCTGGCCCGGATCGACGTCCCGCCGGGCGAGGTGGTTACGGATCCGGGCCTCCCAGGCGGTCAACTCCTCCTCCGTCCTGGCGTTGGCCAGCGAAAGCATCGGCACCGCATGTTCGACCGGCGCGAAGCTCGTCGAGGCCGGTGCTCCCACCCGCTGGGTCGGCGAATCGCCGGTGATCAGCTCGGGGTGCCTGCCTTCGAGCGCCTGTAGTTCGGCGAAGAGCTGGTCGTACTCCTCGTCCGAAATCTCCGGATCGTCCTTCTCGTAGTAGAGGTAGATGTGATGGTTCAGCACCTCCCTCAGTTCGGCGATCCTCGCTGCTTCGGGGTCGCCTGTCCCGTCCTCGGTCTCGGTCGGGCCGTCGCTCACTCTGAAGCCGCCCCCAGCAGGCGCTCGAAGTCGCGGCTGCGCAGCCCCTCGATCTCGTCGTGATGGGTCCAGTCGAGGCTGAGCGGGGTCACGGTGAGGCGTCCGCGGGCGATCGCCCCGATGTCCGTGTCGGGCTGGTCGTCGAGGCCGGGCTCGTAGCCATAGATCCGGTAGTGGGTGCGGCCGTCGTCGACCTCCTTCTCGACCTTCTTCAGTTCGTCCCGGTACAGCCGCTTGCCCAGCCGGGTCACGTCCACCCCGCCGACTTCGCCGCCGGGCACGTTGATGTTGAGCAGGGTGTCGGTGGGCAACGGGTGATCGATCAGTTCGCGGACGATTCCGGCGGTGAACCTGGCGGCCACCGTGAAGTCGTAGTTCTTCTGGGGCATGTACCCCATCTCGCGCTTTTCTGACTGTTGCGAGACCGCGATCCCGGGAAGCCCCAGCAGAATGCCTTCGAGGGCTGCGGCGACCGTGCCGGAGTAGGTGACGTCATCACCCAGGTTCACTCCATGGTTGATCCCCGAGACGATCAGGTCCGGCCTTTCTCCCAGCAGGCCGACGGCGGCGAACCGCACGCAATCAACCGGCGTGCCGTCAGTGGCGTGGCCGAGATCACCGTCCTCGAACCTGACTTCCTCGACCGAAAGAGGCGCCCGTGTAGTGATGCTCCGGGCCGACGCGCTCCGGTTGGAGTCCGGCGCGATCACGTCGAGTTTGACGCCCTCGATCTTTCGCAGTTCCCGGCGCAGCGCCTGAAGGCCCTGGGCCCCGATCCCGTCATCGTTGGTCAGGAGGATTCTCACAGGGTGAGGATATGGAACCGGGGAGGCGGGTTGCTCCGGGAGGCCCACCCGCAGCCAGGCTTCTATTGATAGTCCACACGCATGAAGTAGAGCCCCTGGGGTGGTGCGGTCACCCCCGCTTCGGGCCTTGCGGCCCCCTCCAGAAGTTCCGTGAAGCTGTCGAGGCTGCGGCTGCCGTCGGCAACCTCGAGCATCGTGCCAACCAGGATCCGGACCATGTTCCGCATGAACGAATCCCCGGTGACCCAGAACTGCAGGGTGTCGCCACCGGCACGGGCCCCGCTTGCCGGGTCGATCATCCCCTCCTCGGCCACCCACTCGGCGGAATGGATAATCCGCTCGAAGCGTTTGTGGTAGGTCTCGGTCGGGGTGAAGGCGGTGAAGTCGTGCCGTCCGACCAGGGCCGCGGCACAGGCGTCGAGCCGCCCCCGGTCGATCGGCCGGGAGACCCACCAGGCCCGGTTCACTGCGAACGGACTCTCCGGCCGTCGGGTCAGGATCCGGTAGCAGTAGGTCCTCGAAACCGCGTCGCGCCGGGCGTCGAACCCGGCCATCGGGGTCACCGCACGGACCGCTATCGCCCTCGGGGTCAGTCCGTTCAGGCTCCGCACGATCATCGGTGGCATCTCGCCGTCAAAGCTGAAGCTGGCCACCTGCCCCAGGGCGTGAACCCCGGAGTCGGTCCGACCGGCAACCGTGAGTTCGACCGGTCTGTCGAGCCGGAGCGCTATCCGCAGGGCCTCCTCGAGCCTTGCCTGCACCGTTTCGACGCCTCCCTCCTGCTTCGCCCAGCCACGAAAGGCGGAGCCGTCGTACTCGATGTCGAGTCGCCAGTTCACAGCACGAGAATCTCAGAAAGGCAGGCAGGCAGGTCGGCCGTTTAACCGGACGAAGCCAGACGAACAAGGAGGCCTCGGAGGGGTGGACACCTATCGGCGGTTGATGACCAGGATCTTCTTGCCGTAGTTGCCCCAGGCCTGAGCGGTGATCGCGACCTTGCCGCGGGCCTTCCTTCCGAAGAAGATCGTCACTGTGCCGGTCACCGTCCAGCCCGGGGTGAGCACCCGGATGTTGAAGCCGCGCTTGACTTCGACGCTGGGCAGTGAACGGACCCCGAGAGCCTTCTTGTCCATGTAGACGTAGACGTTCCGGGCGGAGAGGTCACCACTGTTGGTCACGGCGACCTTCATGTTGACCGAGCTGCCCGGCTTCACCACCCGGCCGCCGCCCTCCATCCAGACCTTGACCGGCTTGATCACGGCCTGCCTGACCTTGCCCTTGCCGCCGTTGTTCTTGTTGCCCTTGTTGCCACCCTTGTTGCCGCCGTTGTTCTTGTCGTCATCCTTCGGCGGGTTGATCACCGGTCCGTTGGTGCTGCCGGTCGGACCGGTGGGCCCGGTTGGCTGGGTCGGACCGGTCGGGCCGGTCGGACCTGTGGGGCCGGTGGGTCCGGAAGGTGGATCCCAGCGGTCGACCCGGTTGTTCATGAAGTTTCCGACGTTGATCGTGGTGCCGGGGCCGATCGCGACGGAAGTCGGCTGTGAAGTCACAAACGGTGAAGGCACCATCCACTCGGCCAGGAAAGAACCACCGGTCGAGAGTCGCTGGACCCGGGAATTTCCACGGTCGGCCACGAAGAGGGTGTTGCCGGGACCAATCGTCAGACCGGCCGGATTGTTGACCTGCCCCTGGCCGGACCCGAAGGTGCTCCAGATTGCCAGTACGTTGCCGGTCGAGTCACTTTTCACGATCCGGTCGTTGCCGGTGTCGGAAACATAGACGTTGCCGCTGGAGTCGGTGGCGACGCCGAGTGGCCCGGAAATGCCACCGATGTCGTTCACGCCCGTGTCGAAGGTGAAGGCGGCGGGGCACCAGCCCCAGGCGTTGCACTTGACGACGCGGTTGTTGTCGGTGTCGGCCACATAGACGTTGCCCCCGCCGTCGACCGCCACGGCGTCTGGCTGCTTGAACTGGCCGAGCCCGGTGCCGAAGGTGCCCCACTCGGTCTGGTAGCTGCCGTTCGGATAGAAGCGCTGGATGCGGTTGTTGCCGGTGTCCGCGACGAAGATCGCCCCCCCGGATTCCACCGCGAGGCCGCCCGGAGAGTTGAACTGCGCCTGTCCGCTTCCGGGCGTTCCGAAGGCCATCAGCTGGGTGCCGTTCGGGCTGTACTTGACTACCCGGTTGCCGATCCGCTCGGTCACGTAAAGATTGCCCGAACCATCGGTTGCGACGCCATAGGGCCCGTTGCCGAAGACCGGTGTGCCCCAGGCCGCCCGCGCATCGGGAGCGCTTGCGAGCAGCAGCAGACAGGCCGCTAACGCGACGACTGCGGCGAGAACCCTCGCGCTGATCTGTTGGTGCCCCCTGGCAGAAGTCAATTGGATGATCCCGTTGGTCGGAAAGCCAGCAATGATCCAGTATAGGACCACTCTGATGAACACCGGGGAACCCGAAAAGGTTCGTTACCGGGCTGATCTCGGAGGGCCGGAAACGCGAAAGGCCCCGGAGGGCCTTTCGGAGAATCATGTCGGGAGCCAGACGGCCCCGGTTCGGCCCTAGACGAGCTCGAGGAAGACCATCTCGGTGGAGTCCGACTTGCGGGGACCGATCTTCACGATTCGCGTGTAGCCGCCTTCACGGTCCTCGTAGCGGGGAGCGATCTCCTCGAACAGCTTGTGAACCGCGAACTTGTCCTGGTGAAGCGCGGAAAGCGCCTGCCGACGGGCATGCAGGTCACCGCGCTTGCCGAGCGTGATCAGCTTCTCGATCTCCGGCTTGGCCGCCTTGGCCTTGGCCTGGGAGGTCTTGATGCGCTCGTGCTCGATGATCTCCTTCGAGAGATTGCTGAGCAGCGCCTTCCGGTGAGCCGAATCACGGCCCAGCTTGTTCCTTTTCTTTGCGTGGCGCATCGTTTCTCCTTGCCTGTTACTCGGTAATGCTAGTCCTGGCGCAGCTGATGGCCGCGGCCCTGAAGGTTCTCGATGACCTCTTCGATCGACTTCTGGCCGAAGTTCGGGATCGCAGCGAGCTCGGACTCGGACTTGGCCAGCAGCTGGCCGATCGTCTCGATGCCGGCGCGCTTGAGGCAGTTGTACGAACGGACGCTGAGCTCAAGCTCATCGATCAGGATGTCGTTCTCGCCACCGGAGGCCGGAGCGGCACCCTCGACGACGGCCACGCCCTCGGCCACGACGGGCTCGCGGGCTGTGAGCTCCTCGACCCGGTCCGGGTCGCTGAAGATCGCGAGGCTCTTGATCAGGATCTCCGAGGCTTCGCGGAGCGCCGTGTTCGGCTCGATCGAACCGTCGGTCTCGAGCTCGAGGGTGAGCTTGTCGAAGTCGGTGCGCTGGCCGACACGGGCGGCCTCGACCGTGTAGGAAGCGCGACGGATCGGCGAGAAGATCGAGTCGATCGGGATAACGCCGATCGGCTGGTCCGAGTCCTTGTTCTCCTCGGCCGGACGGTAACCGCGGCCGCGGCCGATGGTCACGTACATCTCGAGGCGGGTCTTCTTCTCGAGGGTGGCGATCGGCGCGTCGGGGTTGAGGATCTCGACTCCGGCCGGCAGGTCGATATCGGCGGCAGTCACGTCACCGGGGCCGGTGGCCACGATCGGGGCCTCGACCGCATCGGCGTCGGTGTGCATGCGGACGACCAGGTCCTTGAGGTTGAGGACGATGTCGGTGACGTCTTCCTTCACGCCGGCGACGTTCGAGAACTCATGCGAAACACCCTCGATGCGGACGCTGGTGATCGCCGCGCCGGCCAGCGAGGAAAGCAGCACGCGACGCAGGCTCGAACCGAAGGTGTATCCGAAGCCCTTGTCGAGGGGCTCGATGGTGAAGACACCCTTGTTCTCGTCAACCTGCTCGGAAGAGATGGTCGGTACCTGGAAATCAGTGCTCATTGGATCCTTTTGTTGCGGGGGGAGGGGAAGGCTGGTCTGCGTCTGGATCAGACGCGACGGCGCTTGCGGGGGCGGCAGCCGTTGTGGGCCTGGGGCGTCACGTCCTTGACGCTGGTCACCTCGAGGCCCGCGGCCTGGAGCGAACGGACCGCGGTGTCCTTGCCGGAACCGGCGCCCTTGGCGAAGACTTCGACCTTCTGAAGGCCGTGCTCCATGCCCTTCTTGGCGGCGGCATCGGCGGTCACCTGCGCGGCGAACGGGGTCGACTTGCGCGAACCCTTGAATCCGGCGCTGCCGGCGGACTCCCAGGCGATGACGTTGCCCTCAGGGTCGGGCAGGGTGACGATGGTGTTTTTGAAGGACGTCTTGATGTGGGCCTGGCCGACCGCAATGTTCTTGCGGACGCGGCGACGGGTGCGGGTCTTGGCCGGTTTCTTGGCTGCCATGAAAAGTCTCTAGCTCCTTACTTCGCTGGCTTCTTCTTGCCGGCGACGCTCATGCGGCGCGGACCCTTGCGGCCCCGGGCGTTGGTCTTGGTGCGCTGGCCCCGGACGGGCAGGCCACGGCGGTGACGCAGCCCCCGGTAGGAGCCGATCTCCATCAGGCGCTTGACGTTCTGTGAACGCTCGCGACGAAGGTCGCCTTCGACCTCGCGGGTCTCGACGGCATCACGAAGCTTGATGACCTCGTCTTCGGTCAGGTCCTTGACCTGGGTGTCGGGGTCGATCCCGACCTCTTCAAGGATGTCCGCGGCGGTCGATTCCCCGATGCCGTAGATGTAGGTGAGGCCGATCACGGCCCGCTTGTTCAGGGGGATGTTGACCCCGGCGATACGCGCCATCTATCTAACCCTGCCTCTGCTTGTGTCGCGGGTTCTCACAAATCACCAGTACGCGTCCGCGCCGGCGAATAATCTTGCACTTCTCACACATCGGTTTTACCGAGGCTCGGACCTTCATCGTCCAGTCATTCCTTTGGAAGAGATCTCCCGGGAGTCCCAGTAAACGGACTCCGGGCGTGAAAAAAGGGCCAATTTTGGCCGCTTGGGAACAATAGCAGGAAGATCCCGGCCAGGGTCCGAAGCCTGCTCGAAGCGCTGACTCCGGACTCTCCGGCCGTCGACATTGAAATGAATCGCTCCATGTGCGATTTAAATCAATCTCGCCGGAGTTCGCCAGCGCGGGGTGGTGCCGGCGGCTGGATTCGGAGGAAATTCCGACACCGGGAGGGACTTAGCGGTCCCAGGGGGTGAGGATGCGGGGACCTTCGGCGGTTGCGGCGACCGTGTACTCGAAATGGGCGGCCATCGAGCCGTCTTCCGAGTAGACCGACCAGCCGTCGTCGTCCATGTACACATGAGGGCCACCGACGTTGACCATCGGCTCAATCGCGAAGACCATGCCCTCCTCGATCTCGGGACCGCGTCCGGGAACGCCGTAGTTGGGGATCTGGGGCTCCTCGTGCATGTTCTGCCCCACGCCGTGGCCGACCAGAGTGCGGATGATCGAGAATCCGGCCGCCTCGACGTGACTCTGGACGGCGTGGCCGATGTCGCCGACCCGGTTGCCGGGCACCATCTGGGCAGCAGCGAGATCGAGTGATTCCTTGGTCACGGTCAGAAGCTTCTGCGTCGTCTCGTCGACCTGGCCGACCGGGATGGTCGAGGCGCCGTCAGCGACCCAGCCGTCGAGGGTGACCCCGATGTCGATCGAGATGATGTCGCCCTTCTCCAGCCTGTAGGGACCGGGAATTCCGTGAACCACCATCGAGTTCGGTGAAGCGCAGATCGAGCCGGGAAAGCCCCGGAAGCCCTTGAACGTAGGGACGCCGCCCTGGGAGCGGATGAACTTCTCCGCCGCCTCGTCGAGTTCCGCAGTCGTGACGCCGGGCCGGACCTTGGAGGTCAGCATCTTCATGCACCGGGCATGGACGGCACCCGCGGCTGCCATCTTCTCGATCTGATCGTCCGTCTTGCGGATGATCATCGCTTGGGAGACCTAGTTGCCTTCTTCGAGGCGAAGCGTCGAGACGAGGGTGCGGATCTTCTCGCCGACCCGGTCCGGATTGTCCGCACCGTCGATCGTGTTCAGGAGACCCTGCTTCCTGTAATAGTCGACCAGCGGGGCGGTCTTCTCGTGGTACTGCTCCAGTCGGTGGCGAACCACCTCGGGCTTGTCGTCGTCGCGGATGAAAAGCTCGGAACCGTCGACGTCGCAGACGCCATCCTTTTCGGGCGGGTTGTACTCCACGTGGTAGACGTGGCCCTTCTCCTGGCAGACGCGGCGGCCGGAGAGCCGGTTGACGATTTCGTCGTCGTCGACGTCGACCAGGATCACCGCCGTGAGCTGCCGGCCGAGTTCGCCGAGTTCCTTGTCCAGTGCCTCGGCCTGGACGACGGTCCTGGGGAATCCGTCGAGGATGAAGCCGTGGTCGGCCTCGCCGGACTCGAGACGCTCGGCGATGATGCCGATGATCACCTCGTCCGGAACCAGATCGCCCCGGTCCATGTACTCCTTGGCGGCGTTTCCGACCTCGGTGCCATCCTTGACCGCGGCCCGGAGGATGTCCCCGGTCGCGTAGTACGGGTACTCGAGATCCTCCTGGAGACGCTCGCCCTGGGTTCCCTTGCCGCTGCCGGGAGGCCCGAGCAGGATGAGGTTCAGTTCGGCCACGGACAGACCTCTCCCTCTACTTGAGGAAGCCTTCGTAGTTGCGCATCATCAGCTGCGCCTCGAGCTGCTTGACCGTGTCGAGGGCAACGCCCACGACGATCAGGATCGAGGTACCGCCGAAGAAGAACCCGCCACCGATGTTGTTGAAGAGGATGGTCGGGAATGCCGCAACAGCACCCAGGTAGAGGGCGCCGGGGAATGTCAGGCGGGAGAGCACGCGGTCGAGATACTCGGCCGTCGGTCGTCCGGGACGCACGCCAGGAATGAACCCGCCGTACTTCTTGAGGTTGTCGGCCTGGTCCACCGGATTGAAGGTGACCGCCGTGTAGAAGTAGGTGAAGATGATGATGAAGAAGACTTCACCGACGACATAGGCCCAGCCGCCGGGGTTCAGGAAGGCGGCGATGTCCAGCGAGAGGGGCGTGTTGATCAACTGGCCGATGGTCGGTGGCAGGGCCATGATCGACGCGGCGAAGATGACCGGGATTACGCCGGCCATGTTGACCCGCAGCGGCAGGTAGGTCGAGCCGCCCGAGGTCATCTTGCGGCCGACCACGCGCTTCGCGTACTGCACGGGGATGCGGCGCTGGCCTTCCTGGACGAAGACGATCGCCACGATGACGCCGAGGATGATGAACGGAAGCAGGACCACGAAGACCTGGTCCGGGTTGTTCCACCAGGTCTGGATGCCCGGCAACACGCCCGAGACGATCGAGGCGAAGATCAGCAGAGAGATGCCATTGCCGATGCCCCGCTGGGTGATCAGTTCGCCGATCCACATCAGCAGGGTCGTACCCGCCGTGAGGCAGATCACGATCAGGAAGACGTTGGCGGGGTTCATGTTGGAGACGACGCTGGTGCCGCCGGCCGACAGGGAGTTGAAGAGGAAGACGTAGGCGAAAGACTGCATTGCGGCCAGGCCGACGGTCAGGTAACGCGTGTACTGCGTGATCTTCTGCTGGCCGACTTCGCCTTCCTTCTGGAGGCGCTCCAGCGAAGGCACGACCACGGTCAGAAGCTGCAGGATGATCGACGCCGTGATGTAGGGCATGATGCCCAGGGCGAAGAGGGACAGTCGCGAAAGCGAGCCGCCCGAGAACAGGTTCAGGAATCCAAGGATGTTGGATCCGGTGAGCTGGTCCTCGAGCTGCTTGACGGCATCGACGTCGATGCCGGGGGCCGGAATGTAGGCGCCAAGCCGGTACAGGGCCAGCATGGCCGCTACAAAAAGAAGCTTCCGGCGGATCTCCGGGACGGAGAACGCTTTCGCAACGGTTGCGATCATCAGTCGATCAGCTCGCAGCTTCCGCCGGCGGCTTCGATCTTCTCCTTGGCCGCGGCCGAGAAGCCGTGCGCCTTCACGGTGAGCTTCTTCGAGATCTCACCCCGGGCAAGGATCTTGACCGGATCCTTGCGGGTTGCGAGTCCGGCCGCCTTGAGCGACTCCGGAGTGACCTCGGCGCCGGCCTCGAAGCGATCCTCGAGATCGCCGAGGTTGACGGGCTGGGTCGCGGTCCGGAAGTTCTCGAACGGCATCGACTTCTTCATGTGCGGCCCGCGCAGCTTGCGCATCCGCATGTGAATCGGGGTCTGGCCGCCTTCGAGGTTGACCTTTCGCCGGTTGCCGGAACGCTGTCCCTGGCCGCCGTGTCCGCGACCGGAAGTCTTGCCGGTACCCGATCCGGGTCCCCGGCCGATCCGCTTCTTGGGACGACGCGAACCCGGCTTCGGGCTCAGGTTGTGAAGGCCGATTTCCTCTTCGCGGCTTTCCTGCTTGTCAGCCATCAGGCCTCCTCCACCTTGACCAGGTGGGAAACCACCTTGAGCTGGCCCTGGAGCTGGGGAGAATCATCGCGCTCGACGGTGCGGCCGATCTTGCCCAGACCCAGGGCAGCAAGGGTTCCCCGCTGGCTCGGGTTGGTGTTGATATCTGAACGAATCTGCTTGATCGAGAGCTTGGCCATCAGGAGTTGTTCTCCCCGGACTTCTCGGTTTCCTCAGCGGCTTCGGAAACGGCACGATCATCTGCCTCTGCAGCCGTTTCATCAGTTGTGCCGGCTTCGGTCTCCCGGACCTCTTCAGCCTGTTCAACTACGGCTTCGGCCTGGGCTTCTTCAGCGGCCACTTCGGCCTCTACCTCGGAAGCAGCTGGCTCGATCGGCTCGGGAGCGGGCGTGTTGGCCGTGTCCTCGGCAGCCTTCTCTTCAACCGCAGCGATGTCGGCAGGCGGAGCAGCTTCAGCCCCTCCCTCAGCCACAGCCTCGGCTGCGGCTTCCTGGTCGCTGGCAGCGTCGGAGTCAGCCTCGGGGGACGCGCCGTTGCCGTTGCCGGACGGGGCCTCTCCGGACTCTTCGTCGTGGTAGATGCCGAGCACCTCGCTGATCGTCAGACCCCGCAACTCGGCCACTTCTTCGGGACGCCGCAGACGGATGATGCCGTCCATGGTCGCCTTGACCAGGTTGATCGGGTTCTGGGTGCCGACCGACTTGGTGAGGATGTCGCGGACGCCGCCGAGTTCGAGCACGGCACGAACGCCGCCACCGGCGATAACGCCGGTTCCCGGGCTGGCCGGGCGCAGCACGACGTGACCGGCGCCATAGCGGCCGATAATTTTATGGGTGATCGTGTCCCCGTACTTGGGGATCCGAATCAGGTTCTTGCGGGCGTTCTCGACGGCCTTCTGGATCGCGAGCGGAACCTCGCGGGCCTTGCCGTAACCGATCCCGACAACTGATTCTTCGTCACCGACGGCAACGAGGGCAGTGAACGAGAACCGGCGACCACCCTTGACCACCTTGGCCACACGGTTGATCTCGATTACACGCTCCTGGAGGTCGAGTCCCTTCGGACTGACCATCTCGATGCGGGCTGTATCCATTCCCTTCATATGAGCTATTCACCGTACTGGAGTCCTAGAACTCCAGTCCACCCTCTCTCGCACCTTCGGCGAGGGCCTTGACCCTGCCGTGGTAGCGGTAACCGCTTCGGTCGAAGACACAAGTCTCGACGCCTGCCTTCTTTGCACGTTCAGCCAGCAGTTCGCCGGCCTTCTTCGCCTGCTCGGTACCCCGGAGCTCCTTGAGCTCGGGTTCGGTCCAGTTCGCGGCGGCCAGCGTCCTTCCATCGATGTCATCGATGAGCTGGGCGAAAACGCCACGGTTGGAGCGGTACACCGACAGACGGGGCCGCTCGGCGGTGCCGGACACCTTGGACCGGACCCGGTAGCGACGGCGCTGCCTGCGCTGACGATTGGTAATGACGGTCATACTCGCTTGCCGACCTTCCTGAGGACGTGTTCACCGCGATAACGGATGCCCTTGCCCTTGTAGGGCTCCGGCGGACGGCTCTCGCGGATGTTGGCCGCGACCTGGCCGACCTTCTGCTTGTCAATGCCCCGCACGATGATCTCGGTCGGCTGGGGCAGCTCGAACTCGATCCCTTCGGGGGCTTCAATGCTGACCGGATGCGAGTAACCGAGGGCCAGCTCAAGGTTTTTACCCTTGGCTGCGGCACGGTAGCCGACGCCCTGGATCTCGAGCACCTTCTCGTAGCCGTCGGTGACTCCGACGATCATGTTCGCGATCAGGCTGCGGGTAAGTCCGTGGAGGGCGCGATGATTTGGCCGGTTGGTCGGCCGCTCGACCGTGACCTGTCCGTTCTCCGTCTTCACGGTCATGTCGGTCGAGATCTCCTGGGAGAGCTCGCCCTTCGGGCCCTTGACCTTGATCAGTCCGGGCTTGATGTCGATCTCGACCCCATCGGGGAGATCAATCGGCTTTTTTCCAATTCGACTCATGAATTCCTCGGGTTACCAGACGTAGGCGAGCACCTCGCCGCCAACGCCTTCCTTCTTCGCTTCGTGACCGGTCATCACACCGTGGGAGGTCGTGATGATCGCGGTGCCGGTACCACCGTGGACCCTTGGAACCTCGCCGTTGCCGACGTAACGACGGCGGCCGGGGCGGGAGACCCTCTCGAGGCCGGTGATCACCGGCTGGTGGTCCTTCGTGTACTTCAGTTCGACCGTGATCTTCTCGCCCACTTCGGCGGGACTCTTCTCGTAGCCCGAGATGTAGCCCTGCTCGGTGAGGATGCGGGAGACCTCGAGCTTCAGCTTCGAGCTCGGCACCTCGACGCGGGCCAGGCCGGAGCTGAGGCCGTTGCGGATGCGGGTCAGGTAGTCGGAAAGCGGATCGGTAAGCATCAGATCACCAGCTCGACTTCGTCATGCCGGGGATGTAGCCCTCATGGGCGGCTTCACGCAGGCAGATCCGGCAGATGCCGAACTTCCGGTAGTACGCACGGGGGCGTCCACACCGGCGGCACCGGTTGTACTCACGGGTCGAAAACTTCGCCTTGCGCTGCTGGCGCACCTTCTGTGACGTCTTGGCCATAAGGGCCTAGTCCTCCTGCGTTTCTTCGGCCCCGGCGGAATCGGATTCCTCATCCGGGGTCTCGTTGTCGTCTGCTGCTTCATCGGCCTCTGCCGGAGCGGCTTCGGCCTCTGCGACCGGTGCCTCCTCGGCCGATTCCTCATCGGCGTTCTCGGCACCCTCGGGGACCGGGCGGCCTTCCTGTGCGAAGGGCATTCCCAGGCCGAGCAGCAGCTCGAAAGCCTCGTAGTCCGTCGGGGCGGACGTGGTGATCGTGATGTCGAGACCATGGGTCTCGTCAACCGTGTCGTAATCGATCTCGGGGAAGATCAGCTGCTCGCGGACACCCATCGAGTAGTTGCCGCGGCCGTCGAAGCTGGTCGCCTTGAGGCCACGGAAGTCACGGATGCGCGGAATCGCGATCGAGCAGAGCCGGTCGAGGAACTCCCACATCCGGGCACCGCGGAGGGTGACCGAAGCACCGACCGGCATGCCTTCGCGGAGCTTGAAGGATGCGATCGACTTCTTGGCAATCCGGATGTTCGGCTGCTGGCCGGCGATCGTGGCGAGCTCGCCGATCGCCTTCTCACGGGACTTGGTGTCGAAGGACGAGCCGAGACCCATGTTCAGGGTGATCTTCTGAAGGCGAGGTGCCCGCATCGGAGTCGAGTAGCCGAATTTCTCCATCAGCTTCGGGAGCACCTCGTCGTTGTAGGTGTCTCGGAGCCGGGGCGGCGGAACTGCCTGCTGTGTTGTCGTAGCTGCTTCCATGGTCTTCTCTAGATCGCCTCGCCTGTGCGCTTCGAGTAGCGCTGGCGGACGCCTTCGTCGGTGATGCGGATGCCGATCCGGGTCGGCTTGTTGTCGGTCGGGTCGACCAGGGCCACGTTGGAAACGTGGATCGGACCCTCCATCTCGATGATCCCGCCTTCCTTGCCCTGGCCGCGGCCGTCAGGCGAAGGCTGGGCGCGCTGGTGGCGCTTGATCATGTTGACGTTCTCAACGTACACGGTTTGCTTTTCGGGGTTGGTCCGGATGACCTTGCCCTGCTTGCCCTTGTCCTTGCCGCTGATCACCTGGATCTGGTCGTCGGTGCGGATACGCATCAGAGCACCTCCGGGGCGAGCGAAATGATCTTCATGAAGTCGCGATCGCGGAGCTCGCGGGCAACCGGTCCGAAGATGCGGGTGCCACGCGGGTTGTTCTGGGCGTCGATCAGCACCGCGGCGTTCTCGTCGAAGGCGATGTAGGTGCCGTCCTGACGGCCGATTTCCTTCTTGGTGCGAACGATCACGGCCTGGACGACCTCGCCCTTCTTGACGTTGCCCTGAGGACTCGCCTGCTTGACGGTCGCGGTGATCACGTCACCGATCGAACCGTACTTGCTGTGCGAGCCGCCCTTGACGCGGATGCAGAGGAGTTCACGGGCGCCCGAGTTGTCGGCCACGCGGAGTCTGGATTCCTGCTGGATCACCGTCTACCTCGCCTTCTCGACGACTTCGACCAGGCGCCAATGCTTGGTCTTGGACAGCTTGCGGGTCTCGATCACGCGAACCACGTCGCCTTCGTTGGCTTCGTTCTGCTCATCGTGAGCGTGGATCTTGTGGGTCTGGCGAACGATCTTCTCGTAGACCGGATGACGACGGGCGGTGTCGATCTGAACCGTGATCGTCTTGTCGGTCTTGTTCGAAACGACCTTGCCCTGTCGCTCCTTGGGCTTGCCGGTACGGGTCTTCTCGGCCCGCGGGGTGCCCACTCCGTCGCCCTTGCGGGCGGCCTTGATCTCGGCACGCCGATTACGGCGAACGGCGGCCTTCCTGGCGCGGGCGGCGTCCCGTTCAGCCTGGCGCTCCTCACCGGAACGCTCGGGACCGGGCTCGCCGGACTCGCGTGACTTGAGGACGCGGCGGCGTTCCTTCCAGGGAAGTTCGTCCAGCGGATCGGGCTCGGCCGGGGTCTCCTCGGCAGCCTCGGCCGCAGGGGCCTCCTCGGCGGCAGCTTCTTCGGCGGGAGCCTCGGCGGCCTCTTCGACCGGAGCTTCCTCTACCGGAGTCTCTTCAACCGCTTCTTCTGTGTTCTCTTCTTCTGACATAAGTCCCTACTTGTGGCTCGACTCGCGCTCGAGATCGATATTTCGCTGCCTGGCGATGGTCAGGAGCCGGGCCAGGTCCTTCTTGGCGCGGCCAAGGGCAGCCGTGTCCTCGAGTTCGCCTGTCGCGTGGCGGAGGCGCAGGTTGAAGGCCTCCTCGCGGACTTCCTTGAGCTTCTCGACCAGCTCGACGTCCTGCATGCTGTGGGCTTCGGAGGCCTTCACTGTTCGGCTCCTTCCCGCTGGACAAACTTCGTCTTGAGCGGAAGCTTGTGTCCGGCGACGCGCATCGCCTCACGGGCGAGCTCCTCCGGAACACCGGAAACCTCGAACATGATGCGTCCGGGCTTGACTACGGCGACCCAGCCTTCCGGGTTGCCCTTGCCCTTGCCCATGCGGGTTTCAGCCGGCTTCTTGGTGACAGGCTTGTCCGGAAACACGTTGATCCAGACCTTGCCGCCACGCTTCATCTTCCTGGTCATCGCAACACGGGCGGCCTCGATCTGGCGGTTGGTGATCCAGCCGCGCTCGAGTGACTTCAGGCCGTACTCGCCGAAGGTCACGGCGGTGCCACCCTTCGAGTTGCCCTTGCGGCGGCCACGCATGACCTTGCGGTGCTTGACCCGCTTCGGCATCAACATCAGCGACGACCTCCCCTGCGGTCGTCACCACGGCCGCCACGGCGGTCGGGACGATCGCTTACCGGAGCCTCTTCCGAGGTCCGTGAGGACTCGAAGCCTTCGGGCATGACCTCGCCCTTGTTGATCCAGCACTTGACGCCGATGCGTCCGGTCCCGGTCTTGGCCTCGACAAATCCGTAGTCGATGTCGGCGCGCAGGGTGTGGAGCGGCACGCGGCCGTCCGAGTAACCCTCGGTGCGGGCCATCTCGGCGCCACCCAGGCGGCCGGAGATCTGGACCTTCACGCCCTTGGCACCGGAGCGCATGGCGGAGGTCAGGGCACGCTTCATCGCGCGGCGGAAGGCGACGCGGTTCTGGAGCTGCTCGGCGATCGACTGGGCGACCAGCTTGGCGTCCAGCTCGGGGCGCTTCACCTCGCGGATGTTCACCTTCACCGGAGAACCGGTGATCTTGTGAAGGTCCTTGCGGAGTGCGTCTACCTCGCTGCCCGACTTGCCGATCACGATGCCCGGACGGGCGGTGTGAATGTCAACGGCGACTTCGCCGCGGCGTTCGATCGTGATGTCGGAAAGGCCGGCGTGAGCAAGCTTGTTCTCGATGTGGTCACGGATCGCCAGGTCCTGCATCAGCAGGTCCGAAAATTCCTTGTCGGCGAACCAGTTGGACTTCCAGTCGTGGATGTAGCCGACGCGGAAGCCTTCGGGATGGATCTTCTGTCCCATAAGTCTTCTATTCCTCGTCTTCCGGGGTCAGCGCCACGCTGATGTGGCAGGTGCGCTTGTGGATCGGGGTGGCCCGCCCCATCGCCCGCGGGCGGAACCGCTTCAGGGTGGGTCCTTCGTCAACCCGGATCTCGGAAACGATCATCTCGTCACCGATCAGCTCGTGGTTGGCCTCGGCATTGGCGGCGGCGGACTCGATCACCTTGGCGATGTCGTCAGCGGCCGAACGCGGAGAAAACTGCAGCAGCGAGCGGGCGTCGTCGATGTGCTTGCCACGAACCTGATCGGCGATCAGGCGGGCCTTGCGGGGCGACACGCGCACGTACCTGGCGGAAGCGCGGACCAGCACGGGCTCCACGGCTTCATCCTTTTTCGTCCTGGTGGCCATCAGTCCTTACCGCCGGTATGTGACTTGAAGGTTCGGGTCGGGGCGAACTCGCCCAGCTTGTGACCGACCATCGACTCGGAAACGAAGACGGGAACGTGCTTGCGACCGTCGTGGACGGCGATCGTGTGACCCACCATCTCCGGGAAGATCGTCGAACGACGCGACCAGGTCTTGACCATGCTCTTGTTGCCGGCCTCGTTCATGGCGTTGATCCGGCTCATCAGCCGCTCTTCCACGTACGGACCCTTCTTGGTTGACCTACCCACGGTCTACCTACCCTTCTTCTTTCCGCGACGACGGCCGCGCACGATGTAACGGTCGGACTGCTTGCCCTTCTTGCGGGTGCGGTACCCGAGGGTGGGCTTGCCCCACGGCGTGACCGGATGGCCACCGGGGGTCTTGTGCGCCTCGCCACCGCCGTGCGGGTGGTCGACCGGGTTCATGGCGATGCCGCGGGTCTGGGGGCGCTTGCCCTTGTGACGGTTGCGGCCGGCCTTGCCGATCTTGACGTTCTGATGCTCGGCGTTGGAGATGGTGCCGATGGTCGCGCGGCATTCCGCCCGCACCAGGCGCATTTCCGACGACGGAAGGCGCAGGGTGACCATGTCACCCTCCTTCGCGACGAGCTGGATTGAAGTTCCGGCGCTGCGTCCGAGCTTGCCGCCCTGGCCGGCCTTCATCTCGACGTTGTGGACGACGGTACCGACCGGCATCTCGCCCAGGGCGAGGCAGTTGCCGGGCCGGATGTCCGAGCCGGGGCCAGAGCTGACCACGTTGCCGACCTCGATCTGCGAGGGGGCGAGGATGTAGCTCTTCTCGCCGTCCGCGTAATGCAGGAGTGCGATGTAGGCGGACCGGTTCGGGTCGTACTCGATGGTCGCGACCTTGGCGGGAATCCCGTCCTTGGTCCGCTTGAAGTCGATCTTCCGGTAGCGGCGCTTGGCCCCTCCGCCACGGTGGCGGGAGGTGATGCGCCCGTTGGAGTTGCGTCCACCGGACTTTTTCAGGCCCTCGACGAGGCTCTTCTCCGGCTCGGTGGCCGTGATCTGCTCGCGCAGCTGGTACGTCGCGAAGCGGCGCCCGGGGCTTGTCGGTTTTGTCTTGCGAATAGCCATTGCTTGGTAGTTCCTTCAGTCCCTTACTCGACCGCTGCGCCTTCGAACAGCTCGATTGTGTCGCCGGGGGCGAGTTCGACGATTGCCTTCTTCCAGGAGCGGCTGCGTCCTGAATGCAGGCCACGACGCTTCGGCTTGGAGCGGACCCTGGAGGTCCGGACCTTCACCACTTCGACTCCGAACGCCTTCTCCACGGCATCCTTGATCTCGAACTTGTGGGCCCGGTCGTCAACCCGGAAGGTGTACTTGCCGGCCGCGATCAGGGCATAGGCCTTCTCGGAGATGACCGGACGGATGATCACGCTGCGGGGATCCATCACTCACCGTCCTTTTCTGAGTCGTCGGAAGAGCCACGGTGCGGCTCGGCCGCCTGACTCGCCAGCACCTCGAGGGCGCCTTCCGAGATCGCGATTGAAGCGGCGCCGATCACGTCGACCACTCCGGTCGCCCCGACCTCGAGCACGTTGACCCGGGGGATGTTGCGGAAGCTCTTGAGGATGCCGGTCTCGTCGGCCTGGATGATGACCAGGGTCGAGCGCTTCGCGCCCCACTTGTCCAGGGCCGCGGCTGCCTCCCTGGTCGAGGGAGTCTCGAAGTCGGCGGCCTTGATCACGGCGACGCTGCCACGCTCGGCGTGAACCGAAAGTGCGGAGCGCATCGCCTTGCGGCGGGCCTTCCGGTTGACCTTGACCGTGTAGTGACGCGGCTTCGGGCCGAAGGCAGCACCGCCGCCGTAGCGGTTCGGCACGCTCAGGGCGCCGACGCGGGCACGACCGGTGCCCTTCTGGCGCCAGGCCTTCGCGGTGGTCATCGAGACCTCGCCGCGGGTCAGGGTCGAGGCAGTTCCCTGGCGACGCGCGTTGGCGTCGGCCCGGGCGGTCTCGTGGACCAGGGACTGATGGAAGGCCTCATCGAAGAGGCCGGCCGGAAGATCGGCTTTGGTTGTCTTGCCCAGAACGGGCGCCTTGGCGCTAGCCATTGGTTCGAATCTCCACAATCGAGTTCTTGGCGCCGGGAACGGAGCCCTTGATCATCAGCAGGTTCTTCTCGACGTCGACACCGGCGATCTCGAGCCCGAGCTGGGTACGGCGCTTGCCGCCCATCTGGCCCGGCAGGCGCATGCCCTTGAACACGCGGGCCGGCCACGCGGACGCGCCGATCGAGCCCGGGGCGCGGACGTTGTGAGAACCGTGAGAGACGGGACCGCGGCCGAAGTTGTGGCGCTTGACGGTGCCCTGGAAGCCCTTGCCGATCGTGATGCCGGCAACCTTGACCTTCTGGCCCTCTTCGAAAGCGGCGACGGTGACCTTCTGGCCGAGCTTGACCTCGCCGTCGCCTTCCTCACCCTCATCGCCTTCAGCGGCAGGGAGTTCCACGTCGCGGAACTCGACCAGCACGCGGGAAGGAGCGGCGTCAGCCTTGGCCAGGTGACCGAGTTCGGCCTTGCTCAGCTTCGACTCCTTGACTTCGTCGAATGCGAGCTGAATCGCCGAGTAGCCGTCGCGGTCCTCGCGGCGGATTGCGGTGACCGGACAGGGACCGGCCTCAATGACAGTTACGGGCACGACCTCACCGTCTTCTCTGAACAGTTGGGTCATGCCAAGCTTTTTTCCGAGGATCGCCGACATGCTTGCCTACAGTCGGATCTCGATGTCGACGCCGGCCGGGAGCGAGTCCAGGCGCTGCAGGGAATCGACGGTCTTGGGGGTGGGCTGCTTGATGTCGATCAGACGCTTGTGGGTCCGGATCTCGAAGTGTTCCCGGGAGTCCTTGTCCTTGAACGGCGAGCGGATGACGCAGTAGATGTTGCGCTCGGTCGGCAGCGGAACGGGACCTGAGACGGTCGCTCCGGTGCGCTCGGCCGTATCGACGATCTCGCGGGCAGCGCGATCGATGGCGTCGTGATCGTAGGCCTTGAGCCTGATCCTGATTTTCTGTGCGGCAATTGCGGCCACTTTGGCTTCTCTTCTTACTTTCTTCTGCTGGCGTTGAACAGCCATAAGGGCTGACACGCTGATGTCAAGGTCCCCCGCCGCCTGCGGCTCAGTTTCCCGCCCGGAGGCGGAATCCAGTGCCGTGGTTCGACAATCCGGGGTACTTCAAAGGTCGTATCTGTTACTGGTGCTTCGTACTGCTGGTACTGCCGTTACTGCTGGTACTTCACCGCCCGGGGGCGTAAAGACGGGGCGGGTACGAAGGAAAGTGTATTAGGGACCCGCCCCGGGCAAATCGGTCGTTAAACGATGATCTCCGAGACGACACCGGAGCCGACCGTGCGGCCACCTTCGCGAATCGCGAAGCGGAGGCCCTGGTCCATGGCGATCGGCTGAATCAGCTCGATCGTCATCTCGACGTTGTCGCCCGGCATGACCATTTCCGTGCCCTCGGGCAGGTTGGCAACGCCGGTCACGTCAGTGGTCCGGAAGTAGAACTGCGGCCGGTAGCCGGAGAAGAACGGGGTGTGACGGCCGCCTTCTTCCTTCTTGAGGCAGTAGACCTCGGCCTTGAACTTGGTGTGCGGGGTGATCGAACCGGGCTTGCAGAGAACCTGGCCACGCTCGATCTCCTCACGCTTGGTGCCGCGGAGCAGACAACCGACGTTGTCGCCGGCGCGACCCTCGTCGAGGATCTTGCGGAACATCTCGACACCGGTGATGGTCGTGGTCTCGGTCTTCTCGTGAATACCGACGATCTCGACTTCGTCACCCGTGTTGATGATGCCCTGCTCGATACGGCCGGTGGCGACGGTGCCGCGACCGGTGATCGAGAAGATGTCTTCGATCGGCATCAGGAACGGCTTGTCGAGGTCACGCTCCGGCTCCGGAATGTAGGAGTCGAGGGCCTCGCCGAGCTCGACGATGCGCTGCTGCATCTCTTCGTCGCCGTCTAGAGCCATGGTTGCCGAACCCTTGATGATCGGGGTGTTGTCACCGTCGAACTCGTACTCGTTGAGGAGGTCACGGACCTCTTCTTCGACCAGCTCGAGGAGTTCCTCGTCGTCGACCTGGTCGACCTTGTTGAGGAACACGACGACGTGCGGCACGTTGACCTGACGGGCGAGCAGGATGTGCTCGCGGGTCTGGGGCATGACGCCGTCAGCAGCGGAGACCACGAGGATCGCGCCGTCCATCTGGGCGGCACCGGTGATCATGTTCTTGACGTAGTCGGCGTGGCCGGGGCAGTCAACGTGGGCGTAGTGCCGGTTCGGGGTCTCGTACTCGACGTGAGAGGTCGCGATGGTGATCCCGCGCTCCTTCTCTTCCGGAGCGTTGTCGATCTCCTCGAAGCTCTTCTTGTCTTCGGAGAGAGTGTTGGTGATCGCCGCGGTCAGGGTGGTCTTGCCGTGGTCGACGTGACCGATGGTGCCGACGTTTACGTGCGGCTTGTCGCGCTCGAACTTCTCCTTGGACATGCTCTCCTGGGACCTTTCTCTTCTGTTTCTCTTGGAACTTGGTTTCTACGTCTGATTGAACTGCTAAAGCTTGGTGGCTGAAACCTTTGCCCATTTTGGGCGAACCTCTGAAATATAGCCATTCAGAGGTCGCGGGGCATTCAGGCCTACGCTTCTGCGCCGGCCTTTGCCCCGGAACGGCTCTCGGCAATCTCCTCGGCGATATTCGACGGCACCTCTTCGTACCGTTCGAACTGCATCGTGTACTGCGCCCGGCCCTGGGTCGATGACCGCAGGTCGGTTGCGTACCCGAACATCTCGCTGAGCGGTACGAAAGCCTGGACGGCAAGCGCGTTGCCGCGCTGCTCCTGGCCCTGAACCTTGCCGCGGCGGCGGGAAAGGTCGCCGATCACGTCGCCGAGGTAGTCCTCGGGAGTGGTGACCTCGACCGACATGACCGGCTCCAGCAGGGCCGGGCTGGCCTTGCGGGCCGCTTCCTGGACCGCCATCGAACCGGCGATCTTGAAGGCCATTTCCGAGGAGTCGACGTCGTGGTAGGAACCGTCGATCAGCTCGACCTTGACATCAACCATCGGGTAACCGGCCTTGATGCCGCTTTCGAGCGCCTCGACGATTCCCTTTTCGACTGCCGGGATGTACTCGCCGGGGATGACGCCGCCCTTGATCTTGTTGTCGAAGACGAAGCCTTCGCCCGGGGCCGGCTCGATGTTGATGACGGCGTGACCGTACTGGCCGCGACCACCGGTCTGGCGGGTGAACTTGCCGCTCACCTTGTCGACTTCCTTGCGGATCGTCTCGCGGTACGCGACCTGCGGCTTGCCGACGTTGGCCTCGACGTTGAACTCGCGGATCATGCGGTCGACCAGCACCTCGAGGTGCAGCTCGCCCATGCCGTGAATGATCGTCTGGCCGGTTTCCTCGTCGGTCTCGACCTTGAAGGTCGGGTCCTCTTCGGCCAGGCGCTGAAGGGCCATGCCCAGCTTCTCCTGGTCCGACTTGGTCTTCGGCTCGATCGCAACCGCGATCACGGTGTCGGGGAAGTCCATCGACTCGAGCTCGATCGGAGCATCGGGGGCCGAGAGCGTGTCGCCCGTTCCGGTCTGCTTGAGACCGACGCCGGCGCAGATGTCGCCGGAGTAGACCCGCTCGATTTCCTCCCGCGAGTTGGCGTGCATCATCAGCAGGCGGCCGATGCGTTCGGTCTTGCCAGTGGTCACGTTGAGAACGCGGCCGCCGGCCTCGAGCGAACCGGAGTAGACGCGGAAGTAGGTGAGCTTGCCGACGAAGGGATCGGACATGACCTTGAAGGCGAGTGCGGCGAAGGGGCCGGAATCATCGGCCGGACGGGTTGCCTCGACGCGCTCCTCCTCGCCCTTCTTCAGCGGCAGCATGCCTTCGACGGCCGGGACCTCGAGCGGGGACGGCAGCAGCGCGACGATGTTGTCGAGCAGCGGCTGCACGCCCTTGTTCTTGAAGGACGACCCACAGAGGACCGGGGTCACGTCGATCGCGAGAGTGGCGGCCTTGAGGGCGGCGATGATGCGGTCCTCGGCGATCTCCTCACCCTCGAGGTAGAGCTCCATCAGCTCGTCGTCCTGGTCGGCGACGGCCTCGAGCAGCGCGGTGCGGTACTCCTCGGCCTGATCGGCCATGTCGGCCGGAATGTCGACTACTTCGAGCTCCTGGCCGAGGTCATCCTTGTAGATCGTGGCCTTCATGGTCACCAGGTCGATGATGCCGGCGAACTCGGCTTCGGCACCGATCGGGAGCTGGATCGGCACGGCGTTGGCACCCAGTCGGTCCTTGATGGTCTCGACCGAGCGGTAGAAGTCGGCGCCGGTGCGGTCCATCTTGTTGATGTAGGCGATGCGCGGAACCGAGTACTTGTCGGCCTGGCGCCAGACGGTCTCGGACTGGGGCTCGACGCCGGCAACCGAGTCGAAGACGGCGACGGCGCCGTCGAGCACACGCAGCGAACGCTCGACTTCGACCGTGAAGTCGACGTGACCGGGGGTGTCGATGATGTTGATGCGGTGGCCGAGCCACTCGCAGGCGGTCGCGGCGGAGGTGATGGTGATTCCCCGCTCCTGCTCCTGCTCCATCCAGTCCATGGTCGCGGCACCCTCGTGGACCTCGCCGATCTTGTGAGTGCGGCCGGTGTAGTAGAGGATGCGCTCGGTCGTCGTCGTCTTGCCGGCGTCGATGTGAGCCATGATCCCGATGTTGCGGGTCTTTTCGAGGGTGAAGGAGCGCGCCACTTTTTCTCTCTGGTTCCTGGAATTTTCCGTTGCGTTAGCGGCTGGACACCCGACCATCTTCCGGCGGGACCAACCTCTTTGATTTCGACCGGCCTGACCCAGCTGGAGTCGGGCCGATGGGCTCCGGGCCAACAAAAAGCCCCGCAGATGCAGGGCTGACCCAAGCGACGGGCGACTATAGCAGGTCAGGAGAGGACTATCCACCCCCTGAGTGGCACCGCTGCGGGCTTTCTCGGGGGTCTGTGTCCGGGGACCTCCGTGACCCGGGATCGGACTCGACCAATACAAGAGATAGTCTGGTTGATTCGAGCGGAGGGGCATGACCGAGGAACCGAAAGAACCGAGCAGCAGGACCGGTCGGACCGGCGATTCCGCGCGGGCCGAGGCTGACCGTGCCGCGCGTGAACGGGCCGATGCCCTGGCCTCGAAAAAGCCGGATGCCAACGGTGAACAGAAGGGCGAGGGGCGCAAGCGTCCCGTCCTGACCGAAAAGCAGCGGATCGAGGCCAGGAGGGCCCGCCAGGAAAGGCAGGCCAGGCGCCGGCGCAGGCCCGTCCAGGGCAACCCGGTCTCAAAGGGCATGCGGGTCGTCGGCTTCGAGATCCGCCGCACCGCTTCGTTCCTGGGAAGCGCCATCATCGCCGCCCTGGCCGCCCTCGGGCCGGTCTTTTCCTCGGCCGGGATGGGCCTGGTCTGGCTGATCGAGCGGATCGGCGAGGGACTGAAGGCCGCCCGAAAGCTGCTGGCCCGCGCCCTGGTCGCGGCAGGCCACCTCTTCGTCGCGCTGGACCGGGTCGTCACCCCGCACCGGGCGCTCCTCCTGGTTGGAGCCGTGGCGGCGGTCCTGCTCGGCATCTCGCAGTACAAGGGCCTCGGCTCGATCGAGATTGGTCAGGCCGGCTATTCCGGCATCGAGGATCTCGCCCGGGCCCCGGCGATCGACGAGACCACCCCGGCCGGTGTTCACACCCAGATTCTCGTGCCGATCGCTGCCGTCGCTTTCTTCTCGGTCGTGCTGATCGCACTCGGAACCATCGGCAGCCAGGCCCGTCGCCTTGCCCGCTTCCGGCGGCTTGCGGCGATGGTGCTGGTCATGATCGGCCTGCTCACCCTGGTGGTCACCCTGTTCATCGACCTTCCGGACGCGACCGACACTTCGGAGGCCGCGGTCGCCTACGCGGGCGTCCAGGCCAGGCTGCTGTCGGGTTTCTGGCTCGAACTCGTGGCCGGCGCGGCCCTGGCCGTGACCGGGCTCGCGCTGCTGCTTGAGCCCTCACCCGGCAAGGCACGCAGCCGCCAGCGGGAGAGCCGGACCGACGGGGGAACCGCGTCGATGTCCAGCCGGCGGGCCGTTCGCGGGGGTTCGGCTTGAGCGGGCGTCTGGCGGCGGTCACGACCCTGCTCGGGGCCCTGATCGTGATCATTTCCCAGGTGGTGACTGCCTACTCCCTCGAGAACGAGCTCGGGGAAACGCTGGGCACGGTGACGCTGCTCTCCAAGCATGGCGTCATCACGGCGATCCTCGGTCTGGCCGCCGCCGTGACCCTCGTTTACGCGGTCGCCTCCGGCAGCCGCTCGGCAACCATCGTGATCATCGGCCTGGGTGCCGCGGTGATCCTCGTCTTCCTCTTCGTCGATGTCCCGGACATCGGCAGCACCGGCATGTTCAACACTGAAATCGCCGGCAACCTGGATGCGACCGGCAAGGCAGAGGCAGGGCTCTGGCTTGAACTGGTCGGCGGCGTGATCCTGGTCCTCGGGGGCCTGGCTCTCCGCACCCTGAACGAAGAACAACTCAGATCAATCGGACCGCAGATCACGGGAGATTCCGCGGAATCGAAAAAGGAGAACCCTGAATGAAGCTGTCTCGTGCCGTCGTGGCCGCCGCGCTGCTCGCGGTGACCGCAACCCTGACCGTCGCCGGATGCGGAGGCGACGATGACAACCAGTGGAAGGGCGAGACGATTCAGTTCGGGTCCCTGTTTTCGACGACCGGTGACGGTGTCGCCTTCGGCCCCCAGCAGGTCAAGGGCGTGGACCTGGCCGTTGAGGAAGTGAACGCCGACGGTGGCGTGAACGGAGCCGAGATTGCGATCAAACAGCGCGACGACGGGTCCGACCCGGCCACTTCGGCCCGTGAGATGAAGGCGCTGGTCGACGAGGACCAGGTGCTCGCGGTTCTCGGCCCGACCTTTTCCAATTCGGCCGCTGAGGCAGACCCGGTCGCCAACGAAAGGTCCACCCCGGTTCTTGCCGTCTCGAATACCGGGCCCGGCATCGTCGGTGACTGCGACTATCCCTGCGATTTCATCTTCCGCGATTCGCTGGGTGAAGCCACCGCGATTCCTGCCAACATCGACAACTTCGTTGCCCGGGAGAATCCGAAGCGCGCGTGGGTCATCTACCCGGCAGACGATCCCTTCGGCGAAACCAGCGCCCAGACCGCGGTCGAGGCCCTGAAGGCCCGGGGGGTCTCCGTCCGTACGACCAGGATCGGCGCGAAGGGGATCACCCGGTTCGGGAACAAGGCCAGTGACGTGATCGTGATCACCGCTTCCTCCAGCGAGACGGGTGCGGATTATGTGACGACCCTCAGAAAGACCTTCGGTTACCAGGGACCTATTCTCGGAGGTAACGCCTTCAACTCGCCGCTCGCCGCCAGGAGCGCCGGCAGGTACGGCAGGGGCGTCCAGTCCGCCGCTGCCTGGTACTCGGGCAACACCTCGGAGGAGAATCAGGAGTTCATCGCCGACTATCAGCGCAAGTACGGCGAGTCACCCGACCAGTTCGCCGCCCAGGCATATACAGGTGTGAAGCTGCTGGCAGAGGCGGCCGAGGACGCTGATCTCGGCTTCGACGATCTCGCCGCCGATCGCAAGGCCCTCAAGACCGCCCTCGAGAAGGTCGAAGAGGAAACCCCGCTTGGCAACTTCCGCTTCACCCCCGACCACGACGTGATCCAGCCGATCTGGATCGTCCAGATGGACGGCAAGGGCAGTTATCGACTCGTAGAACGAGTCGATCCTTAAGGGGTCCTGCCCAGGCAGGGCGGTTCGCCGGGGTTCTCAACGGTTCGCTGGCGAGGCCGCTGGAAGCACCTCAAGGGCGATGTTCCGGGGCCTCCATAGGTGCGCTGCCGTGCTTCCCCAAGCAGGGCGGTTCGCCGGGGTTCCCAGCGGTTCGCTGGCGAGGATATGAGCGCAGGCGGTGAAGGGGGCGTACTTCCGTACGTTCCCGAACCGTCAAGGGAGTGACGAAGCCAGCGGGCCGCTGAGGGCCCCGCCGGACCGTCCGTCGGAGCTACTACCAGCGGTAGTGGGCGAATGCCTTGTTGGCCTGCGCCATGCGGAAGATGTCGTCCTTCCGCTTGTAGGCGTTGCCCTGCTGCTTGGTCGCGTCGAGGATCTCGTTGGCGAGACGCTCGGACATCGAGTACTCGTTGCGGGCGCGGGCGAAGTCGACCAGCCAGCGGACCGCGAGGGTGCGGGCGCGGCGGGAAGGAACCTCGACCGGAACCTGGTAGGTGGCGCCACCGACTCGGCGGGAGCGAACCTCGAGGGCCGGGGTCAGCTGCTTGATCGCCTCTTCGAGGGTCTCGACGGCGTCCTCACCGGAACGCTCGCTGACCAGGGCCAGGGCGTCATAGACGATCCGCTCGGCGGTGGACTTCTTGCCGTCGCGCATCACCTTGTTGATGATCTGCTGAACCAGGCGGCTGCGGTACCTGGTGTCCGCGTCGAGCGGACGGATCACTGCGGAGTTACGACGGGCCATTAGCTCGCCTTCACTCCGTAGCGGGAGCGGGCCTGCTTGCGGTCGGAAACGCCGGCCGCATCGAGGGTGCCCCGGACAACCTTGTAACGAACACCCGGCAGGTCCTTGACCCGGCCGCCTCGGATGAGGACGACGGAGTGTTCCTGCAGGTTGTGCCCCTCACCGGGGATGTACGCGGTGACTTCCATGCCGTGAGCGAGACGCACACGGGCGATCTTCCGCAGAGCCGAGTTCGGCTTCTTCGGGGTCACGGTGGCAACACGGGTGCAGACGCCGCGACGCTGAGGTGCGGCGACCTTCTTCTTGTTGCCCTGCCCGGACTTGAGACCCGGGGTGGTCACTTTCTTCTTGGGCTTCTTGCGGCCCTTGCGTACGAGTTGGTTGGTATTAGGCACGGCGGGGGATACTACACGTCCTGTGGACTTCGCGTCATCTCACCCTGATAATGGGCATCCCGCTGCTCATCCCGAAAACCGGCCTCTGCTCGCGATCGACGTCGACGGGGTGATCAGCCTCTTCGGTTTCGAGACGGCACCGGCCCCCGAGGTCGCCCGGTTCGAGCTCATCGACGGCACCCCTCACTGCATTTCGATCGTCGCCGCGGAGCGGATTCGCCGGCTCGCTCACCGGTTCGAACTGGTCTGGGCAACCGGCTGGCAGGAACGCGCCAACGACCGCCTCTCCCTGATCACCGGGATCGGGCCGCTGCCGGTGATCGAGTTCGACGCCCACCGCAAGGCCGGAGCGGCTGCCGGCACCACCGCCGCCCACTGGAAACTCGGTGCGATCGATGCCTTCTGCGGAGACCGGCCCCTGGCCTGGATAGACGACTCCTTCGACACCAGCTGCTTCGAATGGGCGACTGCCCGGGAGGGCCGCGGGGCCCCCACCCTGCTGGTTCCGACCGAGCCCGAGATCGGTTTCGAGGAGGCCCAGGCGAGCGTCACTGAAGACTGGGCAGATTCGCTTGAAGGGGCCGATGTGGCCGCGACGCCTGCCGGCGACGGTTCCGACCATTTACACTGACCTGATGGAGGGATACTGGCCTGTCCTGTTTATGCTGGTCGCACTGAAGATTCCGGCGATCGGAATGATCTGGCTGCTCTACTGGGCGGCCACGAACGAGCAGGAAAACGGCCAGCTGGACGAGGGCGAGGACGGTGGCGGCCGCAAGCGGCGTCCGCGCCCGCTTCTGCCCCGCGGTCCAAGAAGGGATCCCCATGGCGGCGGCGCCGTCAAGCCTCCGAGCTGGCGGTCCCGCCCCGCGGTGACGGCATCGGGTCCGAGGGTTCGCAGCGGAAACCGGCCGGTCGAACCGGCCCGGGCCCGCGAGCACGAGCCCACCCGCTCCTGACCAGCCGTCCTTGTCGCAGGCTGCGGTGAAGCCTGCCGGGCTGTGCTCCTAGGCGGCCGCCGTCGCGAGCGTGCCGGAGACCGCCCGCGCCCGTGATGCCGCCCGCTCCTTCTGGAGGGCGCGAAGGTAGGGATCGAAGTCGACTTCCACCGTGTGGCGCTTGGACTTCACGAAGCGCCGGCCCATCTTGGCCTGGTCGTCGGCGATCTCGCGGTACATCTCGAGCTTGTCGGGCAGGGCCCCTTCACCATCGATCAGCTCTGCGACCCAGTCGCACTGGACCTCGGCCAGAGGCATGATCGCCCCGAGGGGCTGGATCAGGCCAATAAAGTAGAGACCCTTCTGGTCGGGTGCCGCGACCCGGAGGTAGAGGTCGACCTTGTTCTCATCCGCGTTGAAGATCTCCGGTTCGAGGAACGGGAATGTGATCTTGTAGCCGGTGCAGTAGACGATCAGGTCGACCTGCTCGCGCGTTCCGTCCTCGAAGACCACCGAGTCGCCGTCGAGGCGCTCGATGTTCGGCTTGACGTCGATGTCTCCGTGCCCGAGCCGGCCGTAGAGATCCTGCGAAACGGTCGGGTGGGCGTGAAGCAGCTTGTGATCGGGCTTGGGCAGCCCGTAAACGGTCGGCTTGCCGACCGCGAGCCGCAGCATCAGGCTCATGCCGAGGCTCTGGATGGCGATCGGAGCCCTGGCCATCGGGCCTGTTGTGGCCCGGTCGGTCGGCATGCTGCCGATGTACTTGGGCAGCACCCAGGCGCCCCGGCGCATGGCCAGGAAGGTGGCGTCGGCGTGCCGGGAAGCCTCGACCGCGATGTCGGTGGCCGAGTTGCCGATTCCGAGCACGAGGACCCGCTTGCCCTCGAAGATTTCCGGGGTCCGGTAGTCGTGGGCATGCATCTGCTCGCCTTCGAAGGTGTCGGAGCCGGGGAATGCGGGTTCGGGCCAGCGCTTGTCCCAGTGGTGGCCGTTGCAGACCATCACGTCGGTGAAGTGGTCGGTGCCGCTCTCGCCGTCACGGCTGGACCAGGTGACGTCCCAGCCTCCCTCCTCGGCCGGCACCACTGACTCGACCTCGGTCTGGAAGCGGATCGTGTCGCGGAGGTCGAAGTGATCGACGAAGTCCTCGAAGTACTGCTGGATGCGGAAGTGGTCCGGGTAGTCGGGGAAGTCGACCGGCATCGGGAACTTCGAGTACTCCATCATCTGCCGGGAGGTGTTGATGTGGAGCGACTTGTAGGCGGCCGACTGGTCGTTGTCGTTGTCGTACTTCCAGTTGCCCCCGATGTAGGAGCCCTTCTCGAAGCACTCGTAATCGATGCCCCGCTCCTTCAGGCTGCGAAGAGCGGTGATCCCCGACGAACCGGCGCCGATAACGCAGACGCGGGGCCGGTTTCCGCCCGACGGACCGGCACCGTTGACAGAAACCTCTTCACTGACCTCGACTCCTGGACCTTCCATGCCGAAAGTGTAGCCGATAACTGACATGGTGTCGTGTCAGTTTTGGACATACCCGTCGATGTTGAAGAAGAGAGCGATATGTGGCCGGAAAGTCAATCTCGCTGAGGGGGTCGGCTGCCTGCATCTGAGCGGGTTACGTAATCCACGTCCGGGCGGTATAGCCGCTCTCCCCCCGCCCCGACCGAATAACGACGAAGGGCGCCCGCAGGCGCCCATCGAAAACCCGTTCGGTGAAACTGAATGTGGTCAGTGATTGACCACTTTCAGTTTCACCGGATCCGTGACGGATGCTCCGCGGATGCGGGCCGGATTACTTCTCGGCGCTGGCGTCGATCTCCTGTGAGATCTCGTCCAGCTCGCTGGCGAATGACTCGCCGAAGCCGTCGGCACCGTTGGCGGTGCCGTCGCCGTTCGGGGCGACGAGCTCCTCCTCGAGCAGGACCGCCTCCTCCGCCTGGACGAAGGGCTCGGTCGGCTCGATAGTCATCGAGCGGTAGTGCTTGAGACCGGTTGCGGCCGGGATCAGCTTGCCGATGATGACGTTCTCCTTGAGGCCGACCAGACGGTCGCGCTTGCCTTCCAGAGCGGCGTCGGTCAGAACCTTGGTGGTCTCCTGGAAGGAGGCCGCCGAGAGGAACGACTTGGTCGCCAGCGAGGCCTTGGTGATGCCCAGGATCTTCTCCTGCGCCTTCGCCGCGGTACCGCCGTCAGCCTTGACCTTCTTGTTGATGGCCTTGAGCTCCTGGCGATCCTCGAGCTGACCGGGCAGAAGCTCGGTCGAACCCTTGGTCTCGACTTCGACCTTCTTCAGCATCTGGCGAACGATGACCTCGATGTGCTTGTCGTTGATCTCCACGCCCTGGGCCTTGTAGACCCGCTGGACTTCAGCGACCAGGTACTGCTCGACCGCGGTACGACCACGGATCGTGAGCACGTCAGCCGGGTACAGCGAACCCTCGTTCAGCTGCTGGCCGACCTCGACCTTGTCACCGTCCTTGACCAGGAGGCGGGTACGCGGCGGGAAGGTGTAGGAACTCTCCTCGCCGTTGGCCTCCATGACGGTCACGACAGCCTGCTTCTCGGTCTGCTCGATCGAGACCTTGCCCGCCACTTCCGACATCTGGGCCAGGCCCTTCGGCTTGCGCGCCTCGAACAGCTCGACCACTCGAGGCAGACCCTGGGTGATGTCCTGTCCGGCCACACCACCGGTGTGGAAGGTACGCATGGTGAGCTGGGTGCCGGGCTCGCCGATCGACTGAGCGGCAATGGTGCCGATCGAATCGCCGATCTCGACCATGAAACCGGTCGCCGGCGAAACGCCGTAACAGGAGCGGCAGATGCCGTGCTTCGACTCGCACTTGAAGGCGGAACGAACCGGCACGGTGGCCTCTTCGTCACCCTCGTATGCCTCGGTCAGTTCGGCAGCGTCGGCCTTGGTGATCAGCTGGCCCTTCTTGAGCAGCTCACGGCCACGCTTGGTCTCGAACTTCTTCGCCGACAGACGGCCAACCACGTTCGGGTTCGGCTCGCCGTCGATGAAGAGCGGCATGTCGATCGACTCCTTGGTCTTGCAGTCGTCTTCGAGGACGATCACGTCCTGGGCGACGTCCACCAGACGGCGGGTCAGGTAACCGGAGTCAGCCGTACGGAGGGCCGTATCGGCCAGACCCTTGCGGGCTCCGTGCGTCGAGATGAAGTACTCACCGACCGACAGGCCTTCGATGAAGTTGGACTTGATCGGACGCTCGATGATCTCGCCCTTCGGATTCGCCATCAGGCCTCGCATGCCGGCCAGCTGGCGGATCTGCTTGAACGAGCCTCGGGCGCCGGAGTTGGCCATCATGAAGATCGGGTTCAGCTGACGGAGGTTGTCCTCCATCGCCTGACCGACCTCTTCGGTGGCCTGGTTCCACTTGTCCGTGACCTGCTTGTGGCGTTCCTCGGCGGTGTGCCAGCCCTCGTCGAACTCGGCCTGGATCCGGGCGGTCTCCTCGTCGTACTTGGCGAGGATCTCTTCCTTCTCCGGCGGCGGCACGACGTTGTTCTTCGACACGGTGATGCCGGCCCGCGAGGAGAAGGTGAATCCCAGCTCCTTGAAGGCGTCGAGCACCTGCGAGATCGCCGGGGCGCCGTAGGTGTCGACCAGCCAGCCGACCATGTCGTTGATGTCCTTCTTCTTCAGCGACTGGTTGACGAACGAGTAGACGCCGGGGTCGTACTCTTCCTCGAGGGCCTCGGCCAGCGCCCGCTCGATGCGGTCATTGAAGATGATCCGCCCGACCGTGGTCAGGAAGTGCTCATCACCATGGCCGCGGTACTCCGCGTAATCATGGAGCGCGACGACGCCGTTCTCGTAGGCGAGTTCGGCCTCCTGCGCGGTCCGGAACGGATGCGGACGCTTCTCGAGCTTCGACGGGTCGAGTTCGGCAACATCATCCTTGGCGTAGGTCAGGTAGTACAGACCGAGCACCATGTCCTGCGTCGGGGTCGCCAGGGGCGAGCCGTGGGCAGGCGAGAGGATGTTGTTGGCCGAAAGCATCAGGACCCGGGCCTCGGCCTGGGCCTCGGCCGACAGCGGCACGTGGACCGCCATCTGGTCACCGTCGAAGTCGGCGTTGAAGGCCGAGCAGACGAGCGGGTGGACCTGGATGGCCTTGCCTTCGACCAGGATCGGCTCGAAGGCCTGGATGCCGAGACGGTGAAGCGTCGGGGCGCGGTTCAGCAGAACCGGATGCTCCTCGATGACCTCTTCGAGCACGTCCCAGACCTCGGGAACCATCGACTCGACCATCTTCTTGGCGGCCTTGATGTTCTGGACCGCCTTGCGCTCGACCAGCTGGGCCATGATGAACGGCTTGAACAGCTCGAGAGCCATCAGCTTCGGCAGGCCACACTGGTGCAGCTTCAGTGACGGGCCGGCCACGATGACCGAACGGCCGGAGTAGTCGACGCGCTTGCCGAGCAGGTTCTGACGGAACCGGCCCTGTTTGCCCTTGAGCATGTCCGAGAGCGACTTCAGTGCCCGGTTGCCCGGTCCGGTGACCGGACGGCCGCGGCGGCCGTTGTCGAACAGGGCGTCAACCGACTCCTGCAGCATGCGCTTCTCGTTGTTGACGATGATCTCCGGCGCACCGAGGTCCAGAAGCCGCTTGAGGCGGTTGTTGCGGTTGATGACGCGGCGGTAGAGGTCGTTCAGGTCGGAGGTCGCGAAACGGCCACCGTCGAGCTGGACCATCGGCCGGAGCTCCGGCGGAATCACCGGAACGCAGTCGAGGATCATCCACTCGGGCTTGTTCTCGGACTTCAGGAAAGCCGAGGCGACCTTCAGACGCTTGACCGCGCGGGCCTGCTTCTGGCCCTTGGCGGTGTTGATCTGGTCTTCGAGTTCCTCACAGGTCGCTTCAAGGTCGATCTGCTCGAGCAGGTCACGCACGGACTCAGCGCCCATGCCACCACGGAAGTACTCGCCCCAGCCGAACGGGCTGCCGAAGCGGTCCTTGAGCTCACGGAAGACGGTCTCGTCGTTGATGACGTCCTTCGGCTTCATGGTCTGGAAGATCTTCCAGACTTCCTGCAGCCGTTCGATCGCCTCTTCGATGTACGCCTCGGTGTCGTTGATCTCGGCCTCGAAATTCTTGGTGAGTTCCTTGATCTGCTTGGCGCGATCGTCGTCGCTCAGCTTGCGCAGCTGGGCGGCGGTCAGGCCGAGCGAGTCGGCCCAGAGGTGGTCGTCGTCGGAGAACTTGGTCTGGGTGCCGTCCTCCAGGTACTTGGTCCGGCGCTTCAGCGCCTCGTCGAGTTCCTGGGTGGCGGACTGACGCTCGGACTCGTACTCGGCGATGACCGTGTCGACTTCCTTCTCCAGGGTGCCCATGTCCTTGGCCCGGGCCTCTTCGTCGACCCAGGTGATCATCGAAGCGGCGAAGTAGAGGACCTTCTCCAGCTCCTTCGGAGCCATGTCGATCAGGTAGCCGATCCGCGAGGGCACACCCTTGAAGAACCAGATGTGCGAGACGGGGGCGGCCAGGTCGATGTGAGCCATGCGCTCACGCCGGACCTTCGACCGGGTCACTTCGACGCCGCAGCGCTCACAGACGATGCCCTTGTAGCGGACCCGCTTGTACTTGCCGCAGTAGCACTCCCAGTCCTTGGTCGGACCGAAGATGCGCTCGCAGAAGAGGCCATCCTTTTCCGGCTTCAGGGTCCGGTAGTTGATGGTCTCGGGCTTGAGGACTTCGCCCCAGCTCCAGGACCGGACCTTCTTCGACGAGGCGAGACCGATCTCGATCGCGTCGAAGTTGTTGATGTCGATTACGTTGTTACTCATCAGTTAGCACCTGCTTCCTCGGCGTCGCCGGAACCATCGGTTGCGGCATCACCGCCCTCTTCGGAGAGGGATTCATCTGCTGCGCCCCCGTTGGAGCTGCTGACTTCGGTCAGGTCCATGCCGAGGTCCTGGGCGGCCTGAAGCAGGTCGTCCTCTTCCTCGGCCAGGTCGCCGACGCCTTCCTCGGACACCACGTTGGCGTCGAGGGAGAGTGCCTGCATCTCCTTGAGCAGAACCTTGAATGACTCGGGGATCGACGGCTCGGGGATGTTCTCGCCCTTGACGATCGCTTCGTAGGCCTTGACCCGGCCAACCGTGTCGTCGGACTTGACGGTGAGCATCTCCTGGAGGGTGTAGGCGGCGCCGTAAGCCTCCAGCGCCCAGACCTCCATCTCGCCGAAGCGCTGACCGCCGAACTGCGCCTTGCCGCCCAGCGGCTGCTGGGTGACGAGCGAGTACGGGCCGGTCGAACGGGCGTGGATCTTGTCGTCGACCAGGTGGTGCAGCTTCAGGATGTACATGTATCCGACCGTGACCTTGCCCTCGTACGGCTCGCCGGTGCGGCCGTTGTAGAGCTGCTGGGTGCCGGAGCAACGGGCGCCGGGGCGCTCGTCCATGTCGACTCCCATGTCGATGCCACGGGCCTCGCCATGCTCCTTGGCCCACTCGACCAGCGCGTTGTCGACGTCCTCGACCGAGGCACCGTCGAAGACGGGGGTCGAAACGTAGACGCGGTCGCGTGTCTCGGTCTTGTTCTTGTAGGCCTCGGAACCGTCGTCGTACCAGCCTTCGCCGGCGGCCCACCCGAGGTGGGTCTCCAGGATCTGGCCGATGTTCATTCGGGACGGAACGCCGAGCGGGTTGAGGATCACGTCGACCGGGGTGCCGTCGGCAAGGTGAGGCATGTCCTCTTCGGGCACGATCTTGGAGATCACGCCCTTGTTGCCGTGGCGGCCGGCGAGCTTGTCGCCCTCCGAGATCTTGCGCTTGGTCGCGACGTAGACGCGGACCAGGTCGTTGACTCCCGGGGGCAGGTCGTCGCCGTCCTCGCGGCTGAAGGTCAGCACGTCGATCACTACGCCGCCCTCACCGTGCGGGACCTTGAGCGAGGTGTCACGGACCTCACGCGCCTTTTCCTTGAAGATCGCGCGGATCAGTTTCTCCTCGGCGGTCAGCTCGGTTTCGCCCTTCGGCGTGACCTTGCCGACCAGCAGGTCGCCAGAGGTGACCTCGGCGCCGACGCGGACGATGCCGCGCTCGTCGAGGTTCCTGAGGCTCTCCTCGGAACGGTTTGGGATGTCGCGGGTGATCTCCTCGTCGCCGAGCTTGGTGTTGCGGGCGTCGATCTCGTACTCCTCGATGTGGATCGAGGTGAGTTCATCTTCCTTGACCAGACGCTCGGAGAGAATGATCGCGTCCTCGAAGTTGTAGCCCTCCCAGGACATGAAGGCGACCATGCAGTTCTTGCCGAGGGCGACTTCGCCACCGCCGGTCGAGGAGCCGTCCGCCAGGACGTCGCCCTTCTTGACCTTGTCGCCGGTCGCGACGATCGGGCGCTGATGGATCAGCGTGCCCTGGTTCGAACGCATGAACTTGAACAGCGGGTACTTGTCGGTGCCGTCCTTGTGCTTGAGCTCGATCGCCTCGGAGTCGACGTAGGTGACTTCGCCGTCGTGCTCGGCCAGGACCACGTCACCGGTGTCGACCGCGGCACGACGCTCCATGCCGGTGCCGACCAGCGGCGGATCAGGACGCATCAGCGGCACGGCCTGGCGCTGCATGTTGGAGCCCATCAGGGCGCGGTTGGCGTCGTCGTGCTCGAGGAACGGGATCAGGGCCGTCGCGACCGACCAGATCTGGGTCGGCGAGACGTCCATCAGGTCGACCTCGTTCGGCTCGGCGCTGACCCACTCGCCTTCGCCGGCCCGGCAGAAGACGGCAGGACCGACCAGCTTGTTGGTCTTGGGATCGACTTCGGCGTTCGCCTGCGCGATCACCTTGTGCTCTTCCTGGGTCGCGTCGAGGTGAACCACCTCGTCGGTCAGCTTGCCCTTCTCGACCACCCGGTAGGGGGTCGTCACGAAGCCGTGCTCCGAGATCTGGGCGTAGGAGGAGAGCGATCCGATCAGGCCGATGTTCGGGCCTTCCGGCGTCTCGATCGGGCACATGCGGCCGTAGTGGGTCGGGTGGACGTCGCGCACCTCGATGGGGGCGCGCTCACGGGTCAGTCCGCCAGCACCGAGCGCCGAGAGGCGACGGCGGTGGGTCAGGCCGGCCAGCGAGTTGTTCTGGTCCATGAACTGCGACAGCTGCGAGGAACCGAAGAACTCCTTCAGCGCCGCAACCACCGGACGGATGTTGATGATCGTCTGCGGGGTGATCGCATCCGAGTCCTCGGTGGTGAGGCGCTCGCGGACCACTCGCTCCATGCGGTACAGGCCGATCCGGAAGTGCTCCTGGATCAGCTCGCCGACGGTACGCAGACGGCGGTTGCCGAAGTGCTCGTACTCGTCGAGGTGATCGGAGACGTTCTCGCGCGGGTAGGTCAGAGCCTCGGCCGCGTAGTCCTTGATCGGGTTCTCCTCGTCGATCTCTTCCGGCATGCCGAGCAGTTTCGGCAGGCTGACCAGCTCCTTGATCAGGGAGATGATGTCGTCGTGCGTGAGCACGCGGGTGTCGAGGTCGATGTCGAGTCCGAGGCGGGCGTTCAGCTTGTAGCGGCCGACCCGGGTGAGGTCGTAGCGCTTCGGATCGAAGAAGAGCTGCTCGAGCAGGGCCCGGGCGGCGTCGACGGTCGGCGGCTCGCCGGGGCGCTGCTTCTTGAACAGCTCGACCAGGGCGCCTTCCTCGGTGATCGTCGCCTCGGTGTCGGCGGCGATCGTGTGCTGGATGTAGACCGAGTTGTCGAAGAGCTCGAGGATCTGCTCGTTACTCACGTACCCCATCGAACGGAGCAGGACGGTGATCGGGAGCTTGCGCTTGCGGTCGATCCGCACGTAGACGCGGCCCTTCTTGTCGATCTCGAGTTCGAGCCAGGAACCGCGGGCCGGCATCAGGTTCGCCGTGAAGACCTGCTTCTCCGGGTCCTTGGGCGCCATCACGTAAGCGCCGGGCGACCGGACCAGCTGGGTCACGACGACACGCTCGGTGCCGTTGATGATGAAGGTGCCGCGCTCGGTCATCCACGGGAAGTCGCCCATGAAGACGGTCTGCTCGCGGATCTCGCCGGTCTCCCGGTTCTGGAAAGAAACCGTGACGTTCAGCGGACGCGAGAACGTGAGATCGCGCTCACGACACTCTTCGAGAGTGTGAGCGGGGTCATCAAATTCGAATTCACCGAAGACGATGGCAAGATTGCCGGTGTAGTCCTCGATGGGTGAAACGTCGTTGATCGTCTCCCTCAGCATGCCGGTCTTGGGATCGGTGAGATCCTCAAACGAGCGACGCTGGATGTCGATCAGATGTGGGGCTTCGAGGGGGGTTTCGAGTCGGGAGAAACTCCTGCGGACAACGGGGGCAGAAATCGGGCGTGCCAAGGTTGGCAACTCCTCACAAGGGGTCAGAGATTCACGTGATTAGGGCGCGGAAGCGGTGCAAATCGGCCGAAACTTCGCGCAACGACAAACAATAGCACAGCATGAGCATCACCTAACAGAGCGCCCGGACGTAACCCCGAAGCCCCTCCCCTCCGCTCTGCCGCACGTTGTCACCCGAGCCCGCTCCGGCGACCCAAAGCCGCGAGATCCAATCTCTCGGCAAATAGCGCTCCCTTCTTCAACCCAGGTGCCCCGAGCTTTAACCCCGGAGCCCCGACGCCGGGTGATCCGCACTCTCGATATCACCCCGCGCCCGTCCCGGTGCCGCTCGCCCGCTCGAGCAGGGCCAGGAGGGGCCTCATCTTCGCCGCGCCATTTCGATGACGCATACGGGCCGAAAAGTGCTCAACATCTTCCGGACCGAAACGAAATAATCGAGAAGCCTCCTTGAATGCGAACCAAAGATCCCTGTCGGAACCATCACCTGCAAAATCGATCAGGGACAAAGCAGGCTTGACGGTCCGAATTCCTTCCACGGTCATGAAGTCACCCGAGTGCAAGTTGCGCCTCACAACGCTAATGGATGTCTTCCGAAGAGCCGGCGACAAACCGCGGAACTGCCTTGCCTGCCCGGCCGGGCTCGCAACCTGGACGACGAAGGGCATAGCGGGCCATCTCTTGACGAGCCCCAATGCTTCACAGGCGCTCCTCCCCGTCAGAGCAGAACCGGGTCCGGCCACGAGCAGCGCCGCGCGCCAGAGTGCGTTGCGATTCTCCAGGTCCCGACCGAAGGCAAAGACTGATCGAAAGACGGTGATGAGGCGTCCGCTCCTGACCCAGTTCTTGATCTGGGAGGAGCTGAACCCCTGGGCAACCAACTCTTCCCGATGGGCGACCCCGTCACGTCGGACCATGAATTGGCGCAGCTCCTTGAGGCGACCTGCAGACGCGTTCTCGTATGGCACGACGGGGTGGTTCGGTTCCATCCGTCAAGCCTGCCTCGCAAACGCTCACATGTGGCACCACAGGTTCAACAAATCCGCACGGACCTGGAGTGACAGCCGGCCGGGAATACCCGCGCGGCCCTGGAGTGGCGGCTGAACGGGGGGTAATGGTGGTGCCGGCCCGAACTGGAGTGAGGATTGGAGCGCTATTTACCGAAAACGGCGATCTCGCGGGATCGGGCCGGGTCCTGGTCGATTCTTGGGCCGGTTAAACGAGGAAGGGCCGCCCTGGGCGGCCCTTCGGTGGTCCGGGCGTGGGCCCGGACGGACGGGAACCGGGGTTCCCGTCCTGATGCTAGTGGTCGTCTCTACTTGAGTTCGACCTTGGCGCCGGCTTCTTCGAGCTCGGCCTTGAGCTTCTCGGCCTCGTCCTTCTCGACGCCTTCCTTGACGGGCTTGGGAGCCTCGTCGACCAGAGCCTTGGCCTCCTTGAGACCGAGGCCAGTGGCGGCGCGGACGACCTTGATGACCGGGACCTTCTTGTCCCCGACGTCGGTCAGGACGACGTCGACGGTCGAGCCGGCGTCATCGCCTGCGTCGCCGGCGTCACCGCCGGCAGCGCCGGCAGCCGGGGCAGCTGCGGCGACGGCCGTGGCCGAAACGCCGAACTCCTCTTCGAGAGCCTTGATGCGCTCGCTCAGCTCGAGGACGCTGATGCCCTTGAGCTCTTCAATCCATTCTTCGGTGCTGGTTGCCATTCTTGGTTACTCCTTAGCGTCGGCACCATCAGTGGCCTGATCAGCCGGCGCCTCGTCGTTGTTGTCAGCTTTGTCTTCAGAGTCAGCACCATCAGTGGCCTCTTCGGCCGGTGCCTCTTCATTGTCTTCAGCTTGTTCATCCGAAGCATCGGCGTCTTCGGCCGGTGCCTCTGCTGCGGGTTCATCGGCTTCTTCCGCTTCGGCCGGGGCTTCAGCCTCGGCCTCCGGTGCCTCGTCGCCAGCGGCCCCTTCGGCCGGTGCTTCCTCGGCTGCATCCTGGGCCGGGGCTTCAGCCTCGGCTTCGGGAGCGGCTTCCTCCGCAGGTGCCTCCTCGGCCGGAGCTTCGGCGGCTTCTGCTTCCTCGGCCGCCGGCGCCGAAGCGCCTCCGACCAGACCCTGATCGGCCACCTGCTGGAGGGCGATCGCGAGACCGGAGATCATCGATCCCAGGCCACGGGTGAGGGTGACCAGCGGGCTGGCGACCATGCCGGCCAGTTGACCGTTGAGGACGTCGCGGGTCGGGAGCTTGGAGATCGCGGTGAAACGGCCCTCATCGAGGATCGTGTCGCCCATGACCCCACCCTTGTAGGTGAGGACCTCGTGCTCCTTGTTGAAGCTGGTGATCGCCTTCGCCGCGGCGGCTGTGTCGCCCTTGACGAAGGTGAGCGCGGTCGGTCCCTGGAGCAGTTCATTCAGCTCCGTGGCACCGGCCTTTTCAGCGGCGATCTTGGTGAGACGGTTCTTGACGACCTTGAAGGTCGCATCCGCCTCGCGCAGACCGCTGCGCAGCTCAGCCGCCTGGGTTACCGAGATACCCCGGTAGTCCACGGCGAAGATCGCTTCGGATGATTCGATCTCTGCACCGATCTCGTCGATCAGCGCGGCTTTTTCTTCACGGTTCATTTTTGCCTGACTTGTATTTGTCTGACTCACATCTGACGCAGACAGCCCGGGCAAAGAAAAACCCGCTCACAGGCGGGCACGAGGAGAGAACGCGAACGGTCCCTCTGGCTCACCTGCGCTGGGTAATTACGGGCTATCGCCCGACCAGCGGTCTACGGCAGATTCCAAACTGTAGCCGAAAATGGGACCAACCGCGTTCTCCGGATCCAAACGTGGCCCAAGTGGGGCGGAGAGCTACTAATGGGCTCCGGTGCGCTTCAGCACCGCCGTCACGGTACGAAGGAGCAGTTTCAGATCTTCGACGAGTGTCCAGCCAACTACATATGTGTAATCCAGCTTGAGCATGTCGTGCATCGGAATGTCACTTCGTCCCATGACCTGCCACGGACCGGTTACTCCAGGCCTCATGCTTTCCCTAACCTTGAAGTCATCGGAGACGAGCGACGACTCATCAAGCGGCAAAGGCCTCGGTCCAACCAGGCTCATGTCTCCAATCAATACATTCCAGAGTTGGGGGATCTCATCTATCGACCAGCTACGGAGATATCTCCCAACTCTGGTAACCCGAGGGTCATTCCTGATCTTGAGCATTCCCGCTCCCTCCCCGACGTCTCGTGATCTCAATTCTTCCCGTTTGCTGTCCGCATCCTTGCTCATCGTTCTGAGTTTGGTAACGAAGAAGGTCCCTCCGTTTCGCCCGCACCGGGGCTGCCTGAAAACCACGGGTCCGGGCGAATCCAGCTTGATGGCGAGGGCGGACAAGGCCAGCACCGGCGACGCAACAACAAGGAGACATGCCGCGACGGTAACGTCAAGCAACCTCTTCAGCGCCGCAACAAATGGTTGTTGACGTGACGGACGCATACTCATTAGCGTCATGCCCTCCAGGTAGTGCAGGGAAGTGCTGGGATAGAACGTTTCGGGACCCCCGGCCACGTAGTCGACCACGATCCCATTCTCGACCAGCTTGCGGACCAGCTTGGATCGCAGGGTAAGGCTTCCGGAGCCACCCGCGATGATGGCTCTCTCTACTCCACTTTCGACCAGGAGGGAAGTCATCTCTTCGGTGCCAAGTTTGCTCATGTGGCCAGGCGCTTCCGAGATCGACTCGTCGGTGGCACGAAGTACGAACTTGCCGGCGAGGTCCATCTCAATTTCGCATCTCACTTCAAGACACCACTCGGGATGTCTCTCCATCCTACCCGAGAGAGCGCTGAGGCCAAAGGCATCGCCGATAGTCGCCACTGGCCTCTGGTTCCAGAGGCGCCTCCGCGCGATCATCCTAAGCACCGCCCGAAAAGCGATGATCGTGACGATCATAAGAATCCACATGAGGACGGGAGCGGTCAATGCTGTGATCCCGGACACGAAAATGGCTTGAATCACGACGAACAGCCATATCCAAGCTGTGGCAGCAACAACGACGGGGCCGATCTCATCGACGTAGTCCTGCGTGATCCGGAAGTCGCCATGATGAAGAAGCCCACTGAAGTAGGCGATGAAAAGCCAGCAGGGGAGCATGACCACCAGCGAAATCGCATACGCACTGGTGTCCGGGCTCCGATCAAACGCTGTCGCCACGAGAACCGCCGACAAAGCTGCGACAGATATAGCGGCCAGATCTGAAATAGCAAGGAGTCGGTGATACACATAGCCGACTCGACTATCGGGTCCCCGAAATGCTTCCCGCTGGTCGGTGGCCTCCCGGACCGGGAGGTGCGGGGTTAGCCCATCACGGTTCTCGCCGGCTACGGCTCCTTCGCCTGATCCTGCGAAATCTTCCATGCCTCCGTCAGATTCGGTTACTCCAACCCTCGGATACCTCAAAGAACTCGCTTCCTCGATCTCGCGTCGCAACAACAGCTTTCTCGCTTCCAGCTTCTGCTTAGGTGGTGGGCATCGTAGCTTCTTCCTTGGCCTGGCAGGGCTTCAACCGCCCTGGAGGGACGGTCCAAACAGCCGCGACCCACCCGTCACGTATGGGCTGTTGATAGCCTGAGTCGCGGTGAACGAGCTCTTGAACTCAGATCCTGTTCGTGGCAGCTGAGCCTGGTTTTCCGACCTTACTCGGCACCGATTTATGCGCATACAACTCTGGAGCTGCAACTACGAACCTGAGCCCATGGGGATCGCTCCGCTCAGCGCAATCTGGGCCCGGACTATGTCCGGCCGCGGGCACGAAGTGGAAGTGGTGGCCGCCCACCCCCACTATCCCCGACCCGAATGGGGAACAAAGCTAACGCCATATCGCGAATATCGGGACGGTATTCGGGTAACTCGCCTACCTCTGGTAATTGGCCGCAAGCGTAAATCGCAGCGCCTGGTTCAAGAACTTAGTTTCATGTCAACCCAGGCTGCCGCGGCACCATTTCTGGGCACTCCGGATGTCGTGATATCGGTTACCCCCAGCTTTCCGGCCCTGCTTCCTGGGCTCGTCAATACCCGCCTTCGGCGAACTCCATGGATACTCTGGGTCCAGGACATTCTTCCTGACGGGGCGGCGACGACCGGTTACGTCGAAAAGAGCGGCATTGCCTATCGGCTTTCTCGGAGACTTGAGTCGGCGGCATATGAATCAGCGGGGAGAATCGTTGTTCTCTCGGAGGGTTTTCGAAGTAACCTGATCGAGAAAGGCGTCCCGGCCGAGAAGATACTTCTGGCGTACAACCCCGCCACGATGCTGGGAGATAACGCCTCTACGGCTCGCAATAAAATCCCCGACCCACCTCGGATTCTCTGTATGGGAAACATCGGAAAATCGCAAGGGCTGGCGAGGATAGTGGAGACTTTCGAGGCCGACCCCAGGTTGGAGGAACTCGGTGCCGAACTGACTCTGGCGGGGGCCGGGGTAGCGGAAGAAGAAGTTCGGGCAACGATCAGAACCAACCGGGTAAAGATGCCCGGTGTCCTGGACGGCGACTCTCTCCGAGCCGAGATTGCCCGATCCCACCTCGGTGCCGTGACTCAGGCCTACTCAGGAGGCGAGTTCAACGTTCCGTCGAAACTAATGAACTACCTCGCAGTCGGTCTCCCTGTCATAGCCTCCGTCAATCCGGAGAGCGAGGCAGCACGGATTGTGAAGCAATCCAAGTCCGGGTGGGTCACTGATAGCGTGAACCCGCAGGGGTTTGTCGACTCAATCGTTAAAGCAATTGCCGATAGGGAGGATCTTGCTAGACGAGGAAAGGCCGGAGCCGAGTTCGCCCGGAAGAATCTGTCCGCGGAAGCCCTGGTCGATAAGTTTGAGACCGCGATCGGTAGAGTGACCGCCGAAAGAAGCTCCGCAGTGAACGTTAATCACTCCTGGACTTCGATCCAGTGACCAGTGCAACCCACCCCCGCGTGAGGCTCGCGCTGAACAAGTCTCGAAAACTTGTGCGTGTTCTGAGAAATCGTGCCTACTGGCCTGCTCTCGCAAAGGGTGTGGCAGCCTCGGTCGAGCATTCAGGGATTCCCTTCGAAGAACGATTTGAGACCGTCCTGGACGTGGGCGCGTCAAGAGGTCAATTCGCTTTGTTCTCACGCGAGAGCTTCCCGGGGACGAGGATCATATGCTTCGAACCTCTACCCGGTCCGGGGGCCGACCTGCGCGCGATACTGAAAGATCGGGTTGAACTTGTCCCCTGTGCGCTCGGCGCAAGCCCCGGCAAGGCCACTATGAATATCTCGAACCGGGATGATTCATCGTCATTATTAAGAATAGGCAATCGGCAAGTCGCTGAGTTTCCTGGCACCAGCGTCAATCATTCGATCGACGTGCCGATAACCACTTTGGATGAGGTTCTCAACCAGCCAATCAAACGGCCCTGCCTTCTTAAGATCGACGTTCAGGGTTATGAATTGAACGTCCTACGGGGAGGTACCAAGACCTTGCACGAGGTCGACGTTGCTTTGATCGAATGTTCATTCGTTGAACTCTACGAAGGACAGGCATTGGCAGGACAGGTGATCTCCTTCATGGCAGAAGCCGGGTTTCGGCTGGCAGGAGTTCACCATATGGCTTACTCGTTCGACGGTTCGTCGATCCAGGCCGACTTCTTGTTTCGTAGAGAAAAAAGAGAGGACTAGTGGCCTGGGTCCAGGTTTGCCGAAGGTTTAGGGTTTGCCGAAGGGGGGATGTCGAAAGTCTTTTACGGGACGTAGGGAAAAGGGTCTGGATTCGCCGCCCTGATACTTCGCCCGTACCACCGCTCGCTTTCTTTGGGCCAACCGCTTTGCAATCCTCGTCCTCACAAATGATCGGAAAACCCCAAACCTGTTTGCTCGGACAACCGACAGCCGCCTCCAGCCTCCGCCGTTTCGATATTCAATGAAGACTCGCCCCGGTCGACTAGAGGGAGTTCGACCCCAAGTCGTTATGCCCTTCTTGCCGGGAAACGCGACAAACGGGAACTGGAACGCCCTCAGATTGTTCTTGGGTCGATCTTCTTCCACCGTTGCTCCCCGGAAGTAGAGCCCCGATTCGTACGTTTGGCTGTACGGAAGACCTTCTGGTCGTGGCCAATCTCGGAGCGAGAGCCAGAAGAACTTGCTCACTCCTGCTGACCATGCTCGGTACAAGGCTTCGGATGTCCAACGAGTGAGGATCCACATGGGAAGCCCCCCGGGATCCGGCGGCTTTGAATCCCAACTGAACTCAGTCACCCAATACGCGACCGACCCTCGACTGGTGTTGATTTTTCCAGCCCGGCGGGCAGATTTCAGCAATTGCGACATCTTCGGCAGATCGCCTAGCGAGACATCGTCTATACCCGCCGACTTGTGGGTAGGGCCTCCCGTCGTAAATGGGTTATTGGCCCAAATATCGAATCGAGCCTTCGCTTTGCAGCCTCTCTTCGGCTTGGGCTTCTTGCGGCCTTCCATGCATAGAAGCCGGCGCGCAAAGTCCAACGGCCCGAGACCGCCGGGACGTTGGAGCGGGGCCAACCCGCCTGCGATCACCAGATTCGACCGGTGAACGCTCTTGACCGCTCCTGCAAAGCGATTCAGGAGTTCCCGGTACAGGGCCGGAGACACCTTGTTCCCGTTCCGGAATTGCGGCTGAAAGAACAGATGCAAGTTCGGCTCGTTCCACGGTTGCCAGAAGCGGACCCTCGGCAAATTCGGGAAGCTCCCGCTATAACGTTTCGCCGCTGCGAGTGAGAATCTTGCGAAATCGACTGGCGCTGGATTGCATATTCCCTTTGTCTCCCGTCGGCAACGTTCTGCCCATCTCGGTGCCGAGTAGATCTCGATGAACGGTGTGAGGCCCGCGTTGACAGCTAGCCTCACCTGAGAGTCGAAGTTCGTCCAGTCGTAATTTGGGTCAAAGGGGTCAGCGGGGTTCCACACATCAGGTTTGGATGCGGGGGCCACCTGATCCCAAAAGATCAGGACCCTGACATTTCCTGCGCCCAGGTCCCGGACCCGTTCGTATTCGAGTTGGGTCGGAGCGCCGATGTCTGTCACTGCGATGCCGGTCTCCAAGGGCCTATTCGATCCATTGGCGACCCCCGCACACAGGGCGAGTGCCATCGCTGCCAAAGCACAAGCTGAGACGAACCTAGCGGGCATCTTTCTCCTTGGGGAATTGGACGAAGCCGCGTTTGTGGGCGAAGACGAATACAGCAACCAACAGGCAGCCGATCAGTACGAGCGGGAATGCGATCCCCATCCCTCCGGGCCGATCAACGGCTGCGACCAGTGTCGGCTCGGTGGCACCCTGATCTATTGCAGCACTTTGGGACGCAGCAGCTCCCGCCTGTTCGGAATTCGCCTGTCCCTCCTGATCTGAACGGGGAGCACCGTCTGGCTTTGAGCTTGTTGGTCTTCTCGAACTCGAGATCGGAGACGACGCCCCTAGGTTCCCCAGTGCTTGAGGACTCTCATTTCGCGAGGGTGAGCCAGCGGGTGCTCCGGGATGATTTCCTGGTTGACCAGGCCGAGTGATCGAGCCGGAAACCTGTTCGCCGCCGGGCGTCGGAACATGTTCCGTGTACTGGTCGACCACCGTGGGAGCGGCAGCGGCGGGGGGGACAAACCCGACAAAGCAGCCGAAGAGGAGAATCGCAACGAGACTGACCCAGCGCGAATCTGCTCTGCTGGCCACTTTGCTTACGGAATCGGTCAACTTCATTTGTTGTTCTTTCTGAACCTGAGGGGTCATAGAGGCCTTGGCAGGAGGAGAACTAGTTCGAACGGCGATACCCGCACCCTCCTCCTCCCAACCCGGGGGTTGGTCGAAAGTATCGCCGACACCGACAACTCGCCGATCGCCATTGCTTGCTCAACCCTGAGCGCCTCCGGGCTCCCGGCTTGCTTGTCGAGGGGTAAAGGTCATCCAACTATCTCCGGAACGGTGGCCGTCGTACAGGGCGAGCTCTGCGTCTGCGTCATTCCAACGGTTGAATTCGGGTGATTCGTTCCGGTCGGCCGGGACCGCGAAAAACCGGTCGATTCGATGGGTGGATTCAAAGCGCCCGACCAATGTCTTGACCACATTCGGACGAAACTGTTCGTGGACCTCGACGATCATCGTGGCGTCGCGTAGGCAAGGAACCTTGACTGGGTCGAGCAGGTCTTCCTCGAATCCTTCCACGTCCAGGAGCAACAGCATCCTTCCGTTTGGAAGGGCGTTGAGTTCCGCGTGGGCAGCCGAACCTCGGGCTTCAAATTCGACCCCGTTCTTTCTGGCGAGCTTGCCCGCCAGCCTTCGTTCGAACCTGTTGGTTTCGAATCCGATCACTCGAAGAGATGCCAGGCGGGCGACGCCGATGCAGAAGAATCCGTCTCCCGAACCGACGTCGACGAAAACATCGTTGTCATGGATGTGCTTCATTAGGAATTCCACGACTCCGGGTTCGTATGCTCCTGCCAACTTAGCGGACAGGTAATTCGTGTGGCCCAGCGATGACTTGGGGTAGGCAAGCCCCTGAAACGGTCCTCTCTTGACTGCCAAACCCTGCTCTCTAACATATCGGCTGATCGGTCGACCGAACGGGCTGGTCAGGCGCCAAAGCCAGCGAGGTCGCAGGGCGCGGTACCAGTAGAGGAGTGTCGAATACCCGCCCAACGCGGTGATGAGGCGCTCGCGCGGCGTCGGAGGTTTCGATTCAAACACCGGTCCGACATTATCGAAACCTGTCCGCCAAACAGGTCTACGCTGCCATTCCCACCGTGCCGAGTCAGCCCTCTCGCGGCCGCCCATGGCGCCGGAATAACCCAGCTACCAGTCGACGCAGGAGTTTGAATGCGATCACAAGTCTTGGGGGTTGCCTGTAGCTTTCTTCGAAGACCCGCTCATCAAGATCCTGTCGATCAACGACCCGAGTCGGGTGCACGATACGCTCGATCGATTGAAGCTCCAGGTCTCCGAGACCGCGATAATCGCGCCAGGATTTGGTGTGAGTGGAACCCTCGCCGAAGCCAATGTTCTTGACGAGATTCACCTTCGGGTAGACGGCGAGTCCATTCCGCTGCCAAATCGAGAAGGCCCAGGGGTAATCCCAGGTGTCGATTTGTCCGGCGAAATAGTCGTTCAGTGTGTTCCGCCAGTAACCCTTCTCGTGCTCCGTTTGGAATTGTTCGTCGATCGATCTGAACTCGGTCTCGAAGTCGGTGGTCGTCAACGAGAACCTGGACCAAGCGGTCCTCCAGGTGGCCCAACCCCAGACTGCCGGATACTTCGAGAAGAAATAGCTCGCCTCGACTTTCAGGTTCGATACGAGGCAGGCCCCAGCAACATGCATGACCCGCTGATCCTCCCGATACCGAGCCAGCAGATCCTCGCAGAAGAAGAAGAAACTTCGGTCAGGCAAGCAGTCGTCTTCGAGGATAATCCCTTCTTCCTCGCTATCGAAGAACCAGTCGATTGCTCCGCTTACGCCAGCCTTGCATCCCAGGTTCTCGCTCCTGAAGAGAGTCTTCACTTCGCAGTCCCAATCAATGCCTTCAACGACGAGCTTCCGTACCTCCTTCACCCGGCCAGCTTCGCCCGGATGGTCACTTCTCGGCCCGTCTCCGGCGACGTAGAGCCTTGTTGGTTTCGCATCGCGGATCGCATCGAGGACCCGTCGAGTGGTTTCGGGCCGATTGAAGACAATGAATAGAACGGGGGTACCCAGAGGACGAGGCTGGGTCAGGTGTCCGAGCATGGGCGGCCAATTATAGAAAGATGCGCTGATGAAGCGGAAGCGCCTGAAGGACATCCTGAGGTTTGGCCGGCTAGTCCAATCAGTGCGCGGCCCGAGCGGCCAGACCCTTGCGGCATCAATTGCAAGTCAGGCGCTGACCCTCATTTCGGGAGTGATCGCCGCCCGCGCCCTCGGCGTTGAAGGTCGTGGCACCCTCGCGCTGCTTTGGCTACTGCCTTTGACGATCGTTCTGCTGGGGGGCATCGGGATACCCCAGGCCACTACCTACTACGTTGCCCGGGAGCTCGGAAACGCCAAGGCCGTCGTCTTGACTTCGGTCAAGATCTCGGTTTTTCTCGCGTTCGCGTTGTCCTCGGCGTACGGGGGCATCCTCCTGCTCGTCTTCGCTGGCGGCGACGATTTCGCCGCATTGGAAGCTCTTCTGAGCGCCGCGCTGATACCCATGCTTCTTGCCCAGAATCTGGGTGTCGCGACACTCCTGGGGATGCGGCGCTACAGGGCATTCAACCTGAGCCGGGTGGTTCCAGCCTTGATGTACACGTTGACGATCTCGACTCTGTTCATCTCCAACCACGCGTCGTTACCATGGATTCTCGGTGTAACGGTCGGCTCCTGGGCCACGGGCGCCTTGATCACCTGGTCGCTGGTCTTCCGCGACATGCAGACGCAAGGCAAGAGAGCGGGGGCATCACCCCGGAACATCCTGAGTTTCGGAATCCGGGGGGTGGTCGGCAGTGCCTCCCCGATCGATGACGTGAGAATTGATCAGCTGATGATCGGTCTCCTGATGGACAGTAGAGCGCTGGGCCTTTACGTGGCGGCTCTCGCCTTCTGCAACCTTCCGCGCTTCATAGCGCAAAGTATCGGCGCGGTCTCGTTTCCCCGCATAGCAGCCGCTCGCAGCGGAATGGTCGCCTGGCAAATTGCGGAACGAGCGTTTCGCAATGGTGTGGTGTTGATCGCACTCTGCGTGGGAACGCTCCTGGCCACAATCCAGTTCTTACTGCCGATGTTCTTCGGGAACGATTTCTCGGACGCGGTGAGTATCGGCCAGATCTTGTTGCTGGCGGCGTTCTTTCTTTCCGTCCACCGGCTCCTTACGGAACTGGCCAGAGGGCTGGGGCACCCTGGCTATGGTTCGATCACGGAAGTGGTCAACCTGCTCGTCTTCCTGCTTGCCGTCCTCCTGATTGCGACGCCTGCGACAACTGCCGGCATTGCCACTGCGGTTCTCGTTGGTGGCCTCGCGAGTTCCGCTCTTCTCGCGTTGCTCCTCGGGCGCCTGAAGAAGATTCAGCTTGGTGGCAGGCTTTAGTGGCTCGGGGTCCGGTTCGATCTTCGCTATTCTCCTCGCTCATCCGAGGTGAGGCAATCACTGGTTCCAGCCGCCGATTCTGACCTTGATCGAAGTACTCCTCAGGTTAGGGCCGATTTATTGAAGCGAGTTCAGGAAGACCACTACTCACAGGACTACGACTACCGGGTCGGGTCGCCACACTTGAAGCACCATCATCTCTATGAATCGCTCATGAGGCGAATAACCGACGAGGTCTCGAAGGTTTCCCCTAAAAACCGCCCCACCGTCGTCGAGGTCGGTGCCGGTGATGGCTCAATAACCGAGCGACTACTCGCGCTCGGCTGCGAAGTGACGGGAACCGATATGTCGCGGGATTCGATCTCGAAAATGGACTCGAAGTTTCGCGTCAACGATCGCTTCCACGGAGTGCATGACCCAGAAGGGAACCTGACCGTGTTGGGAGAGTCCCGGTACGACGTAATCATCTACTCGTCGGTCCTTCATCACATTCCCGATTACCTTCGCCACCTGACCCTGGCCATCGACCATCACCTGAAGCCAGGAGGTTCGCTCGTGTCGATCCAGGATCCGCTTTGGTATTCGCGGGTCTCGAAGTGGAGCCGCCGCGCAACCGGGGCGGCGTACATGTCCTGGCGCCTTGGTCAAGGTGAGCTGGGCAGAGGGGTTAAGACTCGCGTCCGGCGGATGGTGTCGGGCCCGAGCGAGGAGGAGCCGGGCGACGCGGTGGAATACCACGTAGTGCGGAATGGCGTGGATGAAGACGCGATATCCATCATGTTGAACGACCAGTTCGATTCAGTCGAGCTGCGCAAGTACTGGTCCAGTCAGGGCACCGTCCAGCAGAAGTTTGGGGAAAAGCTCGGCATGGTCAACACCTTCGCGATCTTCGCCACGGGATTCGACGCGGAGTCGGCGAGCGCGTGAACAGCGAAGTGCTGCGCACCGAGTCCCCGGCCGGCACCGGACCTACAGGATCGGGGATCCGGGTTCTCTGGGTGACCCCGACGATCAGCTCGAGTTTCGGCGGACCGACCACCACGGTGACGGCGGACGCGGGTAACGTGGCGACCAGGGTC
>DAIQCC010000001.1:127004-169100 GCA_036780865.1 Solirubrobacterales bacterium | reverse complement strand
GGTTAACGGTCTGATCGCGGAGACCGGTGCCGGCATTCAGAGCAGCCTGGTTTCCACGGTCTCAGACGGGGATGAACCGCGGGTTGCGCCGGCTTTGGCCCGTCTTGAGGCCAACAGGATAGAGGTGAAGATGTTCCCCCGCCTGAAGTGGCTGAAGAAAGGAGAGGCCTGGGGCGTTAGTCCCAGGTTGGCCCTCTGGATGTTGCGGAACCTGAAGAGCTTCGAAGTCGTCCACCTTCAGTACGTGTGGTGTATGTCGTCAATCTGTGGCGCGGTCCTTGCAAGGGTCTACGGCATTCCCTTGGTGATAACGCCCCACGAATCATTGACTGACTACGACATCGACGTCGCGTCCCGGAGCCGGATCAAACGAAGGTTCAAACTCGCCCTGAAGCAGCTATACCTTCGAACTGCGGATCGCCTGGTCTTTATGTCGGAACTCGAACGACAGGACACGGGATCCGGCACGACCCCAGTCTGTCTGATTTCCCACGCCGTCCAGGAACAGGTCGTACCGGCCGAACCCCCGGAGCAGAGTCCGACGGATCACCCGCTGCGCATCGCCTTCATCGGACGAAACATCCCAAAGAAAGGCATCGACCTGATCGTACGGGCTATGGGCCGAAACCGGGAACGAAACTGGACCCTATCCATCGCCGGCCCCCCGGGTACCGATGACTTCATTGCGGAGATGCGGGATCTCGTGGAGGGCTTGGAGTTAACCGGGCAGGTCAGCTGGCTGGGTTTTCTCGACGACCGCAAGAAGCTCTTCGAAGGCTGTGACGTGCTGGCCATGCCCTCCGCCTACGAGGGTTTCGGCATGGTGGCGGCCGAAGCCCTCTGTTGCGGCGTGCCGGTGATCGTCCCCCGACTGAGCGGGGTAGCGGAGGTCGTGTCTGAATTCGACGCTGGGATCGTCATGCCCGAGGCATCCGTCGACTGCCTCGAGAGTGCTCTCCGGATCATGGACGACGACCCCGCGAGGCGTCGAGCGTTCGGGGAGAGGGGTCTGCTTGCGGCGAACTCGCGGCTCACCTACAAAGCCTACGCCTCCTCGACCGCGGACCTGTACGCCTCTTTGCTGGCTGGTTAATTCTCGGCTCCTTTTTTTGAAGCACACCCAAGGCAAGGATCAGGCCTGCCGGAATGTAGAGATACCGCTCGATGATGTGATTGGTCGTGATGCCCGCCACGACGTAGAGGATCAGGGAGATTGTCAGTCCGATGCCGATGCCTTCAAGGTCCCTCGGGACCCTCGATCGCAGCCCGAAGCCCAGCTTCAGGTATCCCCCCAAGACCAGGAAGAACCCGATAAGCGCGATGACTCCACCGGAAAGCAACAATTGAAGCACGGTGTTGTGAGAGGCCTCGACCCATTGGAAACCATGGCCCAAGAGCGGCCGCTCGGAAATGAATTCCAAAGAATCCCTGATCCAGGCTTCACGCTCATTGTTGGCATAGGTGGCACTTTCTCCACCGGGGTTGAAGGTTCGGTCCAGGCCGGACGGAACGGGGCTGGACGGAACGGGGTTGGCCACGTCACTCTCTGAAGGTGCTGAGGCGACGACCGAAAATAGCGCTACGACAGCCACCGAACCAACCAGCGCCGCAAGCTTTGTCCAGATCCTAAGAGAACCGAGGGTTCGGCGAAATCTCTCATCCAGACCGATCATGAGTGCGGCTCCGACAGCGAGAACTACGAGACCGGTCCGCGATCCACTCGCGACGATACCGAGCGTCAAGAGCACCAGGACTGGGGCATAACTGACCAAACCTCGACGACTTTCCATCCTCGCCAAGACCATTGGACTCACCATCGCAGCCGTGAGACCAAGGGTGTTCGGATGATCCGTGAGCCCCACTTGCCTGGCGGGATCGCCAGATGATTGATCGAGATATATCGCGACGGTTGTTGGATCAAAGGCGAGCGCCATCTGAATTCCGAACCCGAAGAAGGTGTCAAGTACGACAACCGCACAACTGATTGTGACTCCGATGATCCAGGCGTCGACGAGCAGTTTGATCGAGGCCCATCTGTCTACGAGGAGGCCGACCACTACGGGGAAGATCACCAGCGCGATCAGCAGGCGGGACCCGACGACGACCGACAGGCTCTCCTGGACGCCGTAAGTGTCGAATGCCGAGACCAGGCGCCCGGGGTCGCCGGGCGGAAAGAGTTCGACCAGCCCGATGCTCAGCAGGAGAATCCCGCTGCCAAGCCAGAGCCATGGCGGGAGCTGGAAGACACTCTTCCTGACCGACGCACGGGTCAGGAAGAGAACGAAAGCGACCAGGAAGATTAACGGGACCATCAGGTCGGCCATAGCGACCCCCGCCACTGGCCGCAGGGTATTCAGCGGCAGGGTAAGGAACACTACGGCCAGGAGCCACCTTCCGACCGTGACCAGGCGCTCGTTCGTCAGCTCTGCCCCACCGGTACCGTCCCTACCGGGTGGACTCTGTTGGGTAGCAAACAAGAGGCGTTAGAGGTTGGACTTCGGGTTCAATTGCCGGGCCTTAGCGTAGGCACTCTTCGACTCGGCGGGATCAATCTGCTCGAGGATCTGGGACAGCACCAGCCAGTTTCGCCAGTTACCCGGTTCTTCCTCGGTCGCCTCCCGGGCAACGTTCGAAGCTTCCTCGTTCTTTCCCAAGAGGCCTAGGACCTGCGCTTCCTGGACTTTCGCCGACGCCGAATATGGCTGCAGGCTCGAGGCTTCGCGCGCCTGGTCCAACGCCCGCTCGAGATCACCGGCCACGACGGCATCCTGGCTCTCTCGATAGTGCAGCGTCGCCGCCATCGGAATCGCTATCAGGGCGATCATGAAGGCGGAGATCACCGCCGCCGGGGTCCTAGCTTTCCACGAATCGAAGTACCTTGGAAGCGGGTCGTCCTTCGTTCCCGGCCCGTACTTGAACCCAACTATCGCCGCAACGAGCGACAGGAACACAACCGGAAGCACAGTCAGTTCCCAGGCCCAGTCGATTCCCGCTGCTACCGCGAATGCGACCATTCCTGCGGCGGCCGCGGCGATCAGACCGCGCTCCTCGTCCAGGTGCCGCTTTGAAGCCAACCTTATGGCCAAGCCTATCGGTACCAGAACCAGAGCTAACACCAAGAGGAAGCCGATCGGTCCCGTCTCGGCAAGAGATTCGAGGTAGATGCTGTGGGCATCGCGTACGAACTGTAGGCCTTGACCCTCCCGCGCCCACCAATACTCAAAGGTTCCAGGCCCGATCCCGGTCAGCTTCTCCGAAGCGGCAGCGTCCAGGGCGGCCTCCCAGTTCTGATAGCGCTCGCCGCTGTTCAGGTTGCCGAGACGGTTGACTGTCTCGCCGCTCTGGGGCTGCTGGAATTCCGACCAACGATCGCCGACAAAGCCGCTTGCCAAAGCAACGGCAAGGGCCAGGACGGACAAGACGCCCACGATGACGCCTGTATTTCGAGCTGAGGAGTGACTCGGCCTGGGTGCTTTCAATCCTCGCTTTCGCGCAGCAACGAGAACCGCTGTTTGTGCGGTGGCGGCGAGCAGGAAGACCCCCAGCGTAAAGTAGGCCATCTGTTCACCCTGGGTCTTCGCCGCATCTCCAGGAATGAAATCCCTAAGCTCGGGACGGCGATTGACGAGGACCACCAGCAATACCGACCCGGCCACCGGGAGCGCCATGTTTAGCAAGAGCTTCAAACGCTTGGGGAAGAGAATGAACATCACGAGCAAAACGAAGGCGACCTCGACGACGCCGCCCCTTGACGCCGTCAGGTAGCCGACGAGAGCTACCACCGGAAGGATCCCGGCAGCTACTGCCCGGCCAGCCGTGGTTCGAGCAGAAGACGCGATCCAGAGCAGGGGCCCAATCCCCATTGCCACCAAAGTGGCCAGACCGTTCCAGTACTCGAGTGGATAGTTCAATCTGGCCCGGGGATAATCGGCAGGAAGTACATAATCGGCGCCGAACGGAACCAGACTTGGCAGCAGACGGTCCCCGAGGGAGACCACGGAGATGAGCGCTACTGCTGCTGCAATGGCCGTCACCCCATGCCGTATCCCACTCTTGCCCTGAACCAGCACCAACAGGACGAAGGTGCCAAGGAGGGTTGCCACGCGAGTCACCTCGATTACGCTTCGTTCAGCGCTTTCGGTCCAGAACAAGGTGCTGATAGCAGTCCACAGGAAAAGCATCGCCACGATTACAAACATCGTGAAACCGGCGCGAGTGATCCGTGCGGCGGGCAGAATCCCAGCAAGGATCCCCAGCAAGACAGCCCACCAGACGATGATTCCTATCTGGCTTCGTACCACGAGATCGTACCCCCCGGAAGCAAATGCGAGATACATAACCAGAAGGAACGGGATCCCGAATTCGGATGCGGAACGTGCGGCGTCCGGAATCCGTGAGCCCATGCCAGAATTCATTCAGATCATTGTTCCAGTTCGACCGCAAACGGGCGTTATAGGTCGCTCCGAGCTAGTTGGCTCCACGTCGGCTGAGTACGGTCGGAACCGTTCGAATGAGAATCTTGATGTCTAGCCACAGCGACCAACCCGTTACATAGGCGAAGTCGATCTCGATCATCTCCCGGAACGGGATCGAGGTCCTGCCGAGAACTTGCCAGTATCCCGTCACACCTGGCACCAGATCAATCCGATGTCGTTCCCAGCCAAGCAGCCCCTCGTCGTCCGTTTGGCTGAGGGGTCTGGGTCCGACCATGCTCATCTCACCCCGGAGCACATTGAACAGTTGAGGTAGTTCATCGAGGCTCGCCCGGCGCAGGAACCTTCCCACCCGCGTGATTCGAGGGTCGTGTTCCAGGAACAACCAGTCGGGGTCCGTGCTTTGTTCCATGAGCCCAGGGACCATTTCTTCGGCGTCCGGCACCATCGTTCGGAACTTGTTCAGTTTGAAGAGCTTCCCGTCCTTTCCGACCCGCAATTGGCGAAACAGAATCGGCCCTTTGGAGTCCAGCCTGATCAGCATCGCCGCGACCAGCATTACGGGGAGGGAGATCACGAGAAGTGTCAGCGCCACTACGATGTCGAGCAGGCGCTTCATCGCGCGATCGCTCCTCGAAAGGATGGGTGGCTCATGCGAAAGGATGCCCATTCCCTCGATGTGATTCAGACGAACTCCCGGCAACAGGAGGCTGGCCGGCCCTGGGTAGGCACCGAACCTCACGCCATGTGTGAAGCACGCGTACATGAGCCGCTCCGCGACCCCGTTCGCCGCGATCTCGCTATCCAAACGGACAATGAGGTGATCGACCTGGTTTCCGGCCAAGAGCGGTTCGATTTGTTCGATGCGATACCGCATCCCCTGATCGTTCGGGGATCCGCCAGGTACCTCGTCGGTGGCCGCGCCAATCAAGACCATTTCATATTCGGGATGGTTGACGAATTTCCGGTTCATCAACGACGCGTCAGCCTCAAGTCCAACCAGGAAGACTCTCTCGGGACCATGCTTTCGCAGGTTCAAGGCGCGCGACGTCCGTCGCATGACGACCAGAAAGCCAATGCTCAGGAGGAAGAAGGTCGCGAGTTCCTGGGCGGTGAGTTGAGACGGCGGGGCAACGCTGTAAAAGACCCACAGGGCGAGCGATCCTATGACCAGAGCGTGAAACAAACGCGAGAGGTCATCAAGGTGAGTTGGTTCAAAGGTTTGAACTGGGCGACGATATAGCTGGTAGAAGCGAAAGAGAATGGCCCACGCGGGAAGTGTCAGCAGGATCCAGAGCGAATCAAGAGTTGGATCGCTACTGGTTCCCACGAGATGGAGCGCAATGAAAAGCGCCAGATAGAGGCTCAACAAGTCCCCCAACAGCAGGCGGCGTCGCAGACCGTAGTGCCGGTCGCGGAACTTGCTTCTTACCACCCGTCGGGGACGAAGGGGCTTTTCCTCATGAACTTTGCCCACTCCGGTATTCTGACCAATTTCGAAGATCAATGGTCGCCCGGGCATCGGGTGAGCGAAAATGTCAAGGAGGTCATATGTCGGTTCGGGGAAATTCCAGAAAATTCCGACTGGCTCTCGTGGGGGTTGGCTATTGGGGCCCGAATCACCTGCGAGTCATCGAGGACGCGGAGCGGGCAGAGCTCACCTGGATCTGTGACGTGAATCAGGATCGGCTGGATCGTCTGAAGCCGAGGACCGTCGCTACCGCCACATCGGAATTGGACCGAGTCCTGGATGACCCGGAAACGGACGCTTTGATCGTCGCCACCCCGATGTCTAGCCATTACGAGATCGCGAAGCGGGCGTTGGAAGCCGGCAAGCACATCATGGTCGAAAAACCGTTGGCTCGCAGCTCCGAAGAGACCGCAGAGTTGATCGACCTAGCTGCCGGGAAAGGTCTCGCGATCATGTGTGGGCACACATTCTTGTTCAGTCCGCCGGTACTCGCCATAGAGGAAATGCTCAGGCGCGACGAGCTTGGTGAGATCTATTTCGTTTCTTCGAGCCGGGTGAATCTGGGGCTTCACCAGCGAGACAATTCAGTGATCTGGGACCTGGCACCCCATGACTTTTCGATCTTGCTCAATTGGTTCGATGAAATGCCGGAATCCGTCTCTGCCGTTGGACGTGATTCCATCGTTCCCGGCATAGCGGATGTTGCCTTCGTCGATCTGAGCTACTCGAGCGGCTTGATCGCAAACGTGGAACTCAGCTGGCTGGCCCCCAGCAAGCTGCGCAGAACTACCATAGTCGGCAGCCAGAAAATGGTGGTCTACGATGATGCCGCCCCCGAGCAGGTTCGGGTGTACGATCACGGCGTCGTCTTCGAGGATCCCGAAACCTTCGGTCAGTACCATCTTTCTTACCGGACTGGCGATATCCTCACGCCCAAACTTCCAACTACTGAGCCCATAAGCGCCCAACTCAACGCGTTTCTTGATGCCGTCGACGAGGGGCGGGGCCCCGAGAAGTACACCCGCATTGCCCGGGAGGTGGTCGAACTGATCGAGATGGCCGAAAGCTCTCTGCAAAATGATGGCGTTAGAACTCACCTCAGCAGGATCGAGTGACCTGGTCGAGCAAAGAGAAACCAGCAGCAGGCGCAGAATCAGGATAGTGCCGAACTGATGGCGAGAGTAACTCTCCGAATGTCCTCAGGCGCTAGAGATTCGCCCATAGGAAGGGCCAAAGCTGTTCGTTCGTATTCGAGGGCCCCAGGCAACGAATGTCTCGGAGCGAATGATTTCAAAGCAGGCTGGAACGGAAGTGCCGGGGCGTAATACACCCGCGACTCGATTCCGGCGTCGCCCAGTGCGGCAACGATCTCTTCTCGCCGATCGCTGCTGATGACGTATAGGTGGTAACAGGATTCGGCCTGCCCGGTTTCGACTGGAAGCCGGACTAGGTCGCCGAGACCCGAAGCCGAATAGGCTTCCGCGGCGCGGCGCCTCGATTGGGTCCATTCCCCAAGTTCGGGTAAGAATACGCTGAGAGCAGCCGCCTGAATCGAATCCAGCCTGGAGTTGAAACCTACCTCTGTGTGGATCTTTCGATCGGCAGACCCGTGGTCACGGAGCCTTCTGGCGAGGTCCGCGACTTCGGCGTTGTTGGTCACGAAGGCTCCAGCATCTCCGATGGCGCCTAGGTTCTTACCGGGATAGAAGCTGAACGACGCCGCTGCACCAATCGCACCGGCCATCTTCCCGTCAAACTTCGCGCCCGCGGCCTGCGCCGCATCCTCTAGCACCGGGATCTCACGTGAGTCTGCCAAATCGAGCAGGTCGTTCATCGGAGCCGGGTTCCCGAAGAGGTGCACCGGAACGATCGCTGCGGTCGCCTCGGTCAGGACCGGTTCGACCGTGCGATTAGAAAGTGTCCAAGTGTTCGGCTCCACGTCGGCGAACACCGGTCTGGCGCCGATGGCCGCGACGGCTTCCGCCGTGGCAAAAAAGGTGACGGCCGGGATCACGACCTCGTCTCCTGGTTTGACGCCGAGGGCGATCAAACCGATCATCAGAGCATCGGTGCCGTTCGCTACGCCCACGCAATGTTCGCGGCCCAGGTAGCTGGCGAACTCCTGCTCGAACGCGGCGACCTCTTCTCCCTGAATGTAGGCGCCACGGTCGATTACCGAGGCGACCCGCCGTTTTATCTCGGGCTTTAGCGGGTCGAGAGAAGAATCTCGTACGAATAACGAAAGCCTGTCGCTCAATCGTCCAGTCCACCGAACGGCCTGAAATACTGATCTGGAACCCGCTTGAGTGAGAACGGGATCGAAATCGAGTTTCCGTAGATAGCTCGAAGTCGACCAGTCTTCTTTCGGCTTCGGAATGTCCGACTGAAGACACCAAACTTGTTTGCCTTCACCACCAGCACTCGCCGCCAGCCAGTTCCCCAATTCTGCTGAATCCGGATCTTGCCGCTCTTGCTGCTGGGAGTCCTGCCCCAGATCCTGATTCCCCGGGGGCCCTTGAATGCAACAAAGGGGAAGCGAAACGCCGTGTACGAACCCTTCTTGTCGGCTTTACGCGGCTCCGTCGCATAGAAAAAGAACCCGGATTGCACAGTGTATTTCCACAGCCACTCTTCCCCGGGGGCGGGATAGGCCTGGTCGACGATCCCTTGCCAGGTCATCACGGAAATACCCGATTGCCACATTCGAAACAGAGCCTCGGCAACCCAGCGCTTGGCCAATCCCATGGGCAACCCGCCAGGGTCCGGGACCGTGTCCCAAGAGAACTCGGTCGAGAAGAGTTTTGTTCGTTTGAACTTGCCCTTGATGCGGTTGTAGCGATCGACGGCTCTCAGCGTACGTCTCAGCTTAGGCAGGTCGCCCAAGGCGACCTCGTCGACTCCTCCGGCCTTGTGAGTCGGCCCTCCCGATGTATATAGGTGCTGATCGTAGATATCCGCCTTGATGAAGCTCTTGCACCCGCGCCGAACCTTCAGTGCCGGGGAGAGACAGGTCAACTGGCGCAAGAAGGCCAGAGGGGCGACTGCCACGTCCTTTATCGGACCCAACGGGGCGAATCCTGCTGCCAACACCTGGGCATTGGGTGCCACAGACTTGACTGCTTCATAGAATTTATTCAGAAGCGGGCGGTAGAGGTTAGGAGATACGACTTTCCCGCCCCGTTCCTGCGGCGCCAGATAGTAATTCAGATTCGGTTCGTTCCAGGCCTGAAAATAATTGACCCTGGGGAGCTTGGACCCAGGATTCACCGGGTCGGGAAACTTGCCGCTATACCTATGCGCGAGGGCTTTGCCGAAGGCACCAAACTGCACCGGATTCGGCTTCCAGACCCCCGGGTAGGCGGACTCGTCAAGATTCGGATCTCGGCCTGGCCCCTCGGCCCACTTTGGAGCCTGGAACGCCATGAGGATCGGAATCATGCCGTTGTTCACTACTGCCTTCACTGATTGGTCCACTATTGACCAGTTGTACCCCGGGGATGCCGGCGAAGAGGGGTTGAACCCAGCCGGACGATTCGCCGGAGCGACGCTGCTCCAATGAACGTTCAGCCGGATAACCGAAGCTCCGGATTTTCGCGCTTTGCCTAGCCACCCATTCGCTGTGCCGGGCTCCGAAAAAACGAAGGCGTGATTGTCCACAAACCCGGTCTTGAAGGGTCGAGCCGCAGACGACGGGGCCGCCAGGACCAGCGCCAAGAGCGCCGCGATCGGAAAGGCCCAGCGCTTCAAGCTGCGAACCGTTTACGACGCACCACGAAAAGCCCGCCCAGCAGTACCGTCGCAATCATGATCAAGGGCAGGACGACGCCCATTCCCTCCGAATCGGCTACTCCGAACATGTGTTTAGCGACCTCTTCGCTTCCGCTCACCGGAGCCGCCAATCTCGGATCGGAACCCGAAACCTTGGATCCATTGGATCCGGTCTTCGGCCGGTCGATCCCCGCTCTGTTGGAGCTAGCGTCCAACGCGCGTTCGGGAGCCGCAGCCGCCGCGAGGTTCAGGGCAGAAATGCCTGCCGGGCCTGCCTGAGCAAACTTGTTTGCTGTCTTCTCCGGAAAACCAGCTCCGCTGTTTCGATCGCCGCCTGCTGGCGGTTTCTCGTCGCCTCCGGCGCCGGGAAAGGCTTCCGTGTATTGGTCTACGACGGCGAAGCCGGGCGGGATCTGATTGGCCTTCGCCGGTTCCCCAGAAAGTGAAACCAGGGCGACGGCCAGAAATGCAACCGAGATTAGAGCGCGGGTTTTCGGGAAAGCTCCTTCGAACATAAGTCCAATATGATGACAGATCCGACTAGCCGACCTGTACGAGCTTCCCAACTAGCTTAACTCCCCTCCCCTTTGACCGAGGCACCGATGCCAAATACCCGCGGTTCCGAAAGCCTGAGCAAGAGGTTCAGGGAAATCGACCTGAGCGTGATTGCGGTCTGGCTGCTTGGGTTCGGTGCCGTTTTCTACCTTTCGATGGAGGGTGGCGGATACGATCTGCTGGTTCGCAACCAGGTCGGTATCGCGATCTGGTGGATCGCCGTAGTCGGGGTCGTGGTAGGAGCGCTTCCCGTTCGTACCCCGAACCGGGCGGTTCTGATCGCATTGGGACTGCTGGCCGGCTTCGTTGTGTGGACGGGACTGAGTCTCCTCTGGACTGAGAGTCAAGAACGAACCGCCAATGAGCTTTCGCGCGTGCTCGTGTACCTGGGTGTCTTTGCTCTCGCAATTCTGATACGCGGGACCCGCGGTACCCGGCATATGGTCGCCGCGGTCGGGACGGCGATCGCGTTCGTCGGATTGATTGCCCTGATTTCCCGGCTACAACCCGACTTGATCGCGGGCTCCAGGCCGCCGGCCGAGTTCATATCCGAAGCAAGGAGCCGACTGAGCTACCCGATCAACTACTGGAATGGCCTGGCTGAACTGGTTGCCCTCGGTTTGCCCCTGATTCTCTACTTGGCGGTGTCGGCGCGTTCGTTGTTCGTGCGGATTGTTGCCGGTGGAATGCTGCCTGCCCTGATCCTGACTCTCTATCTCACATTCTCACGAGCAGGAACCGGAGCTGCCGTTCTCGGCATCCTGATCTATTTCGCGTTCGCGAGTGACCGCATCAAGGCGATTCCGGCGTTGGCAATCTCAGCGGCGGGTGGCGCCGTCCTGATCATGGCATCGTCGGCAAGGGAAGCTCTTGAAAGCGGACTGACGGGTCCCGTCGCGCACGATCAAGGTGACGAACTGATGCTCATCACGATCGTGGTTTGTGCGATAACCGCGATGCTCCACGGAGGGCTGAGCTGGCCACTCACCGAGCGCCCTCGCCCTCGATTGCTGAGCCCGACACGACGGCAGTTTCAAGCAATCGTGATCGGAGGGTTGGTAGTCGCCCTGATCGCAGGTGTCGCGATCGGCGCGCCCGAACGTGTGGCGGACAGCGTGAAAGATTTCAAGAGCACGGCGGCTCCCGGAGATGAGTCGAGCCGCCTGACCAGTTCTTCAGGCAATGGCCGCTACCAATACTGGGTGTCGGCCGGTCAGCAGTTCAAAACGGCGCCCGTGGGAGGCACCGGTTCGGGAACATTCGAATTCTGGTGGTCGAGAAATGGCGAAATCCCGGGATTCATCAGAGACACTCATTCCCTGTACTTCCAGACCCTCGGTGAGCTGGGTGGTGTGGGCCTGTTGCTTCTGATCGCTTTCATGGCGTTGGTGCTCGTCGGAGGGGCCAGGCGAACGATCGGGACCTCGCCAGAGCGCCGCGGGCAGGCGTCGGCGGCGCTCGCAGGCTGCGTCGCCTTCTCCGCCGGGGCCGCTTTCGACTGGTCCTGGCAACTCGCCGCCATACCAGTCGCCTTCCTCCTGCTGGCCGCGGCACTCCTTAACGAAACAGACTCCGAACCAGTCGGCGGGATGCGGTGGTACGGGCGAGTCGCAGTTTCCGTGGTTGGATTGGTCGCACTGGTTGCGATAGCCATCCCGCTTGCGTCAACCACAAAGGTGCGAGAGAGCCAGGAAGAGGCTCAGGCGGGCAACCTCTCCGCCGCGCTCTCCTCGGCCCGGACCGCGGTTGACATCCAACCCGCAGCCGCTACCCCACACCTGCAGGAAGCGTTGGTCTTAGAACTTCAGGGTGACTTGGAACAAGCTGTGGTAGCCGCCCGGAAGGCTACCGACAAGGAAGCGACCAACTGGCGAACCTGGATCGTACTCTCACGAATCGAAGCGGAACGAGGCAACGTCGCGGCCTCAATCAGGGCCTTCCAGGAAGCGGAGAGATTGAACCCCAGAGCCTCATTCTTCCAGTGAGTGGAACCCTGTTCTCGCCTACCAATTGCCCGCTCGGATTGCCGGATTGACAGCTGTTCTCGAGATCCCGGTCACATTCGTGGTTGTGAGTCACAACTCGGAGGCTGTAATCGGCCGCTGCCTTCAGGCGATCGTGCAAAATGTGCCTGGTGCACCTTGCCTTGTCATGGACAACGGATCCACCGATGGAACGGAGGCAGCCGTCTCGACCTTTGGGGGACAAGTCAATTTTGTTTCATCGAGCTCGAACGACGGGTTCGGTCGAGCCTGTAACCAGGGAGCGCAGCTCGCAAAGACTCCGTTTGTCGCCTTTGTTAATCCCGACTGTGTGGTTGAGCATCTCGACCTGGCCGAGCTCCTGCTATTCGACCGTGGCGGATCCGTTGGCCTCCTGGCGCCGGCGATCCGTGACCCGGGAAAGGCTTCGCGCCATCTGGTCAAGCGTTTTCCCCGGCCCTGGCTGCACGCCTGGCACCATATTCTGGGCCCATTAGTTCCCAGCCAGCTACCAACGCCAGCTGGTCTAGCGATGAGGCGCAGCCGGCTCGATTGGGTGAGTGGCGCTTTCTTCATCGTCTCCAGGAAGGAGTTTCTGGACCTCGGCGGGTTTGACCCCGCGATATTCCTTTATTACGAGGACACCGAGCTGGGGAGACGCTACCGAGATGCTGGGCACACGGTCAAGCTGCTCAAGGCGACAAACGGTTCGCACGAACCCGGATCGTCCTCGGAGCGCACGGGCCGGGAAGCCCAGTTCATGACCTGGTCCATCCTCAGCTGGCTTGAGTATCTGTCAGCCACAACCCATGGGTCGCTGGCACTCCGACACGCGAAACTGATTCGGTTCGGATACGTAGTCATCGGCTGGGCACTGGCGGTCGCGTCGAAGCTTCTCGCGCGCGAACCGGTTCGAAGGAAGGCCGCTCAATACGAGGAAGTTTCCCGCGGACTTGATCGAGCCGCCAACGGACTAACCGGGATCAATTCACCTCCCACGGATCCTTTCTACAGACGGGCCGCGAAGCTCTTAAGCACCTGCCGAAAGTGATCTTTCCGTGAAGGTTGCTTTCGTACAGTGGCACGATTCTATTGGCGGCGCGGAGATCATGACCGCCTCTCTGGTCAGACACCTTCGCCAACTCGATGTCGATGCCGGTTTGCTCTTCGTGGGGGTCGCCGGGTCACAGACGAAGGCCCTGCGCGAAGCGGGTGTTCCCGTGTTGGCACTGGGTCTTTCCCGGGGCAGGTCTGTCCTCCGCTATACACGCACATTTGCGATCGCAGCTGCCGCGTTGTGTCCGGACGCCGTGGTACTTCCGAACACCGGATTCCTAGCGCCAGTTCTTCGGGCACACGGATACCGGGGCAAGATAGTCGCAATCGAGCACGGGATGGTCGGAGTGTCTGAATCCAAAGGGCTCAGGAGACCGAAAATGAAGCTTGAATGGCAATTCTCGTCCCTCCTTGTGGATCTGCAAGTAGCAGTCTCCGAGGACAAACTCAATCAAATCCAGACCTCACGAGCCAGGCAGAAAGCGCTTGTCTACAACGGAATAGAGCTTCCCGAGGACTGTGACGGGCGAGACACGGAACCCGAAGGGAGGTTCACTTGCGCGACCCTCTCACGAGTTGTCGACGGAAAGGGCATCGATGTCGCCATTCGAGCTATGAGCAGACTGGATGACCTCCCGCAAGTGAAGCTGGCCGTCTGCGGCGATGGTGAGCACAGGGAAACCTTGGAGCATCTCGCAGCGGAGCTTGGCGTGTCCGAGAAGGTGGAGTTCGTGGGCTGGACCACGTCGAGCCAAGCTTGGACTGGCGCGAACATTGGTTTGTCCCTTTCGGATGCGTTGATCGAAGGGTTCGGAATGAGTGCGATGGAGGCGATGTCCTACGGGCTCCCCGTGATCGCTACCCGAAATGGAGCCCTCCCCGAGTTTGTGAAGTCGGGAAGGAACGGTTTCCTGGTCGAGCCAAGAGATGACCTTGCCGTCGCCAATGCAATTCGTCGCTATGTCGCTGACCCAGGCCTCTGGTTACGACACAGCCGATGTGCTGTCTCGACTGCCGAGAAGTTCGACATTCGAGAAGCAGCTGTCAAGTACCAGGCCCTGCTAACCGCTGTCTGCTCGAGCGGGAGCGCACATGAAACCCAAGGAACATGACGCGATGAATCCAATCGCGGGCCACTGCATACCGTCTCCGAAAAAGATCACCACGAGAACTGCGCTAAACGCCGGCAGTCCGATAGCGCGGTTTCGAGGCGATGCTTTCATTGCTCCCAGCGTTACCAGGAAACCAACCAGCAAGAGTGTCAATACACCGTACTCGTGTATCCACGTGACGTACTGGTTGTCGAAAACAACGAAGCCGTTCACGGTTCCGATCTCCTGCAGATACTCGGCTGCGGACCCCACCCCATCGCCTGCGATCAGTGAATCCGGGCTTTGCCTAACCAGGTCGCCGACGTGTTCCAGAGCGAACACGCGAACTGATTGGGACTCTTGTCTACCCAGTACACGGTTCTCGAGAGATTCATTCAAGGCAGGAAGCCAGCCGAGGGCAAGCACCAGGACGGTCACCAATCCGACGGACAGAGTTGCGACCGCTGTCTTTCTCGATCCTTTGTTGATCAGGAACATCACAAGGAGTCCCGCTACCAAGGCCAACAGTGAACTCCTCGAGACTGTGGAAATGGCTCCCGCTGTCAGCAGCGACACAACGACCCACTTGGACCACTTCGGCCAATCGATACCGGCCGCAAGAAGAGCCGCGACCGTGAATACGGCACCGGCGACAAGCGGATGACCGAAAGTCGAAAGACTCCGCTCACCCTGAGCAGAGACAAAATCGTCCAGGCCGAGGAACTTCATCCAGGGATTCTGGAGGCCCGCGAGCTCGGCCACCGCAAACAGGGCCAGCACGGATAGCACGACCAGGCAGACTCGAAGCGAGCGGTGGTTGTTCGCCCACCCTGTGCCCACGAGCACTCCGGCAGCCCAAACAAGTGTGCCCGAGACTGCCAGCGCTGGGTCGGCATCCCGTACGATGGCCAGGAGAACGCCCGAGCAAAAGATAACGATCGCCACGCCGAGAGCTGGCCACGATACCTGGGGGCTGCCTGCCCCGGTGGCCCACCAGACCAAAGCCAACGGCAGGACAATTAAGCCCATGAACAAGCCGGTAGGCAACCCAAGCAAAGTAATGGTCACGCCGAAGATCACCGGTGCCATGACCACGAGTGAACCCCACCACTGCGTGGCACAGGCAAGAGCCAGAACCACCAAGGCGAGACCCAGTACTGCCGCCCCCACTTTCGGCAGCTCTGCCGCAAGAACTCCAAAGAGGACCGAGGCTGCGAGTGCTCCGACCAGAGGCAATGGTCCGTCTCTGAGGGCGATCGGCGCCGGTTCGGCTTCGTCGTATCGGCTCATCCGAGGAGCCCTCGCAGAGCCAATCGTTCAGACATGCCCAGACCCTCCGCCGTCGATGAATTGGCGCTGCCACAATTCCAGGGTCAGCAGCGCCCAGATTCGGAGCGCGTTATCTTCCTGGCCGGATTCATTGGCCGAGATCAGGCGTTGAACCTCGCCGGGATCAAAGTACCCACGCGAGGCGACCGTGTCCGGAGAAAGCAGGTCGTCAACCATCGGCTTGAGATCTCCCGAAAGCCATGACCTCACCGGCGCTCCGAACCCGGCCTTCGGCCTCCAGATCACGTCTTTCGGAAGCACACCACCCATACTGCGTTTGAATATGTATTTTCGGGTGGTCCGCCTCAGTTTCAGAGACGGTGGAATTGACGCGGCAAGTTGAACCATCTCGTCGTCGAGTAGGGGCACCCGGACCTCGGTAGAGGCCGCCATGCTCATCTTGTCCGTGTAGGCGAGATTGAGGCAGGGCAGAAAAGTCTTCATGTCTGTATAGAGGATGCGGTTCAGCCAGTGCTCGTTCGCTACGTTGCCAGCGTAGGAGCGATGCCTGTCGAGGGAGTCGGGGCGACCTTGGTCGGCCAGCCCAGGCATCAGCTTTTCGAGCTCTTCGGGTCGGTAGTACGAGCAGTAGGTGAGGTAGCGCTCGAGCGGTTCCGCGTCAATTCCTCGCAGTAACTTCATCAGGTTTCGCCGGGGTCCGCGCATCCTGCCCGGCTTGCCCATCGTCAGCCGGCCTTCGGAGAACTCCCGGATCGCCTTCCGGACGGACCTCGGCAGTATGTCGGACCAGTGCCCGATCCGAGCCGCGAGGTGCCGCGGGTAGCCGGCGAAGATCTCGTCGCCGCCCATGCCGGACAGCATCACGGTCATCTTCTCGCGTGCAGCCGAACAGATTAGGAACGTGGAAATGCAAGCCGGGTCGGCCACCGGCTCATCCATGTGCCAGATCAGCTTGGGCAGGAGCTCGACGATGGCCGGAGACAGAGTCTCCTCGTGGTAGTCCGTGTTTAACTCCTCGGCAACCTGCCTAGAGAACTTGACATCGTCGGGGACGATCTCGTGGGCCAGGTCGTCAGCCGAAAAGCCGACCGTGTAGGTCGACACCCGTCCGCCCTCGGAACTCATGGCGGCAACAATCGCGCTTGAGTCGATTCCTCCGCTGAGAAAGCTGCCAAGCGGCACGTCAGAAACCATCTGGCGGCGAACCGACTCGAAGACCTTGGTCCGGACCATCTCTGACCATTCAGATTCGCTGCGCTTCTTCACATCGAATTCGAGGTCCCAGTACTGGCGGATCTCGAGGTCGCCGTTTCGGAAGCAAGCCCAGTGGCCAGGCGGAAGCTTGTAGATGCCTTCGAAGAGCGTATCCGGGTCCGGAACCCAGAGAAGCCTAAGATAGTCAGGCAACATCTCGGTTCTCATCGAAGGCGGTGGCAGCGCCGGCAGGAGGGCTTTGACCTCCGAGGCAAAATGCAATTCATTCTCGTGCTTCGCCCAGTACAAGGGCTTCACACCAAGGCGATCCCTGGCCAGGAAAAGGGAATCCTCATCCTGATCCCAAATGCCGAACGCGAAAATGCCGTTTATCCGATCGAGCATTCCCGGACCGTGTGCCACGAAGGAGGCGAGCAGGACTTCGGTGTCTGTCCCTGTCTGAAACGCGAAACCGAGAATCTCCAGATCCCGTCGCAACTCCCGGTAGTTGTAGATCTCGCCGTTGAAGGTGATCCAGTACCGCTTATCTCCATACGACATCGGCTGTGCGCCACGCTCTGTCGGGTCGATGATGCTCAGGCGACGATGGCCGAGCGCGGCCGGAACCGAGCCCGAAACCGAGGGGAATACCTCGGTTCCTTCGCCGTCGGGTCCGCGGTGGGCGAGGGTACGGGTCATCCGCTCGATCAAAGCTCCGTCAGCCCTGCCTATGGTCCCACAGATTCCGCACATCGTTGCGCGGACCCTACAGAGAAGCGCCAGTTGCCCGGCCCCACCCTCCCATGCGGCCTGCGCCCGGTCCCCTAACCCCGGAGTACCAGCCCTCGTGATTCGACTAACGGCGTTCTACGACCCGAGCTTTCGGGCCAACTGCCGTCGCGCCAGGTGGAACGTCATTGAGCACCACGGCGCCGGCCCCGATTTTCGCGTCATCGCCGATGGTTATCGCACCGAACATCGTGGCACCTGGGTAGACACTGACTCGGTCTCCCAGGACCGGAACACCACCGCTAGGGTCGTTACCAATGGTCACTCCCTGGCTGATGCTGCAATCAGATCCGATCACAGCGTCGCTATTAATGAATATGCCGCCAAAGTGAGCGATATGGAATCCGGGGCCGATAGTGGCAACTGGCGAGATGCTGATACCCGCTCCCACCTCAATAACTTTGCGGGTCAGCAGCGTCATCACTTGAAGAACCGGACGAAAGGGTACACGCTCACCCTTGCGAACCCAATGGCCAATACGAAATTCAAGGATTGCCCACCAACTTTGGTCAAACAATGTGTGGACAAGCCCATGTATGCGTCTATACCGCCGAAAATCGGCCTTTACGTTTCTCATCAGCCCGCTCTCATGTTTCTGGACTGGCGACCGTTCATGAGCGCAGCTAAGCAACGGCGTTTCTGTACTCTCGGAGCCAACTCTCGTACAGCTCGACATATTCCGTGGAGTTGGACCTTTCCAGATTTGGTGGAGTGTAATCGTCCGATAGTGCCTTGAATGATTGGGGTTCGGCTAGCAACCTTTCAATCTCCTCGACCCAGGCCGCCACATCACCAATAGGCGCCGTCCTCACTCCCTCTGGTCTCGGCACGACGTCGCTCGCAACTACCGGGGTCAGAGCCGCAAGCGCTTCCCTGACGCTTACCGCATCGCCATCTGTGCGCGAAGGTCTGATGTACACAAGAGCTGACTCTGAAAAGACCGGACCTAGCGGCTGTCCCACGAAACTTCGAACTTCTCCGGGATCGCTCGCCTCACGAGCCACCCCGACGATCTTGTCAAGATAGTCGCGATCACGCCTGCTCCGAGGTTCTTTCGCGATAAAAATGCCGAGTCTAAGCTGGCGGTGTGAGCGCATTTCAGCGTAAACTTTAGCCGCAACATCGAGGCCATAAAGATCAGTTTCGGTTGACATCCGGTCGACTTCGTAAGCAGACACTATCAGCGTCGGTACATCACCTGGAAAAATCTCGACTTCATTTTGGGCTTTGACCTGACGGCTCTGATCTTCAATGTAAGCGGGAAGAACGACCATCGGGACGCTTACGACCTCTTCCAACTGACGACGAATAACTTCGCTTACGACAACCACATGATCAAAAGAGGAAAGTAACCTTCTCAGTAGCCTCCTGGTGAAACTGCGTTTCACGAGCGGGTAGAGGTAGTCGTTGTGAACGGTGATGACTCGAAGCTGAGCATCGTTGCGTCTCGGCGCCATACTGGTAGCAAAGAGAGTTGCTAACGTCGAATGATGATAATGGAGGATCGAGCTTTTCGACCGCGTAAATGTCCACCAGTATCGAAGCGGATTTCGGTGCAACGCGAGGACAACCGATGAATCGTCCGGAATCAACGAATAGTGATTGGCAACTCCGACATTGATGTCTTGCTCAGCGAGGACCTTGGTTAAACTCTCGATGTGGGCAGCTACTCCTCCGAAAGGAGGGGGATAGGGAGCAAGAAGCAGAACTTCGGGGTTTTCGGCGAGTTCTGGGGGGATGGCTAAGTACCCGAGCGTTGCGAAACAGATGCGTTGAGCGCCACCGGTGCCCCGGTTTCAAGGCTGCGCTGCGCCGCAAGCGTTGCGTACGACACGTTCGAGATCTCGTCGAGAGGCACCGCATCCTTGGAGCCACGCGTAGCCTCTACGAACACGGCAACCTCGGCTCGATGCCCCTTGTCCTGTCTCCTGGCTGTTGTCCGAGCTCGTTTCGACCCTGTGAAGAGTTCCAACGTCCGGAAGTCGTCCATCAGGGCAGTCCTGCCCCCGTTGCCGAAAACTTCAAGGCGTTCTTTGGAGACGCGAGGTGACCCCTGTGAAACATAGGTTATCTCGCCGATGGACCCGTCTTGGAAGGTAAGCGTTACGACCAGACAGTCGCGGTTCGCCATCGGTGTATCGGGAGAGCCGTGCGCCACGGTGAATACTTCCGTGACCGGGTGGCCGACCAGGTATCTCAGCGTGTCTATGAAGTGACAGACTTCTCCGATCAGACGGCCTCCACCCTGCTCTGGATCCCAGATCCAGTGGTCAGCCGGCAGGTGGCCGGCGCTCACCCGATATCCGGCGGATATCGGGCCTCCTGCGACCGCCACATGCTGACGCATCATCTTGACCATTGGGGCAAACCGTCGATTAAAGCCCACAGCCAAGATGCCTTCTGACCGCCTTGCCGATTCGATGACTTGATCGAGCTCGTCCACCGTCACCGCCAGCGGCTTTTCGCAAAAAACATGTTTACCGGCGTCAAGCGCCGTTCTTGTCAAATGTGCGTGTGAACCGTGCCTCGAGCTCACAGCGACGATTTCGACCTCAGGATCCTCACTCACTTCGACCGCACTCTGTGCGGCGCGCTCGAAGCCCAGTCGGCGCTGCGCAGCTTCGACGGAAGCGCCTCCGCCGCCAACCAGCTCCAGGCCAACCCCGGTTTCGGCGAAGGCCGGTACGAGGATCCTCGACGCAAAGCTTCCCGGGCCGATCAAGCCAAGCCGACCGGGGTTGGTTCGGGTGGTGGCATCGGAGTTCGAGTCGCCCACGCCCATTTCGAAATGTTTGGGGGGCAAACGTCCGTCGGACACACCGGGTGAGTCGTAGGAAAGGATGATCGCGCCTAACGGTGACTTCCCGCTGTCCGAATCGACTAGCCGCGCATACGCAGATTCCGCATCGTCTACCGACACCACGTCGTCAATCAGGTGATCCAGTGACAAAGAACCTCGGGCCGACAATCCGAGAATCGCATCCATGTTCCTCTTCTCGGTCCAGCGAACGTAGCCGATCGGATAGTCCAGGCCACGTTCCTCATAGTCGGCGTCGTAGCGACCGGGGCCGTAGGACCGGGAGACTCGGAACTTAATCTCCTTTTCATACATCGGTTCGCGCTTGAGTTCGATCGGGACGGAGCCAAGAAGCACCACCGAACCACGATCGCGCACTATCTCGGTTGCCAGTCGCAGGGGTGCAGTGTCCTTGCTACCCGCCGTGACCAGAACAGCGTCAACGCCCGCCCCTCCGGTAGCCGAAGCCACCGCCGATGCCGCTCCTTCCAGCGGGAATCCACGATCGACTCCGTGCGCCATGGCCAGGTCCAGCCGACGAGCATCCGGCTCGATCGCGAATACCTCACATCCCTGAGCCCTCAACAGACAGCAGGCAATCTGGCCCACAAGACCTGCGCCCACAACCGCCACCGTGTTCCCAAGAGTTACCGCGCTCAATCGAATTCCGTGAAGGGCCACTGCCGAGATCGTCGTGAGAGAAGCCGTCAAGAGCGAGACCTCATCGGGAACACGCGCCACCAAGTTGGATGGCATCGCGCATATTTCGGCGTGATTCGCATGGCCACCCCCGCAGCAAGCCACTCGATCTCCCACACTGAATCCTCGGGAATCGATTCCTACTTCCACTACCTCCCCTGCACTGGAATACCCAACCGGAGTCTCTGTGAGCAGCTTCTGCTTCACCGCAGCATGAGTAGCCGCGAGCCCTTCCGCGCGAGCCTTCTCAAGAACCTGCTTGGCCAGCTCGGGTCGTTCACGCGCCTTTCCTAACAGCGACTTCTGAGAAACCTCCACTCGAGCCCGTTCGGTCCCGGAACTAATTGCCGAAAACGCCGTGCGCACCAACACGCCGCCCCTTGGACAAGGTGGCACTGGGACTTCTCGAACCGAAGTCGTTCCATTTCGGTCCTGGAGAACCTGCTTCATCAACGTAAATCGTCCTTCTCTTGCAGCTTCGGTGGGGTGACGAGTGCGGTCGCACCCTATCGAACAGTACGTCCGGACCGCTCTGGGAGAGCGGCCTGCCGCGCTCCGGGGCGGAGTTACGCGCGGCTTGAGATCGTATACGGTGCGGAAATGACCGTCGAAACTCGTGAGCTCAGAGACCGTTACATAGCGCTAGTGAAGGATGCTTTGACGTTTTCGCTGTGGCCTCAACCTCCGGTCCCGGTCTCCACCCTGGATCCGAGCCTCTACGCGCCCTCCAAGCGCCTTGTACTTGAGGCTCTACGCGCCACTTCACGTTCGATGGAGGCGAAGGGCTTCGAAATCGTGAAGAACCTGGAGGCGGCAGAGAGCGAGCTCGAGAACGGTCTTGTCTGGCCGAACTATGGCGACACGATGATCGGGCGGAAACGCATGGACAACCTTCAATACTGCGTCGAGACTGTCATCCAGAAAGACGTGCCAGGGGACCTGATCGAAACCGGCGTTTGGCGGGGAGGGGCATGTATCTTCATGCGCGCAATTCTTGCTGCCTATGGCGTTACCGATCGGACCGTGTTCGTTGCTGATTCTTTTGAAGGGCTTCCGCCGCCCGACCCGTCTTACCCTGTCGATGCTGGAGATCCACACCATGAGCGCTCGCAGCTTGAAATCGGACTCGAAACGGTCAAACAGAACTTTAGCCGCTACGGTTTGCTCGATGATCAAGTGGTGTTCTTGAAGGGGTGGTTCTCGGACACGCTGCCCACAGCGCCTATAGACGAGATTGCTGTTCTAAGGCTGGACGGCGATATGTACGGATCGACGATGGACGGCTTGAACAGTCTCTATCCAAAGCTGTCGATAGGTGGCTTCCTGATTATCGATGACTACAACCTCAAGACCTGTCGCGCCGCGATCAGTGACTACCGAGAAGCTCACGGAATCACCGCTGAAATTACCGATATCGATGGAAGCGGAGCCTATTGGCAAAAGGCGTCTTAGCCAGGACGCCTCGGCAAGAGTTGCCTCTCTTCTTCGAGAGGCTCTTTGCTAGCTTTGTGGGATGGAAACATGTCCGGCATGCAGTGGCCCTCCAAACGAACTTGGGATTTCCAGCCGGGAAATGATGTTTGGACTCCGTGAAGAGTTCACTTATCGAAAGTGTCAGCGATGTGAGACTCTTTGGCTTGGAGATCCTCCGAAGGATCCATCAAATTACTACGGCGACGAGTACTACTCTATGTCCTCTGCCAGAATTGTATCTCGATCGCTGCTGCGCCAAACAGCTGCATGGACATTACTCAGGCTGCCAGCATCATGGCTTGATCTGCTCTCGATGAGAGTAGATATCCGCCCTCATTTTGTGAGGTACTTGGCTGGACAGAATGTTAGGTGTGATTGCAAGATTGCGGATGTTGGCTCAGGTGAAGGTGAGCTGATAAGGAGAATGGCTCGCTGCGGTTTCAACAACCTTTGGGGTATCGATCCCCATATCAGCAACGATCGCGACGACGGTCCCATAAAGTTGCGACGCGGATACCTAGAAGACCTCGACGAGTCCTTCGACGTGATCATGTTCAATCACTCACTGGAACACGTACCAGATCCCCTACACACCTTGATTGCTGCGCGAAATTCCCTCAAACTTCACGGCTCCGTAGTGGTGAGATTACCCATACTTGGGTTCGCGTGGGAACGCTACGGCTCGGACTGGGTCGCCTTGGACCCGCCGCGCCATACGTTTGTTCCCTCACTTGGTGGGTTCAGGATCCTGGCTGGCAGAGCAGGATTTCAGATTGAACGAATCTTCTTTGATTCAACATCCCTGCAGTTCAAAGGTAGCGAGCGGTATTTGAGTGATACTCCCCTTCTCGCTTCAGATGACAACGTTCCGGCCTCGGTACTGAGTTTCGAGAGAACCAATAAGGCAAAGTGGGAGAGACTCGCTCGTCAATTGAATCGGGCGGGCCGAGGCGATGCAGCCGGCTTCGTGTTACGAGTGGCTCGAGAGCGCTGAGGGTCCAGATGCATAGCCAAGCATCCAGCCGTCAAGAGCTACGATCGGGGACCTAAACGCGCCGCATCCATAAGGCGCCCGGTTCAACTCCGGGGCTGAACGACGGTACCGCGTCAGAAACCACTTCGGGTTGGGATTTGGTGAGCGCAAATGCCGGGAGCACCACCTCAAAAGAGGTATTATACGCGAGGAAAGCCTGGAGCATGTATTGCTCAGCCCAGCACCGGCGGTGCTCGATAATCCAAGATCTGGGGTAATCATACGGCGTGAAGATGTCGTGAAAGTGAATCAGTACGCCCGGCGCTACAGAAGGCAGGAATTCGAGGATTACCCGGAGCACATCGCTCCCGGTCTTGACAGTGTGGGTTGTGTCTACGAACAAGATGTCATTCGGCTGGAGACGGTCGATTAACTCTATACTCATGTCTTCGGCTCGCTTGGCAGTTACCGACGCCCCTTTTACCGGGCCTATGGGGTTACCGAATGGAAAGGGATCGATGATTTGATGGCGGAATGGATAGCCCGCTTCCTCGTTCTTGATCCTCGCGCGTTCGATCACATGGCTTGAGGCACCCGAACCCAGTTCCAAGACCTCGTTAGGCCTATGGTGCCGAATCATGGCGTAAAGCAGCTCAGCATCGACGGATCCGTACCCACCATTTTCAAGAGGGAACGGGTCGGTATTGGATACAGGTAATCTTGGAGGTTCAAGCGAGACCTCGAACTCAGTGATGAGCGGTGACAATTCAGAGGAGAGCAGCATGGCCGCTTGCTCTAGCTTCAAGTCGACGCCGCCATGGGGAAGCTGGGCGCCCCACTCGATCTGTTTGAGATCCTTGATGTCCGGCAGCGGACTGTAGAAATCATTTCGAACCAGTTCGAACTGGGACCCTCTGGTGGTCTTTGCTATCACGGCCAAAAACCTACGAAATGCTTTCCTGAACAGGTCCACTGCGGTTCTCTCCTCCAGGTCTGACCCGCAGGGCCAAGACAGTTGCCAGCAGCCACCCGGGTAGACCAACGACTAGGGTCAAAATCGGCGAGGCTGAACTGTACAGGAGAGTCAGGGCCAGAGCGGGAGCCACTGAGAGGCCGGTGATGGCAAGCAACGGAGCGAACGGGACATGAAGAGATCTGCCTGACAGGATCCTGTACTGCCTGGCCATCAGCGCGAAAATTGCTACCTCTGCAGCAAGAGCACCGACCGCGGCCCCCGTGGCGCCCGCGAATGGAACCAGCCCAAGAGTCACCAAGACCGCAATCAGCCCTGCGATACAGACGGCAACGCTGAACTGGGAATCACCTTTGTAGGCGATGACAGCAGCGGAAATCGTTCCGCTTATGGCGAGGATGCCCGCCGCCGCCATCAAGATCGCAAACGGCCTTCCAGCAGCTTCAAATGCCTGGCCGAAGACCAGAGACATCAGATCCGAACTGGTTATGGCGAGTATCGAAACGGTGACGATCCCGAGCCCGGTCAGTGAGGTGACGACCTTCTCGATGGAAAGATTGAGGTCCGCGGGGTCAGACAATGCAAGTCTCGACGCGTGCGGAAGCCACGTAGTCACCCACATTGTCGCCACCGCCGTCAGGGCGAACGGAATTTTTTGCGCCACCGAGTAGTAGCCGGTTTCGACATTATTCGCAAGGTAGCCGAGAGCAACCGGGCCGACCGCAAAGTAGAGGCTGAGTACCACGAGACCGATCCCAACCTTGACGCTGCCAGCGAAACGAAGCCGGAGCGCACGGACTTTGACCCGGACGAATCGCAGTTCCCTGGACTTCCAGGCAAATATGAACGTCAACGTGGTTGCGACAAATGCACCGGCGACGTTGATCCATGCGAAAACGATGATTCCGTCCGTACCAGATGTGAGCAGGAAGAAAGCGAGAACTCCGTAGACAACCTGGCCAAGGAGCTGCGCGGCCCCCAGCGAGGGCGATCGGCCCATTGCCTGCAGGAGCCATCCCGCACTCATGGAGTGCGCCCCCAGGCCGAGGATGCCGATCATCATGAGCGTCGCCGTCAGACCTGAAGTCGCAAGCAGATCTCGCCCAAGAAACACCACCGTGATCGAAGTCAGCACTAAGACCCCCTGAAGCACTACTACCTCGTTGAATATCTCCGCAGTGGGCTTGCCTTGCTGGGCTACCTCCCGGGAGCCCAGCAGGTTAACGCCGACGTTCGCGATGACTCCAATATAGGTTGCGACGCCTAACGCAAAGGCGTAGGCGCCCATGAGTTGCGGGCCGAGTTCCCTCGACGCGACCGCCAAGACCACGAAGCCGATGACCTGCCCGAGAATCGTCGCAGCGGCCAGCCAACCGAAATTCTTGGCGACGCGTCTCAAATGCTTTCGGTACCATGCTCGGGCTGCACAATCACTCCATTCTGCCGATTTCGAGCAGGGTCAGGCATCCGGTGTTCCTGGACGGTCGCCTCTGCCTCTTGAAAAGAAGCAATCGGGCCATCATCCAACAGGAGACGGAGTTTCCATCACCGCCAACACGAAAGACTCAATGGCACCATCTGATCTGAAGCACTGGCTCTTGGTGATGCGTAGTCATGTGGTCCTGCTGGTGGCGTGCACCTTGGTCGCAGCCTTCGCGTCCGGTGGCCTGACGATGTTGAAAGAGAAGGAGTACACCGCTACAGCGAAAGTGCTGTTCAACGATCCGGATTTCGCTCGAAGAAGCATCTTTAGCCCGCCGACCGACGCGGCGCGGGTACTGGCGACCTATCTGCAGCTTGAGGTGCTCAAGGAAGTTTCCGATCTGACTTCCGACGCCATCGCAGACAGCCGGGTCGACGGCGCATCTGATCTGGCTCCCGAGGATGTTTCCGCGATGGTAAGCGTCGTTGCGGTAGGTGACACCGACTTTGTGGAGATCGATGCCACTGCCTCCGGAGCCAAGCTCTCGGCACTCGTCGCGAACATCTTTGCCCGAAAGCTGATTGCTTTCCGGGCAGAGAGAGATAGATCCAAGCTGAACGCCGCCAAACGGGTCGCGGAACGGAAGTACGATCGGCTTTCATTAGCGGAGAAGGCCAGTCCCGATGGCCAATCGCTACAACAGACCGTGACCAGGCTTGGAATGATCGCGGCGCTCCAGACAGGCAACGCGGAATTCGTGGCGCCCGCGACTGAACCGACCTCGCCAACCTCTCCGAAGCCCGCCAGAAACGCGATTCTCGGAGCGCTGCTCGGACTCGTAGCCGGCTTAGGAACGATCGCCCTGCTGGAACGCTCGAAGCGTCCGAGCTCGCCGCGATGAGGTCGCTGGTAACCGGTGGGGCAGGCTTCATCGGATCGCACCTCGTTGACGCTTTGGTAGCCCGGGGTGACAAGGTCGCAGTGATCGATGATCTGTCGAGCGGCACACGAGAGAACATTGCAGGCGCGATTGAATCCGGCGCCACGCTTTACATCACTGACATAAGGGACCAAGATTCAGTCAAAGAGATCTTCGAGACCGCCAGGCCGGAACTCGTCTTTCATCTGGCCGCTCAAATGGACGTACGAAGGTCGGTTAAGGACCCGGCGTTTGACGCCAGTGTTAACGTCGCAGGGACGGTCAATGTCCTTCATTGCTGTCACCTTCAGTCCGTAAAGCGATTTGTCTTCGTGTCGACCGGTGGGGCAGTGTACGGCGATAACCCCAACTTGCCCCTTTCGGAGGAAGAAGCTTCTATCCCTCTGTCTCCATATGGGCAGAGCAAGCTGGCTGCTGAAGGTTACGTTGACTTTTTCCACCGTGTCCACGACCTCGATGGAGTCACGTTGCGACTGGCAAACGTCTACGGGCCTCGCCAGGATCCTTACGGTGAGGGTGGAGTGGTAGCGATTTTTTGTGGCAAGCTCAAAGAGGAGAAGCGCCCGAGGATCTTCGGTGATGGGGAGCAGACTCGTGACTTCGTATACGTCCATGATGTCGTCAAGGCAACATTGCTTGCCGGCTCGTCGAGCGTGTCGGGTCCGATCAACATTGGCAGCGGCGAGGAAACCTCGGTGCTGGATCTGGTCAGGCTGATCGGGCTCCATCGAGCTGAAGGAGATTTCGACCCCATCTTTGCTGGTAAGCGGGAAGGTGAGATAGACCGGATAGCGATCGACCCGGGAAAGGCCAAGGTCGAACTCGGGTGGCAGGCCGATACCGGGCTCGAGGCCGGGCTCGGCGCGACCCTCAGGCAGCTTGAGGTCCGAGCGGGCTCGGGATGAAGTCGGATCTCCGGTCGTTAGCCCCGGTCGTTAGCCAGCCGAGAGGATGCGATCTGCAACGAACTGGATAGCCTCAGGATGCCGGGGGATCTTTGGTCTGCCGCGGCCCCTCCGACCCCATTCGATTTCTGAAAGATCGTCATCCGAAGTGATCCGACGAATCATTCCCTGACACTCGAGCCACTCGTCGACTGCCGGCATCGGACCTTGAAACACCGTTGACCCCTGGACGCCGAACCAGGTCGCTTCGCGCAGCATGGTTCCGCCACCGGTGACGACATGGTCCACCTCGCGAAGCAGGCTCACCAGCGGTATCGGATGTCTCAGGACGACCGGCGGTACCCGCCAGTTCCGTGAATCTATCATCGGAATCTGGTCCTCCTCGCGTGGGGAGAAAATGACTTGGACATCGGTCTCGCCGGTGAGCAGGTCGAGCACGCGCTCCAGCGTTCGCAGGGACTCGTCGACCCGATAGTGACTGGTCTGGGACGGGGGGCGGATCAATACCGCAGTCAGGCTCGAGTCCCGCGGAGGGGGCAGCTGGTTGTCCGTCTCCGCGTCCAGATCCAAGCCGTGGAAGGCGATGTCCTCTTTCAGGCCAGGGAAGGCGACCATTCGGTCGGCCGGGAATCCTCGTTCGACGAACCGGCTTGCCGGAACGACCTCCGGGTGAAGCAAGGTCGTGCCGGACCTGATGAACGCCCCCAGCTCGACGCCCTCGTAGTCAAGGATCGTGAACGAGGGTGAACCGAGAGCGCGAGCGGCCAGAACTCCCGAGCGGGAAGTACTGACAGTCGCGAGGGGCACACCGACATGTCGCCTGACCAGCATGGTGAGTGAGGCGGCTCTTCGCAGAGTTCCAACGACCTTCGACGCCCGTGAAGCACCGAACTCCCCACCGACCGGGATCGGGGCTTCGCCTCGGTTGGCCAGAACCTCCAGGGTTGGGACGTGATTTCGGGCTGTAACAACAACCTGGTTGCCGCGATCCCGAAGTTCGCGTGCGATCGGACTCAGGTACTGCGCCTGTGGTGGATTGTCGACGTCGACCCAGTACGCCATCAGGCTGCAAGCGAGCCGTCGCGGGCCAAACGGGTCAGGCCGGCGAACATCCAGGCCGTCGACCACCGGATGAAATGCGTGCGCGTCGACCGGTTGCCTTTACGCCGATAGGTGAAGGTTCCGTCGGGCCGGGCGAGCAGGGGCAGGCAGGCAGTTGCGACTTCGAATCCGAACTCCAGATCGCCGAAAAGAGCGAGGGTGATAAAGGCCTGACCCGCCGCGGTCGCGTCCAACGCCCCGTCGCGATCGTCGTAGTAGCGCGGTAGCTGATTGGCATCGAAGAAGCGGGAACGGTAGTGGTTCCAACCCTTGTTGATCGAGTCATCGAACTGATGTTCGTCCATGATCGACCGGTAGGTGCTGAGGCACTCCAGCACATAACCGGTGTGATGATGATCCCGCCAAGTTCTCGGATCCGGGCTGACTGCGTAGGGCCAGCCGCCGTCATATTCCTGATGCTCGACTACGAAACGTGCGGATGCCATCGCCGCTTCTTCGGCGCGATCCTGCTCTCCATCGGCTAATCCGGCGTCGATGGCTTGGGCCAGCAATCGGCTGCCTTTCAGGGTGGCGTTGAGAACCTCCTGGGTGTCGAGAGGTGAGTAGGCCCAACAGAAGGACCGGTCGCTCCGGGAGGATCGAGGCAGATCATCGAGAACGAAACCAGCGCTGTCGACGATCAGGCTTCGGGCCTGTTGATTCCCAAAAACCCGCCAGACCCGGTGGAGTCCGTTCACGACCATGGATGTCGCGACAATGGTCGGGGTGCCGGCCGGCATCCGGTGCTGCCGACCCTCCCAGGGGAAAGGATAGCCCCAGCAGGGCCCTGAGAATCCAGGCGAGACAATCGAAGCGAGCTCGGAGACCCATGCGGAAACTTCGGCGGAGGCTTCCTCCCGGTTGAGCAGTCCGGCCTCGGTCAGGTCGGCGAGGCCTTGAACGTAGAGCCCTGCCGTGACCGGATTGAGCTGGCTCGGAACACGCAGAATTCCCCGGAGGTTCACCTTGGAACGGAGGACGACCTGCTGGGCTGCGAACCGGGGCAACCGCCTGGATCTGAGTACAGGCAGCCGAAACAAGGGGGAAAGCAGCGCGTCGTAGGGGTCGTGGCCCCTCAGCTCTTGGTCACACATCGCCTTCCGCGAACGCTGCGCCTGGTTGGCGACGAGGACAAAGCTCGACTCGGGAATCACGACGGTTCCCCGGCGTCCTTGTTAGTGAGCGCCTCTCCCTCCAGCCGATAGGCGTTCCCGCAATTCAGGCAGGTGTATCGATCATCAAGGCGGTGGCCACAGCGGCACACCCAACCGGTCTGTCGGGCGGGATTGCCAAGCATGAGGGCGTATGCCGGCACGTCTGACGCGACCACCGCCCCGGCACCAACGAAAGAGAACTCTCCAATTTGATAGCCACAGACGATCGTGGCGTTGGCACCGATCGTGGCCCCCCGTTTGACCTCGATTCCGCGCAGATGGTCAATCCCCTCCCGATAGCGAGAACGGGGGTAAAGATCGTTGGTGAACACCACCCCGGGGCCCAGGAAGACGTCGTCTCCGACTCGGGCACCGGCGAAGATCATGACGCCGTTCTTCACTGTGACCCGATTTCCGATCACCACGCCCGACTCGATGAACGCACCATCGCAGATGTTGCAGTCCTTGCCCACGACGGCTCCCGGTAGTACATGGGCAAATGCCCACACTCGCGTCCCGGAACCTACGCTTTCGCTCTCGCAGAGGCCGAGGTGGTGGATGAAGGGATCAGTTGCCATGGGCGGACAGCAATCTCAGCGTCCGGGATCAGAGAAGCACTATCCGAGGATCATCATAGTCCCGCGTTACCCCGCGCAGGTCGAGCAGCCGGCTGCTCTTTTCGACGACTGAGTCGAGATCAAGTTCGGGATGGGCGGTGACAATGACCGCCAGGTCGGCGTCCTCGAGGGCGACGTCGAGATCCTCGGCGTGTTTCAGGCCGAGCCGGGGCAGCTCCATGACATGTGGATCGTGGTACCTGAGGTCGGCGCCGAGCTCCTCGAGCAGTTGGATGATCTTGAGGGCCGGTGATTCGCGTATGTCGCCGATGCCGGCCTTGTAGCTCACCCCGAGGATCAACAGGTTCGAGCCCTTCACGGGCTTCCTTTCTTCGTTCAGGATCCGCTCAATGCGGCTGACGCAATATCGCGGTTGGGATTTATTGATCTTGCCTGCGAGTTCGATGAACTCGGGATAGAAACCATTCTGACGAGCCGTAAACGCTAAGTAAAAAGGATCAATCGGCAGGCAGTGGCCGCCCATTCCGGGCCCGGGTTCGAACCTCATGAACCCGAATGGTTTGGTCGAGGCCGCGTCGACAACTTCCCAGACGTCGACTCCGAGCCGATCGCAGAGTTGGGCTAGCTCATTTACGAGAGCGATGTTGACCGAACGAAAGATGTTTTCGAGCAACTTCGAAAGCTCGGCAGCTTCCGGACCCGACAGCCGAACAACCTGGTCGCACACCGTTTCGTAAAGGGTTGCGGCGCGGTCTGTGCATTCTGGCGAGATTCCTCCGACCAGTTTCGGTGTGGTCTTGACCGTGTAGTCGGTACGACCTGGATCAATCCGCTCCGGGGAGAAAGCTAGGTGGAAGTCCTCTCCGGCCTTCAGCCCTCCCTCCTCCAGTTTCCCGGCAAGAAGATCCCTGGTGGTGCCGGGGTAAGTCGTCGATTCGAGAACGACGAGTTGACCGGGAGCAAGGATCCCAGCGAGGTTCTCACCGGCAGACTCCAGATATGTGAGGTCTGGTTCGCTTGACCCGGTGAGTGGGGTCGGAACGCAGATGATGATCGCCTCGCAATCGGCCAACTCCCCATAATCAGAAGTGGCTCGAATTCGGGTGCCCAGTTCCCTGAGCACCGAGGAGGGAATGTCTTCGATGTACGAGGTTGCGCTATTGAGGTTTCTTACCTTGGTCGGGTCGGCCTCAAGGCCAGTGACTTCACACCCGGCTTCGGCGAAGGCAACCGCCAGCGGAAGCCCGACGTAACCCATGCCGACTATGCCTACCCGGTTGAAACCAGTGTTATCGGTCGATGTAACCACTTCCTGTGTTCCTATCTCTTGGGTATCCAAATTGACTTCCTTGCCGGATGGGTTTGCTGGAGGAGGTGATTACTCGCCGGATTCGGCCGGAGCGTCCGATTCCCCGGAAATATCGAGGTACCACTTGCCACCGACGCGGACGAAGAAGTAGTCGGAACTGCCGTCGTTTTCGGACGTGCTCGTGGCGGTAGCGGTGTCTCCGCTCACCGAGATCTCGGTGAACTCAATCCGGGGGCTGTTTCCGCTCTGGCGCAACTCTCCGTCAAGTCGCATTTCGCAGCGTTTCGCGTTGCCGAATTCACGCTTCAATCCAGTGGGTTCTACAAGCGCACACAAGGCAGCGGCATCGGTCTTGCTGATCGCGTCGGTCGCCTGGTCGCCCAACCTCTGAATCTGTTTCGCGGCGACGATCTGTTCTGCAGTGGGCTGCAAACTTGATGTCTCGTCGCTGTCGCTACCGCAGGCAACGAGCCCAGTCCCGATGAAGCAAAGGACTCCCGCGGTCAACCAGCCGCTTCGCATCAAACAGGAACGGTTTCGGCTTCGGAATCGGTGTCGGTCTGCTCGCCGAAGATCTCCGCTTCGGTTGCCTTGCCCGAATCAACGGAAATGCCGGGACCCATGGTGGTCGAGATCGAGACCGAGAGGATGTAGCGGCCCTTGGTCGAGGCGGGCTTGGCCTTGCTGATTTCTTCCATCACCGCGGCGTAGTTTTCGAGCAGCTTCTCGGCGTCAAACGAGGCCTTGCCGATGACCAGGTGGACGATCGCCTGACGGTCGGTCCGGTACTCGATCTTGCCGGCCTTGGACTCACCGACCGCCTTCTCGACGTCTTCGGTGACGGTGCCGACCTTGGGGTTCGGCATCTTGCCCGACGGGCCGAGCACCCGGCCGAGACGACCGACGGTCGGCATCATGTCCGGAGTCGCGATGACCACGTCGAAGTCGTCAAAGCCCTCTTCGATCTTGGCGGCGAGGTCGTCGGCACCGACGATGTCGGCTCCGGCGGCCTCGGCGTCACGGGCCTTGTCGCCCTGTGCGAAGACGGCGACGCGAACGTCCTTGCCGAGACCGTTGGGCAGGGCGAGGGTGCCGCGAAGCTGCTCTTCGGCGTGACGCACGTTGACCCCGAGACGGATGTGAACCTCGACGGTCTCGTCGAAGTTGGCCGAAGCGGTCTCCTTGATCAGGTTGATCGCCTCGGCGGGCGGGTAGACGTGGTCGCGCTGGACCTTCTGGAACTGCTGGCGAAAGCGCTTGCCGTGAGCCATGATTACTTGACCTCCACGCCCATCGAGCGGGCGGTGCCGGCGATGATCTTCGAGGCGGCATCCAGGTCGTTGGCGTTCAGATCGGGCATCTTGCGCTCCGCGATCTGGCGGGCCTGGGCCTCGGTGATGGTGCCGACCTTGTTGATGTGAGGCTCTCCCGAGCCCTTCTTGAGTCCGATCGCTTCCTTGATCAGCACCGCCGCCGGGGGCGTCTTGGTGATGAAGTCGAAGCTGCGGTCCTCGTAGACCGTGATCTCGACCGGAATGATCGTGCCACCCTCCTGCTGGGTCTGCGCGTTGAACGCCTTGCAGAAGTCCATGATGTTGACCCCGTGCTGGCCGAGGGCCGGGCCGACCGGCGGTGCCGGGTTGGCCTGACCGGCCGGAATCTGGAGCTTGATGAGGGTCATTACTTTCTTAGCCATGGGACTGAATGCCTTAAAGGTTGATGGTGGGGTTAGAGCTTCTTGACCTGTTCATAGCCGACCTCCGAGGGCGTCTCGCGCCCGAAGATCGACACCAGAACCTTGAGCTTCTGCTGGTCGTCATTGATTTCGGCGATCTCGCCGGAGAAGTCTGAAAGAGGACCGCTGACGATCTTGACCGTCTCGCCGATCTCGAACTGGGCCTGGGTGCGGGGCCGCTCGGTGGTCTCGCGGTGAAGCAGGCGATCGATCTCCGCCTTGGTCAGCGGGACCGGTGTGTCGCGGGGACCGACGAAACCGGTCACGCCCTGGGTATTGGCGACGAGACTCCAGGCGTTGTCGGTCATCTCCATGTTGATCAGCACGTAGCCGGGCATGGTCCGCTTTTCGACCTGGATCTTCTGGCCGTCCTTGACTTCTGAGACCTGCTCGGTGGGAACAACGACCTTGCGGACACGGTGACCCTGGCCCATCGACTCGATGCGGTGCTCGAGCTTCTGCTTGACCTTGTTCTCCTGCCCGGAGTATGTGTTGATTACGTACCAGCGATACATGATGTTCTAGATGATCCTCTGCATGAGCCAGTTGAAGAAAAGGTCGAGGACGCCGAGGTAGACGGCCGCGACGATCACGAAGACGACGGTCACGGCGGTAGCCTGGAGCAGGGTATCCCGGTCCGGCCACTGGACCCTCTTGAGTTCGGCGATGCAGGATGACAGGAATCCGATCACCCCGCCCCGCTTGCGTTCGGTCTTGGCCTGTTTCTGCCGCTTTGCGAGCTGCTGCTCTTCCAGCTTCTTCTGTTCGGCCTTCTTGCGCTTCTCTTCCTGCTTGGCCTTGCGCTTCTCTTCCTTCGAGCTCAGTTCCTTCTTCGGGGCATCCGGAGTCTCGAGGTCCTCCTCCTGGGCGCCGGCCGCGATTCCGGCCTCGACGGCTTCGATCTCGGCAATGTCACCGGACTTGGGCACCTGGGTGTCGTGCTGGGCTTTCGCCTCCGCATTCTCACCCTGCGCCGCAGCCTCACGCGCGCGGCGTTCGGCCTTTCTCTGTGCCCGGGACTTGGCCACTAGCGGGTTTCCTTGTGGGGCTGGTGCTTTCCGCACCAGCGGCAGTACTTCCGCATCTCGATCCGATCCGGAGTATTGCGCTTCGATTTATTCGTCTGATAGTTCCGACGCTTGCAGTTCTCACATGCGAGCGTCACCGCGATGCGGACATCTCCGCGTGCCATATTTCCTCGCTACTCAGGCAGTGCTGACAAAATTAAGCCTCGGCCGGTGGGCAGAGGCACGTCTACGAATATTATCGGTTTAGCCGTGTTTGCGACTGCTCCTGTCCGGCGGGGCTGCTAAGCGCGAATATCTTGCCGCCATCAGGCAGAACCGGTGTCACCGAACGGCTTCGATCCAGTCCAGCGACTGGCCGCAAAGCTTTTGCGCGTTGGCTGGCGAACTACGCACGATCGTGGTCGACTCGACCGGTTCGAGCACGACCGGACCGATACCGAACGGATAGCCGCCGGTGGCCGGCCGCAGGATGCTTCCCCGCTCATAGGTCATTGCCACCGAGAGCGAGCCGGCCTCCAGATCAAGTTCGTCCAGCTTGATGAACTGGGCGTTGTTGTTGAGGAGCCCCCTGGCAGAGCCGGCATCCTGGCCGCCGATCTCGACCGAAACCCGGCCGCGCGCCGACCCTCCGACCCAGACCTGATAGCGGCCCGACTCCGGCACCTCGACGCTGCCGCTCGCAGTCCCGTCAGAGAGCGGGGTCAGGGTCAGGTTGACCGGATCGGGAACCCAGTCATTCGGAAACTCAGGCAGATCAGCGATCGCGTTGGGCCTGCGGACCGCCGCAACCACCTCGCCGTCAGGCCCAGCCTGGATCGCGACGTTCTGGACCACGGCACAGTTCGGAACGGCGGTTGGCTGGTAGACGCCACCGAACGGCCGGTGGACAATCAGGTTCGCCGGGTCATAGTCCGGGTCTCGCTGCCAGACCTCGTAATAGTCGCCCTGCCAGACCAGCTCGTAAGGCGAAGGCGGACGGCTCTGGCGGGGGTTTCGTCTCAGAACCAGGGTCCGGTAGGTCAGAACCCCCTCCTGGGCCGGGTCGAGGACGAGCTCGTCGGTATCCGACCAGGCCCCCTTTTCCGTTTCCGCCCCGTCAAGCCTGGGAATGACCCGTCGCCGGAGCTCCGATGCTCCCTCGGCATCAAGCAGGCGCAGGAAATGTCGGACCCCGTAAGCCTGGTACTCGGTCATCAGCGCCGGACCCTCGCCCTTGAACTCCTGCCCGATTTCCGAAAGCTCGGTCAGCTGCGCTTTCGGTGCCAGCCAGGACTCGTGGTAGGCCAGCGCACTCGAAACGAGAACTCCACAGGGCACGATCAGGAGCACCGCACCGATCGCCTTCAGCCCGTTGGTCGAGATGCCGGCGAACGGGCTCGACCTCTCTCCATTCTCGGCCTCAAGCTCAGCCTTCGAACCGGCACCAAGCAGGTAACCGATACCGGCCATCGCGAGAACCAGGAAGGAAGCAGCACCGGTGGCCAACGCCTTCCCCTGGACCCACGGCGACCCGACGTACCAGACAAGGAAGGAGCCAAGGCCGGTACCGAAGGTGAGCAGCAGCAGCCCCCAGGCCCGACGGGTAACGGCGGCGACCAGACCGAAGCCGGCCGCCAGGACGGTCGCGAAGACGAGGATCGAAGTAAGCAGGCTGGCGAGGCTCGATGCCGGCTCGAGCCGGAAGTCACCGACCGGCCAGGGCCCCGGGTACTGGGCAAGGCTGAGCGGGCGGATCAGATTGCCCATCTCCTCCGAGGCCCGGGTCAGCGCATCCTGGTTCGGCGAGAAGAGCTGACCGGCCGCGAAGACCGTCGGAAGTCCAATCGCCAGCACCCCGACCAGGGCAATTGCCCCACCGATCAGCATCGTCTTGACCAGCCCGGAAACCTCCTCACCAGCCTTGCTGCGATGCCAGACGGTGCCGGCCATGAGCACTGCAGTGCCGAGCATGATCGCGCCCAGCCAGGGAAGACCTCCTGCTCCCATCACCCCGATCAGAGCCGACCCCGCGAGGATCGGAACCACGACCGCGCCGCGTGGCCCGGGCTCCCGGACCAGACCGACCGCGCCGGCCGCGAGAATCGAAACCAGCAAGGCCGTCGCGATCTCCTTGATCCCACCCCAGAACGCGTACCCGACCAGCAAGGCTGGCTGGGCGGCGATGAACACGGCGGCCGCACGGAGCCGGTGATCGCGGACCACCGGGCTCGCCAGCTCAAAGAAGACCAGTGCCATCAGCGCGGCCATCAACGAGAGGTAGGGCTGAAAAAGCCAGGCTGAATCCTGGCCCGTCAGCTCATGCCCCACCCCGAGCGGAATGAAGGCTCCAAGCGGATAGCCGGCCTCAAGGTTGATCTGCACTGTCGCTTCGTAGCTCGAAGGGGCAAGCCCATCCACCGAGTGGCCGTAGGCCAGCACGTGATCAGTGAAAGCCAGCCAGGTCGAGGTGTCATCCAGCTTCACGTAACCGGCGAAAGTCGCCGATCCGGAAAGGATCACTGGCGCACCGAAGACGAAGAAAACGCCAACCGCGGCGAGGATCGGCCAGGTCACCTGAGAGCTTGGCTTCAGATAAGCGAAGCTTCGGACCGGCCCGCGGGGACCGCCCGTGACCAGTGCGGCATAGCCGGCAATCGAGAGACCGGTGACCGCGCCCGTGGTCAACTCGGCCAGTGACGGGAAACAGGTAATCAGGCCGCCGACAGCGATCAGCGCGGCAAACCCGGTTGCGGGAAGAAGAGTCCAGGGAAGGGTGCGCCCGCGAATCAGTTCGGCCAGCAGACCGAGACCGACGCTAAGCGCCAGCAAGACGAGGGGGAAGATGACCCAGGCGAGAATCAGGACACGGGCACGATATCGCCACTGCGGACGACTTCGAGCGCGCGATTCTTCTCGGGGTCGTACACCTCAACCTGAAGATCGGGATACTCACGCCAGGCGATGATCACGCTGTAAGGATTCGCCGGGTCGTAGAAGCCGACCCCTCCGTGTTCGGTCACCTTGACCAGCCCTGGTCGTTCGGAAAGCTTGCGGGTTGCCTCGTATGCACCCGCGAACGGGTAGGAACCGATGTTCAGGAAGCTCTGGGTGGGGTCGCCCGCTTGGGCGCCGTCGGTCAGATAGCGGAGATGGACGTTTCCGTTCTCGTCGGCGCTGAACTCAATCTGCGCATCGGGGACAGGCCCGGCCCAGAAAATAACGTGACCGACTTCGGCAGCTAGCCCGCCCAGTTCCCCTTCGCCGACGATCCGGGAATCACCCGAAGCCATCGCGGTCGGAACCGAGGTGACCGACGAAGTGTCGTCACGGTTGCAGCCGGTAACCAGCCAGGCTTTGATTTTAATGTTGATGGCGATCACCGTGATCAACTCGGCACGCTGGCCGGCACTCATCTTCGGCGCTTCGGGCTGGACTGTTGTGGATTCACCACTCACGGAAGCACGGGATCCTAGCCACACTTCCTTTAGGAAACTTCAACAAGCCCGGAAGCGGATTCGAACCGCTGACCCCTTCCTTACCATCAGGCCCAGGCGAGAGTAACGGTCCTCGTGAAATGGCTTGATAGCTGGGTTTCCCGCTGCCGCTGGACTTGCTGCCTTGCGACAATAGGCTCGGATATGCGCCGATGTGCGGGGTCTACTGGCACTAACGGTCTTTAGTGCCAGTGCAGGTCACGCCCCCAGGAAGTGAACTCAGGGCCAAGCCGTCAGATCTCGCCTTCCACCGGCGACTCATTCTCGCTGATTTCAATCGTTCCCGGCTCTGTATCGCGATAACGTACCAGCGTGGATTGGGGACCCCATTGGCAGCAGATGCGCGCCCGGCCTCGGCATCGGCTCGCGGATCTCAGCGGAGACAGACTTCCCGCGTTGCCTGGCGTCTACGCCTTGTGGCACGACGACGCTCCCGTCTACATAGGGAAGGCCAGGTCGCTGGCAAGCCGGCTCGGCAAAGCGCACCGAAGCCGTGGCGTTTCTATGACCAATTCCGCCCTACGACGAAACGTCGCCGAACATCTCGGCATCGCCACCGCAAACGAGATCAAGACCGGCCGACCAGTCACCCGAGCAGAAGCCAATCAGGTCAACGCGTGGCTCGATAGCTGCACGGCATCGTGGCTCACGGTCGACTCTGAGGAAGACGCGCTCCAGCTCGAGAAGACCTTCAAGCATGAATGGTTGCCCCCACTGACAAAGATTTAGGCATGACGGACCAGAACACCTTCAACCCTGACAAACTGCCCAACGCACTGGCGCCCCCGGACGCAGAGCTTCGGACCAAGCTCGAACGGTTCGTGTATCTCACGCGAGAACTGACACAGTCCGATCTCTTTCTGCCAGATGCGCTCAGCCTCCGCTGCGTGCCCCGCGGCGATGGACTCTTCGACGTGGAGTGCGTAGTTCCCCTCAACCGTTGGGAAATGCGGGGGCTTCTCACGTACTTCCGGCAGCTCTGGCAGGACGGCGAATTTGCCCAGTTCAACGCGCTTCGCGGACGACTGCGGCAGCACGTGGACGCAAGCGGCCTACCGGCCTCATCCGAGCTTGTCGAATGGCTGGACGACATCGGTCGCGCAAACAGCCGCGCCCGACGCTCCTTTCCCGACTTCGCAGTGCTTGAGGCACCGCGACTGTTGCGAGACGGTATGGAGCTTGGGCCTGGACGGCGCCACTCGGCACAGTGATTAGTGGAGGTTCGGCTCGAAGTCGGTTGGAGAATGCCGATGGAGTCTCTGGCTATTTGGTCGTGTCGCCGTCGGTCGGCAACAGCGTGGTTACCGAGAACCAAAACGACGGAAAGCAACATCTCTCCGCGATCCCCGCCGGTAACTGGCGCTACTTCACGGTGAGACTCCAATGCACTGCGCCGAACAAGGGCAACCGTTGCGTTGGCGCGGCTAGCGCCGCCCACGCCTATGTGAAACAGGTGAGGCTTCGTCTGACCGACCTTGCCACCCCAACGCTCGCTGTCGGAGGATCAATTCTCGATGGCAAGATCCAGCGAGGCCGACAAAACCTCGGTGTCATCGCGGCCGATGAGGGTTCCGGCATCCGCATCGCAACTATCGCCGTGAACGGGACTCCGGTAGCGGGAGATGATCTGGCAGCGTCGTGCCATCTGTTCCCCTCAGGCCAGACATCCCGGATGGCGCCTTGCCCTAGGACCTTCGGTAAGAGCTATTTGCTCGACACCTCCCTTCCACCGTTCGAGAACGGCACGAACAAGATCGTCGTCTGCGTCTCCGACCACGCCCAGACTGGCGTGGCGAACACGGCTTGCCAATCCCGAGACGTGGTGGTCGACAGTCTTTGTCCCGCCTCCGTCGTTGGTGGTGGAACGAGACTGAATGCTCGGTTCGGACGAGGCGGGAAGAGGATTGCTCGATTGAAGTTCGGCGGTCGCACTTTGATTCGCGGCTGGCTCGGCGACGCTCGCGGCAACGCTGTCCCCGGCGCGACGATCTGCGTTCAAGCCCATGTAGACCTGCCCCACAAGAAGTTCAAGCTGCTCAGAACGATCACGACCGACACGAATGGTGGATTTGCCTACAAGATCCGACGAGGCGCCTCGCGTCGACTCCGAGTCGTCTACCGGGACGGCGCGAAGCAGATCTCACGAGGGCTTCGTGTCAAGGTTAAATCCAAGTCCACACTCCACGTGAGTCGTCATCGAACTCGCCCCTTCAAGCCGGTCCGGTTCTCTGGCCGAATCCCCGATCCGCACGCTGGCGGGCGGGTCGTCGTGATCTACGGGACCGTGCCCGGAGCCAAGAAGCGCTTCCTCGTTCGTAAGGCCCGAACCAACCCATTGGGTAAGTGGCGAGCTGCCTACGCCTTCACGCCCGTAGGAGCGACTACCCGCTTTGTGTTCTGGGCTGTTGTTCCTTCCCAACACGAATACCCGTACACCCAAGGGCGCTCGGCCGCCCGATACGTCCGAGTCAGGCCATAGACCAATGGCAAAGACTCAACGCCAGGAGGAGAGCATGAGCACCCGCCGACGCATCCCGTCCCCAACAACCATCCTCGCGATCGTGGCCCTGTTCGTTGCCCTCGGTGGCACCGCATTCGCGGTCACGAGGAACAGCGTCGGGACACGAGAGATCAAGCCGCACGCAATCCAAGCCAAGAATCTCGGGCCGATGAAGCTGAGATGGGGCAAGGTCCGGGACTTCGACACGACCGAGGGCGACGGCCAGTACGACATCGCATCCGGACACGCGCAATGCCGCCGTGGAGAGCGACTTATCAGCGGCGGTGTGCGAACACGAAACAGCCCAGAAGCAGGACCGCTGAAAGTAGCGATGGTCGACTCTGGCCCCGTCACCCGCAAACGCCAATGGTTCGTAACCATGAACTCGGACCTCGGAGGCAAGGCCCGCAGGGACTTCATCGTGTTTGCCTACTGCCTGGCTAGGTAGCGTCCTCGTCGATGTGACCTGACGGAGAACGCCTGGCGTCCCCTCGAGGTTCGTATCTGGTAGCCAAACGGTGCCCAATCAGAGCCAATACTCCCGCTTGCAGGAGCACCATGATCGCGACTGTCGCACCGGCGATACCCCAGAAGGCGTCGGGGTAGAGCTGGCGGAGTGTGTAGCGGTCGGCAAACTGCCAGGTACCCTCAGAGAAGAAGAGACGATGGAAGCCATCGAAGAAGATTTCGAAAGCGAATGCCATGAAGAGGCCGACCAGAGACATGGCGCCGACGGTGACAAGCGCGCCACGAACGAGGGCGCGCGCTCGTGAACGATGGGCGGCAAACCGAGAAAGCCCGAAGAGGGCTCCGGCGAGGGAGACCCCGGCGGCCAGCCAGATTGCAAGTAGCCCGCTCATCACTTCGCGCACGTCTGCCATATGGCTGATCTCTCGCTCCGTAAATGCGATGTCACCGTCGGGTAGACGGGCCTCACGGAGCAGGTCGACCCCTTCACCGATCGGGCGCACAGAACTAATGCCGACTTTCGCGAGTTCGCTACGGGCCGGACCCTGGACCCCGTTTGGGTCGACCGGAAAGCCCGGCAGGGCGTATTGGATGTCGACAAACCAAGGGCCGAGCAGCAGCCAGACCGAGTTGCCTACCAACACCAAAGGGATGGCGACTATGGTCAGCGCCGAGAGAGCCCTTACAACGGTAGGCACGCGAGCCTGCCGTAACGGCGGGTCCGCGCCGGCTGGTTCGGCCGAGAGCATTTCTTCCCTACGGCTGCACATGGATGTGGTCCTGGTGAACTTCGTCGGTGAAAGTGCTGAACCCGTCGCTTGTGAAGGTCCAAGGGCTCCCGACCTGGATGGCACCACCTGATACCCAGGCGCTGGCAAGATCGAAGGCAGCGCTGCCGGACTCGCGCTGTAGAAGCACGGGCTTTCCAGCCACTGACC
>DAIQCC010000001.1:32802-126994 GCA_036780865.1 Solirubrobacterales bacterium | reverse complement strand
GGTTCGAAGTCCCCCAAACCGACGGAGGGTGCCCGGTCTTCAAGACCGCGACCCGGAACCGAAACGACCCCGCGGCACTCGATAGCGCCGCCAGCAGGTTGTCGCTGACTTCTCCCCGGTATATGTCCCAACGTGAAGAATCCGGCAAGTCGATCGCGGGATCGTTGAGAACTGCCTTGGCCTCGGGCGAGAGATCGACTGGACGCTCGACCGGGCTGCCTCCCACAGATCCGAGCTGGTCCAGTTCCCACTCGTCACCAACCAACCTCAACCTAACGTCGACCACCCGCGTCTGATTGGTGCGGCGCCCCTGCTCGTCTTCGGTCGTCTGCCTTACGACGACCATCGCACCCATGGTGTCGCCCGTGTATCCAGCCATCTGGGGATAGATCGTCTTCGCCCAGGACCGCGAGCCCGGAACGAAGGCGGGCCGAAGCACAGACGGAGACACCCGCGAACCGAAACGACCGACCCTCGTTGCGACTAGGCGGACGCTTTCTCCCCTTGAGTAGGTCAAGGCCGTTTGAGCGATCTTCGCGGATAGAGACTTCCCCGCTGGGGTCACCTCCTCGCCAAACGCCTCATAGACCGGGACTTTGGGTGGATCGTCGGGCAGTTCGGACTGGTTCGATCCCTGGTAGACCCCGTTGGTTTGAGACGACGGCGAACCGCGAAACAACCCAACGGCTATGAACGCAAAGAAGAATCCAAAGATCATCACCAACAGCAACAACGAGCATCGACGAACCAGTATCTGCCGTCGTCTGGCTCGCCCAGGGTTCGACCGCCTGGACGTTGAGCCCCTTGGTTCGCGCAGGACGGTCAAACCAGATCCTTCCTCATCGACGTGGACAGTTCGCCATCCAGCCCGACCGCGGTTCCGACTACCTCCCAGCCATGCCGAAGGTAGAACTCGGTCGCGCCGGAAGCACCCGCGTCGGTGGTAAGGACAGCCGTCGACTTGCCCGCATCCTTGGCAGCGGACTCGAAAGCACCGACGAGCTGGGTGCCGACACCCTCCCCACGGGCACCGTCAAGCACCGCGACATGGCTGAGCACCGCGGGCATCGAATCGCCGTCCGAGTCAGTCGTGGTGCGTGCTCGCCTCAGCGCGGCCCGGTACCGACCAACTCTGGTCCGGAGGAACCTGACCGTCGTCATCGGCCGAGTCGCCAAAGCCACCAGAGCGAGGGCGGTCAGCTTGAGGAACTGATCTCTGAAGATCCAACGGAGATGTCGCCGCTGGTCGATCGTGCCGACCAACATCCCGACGGGTTGCTCCTTGGCCTTCGCGACGAGCGCTATCCCATATGGCGAGCAAAGATAGCCGTCGTAGTAGGAACGGAGAAACGCTGGGCCAAGCGAGACGAATAGCCCCTTGCCCAGATACCGAGCGTGAATGGCGGCCAGCGACCTCGCGTCTCGACCGGATGACGGCGAGACGACTACCGCGGTTCCGGTCGCCAGGACGACCGGCAACGGGGCGGGGTGCCTCCTGTTCGCGATCAAACTGCCCAGGATGACTCCACATGCGCTGGCCAGGAACACCGCGAAGAGTGCCGTTTCCAAACGGTGACTGGGAAAGTATCCCGAGTGATGAAGCAAGTAGCCAGCAGCCGCGGACACGATCGCGACAGCGACCCAGAAAGTCGCCCCGGCGCTTGGGCCCGCGGGCCGATAGGTGGTCCTTCTCGTCCGGGCGGACGGGCTCATCGCACCCATTCGGAACCTTCAGTTGTCGGGCAATTGATCCTTGCGCCAGACGCAGGTCGTCCGGCTGGCGGCGCACAGGCATCGTTCGATGTGCATGCGTCACGATTGGCGACGTCCATTCAGGACGCTCCTTTCTCACACGTTTTGAGGGGCCGGCCTTCCCTGGGGAGGCCGCTGGGCTACATGTGAGCTAGAGGAGGTCCCCTGGCGCCCCAGGGACGGAAGTACCCGAAAGAGACCCAGGACTTCGAAGGTATGACGATCGCCCGCCTCGCCGACCACGGAATGCCGATCGGCACATCCACGGCGAAATGACACTCTTTGCGAAACGACCGGATTCCCAGGACCAGCGCCACGAGCGAGGTCACCGAGAACAGAAGGAGCGGCACGAGCAGCCACCCTCCATGGCCGAACAGGCCGTGAATGCCGACGGCCCGGCCGCCCCCCGAGAGGAGTTGCAGCAGCTCGTGGGATGCGTAGATATGTACGGCCACGATGGTCAGGGCGAGGAGCGCCTGCTTGAAGTTGGACTTCGAGTGACGGTTCAGGGCGATTCCGACGGCCAACGCAAGCAGTACCACCAGCCCAATCGCCAACGAAACCGATAGGAGCAGAGCGGCTCCCGATTCAGCAGACAGAGAAACACCTCGGTCGCTGAGGGCGAAGAGGCTCCAGATCTCTTCGGTGAAGAACGCGACCAGCGCGATCGCGAGCGTGATCTTGGGTTGCTTGACTACCGTCACGGATTACGAGTTCACAGGTTGTGCTCTTGGTTGTGTTCCGGTTCCGTCTCTTCGTCCCTGACTTCGGTCCGGCCGGTTGCGGGGTCGCCGTTGTTCGAGGTTCCCGGTAGTCGCGCACCTTTCAAAGTCAGCGCATTGACGGCAACGATGAAGCTCGAACCCGACATCGAAAGAGCCGCGATCTCGGGTCGAAGCATGAGGCCGAGCGAAGGTTCGAAAACTCCGGCCGCGATCGGCAGCGCCACGGAGTTGTAGCCGACCGCCCAGCCCAGGTTCTGATGCATTTTTCTCAGAGTCGCCCGTCCTATCGCGAGGGCCGTTGGCACGTCGAGTGGATCGGAGCGCATCAGAACGACATCCGCCGTCTCGATCGCGACATCCGTGCCGGCACCGATCGCGATTCCGAGGTCCGCCTGGGCGAGAGCCGGCGCGTCGTTGACCCCGTCGCCGACCATCGCGACCTTCCGCCCATCGGCTTGTAGTTCCGAGATCTTCGCTGCCTTGTCTCCCGGCAAGACTTCCGCGATCACGGTGTCGATGCCTAGCTGTCCGGCGATCCGTTCGGCGGTCGCCTGGTTGTCGCCGCTCAACATGACCACCTCGACGCCCGCCTCATGTAGAGCTCCGATGGCTTCCTCAGATGTCTCGCGTGGCGCGTCAGCGATCCCGATCAAGCCAGCGGCACGTCCGTCAACGGCGACGACCACGACTGTGCGTCCGCTGGCCGCCAACTCTTCGCGGCGCGCTGTCAGGGAACCAAGCTCCACGCCGTTGTCCTCCATCAGTCGCCTGTTTCCGACCAGCACCTTGCGTCCCTGAACCGTCGCCACCGCACCGTGCCCAGGGACGTTCTCGAAGCTCTCGGCATCCAACCGGGGCACTTCGTCGGATTCGGATTGGTGGACGATGGCCTCAGCCAGAGGATGTTCCGAGGAGCGTTCAACGGCCGCGACGAGACTCAACAGCTCGCCACGATCAAACCCATAGACGAAGACATCGGTCACTTCCGGCTCGCCCTTGGTAAGCGTGCCCGTCTTGTCCATGACCACCACGTCGATCCGGGCCGAAGTCTCGAGTGCGATCGCGTTCTTGAAGAGAATCCCGCGTTTCGCTCCGAGGCCGCTACCGACCATGATCGCTGTCGGTGTCGCGAGCCCCAATGCGTCCGGGCATGTGATGACGACCACCGTGATCGCGAAGAGGACCGCGGTCGAGATCGGCTCTGAACTGAAGATCGCCCAGGCGGCAAAAGTCGCGGCACCACCGATGAGAGCGACGAAAACGAGCCAGAACGCGGCTCTATCAGCGAGTTTCTGTCCTGGGGCCTTGGAGTTCTGGGCTTCTTGGACCAGCTTGACGATCTGCGCCAGGGCGGTATCGGACCCGACTTTCGTGGCCCGCACCCGGAGTGTCCCGTTGGTGTTGATGGTGGCGCCGATGACCTCCGAGCCTGGCCCCTTGTGGATGGGCAGACTCTCGCCGGTGACGGTGGACTCGTCAACCTCGCTTTCTCCGTCCTCGACGATCCCGTCTACTGCGATCTTCGAACCGGGACGCACCAGGAGCACGTCGCCCACTTGCACTTCGCTGGTCGGGATCTCCACCGTATCTCCGTCGCGAACCACAAGCGCCTTGGGAGGTGCGAGATCCAGCAGGGTGCGTATCGCGTCGTTGGCGCCGCCCCTGGCTCGCATCTCGAACCAATGACCGAGCAGGACGAAGGCGGCGAGAACGGTCGCCGCCTCATAGAAGACTTCACCACCGCCGGTGAGGGTGACGACCAACGAATAAGTCCAACCCGCCCCGACCGCGACCGCGACCAGCACCATCATGTCGAGCGTCCGGGCGCGCAGTGCCCGGACCGCTCCGGTAAAGAAGATCGAGCAGGAGTAGAAGATCACCGGCAGGCTGAGGATCAACGTGAATACGTCCTCGCGCAGGCCGAACGGAACCGGAGCCTCAAAGCCGAACACGTCGCGGCCGATCGGCGACCAAAGCAGGATCGGAATCGAGAAGAACGCGGCGACCAGGAAGCGGTTGCGCATGTCGGCGACCATCGCGGCCATCGACATCTCGCCGTGACCACCGTGACCCATCACTTCATCGGGTGTGCCTCGCATCTCGGTGTGTTCGTGGGAGGACGAATCGGCCGGCCCGAGCATCGGGTCACACACATGGTCGGGAACCGACTGGCCCGCGCAGTGATACCCGCATTCTGTGATCCACCTGCTCAGCTCTTCGACCGACGTGAGTTTCGGATCGTAAGTCACGGTCGCTGTCTGGGCGACCGGATTGGCTTCGACCTCGATCACACCTGGCCGATGTCGCAAAGCTGTTTCGACCACGGACTTCTCCGAGGCTCGCAACATGCCGCCCGCCTCAAGGACCGCGGAAGCCGGACTGTCTGCCGGTGCCGTCTGACTCAAGACATCATTCCTTGGTCGAGAGCTGGAGTCGCCGAATTACCTGACATATACGACACAGTGTAGGAGTTGCGGCGCCGCGATGTCCAAACGCGTGGGGGCGCGGCTAGAGGTAGCCCATCGGATCGACGGCTGCACCGTCGATGCGCACCTCGAAATGGAGATGGTCCCCGAAGCTGTGCCCTGTGTTGCCGACGTAGCCGATCACGTCGCCCTGGCTTACCGTTGCCCCGGTCGAGGTGGCGAAACCCGACTGGTGGGCGTAGCAGGTGGCTAGACCTCCACCGTGATCGACGCATGTGTAGTTTCCATAGCCGCCGCTCTCGGCTTCGGACTGCATCAGGACCACGGTTCCCGAGGCGGCCGCGCGGATGGGGGTGCCTCCGGGCGCGGCGATGTCGATGCCTTCGTGCATGCTCCCCCATCGAGCACCGAAGGGCGAGGTGAAGGTACCTTCGACCGGCCAAATGAACCCCGCGTCGCTAGGTGCTGGCTCGGGTCCGGTCGGGAGTGCGGCGCTGGTGGTTGCCTCGGCGACTTCCCTTTCGATCTTCGCTCGGAGATCCGCGGCGATGTCTTCGTACTTGTGAATGCCCCCCTGCACGCCTTCCAAGGTCGATTGACGGTTGGTACGGGCCGCGACAAGGGCGCCTTCCCTGCTCTCCAACGCGGTCCGTGTGACCTCAAGGCGATTCTCTTCGGCGGCGATCTGATCGCGAGCGGCTTCTATCGTGGATTTCGCGTCGCGCCGGATCTCAACTAGGTTCTCAGCATCTTCGCGAAGCGTTCGCACTCGGTCAACCACCACCTCGTCGCTACGTTGGATCTGTTCCGCGTATTCAGCCACGGACACCATGTCGCCGTAGTCAGAGGCAGCCAGGACGATGGAGGCGATGTCGGGCGTGCCCGACATGTAGATGGCGACCAGACGGTCGCGGAGGATGTTGAGCGCCCGCCGCAGCCGGGCTCGAATGACCTCTAGTTCGTCGATCGCCTCTTCGAGCTTGACGACCGCTTGGTCGAGTTCGGTCTGCTTCGCCGCGAGTTCAGCTTCCGCGGCGGCTTCCTGGCCTCGCAGTTCGGTCACCTGACCTTCGAGGGAGGCGATCTTCTCGCCCATCGCCTCGATCTCGGTAGTCAACACTCCCTCCCTGTCCCGGGCCGTGTCGATCTTCTTTTCCACGGCTTCGAGCTTTTCCTCGGCGCTCTTCCCGATCGCGGTTCCCGCGGTGATGCCAGCGAGAGCGAGGGCGAAGAGAACGAGCGCTGCCAGGCGCGTCGCCGGCTTCGCGAGGGCGTTGTCGGTTGAGGAGGGGATCACGGTCAAGAGGGCGACGCGAATTGCGCCAGTCCTACAGACCGTAGTAGCAACTGCTCGAGTGCGAGTTCCAAGGCGCGCCGATGAAACTTCGATTGCGGACTAGACATGCGGCGAGGACGAGGCGAACGCCGCTATCCAGGTGGCGGACCGTCTCGCTCTCGCCCTTGGAGCCACCCCTGGGTCATCGCGAACCAGATCGCGCCCGTGATCGTCAAGAGGCAAGCGACGAAGAAGTTGAGTCGCATGCCCAAGATGTGATTGGCCGGATCTATCCTCAACAACTCCTCGAAGATGCGGAATGCCGAATATCCGGTCACATAGAGAGCGAAGAGCCCTGGGGGACGGATGCGGCGGTGATTGCCTAGCCATACCAAGAAGGCGGCGAGGCATAGGTTCCAGACGATCTCGTAGAAAAAAGTTGGATGAAAGACCGCGTCCGTGGCGTAGCCTTCGGGACGATGTTCGGGGGAGATCTCAACACCCCACGGCAGGCTCGTTGGCCCACCGAACAGCTCTTGGTTGAAGTAGTTGCCCACTCTGCCGATCGACTGGGCGACGAGGAGGGCCGGGGCGGCCGCGTCCATGAAAGCGGCGACGGGAGTCCCAGAGCGCTTGAGCCGCCAGATCCCAACCGCCGTTCCGGCCGCGATGCCACCCCATATGCCAAGACCCCCTTCCCATACCGCGAACGGACCCCACCAATGTTGCGGCACTTCGCCCCAACTCGTCAACACGAAGTAGAGGCGACCGCCGATCAAACCAGCGGGGAAAGCCCATATGACAACGTCATAGACGGTCTCCCGGGAGCCGCCTTGAGCCTCCCAGCGACGCACCGTCATCAGCATCGCCACGGCGACCGCGACCACGTACATCAGCCCGTAGGCGTGTACCTCGAACGGACCCAACGAGAATCCGCTTGACGCGGGGCTGGGAATGGATGCCACTTCATGACCTCCTACGGACATCGAGTCTCATTGAGCCACCAAGGCTTGATTCGGACAGATTCTCGAACCTCAAGACTTTGTCCTCGGCCACGAGATCACGCTCTGCCAATCTGGCTCGATGTCGTCCAAGAGCAACGCGAGGCGCACAACCGCCTCATCGGGGAAACGGACATCATCGACAATAACCTCGACCACGTCGCCATTACGCACTACTTCGTATTGATCGCCGATCACCTTGATGATCTGCTCTGCCTCGCTTCCGTCTGACAGCAGCTGGAGTAGCACTCTCAGCCCGTGCTTCGCTGACTGAACGCGCGCCCGGCCCGGAATGGGATTCGTCACTTCGTCTCGTTGCCGCCGACGCCGGAAGATCACACGACTACTCCGAATAGATAGAGCACCATAATCGCCGCGGTGCAGCCGAGCAGCAGACCCGGATAGAAAGCGCCGTCCGGGAGTCGACCTATCCAAGCTCTGGCCACTCGCGAAAGAGAGTTGGCGCGGCGGTCTGTCGCGAGAGCTTTCATCGGCTCCTTGTTCTCCCTTTCGAGTGACATTCCTACAGGATGTAGGAGTTGGGATCTACGACCCATCGCATACAGGTCATTCACTTGCCCGAGAGCCCGAGTAGAAGGCGAGACTGCCAAACGGGGTGCGAAGCTGTTCACGGGGTCCGAACTCGGCGAAGCCGGCCTTCGAGAAGAGCGACGGCAGGCCACCAGCGGCGTTCTCGCGGGTCGGCTCGAAGCCGTCGAGCAGTCGGATGCCGAGAAAGAGGAAGGCCATCAGTGGGTCCTGGGGTGGTCCCCAATCGGCGACGTGCAGTCGTCCGGATGGCGTGAGGACGCGCGCCAGTTCATTGGCAGTCGTCCTCTTCGAATCGGACTCGAGGTGATGGAAGAAGAGAGTCGAGAGCACGATGTCGAAGGAGGCGTCGGCGAAGGGCAGTTCGGTGGAAACCCCGTCCGCGAAGGTGATTTCTGCTCCCGCTTCCTCGGACTTGCGGCGAGCCCGGTCGAGAATCGCCGGATCGGCGTCCAGGCCGATCACAATGGCTTCGGGCTGTGCCCGTTTGGCGGCGAGCGCGAGCGTTCCGGTCCCGCACCCGAGATCCAAGACGCGCTCACCAGGACGCACGCCGGCCCTTTCGAGGAGCTGCCGCTTGAATCTGCGCTCGCGGGTCGTCAAACGGACCAGCGGGTCGTAGAGGCCGGTGAGGGCGCGGAAGCGGAGAGCGGGGATGTAGTTGGTGCCGGTCATCAGGAAGGCACCGCGGTCACATTCTCGGCCCTGATTCCTCACCAAGCCCTTGGGTGCTCGGTCCCGGATCATCCAAGTGATCGTCGGCTTCCGTCCCTTGGATACCGCCGTCCCGGACGGATCGACTTGCCGGAACAACCGCGCAGGCGCCCCTGGCCCCACGTAGACGAACCCCAATGGCGATAGATGCCGTAACCAAACCGGCGATGCCGAGCAGTGGCTGTATCGGAGCAAAGTAGTTGAGAGCCCCCGAGATCCCTAGCAAGGAAACAACGAGCTTGTTGCAGATAGGGCAGCCGACCGCGAACACGGTCAACAATCCAGTGCCGGCGCTCGCGGTCGCGACGTTGGACTGAGTGCGACGGGGCAGGAGATAGGTCGCTAGCAGGACACCCGTCAGCACGCTGTTCGTAACCCAGAACAGGTAGTCGAATACGCGGATGGGGGTCATACGCGTGAACCACGGATTGGGGAGGACATCGGTCGGCACCCCGATCAACACCGACGCTAGGACTATCCCGACGACAGCGCTGACGAGAAAGCGCGCGCTCAGAAGCGAAGGGGGCGTTAGTTGCCCGGTGATCGTTTGGGGGGCGATGGCTGGCAATGAGTCGTCCGTCTTAGGCTCGCCAATACTACAGCATGTAGGAGTTGGTCGCGAGGATCACGACCGACTCGGCTTCGACCTTTCGAAGCTACTCGCAGGAGTGGGCCGGAGGACTGGCCTCCAGGGTGGCGACGCCAGCTCTTGCCAGAGACGGTGTCATCCCCAGCGCGAGAAGAGTGCCGGCGACCATCAGCACCACGACGCCGCGGCCCATGATCTCCGCCCACGTCTTCGGGCGGGCGGCTGGACGGTCGAGAAGCAGCCGCAGCCGAGCCGGGGCACCCGAACCAGCGAGCGTAGCCAGCGCGACATTGGGCGCGGGCGAGTCGGCCGCGGCCTTGCAGATAGCACTGGCAAGGGCGATCGGATCGCTGGTGCAGTTCACCGCGTACTCGTCCGCATCGCGTTCCAAGCAGAACCTCAGCCGCTGGAGGGCGTCCTTGGAACCAGGCACCGGACGGGCCACCGCGTAGGCGAGATCGCCGGCAAGGGCCAGGTAGGGATGCCGCCGGGCGATGTGGCCGCGTTCGTGCGCGAGACTTGCGGCAAGCTCGTCCTCATCGAGTCGAGCCAGGGCGCCTGTGGAGACGACGACCTTTGGACTACGTATGCCAGCAGCGGCGACCAGGACCTTTTCGCCTCCGATGATGACGCTCTCACCGGGTCCCACTCCCAAGGAGCTGCGTTTCACCCAGCGACGCATAGCTCTCGCGGCCCGTCCCAACCCGAAAGCGGCCCACATAGCGGAGACACCGACGACAAGGCCTGGGAGCGCGCTTGCCGCGTCCCCAACTCCGTGCCCGGAGAAGCCTAGGTGAGTGGTTATGAAAGGCAGTACGGCATGGATGCACCAATGGGTCAGTATCTGAAAGAGCTCTGTAGCTGGCAGGTAGAAGACTGCTATCAGGGCGGTGAGCAAGACGAGAACCGCTCTTAAGCCAAGCACCGCCAGCCACAGGGACGCCCCGGTCATGGGAGCCAAGCTGGCGCGCGGCAGCAAGTAACAGACTGCGGTGCCGGCTACCAATAGACCTATCAGGACAACGACGATGCCGGTCATCGGTCTCTCCGCGTGGCTACCTCGCGCGCGAGTGCTTCGATCTCGTCGAGTTCTCCCGGGTCCAGGTCCCCCACAAGCTGCGCGAGCGCGGCCCGTCGCGCGTCGTCGGAAGCCAATGCAAGCGTCTCCCGAAGAGACCGCGAGTAGTAGTCGGCCTCTGAGACCTTCGCCCTGTAGGAGATTGCCTTGCCTTCGCGCTTCCGTCCCACCAATCCTCGCTCGGCGAGACGAGTGAGGATGGTTTGGATCGTGGTGTAGGCACCTTGCTGACGGGCCGGAAGCTCGCTTCGCACTTCCTCAACCCCGACCGGGCGGTCGAGACGCCAAAGCGCCCGCATCACTTCCAACTGAAGCTCTCCTTGGAGCTGAACGGCGGGTTCACGGGCCACGGCAAGAGCCTACAGCGCTCCAGGTTAGACCGCCGCCGATCCACCGTGGCTAGGTTTCACCCAGATCGAGTCGCCTAGGAGAACGAGCCCGTGTGGTGCCTTCTCCCGTCCGCCGGCCGGCGGACGGGAGACAAGCCCACATCTGGTTCCGAGCTAGTGGTCCATGCCCTCCATCGAACCCATGTCACCCGAGTCCATGTCACCCGAGTCAGTGGACTCCATGCCGGTAGGACCCGTCGGCACTCCTCCCGCTGGGGAGGGCGACCCGTACCAGTCGGTGCGCCAGCTATTCATCTGAGCGATCTCTTTCGACTGAGCCGCAATGACCGCATTGGCGAGATCCTTGGTCTCCTGATCTTCACCGTTCTCCAGCACGGCATACGCCATCCGAATCGCGCCCTGATGGTGAGGAATCATCTGGTCGATGAACTCCCGATCGAAGGGATCGGCGGTCTCGAGTGCGGCCATGTCCATGTCCATGCCCATCATTGAGTCGCTCATTCCCATGCTCTCGTCGCCTGAGTCAGATCCTTTCGTGAGGCGATCGTGGATCGAGTTCAGGGTCTCGATCTCAGAGCTCTGGGTCTCCACGATGTTGTTCGCCAATTGGGTGATCTCGGGATGCTCAGCCTTTTGTTGCGCCAGCTTTGCCATCTCGATCGCTGCCTCATGGTGGGGAACCATTTGCGCCGCGAACGCGACATCGGCGTCGTCGGAATCGCCGGAATCGCTTGATCCACTGATGAGCACGTAGGCGCCAACGACCACGAGGATGACGATGATCCCGGCAGCCAGAGTTTTCTTTGTCATTTTCTTCTCCTTGAATTGAGTCGAGGCGTGGTCGGCGGGGACCACGCAAATCGGTTGCGCGAGCCTTCTGGCTCGCGGGCGAATCTCAATTCCGGAAAATCTGCTGACAAGCCGGTCCTTCTCTTATGCGGCTTCCCGCGTTGGCCCGGGCTGTGCGCGTAGACACACCCCTGACGGCTGGGACCAACGGTACGAGCGAAGGCCTCAACCGACGAGACCTGCGTAGGAGAAACCCAACCATGATGCTGCCGCCGGCTTGCATGATCGCCAGACAAACCGAGATCGCCTCATGCAGGTTCATGGAGTCGTCGCCCATCTGATGCGCTATGGGACCGCTGTGGGCTATGACGATGGCGAGGACTATCGAAAGAACGGCGACACCGGCGATCAGCGAGCCCCTGACCGGGTCCAGGAAACGCCGATAGCTGCTCACAGCCATGACGACCTCCACGGCCGGCGATCTAGAACGATCGGGGCTGTAAATCGTCGGTAGTTCAGCGTGATCTTCTCCACGTGCGCAGGTACGGAACCGGGTCGCTCACGTCTCCGCCCTTGTACCAGCCCGGCCTAGTCCACATCTCGAAATGGAGGTGACACGCGCTGGATCGGCCCGTGGAGCCGACGAGCCCGATCCGCTGACCAGCTCGAACGGTTTGACCCGCCCTCAAGGAAGGCTTACGAAGCATGTGCATGTAGACGTAGTCGAACTTCGTGGTGGTGCCGCGCACCACGACGTAGTTGCCGGCCCCGGAGGCCTGGTAGCTCACGAGTCTCACCCGTCCAGTCTGCGCCGCGACTATGGGCCTAGCGCACCTGGAAAGGAGGTCCTGCCCTTGGTGGCCTCGCCCCGCCCCGATGCCGTCACCCCAGGTTACGGGTCCTCTCACCGGGAAAGCTCCCTTTGTCGATGTGGGGGCCGCCGATGCTGGCGGCTTGACGGATAAGCCTCCAGACGAGGTGGAAGAAGCTTCTGCGATGCCGACGGAAATGCTGAACACTCCCAAAATCGTGGTGGTCAAGGTCAGAACTGGCCGCCAAAACGCGGTGCTGGGTTTCATTTCGTCTCTCTTTCATCTGCCTTCGGGGTTAGCTGACGGGCTCGCGCTGAAAGAGTTCGCGCTACGCATTTCTGCGATTCGCCCCAGAGGCCACGGTCGGCCTCAAACGGGTCCCCCGATCCGGCTGGAACCGGACTCGGCTTGTTTGTCGGTAACCAATGTACCGATATTTACGACGGACTGTAGGAGATCCCTTGTGTGGCGCCGTCGACGGAAGGCGGAGACATCCTCACGGCCTAGCTGGAGGCGAGATGGTGCGAGCGATTTCCCACCGCTGTTATATACCCCCCGGGGGTTTATAATGCTAGTTTCCCATGGAACCACCCTCACCCCACTCAGGAGGCTCAAAATGGCAGAAGAACAGACTTACTCCGTCACGGGGATGACCTGCGGGCATTGCGAGTCGTCGGTGCGCGAGCAGGTTGCGGAAGTTCCCGGCGTCGAGTCGGTCGAGGCCGATCGCTCAGCCGGGCGTCTCACCGTTCGCGGCACGAACATCGACGAGTCAGCGATCCGTCGCGCAGTTGCGGAAGCCGGGTACGAAGTCGCGGCGTAGGTCGTTCACAACTTCGCCTAACCCAAACCGCACGTCGCGGCTCGCTTGAGCGAGCCAGACCGATCATCGCCGGGGAGTCTTGCCGCCTGCGGCCGGATTGAATGAAAGCTGCGCTGATTCCCCGGCGATCGAGGCCCACACGTCAAAATCGGTAAGCGCCCACGCCCGAGCCTCGTGGTCGTCGAACTCGAACGCCCGCTCCGCGACGAACCTCGCGATCTCCCTCGACATCTCAAGATCGGACGCAGACACCTCCTCTCCTGCTTCCACCGGCAGCGCCCCCGATTCATGCTGATCTTCGGTCTTTTCGATAACGCGTGCAGCGTCCGAGGATCCTTTGAGCGTTACCAAAATCGGATCCGACTCCTTCGAGTTGGCCGGATGGATCGTTACCGCCTCCGGGATCTCACCAACATCCTCACCCGTCGCGATCCTCTTGTAGAGATCGAGGTTCCCCGGGGCCGGGGCGGCAACCAGGTCCCACTCCTCTCCGTTCCAATACCTCACCCGATCGCCCCAGTACGGGTCCAGCTTCCAGCCCGGGCTCAGATCCGGTGGAGGGTCGATCTCGGCGACCAGGTCCGGGTCGTCCTTCCATGCCATCCCGTAGGTGACCTCCTTCGGAAACACATCCGGCCAGAACACCGTCGACCGATCGAAACCAAGCTCCTTCGCTCTGACCGCCGCCGCCGCGAACTCGATCCCGCTGAACGCGGTCTCCAGAAACGGCCGCATGTTCCTGATCTCGACCACCGTCCCCTCCAGGCTCTCACCCCAAGTCCCGGTCTCCAACTCCTCCTCGGTCAGCCAATGCTTCTCGTTGCGATGCATCTCATGCTCCTTCCCGCCCCTGAAAGGGTGGACTCGATCCAGCGGTCCCTGAGCCGCACTGGCTCCCACCCATATCGGGTAACCAGCCCGGAATCGACCGGGAATCCGAGGAAATCCACCGGAATCGGCGCATATCGAGCCGAAAAGTGGCACTAGTGCAGAAAATGGAGCGGATATGCGGGGCTGGTTTGAAGTTCCGCGCGCCCCGCGTTCGGCATGGTGATTGGGAAGCCCGGAAGCGGATTCGAACCGCTGACCCCTTCCTTACCATGGAAGTGCTCTACCTACTGAGCTATCCGGGCGCAGACGGAGAACTTTAGCGGGGAAGCGGCTTACCGGTCGTCTTCGCCGAGATCGCGACGGATGCCCTCGGAGATCGCCTTCTCGGAGACTTCTTCCATCGCGAACTGGAAGGAAGCGATGAAAGCCTCCGAGGCAAGGGGCCGCAGCCGCCGGAGTGAATCGCGCACCTCGGGCCAGCGGTCCCGCGGCCTTCCGGCGTCGTCGAAGGGCTGCCAGACCTGCCGGTCAAAAAGCCGTATGAACACTTCGGCGACTGTGGTCGATCGTTCCTTCAGGGTCTCCAGCGTGTCGAGGCAGTCGTCCATCGGCACCCCGATCGCGGCGAGTTCGTGGCCGGCCCTGAGCAGCTTCGGGGATAGGACCTCGAAGCGGCCGTCACCGAGCGGACGCATCAGGCCGAGCGCCTCCGAACGCCGCAGCCTCTCCTCGTCAAATTTCTCGTCGCCCCAGGGACCGGCTATCTCCCGCAGCGACATCACTTCGGGCTGCTCGTCCTCGTAGGGCGCCCGGACGTCCCGGGTGAAACGCAGAAGTTCCCCGGGATCCTCGCCGGCGCTGGCGACGATCCGGCGGATCGCCTCGAGGTTGAACCCCTCCTCCTGCAGTTCCCGGATCAGCTCGATCCGGTCGATGTGACCCTGGCCGTAGTAGCCGGTGCGCCCGACCACCACCGGGGGGTCAAGCAGGCCGCGGGATTGATGGGCGCGGATGTTCCGCACCGTCATCCCGGTCCGTTCGGCCAGCTCGACGATCGTGATCCTCTCGGCTGCGGCGGCCTCGGTCGTGCCGATTGCTTTCCCGTTTGCGCCTGTCACCTGTAAGGATCGTAGGCGGAATCGCACCGCAGCACCCGGGGACGACCCTGATGCCATCTAAGGGTCATTCCCAATCGACAAAGCGGGCCCGGGCCTTCAGCCTCGTGGACATGACAGAACAGTCTCCCCCCAAGAAACTCACCCGCTCCCGGAGCGACCGCTACATCGGCGGTGTCGCAGCCGGACTTGCCGAACGCTTCAGCGTCGACCCGATCTTCGTGCGGATCGCGTTCATCGCCAGCCTCGCGCTGGGCGGTCTCGGCATGATCGTCTACCTGGCGCTGCTGGCAGTGATGCCGGTCGACGGTGACCCGTCCGAGCCACTGCCGCCGATCGAGCCAAAGCGAAGGAACATGATGATCGGACTGGCCGTGATCGTCGGCATCATCAGCGTCGTCACCGCCAGCACCGGCTCCTTCAGCTCATGGCTCTTCGGATTCTGGCCCGGAACCGTCTTCGGGATCCTCTTCTGGTCGGCTGCGGCGGTCCTCTCAATCTGGCTCCTCGCCACCGGCCGGTTCGGCCGGGAGGCCGGGGCGGAAACACCAGCGACCCCCTCCCCTTCCCCGGCCGCTGGCGCCCCCGTTTCCGCAAAGCCCGGTCCCCCCGCCGGGGATCCTGAGCCGGTGGCCGGAACCGGCACCTTCGCGGAGTCCCCGACCCAGCTCAGTCGCACCGAGATCATGCAGACCCGCCAGATGTCCGCCGGCAGCAGCGGAGTCACCGGTGGTGGCGGCAAGCCCTCCCCCGCCGGACAGTCCGGACAGGACGCCCCGTCGGTGATTGGCCGCATCATGCTCTGGATAGCGATCGGCCTGGCCGCACTGACCGTGTTCTGCACCATCTTTGTGATCTCGGCCGGAACCACCGTCCTGCTGGGCGGGCTGCCGATGGCCGGTCTGGTGATCGTTCTCGGCGGGGCCATGGTTTACGCCGGACTCAAAGGCCGCCGCCAGCTTTCCCTCTGGCTCCTGACCGCAGCCGTCGCCGTGACACTGCCGATGGCGGCCGTCTCGATCGCCGACCTGCGGGTCGAAGGCAGCTACGGTGAACTCAAGAAGTCCCCGGTCGCCAGGGCCGACATCCCGGCCGACGGCTACCGGATGGCTGCCGGCAACCTGACCATAGACCTGCGAAAGTTCGATTTCGAGAACACGCGGAAGCTGGAAGTGCCGGTCAGGAGTGGCATCGGGTTGACCTCGGTGATCGTGCCTGACGATGTCTGCGTCGCCGGTGACGTCTACGGGAAGGCCGGCGTCATCAACATCAGGGGCCGCCAGACCAGCGGAATCGACATCACCCAGGATGTGCCCTCGACCCTGGCAACCGGATTGGCGGCGAACCCCGTGGTGACCGTTGACGGAGAGATCAAGCTCGGCGCCTTCGAGGTCGTCGACAACACCCAGTGGCGCCAGGACGGCAGGGCTGGCAGCTTCGAGGACAACGATCTCGAACCGGATGACATCACCAGCGCCCAGGCCAGGGACAGGGCCGAGGCTGCCTGCGCCGCCAGGCTGGTCCCGAAGAAGAAAGTGCTCGGTCGCCCCTGAGCGAGCCGGCCGACAAGCGGTGGCAGCGCGATCGTGAAGGCGGCGTGATTGCCGGAGTCTGCTCCGGCATCGCGCTTCGCCTCAGGGTCGACCCAACGCTGGTCAGGGTGATTACGGTCGTGCTGACCGTGATCACCGGCGGTGTCGCGGCGATCGGCTACGGGCTGCTCTGGGTGGCGCTGCCGGATGCCGGGGACGAGTCCGGCGGCAGGAGGTGGAAGCCACGGCAGGGCAGCCGGGACAGCGTTCGAACCACCGCCCCGCCCCGCCAGTTCAAGGGATCCTGGGCGGTCGGCGCCGGGGCCGGCTTCGTCACCCTCGGCCTGCTCTTCATCTTCCGGGAGACCGGCGTTTGGTGGTCGGACGCGCTGGTCTGGCCGCTGGTCATCGCCGCGGCCGGCGTCGCGCTGATCTGGCGACAGATCAACGAGACGGTCCGCGAGCGCGAGGCGAGAGAAGACGCCGGAACTGGCTCGGGCAAAGAAGCGAGCCGCCGCCATCTGTTCCTGGGACCCTTTCGTGGCGGTGTAGGAGTCGCCCTCCTGCTCGGCGGGGCCGTCCTCTTCCTCTACATCAACGGGGCGCTCAGCGCCGGCGGCGACGTCGCCCTTGCCGGGCTCACCGCCGTGATCGTGATCGGCCTGGTCGCGGCACCACTCTGGGCCCGCTCGGCCCGGGAACTGAGTGTGGAACGGGCAGAGCGCATCCGCTCCGAGGAACGGGCCGAGGTCGCCGCGCACCTTCACGACTCGGTGCTGCAGACCCTCGCCCTGATCCAGAAGAACCCGGAGGACAGCCGTCGCATCTCAACTCTCGCCCGTAGCCAGGAGCGGGAGTTGCGTGAGTGGCTGTCCGGAAAGACCGAGGCCGACCGCGCCGACTCGCTGGCCGAGGCCCTGAAGGAAGCCGCGGCGGAGATCGAGGAGCGACATCAGGTTCCGATCGACGCGGTAACGGTAGGCGATCTGCCACTGGACGAGAACGCCGCTGCCCTGGTCGCTGCGAGCCGGGAGGCGATGAACAACGCAGCACGCCACGCCGGTCACGCCGGGCCGGTCCGGCTCTACGCCGAGATCGACCGCAAGCGAACCGAGGTGTTCATCCACGACCGTGGACCCGGATTCGACCCGGAGTCGGTGCCGGATGACCGGCGAGGGGTGAGAGACTCGATCCTGGGCCGCATGGAGGCCCATGGAGGAAAGGCCGAGATCCGCTCGGTTCCCGGCGAAGGGACCGAAGTGGAACTCGTGATGGAGAACAGATGAGCGAGGCGAACGACAGGAATCAACCCGAGAGCGAGCCCGGTGAGGCCGCGACGGCCGACCGGGTCCGGGTCGCGATCGTGGACGATCACGCGATCTTCCGGGCGGGCGTCCGATCCGAGCTGGTGGCCGGGGTCGACGTGGTCGGCGAGGCCGACGGGGTCGGTGACGCTGTACTGCTGATCGAGCGGACCAGGCCGGATGTGGTCCTGCTTGACGTGCACATGCCGGGCGGAGGCGGGGTCGAGGTGATCCGCGAGGTCGCCGAAGCGGCCTCCGGCCCGGACGGTCCCACCCCTCCCCGGTTCCTCGCGCTCTCGGTCAGCGACGACCCGGAGGACGTCGTCAGCGTGATCCGGGCCGGAGCCCGCGGCTACGTGACGAAGACGATTTCCGGGCCCGACCTGATCGACGCGATCGAGCGGGTCCACCACGGTGATGCGGTCTTCTCGCCCCAGCTCGCCGGCTTCGTGCTCGACGCCTTTGCCGGCGCTGCCGCGGAGGGCGAGGACGACGAGCTCGACCTGCTCACCCCGCGTGAGCAGGAGGTGCTGCGACTGATCGCCCGCGGATACATGTACAAGGAGATCGCCCGACGGCTCGGCATCTCGATCAAGACGGTCGAAGCCCACACCAGTTCGACCCTTCGCAAGCTGCAGCTCTCCTCGAGGCACGAGCTGACCCGCTGGGCCAACGAAAGAAACCTCCTCGACTGACCCCAACAAGGGTGGTCCCAAGGCGGACTGCCACCTGGAGGGCCAAGGGGGGGTTCAAAGAACGCCAAGGCTGCCGGGCGGGTCACGAAACGCCGAGGCTGCGAGCCGGGTCCAAAGCAGACTGTTGCGCCAATTGGCAACACAACTCTGCTCTCGCTCCGTCCCCTCGGGCCCCGGCCGCGCGCCTCGGCCTCGGGCTCCGGCCGCGCGCTCCTGGCGCGTGCTCCGCGGCTCGCCTGGCAGGGAGGGCCCTAGTGGAGGGCATGGCGGATCTGCCTGAGCAGCCGGTCCACGTCCTCGGGAGTGGTGTCCCAGGAGCAGACCAACCTGATCACTCCGGCCTCGCCGGCCTCGAAGAGCAGCGGCGGATGCGGCTCGCAGGCCTCGACCAACTTCCGCGCCGCTTCGATCGGCATCGAGAGGAAGACGATGTTGGCCTGGACCGGCTGGCCCAGGTCGGCCCCCTCGGTCCAGCCGATCCCGTCGCCGAGCAGCCGCGCCATCGCGTTCGAATGGTCGGCAATCTCACGCCACAGCCCGTCCTCGAGCTGGGCGTTGAGCTGGGCCGAGACGAACCGCATCTTGGAGGCGAGCTGAAGCGAGCCTTTGCGGAGCACCTCGAAGCCGCGAGCCAGGTCCGGGTCGGCGAAGATGACCGCCTCTCCGAACACCGCCCCGTTCTTGTTCGCACCGAGGGTGAGGACGTCGGCTCCGGCCCCGAGGCTGGCCGCGTCCAGTCCGACACCCAGCGAGGCGGCCGCATTGGCGATCCTCGCCCCGTCGACGTGGAGAAGCATCCCGTGTTCGTGGGCGAAGTCGGCGAGCGCAGTTATCTCCTCAGGCGCGTACACGGTCCCGACCTCGGTTGCCTGCGCGACCGAGATCACGGCCGGCCAGGGGGCGTGGGGAACGTCGGCCGGATCGACCAGCCGGCTCGCGGCGAGCTCCGGGGTCAGCTTGCCGTCGGGGGTGTCGACCGTCAGCAGCTTCAGGCCCGCGATCGCTTCCGGGGCGGCCGTCTCGTCGATGTGGATGTGGGCGGTCGAAGCGCAGATCACCGCCTGATGTGGCCGCGCCATCGCCCGAAGCGCAGCGACGTTGGCGCCGGTTCCGTTCAGCATCGGGAATCCGGTCGCCTGCGCCCCGAACTCGGCCCGGACCAGCTCGTCGAAGCGGGTGGTCTCGGGGTCGGCGCCGTAGGAAGCAGCATGGCCGTCATTGGCGAGGGATATGGCCTCGAGCATCGCCGGATGGGCGCCGGAGCAGTTGTCGGAGGCAAAACCCCTGGGGCCGGTCTCGGTCATTGCCGGAAGTATGCCCCTTCAACGGGATGACCTCTCCCGGGCAGGGTCAATAAACTGACCGGCTCAGCCGGGGGAGTGCCCGAGTGGTTAAAGGGGACTGGCTGTAAACCAGTTGGCTCTGCCTACACAGGTTCGAATCCTGTCTCCCCCATCCGGTAAGCCACCAGCGACACGCTGGCGGCGTCATCGCCCGAATCGGGTTCCTCACGTACCCGCGTACTATCGTCGCCCGATTCGACCTCTTCCTTGCCAGCGCGCCGCTGGCGACCTACCGGCCTTTAGCCGGCTTCGCGGAGGCCCTGGGCCTCGGGCAGGGACTTGATCTTCCTCAGGGTCGAGGTCTCGATCTGGCGGACCCTTTCGCGGGTCACGCCGAAAGCCTCACCGCATTCCTCGAGGGTGCGCGGGTTCATGCCGCCGAGCCCGTAGCGCATGATCAGCACCTCGCGTTCCCGTTCGGGCAGGCTGTTGAGGACCCGACGCACGCTTTCGCTCCTGAGATTCAGCGAAGCCTCATCGAAGGGCTCCATCTGGTTCTCGTCCTTGACCAGGTCGACCAGTTCGGTCTCCTCGCCTTCACCGACCGGCTTCTCCAGCGAGACCGGCGTCTGCGAAACCCGCCACACATCGCGAACTTCCTGGACCGTCCAGCCGAGCTCGGCTGCGATCTCCTGTGGTTCCGGTTCACGGCCCAGGTCCTGAACCAGCTGGCGCTCGACGAAGTGGACGCGGTTCAGCTTCTCGACCATGTGGACCGGGATCCGGATCGACCGCGACTTGTCGGCGACCGCCCGGGTCACCGCCTGGCGGATCCACCAGGTCGCGTAGGTGGAGAACTTGTAGCCGCGCCGGTAGTCGAACTTCTCGACCGCCCTGATCAGGCCGAGAGAACCCTCCTGGATCAGGTCCAGGAAGCTGAGGCCGCGACCGAGATATCCCTTGGCTATGGAAACCACCAGACGCAGGTTGGCCTCGACCATCTGACGTTTCGCTTCCATGTCACCGCGCTCGATCCGTTTGGCCAGTTCGACCTCTTGCTGCGCGGTGAGCAGGTCGACCTGGCCGATCGAGCGGAGGTAAAGCCGCAGCGAGTCGAGGTTCGCGTCGGAGCCGACCTCGCCGGCACCGACCGTCGGTGCTGCCGCCGCGGCAGCGGGGGTCGGGATCGTCGTCTCTTCGAGTTCCGGCTCGCCCTCGATCGGGGCGGGCGAATCGAGGCTCGGTGGCGCGTCGTCCCCCGGGCCGCCCCGGATGTCGGACTCCTCCTGGCTGATCAGGTCGATCCCCTGGTCGGTTAGCCAGGTGTTCAGTTCCTCGACCTGGGTGCGGGTGATGTCAAGTTCGGAAACCGCCTCCGCCACCGCGTCGACCGTGAGATATCCGCGCTCCCGGCCGGAAGCGGCCAATACCTTCAACTCCTCGGTTTCGAACTCCATGACTACCCCCAGTAACGGATTCCACTTGATGGAAACCCTGAGTTCGTGCGCGGTTGCGAAATTATACGGAGTGTCCCTCAATGCCCACGCGGGCTGGTTACTAGGCTGCAAAGAGAAAAATGAACCCTGAGATCGCGCTTTCCCCAAATGCAATTGACGTCCAGGCCTCCCAGCCCGCCACGCGAGTGAGTCTTTCGCGGGTCGGTGTCACCGGTGTCGAGAAGGTGATCAGCATCGGCGAGGAAGGCCACTACCACGCGGAACTCGAGTGCTACGTGGACCTCGCGCCCGACCAGGCCGGCGTGCACATGTCCCGCTTCGAGGAAAACGTTTCCGAGGCGATCGAGGAAGTGATCGCCACCCAGTCGATGCGGGCCGAACGGCTCGCCGCGCGGATCGCGGAACTCGTCCGGGTCAAGCAGAAGGGCCTCCGGGCCGAAGTTTCGATCAACGCCCGCTACGCCCAGAAGATGCCCGCCCCGGTCTCCGGGATCGAGAACCAGGAGATCTACAATCTGCTCGGCACCGCGGTCGCCTCGGAGAAGGAGACCCGCACCGTGACCGGCGTCCAGGCCCAGGGAATGACCGCCTGCCCCTGCGCACAGGAGATGGTCGCCGACCTCGCCCGCGGACGGCTCTCCGAGAAGGGCTACACCGATGACCAGGTCGAGGAAATCGTCGAGACGGTTCCGATCGCCACCCACAACCAGCGCGGCATCGGCACCCTCTGGATCGGCTGCACCGAGGGCGGACCGGAACTTGACGCCCGCGACATGCTTCGCCTGGTCGAGAGCTCGATGAGCTCGGAGATCTACGAGCTGATGAAGCGGCCGGACGAGATGTCGGTCGTGGTCAAAGCCCACAGCCAGCCCCGCTTCGTCGAGGACTGCGTCAGGGAAATGATCCGCCAGGTGATCGACACCTACCCGGGACTGGCCGGCGAGGGTTTCGTGATGGCCCGCCAGGAAAACCTCGAGACGATCCATCGTCACAACGTGGTCGCCGAGCGCTTCGGCACGGTCGAGGACCTGCGCCGTGAGATCGCGGGGGAGAACCCGAGCCGCCGCCATCTGACCATGAAGGAATGGCTGGAAATTCAGGTCTGATTTCCGGCGCGAGCCGGCTGGTCAGCGGTTTTCGCTGATCAGGTCGATCTCGGCCGAATCGTCGGCCCGCCGCTCGTCGCGGTGAGCCTTCTCCTTGAGCCGCTGCTCCTCGATCCGCTTGCGGAGGCCGAAGAAGTAGTCGAAGCCGCTGATCACGGTTGCGGCAAGCGCCAGGTAGACGAGAATGTCGGCCCAGAGTGGTGCCGGGTTGAAAATGATCAGGGCGAACACGGCCCCGATCTGGAGCACTGTCTTCACCTTGCCCATCCAGCTGGCGGCAATCACCACGCCCCGGTCGGCGGCGATCGAACGGAGTCCCGTGACCGCGAACTCCCGGGCGATGATCACCATCGCAACCCAGGCCGGCAGGCGGTTCAGTGAGACCAGCGAGATCAGGGCAGCAGTGATCAGCAGCTTGTCGGCCAGCGGATCCATCAGCTTGCCGAAGGTCGTGACTGAGTCCCGCGAACGGGCGATGTAACCGTCGAGCCCGTCGGTCAGGGCGGCGAGGGCAAAGACGATCGCCGCGAGCGTGTCCCCGTGAGGGGTGCCGTCGAGCAGCGCTACGACGACCACCGGCACCGCGAGGATGCGGAGCAGGGTGAGAACGTTGGGGAGATTGAGCGGTACCACCGGCTCGGCCCGCTGGCGCCGTTCAGGCCCCGGTCTTGGTCTTGGTCTGCTCGCCGGCCTTGGTCCCGGCCTCGGCTTCGAGCTCGGACTTGGACTTCTCGTACTTGTCCTCGTCGTCATCGCCCCCGCCCAGCGAGTTCTTGAAGTTCCGCATGCCCTGACCGACCGACTTCGCGGCGGCCGGAATCCGCTTGGGACCAAGGATGATGATCACGATGACCAGCACGATTGCCAGCTCGAGCGGGCCTATGTTCGGCAGGAAAGCCATTCGCAACTCCTAGTGTACGGGCCATGGGTAGTACTGACGCAGACCGGCAACTGGATGCACTCGAGCAGTCGATCACCAAGTGTCGGCGCTGCCCGCGCCTGGTCGCCTGGCGCGAGGCGGTGGCGGCCGACCCGCCCAAACGCCACCGTGGCGAGGATTACTGGGCGCGACCGGTGCCGGGCTTCGGCGATCCCCGGGCCCGGATCCTGGTTCATGGACTGGCCCCGGCCGCGAACGGAGGCAACCGGACCGGCCGGCCGTTCACGGGCGACCGATCCGGCGACTGGCTGTTCGCCGCGATCAACCGGGCAGGGCTGTCGAACCAGCCCGAGAGCGTCAACCGCGAAGACGGACTCGAGCTTTACGACACCTTCGTCAACGCAGCGGTCCGTTGCGCCCCACCCGAGAACAAGCCGAGCCCGTCCGAGCGGGACAACTGCGCGCCCTGGCTGAAGGGCGAACTCGCTCTCCTGACCGAGGTGAAGGTGGTCGTCGCCCTGGGCAACTTCGCCTGGGAGGCGATGCTGCGAACCGTCCGGGGGCTCGGCGGCGAGGTGCCGCGGCCCAAGCCACGCTTCGGCCATCAGGCCGAGGTGACCCTCGGGGCACCCCGGAGCGAGGGGTGGACTGGTCCAGACCAATGGATTCTGCTCGGCTGCTTTCACCCGAGTCCGCTGAACACGCAGACCGGGCGCCTCAGCGCGGAGATGCTTGACGAGGTCTTCGCCCGCGCGCGGGAGCTGGCCGGGCTCGGTCCGGCCGGGTGAACTCGGGGCGAAGTCGCCGGGTGACTTGACGATCTCCTTCCGCCTGCGAGAATGTCGCCATGGCCGGGAGCAAGGGAGATTCCTCCAGGCGGAGGAGACGCTGGGCCGCTGGCTGCGGCGCGGTTGTCGCCGGCATGCTGCTCTTCGTTGCCGCCCCCGTGGTCGGTGACGGCCTGAACAGCAGTCCCGGCCCCGCGCCGGTGCTCGTCCCCGAAACCCGGCCTGCCACCTCGCTTCAGGTGGCAGGTGCCCAGGGGCTGGCCAGTTCGGGCGCGATCGCTTCCCGGTCGGGCAAGAGCCGCCAGCGAAACCGTTCGGCGGTCCGCCGAATCACGATCACTTCGCGCATCACCAATCAGGAGATCCTGACTGAGGAAGGCAAGGGCACGTTCGTCGGGATCAAGTGCCCGGTCGGGGCGAAGGCGATCTCCGGCGGGGTTCTCTCGAAATACATAAACCTGCTTGTCTCCTCTTCCTCCCCCAACCACCCGCTGACCCGCAAGTACACCCCGAACACCTGGTGGGTCACGGTCACCAACGTGAACGTGGACGGCAACGGCGGCACCCTGCCCTGGCAGGGGGTCGTGAACTGCCTCGCCCCTGCCCGCCTCGGCTCGGGCTGAGTTCCGTCACGGCTGAGCCGGTCCTGGCTGAGTTCCGGATCGGAGGCTGGCCTTATTCGCCGTCAGGCCCAGGGTCTGCCTCGGGCCCCGGCTTGCCACCTGAAGCGTAGGTCGCGTTTCGCTTTCGCTCCCAGGGGTCGAGGCGCATGAGCAACACCCACGTGAGGGGGACCCAGGGGCCGATCAGGAAAGCGAACGGCGCTGTCGCGGCAAAAACCGCGGCGGTGAACAGGGTTGAGCGGAGACTGAGCTCAAGATCCCACTGGTATCGCGGATCAGCGAGCCGATGCCTGATGATCAGGCGAATCATCAGCCCCATCGAGAGTCCGATCAGGGCGAGGTTGAGGGAGTAGACGATTACGCTCAGAGAGAACTCGCTCCCATACTCGCCAATCAACTGGCTCGAGAACGGAATCAGCACGACCCAGAACAGGTAGAGCATGGTCAGGCCCATCAGCCCGTGGTCGTATTCGCGCACCATCCTCATCAGCCGGTGGTTGCGCACCCAGTAGCCGCCGATCACGGCGAAGCTGATCGCGAAGGCGAGCAGGTCCGGCCACATGTCCCCCAGCTGGTCGAGGAAGTCGCTGTTCGAGCCCAGGCCGGCCGGAACTTCGATCTGCAGGACCAGCAGGGTGATCGCGATCGCGAAGACGCCGTCCGTGAAGGCGAATATCCGGGAGAGGTCCTTGCCCCTCTCAAGGGTCGGAAGTTCATCCTCGGAACCGGGATCCACGCTCACGGGCCGATTCTCCCACCACCCCCGGACGATCGGGGCGGGCGGAAATCCACCCGGCCCATCACCACTTACAATGCCCCTCCAGCGCCGACGTAGCTCAGTTGGTAGAGCACTTCACTCGTAATGAAGGGGTCAGCGGTTCGATTCCGCTCGTCGGCTTCAGGCGCTCGCTGCTGTTGATATGCCGTTCTCGCGGAATTCGACATCTTCTCGAATAGGCGGGGATCAACAGAAGACTTGAGCAAACCGATTTCTCTCAAGGGCAGGTCTTGAGTGCCACTTTTCGACCCCAACCTGACCAGCCGCTACCTGGAACATCAATCTTGGCTCTTAGCCTCGTGAATACTTTGGTGCCGCAAACAACTCGAGGCCTGAGGAGCTTTACGCGTGCCGGCCTCCACCCCACGCCTCGCATGAATGCCTTACCGCGCCCTAGGGCTGTTCGATACCCCCAATGGGGCCATCGAACGCTTCGGGTCGGGAAGAGGCTCCAGCTACTTCCCCCGGGCTCCGCGAAACGATCGGGAAAGTCACAGTTCGCCGGACGTGCCTTGAAGAAGAAGAACCCATATCTGTAGTTCATGCAGACAACTTCTGGTTTCACCGCGCGAACCGTCACGGTAGGTCCACCAGCCTGCGCAGCGGAAGGCACTGGGTTCACGGCGAAAACCGCCAGCGAAAGAACTACGAGCGCCGCCTTCTTCATCTCGACCTTTCTTTCTTGATTCCGGGCCTGGCCAATTCTATTCTCGAATCGCGCGAAATCCGGGAATTCTCAGTCCCGTCTCCGCGGAAGCTTGCTCAGGATCGGCTCAGCCCGGGGGGTCCCAGGGGTCGATTGCCTGGGGGCGGTAGAAGATGGTGCCGGCGATCCGGTTGAGGAGTTTGAAATCCCTTCGCCAGGAAGCGTTCGGGGCGTTGATGCCGGCGACCATGAAGCCGTAGCCCGCGGAGGTGAAGACATCGATCTTCAGCTTGCCGCGCACCTTCCCGCCGAGGTCCGTCCGGCGGGCGGTCCAGATGTAGACCCGACGCGAACCGCCGCTGAAACCGATCTTCCGGCTCCTGCTGATCACCCGGACGTTGCGGAGGGGGTGTGAATCCAGACCCCCGGAAGCCTTCAGGTAATTGAAGACGAAGGTGTGGGTCACGGGATAGCCCGACCCGGAGAAGCCCACGCCCGCCGACTTGCGGCCGCTGTCGGGGGAACTGACGACTATGCCCGCCGCGCCCCGCGCCGCAACCCAGCCTCTCGGCGAGTACCAGATCCAGTACCTGGACTCGTGCCTCTTCAGCTTGGCCCGGCTGCTCTGGGCGGCCGGATCATCCGGTGCCGCCGAAGAAGGGGCCGGGGCGCAGAGGCAGGCAGCCAGCAGCACGGCTGCCAGCGAGATCCATTTCCTCGAGACCCCCACCATGAATTTGATTATCGCAGCACCTTTCCGGCAAGCCAAGAAACGGAGGCCGGGACGAGCTGCCTGATAGGTTTTCAATACGAGTCCGTATCGAAATGAATCAGGAGGATGTTTTGTCGGCAAGCATCGATGTGACGGGAGCGCCGAAGCGGGTGCTCATGGTGGTTTCCAACCCGGGCGTCTCCGACCAGACCGGATGGCCGATCGGCTTCTGGTGGGCGGAACTCACCCACCCCTACTGGGAGTTCACCGAAGCGGGATACGAGGTCACCGTGGCAAGTCCCGACGGTGGCGCTCTGCAGGCTGACTCGTTCTCGGACCCTGGCGACGAGTCCGGCTACTCGGCTGACGACCTGATCAGTCGCGGTTTCATCGCCAGCGAAGCGCACCGGGCGATGGTCGAAGCGACCCCCTCACTCGCCGAGATCGACCTCTCCGGCTTCGACGCCCTGTTCCTCGTCGGCGGCCAGGCCCCGATGTACACCTTCCGCAACGACCAGCGGGTCAAGGATCTGGTCGGGCAGGCGATCGAAGCAGACAAGATCGTGGCCGTCGTCTGCCACGCAACATGCGTGCTGCTTGACGCGAAGACACCTGACGGCGAGCTGGTCGTCCGGAACCGGACCTGGACCGGGTTCGCAAACAGCGAGGAAGCGTACGCCGACGAGTTCGTGGGCCAGCGCATCCAGCCCTTCTGGATCGAGGACGAAGCGGCAAAGATCGAAGACACCAACTTCATCGTCCAGGGGCGGTTCCGGCCCCATGCGGTTCGCGACGGCAACCTGATCACCGGCCAGCAGCAGTACTCGGGCACGGCCGCCGCAAGGCTGGTCGTGGAAGCGCTGGGTCGATGACCACCAGAGTCACGATCATCGGTGCCGGGCGCGTGGGTCGCGCGCTCGGCACCAACATGATCGGCCACGGCATCGGGGTCCGTTACCTGGTGCGCCGACCCGACGAAGCATCGGTGCCCGAAGGCGCCGGGGTCGGCCATCTCGAGGATTCCGTCGATGAAGGCGAGGCCGTCCTGCTCGCACTGCCGTTCGGAGTCCTTCCGGAGGCGGTGCCGACCCTGAACCTGCCGCCAGGCTGCGTGGTCATCGACGCAACCAACCCCTTCGGCATGCCGCTGCCGGATGGCGCCCTCTCGGGCGCCTCGCTGGTGTCGAGACTGGTCGGCGAGGACGCGAAGGTGGCCAAGGCCTTCAACGTGCTTGGCGCCGAGCACATGGCGGCACCGGAGCTGCCCGACGGCTCCCGCCCGCTCCTGCCGGTGGCCGCCGACGATCCCGAGGTCCGGGACCAGGTGGTCGCGCTGGCCGAGACGCTCGGCTTCGACGCGGTTGACGTGGGGGGACTCGAGGCCGCCGCCGTCATGGAAGAGGCCGCCCGCTACTGGGGCCTGGTCGCGATCGCCGGCAATCGAGGCCGCGGGACGGTTCTGGTCGCGAAGAGCCGGGACCTGCCGGAGGGCGCCGCTTGATCGCGAAGCGCAACCTGAGCCCGGTTCAGGTTGCCCGTTACACAGCCAGGCCGATGGTCTGGGCAATCAGCTGGTCGGCGGTCGCGGTGGTTGGTGCCTACACGCTTCTCGACACCTGGACCGGAATCCCCTTCCCCGTGGTCGGCACCCTGACCGCCGCGCTGGCGATCTTCATCGCCTTCCGCAACAACACGGCATTCGCCCGCTGGAGCGAAGCCCGGACCGCGATGCAGTCCGTTCTGGTCGCCTCGCGGATCCTGGCCAGGCAGGTCGTCGCCTCGACCGGCAACGGCGTGAACTCAGACGCGATCGATCAGGAGCAGGCGGACGCCTTCCGCCGGCGCACCGGGCAGTTGCTGATCTCCTTTGGCTGGCTGCTTGCCGCCAAGCTTCGACCGGGCCGGAAGGTGAGCCAGGGCTATCTGGCCGGAGACCAGTCGGTGGCGGCCGCGGTCAACCCGCCCGCGGCGACACTCGTCGAACTTGCCAGGCACATCAAGGAAGGAATCCGGGTCGGTGCGCTGGGCCAGTTCGACCCGATTTCCCTGGAGCCGCAGCTCGTCGCCCTGAACAACGCCCAGGGGGTCGTCGAGCGGATCGCCGCCACCCCCCCCCAACGGCAGTACGACTACCTGAACCGGCGCGGGGTTCAACTGCTCGCAGCGCAGACCCCCTTCGGCATCATCTCGCTCGCCCCCGACCCGGTCTGGCTGATCCTGCCTCTGGCGATCTCGATCAGCGGCATCTTCATCGTGATGTCGGTGACGGGAGCGGCGAACGACGAGCCCTTCACCGGCAAGGTGACCGACGTTCCGGTCGAGGCGGTCTGCACCGAGCTGGAACGGGATGTTGCCTCCACGGTCGGTGGACTCGAGGTGCCGCCACCCGCGGTCGCGCAGAGCGGATACCTCTGGTAGCTGGAGCTCAGGCGGGCCCGGGTTCCTGACCGGTCGATCCACCGGCGCCGCGCCAGACGAAGTCGGCAGTGCGCTCGGCCCAGTCCCTGCCGATCGGCCGCTCAGCCAGAACCAGCGCGTAGAGGATCCCCGTGCACGCCGCCACCGCGTAATCGAGGTCGGCGTCGGGGGCAAGCATCCCCGCCTCGCTGGCGCGGTCGAGGATGCGACGGATCCGGGTTCGCCGAGGTAGGACGATGCATTCGCGGAACTCGGTGACGAGTTGTTCGTCGGTGGTGGCCTGGAACATCGCGCCGATCATGCCCAGCCCGTTGGGCCGAAGGACCCCGCGGCGGAATGCCGCCAGCTCCTCGATCAGGTCGGCTCGCGGATCGTCAGTCTCCTGGCGCTGGTGCGCGGTCGACATGTCGGCGATTGCCGCAACCGCAAGCTCGGCCTTGCTGCTCCAGCGCCGGTAGATGGCCGGCCGGGTGGTGCCGGCTTCCTTGGCGATGACTGCGACCGACATTCCCTCGTAGCCGCGGCTCGCGAGCTGGTCCCGGGTGGCGACGAGAATCGCCCGGTCGATCCCCGCGTCGCGCGGGCGCCCTGGTCTGTCTGCTTCCGCAGCCATGACACAAGAGTAAGCAATTTCGTTACGGGGACGTTCCGGAAATGCTTCCGGAGTCTTGCGGTCCGCCTCTCAACGCGGCTGCCCGGCGACGGATTCCGCGGAGTTCTTCACCGTCGATCCGGTCGAGGTTGGCGATCGACATCTTCATGCGGTGATTCGTTGAAAGCCGCTTCCGGTTTCGGGCGAGGAAGTCCCAGTAGAGCACCGTGAACGGGCAGGCATCCTCCGAACTTCGGTCCTTCGGGCTGAACCGGCAACGGCCACAGTGATCCGACATTCGGTCGATATAGCGGCCCGAAGCCGCGTAGGGCTTGGACATCATCCGGCCGCCGTCCGCCCATAGCGCCATGCCGGAGACGTTTGGCACCATCACCCACTCGTAGCCGTCTACGAACGACCGGTGAAACCAGTCGGTCGCGGACTGCGGTTCCACCCCCAGCAGGAGCATCATGTTGCCGAGCACCATCAGGCGCTCGATGTGATGGGCGTAGCCAGTGTCACGGACCCCCGCGATCACATCCGACAGGCAGGCCATCTCCGTCGCCTCAGGGTCCAGGTTGGCGATCGAGACCGGCACGGCGCGATCGGCTCCAAGCGCGTTCTCGTTCTTGAGGTCCGATCCTCGCAGCCGGTAAACCCCCCAGACGTACTCGCGCCAGCCGATCACCTGGCGGATGAAGCCCTCGACCGAGGAGATCGGCGCCCTGCCTTCGCGGTAGGCACGTTCGGCGGCGCGGGCACATTCGAGGGGGCCGAGCAGACCGAGGTTCAGCGAGGTCGAGATCAGCGAGTGCCACAGAAACCGCTCTCCGGCGATCATCGCGTCCTGGAAGGGACCGAAATCGGCCAGTCGACTCCGGATGAATGAATCGAGTGCACGGAGAGCCTCGGCGCGGGTGGCCGGGAAGATCCGCGGGCCGTCGACCCCGCTCATCGGAAGGCCAGCCGCCAGCTTGTCGAGGTCGCTTCGCACGGCCTCGTCGACGCTGCTTTCCCGCGGCCGGTAGGGCCGGGGAATGCCGGTCCCGGACTCGGGAGTCTGGCGGTTCTCCGCGTCGAAGTTCCACTGGCCACCCTCTGGCCCGTCACCATCCATCAGCAGGGAGAAGCGCTTCCTCTGGGACCGGTAGAAGTCCTCCATCCGCAGCTGCTTGCGACCCTCCGCCCAGTTGGAGAAGTCGGCGGGAGCGGTCAGGAAGAGCCCTCCCTCAACCACGCGGACCTTCTCCGAGAGCGCCCCCAATCGGCGACCGGCTCCGAGGGTGTGGGGTTCGAGCAGAAGAACCTCCTCCGGATCGAAGTTCCCGAGGTGGCCTCTCAGCCCGTCGGCCAGGCTCGGAGCCCGGCGCAGGTCAACCTCGAAACCCCGCTCCTCGAGCTCGCTCGCGAAGCTTCGCATCGCGACGAGGACCAGGTGAAGCTTCTGGCGGTGAAACCCGAGTCTGGCCAATGCTGCTTCTGACTCGACCAGGAGGATCCGGCGGGCGCCCTCAAGTACCGGGCTTTCGTGCGAGAGCTGGTCCCCCAGCACCCAGGCGGTCGTGCCAGACATCGGATCGAATCTTATGGGCGGTCGTCAACCCGGACCGCGCATGGAAGCCGGGGAATATCCTCAGCCGCAGTCCCATGACCACCGTGCTCCTCGCCAACGCTGCAGCCACTCTCTTCATGGCCGGCCTGACCTGGTTTGTCCAGGTCGTCCACTATCCGCTCTTTCCGCTGGTCGGCGACGGCTTCACCGAGTATCACCGGCGGCATTCGAACCGGACGACCTTCGTGGTGCTGCCGCCGATGCTGGTCGAGCTGGTGACTTCATTCTGGCTCCTGCTTGATCCCCCCGGTGATGCGTCCGGTCTGGCTGTGGCTGGCGCGGCACTCGCCGGCGCGACCTGGGCCCTGACCGCCCTGGGGGCGGCGCCCGCTCACGGCCGGATCGGCCGGGAAGGGCTCGGTCCCGATCTCCAGAACCGTTTGCTTCGGATCAGCTGGTTGCGGACCATCGCCTGGACGGCCCATGCCGGCGTAGTGATCGCGATGCTCTCGGTCGCGATCGACTGAGACTCAGACTTCCTGGGAGAGCCGGTACTGGATCTCGATCTCCCGGCGGATCTCCTTGCGGAGGCGATCCTCGAGGGCCTGCTTCTTGCCGGTTTCCTTGTTCCGGCTCTTCTGGGCCTTGACCAGCTTCTGGTGAAGCTTCTCCGGGAAGCCCTCGACGACTTCGAGGCCGACTCCGAGCTCGTCCGCAGCCGCCTTGATCCAGCCGCTGATCGAATCGCGGGCCTTCTCGTCAACGAAGAAGATTTCGCATCGGGCCTTCTCGCGACCCGGCTGCGACCTGATCGCCGCGAACCTGAGGATGTCTTCGGTCACCTTCGGCAGGTCGACACTCTCCATCCTGCCGACATGCGCGTTGATCTCGACCATGCGGCTGCCGGTCGAATTGACACCGTCCAGCGGGTACTCGTACTCCCCGAAATCGACAGTCTTCCGCTCAAGGCTCTTGTAGCCGGGTGACTCGCGGAGGATCTCGATCGCCTTCTCGACGGCCTTGAGCTGGATCTCCGCCAGGGTCGCGGCCTGCTTCTTGCCTTTTGACTTTTTCTTGCCCATTTCCCTACAGCCTAGTCACGAGCGGACGGGGACCACGGAACCCTTAGGCTGCCGGAATGGAATCGGGGGAGGAACGGAAGCGATCAGCCTGGTTCGGCACCCTGGGCGCGGCGATGGAGTGGTACGACTTCACGCTCTACATCTACCTCGCCCCGGTCATCTCGGGCCTCTTCTTCCCCTCCGACAACTCGCTTGACTCGCTGCTCGCGACCTTCGGAGTCTTTGCCGCCGGCTACCTGATGCGGCCACTCGGTGCCGCGGTACTCGGCAACATCGGTGACACGAAGGGCCGGAAGTTTGCCCTGGGCCTCTCGATCAGCCTGATGGCCGTCGGCATGCTGCTGATCGGACTGCTGCCGACCGAGAGCACGATCGGCGTGCTCGCCCCGATCCTGCTGGTCCTGATCCGCCTTGCCCAGGGTTTCTCGCTGGGGGGAGAGTTCAGCGGTTCGATCGTACTGCTGGCCGAGAGCGCCAACCCGCGCAGGCGGGGTTTCACCACGAACCTGGTCCAGATTTCCACCGGGATCGGCTTTCTCCTCAGCTCGGCGACGGTTGCGTTTCTCCACGCGATGCTTACCGACCAGCAGATGGACACGTGGGGCTGGCGGCTGCCCTTCTTCATCGGCGCCGCGATCGGGGCGCTCGCGCTCTACCTGCTCCTGACCAAGGTGGAACTGGACGAGGACGAGGCAGCGCAGTCGCGCCCGGACGTTCCCTTGAAGACCCTGTTCGAGAAGGAACGCAAACCGCTGACGATCAACTTCCTGCTGAACGGACAGCAGTCGCTCATTTACTACGTGGTCGCCACCTTCATCCCCACGTTCGTCACATCGATCCTCGGCGGACCCCCGCAGGAGGGCCTTTTCGCATCCGCGATCGCGGCGATCGCCTTCATGGCACTCTGCCCACCGGCCGGAGCACTCAGCGACCGGCTCGGCCGCCGGCCGGTGCTCGCGATCGGGGCGGTAGGGATGGCGATCGGAGCCATCCCGCTCTTCGCCCTGATAACGAAGGTGTCGTTGCCTGCGGTGATGGGCGGGCAACTCGGTCTGATGGTCCTGGTCGTGATCTTCACGGCCCCCGCGCTGGTGATCGCGACCGAGCTCTTCACGAAGCCAACCCGCTACAGCGGAGTCGCGGTTGGCTACAACCTCGGAGCCACGGTCTTCGGCGGCACCGCACCACTCCTCTGCACCGCCCTGATCTCGATCACCGGCTGGAACCTCGCGCCGGGGCTTCTGCTCGCGGTCACTTCGGTCCTGATTCTTTTCGTGATCGCCGCTTCACCGGAAACGGCACCGGCCAGGACAGGCGAGGGTCAGGCAGACTCCTTCGGCCGCACCTCGTAGGTCCAGTTGGTGCCGGTCCAGTAGCGCTCGCGTGAAGGGTCGAGCTGGTCCGGGTACCAGCCCGCGGGCGGTGCCGGTGGCGATGTCGGGAGAGGGTCGTCGCCCGCTCCGGGGATGGGTGCGGTGGCGGAAGGTGTGGGAGCCACAGTCGAAAGCTCGACCTGGCTGGCTTCAAGCTTCTTCTCCCATGCCTCCGGGTTCTTGGGCCGCCGGATCTCGGACCAGTACCTCCCGCGCCAGTAGCGCTCCAGTTCCGGATTCTTCGGGTCGTCTTTCCAGCCCTCGGTGCGGTCGGCCGGCTTCTTCGCCATCAGTCAGTCCTGCTCGATACGACCGGCCGACTCGCCGGGCGCCCTACTCGCCATTCTGGGTTTCGAGTTTCCACTCACCGTTCTCCCTGACGAGGCTTACCTCCCCATCGCGACCCTCGGCAGTCGCGGTGTCACCGTCGACCTGGATGTTGGAGATCTCGGCGATCTCCTTCTTCTGGCTGTCGTCGAGGATCCCGAAGCCGGTCTCGACGACTTCTTCGCAGCTTTCGAACTCTTCCGAGTTGTTCAGCTCTTCCAGAGCCGCCTCGCTGAACAGGTCGCAGGCGGCCGCAGCGTCGCCATCGAGGGCCGCCTGGGAGTAGTTCTCGGCCACGGCCTGGATCTGTTCCTCATCCGAGGGCCCCGATTCAGTCGAGCCGCCCGAATCGTCACTCCCGCAGCCGGCCACTCCGAACAGAGCCAACGTAACTGCCGCCACTGCGATGCGCTTCATCTTCGCTCCCGTTCTCGATGGCTGAAACTCCAGCCTAGCCGGACCGTCAGACTGTGGCAGCTACTTCACGAACTTCATCGTGCGGGTCTTCTTGACCTGCTTGCCGCCGGCCGGCTTGATCCAGACCTGGACCTTGACCTTCAGCCTCTTCTGACGCTTGAACGCCTCCCGGCCGGCCTTGGTCACTTTCATCGTCAGGTACGGGTTCTTGCCGGTCGCCTTGTACTTCCGGTAGCCGACCTGCTTGCCGTTTCGTCTGGCGATCACCTTGATCTGGCCACAGGCGGATGAACAGGTCGCCTTCCCGACCTTGGCCGATCCGTTCTTCAGCTTCGCCTGCTTGTAGAAGCTCACCTTCCTGACGGCCGGCTTCGGCGCCGCGCCGCAGTTTGCGTTCCCGCCTTCGGATGGTCCGGCGTTGCCGCTGTCGGGAAGGATCGTCAGCTGGAGGGTCGAGACCGTGCCCCCGGTGGCTGGCTGGTTGATGCTCACCGTCACCTTCTTGGAGGCGTCGCTGTAGGGATTCCCGTACGAGTCGGAGTACCGGTTGATCACCGCCGCATACTGCTCACAGGTCGGGAAGCTCGAGAGCGACTTGCGGGCGTCACCGAAGGCCGGCTTGTTGAACCCTTGCGGGCACCAGCTTCCCTGGTTTGTCGTCAGCGGATCGCTGCAGAAGCTGAGCGCGTTGTTGCCGTACTTGCCGCCCCACAGGCCGGTACTGAAGCCGGCCAGCAGGTCGCGGTAGATCGCGCCCGAGAGGCTGTTGGGAGTGTTGCCCCCGGTGTAGATGTCATTGATGATCCGGGTCCCGGGGATCTGGATCGTCGCCGGTGCCCCTCCGGGCGGATTCGACTGGCCGCTCAGCTCGATCGAGCCGTCGGACTGGAACGTGCCGGAGTAGGTGCTGGTGGTAAATGGGGTCCCGTAGAAGGCCGTGTGGAGCCAGATCTTCTTTCCCGACATCGACTTCACGTACTGGCCGAGCTTCGGGTAGGAGGTGTTCTTGTTCGGGGAGAGGACCCTGATGATCTTTCCGTTCGAGTTGCGGATCGTCGCGCCGGGGCCACCGGGGATCTTCTGGAGCGCGTTGAAGACCGTGTTCGAGTTGGCCGACCCCAGGGTCTCCAGCTTCGAGCCCGAACCGTTGAAGGTGGCGAGTCTCATGCCGATGCCGAACTGATCGACGGCGGTGAGGTTGGCGACGTCAGAGGAGCTCGGGATCACTGTCAGCTCGGCCCAGTCGAACCGGGTCGAAGAAGTGAACGGCACGGAAAGGTTCACTCCCTTGCCGTAGGAGATGTAAACCCGGCCGGAGACCAGTTTGTTGACGGTGAACTTCTGGCCAGGTATACCCGAGAGCTTCACCGGCGAGTTGTTCGGCATTCCGGGCACGTCGTAGGTGGCGGCATCACCGGCGACGGTCACGAACACCTTGTCGGCGGGCTGGCTGCTCTGGTTGACGATCTTGAACTCGAGCGCCCGGGCGCCGGCGGGAGCCAGCGTCAGGGCGGCGAGGGTGGCAAAGAGGACGAGCCGGCGCACCCGCCCAGTCTAGAACCGGAGCAACGCGGCGACCGCGCGCGCCACCCTCTCCCCCTTCTCGGTCAGGGCGTACTCGGTGTGCGGGGGCCGGCCCGGCACGGTCTGGCGTTCAACGATGCCGGCGGCCTCGAGTTGTTCGAGCCGGTCCGAAAGGGTGGTCGGCGATACGCCCGGCATCGACTGCCGGAACTCGTTGAAGCGGGTGGCGCCGCTGGAGCACGCGTAGATCGTGGCCATGGTCCAGCGGCGCTCGAGAACTACCGCCGTCTCCCGCATCTCGGCGGGAATCGGCTGGCAACTGTTACATCGGTGCGACATCCGCGAGGGTCCCGGCAGGCTCAAGGGCAAGGTCGATTACTTCCTCAATGCTGGAAACCGGGTGGAAAGTCATGACCTCGCGCACTTCCTCCGGCACGTCGTCGAGATCGGCCTTGTTCCTGAAGGGCAGGATCACCTCGGTCAATCCGGCTGCGTGGGCAGCCAGGACCTTCTGCTTGAGTCCGCCGATCGGCAGCACGCGGCCCTGCAGGGTTACCTCGCCCGTCATGCCGACAGTGTGCTTTACCGGTCGGCCGGTAAGCAGGGACACGAGCGCCGTCGTCATGGCGGTTCCGGCACTTGGTCCGTCCTTGGGGATCGCCCCGGCCGGAACATGCAGGTGGAACTCGCGATCAAAGGCCTCGGCGGTCACCCCGAGTTGTTCGCGGTGCGAGCGCACGTAGGACAGCGCGATGCGGGCCGACTCCTTCATCACGTCACCAAGCTGGCCGGTCAGCACCATCCCCTTGTCACCGTCCATCGCGGTTGCCTCGATGAAGAGGACGTCACCGCCGGTCCCGGTGACGGCCAGGCCGGTCGAGACCCCTGGTATCGCGGTCCTCTCGACCGACTCCTGCCAGAACTTCTGCTTGCCGAGGGCGTCGCGCAGGAACTCCTCGTCGACCCTGAGTGGCGCTTCGGCGTCACCTGAGGCGATCCGGGTTGCGGAACGCCTCATCAGCTTGCCGATCTCCCGTTCGAGCTGCCGGACCCCCGCCTCGCGGGTGTACTCGGCAATCAGGTCGGCGAGCACAGCGTCCTCGACCTCGACTTCGTCGTCGCTCAGCCCGTTCCGCTTGACCTGACGGGGCAACAGGTAGTCCCTGGCAATCGCCCGCTTCTCTTCGACCGTGTAGCCGTCGAAGGCGATGATCTCCATCCGGTCCAGCAACGGTGCCGGGATGGTGTCGAGCATGTTTGCGGTGGCGAGGAAGACGACCTTTGACAGGTCCACTTCGACGTCCAGGTAGTGGTCGCGGAAGCTGTGGTTCTGGGCCGGGTCGAGCACCTCGAGCAGCGCTGCGGAGGGATCGCCCCGCCAGTCGGCACCAACCTTGTCGACCTCGTCCAGCAGGATGACCGGGTTCATGGTCCCGGCGTCCCTGACGGCACGCACGATCCGGCCTGGCATGGCGCCGATGTAGGTGCGACGGTGACCGCGGATCTCGGCCTCGTCGTGGACACCGCCGAGCGAGATCCGGACGAACTCGCGGCCAAGCGCCTTGGCGACCGATTCGCCGATCGAGGTCTTGCCGGTGCCGGGCGGGCCGACCAGGGTCAGGATCGCGCCGTCGGCGCGGCTGTCCTCCTCGACTTCGCGCTCCTGCCGCAGTTTTCTGACCGCGACGAACTCGGTGATCCTCCGCTTGACGTCATCGAGCCCTGCGTGGTCGGAGTCGAGCACTTCGCGGGTGTACGCCGGGTCCAGTTTTTCTTCCGAGCGTTTGCTCCACGGGACGGCGATCAGCCAGTCGAGGTAGCTGCGGATCATCGAGCTTTCGCCCGACTGCTCGCCCTGGCGCTCGAGCCGCCGAAGTTCCTTAGTTGCCTGCTCTTCGACTGCCTCCGGCATCCCGGCGTCGGCGATCTTCTGCTCGTACTCCTCGATCAGGTTGGCGTCATCTTCGCCGAGTTCCTTGCGGATCGACTTCATCTGCTCGCGCAGGAAGTACTCGCGCTGCTGCTGCTGGGCGCCGGACTCGACGTCGTCGCGGATCTTGCTGCGGACCTGGAGTTCGGCCAGGCGTTCGCGCTGGAAACCGACCGCTTTTTCCAGACGGGCGGTGACGTTCAGCGTGTCGAGCAACTCGAACTTCTGGTCGAAACTGAGGTCGGGGCTGAGGCCGGAGGTGTCGGCCAGTTTCCCGGGCTCGGTCACGTTCCGCAGGAAGGCGGCGATCCGGCCGTCGGCGTTGCGCAGTTCGAGGATCTCCTCGACGATCGCCCGGTACTCGCGGACCAGCTCCCTGGTGTGCTCGTCGTCGGGATGGCCGTCGTGGATTTCCTGGACCTCGATCCGCAGTGCTTCCGGATCGATCTCGTCCGGATGGGCGATGCCGGCAAGTCCACGCCGGAGGCCGACCACGGTGGCGACGTTTTCGCCCCGCGGTGACTGGCCCTTCTCGACCACGTCAGCGATCACGCCTACGCGCGCGAACTCCCCGTCGCGGCGGGGCAGCAGGAAGACCTGTTCCTCGTCACCGACCTCGATCTGGAGGGTGGCGGTAACGGAGGGAAAGACAATTGCTTCGTCGATTGGAACCAGCAGAAGATCCATTAGTAAGTCTAGTTTCTGTAGTTAGTCCTGCGCACAGTGTAGCGAACTTGGTTGCGCTGTCAACAATCTTGCGCGCGGATGCTGGCTTTGCCCTTCCGATCCCCGACTTTCCATGCAATACGGATGAAAAGTCTGCCCTCCTCCAGCGCGTGGCGCCTAAGGCGCGGCTGCCGGCGCCTCCACCGGAGGCGGCGGATCCGAATCGGGCGGGTCGATTGCCTCTCGAGAGGTCTTTGCCCATGATTCCCGGCTGGTGATCTGCCTGAAAGCCGACCGCAGAAGCACCGGCCAGAGCAGCCAGGTGTAGAAGGCGTAGATCTGACCGGTGATCACGCCCTTGATGATTCCGAGGATGGTGGTGCGATCACCGATTTTCGCGGCGATCGAACCCATCACCGTCCCGCCGAAGCCGAGCAGGTAGAGGAAGTAGAGCCACCACCATGCGTCACCCTCGATGACGAAGGGCACGTCCTCGAATAACAACAGGTAAATGGAGGCAAAGAGCGACGCTCCCACGATGAATTGCCAGAACGGCATCAGCAGGAAGAGGACCTGTTCGAGCCGGGCCGGAAGGAAGAGCCTGGAGGTGCCGATCTCGCCGATCAGGCCGATCGCCTGGAGGTTGCCCTGTGACCACCTGGTCCGCTGGCGGAACAGTCGCCTGAGGTCTGAAACGCCCTGCTGCGAGACGGTCGCCCGATTGTCGTGGTGGCATCTCCACCCGGCCACGAGCAGCCTCAGGCCGAGATCCTGGTCCTCGGTCAGGCGATCACGCCAGGGCCCGCGGCTGGCCGGTTCCGGTGCGATCACCGGATCTTCCGGGTCGTTTTCGGGATAGGCGGGCTCGGCGGGACCGGGATCGCGATCATCGATTGCCTGGAGGGCGGCCATCCGGTTGTACTGGCCATTTCCTCCCATGCCGGAGGTGCCCCACTTGTTGCGCCCGGCCTGGAACAGCCGACCGTAGATCGAGAACTCGATGTCCTGGAACCAGGTCAGGAGCCGGTGCCGGTTGTAGATGCGAACCAGGGTCTGGACGCCTCCGACCTTCGGATCCATGAAGTGCTGGGCGACGCACCGGAGGCTGTCGGGGGCGATCCGGCCATCGGCGTCGACGATGCAGAAGATCGTCAGTTGCGGGTCGAGCTTGAAGCGGGAGTTGATCTCTTCGAAGGCGTAGTTCAGGGCCGCGGCCTTGCCCTGACGCGCCTGGGGTGGCTTTCGTTCCAGCACGACCAGACTGGGATTGGTCATCCCGGCGAGGATCTCCGAGGTTCCGTCGTCGGAGCCGTCGTTGATCACGACGATGCGTTTTCGATCTACCTCGATCGCTTCCAGCCGGCTTACGCTGTCGGCGATCGTGACCTCCTCGTTGAGGGCGGGCACGAAGAAGATCCACTCGAACAGCTCCGGGTTTACCTCCTCATGCCGGGCCATCTGGCGGTCGGAGCGGACCCCCCTGGTGAAGAGGATGAAGGTCCACAAGAACATCGCAATCACGATCAGGAATGTGACCGTGAAGAGGATCTGGAAGAACGGCTCCAGACCCGAAAAGGGAAGTACTTCGACTGCGATCAGCGGCGAAACCATCGATCGGTGATGGAGCCGAACTCCATCCAGAAGTTCTCGATCGGGTCCATGATCGCTTCCTCCTGATGACGCTCCGACTCCGGCACCAGGGCCGGATCGAGCCGCTCCCTTGCCGTCGCCGGCAGCTTGTATCCCGACGCCTCGATGACGGCGGCCCGGGAAAAGCTCGAGTGAAACGGATCGGGGAGCCGGCCGCCCCGGTACAGATAGGTCATGGCCGCCACGATCCTTTCCGACGCACGTCCGTCGCCGTAGGGATTCTCGGCCTCTGCCATCTCCTGGTAAGCATGCTCGTCGTCGAGGAGGATGCCCGCCTCCTCGCGGATCTTGACCGGGTCGGTGCCGACCAGCTTCAGGGTGCCGGCTTCGAGGCCTTCGCGGCGCTCGGTCGAATCACGGCAGACCAGCACCGGCTTGTCGAGCGAAGGTGCCTCCTCCTGAATCCCGCCCGAGTCGGTGATGATCAGGTAGGAACGCGCCATGAGCCGGGCGAACTCCGGGTAGGAGTGCGCATCGGTCAGGCAGACGTTCGGGAGGTCGTTGAGGGTTTCCCAGTGCTTGCGGACCTCCGGGTTCGGGTGCTGCGGGATCACGAAGTAGTCGTTCGGATGATCAACCGCGAGCATCCGAACGCCGGCAGCAATCCCTTCGAGCCCGTCGCCCCAGTTTTCGCGGCGATGGGCGGTGATCGTGATCACCCGCCGGTCGGTGGCTGCGATCTCCGCCACCGTCTGGTCGGAGAACTCGACGTTCAGTCCCGCCGCCCACTCGAGTGCGTCGATTCCCGTGTTTCCGGTGATGAAGATCTGCTCGACCGGCACGTTCTCCCGGATCAGGTTCTGAAGGTTGTGGGAGGTCGGGGCCAGATGGAAGGCCGCGATGCAGGTGATCAGTTCCCGGTTCAGTTCCTCCGGGAAGGGCGAAAGGTTCGATCCGGTCCGCAGGCCGGCCTCGACGTGGACGACGGGGATGCGGAGGTGGAAGGCGGTGAGCGCTGCGGCGAAGGCCGAGGTGGTGTCGCCGTGGACGAAGATCGCGATCGGGTAGTTGCCGGCCACGACCTCGTCCTGCTTGACGGTGCCGTCGGCGCCGTACTCGACCCGGATGAAGTCGTCGAGCCGCGCCATTACTTCCCGCACCCGGTCATTGAGTTCGTTTCTCGCCCCGCCGACCCAGAGGTTGAAGTCGATGCTGATCCCGGCGAGGCCGAAGACCTCTTCGACCATCTCGTGATGCTGGCCGGTCGAAACGACCTGGGGTTCGAAGACTTCGCTTGCCTTCATGGCGAGGATCATCGGCACCAGCTTTATCGCCTCCGGCCTGGTGCCCGCGACGACCAGGATCTTGACCGGCCGCCGTACCCCCAACTCGTAATCTTCGATCATGCGGGGAAGCCTACCCGGCTGCGGGAGTGATCCTCACGTCCATGCGATCCACGCCGTAGATGCCGCTGACCGGCTGCAGCTCGGTCAGGCCGTTGAGCTTGAAGCTCTCCACCTTCCCCGCCAGGAAACGGAGGGCTTCCTCGAGCTCCGCCCGGGCAAGGTTTGCCCCGACGCAATAATGGATTCCGGCGCCGAAGGTGAGCGGGCGGGTCCGGTCCCGCTCGACCAGGATGTTGAAGTCGCGCGGCTCCTCGAATGCCTCGGGGTCGCGGTTGGCGGTAAAGGAGCAGATCACCATCAGGGTTCCTGCCGGAAAGACGACGTCGCGGTACTCGACCTCCTCGGTCAACTGGCGGGCCGTGAAGGCAGTGATCGGCTCGAAACGGAGCACCTCGCTGACCGCGCGGGGCACCAATGTGTCGGGGTCATGGCGGAGGGCATTCCACTGTTCCGGGTTGCCGGCCAGCAGCCTGATCGCGTGGGAAAGCTGACTCTGGGTGGTGTCGACTCCGCCGACCAGGATGTTCAGGACCAGGTTTCTCAGCTCTCCGTCCGAAAGCTTCTCCCCCTCCTCCTCGGTCCTGATCAGGGTGGTGATCAGATCGTCGCCGGGAGTGGTCCGGCGGTTCTCGATCAGCGGGTCGACCCAGGCGTAAAACTCGGCGACCTTCTCCTGGATCTGGTTGACCGTCTCCGGGTCGGAGAGGGCGATCGGGTCGAACTGGCGCTGGATCCATTCGGACCAGTCGTAGAGTCGCAGGGCGTCAACGGTCGGGGCACCCATGACGCGGGCGATCGTCTGGGAAGGGTACGGCCGGCTGAAGCGGGAAACGAAGTCGAACTCGAAGGTCTCCAGTTCTTCCCAGAGGCTCCCGAGGATCTCCCTCATGGCGGGGCGCCAGCGATCGGCTGCCCTCGGGGTCAGCGCCGGGTTGACGAGGCTTCTGAGACGCCGGTGATCGTCACCGCCCTGGTTGATGATGTTCGAGACGATCTGCTCATGCAGGGGACCTTCGGTGATCCCGAACAGCTCGCCGATCAGCTTGCCGGGAAATTCGGCCGCACGGGAGCGGAGGAAAAACTCACCCGCCTCGCGATCGATCACGATCAGTGACAACGGGCCCCGGGCGAGCCAGTTGCCGGTGTCGATGAGAGCATTGGCCTCGACATGCCACTTCCATCCGCTCAGTGAGGGATCGGCCGGATCCAGCTCCGGCAGGTCAAGGTCGGTCACCAGGGTCATGCCGCCAGACTACCCTTGGGGTAGAGCCGACCCATCAGTTCCTGAGTGGTTAAGGGCCAGGAGGACTCCGCCCCCGGGCCAGCCGACCCATCCATTCATGGATGTAATGGGTCGACGAAGCCAGTACCCCCGGGCCAGCCGACCCATCCATTTAAGGATGTAATGGGTCGGCGGGTGTCACGCAGAACTGGCAGTGGGCAACCGGTGTGAAAGCTATGGGAGCGCCGGCGCAGGCCGGCGCGACTGCAGTCAGGAATCAGCGAACTTGTAGCCGATGCCGCGGACCGTCAGCACCAGTTCCGGCCGTTGGGGATCGGTTTCGACCTTCTGGCGCAGGTTCGAGATGTGAACGTCGCAAGCCCGTTCGTCACCGTCGAACTCGGTCTGCCACAGCTCCTCCATGATCTGGGAGCGGCGGAACACTTCGCCCGGCCGGGCCGCGAGGAGCCGGAGCAGCTGGAACTCGGAACGGGTCAGGCTGACAGTCTTGCCGCGCACCGTCACCACGTGCCGGGCCAGATCGATCGTGACCGGTCCGGACACGATACGGGTCTGCTCGGGGGCCGGGGCGCGGTCGAGTTCGCGGCGACGGAGCTGCGCCCTGACCCGGCCGAGCAGCTCCCGGACCGAGAAGGGCTTCGTCACGTAGTCGTCGGCTCCGACTTCGAGCCCGACTACCTTGTCGACTTCCGCATCCTTGGCGGTCAGCATGATGATGGGGACCGATGAGCGTGAGCGAACCTCGCGGCAGATGTCGAGGCCGGACTTGCCGGGCATCATGATGTCGAGGATCAGCAGGTCGTAGTCGAAGTCCCCGGCCAGCCGCTCCTCGGCGTCGGTGCCATCCTCGGCGGCGGTTACCTCGAAGCCCTCCTGGGCGAGCGCGTAGCCGACCGAGTCGCGGACCGACGGCTCATCGTCAGCGATCAGGATGCGCCCGGCGGCGCCGTTCATTGAAGGTGTCGTGTTCATGCGATCGGTGTTTCCGACTGGTCTATCAGAGGCAGCCGAACCCAAAAGGTACTGCCCTCGCCCTCAACTGAATGGGCTCCCATCTCTCCGCCCATCACATCGGCCATCCGCCGGGCGATCGCCAGACCGAGTCCGAACCCTTCCTGGCGGCGGGTTTCGGAGCGCCGGTAGAAGCGCTCGAACACCCTTTCGATCTCTGCCTGCGGGATTCCGGTGCCGGTGTCGATGACCTCAAGCAACATCTCCGAATCACCGATGCGACGGCCCCTGATCGTCACCGACCCGGGTGCCGGGGTGTTCTTGCAGGCGTTGGTCACCAGCCCGATCAGCACCTGCCTGAGCAGGGTCGGATCACCCTTGGCGGCGAGGTCCGGCTCCACGTCGGTCCTCAACTCGAGCCCGACCGGCACTTCGACCGCGGCTTCGACGTCCTTGACGGCCGAGCTGATATCGACGACCTCGACCTCCCCGGTGCCGAGCGCCTCGACCCGGGCCAGGGTCAGCAGCGACTGGGTGAGCCGGGACATGCGCTCGGCATCGGCCGACAGCCGGTTCAGGAAGTGGTCCCTGGCCGGCGGGTCGTCCTTCGCTCCCGACTGCAGCACCTCGATCGCACCGGAGATGCCGGCCAGGGGATTCCTGAGCTCGTGGGCGGCGTTGCTGACGAAGTCGCGTTCGGCGAACTCCTTGCGCATCTCGTCGGTCCGGTCACGGACCACGACCAGGACTGCGCCTTCGTCGGGAAGCGCCCGTGCCTGCAGGGCGTATGCCCGGTCGCCCATCCGGAGGGCCGGGTGGGCGGCGAAGCCTTCGGTCTCGGCCCGCTTGACCGACGACATCATCGGCGTCGGCGCCCTCCCTCCCTGCTCGAGCAGGGCGTTGGCGGCCGAGTTGTGAAACCGGACGTCACCGTCATGGTCGATCACCATGACCGCATCACCGAGGCCGTCGAAGATCGCGGCCAGCTTGTCGCGGTCGGCCGTGAGCACGCCGAAGCTCTCCTTGAGCGATTCACGCATCGAGTCGAGCGAGCGGGCCAGGTCGCCGATCTCGTCGCGGCCCCGCACCGGAAGCCGGACGTCGAAATTGCCGGAGGCCAGGTCATCGGCCTTGGCGGCGATCCGCTTGAGGCGGCCGGTGATGACCGAAGCGATCCCGACACCGACCAGGGTGCCGATCAGGATCGCGATCAGCGCCGCCCGGAGGCTTTCGGACCTGAGCCGGTCGATCGCGGACTGGATCACGATCGGCCGGGAGTAGCGTCCGACCACCGCTCCCTCGCTGTTGCCGAGAGTGTCGATCGGGATCCCGACGATTGCGATCTCGCCTCCCTTCAGATCCCTTGAGGAACGGAAACCGTCAAGGGCCGAATCGAGTACCTCCTGGTAGGCCACTCCGTCGGAATAGACGGCCCTCGGGTTCTCCGGCGCAATCAGCTCGCCATCGGGATCGAAATACCAGGCTGTGTAGCCCTCCCCGTTCGCTGCCTCCAATTCGGCGTTGGGATCGACGTCGGGTTCGGAGAGCCGGTCGGCAAGCCTCACCGTGCGGCCAACCGCGAGTTCGGTCGAGCGTTCGTTCAGTACGTCCTGGCTCTTGTCGGTGATGAAGGAGTAGAGGATGCCGGCAGTCAGGAAGCAGACCAGGGTGAAGCCGGCGGCGAGCCAGACCCGCATGCCGATGTGACGGCGCCGGGGCCGCCGGTCTTTTCGCCGTCGATCCCGATTGGGGCTCATCGCGGGGCTGCCACTCATGGGGCGGACCCTATTTCATGGTTCCATGACTGAAAGGCGCCGGACGCGATCGGCCCACCGGCCCTCCGAATCCACGGCCTCGCCCGGCCCGGCATGCCAGAATCGCAGCGTGAAGAAGCTCGTCTTCATACCGGCCTGGAACGAGGAGCGGTCGATCGAGGCCGTGATCGCCGATGCGAGGGAGCATGTGCCCGGTTCTGACGTGATGGTCGTCGACGACGGCTCGACCGACCGCACCGCGGAACTCGCCCGCCGGGCCGGGGCCCTGGTTGCCTCGTTGCCGTTCAACCAGGGAGTGGGCGCGGCCCACCAGACCGCCTACATCTACGCGCTGCGTCACGGATACGAGATCTGCGGTCAGCTCGACGGCGACGGCCAGCATCCCGCTTCCGAGGTTGCCCGCCTGATCGAGGCGGTCGAGGGAGGGGCCGACCTGGCGGTCGGCTCGAGGTTCGCAGATGACGTCAACCCGGACATCCCCGAGTACCGGTCCACCTTCGCCCGGCGGCTCGGCCAGCGCCTCTTCAGCCTGCTCGTCTCCACTTCGACCAGGCAGACATTCACCGACACCACCAGCGGCATGCGGGCCCTGAACGCAAGGGCGATGGAGATGTTTGCCGAGCGCTACTCCTCGGAGTTCGCGGAGGTCGAGTCACTTCAGCAGGCAGTGAGGGCCGGCCTCACGGTCAGGGAAGTGCCGGTCCACATGGTCCCCCGCGAGCACGGGCATTCCTTCATCACCCCGCTGACCTCGGCCTTCTACATCTTCAAGACGCTGATCGTCCTGCTGATCGGCCAGCTCCGGCCCCGACAGGTGAACCAGTGAGCTTCCTGCTCGCCGCCACCGAGCCGGTGGTCCGTCTGACTCCCCAGGCGCGGATCCTCGCCGCCGTGCTGGCGATCGCCTTCATGGTCCTGATCCTCGACCTGATCCGCCGCGACAAGCTCCTCGAGCGCTACTCGATCGTCTGGTTCCTGCTCGGCATCGGCATGCTGCTCGGGGCGGTCTTCCCGATCCTGCTCGAGTGGCTGGCCAAGGCGATGGGCGTGCGTGACGTGACCATCGCGCTCTTCTCGGTGACGCTTCTGATCCTGCTCGCACTCTCGCTGAACTTCTCGGTGATCGCCTCCCGCCAGTCGAAGCAGATAACCCGGCTGGCCCAGCAGTCCGCGATCGACGGGGTCGAGGAAGAGAACGCCGAGAAAGAGATTGCTGACTAATCGCTAGTCGCGGAGCGCTTTTTCGAGGCGGAAGGCGAGGGCCTCGAGGGCGAGTTCCTCGCTCACGTTGAGCTGGAAGCTCCGGCGGGTGTCCTGGATCAACGAGACCGCCTGCCTGGCCTGGGCAAGCTCGATCTCCCCGGCCTGCTCCTCGAGGACCGCGATCCGGTCCGAGTTGAATACGACACCGGTGGCACCTGCGGCCACGGCCGCCCAGTCGCGGGCCCAGGCGGCGGCCAGGTGCAGACCAAGGTCGAGCATGCCGGTCCGGGTCTTCCGCTGGGCCCGACGGACCGCTTCCTCGATCTCCGTCTTGGTGTGCTTGATCCCCTCTTCCTTTTCCTCGTCAAACTCGGCCTGGACGAGCTGGCCCGAGTGTTCACCGGCCGACTTCGACTGGGCGAGCAGGTCAAGCCAGGGCGAGTTGGCGAAATCGTCCTCGAGCGCCGCCTTCATCAGCTTCTCGACCGCGGTGCGCAGCTCGCTGCCGCGGCTGCCGGCCAGGAACCTTGCCTTGCCGAGATCGCCGCCGGCCAGCTTCGCGGCGGCGTGAAGTGTCTCCGAGGGGGCCAGTCCGTCCAGTTCCTCCTCGATCACCTCCGGGGCGAGCGCCCCGAACTCGACCAGCTGGCAACGCGAGGCAATGGTCGGCAGCACGCCGTCGCTCTCGGCCGAGAGCAGGATCAGGTGGGCATGCGGCGGGGGTTCCTCGAGGGTCTTCAGCATCGCGTTCTGGCTTTCCTCGTTGAGGGCGTCGGCCGCCTCGATAACGAATACCCGTGCCGAACCTTCGAAGGGACTGAGCGGTGCCTGGTGGATCACCCGGTCGCGGATTTCCTGCACGGCGTGGCTCATTCCCTTCGGCGCCAGCCAGACCAGGTCAGGATGTGGCGAGGGTTCGAGCAGCGCCCGGCGACGGGCGTCCTCCGGGTCGGCGTTGCCGGCCGTGAGGATCTCGGCCGCGAAAGCCCGCGCCGCGCTGGCCTTGCCCGAGCCAGAGGGCCCTCGGAACAGGTACGCGTGGGATGGGCCCTGCTCAAGCGCCGCCTTCAGTTCAGCCCCCGCCCGGGGTTGGCGGGCCGTTGCTTCAGCCAGGTCGATCAAGCCGGGCCTCGCTTCGCTTTCGCGGGGTCTCCGGTCACGCCGGGAGCCTGGGTTCGACCTCGGCCATGATCAGGGCATGAACGTCCTCCGGGGTGCCGGTCGCGTCGATCGGAACAACCCGGCTTGGCTCGCGGCGGGCGATGTCCTCGTAGGCCTCGGCCACCCTCTCCTGGAACCGCACGCCCTCGGCTTCGAACCGGTCGTCCGACTGCGCCCGGTCGAGCCCGAAGGCGGGATCGATTTCCAGCAGCAGGGTCAGGTCCGGCACCAGGCCATCGGTCGCCACTTCGGAGAGCTCGCGAACCCGGACGATCCCGAGGCCTCGCGCCACGCCCTGGTAGGCGATGGTCGAGTCGGTGAAGCGGTCGCAGATCACGATCCTTCCGACCTCCAGGGCGGGGCGGATCACGCGGCTGACCAGGTCCGCCCTGGCGGCACAGAACAGCATCAGCTCGGCGATCGGATCGAGCGGAGTGTCGGGATCCGCGAGCAGCTGGCGAATCCGTTCCGCGGCGTCGGTTCCACCCGGCTCGCGCAGGGTCATCGCGCTGGCGCCGAGTGCCCGGGCGAGCATCGCCGCCTGGGTCGTCTTGCCAGAACCGTCGACGCCTTCGAGCGTGATGAACACGCGGTGCCTCTAGCCCTTGCGACTCGAAGAGCCACCGGAGTTGCCGGTGCCCTTGCCACGTGAACCGGCCTTCTTGACCCGGCGGGTGCCGAGATCGGGGGGATTCGAGATCCGGGCCGCAACGGTGGTCGGCTTCTTGCCCTTCGCCTTGCCGGCCGGTTTCTTGCCCTTCGCCTTGGTCGCCGGCTTCTTCTTGCCCGACTTCTTTGCCTCGGCCTCGTCGAGTTCCTTCGCTTTCTTCGCCGCTTCCTGGGCCGCGAGTCTTTCGGCCTTCTTCTCGCGCATTTCAACCATCGTCGGGCAGTCGTCGTTGAAGCAGAGCTTCCACGGGCGGCCGGCCCGGCCGCGGGTCTTCACGTTCACCCGGGGGGTGCGGTGACAGACCGAGCAGTTCTCTTCCAGCGGGGTGACCTCGTAGAAGTTCGGCTGCGGCATCGGGAAGGTCTGATCGCAGGATTCCGGATTGTCGGCCTCCCAGCCGGTGCAGCCGACAAACGACTTGCCTGACTTCTTTGCCCGGATGATCCTCAGCACGTTCGGTGAACCATCCTCCCTGGTGCGGCCTGCTTCCTTGCAGACGATGCAGGGTCCGAGGATCCGGTCCTGATCCATGCCCTCCCAGATCATCTTCGAAAGCTCTTCCTCGCCCTTGAGCAGGTCCTCGAAAGTCTTGTGGACGAGCCTGCGGCTGTCCTCGACGACCTCTTCCTTGGTCATCTTCTCTTCCGCGATCTCGTCCATCTCCTCTTCGAGGGAGGCAGTCATCTCGGAAGTCGCCATGTCCGGCACGTACTCCTTGAACGCCTTGTACATGGCGATTCCGGTGGCGGTCGGCTCGGGCGGATGGTTCCGCACGTAGCGGCGGTTGTAGAGCTTCTGGATGATGTCCGGTCGGGTCGCCTTGGTGCCGAGGCCCTGCTCGTCCATCAGCTGGACCAGCTTTGCCTCCGAGAGACGGGCAGGCGGCTGGGTCTCCTTGTCGACGAGCCAGGGCTTGCCGTCGACCACCAGCTGCTGGCCTTCCTCCAGCGCCGGAATCTCCTCGTCGGCCGAGCGGGCGTAGGTGTAGATGCCGGCGTAGCCGGGATCGACCACGACTTTTCCTCGCACGAAGTAGGTCTCGGAGCCGGCCTCGATGTCGGCCCGGGTCGACTCGGTCACCATCGGCTCGCCAAAGGTGGCGAGGAAGCGACGGACGATCAGCTCGTAAACCCTGGCCTTGGGGCCGTCCAGGGCGCTCGGGTAGAGCGCGTGGGTCGGGTAGATCGGCGGGTGGGCGGCGTCGAACTTCTTGCCCTGGGTCGGCTTCAGGGGCTTCTCGAGAATCGGAGCGGCAGCGGCGAAGTCCTTGATCTTGACCAGCGAGCGAATCGTCTTTTCGAGCGGCAGCGAGTCCGGGTAGATCGTGTTGTCGGTACGCGGGTAGGAGATGAACCCGTCGTCGTAGAGATCCTGGGCGAGGTCCATCGCCCGCTTCGGGGTGATCCCGAGGCGGCTCGAAGCATCCACCTGGAAGGAGTTCGTGTTGTACGGGGCCGGCGGCTTGCTCGAGGACTTGCGGCTGGTCACCGACTTGACCACGCCGGGGCTGGCGGTTCCGTTCAGAGCGGCGTCGGCCTCGGCCTTGTCCCAGAACTTGTCTGTCGCGTGATGGGCCTCGAAGCTCTGGCCACTGGGATGTTCGAACTTGGCGAACAGCTCCCAGAAAGGCTTCGCCACATGGGCGCGGCGCTCGAGTTCGCGTTCGACGATCAGGCCGAGGGTCGGACTCTGGACCCGGCCGACCGAGAGGAAGTTCGCCCCGTAGGCCTTGGCGACCAGCGATACGGCACGGGTGAACGCGGCACCCCAGATCAGGTCTATGTCCTGGCGGGCTCCGGCCGCATTCGCCAGCGGGAAAGAAAGCTCGTCGAGGTTGCCGAAGGCGCCCTCGATCTCTTCCTTGGTCAAAGCCGAGTAACGCGCCCTTTTAAGTGTGGGCTCGAGATCGGGGTTCACTTCGAGGCAGACCTCGAGCGCCTCGAGCCCGATCAGCTCGCCCTCGCGGTCGAAGTCGGTGCCGATGACCAGGCTGTCGGCCCGCCTGGCTTCTTTCTGGACGGCCTTGATCACGTTCTTCTTGCCGTCGATCGGTCCGGTTTCGAGTGGCGCGTCGATCAGCCCGGGGATCAAGTCGAGCTTCCACTGCTTGTACTCCTTCTCCTGCGGAAACTCGCGTCCGACGAAGTGTCCGCCAGTGCCGATCACGGCAGTTTCGCCGTCACCGTCCTCCCAGCGGAACACCGGCACGGTGAAGGACTTTGTCTCGGTGGCAGCGCCGTTCGAGAGGATCTCGGCGATCTTCTGGGCGGAGTTGTTTTTCTCGGTGATGATCAGACGCATTGGCTGGCGAGAGTAGCAGGGGCGCCGAATGACACCGGGGTAATGGCAACTCATCCGGCCGGCAATTCACGTTTCCGTCTCGCTGATTTCACCCTCGCTCTAACCTTCCCCTATGCCCGCCCAGGCCTACAAGGGAAAGGAATGCGTCTGCCAGTACCGCAAGCCGGTCTGCGACCAGACCTGCGTCCAGGACATGCTGGAGACTCCCTTCTACATCGCCTGCCTCAAGCTGACCGGCCGCAGGTGCCTGGTCGTCGGTGGCGGCGAGGTCGGACTCGAGAAGGTCGAGGGGCTGCTCGCCTGCTCGGGTGAAGTGACCCTGATCGCGCCCGAGGCAGTTCCGGAACTCCAACGACTTGCCGAGGAAGGCTCGATTCGCTGGGAACGACGCGAGTACGCGGGCCGCGACGATCTCGAGGGAGTATTCATGGCGATAGCCGCCACCGACGACACGGAAGTGAACATCCGGATCTTCGACGAAGCGGAAGAGCGGGCGATGCTGGTCAACGTGGTTGACGTTCCGCCGCTCTGCAACTTCATCCTGCCGGCGATCGTGCGCAGCGGACCCCTGGCCATCGCGATCTCGACCGCAGGCGCGTCACCCGCCCTTGCCAAGCGAATGAAAGCCGAGATCGCCGATCACTACGGAGAAGACCACGCCCGACTCGCTGTGATCCTCAACGAAACGAGAGGCTGGGCGAAGTCCACCCTGCCGACGTATCAGGACCGGAAGGCCTTCTTCGAGGGCATAGTCGGGGGCGACCCCGATCCGGTCGAGCTGATCCGCGAGGACCGCGAACCCGAGCTGTTCGAACTCATCGAGAACGCCAAGCGGGAGGCCGAGGCTTCGCTCGCCGCGTAGCCTTGGAAGCATGAATCCGGACCGCACTGCATGATCGACCCCCGTCTGGCCGGGATCGGCTGGCACAAGGAAGATCAGATCGCCTGGGGCGAGAAGTCCCGGGAAGGGCAGATCCCGGCCCGGGTGGTCGGCCTTCACCGCAATCACATAGTCGACCTGCTCACAGTGGACGGCGAGATCCCCGGCCGACCGGCTGGCCGCATGCTGCAGGACCGCTCCCCCGCGACCGCGATGCCGGCGGTGGGTGACTGGGTCGCGACCCTTCCCGACGGCACGATCCAGGAAATCCTGCCCCGCCGGAGCGCGCTCGCCCGCCGGAGCGCCGCCGACCGTGACCGGATCCAGATCCTCGCCACCAACATCGACAAGGCGATCGTGATCAGCTCACTTAATAGAGAGCACGATCCGGTCCGGCTGGAACGGATGGTCAGGCTGGCCGAGGCATCGGGGGCCGAGCCGGTGATCGGCCTCTCCAAGTCCGACCTGTCGGACGAGGCCCGCGAACTCCAGGCCCGGGTCGAGCAGGCCTTTCCCGAAGTGAAGGTCTTCGTCTTCAGTTCGCAGACCGGTGAAGGCGTGGATGCCGTGCGGGAGTTCCTCGAACCCGGTGAGACGGTCGTGATGCTCGGCCGTTCCGGGGTCGGCAAGTCGACCCTCGCCAACACCCTGCTCGGCTGGGAACGGCAGAAGACGGCCCTGGTTCGTGACACCGACGACCGGGGACGCCACGCGACGACCAGCCGGGAGCTCTTCCCCCTGCCCGGGGGTGCGCTGCTGATCGACACACCGGGACTCCGCGCCCCGGGTTCGATCGAAGCCGACGACCTGATTCCCGGATCAGCCGAGTCAGACCTGACCGACGAGCGGGCCCGCGAAATCGAGCGGCTGGCCGCCTACTGCCGCTTCCGCGACTGCGCCCACGAAACCGAGCCCGACTGTGCCGTCAACGCGGCGATCGAAGCCGGCGAACTGCCAGCCCGCTGAACGGCCGCCCTACTGGGACGCGCAGGCGATTCCGGTCGCGGTCTGGTTGCCGGGCCCGCATGGCAGGATGGTCGGCCCCTGCCATCCGGTTCCGTCGATCAGTCCCTTGATTCCGGCGGCCGAGAGGCCGTAGAGGCGCATGGTCAGGCGGAAGGCGGGCTGGGCCGCGTCGCCGGCCGGTGACGGGAGCCAGTTCCGGACCTGAGCCGGGTCGGTCGGCTGCTCAGGCTGGACATAGATGTCGAGTGAGCCGTCGTCGTTGTACTTCAGCTTCGAACGGTCGTTGACCAGGTAACGGTCGATCGGATTGTCGACGAAGAAGCTGTCGTTGTCGTAGAGGGTCAGAGACCAGAAGAATTTCACCGGTGGCCTGGCCTGGTCCGGGTCGAAATGGATCACGTAGCGCTTGGCTCCGGTGAGCGGTGACTTGTTGCGGTCCATGAGGGCGACCGGGTAAACGGCAACGTTGGGCAAGGGTGCCCCGAGCCCGAAGCGGGCGATCTGGGCCCGTCGCTTGTAATCGGTTCCGTAAGTCCCGGTGCGAGCGACCAGCCAGCCATTGTGCGTGACGAATCCGGCGAAGTAGGTACTGAGGAGTCCCGACTGCTTGCGGGCCGGGGCACCACTTACGACGTCACGAAGGGCCGCCAGCTGAGGATCGCTGAGCTCCCTGTCGGCGACCGGGGTCAGGCCGGGGCCGATGCCAAGGGTCGCCTTCAGCTCGTCGAGGATCGCCTTGTCGCGAGCCGGTGGCGGGAAACGCTTCAACATCGCGCCGAGTCCGTCGAAGTAGCTCGCCGGATCCTCACCCGGACCCGTACCGGGGATGTAGGCCTCGTTTCTGGTCTGGTCGATCGTCGCCGGTTTCGGGTACCTGTAGGCGTAGGGGCGCTTCGGGTTCCACCTCTTCAGCGGAACGATCCGAAAGGTGTTCTGGACCTTGTAGACGTTGGGGAGATCCTTTTTGCTGAAGACCAGGGTCCGGCCGATTATCCAGATCCGGTCGTAGGGCGAGCGAATCAGCTTCAGTCCCTTCGGAACCTTGCCTTTCCAGCCTTTCTTGACGACCAGGTAGTTGCCATCGGGCCGGGCTCCCCGGGGCGACCCGATGTTGGCGAAGTTCTCGGTCCAGGGGTCGAGCAGTTCCAGCACGTGGTAGCGCTTGAGGCCCTTCTTCGTGTGGATGACCAACGGGCCCTTCCGCAGGTCGAGCCAGGCCATCGAGTAGAGGGTGTCGGAGTTCGGCAGGACAACCGTGCGGTCCCTGGCGTCGGCCAGCTTGCGGAAGTGGCTGAACAGGTTCACCGGGCCGGCACCGCGTCCGTTGGGCCAGTTGATCGAGGTGCTGATCCTGAAAGTGCGGTCCATGTCGAGCAGGGGCAGGCCGTACTCGTATGCCTCCACCCCGAGGGCGAAGGTCGCGTCGTACTCGGCCTTCTGGACAGGATCACCCGGGTCGTAGGCGGCCGAAGCCGGCCCGGCCAGCACCGCTGTGGCCACGACGGCCGAAAGCAATGCGAAAAGGATCGATGTGACGCGACGGTGGTTCAACTCACTCTCCTCTGGCGGGTTTCCTCTTGGCGCATTCTCCCGACAAATGTGATGCGCGTCAACAAAAACACCGGGGCTGCCACCGAGGTGCGGTCCCGGGCAGGCGGAATTCCGGTCCTTGCCGCTCTACTCGAGCGAGTCGAGGAACGGCAGCAGCAGGTCGTGGACCGCCGGCGGGTCATCGATGAAGGGCCAGTGACCCGAGCCCGGCAGGATGTGGACCTGTGCCGAAGGGAAGGCGCTGCGCTGGCGGTCGGCGAACGAGGCCGGAAGGTAGGGGTCGCCCGCACCCCAGATGACCAGGGCGGGGAGGTCAGCCGCGGCCAGCAGCGGAATCAGCTTCTTCGAGGTCTTGCCGACTTTCTTCATGTCGCGGTAGATGTCGAGCACGGCCCGCCTGGTCCGCCGGTCGTAGTTGTCGTACATCTCGTCCAGAAAGGGCCGGGGTAGTCCCTTCGGCTCCTGGCTGGAGACGACCCGGCGGAACATCGACCGGAAGGCGGCTGCCTGGAGCAGTTCACCGGCTACCGGGGTCTGCCATACGCGGGCGGTCCGGTGCCACCTGTAGCCGGCAAGGATGCCGGTGTTGATCAGGGTGACGCTGGCGACCTGGCCGGTGTGGGTGGATGCCCACTCAAGTCCGATCGGTCCGCCGAGGTCGTGCAGCACCAGGTGGGCGCGACGGATTCCGAGGGCATCAAAGGCATCCCCGATGAAATCCGCGTACTCGCTCTGGGAATGCCCGAAGCCGGGAGCGGCAATCGACTGCCCGAAGTCAGGCAGGTCAAAGGCGACCGCCCTGCGGGGCGGTGCGACAAGGTTGACCATTTCCTCGAAATCCCCGGCCGAACCCGGATTGCCGTGAACGAAGACGACCGCTTCCGAAGCCTGGTGCGGGCCCGCCTGGAAAGTCCGGATCCAGTGGTCGTTGACGGCGATGCTGGACCATTCGGGGGCACCTTCGAGACTCAAAGGCTGTTCGCTCCGCTCATCAGAGGGCGAACATTGAGACTGCCGCGAAGTGAAGCGCGGCAGCACCTATGACGAAGAGGTGAAATACCTCGTGGTAGCCGAAGTGGGTCGGGCTGGGGTTGGGTCGTCCGGTTGCGTAGACGACGGCACCCACCGTGTAGAGGATTCCGCCGGCGGCGATCAGCAGTCCGGCCCACGCCCCTGCGGTCCCGACCAGTTCGGGAAAGGCCACCGCCGCGATCCAGCCGACCGCCACGTACATGGCCGCACTGACCCACTTCGGCGAACTGATCCACAGGAGTTCGACCACCACTCCGATCACCGCGGCAGACCAGACCGCGATCAGGATTGCGGTGCCGAAGGTGCTGGGCATTGTCAGGAGGGCGAACGGGGTCACCGTTCCGGCGATCAGCAGAAAGATCATCGAGTGATCGAGCCGACGCATCAGCATCCGTGACTTGTCGGTCTTCCAGTTGACCCGGTGGTACAGGGCGCTGGTTCCGAACAGGGCGCAGAGAGAGACCCCGTAGATGCCGACTGCGATGTACTCCTTCGGCGTGTCGGCGAGGACGATCAGTGCGATCCCCAGGCCGAGCGAGAGGAAGAAGGCCCACTCGTGCGAAACGCCGCGGAACTTGGGCTTTATCGCCTTCAATGATTCCGAGGCCGTCTCCTTCATGGCTGCGGCCTTCTCGACCGCCGCATCGCGGGCGTGGCCCGCCTTCTCGGCGGCGGCATCCCTGGCCGCCCCGGCCTTCTCCACGGCCGTGTCGCGGGCCGCCCCGGCCCGCTCGACTGCGCTGTCCCTTGCGGCGGCAGCACGGCTGATCGCCGAGTCCTTCGGCATGGGCCCGAACGTGTCGGTTCCGGCGGGGTTCTGGTTGGGATCGTTCACTGCCAACCATCGTACCGATCGGACCAAAGCGCATGCTTCTGCGGATCGCGTGGTGTCCGCATTCCGCAAATCGCGGAATGAACATAATCGCTAAACGCTATATGTAGCGTGTCAAAAAGGTATCCGACCCTAGTCCTAGTATAATTTGCCATGTGCGTTGCCCGCGATGCGGACATCAGGGAAGTCGTGTCCTCGAAAGTCGGAGTTCCGAGGAGGGGGGTGCTGTGCGCCGAAGGCGGCAGTGCTCCAACTGCGAAAACCGCTTCACCACGTATGAGCGGTATGAGGCACAGGCCCTGTTCGTCATCAAGCGGGATGGCGGGCGCCAGCCCTTCGACCGCGCCAAGTTGCGCGGAGGGCTGGAGCGCGCCTCGCACAAACGTCCGGTTCGCCCCGAGGCCATCGATGCCCTGGTCGACCGGATCGAGAAGAAGGCCATCCGGGACGGCGGCGAGATTGAGGCAGCCCGCATCGGGGACATGTGTCTCGCCGGTCTCAAGCGGATCGACCAGGTCGCATACCTGCAGTTCGCGGCCGTCTACCGCCAGCTCGGAGTGGAAGACGTCCAGGCCGAGCTGGACAGGCTGAGCACCCCGCTCAGCCGTAACTGAACTTCGAATCACCGCAGTACAGCAGCAGGACACAGCACCACCAGTCAGCCAGAGTCACCCAGTCAGAAGAGATTCACGAGTCAAGAGCCGTCAAGCAGAGCCAGTCGTCAAGAAGTAGAGGAGAGAGCCAGAGCATGTCCCAGTCAGTATCCGAGTCACCGCGTGTAAACCCGAAGGGCGTGGTCGTCGAACGCCGCCTCACCCGCGAGGGCGTCCACCCCTTCGATGAAGTCGAGTGGGAGATCCGTGACGCCGTGATCGGCAACCCGGAGAAGCCCGCCTTCGAGCAGCGCGGAGTCGAGTTCCCGAAGAGCTGGTCACAGAACGCGACCAACATCGTCGCCCAGAAGTACTTCCGGGGTCAGCTCGGTTCGCCGGAACGCGAGAACTCGGTCAAGCAGATGATCGGCCGTGTGGCCGGCACGATCGCGGAATGGGGACGCGAAGGGGGCTACTTCGCCTCGGACGAGGACGCCGACACCTTCGAGGCAGAGCTCACTGCGACCCTCCTCCATCAGGAAGTGGCCTTCAACTCGCCGGTCTGGTTCAACGTGGGATTCGAAGAGACCCCGCAGTGCTCGGCCTGCTTCATCCTCTCGGTCGAGGACACGATGGAATCGATCCTCGACTGGAACACCAAGGAAGGAAAGATCTTCCGCGGCGGTTCCGGCTCCGGCATCAACCTCTCCAACATCCGCGGTTCGATGGAGCCCCTGAAGAAGGGCGGCACCGCTTCCGGTCCCGTTTCCTTCATGCGCGGCGCCGACTCCTGGGCGGGTACCATCAAGTCGGGCGGCAAGACCCGCCGGGCGGCAAAGATGGTCGTCCTCGACGTCGATCATCCGGACATCGAGCACTTCATCACCTGCAAGGCCGACGAGGAGGACAAGGCCGCTGCCCTGCGTGACGCCGGCTTCGACATGTCGATCGACGGTGACGGCTTCACCTCGATCCAGTACCAGAACGCCAACAACTCGGTCCGCGTTTCCGACGAGTTCATGCAGGCGGTCGCCGACGACGCCGAGTGGAACCTGCTCGCGCGCACCGACGGCTCGGTCACCAAGACCCTGCCGGCACGCGAACTGATGAACAAGATCGCCGACGCCGCCTGGCGCTGCGCCGACCCCGGTGTCCAGTACGACACGATCATCAACAAGTGGCACACCTGCCCGAACTCGGGCCGGATCAACGCCTCGAATCCCTGCTCGGAGTACATGCATGTCGATGACTCGGCCTGCAACCTGGCTTCGATCAACCTGATGAAGTTCCGGCGCAAGGACGGCAGCTTCGACACGGAGGGATTCTGCGCGGTGGTCGACACCGTCTTCCTCGCCCAGGAGATCATCGTCGGACCGTCTAGCTACCCGACCGAGGAAATCGGCAAGAACGCGCGCGCCTTCCGTCAGCTCGGTCTGGGCTACGCGAACCTCGGCGCCCTGCTGATGTCGGACGGCATGCCCTACGACTCGGACGAAGGTCGCAACGTCGCCGCCGCGATCACCGCGCTGATGACCGGGCGTGCCTACCGCCGCTCGGCCGAGATCGCCGCCGCGATGGGTCCGTACGACGCCTACGAGCACAACCGCGAGCCGCACAACAACGTGATGCGCATGCACCGCGACGCGGCCTACGAGATCGACGGCGAAGGTGTCCATGACGAACTGCTGAACGCTGCCCGCGAAGAGTGGGACGTGGCCGTCGCCACCGGGGACGAGCACGGCTACCGCAATGCGCAGGCAACGGTTCTGGCCCCGACCGGCACGATCAGCTTCCTGATGGATTGCGACACGACGGGCATCGAGCCGGACTTCTCGCTGGTCAAGTTCAAGGAACTGGTCGGCGGTGGCAACATGACCATCGTCAACAAGTCGGTGCCGCTCGCGCTCGAGACCCTCGGCTATTCCGAATCGGAGATCGGCCAGATCGAGGCACACATCAACGAGCACGGCACGATCATCGGCGCCCCCGGCCTGAAGGACGAGCACCTGCCGGTCTTCGACGTGGCGGTCGGTGAGCGGGCGATCTCGCACACCGGGCACATCGACATGATGGCCGCGACCCAGCCGTTCCTCTCGGGTGCGATCTCGAAGACGGTCAACATGCCGAATTCGGCGACCGCCGACGACATCGCCGACGCCTACACCCGCGGCTGGGAAGGCGGCCTGAAGGCGCTGGCGATCTACCGTGACGGCTCCAAGACCGCCCAGGCCCTTCGCACCGACGCCCAGAAGGACAAGGAGAAGGAAGCCGAAGCCCAGGCAACACCGGCCGGTCCGGTCCGTCACCGGATGCCGAAGACCAGGGACTCGGTCACCCACAAGTTCTCGGTCGGAGGCCACGAGGGCTACATCACCGCCGGCAAGTACACCGATGGTTCGGTCGGTGAGATCTTCCTCACCGACATCGGCAAGGAAGGCTCGACCATGCGGGGCATGATGAACGCCTTCGCGACCGCGATCTCGCTCGGCCTCCAGTACGGGGTGCCGCTCGAGGTGTTCGTCAACAAGTTCAGCTACATGCGCTTCGACCCGGAAGGGATCACCGGCAACCCGGACATCCCGTTCGCAAAGTCGATGCCGGACTACATCATGCGCTGGCTTGCCTCCCAGTTCATCAACGATCCCGACTTCCTCGAGGAGCAGGGGATCATGACCCAGGAGGTCCGCAACAGGAAGGAAGCGGAAAACGCGGGGATCAACCTCGCCAATGGAAGCGGGAACGGGCAGCAGGGCAATGGCGGGAATGGCAACGGCGGCAACGGCAACGGCGGATCGACCCCGGCAGCCGAAGCCGCTCCGGTAGCTGATACGGGTGGAACATCCGTACCGGCTGGCACCGCGCTGACCGACGACGTTCCGGTGGTGCCGGCCAGGCTGCAGTTCACGCCCGGGACGGCCGAGCTCGGACCGGCCTGTGACCAGTGCGGAGGCATGATGCAGCGCACGGGGGCTTGCTACACCTGCCCCTCCTGCGGAAATAACACCGGCTGCGGCTGAGACGCTGGATGCTCGGTCTGTATCGGCGCCTGTGACCATTTGCCGTGCGTAGCACTGTCAATCAGTCACAGGCACCACCCAGACCGGCCCCAGCGCCTCAGAACTGATCTGAGGCGCTGTAGCGCTGCGCGAGGAACTGTTTCGGCCTACGGGCCGTACGTCTGGGTACTGTCCCTCCGGCCGAAACAGCCCCTCGCTTGACTACAGAACCTCAGATTCCGCGTTGAACTGCCCCTCCGGTCCAGACGGCACCTGGCTTGGCCACAGAAACTGAGATTGGACTTTGCGGCTCTCAGTAGCACTGTCAATCAGTCACAGGCACCACCCAGACCGGCCCCAGCGCCTCAGAACTGATCTCAGAACCTGTGGCGCTGCGCGAGGAACTGTTTCGGCCACCGCTTGACTACAGAACTCAGATGGTTCTTTCATCAAGGCCCCGGAGAGATCCGGGGCTTTTTCTTTGTTCGCCCGCTGGCTTCCCGGTCACCCTCGATTTCCTTCGGTGGACGATGACATTGAACAAAGGAGCGCTATTTGGCGAGAAACTCAAGGTCATCGAGCCTGCCCGTCCGAGGATTCTCGATTTGCACTTGACAAATGGGGTGAGTGAGTGCATACTCACACCTGATGGCACGGACTTCGAACAAGACCAGAAGGGCTCCTTCGGCCGGTGAGAGATCTCTCTCGACCGCGGAAGAGCGGCGCGAGGAGCTCGTCACCGCCTCGATTCCGGTCTTTGCCGAGAAGGGCTACCACGCCGCCCCCACTGTCGAGATCGCGAAGAGGGCCGGCATCTCCCAGGCATACCTGTTCCGGCTCTTCCCCACCAAGGAAGATCTTTTCGTCGCGGCGGTCGAGCGTTCATGCGAAGTGATGCGTGAGAGCTTCAGCGAAGCCGCCGACCAGGCCGCAAAGGACGGCCGCGAACCGCTCGAAGTGATGGGCGAGGCCTACGCCGACCTGGTGGCGGAACAGGGAGAGATGCTGCTGGTACAGCTTCACGCCCAGGCGATCTCCCCGTCGGTCCCGGCCGTCCGCGACACGATGCGTCGCTGCTTCGCCACCCTCTTTGCCGTCGCCTCCGAGCACTCGAAAGCAGCGCCGGAAGAACTGAAGATGTGGATGGCCGGCGGCATGCTGATCAACGTGATGACCGCGATCGGCGCCAACCAGGTCAACGAGCCCTGGGCCGACACACTCGCCGATTTCGAAGGCGAGTGCGCGTTCCAGCGTGCAGACGAATCAGCCAGCAACGGATAGCAGCAACCGCCTTTTTTCAGGAGCAGACAGTGAGTAACCAATCACACACTTTTCAGGCGAACAAGGTGAGTAACCAATCACACACAGAAAGGGGGCCGGCATGACGGCCAACACGACAAACGCAGCAGGGGGCGTTGCCGGCAACGGTGGCGCCTCCTCCAGGAGCGCAATCTGGACGCTGATCATCACGGGGGCGGCTCTGTTCATGACCTCCCTCGACAATCTGGTGGTCGGGGTCGCACTGCCATCGATTCAGGCCGAGTTCGGCGGAACGATCGAGTCACTCGAGTGGACCGTCAACGCGTACACGCTCAGCTTCGCCGTGCTGCTGATTACCGGCGCGGCCCTCGGCGACCGATTCGGCCGGCGGCGCATGTTCGCGATCGGGGTCGGGATCTTCACGGCGGCCAGCGCGGCCGCGGCCGTGGCGCCCAGCCTGGACGCGCTGATCGCAGCCCGGGCCATCCAGGGCGCCGGCGCGGCAATAGTCACGCCGCTCACCCTCACCCTGGTCTCCGGCGCGTTCCCGCCCGAGAAGCGCGGGGCAGCGCTGGGTGTCTGGGGTGGCATCAGCGGACTCGGCGTCGCCCTGGGTCCGCTCTTTGGCGGCGCAGTCGTCGAAGGCATCTCGTGGCACTGGATCTTCTGGCTGAACGTCCCGGTTGGTCTGGCCCTGATCCCCATCGCCCTGCGAAGGCTGCCCGAGTCAACCGGTCCGGACAAGGCCCTCGACCTACGCGGTCTGGCCCTGGTCGGGACCGGACTGTTCGGTGTCACCTTCGGAATCATCCGCGGTGAGTCGCTCGGGTGGACCAGCACCACGGTCATGGCCTCGCTGATCATCGGCGTCGCCCTGATCGGTGCCTTCATCGCCTGGGAGCTACGTGCCCGGGAGCCCATGCTGCCGATGCGGTTCTTCCGCTCCCGCGGCTTCAGCGCCACGAACGGGCTGTCGTTCACGATGTTCTTCGGAACCTTCGGGGCGATCTTCCTGCTCAGCCAGTTCTTCCAGGTAGCCCAGGGCCTGGGACCGCTGGAGGCCGGCTTACGCACCCTCCCCTGGACCCTGATGCCGATGTTCGTCGCGCCGCTGGCCGGTTTCCTCAGCGACCGGATTGGCACCCGCCCGCTGATCTTCAGCGGCCTGGTCCTTCAGGCGGGCGGCCTGGCCTGGATAACCGCGATCACCAGTCCGACCACTGCCTTTGGTGATCTGATCGTGCCGTTCATGATGGCGGGCACCGGGATGGCGCTGGTCTTCCCCACCGCGGCCGCGACCGTGGTCTCCTCGGTTCGAGAATCGGAGACCGGCAAGGCATCGGGCGCTACCAATGCGATCCGCGAGATCGGCGGTGTGATGGGTGTCGCCGTCCTTTCCTCGATCTTCGCGGCCAACGGCGGCTTCACCAGTCCGCAGGCCTTCACCGACGGCGTCGTCGCGGCGATGCCCGTGGCCGTCGCGGTGCTGGCGGTCGGAGCGGTCCTCGCCCTGCTGATCCCCGGGCGGGGTGAGGTCGAGAAGGACGCCGCGAAGACGGACCGTGACGATACGCGCGGAGCCGATGGAGAAGGGCGTCCGGCGAGGGAGCATCTCCCCGGACCGATCGGTCGCCCCGAACCTCAGGTGCTGGCGGCCTCGAAGTCGTAGAGATCGTCGCGCGCCGCCCCGAGCTCCCCGTAGAGCTCGGGGCGGCGTGCCCTGAGCAGTCCGGGCAGGGAACTGAAGGGTTTCGGCTCCTCCATCGAGTCGTCCCGGCCTCGCAGCCATCTCGCCCGCTCGAGGTCGAGGTCGGCAACCACCAGCCCGGGTTCAACGCTCGCGGCAAGCACAGCCTCCGGTCCGGCGATCAGGGCCGAGCCGAACTCACCGTCGAAAAGCTGCTGGGTCAGTCCCACGAAGATCCCGTTCTCGATCGCCCTTGCCCTGGCCATCAGCTTCCAGTTCTCGGCGACCCGATGAAAGCCGCCTCCGGCGGGAGCAAGGAGGACCTCCGCCCCCCGCAAGGCCAGGACCCTGCAGAGTTCCGGATTCCAGAGCTCCGAGCAGACCGCGACTCCGAATCTCAGCCCGTCCAGTTCGAAGATGCCGGGTTCCGGTCCCGGGGCCATCGAAGCGCCGGAAAGGACCGGATGCACGTCGCCGGTTGCCGGATGGCTTCGCAGATAGCGCCCGATCTCCTCGCCTTGCCGACTGGTCAGGATGACCACTGTCACGAAGCGTCCGTCACCGGTCGGTTCCACCCGCCCCCAGCAGGCGGCCGCGCCGGCCTCCCGGCAGGCGTCGGCGATCGCCTGCGAGGCGTCCCATTCCAGACCGGCCGTGATCGGTCCCGGATAACTCTCGGGGAACAGCACCAGGTCGGCGCCGGCCCGCCCGGCGGACGCGATCAGAGCCGTTGCGTCGTCCACTCGCGCGGACTCGTCGACTTCCCTGTCGACCGCAGGCTGGGCAAGGGCAAGTCTGAAGGTGTCTGCCGATTTCACTGGCCGGACTCCGTGACGGTGACCAGCAGGCTGCCGCGCCGCCAACCCGGAATCTCCAGGTCCGGGCAGGCGGAGACCGCGCAGCTGACCGGACGGAGGGCGCGAAATTCGAGGTGATCACCTGGCTTGAGGTCGATTCCGGCCAGCCCCCGGTAGGCAAGATCGTCGGCCGAGTAACCGATGAAGAAGGAGAGCATCCCGGCCAGTTCGCTGCGGGCGAGGTCAAGCGCCGAGGAGATCAGGTCCTGGCAGCCGGGCCGGCGGTCCTCGTACACCTCGTCCCAGCAGCCCGGATACATGATGTCGGCCACGCCCTCGCCCTCCAATGCGGTGAGTTCGAAGGTCGCCTCGCCGTGGACGTCGAAGAGCGAGTCGCCCGGCACGGCCGAGTAGACCAGCCAGGGCCGCTTGAATCGTTTCCAGCCGAGCTTGTTGCGGGTCAGCGCCTGGTCGAACCCGGGGAAGCTGAAGTCACCCCCCTGGGACCCGTCCGGGGTCTCGATCCGGATCATGTCACCGGTCCCGAGATCGAACCGGGAGGCCGTTCCGTGATCCACCCCCAAAGAGATTCCAGACATGCCATCGCACCCGCTTTCAGTCGGGTCGCACTCCTTAATCGAAGCGGTGCTTACGAACTCAGTGCGACGGTTCACCCGAATCATAACCCGTGGAAAACCGCATCACCTGGTGCGCTCGATGGTTGTACCATCGAGATGATGGCCCGCAAAGGACCGATGATCGTAGCCTCCCTCCTGCTCCTGCTCATGGGCGCGGCAGGGCTGCTCGATGACCTTTCCGGCCTGCTCATGGTCGCCCCCTTCCTGGGGCTGCTGGGCCTCCTCTTGCTCGGTCTCTATCCCGGCGAGCAGATCATCGAGAAGCTGGCCAGAGCCCTTCGGGCACGCCCTTGGCCGGCCATGGCCCCCGGCCATGCGATTCCCGCTCTCCGGATCCTTGCGACGGCTTCCCCGTCCTTCGGAACAGGCGGACCGAGAGCACCACCCGTCTTCGGCTGAACCCGAAGACTGCCCGGCGGGTAGCCGGGACATTTGCGAATCGAAAGGAGCCTCCATGGAGGTTCTCGGAATTCGTTCAGCCAGGACCTGGAAGGTTCTCTCCCTGTCGTCGCTGGCCGTGTTGCTCACGGTCCTGGCGGTCGGCTGTGGCGATACATCCAGCCCCGGGCTGAGCGGAATAACGCGGGATCCCCCCGCGAAGACAGACGGCGTGACCCTTCCGGACGAAAGTCCGGGGTCAAAAGGCCGGGAGATCGCCCTGAAGGGCAACGGTGGCGGGCTGATGCTGGTCTATTTCGGCTACACCTCCTGCCCCGACGTGTGCCCGACCTCGATGGCCGACCTGCGGCTGGCCTTGGCCGACCTGGACCCGGAGCAGCGCGAAAAGGTCCAGGTCTCGATGGTCACTGTCGACCCGAAGCGTGACAGCGGGAAGATCCTGAACGGATACCTCGGTCACTTCTTCGAGAAGGGGGAATTCCACTCGCTTCGGACCACCCGGCCGGCCCAGCTGGCCCGGGCCGAGAAGGTCTTCGGTGCCAGCCACAAACTCGGCAAGCCCGACGCGGAGGGTGAGTACGACGTAAGCCACACCGCGCAGATCTTTGCCGTCGACGACCGCGGGATCGTTCGGGTCGAATGGCCATTCCAGACCGACCCGGAGCTGATCTCGCGTGACCTGGAAACCCTGCTTCAAGACAACAGTGAACCGGACGCCTAGCGCCCGAAAAGGAGAAAACAAATGAAGAAACTAGCCCTGCTCTTGACTCTCGTCCTCTCGATGGGGATCGCCGTCGCCGCCTGCGGATCCGATGATTCGGACTCGGGATCCTCGCCCTCGGTCGAGGTAACCGACGTCTGGGCCCGCGCCACAACCCCGACCCAGGACACCGGTGCGGTCTACATGACCATTAACTCGGCCGACGGGGACACGCTGACCAGCGCCGCGGTGCCGACCAGCATCGCCGGCAAGACCGAAATACACGAAACGACGACCGAGGGCGGCGAGCCGACCGCTGCCGAGGACTCGATGGAATCTGGCGGCATGGATTCCGGAAGCGAGGACATGGACACCACCGGGGGTGACTCGGGCATGGAAGGGGAAACCAGCGGGATGCACGGCGGCTCTGGCGCGATGATGGGCATGAAGCAGATCGACCAGCTCGAGATCCCGGCCGGTGAGACCGTCACCCTGGAACCGGGCGGCTTTCACATCATGCTGTTGGAACTCAAGGGCCAGATCAACGCCGGTGACACCATCCCGGTAACGCTGACCTTCGAGAAGGCCGGCGAAGTCCAGGTCGACGCACTTGCCCGGGACGAGTAACACCTGCGAGCGCGAGGGTCCGGCCCGGGGCCGGACCCGAAGCGTGCTGGCCGGGCTGCTTCTGGCAGCCCTGGCCAGCCTGGTGCTCGCGGCCTGCGGAGGATCCGGAGAAGACCGGGGTGAAACGGTTCGCCTGATCATCCCGTCGGGCACCTCGCAAAAGGTGAATGCGGGCCAGCAGGTGGAGGGCATTCCGGATCGCATCGAGGCCCGGGTGGGCGACACGCTGGTCGTCGAGAACCGGGACAGTTCGACCCAGTTTGTTTCGGGTTTCGCAATTTCCCCCGGCCAGACGATGAAAATACCCCTGCTCCGCGAAGGTACCTACATGACCAACTGTTCCGCTCATCGGGACCGAAGCATCAAGATGGTGGTGAAAGCATGAAGAAACTCATTCTGTTCCTGATCGTCCCGGCGGCGATCCTTGCCGGTTGTGGCGGCAGCGACGACGGCGGCTCGGGTGACAGCGGAAGTCCGGCCGCCAGCGGCCCGGATGCGGCGGCGATCGAGCTCTTCGATGCCAGTTGCGCGGGCTGCCACACGCTCTCCGAGGCGGATGCCGAAGGTCCGCTCGGCCCTGAACTCGACGGCCTGAACCTGAGCGTCGACCAGGTGCGCTCGCAGATCGAGAACGGTGGCGGATCGATGCCGGCCTTCAAGGACGAACTGACGCCGCAGGAGATCGACCAGCTGGCGGACTTCGTCTCCCGGGCCAGCCAGTCCTGATCTGGCGGAGAACTCAGCGGCCCGAAGCGGAGAAGTGCTGGTAGTCCTTTGTCCCGAACCAGTTTCCGCCCCACTCCCAGCCGACGGCTGCAAACGCACGGACGACCCGTCCGCGGGCGCCGATCATCCCGCGACGGTGAGGGGTCCGGCTGGCGAATGGCCTGCCTTTCGCCGGGGAAACATGGCTGCCTGACACGTACGGGTTCTCGATCGGATTTATGTCGATCGCCCGGCCGAAGGCATGACGAGACCACACTCCGGGGCTGCCTGCCACCTCCCGGCAATTGAACGCCGAGGTGTTGTCGGCGTTCATCGAACGGTGGTCGTCGGCCCCGTAGGCGTCCACGAGCCGCATGCGGCGGATGCGGAATCCGGCTTCGAAAACTCTCCGGAAGACCTTCAGCATGCGGGGAGCAGCCGACTCATGGACGACCAGGTAACCCCATCTGATCCCACCGGCGAACCCGCGGTACTTCAATTTCAGGAGTCGAAGGTCAGCCAGGCCGACCGGACAACCCGGCCGCCATGAGTTCCCCGTCATTCGCCGGCGCAGGTCCCGGTCGATCGTGCGGATGCTCCCGGCGAAGACAGGCTGGCCGGAGGCGGCAGTGACGGCAGCGTGCTGGTCGGGCTTTGGCCCCGCCCCGACGCCCGGGGAGAACGAAAGCGAGAGCAGCAGGGCCGCCAGGGATGCCGGGACGAGAAACCTCACGCTCCGAGACTAGACAACCGGCCAGAAACCCAAACCGGCGGGCCGGTAGAGTCCCCGCCGTGATCAATTGGTTCCCTCCATTCCACAAGCAGAAGAAGCGGTGAGAAAGACCGTCGCCATAGGAATCGCCGGAGTGACCGCCGTGGTGGTCGCGGCCTGGCGGCAGGTACAGCGGGACAATGCCCTGGAAACCGACGCCGCCCCGGCCCGACCACATCCGGCCCCGGCCCCGGAGCCAGCCCCGAGTCAGTCCCTTTTCACACCCTCGGTGGGCGAGAATTCGACCAAGGCCGAGCTGTACGAGGTCGCAACGGAACTGAGGATCGAAGGTCGCTCGAAGATGAACAAGAGCGAACTGCTCGCCGCAATCCGGGCCGCTTCCTGACCCGCTAGCGCCTGCCTTCCAGTTCGAGCAGAGCTCTCTTCATCCCGGTGCCTCCCAGGTAGGCGCCGATCTCGCCGTCGGACCGGAGCACCCGGTGACAGGGCACGACAATCGGGAGCGGATTGTTCGCCAGGGCCGCTCCCGCCGCCCGACTCGCTCCGGGACTGCCCGCGCGGCCGGCAACCTCGCCGTAGGTGACCGTCTCCCCGTACGGAATCCCGGCAGTCTGCTCGAGAACGCTGCGACGGAATCCGCGGGTCAGCCGCCAGTCGAGTGGCAGATCGAATCGCCTGAGCTCACCCTCGAAGTAGGAGTCGAGCTGGGACCTGGTCCGGTTAATGCTCTCCCGACCGACCCTCGCCAGGCGTGGAGAGACCCGCGAAGCGATCGAGGCGAGAACCCGATCCGTGTCTTCGGCGGGCAGCGCGATTCTCACCACCCCTTCACGGCTAGCCGCGACGAGTACCTGTCCGAACGGGGTTTCGTGGAGCTCATAGGCGACCTCGAGCAGCCCTGCGCTCTCGGCCGCGGCCAGAACGCCACCTCGCAGCTGTTCCCAGCGGCCGCCCCCTGCCGCGCCGCTGAGTCTTTGCTCGATCTCACTCATCGCCCAACCTTTCCCTGAGTCTCTTGAGACCCTCGAATACGTTTCTCCTCGCGGCTGCTTCGCTCACGCCCATGACCCCGGCGATCTGCCGGTGGCTGAGATCACCCTGGAACCGGAGCGTCACCGCGAGCCGTTGCTTCTCCGGCAGCCCTCTGACCTCGTCCCAGACCGGATCCTCCAGATGATCGGCCGTCTCAGGGGAGGGCCAGTCGCCAACATCCCCTTCCGGTGACGGCTGGCGGTCCGCCCTGCGCCCCTCGTCGATCGCCTTGTTGCCGGCGATGGTGAAAAGCCACGCCTTGACCGAACCGACCGCTGAGCCTTCCCAGGCGGCCAGGGCGGCAAGCATGCTCTCCTGAAAGACATCGTCGGCCCGGTCGGGACCAACCCTTGTGACCAGCCACGCGTGAAGTCGCGGACCGTGCTCCTCGAGCACAGTCTCGAAGGAGGGGACCGCACTCGATTTCGTCTGGCTGGCTCTCACGGTTGCTGGGACGATTCAGCGACCGGTTTTGTGAGATCTGAGAGCCGGACTCATGCGGCAACTCTATTCTTGGCCCGTGGCCCTGGCAGACCAGTACGACGGCTTTCTGATCGACCTCGACGGGGTCGTCTGGCTCGGCCACGAACTGATCGACGGTGCCGCCGAGGCCCTTGACGCCCTGACCGAGGCGGGCAAGCCGGTCGCCTTCGTCACCAACAGTCCGAGGGTCTCACCGGCAGAGCAGGCCCGGATACTCGGTGAGCAGGGAGTGGAAACCGATGCCGGCAGGATTGTCACCGCCGGCTCGACGCTGCTGTCGATGGCACTGGCCGAACTCGGCCCGGGAACCAGGGTCTTGGCGACGGGGACCTCCGGGTTTCTGGGACAGGTCGTCGATGCGGGCCTCGATCCAGTCGCAGCCGGGGACTGGCGGCAGGCGGAGGGAGTGCTCGTCACGGGTCACCCCCGCTTCGACTACGAGGAGTTGAAGGCAGCCTCCATGGCGGCCCGCAGCGGTATCTTCTTCGCCGCCACGGGCAGGGATCCGACGATGCCGATGGGCGACGGGCTCTGGCCCGGAACCGGGTCAATCCTCGCCGCTGTCGAGACGGCGTCCGGCCGGACCGCGCGGATCGCCGGAAAGCCGGAGAAGCCGATCTTCCAAGCCGGACTTGACGTGCTCGACCTGCCCCGGGATGCCGAGGTGGCGATGATCGGCGACCGGCTCGACACCGACGTTGGCGGCGCCCAGGCCGCGGGACTCGACGGCATCCTCGTGTCAGGTAACGACTCCATCCCACCCGGAACCGAAATCACCCCCGATCACGAGATCACCTCCCTCCGCGACCTGACAGCCTGAGCCCCCGCCACCGATTGGCCAACCGGTGTCCCGGGCTCAACGTGGAGAGCCAGGCGCGGGTTGCCCGTCATGGGCCTTCGGGGGAGCGAAGCGACGGACCAGGACGGGTAACCCGTGCATGGCCCCGCTCAACCACAAGGACGCCAGGGACGGGCGAAGAGGTCGTACTCCTTGCCGATCGAGCTGAACCCGAGCTTTTCAGCCCGGGTACAAAAGGCGGACCTCGGAATCTCGTATTCGACGGAGAAGACCGCTTTGCCACGCCGGATGAAGGGGAGGTACTGGCCACACTCGTTGTACTGAAAGCACTGTTCGACTACCGCGAAATCGAAGTTCGACGCGAGCTTGCGAGCCTGACGTCCATCGTTCTTCAGTCCGACCGCGAGGCCGTTCGAGTGGGCCACCCGGGCGATCCAGCGGTTGAACCTGAGCTGGTCCCTTGCGGTGATCGGAAACCCGGTCGGGTTCTCCCAGCCGTTGATGTTGTCGGGTTCCAGGGCGTCGAAGCCCTTGCGGGCGCACATCCCGATCCGGTCCCGGATCGGGCCCGCGAACTGGCGGTAACGCCGGATGTCGAGCCAGCGTTCATTCGGGTAGCCCTCGTATCGCCGGCCGATCACCGAGCGGGGGAATCGCTTCGCGTCGGGACGGTAGTTCTCCCAGCTGCCGACGTCGATGTAACAGATGACCTTTCGTCCGAGAGCGTGGAGCCGGCTGACGGTTGCCTTCGAGACGTCGAAGCCGTCGACCTCGTAGACGGGAGCGTCGATCGAGGTGTCGATCTTTCCCTGGAGCTGGAACTGCCAGGCGGCCGTGGTCGGTTTCGGCTGCCAGCGGGCCTGTTTCGCAGCCGAGTCGTCGGGATCCGAAGAGCAGGAAGCCAGGACCACCATCAGGGCCAGGAGCAGGAAGGCGAGCGTGCAGGGGAGCGCTCGCGGAAGGCGGGCCAGGCGCATCGGAACAGGTTAGCCGGGGTCAGCCGAGTTCGGAGAAGCCGGGCGGTGCCTTCGACATCTCGAGGGCGGCAAGCTGCTTGTGGTGGGTGCGGATCTCGGAAAGCATTCGTTCGAGCCGGGGTTCCGTCGAGATGTCCAGGTGGTTCATCGCACCGGCGACGGCCGGGTGAACTTCGGCGATCGCGTCATGCATTGCCTGGGCAACCGCCCGGTAAGTCGGGTGCCCCTCCCTGCCCGACCGGAGTTCGATCAGCTGCATCGCCTCCCTGGCGTTCAGGTCAAGGACGTAGCGGATCCGGTAACCGAGGCAGAGCGCGTATGGAGCCAGCTCCGGATGGCCCTCGTCGCGCAGGCGCTCGTACTCGTTCCGGGAGATCTCGAGGGCCTGCTCGTATGCCCCGCCAACACCGGCCTCGTGCACTTCGTCCGGAACACCGGCCCCGAGGTCCGGTGTCAGGCTCTGCCACTGGCAGGTGAGCATCCGGTGGCGCTGAAGGTCGCGGAAGGCGCCATAGTCGGACACGATCTCGAAGCGGTAACTGACCGACTCGAACCCCCGGCCGGGCCGGTGGCGCCGGTTGCGCCGCTCGCCGATCATCGCCGCCATCAACGCCTCACGCTGACCAGAATCAAGCCGCGCGATGCGCTCCCGGATCCTCGCTTCGGAGGTGTCCGCCTCCTCGAAGAGGCAACCGGACAGCAGGTCATCCTCGGTTCCCCGGACCCGGGTGAGTTCGACCGTCGGGCCGGCATCCTCGCTCTCGCGGTCGGCGAGCCCGAGGCGTTCAACCCAGTCCGAGGTCGCCTGCCGGCGCTCCTCGAGGAACGAGATCCATGCACCGCCGCGGTCCGGGCGGCCGACCCTGGAAACGAAACTCGGGATCACCTTGTTCAGTTCGTCGAGGATCATGCCACCGAAACGCCGCGCTTCCGGCAACGGCGAAGCCATCATGCGAAAGAGCAGCTGCTCCCAGGCCTGGCCGGAGGCATAGATGCCGACGTGGCTGAGGGTTGCGGCGGGCAGAAGTCCACGAAGCAGGTCGAGCGACTTCGCCTTGATCGATCGGCGCCACGGTCCTTCGGGTTCACCTTCACCAAGGGGCCAGCGCTCGGCCGCCCATGACTCCACCTCGGAGAGAGAGTGCGAATAGATCCTGAAGATCTCGTCCATGGCAGACTCGAACCGGTTGTCAGGAACCTCCCCGCGCAGATACCGGTAGCCACCGCCCGGCATCTCCTGGTCATAGGCGATGTAGCGGGTTGACTGCTCGAGATAGGCAGCCAGACGGCCCCGCTGAAGCACCTTGGTCAGGATGTTCGAAACCCACTCGCAGGCTACATGGGCCCCGCCGAGCTGCGCGATCGAGTCGTCGCCGTATCCGAGGAAGACGCTCTCGTAGAGTTTTGCGGCACGTTGGCCTTCCTCGCCGTCAAACGGCTTGAGAAGGCCGTCCGGGTCCGCCGCGGCGGCGTCGGCTGCGAACTCGTCGAGATAGAGCCGCCTGAGGGTGCCACCGTAGCGCGAGTAACGGGCGAAGAGCGCCCCCTTGACCGTTTCCGGGAGGTTCGTGAGCGCGAACACGGGCTGGTCGAGGTTGGTGAAGTACGGAGCGAGCAGTGACTGCTCCTCCGGAGTGAAACTCTCGACCGGGTAACGCATCCGTCGAACCTAACAGGCGCGTCCGACGGTCGCTTGGAGGGTTATGTAGACCCGGGGACAGGCTCAGGCGGGTCGCAGGCGGGCCAGGGCCCCACCGGGCGAAACGAGGTGGATGGAGATGCGGTTGCGGCCCCGGCTCATGACCTCCGGCGGCACCATGAAGCCGAACTGGACATGCCCGAGGTACTCGAAGGTCCGGCTGGTGGCGACGATCCGGCCGTTCCAGGCCAGCGCCACTACCCGTCCCGGCCCTACCCCTGCAAGGCGGCCGGAAACGAGCGACGGAACGAAGTTGGACGACCGGTCTGCCCGGCGGATCTGTGCCGCCTGCAGATAGAGCCCGTACCGGGCGCCGGTCGAAGCCCTCCCGCTGCCCGGCCGCTTTCCGATCAGGCCGTTGCGGGGGCCCAGATGCCAGAGGTCCCGGGCTCCGAGGCGCCGGAACTGGTCGGCGAGGGCCTGCCGGCGGTCAGAACGGATCTCGTCGGCCGTGACCTTGATCACCCGCATCTGGTCTCGCCCGACCGTCATCACCCGATCCGACTCTGCCTGGGTGACCGGTATCCCGTCGTTGGCCGGTATTGGGGCTCCCAGCTCCGCGGCGATAGTCGGCAGGATGTCGAGGTTCTGGGTCGAGGCGGTCGACACGATTCCCTCCTCCTGGCCCGGATACTTGATGATCAGGGGCGGGTTGATCGTTGCTCCCTGATTGGTATCCGAAACGTCACGGCGCAGGTCGTCGGGATCGAAGGAGATGCCGTGATCTGCGGTGAGGACGATGAGGGCGTCGTCGAAGTCGCCGTTCTGCCTGACCTTGTCGAGAATCCGACCGACCAGGCGGTCGGCGTAACCAGTCTGGAGCAGGTGCCGGGACTGGGCGAAGGCGACGGCCGCGTCACCGGTCGTCCAGCCGTTTCGAGAGAGATCGGTCGGCATGATCAAGGGTCCGGGACGATAGGCCTGGCCGGAGGGAATGAATCGAAGCGGCGCATGAGGCACCTCGACGTGTGCGAAAGAGAGAGTTCCCGGACCCGGAGGGATGCCCTCGATCCACTCCTTCAGTTCGGCTGGCGCGAAGGGTTTGAACTTGGCCTTGATGAACTCGTCCGCACGCTTGGCGCCAGGGGCTTCACCCTGGTTGCCGTCGGGACAGATCTCGACCGGACAGAGTTCGGTGACCGTCTCGAGGCTGTGGACCTGCCGGCCGGGACCGAGCAGCGTAAACAGGTTGTCAGGCTGCGCCTCCGCGGTGGGCAGGGTCAGCTCGTTGACGGTGTTTCCGGTCAGGATGCCTGGCACCGCCCAGGCGGTGAAGTCGCCGGCGGCAACGTTGTCGCGATACCAGGTGGCCTGATCGGCGAAACTGGCGATGTTGGGAAAACGTCGCGCGTCGATTCTCCTGCCGTCAGCGGTCATGAGGTTCGCGGTCGGCAGTTCATCGAGCACGATCAGGACGACGGGGTTGTCGGATCCGAGCATCGCGGAGGCTGGTTCGGCCCCCTGGCTCGTCGCACCGCGGACCGTGAAGGCAGCCACCACTGCGAGGGCCAGAGTCAGTCCCAGAACCGCGAAAACCGAACGCCGTGTACCTGCCCTGCTCATCACCCGCCCTCCCCTGCCGATGCCGGTGGCGCCGCCATGATCTCAACCAGGTGACCGGCCGGAGACTTCACCTTCAGGCGTCGCTCTCCCCAGAGCCTGCGCCCCTCGCTTACTTCGAACCCGGCCGACACGAGGCGGTCCACGGTGGCCTCGATGTCACCGGCGATCACCGCAACGTGCCCCCGTGAGGGTGGTGTCGGTGCATCGGCTGTCTCGATGAGGTGAATCTGGGTTCCCTCGCTCTCGTACCAGGTGAAACCCTCGCCGAGGCCATCGGGTGCGGGCACCCGTTCGAATCCGGCCGCCTGCCAGAACATGCCCTCGCCGGCCATGTCGTCCGGCTGCACCTCGAAAGCGACGTGGTGAAGCATTGGCGAATGGTCCCAGATGAGCGCCGAACCGGCCGGAAATCAGAAAAGTACCGCCCAGCCGGCAACCCCGAGCAGGACGATGACCGTGGTGTAGACGATCGCTTCGGCCGCGGTCCTGAGGTCGAGACCGTAGGCGTGCCCAACGATCATCGAGTTGAGACCGGTTGGCATGACCGCCAGCAGGTAGTAGGAGTCGGGCACGTCGCTGAACGGCAGCGTGAAGAGCAGGAGCAGCGCCGGGGCGGCGACCAGCCGGCAGACGATCACCGCACCGAGGGGCTTGTGCGGTCGCGGCGGAATCTTCATTACACCGTCGCGAACCTCCTCGGTGAGGATCGCTCCAACCGCGAAGAAACCGACCACGAGCGGGATGCCGACCAGGAGCCTGGAGATGTCAACCGCGAGGTCGGGGGCAAGGGCGTCTGGTGCCAGCAGGCCGAGGATTCCCGCGAACAGGATGGGGTTCTTGAAGAAGAAGGCCTTGAGCCGGGAGCGGAAGCCCTCCCCGGCCTTGGTCCCGAATGCCGCACCAACACCGAAAGCCCCGATCATCAGGGTCAAGTAGCTGACAACGACGTCGAAGAGCACGGCGTTGGTCAGTGCCTCACCGCCCATCAGGGTGTAGACCATGGGGTAGCCGAGATACGAGGTATTGGCGAGGATCGCGGAACAGATCACGGCTCCAGCGACCGGACGGTCGAGCTTCAGCACAGGCACGGCGAAGAACCAGGCGAGCAGACCGACACAGATCGAGGTGAGTATGCCCGCCCCGATGCCGGCCCCGCCCCCGAAGGTCAACTCGACGTGGGCGATGTTGAAGAAGACGATCGGCGGCAGGACGAAGTAGAGGATCAGCAGCAATCCGCGACGGGAGCCGTTGCCCGCCCTGTCAGGCCAGCGATGCTCGCCATAGATCCCGGCCGAGACCGAGACAAGGATCGTCAAGAGAATCCAGACCACCAGCTAACCCTAGGTCAGCACAATCAGAAGCGCACCGCAGCGACTCCGTGGCGTTCGGAACCATCGAGATTGATTTGAATCGCAAATAGAGCGACTTAAATCAATCTCGGTGCGCTGACCCGCCACGAAGCTGATGGGTCAGGACCCGATCGACCACCCCGTCGGGGTCAAGCGCAAACTCCCGGAAAGTCGTGCGGAGCACCACCAACCCGTGCGCCTCGAGGTGCCGCTGTTTCTCCAGGTCGATCTGCTTCTGAACCGGGTCGCTGTGAAACGCGTCGCCATCGGCCTCCAGAATCAGACCGAACTCGGGCCAGTAGAAGTCGACCTCGACGCCGAAGACCTTCACGTTTACCTGCGGCATGGCGAGATTGAGCTGCGGCTCAGCCAGCATGCGGGCGTGCCAGACGAGAAGAATCCAACCCTCCAGAACAGACCGAACCCGACTCAACTCCGGGACCCAGAGCGCCAGATACGGGCGCAGCTTCGTAGCTCCTCGCCTGCCCGCCAGGTTCAGGTGACATCGCTCGAGGTCTGAACGGCCGAACAGCCCCAGGCGGCAGGCCTCCAGGAAGGCGAACCTGACTTCTCGATCGGATTCACCTGCCGCGAACTCGACCAGGGCCAACAGGGGGTTGACCAGAGGAATTCCGTCTTTCCGGTTGATCTCTCCCGGTTCGAAGGATCGTTTAGCGACCGTGAACTCCACCGCACGGAGCGCGCGAGATTTCCCATGCAGCCTTCTCGACTGTCCCACCGGACTGCCCACCTGGATTCGCTTCGGGATTCCCTCGGGCGACCTCACCACTCCCCACTTCTCACACGCGCTCCTCGCGATCAGCGCCGCACCTTCGCCGGCAGCGAGCGTGGCGGCCCGCCACGCAGCATCGCGGGTTTCGACGTCCCGGCCGAATGCGTAGGTCGACGGAAGAATTCTGATCAACCTGCCGTTCCCGATCCAGCCGTTTATCTGCCGCCCGGGAAATCCGGCGGTGACGAGTTCATCTCGATGGGCGACGAACGATCGTCGGGACATGAAGCTGTAGAGGTGCCTCAGCCGCTCTCTCGGCGTCTCTTTTCTCGCAGGGTCGGAATCCACCACCCAACCATGCCGAGGGGAAGTTCACATGTGTCTCGACAGGTGCGACGATCTGCAACTGATTCCGCTATCCGTTCTGCCGCACCGGCTGAGATCGCGTCGAGATTGAGTTAAATCGCAAATAGAGTGACTCAATTCAATCTCGACACCCGCGACGCTGGTTGGGAGCGCCAAGCTGGGTCGGGGAGCGGAAGCCGGGGTCGGGGAGCGCCAAGCTGGGTCGGGGAGCCGGGTACGGGAGCCGGGTCGGGACTCGCGATCGTGACCTGCGGCTAGGAGATCCAGACGCTCAGGGCGTTGCCGGCGTGGTTTGCGAACTCGACCAGCGGCTGGGGGATCACGCCGAAGAAGACCGCGGCGGCAGCGGCGACAATGGCGGGACCGATCAGGTACCAGCGGCGGTCCGCCTGCGGATCGTCGAAGGGATCCGCCTGGGCGCCGGCAATCTGGGGTGGCAGGGCAGCCGTGTCGATCGCGGCCGCATCGGCCTCGTCGGCCGGGCTCATCCAGAGAGTCGCCACGACCCGCAGGTAATACCCGAACGAGATCCTAGTACCCATCACGATCAACACAGCAAGCCAGGTCCAGTCGTCATCGACCAGGGCCTCGATCAGGTAGAGCTTGCCGATGAAGCCCGCGGTCGGGGGCAGACCGGCCAGGGCCAGCATGGCGATGGTCAGGGGCCAGGCGACCAGAGGCTTGCTCCGGCCCAGGCCGCGCAAGGTCGAAATGTCGTCCGAGAAACCGGTCTGGCGTTCCCGGATCACCACCACCGAGAAGGCGGCAACGTTCATCGCCACATAGGCGGCGAGGTAGAAGACGAGGGCATCCACGCCCGCCTGGGTGGCGGTCACGATGCCGGCCAGCATGTAGCCGGCCTGGGCGATACCGGAGTACCCGAGCATGCGCTTGAGCGAGGTCTGGGCGAGGGCACCGACGTTGCCGACCACGATCGAAAGGGCGGCGAGGGCCGCGAGCAGGACATCCCACTGGTCAGCGATCGGTCCCAGGGCCACCTCGAAGAAACGGATGAAGACGGCAAATGCCGCAGCCTTGGTGGCTACCGCCATGAAGGCGGTCACCGGGGTGGGGGCTCCCTGGTAGACGTCGGGGGTCCACTGGTGGAAGGGGGCTATCGAGACCTTGAATGCGAGGCCGACCGCGACCAGACCGACCCCGACCAGGGTCAGCGAGTCGGAGAGCATTCCGTCGCCGGCCTGGAGCCCGTCGGCGATCGCCTGGAAGCCGGTCGCACCGGAGGCGCCGTAGATCATCGCCAGCCCGTAAAGCAGCGTTGCCGACCCGACCGAGCCGACGATCAGGTACTTGAGGCCCGACTCGAGCGATTCGCGTCGGCGCAGGTTGGTCCCGCAGAGCGCGTAAAGCGGGATCGAAAGGAGCTCGAGTCCGATGAAGAAAGTAAGCATGCTGGTCGCCTGGGCGAGGATGACCATTCCGAGCAGCGATCCGGTGAGCATGGCCAGCCAGTCACTGCGACCAGCCTGGGTTTCGGATGGATCGCCGATCGCCAGCAGCACCGCTACCGCGGCCGAGACCACCGCGAGAAGGGAGAGAGTGACCGCCAGGCCATCCAGCCTGAGGGATCCCGCAACCAGGTCGATGTCGGCATTCCACTGCCAGATCAGGCAGCCCGCCGTCACTGCGTAGGTGAGCAGCGCAAGGACCGGACCGAAGCGCTTGACCGGCTCGAAGACCGCGGCGAGGACGATCACGACCAGCCCCGCGGTCAGGGCGATGATCGGCGAGAGACCGGCGTAATCGATTGTCGGTGCGTCGAAGATCACCGGGCTACCTCCCTGACGACCGCCACGGCCGAATCAACAGCCGGCTCGGATCCGTGGATGATCAGCTGCGGACAGAAGGCGAGCACCACGATGATGCCGACCATCGGGACCAGGACCAGGGCGTCGCGAAGCGATATTTCGCGTGAATCGGCTCCCTCGGGCAGCGGGTTGTGCATTGTGAGCTGGTACATCCGGAGTGCGTAGAAGGCTGCCAGCGCCACCCCGACCGACGCGACGATCGCCCACGCCGCATCGACCTGGAACAGGCCGTTGAGGATGTAGAACTCGCCGATGAAGTTGGCCGAGGCCGGGATCGCCAGGGTGGCCATGGCGACGATCAGGAAGAGGACCGCGAACACCGGCGCCCGTTTGGCCAGGCCGCCCATCGGTCCGAGTTCGGTCGATCCGGTCCGCTCGGCGATCATCGCGACGATCAGGAACGCCGGGACCACGACCAGGCCGTGGTTGACCATCTGGAGGACCGCGCCCTCTGCGCCGGTGACGTCGAAGGCGAAGATGCCGGCTGTGATGAAGCCGAGCTGGGCAACCGAGGAGAAGCCGAGGACGAGCCGCAGGTCGGTCTTGGTGAAGGCCATCGCCGAGCCGTAGATGATCGAGCCGACCGCGAGCGCGAGCATCGTGGTCTGGAAGAGGTCGGCCGCGTCGGGCATCATCGGCAGGACGACCCGCAGGAAACCATAGGCACCGACCTTCGAGAGCACGGCGGAGAAGACAGCGAGTGCGGGCAGGGGCGCGGCGCGGTACGAGTCGGGCATCCATCCGTGAAGCGGGAAGGCCGGCATCTTGACCAGGAATGCCGCGGCGAAGAACCAGAAGATCCAGTTCTGCGAGCCGTCGGGAAGGCCGCGGGCGATGATCGTCTGCATCGAGAAGGTCAGCTCGCCGCCGTCGGCCGAGATCACGGCGGCAGCGATCGCTCCGACCAGCATCAGCAGGGATCCGATCAGGGTGAAGACGATCATCTTCAGGGTCGCCGACTGAACCGTGACCACGCCGCTTCCAGGGCTGCCCTCGGGATCGTTCTCCCCTCCCCGGTCGCGGCCCCAGATCCCGAAGAGAAAGTAGAAGGGGACGATCATCAGGTCGAAGAAAAGGACGAAGAGCAGCAGGTCCTGGGCGAGGAAGGCACCCAGGGTCGCGGTTTCGCCGGCCAGCAGCATCAGGTAGTAGAGGGCCGGCCGTTCGGTTCCGCGCATCGCGGAGAAACAGATCGCCGGGATCCAGGCGATCGTGGTCAGCAGGACCAGGAAGATCGATACACCGTCAATGCCGAGGCTGTAGTCGACGCCGAGCCCGGGGATCCAGGTCACGTCGGTGACGTACTGCATGCCGCCGTCGGGGTCGAATCCGGCCAGAACACCGATTGCCAGGCCGAGGGTGATCACGGCGCCGAAGGCGGCAACCCAGGCAGCGACCCGCATCCGGACGAGCAGCCCGCTCAGGCCGAAGAGCAGCGGAGTCCAGATGATCGAACTCAGCATCAGATGCTCCTGATCAGGAAGTAGACGACGATGGCGAGGATGCCGAACAGCATCAGCAGGGCGTAACCACGCAGCAGGCCGGACTGCATGTCACGGACCGCCGCCCCGGCCGAACGGGTGATTCCGGCGACGCCGGCCGTCGCCCCCCTGATGAAGACCCGCTCGAAGATGCCGTTGCAGAAGCGGCCGAAGGCCTTGACCGGGTTGACGATCAGGAAGTCGACGATCTGGTCCCCGTACCACTTGTTCACACAGAGGGTGTAGACAGGGGAGAACCGGGCACGGAACCGGGCGGGCAGGTCGGGGCGCTTGACGTAGAGCAGCCAGGCGGTGGCGATGCCGAGGATCGAGATCACGGCGCCTTCGGCCAGTCCGGTCCACGCCTGGCTGACGCTCGGGTGCATGCCGGCGTAGATCGAGTCCTCGAAAGTCGGCTCGAGGAAGTGGGTGATCACCTCTGTGACTCCCGGAACCTGGACCAGCCCGCCGATAAGCGCGAGAACCCCGAGGACCGACATCGCGAACTTCATGCCGCCGGCCTGTTCGGCGATGTGGTGTTCCTCACCCGGGTATCCGACTTCCGTGTCCTCGACCTCGCCGGTCGCTGGATTCTTCGGCTCGCCGTGGATGACGTGCCCGTGCTCTTCGAGGTACTCGGCCTCCTTGCAGGCCGGTCCGGGAAGGATCCGGAAGATGATCCGGAACGAGTAGATCGCGGTCATGAACGCGCCGACCAGCATGCCGACCCACATCCAGTCGTACATGCCGCCGCGGAAGTGGGCGAAGTCGATGATCTCGTCCTTCGAGAACCAGCCCGAGGTGCCCGGGAAGCCGGAAAGGGCGAGCGCTCCGATGATCAGCATCGCCGCCGTGAAGGGCATCGCCTTGCGGAAGCCCTTCATCCGGTCGATGTCCTGCATGTTGGCCATCGCCGAGATGATCGATCCGGCCGCCATGAAGAGGAGGGCCTTGAAGAAGGCGTGAGTCATCAGGTGGAACATTCCGGCCGAGTAGGCGCCGATTCCGACGCCGACGAACATGTAGCCGATCTGGCTCATGGTCGAGTAGGCGATGATCCGCTTCAGGTCGGTCACTGCGATCGCGATCGTGCCGGCGATCAGCAGGGTCGCCAGGCCCACCCAGGCGGCCACGTCGGCGGCGGTCGGGGCAAGTTCGAAGAGCGGGTGGCAGCGGGCGATCAGGTAGACGCCGGCGGTGACCATCGTGGCGGCGTGAATCAGCGAGGAGACCGGGGTCGGGCCTTCCATCGCGTCCGCGAGCCATGTGTGGAACGGCATCTGGGCCGACTTGGCGAAGGCGCCGACCAGGAGGCAGAGGCAGATCGCGACGATTTCCCATTCGTTGACGCTGAAAACCTCGGGGGCCTTCTCGAAGACCGTGCCGTAGTCGACCGACCCGAGGTTCTTGAAGATCAGGATGGCCGCGATGTAGAGCCCGATGTCGCCGACCACGTTGATGACGAAGGCCTTCATGCCCGCCTTGGTGGCGGTGTTGCGCCGGTACCAGTAGCTGATCAGCGCGTAGGAAGCGAAGCCGACCAGGGCCCAGCCGACGATCAGCATGATGAAGTTGCCGGCCAGCACCAGCACCAACATCGAGAAGACGAAGAAGTTGAGATAGCTGAAGAAGCGGTGGTAGCCCTGGTCCGACTTCATGTAGCTGTACGAGTAAATGTGGATCAGACTCGAAACCCCGGTGACGACGAGCACCATGAAGATCGAGAGCGGATCGACGTAGATCCCGAGGTCGATCGTGAAGCCCCCGACCGATGCGTACTCCCAGAGACTCGAGGCGACGTGGCGGGACTCGCTCGGTTCGCCCTGGAGCCCGATCAGGGCGAGGATTCCGCAAATGAAGGCGCCAACGATGGCGGCGATGCCGATCAGGCCCGCGGTGCGGTCGGGCAGCACCCGGAAGGTCAGCCCGATGGTCAGCGAACCGAGCAGCGGAAGCAACAGGACGAGCCATGCCCAGGTCGCGGTCATCCCTTGAGCTCCTTCATCTCGTCGACGTCGAGGGGCAGGCGACGGCGGTACATGGCGACGACGAGTCCGAGGCCGACCACGACTTCGCAGGCGGCGACGACGAGCACGATCAGAACGAAGACCTGCCCGTCCTGGTTGCCGAGCATGCGGCTGAAGGCGAGCAGGGCGAGAGCACCGGCGCTGAGCATCAACTCCAGGCAGAGCAGGATTACGACCGGGTTGCGGCGGATGAGCACGCCGATCAGACCCACCGTGAAGAGCAGCGCGGACAGGACGAGGAACCACTCGATGTTCATGAGCTCTCCCCTCCCTTCGGCAGCTTGTTCGGATCCTCGCGGCGCCGGCCGGCGAGCACGATCGCCGCGACTGCGGCGAGCAGCAGCAGGATCGAAGAGGCCTCGAAGGCGATCAGGAAGTCCTCCATCATCAGGTGGCCGACCGCCTCGGGGGTGCCGAAGCCCGAGGGCACGTCCTCGGGGCCTGTGGTGCCGAGCGCGCTGAGGCCGGATCCAAGCACGGCGATCGAGATCGCGATGAAGAGGGCGATTGCGGCGATCGGACCGATCAGTTTGAGTTCAGGCGAGGAATCCCACTTGGGCTCCTCGATTCCGCCCACATAGGCGGCGACGAAGACGTAGAGGACCATTACCGCACCGGCATACACGACGATCAGCGCGGCGGCGAGGAACTGGGCCATGAGCAGGAGGAAGATCCCGGCCAGGAATACCAGGTGGACGACCAGGGCAAGCACGCTGTAGAACGGGTTCTTCAGCGAGACGACAGCGATTGCGCCACCGAGGGCACCGATCGCACCGAAGAAGAAGGCGATCTGCTCCACTACTCGCCCTCTCCTCTCAGCGGTGTCCGGTCGATCGGCTCGGCAAGGAGCATCTCCTTGGTGAAGATCAGGTCGGAGCGGTTGTAATCGGCCATCTCGAAGTCGTGACCCATGGTGATCGCGTCGAAGGGACAGGCGATCTCGCAGTAGCCGCAGAAGATGCAGCGGGCGAGGTTGATCTCGTAGACCGCGGCGTAACGCTCGCCACCGGACACCCGGTTCTCGGGATCGTTCTCGGCGGCGACGACCCGGATGCATTCGGCCGGGCAGGCGGCCGCACAAAGCGAGCAGCCGACGCATTTCTCCAGCCCGGAATCCTCGAACTTGTGCAGCTTGTGCCGGCCTCGGAAGCGCGGATAGACGGGAGTCTTCTCTTCCGGGTACTGGATCGTCACCGGCTTGTCGAACAGCCGGGCCATGGTGGTCCGCAGACCGCGCAGCGTTTCGCCGAAGGCACGGTATGCGCCGCCCATGCCGCCCGGTTCGGGGCCGCGCGGGACTACCTTGATCTCGTCGGGACGAACGCTCATGTGACCACCACCAGGACTGCCGTCACGAGGACGTTTAGGGTTGCGAGGGGAAGCAGGATCTTCCAGCCGAAACTCATCAGCTGGTCGTAACGGAACCGCGGAAGCGTGGCCCGGACCCAGATGAAGAACATGGCCAGCATCCACATCTTGAACAGCATCCAGATCGGATCGAGCCAGCCGGGCCCGGGACCCATCCAGCCGCCGAGGAACATCGTCGACGCGATGCCGGAGACGATCAGAATCTCCATGTACTCGGCGAAGAAGTAGGAGCCGAACCTCATGCCGCCGTACTCGGTGCCGTAACCGGCGACCAGCTCGGCGTCAGCCTCGGGGAGGTCGAAGGGCGGCCGGTTGGTCTCGGCGAAGCCGCCGACCATGAAGATCAGGAAGCCGACGAACTGTGGCACGACGTACCAGATCTCGCCCTGGGCCTTGACGATGTCGACCAGCGAAAGCGAGCCGGCCATGATGACCACGCCGAGCAGGGCCAGCCCCATCGCGATCTCGTAGGAAATCAGCTGGGCGGCCGCACGCATCGCGCCGAGGAACGAGTACTTGGAGCCGGATGCCCAGCCGCCGAGCAGCAGGCCGTAGAAGGCGATCGAGCTGAAGGCGAAGAAGTAGAGGATGCCGATCGGCACGTCGATCCCGTAGAAGCCGACGTCGCCCTTGACGTCGCCGAAGGGCAGGATGGCCAGGGTGAGGACGGCCGAGATGATGGTCAGGGCCGGGGCCAGCTCGTAGAGAACCGGGACCGCGCCCTTGGGCCTGAAGGACTGCTTGGAAAGCAGCTTGCCGACGTCGGCGAGCGGCTGCAGGGCGCCGAACGGACCGACCCGGTTGGGACCGTAGCGCTGCTGGAAGCGACCCAGCAGCTTTCGTTCGACCAGCAGAAGGATCGGAACGATGTTGAGGATCACGAGGAAGATCACGATCGACTTGACGATCATGATCCAGGTGGCATCGACGAAGTTTGTGTCGGCCAGCGGGAGGCCGAGGACGAGACCTGTCACTAAGCCTCCCCGTTCCCGTTTCCGGCAACTACCTCGAGCTTCGGGCTGGCCTTGCCGATCTCGACTACCGCCGGCTTGCCGTTCTTGAACACGTTGGCGTTGCCCTGCTGGGTCCCTTCCATCAGGAAGCATGTGCCCTCCGGCAACGCCGCACGGATCGCCACGAAAGCGGTCACTTCGGTCTCCCCGGACCGCACGGAAACCTCGTCCCCCGTATTCAGCCCCAGCCGCTCCGCATCAGCAATCGAAACCTCGAGACGCTGGGCAGGGATCAGGTAACTCAAGGCCGGGCTGAGATCGGTAGTCGAGTTCGCCCAAAGGTCACGATAGGTCCCAAGAACCAGTCCCTGATCAGCGTCGGTGGCCTGGGCCGTGGGCTCGGGGGTCGCACTCGAAGGCGTAGTCCCGCCGGAGACTGTGACCCCCGAGTCCGCGGCCCCCACAGCAGTCCCGGCGGAGGCACTGACACCCGAACCGCCGGCCCCCACAGCAACAGTTCCGCCGGAGACTGTGACCCCCGAGTCCGCGGCCCCCACAAAAGAACTGGCCGCGTCACGCTCCTGCCACCGGACGCCCCGACCGCCGATCTCCTGGTCGGTCAGCCCTGCGTAGAAGGGAACCGACTCGGTGATCCGCTGGAAGGCCTCCGGCACCGCATTGATGCCGGTCTCGTAACCGACGGCGGCAGCAAGTTCGGCCAGCACATGCCAGCCCCCGCGGATGTCGCCGGGGCGGGCGGCTGCCGGCCGGACGCGCTGAAGCCGGCCCTCGGTGTGGGTGACGGTGCCGTCCTTCTCGGCATGTGACTCGAGCGGAAAGACCACGTCGCTCAGCTCGGTGGTGTCGGTCGAGGCCATCGTGAAGTGGATGACGAAATCAGCGTTCTCGAGGGCACGACGCCATCCTTCGGTGTCGGGGAAATCGCGCAGCGGGTCGACTCCGTAGAGAACGACAGCGCGGACGTCGCCGGATTCGAGGCCGGCCCGGATGGCATCGACGTCACGGCCCGCCTCGATTTCAGCCAGCCCGGGCCCGGCGTCGGGCAGGCAACCGACCTCGCGAAGCCCACGGGCGTTCGCCACATCGGGAATCTCGATCAACCCGGATTCTTCCTGGCCGGCAAGGCCGAGCGTCCCGGCCAGCTCGAGCAGGGACTCGATGGCCGCGGGACCGTTCTCGCCCCGGCCGATGCGCTCGCCCCAGATCACGACGGTGTGCCGGGAGTTGCGGAGCAGGCCGGCGATGCCGTCGCCGGACCCGGCCTTGACCTGTCCCAGCAGACCAGCGAGGTAGGTGGCAGTCTCGCCTGGCTTGATTCGTTCCACCTCGGTGGCACCGCCGTCGAGTGCGGAGGGTCGCTCGGTCGCGACTGCCAGCGCCGTCCCGTTGCGGCGGACCGCCTTGCGGACCCGCAGGTCGAAGGCAGGGGCCGAGTGGATCGGGTCGGTGCCGAGAACCAGGATCACGTCGGCGTGATCGATGTCGGCGACCCGGGCCTGGGTGGCCGGATCATCGAGCCGGACCCGCTGGGAGCGGCCGATCGTGGTCGCCTGGCGGGAATCGATGTCGGGGGAGCCGAGTCCGTTCCGGATCAGGTCCTGGAGGATGAAGGCTTCCTCGTTCGAGGCGTCCCCGACCAGCGCTGCGACCTTGCCTTCCGCTGCGGCCAGACCGATCGACGCGGCCTCCAGGGCGGAGCCCCAGTCGGCCGGTGCCGGGTGGCCGTCGGAGTAGCGAAGCGGATTCATGACCCGGTCCTGCGAGTACATCGCCTGGAATCCGTAGCGGCCCCGATCGCAGAGCCAGCCGTCGTCCACGGCCTCGTTGTCGCGGGCCAGCACGCGCTTGACCTGCTCGTCGCGGATCGTGAAGCTCACGTTGCACTGGCTGGGGCAGAGCGTGCAGACCGAGCCGCCCTGCTCGATGTCCCAGGGCCGGGCCTGGAAACGGTAGGTGTAGGAGGTGAGGGCGCCGACCGGGCAGAGTTCGGTGATGTTGCCCTGGAACGGGGCGATGTACGGACGGTCGTCGAAAGTGCCGATGTAGGACTCGGCACCCCGATCGAGCAACTGGAGCTGGCCGTCCTCGGAGACTTCCTGACTGAACCGGGCGCAGCGGTAACAGAGGATGCAGCGCTCGCGATCAATCGCGATCAGCGGCGAGAGCGGCACCGGCTTCTCGAAGTGGCGCTTGGTGTCGACCACGCGGCTGCGGTCGTTGCCCCAGCCCATCGAAATGTCCTGGAGCGGGCACTCGCCACCCTTGTCGCAGACCGGACAGTCGAGCGGATGGTTGACGAGCAGGAACTCGACCACCGCGTTCTGGGCTTCCTTGACCTGCTCGGTCCGGGTGTGGACGACCATGCCGTCACGGACCGGGGTCGAGCAGGCTGTCTGCAGCTTCGGGATGCCCTCGATCTCGACCAGGCACATACGACAGGCACCGACCGGGGCGCCAAGCTTGGGCTCGTAACAGAAGACCGGAATCTCGATGTCGCCCTGCTTGGCGGCATCGACCAGCATGGTGCCCTCGACGGCTTCGATCTCGCGGCCATCGACGGTAAGGGTGATCTGGTTCTGCTTCGGCGCCGGCATCAGTTCACCCCTCCGCTGGGGATCGCACGGCCGGCGAGCCTCTCCCGACGGATCTCCTCCGGGCTGACCCCGCCCGGGCCGGGCTCGTCTTCGTTGGCGTTCACGTCACGGCCAGGTGAATCCTGGCCGTCGAAAGACGAAGTCCAGGCCTTGGCCGCCTCTGACGCGATCACTTCCTCGAACTCGTCTCGGAACTTGGTGACCATCGAGCTGACCGGCATCGCCATCGCGTCACCGAGGACGCAAAGGCAGTGGCCCATGATGTTGTCCTGGACCGAGGAAATGATGTCGAGGTCCATCGGGGTCGCTTCGCCCCGGACCACCCGCTGGAGCATCTTCTCGGTCCAGTTCGTTCCCTCGCGGCAGGGCGTGCACTTGCCGCAGGATTCGTGGCGGTAGAACTTCGCCGTGCGAAGGGCCATGTGCGGGATCGAGACCGAGTCGTCGGCGACGATGATCGAACCCGAGCCGAGCATCGAGCCGGCCTCGGCCATCGCCTCGAAGGAGTAGGGAAGGTCCATCTCGGCCGGGGTCAGGACCGGCGAGGAAGAACCGCCAGGGTAGAAGGCGGTTATCTCGCGGCCATCCAGCGGACCACCCGCGAGGCCGTAGATCAGGTCGCGCAACGAAACGCCGAGTTCGACCTCGTAGTTGCCGGGCCGCTTGACGCAGCCGGAAACCGAAACGACCTTGGTGCCGGGCGACTGCTCCGTGCCGAAGCTCTTGAACCAGTCGGCTCCGTTGGCGACGATGTGACTGACGTTGCTGAGAGTCTCGACGTTGTTGATCAGGGTCGGTCCGCCGTACAGACCCTGGACGGCCGGGAAGGGCGGCTTCAGGCGCGGGTTGCCGCGCTTGCCTTCGAGCGCGTCCAGCAGGGCGGTTTCCTCACCGCAGATGTAGGCGCCGGCACCGCGGTGTACGACCATCTCGAGGTCGTAGCCCGAGCCGAGAATGTTCCTGCCCAGGTAGCCGGCCTCATAGGCCTCCTCCACCGCGCGGTCGAGGATGTCGGCCTGGTCGTCGTACTCGCCGCGGATGAAGATGAACGCGTGTTCGATCCCGGCGGCGAAGCTCGAGATGATCATTCCCTCGATCAGCTGGTGAGGGTTCCGCTGCATCAGCTCTCGGTCCTTGAACGCTCCGGGTTCGGATTCGTCCGCGTTGCAGCAGAGGTATTTGGCCTCTTCCGTCCTGGGCAGGAAGGAGACCTTCTTTCCCATGGAGAACCCGGCGCCACCGCGGCCACGCAGCCCGGACTCTTCGAGCTCGTTCACGATCCACTCCGGATCGATCTCCTTCAGGGCCTTTTTCAGGACCTGGTATCCGCCGTAGGACTCGTAGCCGGCCAGGGTCGCCATCTTCGGGTCCTCGGCGTGGCGCAGGAGAACCCGGGTCTCGGTGACGCCGGAGCTGCCGTTCATCTCGCTCACTGGTTCGGCCCCTTTCCACCGGTCACGCGCGGATCGGTCGAGTCGGCCACGCCTCCGGCGAGACCTCGCTTCTCGAGGGCCTTTTCCGGCAGGACTTCCTCGCCGGCCTCAAGCTGGTCCACGATCTTCCCGGCGTCAGCGTTCTCGAGCGGACCGAAGTAACGCTCGTCGACCGATGCCATCGGGGCGAGGTCGCAGGCCCCGAGACACTCGAATCCCGAGACGAGGATCTTCCCGTCGCTGGAGAGCGCGCCCCCGTGTCCGGCTGCCTCGCGGTCGGCCCCGGTCTTTTCGCAGAAGGAGTCGAGCAGTTCGTCGCCGCCGCGCATCCAGCAGGCGATGTTGGTGCAGACGAGCACCTGGTGGTCACCCTGGGGGCTGGTCCGAAGCAGGTCATAGAAGGAGGCGACCGACTCGAGGTAGGCGGGCGTCACCTGCATCACGCAGGCGGCCTGGACGATGCCTTCCGGGGTACACCATCCGTAGCGGCGCTGGATGATCCAGAGGACCGGTATCGCGGCCGACTTCGGGCTGCCCTTGTGATCGCGATCCGGGTACTTGTCGACTACGGCCTGGATCTGCTCGCGCAGGTCCCCGGGAACCTCGACCACCGCCGGGTCCGGGATCTGTTCCGGGTCGGCATGCGGGAAGCGACCTGTGGTGTTCGCCTCGTCCACCGGCAGTCGCGGCGAGACGAAATCCTCCGGTTCGGCGTTTCGCGGATCGAAATCCGAGGGCATTACGGGACTCACCGGTCGATGCCTCCGAGGATCGGGTCGAGCATCGCCAGCGTCTGGATCAGGTCGGCCACGTACTCGCCGAGGGTCATGTCGCGGAGCGCCTGGAGGTTCACGAAGGAAGGCTCGCGGAAGTGAACCCGGGCCGGCTTCGAGGAGCCGTCGGCCATCACGAAGCAGCCGAGCTCGCCGCGGGGCGACTCGATCGGGTTGTAGACCTCGCCCGGCTCGACCCGGAAGCCCTCCGTGACCAGCTTGAAGTGATGGATCAGGGACTCCATTGAAGTCGATAGCTCGGCCCGCGGCGGCAGCGCATACTTGCGGTCGTCGGCGATCCAGGGGCCTTCAGGCAATCCGTCGAGGATCTGCTCGACGATCCTGAGCGATTCCTTCATCTCGGCAAGCCGGACCCGGTAGCGGTCGTATCCGTCGCCGACGGTGCCGACCGGGACATCGAACTCGAGCTCGGGGTAGGCCAGGTAGGCGCCTTCCTTGCGAAGGTCCCACGGTTCCCCGGAAGCCCTCAGCAGCGGACCGGTCACGCCCAGCTCCAGCAGTCGTTCACGGCTGACCATGCCGACGTCCTTGGTCCGGATAAGGAAGATCTCGTTGTTGTCGAGCAGTGACTCGTACTGGCGGATACCGATCCGAAGCTGTTCGACGACCCAGCGGACCTTCTTTTCATATCCGGCCGGGATGTCCTCGGCCACCCCGCCGATCTGGAAGTAACGGGTATGCATGCGCTGGCCGGTCGACATCTCGAAGGTGTCGAGCACCCGGTCACGGTCACGGAAGCAGTAGAAGTAGACGCCCATGGCGCCGAGGTCGAGGGCGGTCGTGCCGAGCCAGACGAGGTGCGAGTGGATCCGGTTCAGCTCCATGTGAAGGACCCGCAGCCACTGTGCCCGGCGCGGAACCTCGAGCCCGACCAGCTTCTCGACCGCGCCGACGTAAGCCTGCATGTTGAAGAAGTAGGAGAGGTAATCCATCCGCTCGACGAACGGGATCGCCTTCCAGTAGGTCATCGTCTCGCAGGACTTCTCGATCCCGGTATGGACGTAGCCGATCACCGGTTTGAGGTCCTTCACGACCTCGCCCTCGAGGTCGACGACGAGCCGGAGCACCCCGTGGGTGGCGGGGTGGTGCGGCCCCATGTTCACGGTCAGCATCTCCTGCTCGGGCTCGAGTTCGAACTCGACCCCGGGCATGCGCTCCGAAAGCTCGGTCGTCAGGTCGGAAACGAGAATTCCCTCGTCGCGGAGTTCGCCGGCCTGGCGAATCTCGCGGTCGTGAAGTGTGTCCTCGACCCTCGCCATCACTGCCACCAGCCCGGATTGGTCACTTCGTCACGGGTGAAGATGACCGGCTCGCCACCGACCGGGAAGTCCCGGCGCTGAGGCCAGCCGATGTAATCCTCGGGCATCAGGATCCGGCGTAGGTCGGGGTGGCCCTCGAAGTGGATCCCGAAGAAATCGAAGATCTCGCGCTCCTGGAAGTCGGCGGTCGGGAACATGTCGACAACGGACGGCACGACCGGCAGAAGTTGGCCTTCCATCTCAATGGAGGTGGGGGCGGACGCCGTGGGGACCACCTCCTCGGACGGGACTACGCCTGCGGGGGCGGCGCCCCCGACACCCGCTGCCGGATCGGCGACGACCGCCTTGACCCGGACCCTCTCGTACCGCTCGCGGTTGAGGAGTTCGTAGTGGACTGCGAAACGCGGCGCCCTGGGGAAGTAGTCGGCTCCGTGTACTGAACTGAGGAACGTGTACTCCTGGCCCGGGGTGTCGCGCAGCCAGGTCAGTACTTCCCGGACCTTGGACGGGTCGATGATCAGGGCCGCCTGCTCCCGGTCGAAGCTCGTGTCAAGCACGGCCCCCGGGGTTTCGCGGTTGATCTCGGCGAGGATCAGCTCCAGTCCGGGCGCGTCAGGCACCAAGGACCTCCCGGGCCTTCGCGTAGGCCTCCAGCGCCTCCTCGGAAGGCTTCGATGCCGGGCCTCCACGGGCCCATTCCTCGGTCCCGTGAGCGTTGTAGCGGCTACGCCAACCCGGATCGGCGTTGCCCATGATCTTCTGCTGAAGCTTGTTGAACCCGTAGATCAACGCCTCTGGCCGGGGCGGGCAGCCCGGCACGTGGACGTCGACCGGCATGAACTTGTCCGCGCCCTGGACCACGGCGTAGTTCTGGAACATGCCGCCGGAGGAAGAGCAGGCGCCCATCGAGATCGCCCATTTCGGCTCCAGCATCTGGTCGTAGATGCGTCGCACGACGGGGGCCATCTTGATCGAGACCCGGCCGGAGAGGATCAGCAGGTCGGCCTGGCGTGGCGAGGCACGGAATGCCTCCGCCCCGAAGCGGGCGAGGTCGTAGCGCGGCGAAACGGTGGACATCATCTCGATCGCGCAGCAGGCCAGACCGAAGGTGGCGGGAAAGATCGAGTGGGCCCGGGCCGTGTTCAGCACCTTTTCGAGCGTGGTGGTCACCACCCTCTCTTCGACGTAGCGGTCGAGATCTTCGCCGGTCAGGTCGCCACGCAGCATGTCGCGTGCCTTGAGCTGGCGGGCGCGGAGTTCTTCCGGCGATTTGGGCTGCTCGAGCGGAGCGTGGACCCGGAGCTTCTGGCGTTCTATCTCCAATCCAGGGCTCCCTTGCGCCAAACGTAGATCAGGGCTACGAAGAGCAGGCCCACGAAAAGGATCACCTCGGCCAGCACGAAGACCGAATCGGTCGACTTGAGGATCGCCCCTACGGGATAGAGGAAGACGACTTCGATGTCGAAGAGTATGAACAGCATGGCGATCAGGTAGAAGCTGACGCCGAATCGGAAAGTGCTGGAAATCTCGGAGGGGAGCCCGCATTCGTAGGGATCCATCTGGCGGATCGCCGCGCTTGATTCGTTGCCCTTCACCCGCTTGGGGCCGAGCAGCATGTTCAGGGTCGCGAAAGCGGCTCCGACAAGAATGCCGAGCGAACCGAAGACGAGAACTGGGAGGTACTGATGGAGCAAGTGCTGGGTCCTTTGGGAGACTTAGGGTGTCTCTGACTATGGGTTATACACCTCTGCGCCCTGACTTTGTATCAAGTCGTTACATAGTGATTTTTCGCATAAAAAAGCCGAATCCCGACCGCTTCAGGCGGGATTAGGCATGGCCACCGCCTACTCCGCCATGGGCCTCGCCGTGCTCGCCATCAACCTGCTGGCCGGAGTGGTCGGGGCCGTCTCATGGCAGCGCAACCAGCCTTCGGTCACCTTCTGGTACCTGTTGCGCGCCGCCCAGGTCGCCACCGGTCTCTTCGTCATCTTCGCTTGCGTCGTCTACGCCCTGGACTACCGGGCCACGGACCAGCTCCACTACCTCTACATCTTCCTGCCGGTCGCCGTTTCGTTCATGGCCGAGCTGATGCGTGGTGCCTCCGCCAGCCAGGAGCTGGGAGACCGGCTCAGCCCTCGGGAGCCGAAGACCAACAAGGAACTGGGCGAACTGTTCGCGGCGCTCGACCCCGACCGTCAGGAGTCGATCGGCCTCGCGATCATCCGCCGGGAGACTGCAGTGATGACGATCGCCTGCCTGGTCATCGCCTTCCTCCTCTGGCGAGCCCTGGAAACCACAGCCGGAATGTTCCCCTAAGGATCCCAACTCCCGACCTGCCACGAGGGAAGCGCCAAAACCGATACCCGAGTCGTGGCAGGAAGCCTCAGCCTGGCTTCGCCCGTCTGGCCCTCCCCCCGTCTGGCCCTCCCCCCGTCTGGCCCTCCCCCCGTCTGGCCCTCCTGTCGTGGCGGGCCACGACCGCTAGGCCTCGCCCCGCCAGTCAGTCACGCCGAGCAGGCGGGCCTGGGCTTTCATGATCGTGACGAGCTCGGTCGCGGTGCGCTCCTCGTGACCGTAGAGATCGTCGCCGGTAACCCGGATTACCCGAAATCCGCGTGTTTCGAGTTCGATGCTCTTCCGCCGGTCGCCGTGAAAGGACCTGCGGCCGCTGTGCGTGCCGTACGGGTCGAGCTCGACGATCAGCATCAGATGCCACCAGAGAAAGTCGACCCGATAGGGGTAGAGCCAGACGTTCACGGATGGCATCGGCAGAGTTCGCCTCCGGATCATCCTGAGGAAGTCTTCTTCGGGGTCCGATTCTGCGTTGATGAAGGCCGGGTCAAAGAACTCCAACTCCCTTCTGAGAAGGCCGGCGCCCTTGTGTCCTCGGGAGTTCTCGAGGATCTGTGTGAGTTTTTCCCAGCAGAGGTTCCCGTTCCGCTCTCCCTGAGTCAGGACTTTCCCCAGTTCCGGTCCCGTGGCATCCGTGGCGAAGTCGAACAGGGCGCGCTCCGGGATGACGACCCGAACGCCCTCGACTTGGAGAACCTGGTCGCCCGGGAGATTCCTCGTCTGGTGACTGACAACGGAGAATCCGAATTCCCGACTTTCCTTGCGTGGCACTCCGCCCCTGCGGTCTGCGCCGCCAGTCCTGACCACGTGAACGGGGAGCCGGTCGTGGATCAGACCGTGATGTGCGAGCGCACTCCGGTGTGAGAGGCAGCATCCCTCGCCACCGGCAAAGACTGCTGCCCTCCGCCTACCGACCGCATCGGGCCTGCAGCCGGGGAGCGTGAAGACATCCCGAAGAACTGGAATCAACAGTCCGGACTCCTTTCTCCGGCGAACCATCTGCCTGGAGAACCCGATTTGTCTCAATTCGTCGCCCGTGATCACTCCATGACCGGACTCGACGACCCAGCGCAGACGACGGTTGAGTTCGGCTGATCTGGTTCTGACTTCTGCCTCCACCCGGAAAGCATGGGCCCAGGATGCGCACAGGTGGCTCGATGCTGGTGACAAATGAGTCACGGCGCCGGACGAGATCTGATGGTCACCAGAACTGACACGAGAAAAGCGCCAGAACCGATACCTCCCTCGTGTCAGTACTTCTCGAGCTGGGGATGATCCCCGGCATTCGGGCGGGGCGGGGGACTTCAGGCGAAGGCGCGGATTACGGGCTTAGAACCTGAACTGAGGTTCCAGATGCCGTTCGCTTCGGGGTGATGGGTGATCGCTTCGGCCAGCACGGCAGCGACGTCGGCCCTCGGCACCGTGTCGGATTCGAGCTGGTCCTTCTCGCGAACGAGACTGATCTGGCTGGTCGGCGGTTCGCCTGTCAGGCCGACCGGCCGCAGGATCAGATGGTCGAGTCCGCTGGCAATCAGCGCTTCGTCTGCTCTCCCCTTCGCTCGCATGTAGATCGCGAAGACCTCCTCTCCCGGGTATTCGGGGTCGGCCCGCACCGCGGAAACCATCACGTACCTGGGAGCATGCTCGCCGGAATTCCCGATCCTGCGCGCGGACTCGACCAGGCGCACCGCCGCCCCGTAGTCGACGCTCTCCTTTCGCTCCGCACCGCTACCCGGACCAGCGCCTGCGGCAAAGACGACAACATCCGAGCCCTCGACGGCCAGGTCGATCTCTTCGTCGGATGCCGACTCGAAGTCCACCACGACCGGAATTCCGCCGGCCTCCTCCACATCACCAGAGTGATCCGGGTTG
>DAIQCC010000001.1:0-32792 GCA_036780865.1 Solirubrobacterales bacterium | reverse complement strand
GGGTTGCGGATCAGCGAGCGGACGGTGGTGCCATCGGCGGCCAGCAGGCCGGTGAGCACGAGAGCGATCTGTCCATGCCCGCCAACAATCGAAACGACCATGGAACGAGTCTAGACCGATCGCCGGGTCAGCCCGGAAGGTTGGCCTGACCGTGCATGACCACGTGGACCTGGCCGGTCACCCGGGGACGACCTGAATCCATCCGGGCCTCGATCAGGCTCGGGCGGCCCATCTCGACACCCTGCCGGACCTCGACCCGGTCGATGTCGAGAATGTCCTGCAGGTAGGCGACCAGTGGTCCGGCCGCCGAACCGGTGGCCGGATCCTCGAACTCCCCCAGGTCGAGGGCGAAGCAGCGGGAGCGGACCGAACGGGTCGGCACGTCGAGAACGAAGGGATACACGTTCAGGGTGAGCCCGAGCCCGAGCGCCTCGAGCGCAGCCGAATCTCCCCGGCAGGCGGCGAGTCCCTCGAGATCCTTCATCGGGATCAGCAGGGCCGGCAGTCCGGTCGATACGAGCTGGGCCGAGTAGCGGCTGTCGATCAACTCCTCGTCGATGCCGAGTACCGACGCAACCTTTGCGGTCGGGATGACCTCACCGAATTCGGCCGGCTCCTGGAGCACCGATGCCTCCCACACACCCTCCCCCAGCTGGCGGACGTCAACCGGCTGCAGGCCGACCCCGGTCTGCTGGGTGAAAGTCGTCCGGGGGATCTCACGTTCGATCGCGACCGCCACGGCCGTCCCGAGCGAAGGATGGCCGGCGAACGGGATCTCCTCGCTGATCGTCCAGATGCGGTTCCGGTAGTCGGCTCCGGTTTCGGACGGCGACTGAACGAAGGTCGTCTCCGAAAGGCCGGTTTCGCGCGCGAAGGCGAGCATCGCGGAATCTTCCAACCCGTCCGCATCGAGAACGACTGCGAGGCCGTTGCCCTCCAGCGGCGCTTCGGCGAAGACGTCGAGCCAGAAGAACGGATGAAACGAAACCGGCATCAGTCCTGGTCTCCGGTACCGGCATCGAGGCGCCGGAAAAGTCCGCCATGGTAGATCAGCGGTTCCGCCGGATCATCTTCCGCCTCCACCTCGAGGACTTCGCCGGTCACGATCACGTGGTCACCGCCCGGAATGACCTCCGCGACTTCGCAGACGACATGGGCCGGACCGCCTTCGATGATCGGAACCCCGAGGTGCTCACGCCAGCGCACGGTCGCCCACTTCTCCTCCTGTTCGGACTTGGTCGCGAAGATCTCTGCGGCCTCGCGCTGTCCCTCCCCGAGGACCGAGATGCCGAACCGGCCGGCCTCGCGGACCGCCTCCAGAGACCGGGACTCGAGGTCGAGGCAGACCAGCATCATCATCGGCTCGAGGGACAGGGAACAGACCGCCGACGCGGTCGCACCGGCCGGTCCCGAACTCTGGAATGCGGACACGACAGTCACTCCCGTGGGCAGCAATCCGACGGTCTGCCGGAACTCATTTCTGTCGGGAGCAGCCATCTGTTCGCCGCAGACAATATGATGCGCTCGCTGTGCGTGCCGTAGCCATCACAACACTTGCCATAGCCGCCGCCCTCAGCCTGTCCGCATGCGGATTCGGCGAAGAAGGGATCACGGTCTCGAAGGACTCGCCCGATTACGAGGGAGCGGAGCTCTTCGCCGCGAATTGCGCCGGCTGCCACACTCTGACCCCGGCGGGAACGCTGGGAACGGGCAACCGTGGAACGCGTGTCCAGGGTCCCAACCTGGACCAGCGCACCACGACCTACAAGTCGGCGCTTCACGCGATCCAGAACGGCGGCTACTCCGGAGCGATCATGCCCCAGAACATCGTCGTCGGTGAGGAAGCCGAGAAGGTGGCGAAGTTCGTCGCCGACTACGCAGGCTCGGACGCCGGTGAAGCCGGAGCCGAGGCTTACTCGCAGGAAATGGATGCTTCCGTCCCAGAGGACGAGAAGCCCAAGACCGGCACCTTCGGCGAGTAACCGGCGGCGGGGGCCGTGCTAGACCTCAAACTGATCCGCTCCGAACCCGAGCGGGTCAAGGCTGCGCTGGCGAGGAGAGGAGCCGCCGACCAGGTCGACGAGCTGCTTTCGCTTGACGAGCGCCGCCGTCAGCTCCTGCCGGAGATCGAGAGTGCCCGTGGGGAGCGCAAGAAGGAGTCCGAGAAGATCGGCGCCCTCAAGAAGGCCGGCGAAGACGCGACCGCCCAGATGGAGGCCGTGAGGCAGCTGAAGGGTCGCCTCGAGGAGATGGAAGGCGAGCTGGAAGGAGTCGAGGGACGGTTGAACGAGGTCGCCGCCTCGCTGCCCAACCTGCCGGATCCATCCAGCCCCGACGGCTTCACCGACGAGGATGCCGAGCTGGTCAGGGAAGTCGGCGACCTTCCCGATTTCGGATTCCAACCGAAGGACCACGTCGAACTGGCCGGCGACGGAATCGAACTCGAAGCGGCCGCGAGGGTGTCCGGCGCCCGGTTCGCTTACCTCAAGGGCGACCTCGTGATGCTGGAGTTCGCGCTGGTCCGCTGGGCCCTGGAGAAACTCCGGGCCGAGGGTCACGAGCCCGTGGTCCCGCCGATTCTCGTGCGAGAAGAAGCGTTGTTCGGAACCGGGTTCCTGCCCGGCGACCGTGACCAGATCTACGAACTCGAGAAGGACGAGCTCTACCTCGCCGGAACTTCCGAGGTTCCCCTGGCCGGCCTCCACGCCGACCAGATCCTCGAAGCGGACCAGCTACCGCTTCGATACGCCGGCTTCTCGAGCTGCTTCCGCCGGGAAGCCGGGGCCGCCGGCCGGGACACGCACGGGATCTTCAGGGTTCATCAGTTCGACAAGGTCGAAATGTTTTCCTTCGTGAAACCAGAGGATGCGACGGCCGAACACGAGAGGATCCTGGCGATCGAAGAAAGCGTTCTGGGCGATCTCGGTCTGCCCTACCGCGTGGTCAACGTTGCCGCCGGCGACCTTGGTGGCTCGGCAGCGAAGAAGTACGACTGCGAGGCCTGGATCCCGAGCCAGAACCGTTACCGCGAACTGACCTCCTGTTCCAACACGACCGACTTCCAGGCCCGACGAATCGGCTGCCGCTTCCGGCCCGAACCGGGTGCACCCCCGGAGTTCGCCAACACGCTGAACGGAACGGCGGTGGCGGTCGGTCGCACGATCATCGCCCTGCTCGAGAACCACCAGCAGGCAGACGGGTCGGTCCTGATCCCCGAGGTACTCACCGGCTACGGAGCACCAGAGCGCATCGGAGCGGCATGAACCAGATTCGGGTCCTGATCTGCGACGACCACTGGATCGTCCGGCAGGCGATCCGGCAGAGGATCGACGAGATCCCCGGGTTCGAGGTGGTCGGGGAAGTGGAGGATGGTGCCCAGGTCGTCGCCGCGGTGAGGGAGCACCGGCCTGACCTGCTGGTCATCGACGTCGAGATGCCGGGCGTGAACGGAATCGAAGCGATGATCCGGGTTCTCGGCCGCTGGCCGGAAATCAGGGTGCTGGTGTTCACCGCGCATGCCGAGGAGGATCTCGTCCGTCTCGCCTGGCGGGAAGGGGCCTCCGGCTTTCTGATGAAGTCGGCCGAGATCGAACAGATCCGGGAGGCCTGCGAGACCGTTGCCGCCGGGGAACGCTGGTTCCCGGGTTACGAGGACCGGCTCGGAGATGAAGACGAACTTCAACGCCTGAGGGCGCTCTCGGAGCGCGAAAGGGAGATCCTGGGATTGCTGGCCACGGGTATGAGGGCGCAGGGCGTGGCTGAAGAAATCGGCATTCAGCCGGCGACCGTCTACACGCACGTGAGGAACGTGGTCGCGAAGCTGGGCGTGGATACCCGCACCCAGGCCGTCGCGATCGCCACGAGGTACTCGTTCCTCGAGCCCGATGGGTCGTCAGGGACTACTTCTCGGCGAACTCCAGGGCGCAGCCGTTGATGCAGTAACGCTGACCGGTCGGACCGGGTCCGTCCGGGAAGACGTGACCGAGGTGCGCTTCGCAGTTGCGGCAGACCACTTCGGTGCGGGTCATCCCGTGGCTGTTGTCCTGGCGCAGTTCGACGTGCTCGAGGTTCGCCGGCTCGGTGAAGCTGGGCCAGCCGGTCCCCGAATCGAACTTGGCATCCGAGGAAAAGAGCTCCTGGCCGCAGCAGACGCAGGTGTAGGAGCCATTACGCTTGTTGTCCAGGTGGGGACCGGTAAAGGGCCTTTCCGTGGCTGCGTTGCGGGTCACTTCGTATGCCTCCGGGGAAAGTCTTTCCCGCAACTCCGCATCGCTCGGCTTAACCCGTGTTGAATCATCTGACATTGCCTGATCTCGCTTTCTTTTCGCCTGTCTCCAGAGTAGCCAAGCGGTCAAACCTGCTTGTGATCCTCCTGCTTGCCGCCTTGCTGCTTGCGCTCGGAGGACCGGCATCAGGCAACCGCAAGGCGGAAGCAGCGGGCCTGATCGCGCCGGTCAAGACCTGCCCCAACCGGACCGCAAGCGGTGGCCAGAAAGCGATGGCCAGGGCGCGCCAGTCGATGATCTGCATGGTCAACTACGCCCGCTCCAGGAAGGGCCTTGACCGGTACCGCATCCATCGGCAGCTGACCTGGTCCGCCAGTCGCAAGGCAATCGACATCCGCCGCTGCACCTTCAGCCACGAAGCCTGCGGACGCAAGTTCGACTTCTGGATCCGTCGGTCCGGCTACCTCGGTGACGGCGGTTGGGCGACCGGGGAGAACATCGCCTGGGGATCCGGCTATCTGGGCAACGTGCGTTCGATCTTCATCGCGTGGATGAAATCGACGGGCCACCGCAAGGCGATTCTCAGCCGAAGGTTCTCCGATGTCGGCGCCGGCGTCGTCAGGGGCACCTTCGAAGGCATCTCCGGGGCACGAGTCTGGGTGCTCCACTTCGGCGACAACTAAACCCCGGCGGGTGTCGCCAGCGACGGCCGGAGGCGTGTACCGGAGGAGGTGAACCGCGGCCAATAGCATTGGCCGCGTTGAACGGAAAGCGACCGGAGGAGACGCGTCATGTCGGATAACTCGGAACTCGACGTCCTGCTCGGGACCGAGCAGACCTTTCCCCCACCACCCGGGTTCGCGGCCGCCGCCGAGTTCAGGGATCCGGAAATCTACGCCCGCGCCGAGGCCGACCCTGAAGGATGGTGGGCGGACTGGGCGCGTGAACTCGATTGGATCGAGCCCTGGGAGTCGGTGCTCGACTGGTCCGACCCGCCCCACGCGACCTGGTTTGCCGGCGGCAAGCTGAACGTGAGCGCGAACTGTCTTGACCGGCACATCGCGGCCGGCAGAGCCGACCGGATCGCCTACCACTGGGAGGCGGAAGATGCCGGTCCGGATGACCGGCCGGTGACCGGGGTCGGCAGCGCCTCGGGGGGCCGGGTTTCGGTCACCTACGGCTGGCTCCACGAGCAGACCCAGAGACTCGCGAACGCACTGAAGGATCGGGGGGTCGGCAAGGGCGACGTGGTTGGCATCTTCATGCCGATGGTTCCCGAGGCAGCGGTCGCAATGCTCGCCTGTACCCGGGTCGGGGCAATCCACAACGTCGTTTTCGGTGGCTTCTCCGCAGACGCCCTGCGCGATCGGATGGAATCCTCCGAGGCGAAGGCGCTGATCACCGCCGACGCAACGCTCAGGCGCGGCAAGCCGATGCCGATGAAAGCGGCGATCGACGGTGCCCTCGAGGAACTGCCGGGGATGGAGACCGTGATCGTCTTCGACCGGTGCGGCACCGCCGCCCCGATGAAGGAGGGCCGGGACATCGGCTGGACCGAAGCCCTGGGGGCGGCCGATCCGGTCTGCGAACCCGAGGCGATGGACGCGGAGGATCCTCTCTTTCTCCTTTACACCTCGGGATCGACCGCCAAGCCCAAGGGGATCGTCCACACTACGGGGGGATACCTGACCCACGCCACGGCTACCCACCGGATGGTCTTCGACCTCAAGGCCGACGACGTCTACTGGTGCGCGGCGGACATCGGCTGGGTGACCGGGCACTCCTACATCGTCTACGCACCCCTGGCGAACGGTGCCAGCTCGGTCATGTTCGAAGGTGCCCCCGACTTTCCCGGTCGCGACCGCTGGTGGGAAATCGTCGAGCGTTACCGCGTGACCATCCTCTACACCGCCCCGACCGTGATCCGATCCTTCATGAAGTGGGGAGCAGACCTTCCGGCAGCCCACGACCTCACTTCGCTCAGGCTGCTCGGCTCGGTCGGCGAACCGATCAACCCCAAAGCCTGGCTCTGGTACCACGAGCACATCGGCGGCGGCAGGTGCCCGATCGTCGACACCTGGTGGCAGACCGAGACCGGCGGGATCATGATCTCGCCGCTGCCCGGAATCACGACCACAAAGCCGGGATCGGCGACCCGGCCACTGCCGGGCATATCGGCCGAGATCTACGACCACAACGGCGACGTGATCGAGGAGGGCGGAGGGAACCTGGTCCTGACCAGGCCGTGGCCGGGCATGGCCAGAACCCTTTTCGGGGAGCCCGAGCGTTTCGTCAGCACCTATTGGGAGACCTTCGGGGCGGACACCTACCTGGTCGGGGATGCCGCCCGGCGGGACGAGGACGGGTACTTCTGGATCGTCGGCCGGATCGACGACGTCATCAACGTCTCGGGGCACCGGCTTTCGACCATGGAGATCGAGTCGGCTCTGGTCTCTCATCCGGACGTCGCGGAAGCGGCTGTGATCGGGGTGCCGGACGAACAGACCGGCCAGGCGATCGTTGCCTTCGCGATCCCCAACGACGAGGCTCCAGGGGAATTCTCCGACGAGCTGAGGGAACACGTCGCCACCAGGATCGGCAAGCTGGCGCGCCCGAAGGAAATCTTCTTCACCGACGACCTTCCGAAGACCCGTTCCGGCAAGATCATGCGGCGGCTCCTTCGCGACATCGCCGACGGCAAGGAGCTCGGTGACATGAGCACCCTGAGGGACCCGAAGGTTATGGAGGAGATCGAAGCTCAGGTAGAGGAGAAGCATTGAACGACCTGTCCGAACGCCTTTCACACATCCCCGGGAACGAGCCTTCACCGGCCCTCGGCTACCTGATCTTCTTCATCGGGGTGACCATGGTCGCCTACGGCATAACCGCTCTCTGGTTCGGGATGAGGGACGTGATGGACGTCGGCGGTTACTGTGCCGAGGGCGGGCCCTATGTGAGTCGCCAGAGCTGCCCCGACAGCGCGGAGCTGCTGATGTTCACCGGGATCCCGGCCGGAGTCATCGGGCTGTTCATCGCCATGCTGGGCGGTGCCAAAGCGGCGAAGGGAGCCGCCGGTTTGCTGCTGCTCGCATGGCCGGCGCTCTTCATCTCGCTCGGCTTCAACTTCATCGATTACGCGATTGACCCGCCCGAGAACATGGACGGCACGGTTGGCTGGTGGATCTGTGGCGTGATCTTCGGCCTCATGGGCTTGCCGGCCTTGCTCGGGATACCGATGCTGGTGAAGGCGATTCAGCCGGAACGGCGAACCGCGGTACTGCTTGCCTTCGTGCTCGCGATCGGGGCCGGGATAGCACTCGGGATCGTGATCCGGGATGCGGCCGGCTGAGGCTCTCCAGCCAGATCAGTTCCGAAGCAGCCGCCGGACCATCACCGCGAGGTGCAGGGCGAGCACGGTGTCGCCGTCCCTGAGGTCGACGTCGAGCACCTCCTCGATTCGCGCCAGGCGGTGGTAGAGAGACTGCCGCTCGATCTCCAGTTCGGCTGCAGCTTCGGTCTTGCGCCCCCCGCTGTGGAGGTAGACCTCAAGCGTGTCGAGCAGGTCGCGCCCGCGTTCGCCTGGCAGATCGAGCAGCGGGCCGAGCCTCTCGTCACTGAACTGCACGAGCTCGGGACTTCCCCGCATCGAGAGCAGCAGCTGCCCGATCTCGGTCCGGCTTGCGTCATGCCAGGCCCGCACCGGTCCCGCCGCGCCGGCCTCCGCTGCGAAACGTGCCCTGACCAGGGCGGGCGCCAGCTCCTCCCAGCTTCCCGCTGCCCCTCCGATCGCCAGCGCGACCGAGGAGGGCTCGATCTCGTGTCGGGCCAGCACCCCGGCGAAGCGGCGGGCGAGCCGCTCGCGGGAGGCGACGTCGTCGGGTTCGGACCCGAGGGTGCCACGGTCGAGCACGCCGAGCACGCAATTGCCTCGAGAGCCGAGCAGGGCCGGCCGGTCAGGCTCCGCCATCGCCGCCCGAATCGCAGGCAGGAGCGACGCCCACGCCTGTTCGTACCCGACGCCCTGGTCCACCGCGTCCGGCCGCCAGACGGCGGCAACCGGGACGAGCTGGCCGTGCCTCCTCGGAAACCCGAGACTGGCCGCACGCCGTGCTGCCGCGAGCGGTTCCATCAGGCCTGCCGCCAGTTCGAAGAGCAGGTTTCCTCGCGAGCGCGCCCGTAGCTCCGCCTCCTCCCCGCCCCTCATGAGGCCCAGCCCGACCGCGACTGCGGCGCGTTCGAGCGCGATCGGGGTGAAGCGGTCGAACTCCGCGTCGGCCTGGAGGGCGATCACCCGGCCCCAGGTCCTGCCTCGCACCATGACCGGCACGGCGACCGCCCCTTCGGCCTCGCCCGGGTCGCGGTCCGACCATTTGAGCCCTGACCAGGTGTCGACCACCTCGTCCTCCTGGCGGGTGACGGATCCGAGAGCCACGAGCTCCCCGCGGGCGTCCTCGAGCACCACCGGGTTGCCGATCCTGCGGGATACTTCGGCAAGGATCGCCTCTGCGGCCTCCCCTTCGAGAACCAGCCGGTCGAGGATCCGGTGAAGCTCCTCGCCCCTTCTGGCGAGCGCGTGACCCGAATCGAGCAGGCTGCCATTCACGACCTCGGAAACCTCGACGAAACGGATGCCCCGGCGGAAGGCGACCATCGGGATGCGACGGCGGTCCGCCTCGTCGACCAGCGCCTTCGGCAACTCGCGTTCCCAGGCGAAGCCGAGCTCGACCGCAACCCCCACCGCGCCCTCGGCTTCCAGATCACGGACGAAGCGGCGCTGCGCCGCAGCGTCGGAGCCGATCGAAACACCCGTGGTCAGGATCATTTCGCCGCCCCGCAACAGGTCGGATACGTCGGGAACGTCAAGCGGGTGAACCCAACGGACCTCGGCGTCCAGCCCCTCACGCCCGGCAACGAGTTCGGGCAGCCCGGCCTTGACGATCGGGAGCTCGATGAATTCGGCGACGGTCAGAGACTGCGAGGCCATGCCCGCATCGTCTCAGAACCGGTCTCGGTCAGTTCCGCTTCTTGCGCTTGCGACGCTCACCCTGCGGCCCGTCGTCCGGGCCGTCGGGATCGCCGCTGTCGAGGGTGTCGGGTTCCCCGATCTCTTCGGCCGTTCCGTCGATGACTTCCTCGTCTTCATCACTGGTGTCGCCGGGGAGCAGCCAGGGAACGGCTTCGCCGGCAGCCCAGGCGGGCGGACGGCCCCCGGGGATCCAGCCGGCAAGCAGCAGGCCCAGGTAGATGAACCAGGCGAAGGCGATGATCTGGAGCGTGGGCAGGATCAGGATCACGCCGACGGCCATGCCGAGCGAACCCCAGAAACGGGTCAGCAGGCCGACCCGCATCGCGTTGAGAGCGGTGTAGAAGAGCCCGATCAGGAAGCCGACCGCGCCGGAGCCGAGCAGGCCCAGCGCGAGACCGGAGAGACCCGATTCGGCGCGCAGGTCATCGGCCGCTTCATCGAGGCAGTCGGTCCTCTGCTCGTCGGTGACCGTGGAAGTCGCTCCCGACCCGCCGTCCGTGGCTGGTGGCTTGCCGGTTTCGCCGGTGACTCCCGTCGCACCGGTGCCCCCGGTGGTGCCCGTCGTGCCCGTGTTGCCAGTGGCTCCGGTCGTCCCCTGATTCTCGTCGGCCGCCTTCTGGAGGCACTCGGCCACTCCCTTGGTCGAGTCGCCCTCCCAGTCACCGGAAGCGGAGACCAGCGTGGCGGCACTGATGATGGTGCCCAGCCCGATGAAGGCCGGACCAACGATCGCGATCAGGATGAAGCCGCGGCGCATGCGCTCCGACCTGGCGAGCGCGGCCAGGAAGAGGAATGAAAGCGGGATCGCGAGCAGGGCGATGCCGACGCCCTGGATAACCGCACCGAACATCACGCTCGAGGAATGGTCCGAGATCGCCTCGAGGATCTCGGCCGAACCCTCGGGTGAGCCGAGGCCGGAACTGCCGACCAGCTGCCCGATGAAATACATCGCGACGCCGGCAACGGAAACGATGCCGGCGGGCAGGGTCCACTTCTTTTCTCTTGCGAGTGTCTCGGTCTCTGAACTCATGGCTTGGCCTTGCGGCCGGGCTAGCCTACCGGCCGGTCACTCCCGGAGCGTTCCTCTTCTTCGTCCCGGACCGGGTAGTACTCGTAATCGACGGGTTCGGCGATCCTCGAGATCTTCTCCCCGACCGCGAGCAGGATGTCGAGCAGTGGCGAAACGGCCACGATGGTCGACTCGATCCGGTCTCTGTCAGGGTCGGAGGAACTCACCGGTCAATACGCTACAGGCACCTTGACTGTCGATCTTCCCCATGTTCCCCTCGAAGCCGGGGCCGGCCCCGCCAATCCACCCTGCCCGGCCTGCGGCGAGCCGCTCTTTCCCTGGGTCGGCATGCCGGTGGCGACCGGAATCGCCCACCGCTGCGAAGCCTGCGGCCTGGGCGTGCTCAGCCATGGGGAGAAGTTCGACTTCGAGAAGCGACCCGGCGAAGATGACGGCAACGACCGCGGGCCGCGGATCAACTTCCATTTCGATCCTGGCAGCCCGGCCGATGCCCTCGCCGAGCTGGACAGCGACCGAGAAGACGACGGCTCGTACGCTTTCGCGAACCGTGATTCACTGACCTGCTGGCTGACCGGGGGTGCGTGGGTCGGTCTCGGAACCGACCGCCGCTACCGCTTCACGCCGAGGGCCGTTACCGACCTGGTCGCGACTCGCGATCAGGTTGTGACCAAGACACGCTGGCGCCCGCTCAAGGGCATCGCCGTGATGTGGCAGTCGGGAATCAACATGTTCACCTTCGGGCAGAACGTCGTCCTCGGCTCGCTCGGCCGGACCCATCTGGTCACCGGGGACCGCGGCTGGAAGCGCCTGCTGGACTGGTTCATCTCGGTCGTCCTGGCGGTCCCGGCCATGGTCTTTGCGGTTCCGCTGGAGTTGATCGGGATCGCCATGCGCAAGGGCAGCGTTGCCCGTTCAAGCGTCCAGGTTCTCTGAACGGGACCAGCGACCTCAGGGTCAGCCGATCAGCCGGGCCACTGCGTCCATGCCGTCCCGGCTGGAGCGGACCGACTCGGCGCCCGGCACCCGCTCGGTGACCGCCTCCGCCGCCCGCCGGAGCAGGGCCGGGGTTGACGGCAGGGTCACCACAGTCACCTCCGCTTCGAGAGTGGCCAGGCGCACCGGGTCAAGCGACCAGGCCGGCACCGCAGGCAGCTCGACCAGGAAAGCGCGGGCCGCCTGGTCGCCCCGGTCCGCCTGGGCGGAGAACCTTTCCGCCCCGGACCCCAGGGTGGGCAGGCCGCCGGCCAGGAACAGGTCGTAGGCCGCTGCCTCTCCGCCTTCCGAGGCGGCCTGCCGGATCTGATCGACGTCGGCTGACATTCCCTCGGTCGCGGCGCTGATCGCCCCGAACACCGGAGGCTCGATCAGGAAGGCCCGGGCGACCAGTTCCGGTTCCGCCAGGGCGAGCTCGAGACAGACGACTGCCCCGAAGCCGAGACCGATTGCGGTCACGGGGCCAGGGTCCAGTTCGCGCAGGAGGGACGCGATCTCGATCGACTGTTCGGCGATCGAGGTACGGCGATACTCGTTGGCGGGTATCGACTCCCCCCAGCCGCGCCGGTCGACAGTGATCAGCCTCCAGTCGCCGGCCAGCGTTCCAACCGTGGAATCGAACACCGAGGAATCGGTGCCGGTCCCGTGGACCAGCAGGACCGGCGGCCCTTCACCGCGGTCGGTGAAGTGAAGCTCGCTCAGCGGAGTCCCTGGCGGGCTTCCCTGACCAACGTCACGGCTTCGGGAAAGACGACGCGAATCGCGTCCCTGACCTGCATCGCCTGCTGGTCCGAGCTGCCAGTCAGCTCGAGCCGGCCGATCGAGGCGACGGTCATCTCGACCGCCAGCCGGATCGCGTTGTCAGCCCAGGCAACCTCCTGCGAGGACTGCATCTGGTCTGCCATTTCCTGCATCCGGGCCCTGAGCTCGTCCGGGTCGCCAAACATGTTGAACGGTGAACCTTCCATGAGACCAATCTACCGGCCCCGGCCTGCCGGGCGGTGAGTCGGCCCTCTGCTCCGATCGCCCTTCGCATCTGTCGAAGGTTTGGAGGATTTGCCAAGAGGTCCTGAAGTTGTTGCACCCGGCACACCACCCTTGAGCCGACCGGCCCTAGCTTGGTCGCATGCGGAATCAGGACCACTGCGATGACCGGGGTTCGGCCACGGTCGAACAGGTGGGCATCGTGCTCGTGCTCGCCCTGGTCTTCGCCGGCCTCGTTGCCTTCGGTCTTTCGGGTCGCGGTGATCCGCCCGGCCACGGACTTGGAATCCGGATCGCGAACCGCATCGCCTGCGGCCCCCGGGAGCCGGGCAGCTGTCGACAGCATCCGACAGTCTCCGCCTACGGCTGGGATCTGGCCCGGGCCATCAGGTGGCTTGCTCCTCCACCAACCGGAGCGGTCTCGGACCAGGGCACCCTTCTGGTGCCGGTCGACTTCCGCTACTGCCAGAGAGCCAGTTGTGCGGTGCCGTCCGGGGACGGTCGACTGACCACGGCCAACCGGAGGCTCACCCTCTTCACCGAGGTGACTGCACTGGAACGCGGTTCCTGGCAGATCAGGTACTGGTTCTACCGGCCGTCGATCGGCTGGGCGTCGGTTGACCGGAGGGCGGGAGCAGCCGAGATCGAAGCGGCATCTGGGACCAGGGTCTTGCTCGAGGACAGTCCGCGCCTGGTTCCGCTCGAGATCCTGCCCGGCCGCAACCACTACGACTTCCCTCCCGGAGACGACCCTCCCTGGCGCTGGAAGGTGAAGCCGGAACATCGCGGCTGGTCAGCCTGAAATCACCAGACGACGTCGTGCTCCTCCATCACGCCGGCCCCGGCGGCGAGCCCGATTCCATCGAGACTGCCGCTGAAGGTGCCGAAGCGATGGACGTAGTCGGACCGGACGAGGCCGAAGTTGTCGTGTCGCCTGCGCTCCGCCTTGCCGTCGGCGAACCGGAGCCCCTCGCCGGGTGAATCGCCCTCGAACAGAACCGACTCGAGCCCGTCGAAACGAACCGGTGCCGGCTCGTGGGGGACGCCATCCACCCAGACCGCGCGCTCGCTCCTGGTCTCGGGGTCGTTGATCCCCTCGACCAGGTTCCAGCCGAGGGCGCGGCCGTCGTCCGACGTGCCGATTCCGGCAGACCAGAACCAGGCGGTGTGCCTGGCGTGGAAGCCCGCGGACTCGTCGTCCACGCCGAAACCCTCTACCCGCAGGTGCCGGTCACCGATGTCAACGGTCCCGCTGACTGGAACCCCGGCCCGCTTGCGGGTCCAGCCCCACCCGCGTCCGCTGGGGCCCACCACCTCGATCGGCTCGCTCGGGCCAAACTCGAGTGCCGCCTGCACCTGGCCGGTCCGGATCTCGACGTGGGGACCGTCGAGTATCACCTCGGTTCCGCCCGGACGCAGCCGGGTGTGTTCGATGTGCCGCCCCTTGCCGCCATCAGCGTGGCGGTCCCAGACCGACCAGAAACTCTGCCTGAACACCCCGATCGTGGCGATGCCCGCGCAAAGCATTACTTCGTCGCCGTAAAAACCGACGTAGCGCCAGCGCTTGCGCATCAGTCCCCTGTGAAGGAGCGGCAGCCTGGCGGGCGGAATCGGCAGGTCGGGTCGACCTTCGCCGGGGCCGCGCCATGAGATCGCGCCTTGCCCGTGAGCTTCCGCCGCATCGGCAGACACGTCCAGAGCCACGACGAAGGGGATCGCACCTGCCATTCCCGGCTACACTACCCGGCCGTGTCAGAAACCGCCGATACATCAGTGACCGCCCCCGAGGCCACCTACGACCCCGCCGATGACGCGATGTGCTCTCGCGCCCGGGAGCGCTTCACATCCGATCGCAACCGCCGCCTGCCCCGGCGCCGGAGCAAGACGGCAACCCTCCCGAACATGATCATCATCGGCGGCCTCAAGTGCGGCACCACGTCGATTCACCACTACCTCGGCCTCCACCCGGAGATCCACATGTCGAAGCCGAAGGAACTCAACTTCTTCGCCGCCGAGCAGAATTGGGATCTCGGCTTCGACTGGTACGAGAATCGCTTCGACAACACTGTGAAGATCAACGGCGAGTCCTCGCCTCACTACACGAACCGCCCCCGCTTCAACGGCGTTGCCGAGCGTATCCACAAGCACATCCCGGACGTGAAGCTGATCTACATGGTCCGCGACCCGATCAAGCGGATCCTCTCCCACTGGGTCCACGCGACCGGCGCCGGATACGAGACCCGCGATTTCGAGCCGACCCTGGAATTGCCGGACACCGCCTACATCCAGCGCTCGATGTACTGGATGCAGCTGCAGCCGTACCTCGAGTACTTCGACCGCGACCAGATAGAGATCATCACGCAGGAGGATCTCGGCAGGAAGCGCGACGAAACGATGCGCCAGGCCTTCAGCTTCCTCGGCGTGGACGAGAACTTCACCTCGGAGCAGTGGGACCGCCAGTGGGAGAAGTCGTCGGCCAAACACGACGACAAGTACCAGTTCATGGAGAAGCTGATCAAGCTTCCCGGCTTCCGTGCCTTCGACCGGAACTTCGATCGGCTGCCGGAGTCGATGCGCTGGATGGTCGAGAAGGTCGTGCATGACCCGGACAAGCCCCCGGCTCCCAAGCCGGAGATCCCGGATCACCTCATGGAGACCCTGAAGGGTCGCTTCCGGGAGGACGTGGCCGGACTGAAGGAATGGTCCGGTCGCGACTTCGACGGCTGGTACGAGTACTGAGGCCAATCCGCCGGCCGGCCGATATCTTGGCCCCATGCGCCGGCTGATCCCCGATCCCGGTCCGACCGACCTCCAGTCCGAACTGGAGGCATACCGCCCTTTCGAGCAATCGCTCGAGGATCGTCCCTGGGTGGCGGCGAACATGATCTCCACCCTTGACGGTCGGGCTGCGATCAGCGGCCGCTCCAAGGAACTCGGGTCGGAGGCTGACACCGAGCAGTTGCTGGGCCTGAGAACCCGGTTCGACGCGGTGATGATCGGCGGAGGAACCATGCGGTCCGAGCGCTACGGCCGGATCATCTCGCGACCGGAGTATCGCGAGAGCCGCGAGAGGGAAGGACTCGACCCCGACGCCCTGGCGGTGATCGTCAGCGGCGAGCTGGACCTCCCCTGGGATGCCCCGCTCTTCACCAATGGCAATGGCCGGGTGCTGATCTTCACCCGCAAGCACTCGACACCCGAGACGGAGACACCGGTCGAACTGGTCACGATGGACGGCCTGATCGACTCCGCGGACGTGCTCTCCCACCTTCGCCGGAAGGAAGGAGTGCGCGCCGTGCTCTGCGAGGGCGGTCCGACGCTCTTCGGCCAGCTGGTGGCCAGGGACCTGATCGATGACTTCTTCCTGACGATCACTCCGGTCGTGACCGGAGGCGACGCGCCCCGCATCCTCGAGACCAATCTGCCTGACAAGGTGGATTTCAGGCTGGCCAGCCTGGCGGAAGCCGATGGCGACCTGTTCTGCCGGTACCGGAGGGCCTGACCCCAGAAAAAGTCCCGCGAGACGAGACGTTCCGTCTCGCGAGGGCTGCTGCGGGGTTGTGCGGTCGTGGTCAGGAACGGATCTCGCCCCCGTTTGACGCTGCAACACTTGCCCGGGTAGTAGCGTCCACCCCATGGATTTTGAACCCGGTTCCGAAGTAGAAAGTCTCCTAGAGCGCGTCCGGTCCTTCATGGACGAGCACATCTATCCGCGCGAAGCGGAGCTCCATCAGGCGATCGACGACGAAGTGAAGGCCGGAGTCGCCTATCCGGCAGAGCTCGTGAAGATTCGCGAGCAGGCGAAAGCGGAGGGGCTGTGGAACCTGTTCCTGCCCGACGAGGAGTACGGAGCCGGTCTCAACAACTGGCAGTACGCCTTTCTCTGCGAGGAGATGGGCCGGAGTCCGCTGGTCGCCCCGATGGCCTTCAACAGTGCCGCACCCGACACCGGCAACATGGAGATCCTGCTCGAGCACGGGACCGGTGAGCAGAAAGCCAGGTACCTGCAGCCGCTGGTCGACGGCGAGATCCGCAGCTGCTTCTCGATGACCGAGCCCGACACAGCCGGCTCGGATCCCACCGGCCTCGCCGCAACGGCGAGGCTGGACGGCGGCGAGTGGGTGATCAACGGACACAAGTGGTTCACCTCGGGGGCAGTCGGTGCCGAGTTCGCGATCGCAATGGTCAACACCGAGGAGAGCGACAACCCCTACGCGAACGCCTCGATGATCATTGTTCCGCTCGACGCGCCCGGGTTCAACATGGTCCGTGCGGTCCCGGTGATGGGTCACGACAAGGGGCCGGGACACTGCGAGATCCGCTACGAAGACTGTCGGGTCCCCGAGGAGAACCTCCTCGGTCAGCGCGGTGCCGGGTTCCTGATCGCCCAGGACCGGCTCGGGCCTGGCCGCATCCACCACTGCATGCGGGCGATCGGTACCGCGGAGCGCGCCCTCGAGATGATGTGCCTCCGGGCAGCCGACCGCGAGGCCTTCGGTGGACCGTTGGCCGACAAGCAGTTCGTCCAGGACTTCATCGCCAAGTCGAGGATGGAGATCGACCAGGCCCGCCTGCTTTCCCTGAACGCTGCATGGTTGATGGACACGGTCGGCAAGCGCGCCGCCCGCCAGCAGATCTCGATGATCAAGGTCGTCGCCGCGAACATGGTCATGGACGTTCTCGACCGGTCGCTTCAGGTCCACGGTTCGCTGGGCATGTCAGACGACACCCCGCTGGCCGCCATGTGGCGCTACAGCCGCATGCTGAAGCTCGCCGACGGCCCCGACGAGGTCCACAAGATGGTCATCGCCCGCAGGGAGGTCGGCCGCTTCCTCAAGAAACGTGCCGCCGCGACAGAACAGGCGGCCTGACCTCTGGGACCGCCACCTGGCGGAGCCGGCCCATCCATTCGTTGATCGAGTGGGCCGGCGGGTTCTCCTCGGAGGGCGGGTCGGACCCCGCCCGACTTACTTAAGCAATTCGATTGATCGCCTCGTCGGCTTGCCCGACGAGAAGATCGATCGTGGCCCGGGAGCGCTCAACGACGTCTCCGACCTCCTCGCCGTACTGGCCGGCAGCGAACCTCGCCAGCACACCCTCGGCAATAATCGCCAGCTTCCAGAACCCGAGCGCGACGAAGTAGTCGAGCTTCGAGATGTCGCGTCCGGTTATCTCGGCGTATAGCCCGGCCAGCTCGGCCCGCTTCGGGAATCCTGGCTCCACCGTGGCCGGCGTGATCAGGGGAATCGGCTCGTCGTCGGCCTCCCGCCAATAGACCATCAGCAATCCAAGGTCCGCCAGCGGCTCGCCGATCGTGCATAGTTCCCAGTCGACCACCGCCGCGACCTCGCCGGTCGGGCTGTAGATCACATTGTCAAGGCGATAGTCACCATGGACGAGGGTCGATGCCGACTGCGGCGGGGCCAGCTCGACAAGCCGCGCGTGGACGTCCTCGACCAGGGGCAGTTCACGGGTCTTTGATTTCTCCCACTGGCCCGACCAGCGCTTGAGCTGCCGCTGGACGTAACCGTCATGACGACCGAGGTCACCGAGTCCCACTTCCGCGACGTCGACAGAGTGGATCCTGGTCATGGTCTCGACCAGGCCCTCGCCTAGGCGGCGTCTTTGCTCCTCCGAGGGGAAGGCGGCGGCCTGTTCCGGACCGCGAATGACCGGGCCCTCCACGAACTCCATCACGTAGAAGGGCGCGCCGGTGACTTCCTCGTCGTCGCAGTAGCCGACCACCGGCGGAACCGGGACACCGGTGCCGTCGAGCGCGGTGACGACGCGTACTTCACGCCCCATGTCATGGGCGGAACCAAGCGTCTTGCCGAGGGGTGGCCGGCGCAGAACCCACCGCGATCCCCCCTGGTCAGTGACCAGGTAGGTGAGGTTGGACATCCCTCCGTGGATCTTCTCGTAGTCGAGCGGAGGCTCCAGGTCGGCGACCCGTTCCCTGAACCACTCCTCCAGCGGCCCCTGCGAAATCCCATCGGTTTGAGAGCTCATGCACAGAGACTATGAGTCAGGGCGCAACCGGGGACGCCAGCTAGTCTCTGGCCATGGATCAGGGAGACCGCTCGGTGAGGGAAGAGCTGGAACTGGTGCGCTGGACCAACGACACCCTGCCCAGTTCGGTGCTCGCGCTCGATGCGGACGGCATCATCGAGTACCGGAACGCGACCACCGTGGACATGGTTCCGACCCTCACAGTCGGCTCTCCCCTTCGCGAGGTGCTTGCCGGTCTGACGCATGAGGAGAAGATCGACCGTTTGCTGATCCGGCGGGAGATCACGACTTTCCGCGGCAGGCCGGACGGGCCGGAACTTCACTGGATCGTCTGGGACGGAGTGGAGAAGGACGGGCGCCTGGTGCTGACGGTCTGGGACACCGACTGGAACGACGCCATGAACGAGCGCCGGGCCGCATTCATGATGGCCGCCTCCCACGAACTCCGCAGCCCGCTGACTGCCCTTCAGGGTTTCGCGGAACTGCTCAACATGGACACTTCGAACCTGTCACCGGAACAGGTCGAGGCGGCGGAGATAATCGAGCGCACGGCCCGGCATCTGACCGTGCTGGTACAGGACGTCTTCGACCTCAGCCGAAACAGCTTCGGCGAGCTCCGCCTCAACCTCTGCGACGTGGATCTCGGCGGGGTCCTCGAGCCCCTGGTGACCTCGGCTTCAGCCGTGACTGAAGAACGCGGGCAGACCCTCACCTGCGAGGTCGAACCCGGCCTGCCGGTGATCAGGGCGGACGAGGCACGAACCATCCAGATGATTTCGAACCTGGTCAACAATGCCTCTTTTCACAATCCGGCCGGTACCAGCATCCGGGTCCGTGCCGGTGTCGAGGGAGAACACGTCACAGTCGAGGTCAGCGATGACGGGGACGGTCTGCCGTTTGACGACCCGGATGAGGCTTTCCGCAGTTTCAGGCGGGGAGCCGGTGTGACCGCAGGAGACCGGACCGGTTCCGGCATCGGACTCTCGGTGACCAAGCGCCTGATCCAGCTCCACCGGGGTGACATCCGGGTGGAATCCGATCCCGGCAACGGAACCAGCTTCACCCTGCTCTTTCCGATCGACCGGGAGAACGCGCTCACCCCGGGAGAACCGGGACCGGTTTGAGCCTGATCCTGGCCATTGAGGACTCTCCTGCGATAGCGCTGCTGCTGCGAAGGAGGCTCGAGATCGCCGGTTACTCGGTGGAGATCTCCTCTGATGGCACGCAGGCGCTTGAGCGCCTGGAGTCGGGCCTGATGCCCGACCTGGTGATCGCCGACGTCATGATGCCCGGGATGGACGGGCTGACGACGCTGGAGCGGGTACGGGAGCTCAGGCCCTCGGTGCCCGTGGTCCTCGTCACCGGTCAGGATCTTCACCCGCCCGAGAGGGAGAGGGCGGACGCGGTCTTCGCAAAGCCGATCGAGTTCGAGCCGCTGCTTGCCGAAATCGACCGGCTTTGCCGCCGGGCCGGCGAAGCCGGCAGTCCGGCTTAGCTACGGGCGATCTCGACCCGGATGGCGGAACCCTTGAGGCGCGTTCCGTCCAGGAACTCGACCGTCCGCTCGGCCACTTCCCCTTCAACCTCGACGAAGGAGAACCGCTCGAGCACCCGCACGTCGGCGACCTGGTCGTCCTCGAGCACGGCACCCTCCTTCAGGGCCCAGCGAAGATCCTCTTCGGTGATGTCCGAGCGGGAACCCCGGTTCACGAAGAGCTTCACGACCCCTTCGGGGGTCTCCGGGATCTCGACCTCCGGTTCTTCGGCCAGGGGAATCTCGACGACCTCGCCGACGTCCTCGACCTCCTCGACCAGCACTGCCGGCTGTTCGTCGAGCGGCACCGGCTTCTCGCCCCGGCGCTTGCGTCGGGGCGGACGGGCGTGTTCGATCCGGTCCTCAGGCTTCTCCCACTCCGTGATCGAGGCCTTCACATCCGACCTGATCTGCTCGAGGTCGCGCATCTGGTCGGGTGTCACGAAAGTGATCGCGCGACCCGTGCGGCCGGCGCGGCCGGTCCGGCCGATGCGGTGTACATAGGTTTCAGAACTGTTCGGGATGTCGTAATTGATGACGTGGGTGACGTGGTCGACGTCGAGGCCCCGGGCCGCGATGTCGGTCGCCACAAGCAGCCGGCAACGATGGTTCTTGAAGGCCAGCATCACGCCGTCCCGGACACCCTGACTCAAGTCACCGTGGAGCGCCTTGACGTCCAAGCCTCGGTTCTTAAGATCCCGCTCGAGTCTTGAAGCCCCGATCTTGGTCCGGCAGAAGAGGATCGCCTGCTCGGGGTCTTCTTCCTTGACCACGTCAACCAGCTTGTCGACCTTGGCCTTGCCGGCCACTTCGACATAAGCCTGTTCAATCGCGTCGACGGTCAGCGTCTTCGGGGTGATCGAGATCGTCACCGGGTCATACATGAAGGTGTCGGCGAGCCGCTTGATCGGCGGCGGCATGGTGGCCGAGAAGAGTGCCGTCTGGCGGCCGCTGGGGCACATGCGCAGGATCCGCTCCACGTCCTCGATGAATCCGAGGTCGAGCATCTCGTCGGCCTCGTCGAGAACGACGAAGCGGGCCGCGGTCAGCACCAGGGAGCGGCGGGAGATCAGGTCCTTCATGCGACCCACGGTGGCGACCACTACGTGAGCTCCGGAGCGGAGTTGAGCCTGCTGGCTGCGGATCGGTGCGCCGCCGAACACGGCGACGATCTCGATGTCGAGGTGCTCCGCATACGAACGAAGCGCCTGGGTCACCTGAATGCAGAGCTCGCGGGTCGGGGTGAGCACGATCGCCTGAACCTCGTCGTTGGCCGGATCGAGGTACTGCAGCATCGGCAGGCCGAAGGCTGCAGTCTTCCCGGTTCCGGTCTGGGCCTGGCCGATCACGTCATGGCCCGCCAGCAGCTCGGGGATTGCCTCCGCCTGGATCGGGCTGGGTTTGTCGAAGCCGATCTCGTCGATCGCCTGTTGGATCTGCGGGCTCAGCCCGAGATCCCTGAAAAGTTTCTCTTCTGTCTGTTCAGTCTGTTCTGTCATCTCTTTGGGTCCAGCAGCAGTTTGCCGACTGTCTTCCGTCCGGCAATGTCGCGATGGACCTGGCGGGCTTCCGAAAGGCCGAAAGTACCTCCGACCACGGCCTTCAATTCACCACGAGCGGTGGCGCCGAAGACCCGGTCTATCGAGTCCCGGGCGAGATCCGGCCGGGCCAGCAGGTGCATGAGCCAGAAGCCCGAAACACTGATGCTGTTCTTGAGCAGTTTGCCAGTCCTGACCTCGTTTTGCTCCCGGGTCGCGATTCCGACCACGATCATCCGGCCAAAAGGGCGCAGCGTGCCGAGCAACTGGTCGAAGGAACGGCCCCCCGCCATCTCGAGAACGAGGTCGACCTCGCCGCCGGCGGCCGCCACCACTTCCTCACCCAGCTGTTCGCTCCGCGAGTCGACGACCGCGTCTGCTCCCAGGTCGAGGACCAGCTGCTGCTTCTCCTCTCCCGAAGCGAGGCCGATGATCCGTCCCGCGCCCATCGAGCGGGCGAGCTGGACCGCAAGGCTCCCGGTACCGCCGGCCGCAGCGCCGACAACTACCGTCTCGCCCGCTTTCAGGTGGCCCGACAGCGTCAGCACCCCGTCCGCGGTGACGCCCTGGATCATGATTCCGGCGGCCTGCTCATCGTCGATCTCGTCCGGAATCCCGACCAGGGAGGATTCGGGCACTGCGATCCGCTCGGCATAGGCGCCGTTCGGGACCACTGCCGCCACCCGTCGGCCATCCCCGGTCACTCCGACGAACTCGATGCCGGGAACCAGCGGCAACGTCTGCCGGGCCACGTACTGGTCGTTGGTGATGTGGGTGTCGGAGAAGTTGACGCCCGTCCTCGTGATCTCGACCAGCACCTCCCCCTCGCCGGGCACCGGATCTGGCAGATCCACGAGATTCATCACCTCGGGACCGCCGAACTCTTCGATCAGGATCGCCTTCACGAGGTCATCTTTTCACGCTGATCAATACGATTCCGGCCATGTCACTGACCGTAGTCGGATCGATCGCCTTCGACGCGGTCGCAACCCCGTTCGGCGAGCGCGAGCGCATGCTCGGCGGCTCCGCAGTCCACTTCTCGCTGGCCGCCAGCTTCTTCACCGACGTCCGTGTCGTGGGCCCGGTCGGCGATGACTTCACCCAGGCTGAAATCGATGTTCTCGAGAACCGGGGTGTGATCACCGAGGACATCGAGCGCGTCAGCGGAGAAACCTTCTTCTGGAAGGGCCATTACGAGTACGACCTCAACACGGCCCACACCGACGACACCCGCCTGAACGTGTTCGGCGACTTCCAGCCCAAGCTGTCGGACAGCTCCACCGGGGCGGACATGCTGTTTTTGGCCAACATCCAGCCCGACCTTCAGCGCCAGGTCCGCGCGCAGTGCGACGGCGCCGGATTCGTCGGACTCGACACCATGAACCTTTGGATCGACACCGCCAGGGATTCCCTCGTTCAGGCGATTTCCGAAGTCGACTGCGTGCTGATCAACGACGCGGAGATACGCCAGCTGACCGGCGAGCCGAACCTCGCCCGGGCAGCTGCCGCCGTGATGGAAATGGGGCCCCGGGCGGTCATCGCCAAGCAGGGCGAATACGGAGCCGCCCTGTTCACTCCCGGAGGGTTCTTTGCCCTGCCGGGATTCCCGCTGGAGGACGTCCGCGATCCGACCGGCGCCGGCGACTCCTTCGCCGGCGGCTTCCTCGGATACCTGGACGGCGAGGCCGGAGAGATCGACGCCGGCACGCTTCGCACCGCGATGGGCTACGGAACGGTGCTCGCCTCCTTCAACGTCGAGGAGTTCGGGACCGAGCGGGTCAGCCGTCTCAGCCGCGACGAGATCGAGTCGCGCCTTCAGGCCCTGCGCTCAATGACGGAATTCAGCGCACCCGCCTGATCTGGTGGAGGTCGCTCGCGGCAACGGGCGAATCGGAGCGTTCGACGGGCTTCGCGCTTACGCCCTCCTGGCCATCGTCGCGATGCACATCTTCGGCATCGCCGGGGTGGTGGCGGTCGGCAAGGAAGACACGGTCAGCCGTGTTCTCTGGGTCCTGCTCGGGAACACGATCGACCTCTTCTTCGTGATCAGCGGGTTCCTGCTGTTCCTGCCGGTGCTGCGGCGGGGCGGACTCAGGGGAGGAGCCCTCCACTTCTATGCCCGCCGTGCCGCCCGGATCCAGCCGGAGTACTGGGCCTGCCTCGTGGCCGTCTTCCTGATGATCGTCCTGATCCCGGTGGCGTTCAGGCCGCCCGTGCCCGGTCCGGGGCAGGTCCTCCTGCATGTCTTTGACCTGCAGACGGCCGCGCGCCTCCTGGACCCCGAGCTGCAGGTCGGTTTCTGGATCGATGGCGCACTCTGGATGATTCCGGTGCTGGTCGGCCTCTACATTGCCTTCCCGCCTTTCGCGCGGCTGATGCTGCGCCACCCCTGGCTCGCGCTCCTGCTTTCGCTTGCCATGACGGTCGGCTGGAAGGTGCTCGCGCATGAGGCAAGTGGCCTCTTCGAGTGGCTGGCCGGGGGCGCCGCGACCGGGCAGCAGCGGCTGATAATCGCGGTGGAGCAGTCACCCTCGTTCGCCTGGTCCTTCGGCGTCGGCATGGTTGCCGCGTTGCTCTACCGGCGGGCCGAGGAGAGTCCCGGCAGCTGGTGGGAGAAGCGCCTGCTGCCTGCCGCCCTTGTCTTCGCGACCCTCCTCTGGATCCTCGTCGGGATCCGCTTCTCGCAGGAGGCGATGCTGACGACAACGGGATTCGACGGTTCCAGCCTCGGACGGACCCTGATCCTGCCGAACCTGGTCGGTACTGCCTGCCGCGGCGTCCTCGTGCTGGCGGTGGCGCTCGGCCCCGCCGTCGTGCTCCGGCTCTTCGACAACGGGTTCGCATCGATCGCAGCCAGGTTGAGCTACGGCGTCTATCTGATCCACCTTCCGATCGCCTTCTACGCGGCCCAGCTGCTCGACCTGCCACGCAATGGCGGTCTCGGCAGCGTGCTCGTCTGGGCCGCCGTCCTGATCCCGACGAGTGCGCTCTGGGCCTGGCTCTCGCACCGATACGTCGGTCAGCCCTCGATCGGGTGGACCGAGAAACGTCTGAAGGGGAAGGCGAACTGAAATACTGGTCCCGACAGAGAAAGAGATCAGGATTCGAGGAGAGGCATGTCGAGCGAACAGCAGAGTGAAGCGCCCGCGGAGAGCGACGTAGCTGGAGTAGCCACCGGGAGCGACACCCTTTCGGTCACCGACAACCGCACGGGCCGGACCTACGAGCTCCCGATCGAGGACGACACGATCAAGGCGCTCGACCTGCGCCAGATCAAGGTCCACGAAGATGACTTCGGGATGATGGCCTTCGACCCGGCCTTCACCAACACCGCTTCCTGCCGTTCCTCGATCACCTACATCGATGGTGAAGCAGGGATCCTCGAACACAGGGGCATCCCGATCGAGCAGCTCTGCGAACACTCCACCTACCTCGAGGTGGCGTACCTGCTGGTCTTCGGTGATCTGCCGACCCGGCCCCAGCTCGAAGCCTGGGTTCACGATGTCACTCATCACACTTTCGTCCACGAGGACATCAAGAAGTTCCTCACCGGCTTCCGTTACGACGCCCATCCGATGGGCATGCTGCTCGCCTCGACCGGCGCTCTTTCGACCTTCTACCCGGACGCCAACCAGATCCTCGATCCGATCGAGCGTTACCTGGCCACGATCCGCCTGATCGCCAAGATGCCGACCCTGGCGGCCTTCTCCTACCGCCACAACATGGGTCTTCCCTACGTCTATCCGGACAACGACCTCTCCTACCCGGAGAACTTCCTCTCGATGATGTTCAAGATGACCGAGACGAAGTACGAGCCGGACCCCCGACTCTCGAAGGCGATCGACGTCCTGTTCATCCTTCACGCCGATCACGAGCAGAATTGCTCGACCAGCGCGGTGCGCGGAGTGGGCTCTTCGGACGTCGACCCCTACTCGGCGGTTGCGGCGGGAATCGCCGCGCTCTACGGACGCCTTCACGGTGGCGCCAACGAGGCGGTGCTTCAGATGCTGCGGCGGATCGAGCGGGTGGAGAACATTCCCGACTTCCTCGAAGCGGTCAAGAACCGGGAAGAGAAACTGATGGGCTTCGGCCACCGGGTCTACAAGAACTACGACCCCAGGGCCCGCATCATCAAGAGCCATGCCGACGAGGTTTTCGAGGCGACCGAGTACAACCCGCTGGTCGAGCTGGCCACGGAACTCGAGAAGCAGGCCCTCGACGACGAGTTCTTCACCTCGCGCAAGCTCTATCCGAACGTCGACTTCTACTCCGGGATCATCTACGAAGCGCTCAAGATCCCGCCCGGAATGTTCACCGTGATCTTCGCGATCGCCCGCACCGCCGGCTGGATCGCCCAGTGGCTGGAGATGACCGAGGACCCGGACAAGAAGATCGCCCGTCCCAGGCAGATCTACACCGGGGCGCGAGAGGCCGATTACATCCCGATCGGCGAGCGCACCGGCGACGACCGGATCTCCGGTCCGGCGACCCGTCCCTCCTGAGCAGAGCCCGGCCCGTCCAGTCAGGGTGAACACATGGCCGAGTGGAAACTGACCGTTCGCCACGGCCCGGACGTGAGCCGGCAGACCTTTGACGATCTCGACGCGGCGCTCGGTGCCGCCCGGGACGCCGCCGACGAGGTGATCTCGGAGGGGCCACTCGACCCGGTCAGCGCGATCCGTGAATACGAACCGTCCAGCATCGTGAACGCGCGGATCGAGATCACCGGAAAGGGTCTGTTCAGGCCGCCCACGGCCGGGATCGACATCCAGGGGGACCTCAAGGTCGTCCCCTACGCCGGAAGCGTGCGCCGGCAGACCCTGGAGGGCTCGACGCTACCCCAGGCGATTAAATCGTTGAAGATGTTCCTCAGCGCATGAACGAAGCTGAAAAAGAACAGAAGATCCCCAAGGGCTCCTATGCGGCAGGCCGCCGGGTCACCTTGCCCGAAGGCGCCGAGAAGCCAATCATCGTCTTCGTCAACGGTGTCGCCCAGACCGAGGGCGAGGATTACGTGATCCGCGAGAACGAGATCCTCTTCACCCGGGAGATCATCAAGGAGACCAAAACCGGCAAGAAGAAGATGTTCATGCTGCTCGGTGTGGTCGGCTTTTACAACAAGGACGAGACGATCGACGTCCAGTTCCAGCGGGACGGCAAGACCGACTTCGCTGGCGACCTGCCTGTCTTCAAGTAGTAGCGAGCCTTACCGACGAAGCCCCGGCCTTCCGACCTTGACCACCTTGGCGGTCTTGCCGGAAACACGGAGGATCGCCCTCTTCGCCTTGCCGGACTTGAGGATCGTCCTGCCGGCCCTGGTCAGGCCAAGCTTGATCTTCCTCGTCCCGGCCTTGCCGACGAAGTACTTCTTCTTCGCGAGTAAGGTGCCCTTCGCGAACTGCTTGCCGCCGGCCTTGACCCTGGAAAGGGTGCTGAGCTTCGCGGTTCCGCCACAGGCACCCGAGCACTTCAGGGTGAAGGTGACTCCGCTGGCGGAGTAGCTGACGCCCTTGCCGACGATGGTCGTGGCAACCGGGTTGTTCGGGGTGGGCTTGACCGGATCAACCGGATCGATCGGCTCGTGAATGTCGGTGTCCTCGGCGATCACGGTCGCGGTCGAGTGGTTGTTCGTGGTGATCTCCTCGAGCGAAGTCGTCGAGATGTAGGCCGTGTTCTGCAGGACCTTCGGCGGGACATGCTCGCCGGCGGTGCTCAGACCCAGGCAAAGCAGGCTCAGCCTGGCCTTCAGGTCACTGTCGGTCGGGTTGTAGATCTTGAACGCTCGGGTAACCGGGCGGGGATCGTTGCCGAGCGACACGAGACCGTCATCGAGGTCCATGTCAGCGACGATGCCCTTGCCGCCGTCGGAGCAGGTCAGCTGCGCCTCGGAAACCGTGCCCGCCGGAATCGTGAACTCCTTCACCAGATGCTCGAAGGCAAGGTCATGGGTGTGACCGTCGGCCACGCTGACCTGCCTGGTCATGCAGCGAATCGAGAAAGTCACCTGGGCCGGCTCGGAAACATCGAGCACGAACTTCCAGCCGTTGCCCTCCGGCTCGCTGTAAACGAGGTCGGCTTCCACATCGCTCTGGAAACCGGGCTGGATCGCGATCTGGCCCGGACCACACATCAGCGTCGCGGTCTCCTTGCCGGCCACCGGAACCAGGTCGGTCACGGTGATCGCATCGGAGACGATCAGGTCATGGGTGTGGCTCCCATCGGCAACCGTCTGCTGCTGGATGCAGACCGCGAAGATCTTCGCCTGAACCCGTCCAGAAGCCGTGTTCTTCACAGTTCCCTGCCACCTGTCCAGACCCGCGGCACGTGACTCCAGGACCTGCGGAGCAGTCCAGTCGCCGGTGCCCTGATCAACATGGTCGATCCGGACCGAACCGTCCGAAGCGAAGTAACCCGACGGGCAGACCGCCTGGATCGTCTTCACTTCACCCGGATTCAGATCAATCTGGGTTTCGACCTTCTGAACATCAAGCTGATGGTTCAGGGTCGGATCAGCGTCACCCCACTGATCCACGGTCGCCTTCACCTGGTAGGTCTTCACCTCGCCCGGATCGAGCGAGCCGATCGCACAGGTCACGGTGCCAGCAGCCTCCACACAGGGAGAATCAGCGCTGACGAAAGTCAGACCAACCGGAACCGGATCCGTGATCACGACGTTCTCGGCCCGCGCATTGCCGATGTTCTCGGCCTTCAGCGTGTAAGTGACCGTCTGGCCAGGACGCGCATTCGCCGGAGCGGCCGTCTTGGTGATCTTCAGATCGGGAACACCGACAACGAAGGTGTCAGCGTCATCCGTGTTGTCTTCCGGAGTCGGCTCCCATTCCTTGCCGGTCACGGTAGCCACGTTGTGGACCGTGTTTCCGCCGGCAGCGAAGGTCGCCTTGACCCGGATGGTCACGGTCTTCGAAGCACCGGTGACCATGGTGCCCAGGCTGCAGGAGATCGCGGCGGAGCAGTCAGCCGAGGAGACGAACTGGAGGCCGGCCGGAAGCGGGTCGTTGATCACGACCTGCGTCGCAGTATCCGGACCCTTGTTGGTCACCTCGAGCACGTAGTCGAACTCGTCGAGCACGTTGACCTGGGCCGGTGCCGACTTCTCGATCTTGAGGTCCGCGATCGGGAACTTCAGGGTCGCGCTGGCATCATCCTCGTCCTTGTAGGGACCGGTCTTGTTGCCACTGGCACCACTGGCGTCCCTGGTCGTGGCATCCGCGTCGTTGACCTGAATCGGCGGGTTCGCCCGGGCCGGGAGCTGCGGGGTCGCTGTGAACCTGATCACGACGCTGGCACCGGGCTGGATCACCTGGCCGTTGAAGCTCCAGGTCAGGACGTCGCCGGCCGGATCAGAGACGACCGACGGGTCTCCACCGGTGGCCCCGGTAATCACGGTCGATCCTGCGTTGTAGGTCCAGTGCGGCGGCAGCACGTCACGGACGACCGTGTCGAAGGCCTTTGCCGTGGTGGCCGCGTTGGTCACGACTATCCGCCAGCCGAATGGCTGCTCGATCGGCGCGTCCGCGATATCCGGGAAGCCCGGTGCCGCCGTTGTCTTCACAACCGTCAGCTCGGGGAACTCGAAGTCAACCCGGACGGTGTCCTGGTTGCTGTCGTATCCGCGGTAGATCCACGAGTTGGTCCGTTCGGCCACCGGGATGCCCCAGTAGGAGGAGTCGGCCGTGTTGATCGCAGAATCACCGTTCGCCAGCTGGGCCGAGGAGACTGCGTTCGCGGTGTACGTGAGGGTCACGCTCTGGCCGGGATTGACCGGACCGGGGATGACCCAGCGCATCGAACGGTCGCCGGCACTCCAGGCCTTTGTGTTGTAGGACGCGCCCTGGTCGAGCACCACGTTGGTGAGCTCTGCGTCGGGCATGTCGTTCACGACCAGGTCATAGGCCGGGCCGGTGCCGCTGTTGGTGACCACGATCCGGTAGGTCAGCGCGTCACCGGGCTGGCTCTGGACCGGGCCGTCCACGAAGGAACCGCCGGCCACCTTGACCCGCTTGTCCAGCGTGATCTTCGGTTCGCGGACCGGAGTTGTGGTCTTCGCCTCGGGTGAGAGATGATCGAAGCCGTTGGTGGGCCGGAAGGTGTTCGGGTCGAAGGTGAACTTGACCGACGTATTGGACATCGAGTTGACCTTGTTGACGATGTTCTCGCCGGCGAGAACGTTGGCGCCACCGTTGCGATGGGTATCGCGGACATGTGCCTTGTAGGTGAACTCGATCACCCGGTCGGAGGTTCCGGCGGCAACATTGCCGAGATCCCATCCGATCGTCGTCGCGGAGGCCGTGACCTGCGGGTTGTAGTTCTGGACGGTCGGCGCCGGGCTCGAAACCGAGCAGCCACTGATGCAGCTCGCGCCGGTGTACCCGTCGAAGTCAATCGAGTCGGGAAGCAGGTCGAGCACGGTCAGGTTGAAGAAACTGAGGTTCTTTGGAATCGTGACCGTGGCCTTGTAGGTCATCGGAGTGCCGATCGTTACCCAGGCGGGATCGACCGACTTCGTGACCGAGCTGCCGCCGAGCCTGACCGTGCTGCTGGATGAGGCGACGTAGCCGGTGTTGGTGCTGCTGGAAGCGGTCCGTTCGTTCGGGTTGGAACCGTCGATCGAGGTGGTCCGCGCGTTGGCTGTGTTCGTGAGAACGCCACCCGCGATCGCCGGGGAGTCGATCTTCGCCTGATAGCTCCAGGTGACGTTGCTGCCCGGGTTGATCCTGATCGCCGGCGAGGCTGCCGAGGTGATGGTTCGCGTGGCGGCATCCCAGGTCGCTCCACCCGTACCGGGCACCACTGCGCCGTCGGCAAGCGGGTTGCCGCCACCGTCGACCAGAGTGATGCCTGCCGGAACCACGTCCCTGATCACCACGTCATGGGCGATGCTGACGTTCGACGAGCTCGAGTTCGAGGTGGTCAGCGTGTAGGTGACGATGTCGTCCGGCTTGGCGTTGGAAGTCTTGTTGTTCGACTTGGTCTGCGAGATCACCGGTTCGACGATGGTGGTCGAGACCTGGTTCGAGTTCCGGCTCCTGGCAGAGCCGTCGGTCCAGACGATGTTGGCCAGGTTGATGCGGCTCTGGCCCCGGACGTTCGCGGAGACGTCCGCGACCCGGGTCTGGAAGCTGATCGTGACCGTGTGGTCGGATCCGGCCGGGACCACGTAGTTGTCCGGGATGTTGACCGTGATGGTCTGGCCGACCGTGGACACGCTCCAGCCGGAGGGCAGGGGCGAACCGTTGAGCAGCGCCGTCGCCGGGCCGGTCAGAGGCTGGGTGGTGGCCGAGTTCGGGGTGTCGGTGATCTTCGCGTTCGTGCCGAAGGTGGTCCCGTTCGGCAGGGTCGCGGTGACCGTGTAGTTGATCAGCTCGCCGATCGTGGCCTGGCTGGCGGCATTGTTTCCGGTCTCGGTGATCGAGGTCGTACGCGCCTTGGCGAGTCCGACGTTCGGAGTCCGGACGTTGCTCTCGTCATCGACCCGGGGCACGTTCGGCGTGTTCGGGTTGTTCGGATCGATGTTGTTCTGCGGCGTGTAGATGTACCGGCCACCGGTGTTGGTGTCCGACTCGTACTGGCGCACGCCGGCCTTGTTGACGTAGTTGTTCTCCGGGCCGAAGGTGCCGGGAATGGCCACCTTGTAGGTCAGCGACTTTGTCGCGGCATCGGCGATGGAAGGCACGGTCCACTTGATGCGGTCGACTCCGCTGCCACCGTCCACACAGACCCCGGAATCCGAGATCGCGCTGACCATGGTGCAATCGAAAGCTGCGGGGAGCTGGTCCCAGACCTGGACGTCCCTGGTCTCACCCGTCGACTTGACGTCAACCTGGTAGGTCACGACGTTGCCCCCACGGACGGTGACGTTGTCGATCGGCGGATTGTTGACCGGTCCGGAATCAACCTGACGGACGCCCTTGGCGATCGCCAGGGTCGGGGTCAGGGTCTGGAAGTCGACCTGGTCACGCAGCGGGAAGGCGGTGCCCGGGGTGTTCTCGAAAGCGAACTTCGCCAGGTTGCCCTCGATGTCGACCGGGCTGAGGATGCCGGTCGGCTCGATCGTGGTCTTGATCGTGACCTGGAACTTCTGCGAACCGGTCGGCACGTAGGTGCCGTTGATGTCCCAGAAGAGGACGCCGTCTCCGCTCAGGCTGGTGTCGATAGCGTTGACGGTCGTGTTGGCCGGAGTGTCGGCCCAGCTGCCGGCGACGTACTTTGCGTTACGCGGCAGGAAGTCCGTGACCCTCAGCTGATGGGTGTCGACCTTGCTCGGGAAGTCGATCGTCAGCCGCCAGCACACGGTGTCGCCCGGATGGTAGGTGGGGACGGTCTTGACCCAGGTCGCGGTCGAGCAATTGGTACCGCTTTCGGCGACTTCCTTCTTCAGCACGACCTTCGGGGCACTCTGGCCGGCCGAAGAGGCATCGACGACCGGTTCGGGCTGCTGGCCGTCGCTCCAGATGCGCGGTCCGCTGGTCGAGCAATCGGAGGTTCCCGGCGAGATGCAGCGCGAGAACGCGTCCGCGGTCAGCGCGACCTTGTTGCTGATGCCGTCCGCGGCCAGGATCGGGGTGCTGTCCTGGAAGTTCTGCTGGTAGTTCTTGCGGGTTCTGGTCGGTAAGGTGATGACGAACTCATCACTCACGCCCGTGTGACCGAGCTTGGTGAAGACCGTCTTGTCCCAGACGATGGTGAAGGTGCCATCCGCGTTCTCGGTCACGCTCTTGTACGGAGAGCTCGGGTTGTCGCCGGTCGGGTCACACTCGGAGTCCGAGGCGCTGTTGCCGGTGGTGTAATTGACTGGCCCGAGGGGACAGAAGCCTGAGGGAAGGATGTCGGTGACGACGATGTCGTCGCTGTAGCGGTATTCGCCGGTGCGGAATCTGAGCTCCCAGGTGTTGATGTCGCCCTGGGCGAGAGCACCCGTAGTCAGGTTTGACTTGTAGACGACCAGATCCTCGGCGGTGCGCTCGAGGGTGGTGTCGTCGAAAACGGCGAAAGGAACAGTGTTGCTCTGGTACTCGCCGGAGGCGATCGCGTAGTTGACGATCTTCTGCTCGTCCTGGATCTCCTTCGGGGGAGCCACCGCGTTGTTGTCGAGGTTCGCTCCCTGGGCACCGGAAGTGGTGGACGGAGTGGACCCGCTCCAGTTCAGGGTGTTCTCGGTGAGCGGCACGGCGGCCCGATAGCGGTAGGTGATCTCCTGGCCGGGGGCGAGGTTGCCGGTGTCCCACTGGACGTGCGTGTAGACGGCATTCGGCATCGGTCCGGCACCGTCCGGATCGGCCAGAACGGTTTCGACCAGCGTCGGCTTCTGGCAATCCGGCACCGTTCCAACCACGATCGGACCGGATCCGGGGTACTCCTCGCTGGAGCCGGGGTTGGTCGGGGCGTTGGTGGTGTTGTCCGGATCGCCCTCGCAGCCGAGGAATTCGAGGTC